>NZ_CAXBHH010000001.1:0-1100437 GCF_963975555.1 uncultured Parasphingorhabdus sp. | reverse complement strand
AGTACAGTGGGGCCCGTCTGAGCCGCGTCGTCCTGATGAAACGTCCTCTAGATGGATGAGATGATTCGGTCAACAGTGCTGACTCAGAATAATGATAATTTTTCTCGAGCGCTGGAAATCTGCGCTGTCGCGCGCATCCCCCTCCGGAATAGCAGCCGGGAACATTGCAGTTTCCGGTCCCTAGTGAAATTTTACGGACAATGCAGCCATTCACCGCATTCAGAGTCGAGAATCGAGAGCAAAATGCGATTCGACGAGAGCCCTGCCCGACTTTTCGATCCGATCTCCAGCACAGCCCAACTGCAATCGCTTCTCAGCGGGGGAGCCTTTTACAGTTGCGGACGAAGAAACCCACTGCCCTGCCGTTCGAACGGGAGAAAGTACGGACGTTCCCAGAAAAACCGATGCAGTGAAGCTGTGCTTCGGCAATCTCCATGGCTTTCTCGTCCGTAAGCGGGAAATAGTGAGCGGTATCAAGGCTGATGGCAATCCGGCTTAAGCGATGCACCGCCCCGGAAATCGGCATGGTTGCGCGCGTGGTCGCCGGTGTTGCCACACGAGATGTTTCAGACAATGCGCGGGGATAAAATCCATAGTAAATCGGAGACATGGCGAAAACGGTGGGGATGAACGAGGAGCGAAACAGGCCGGCATCGACCGCTTAGCGAAAACGCCGGGGAATAGCTAAAGTTGCGGCATCAAAAAGATATACGCGATGCATCTGGACCAAAACCACGGAACTATTTATCATCCGGCGGCAACGGAAGCTGCCCGTGCGGCATTTCCACCTTCACAGGCGCATGACAAAAAGGCTGGCGCATTAATAAGGTAGCGGGAGGACATTATGGGTCAGTTCAAATCATTAGATGGGCAGAACTCGGGCTTTGAAAATAAGCGCGCTGTAATTCTTGGTGGCAGCGGCGCCATCGGCAGTGCGGTTGCAATGACCTTGGCTCGCCGGGGTGCGGAAATCCACCTTGGCGGAAGGTCAGTCGCCTCTGTCGAAAACTCTGCCAAGTGTATCAGAGACGCGGGAGGTACAGTGTTTGCCTTTCAGGCGGACGTACTTGATCCAGATGAACTCGACAGAAAAGCAAGGCAGCTGGCAGAAGACCATGGACCTGTCGACATCGTGCTGAACGCAACCGGGTTCATGCATGATCAGGGTAAGGAAATTGCCGAGATTAGCGCGAAGGAATTTTTGCATGACGTTGAGATATTTCTCGCTGCAGCATTCAACGTCGCGAAGGCTTTCACTCCTCATATGGGAGGCGATAGGCCGGGAGTGATCGTCAGCGTTGTAGCTCCTGCTTCCAAAATGGCGATCCCCGGCCATGTATCGCACATTGTCGCCTGCGCCGGGGTGGAAGCATTTTCCAAAGCGTTGGCCGCTGAACTTGGCCCTCGAAACATCAGATCTGTATGTCTTCGCACTCATGCGATCGTCGACGCTATCGATG
This sequence comes from uncultured Parasphingorhabdus sp., assembly GCF_963975555.1. Taxonomy (GTDB): domain Bacteria; phylum Pseudomonadota; class Alphaproteobacteria; order Sphingomonadales; family Sphingomonadaceae; genus Parasphingorhabdus. Next base: position 1,098,977 of record NZ_CAXBHH010000001.1, on the reverse strand, counting down.
CGGGATCCTACACTCTCAATCTGTTCGAACCAAAGGCAAAAGCGCTAGGGCTAACGGTTCCAGAATGGCTGGAAGCGGCGGCCCAGACAACCATGACAAAGCGACTGCCCACGCTCGCTCAGGTTGCCGAGACCATCACGTTCATTGCTTCAGAACATTCCGCCGCCATGACCGGTACGATCGTGAACATGACTGCAGGTGCCATCGTCGACTAGGGCCAGAGTTGAGAAAAAACCCGCAACAGATTTCGCCCGATATCGGAGCAAAGAGGGCGAGACGTTCGGCTCATAGGAACATGAAAGCGGGCACAGTCGATATCATAACATGGCTACAAACTTGATCGAATGCTCCGATTACTGACTAAATTTGGAAAAATCTTCGAGCCATGGCCCGGCCACTTTCCATTTCCGCCGCCAGACAAAAGGAGATTGCCCGACATAACGTCTGAATAATCGCGATAAATGCGACTGGTCGGTTAGACCGCAGGCGCAAGAAATTTGGCTTAGCGTTTCGTCGGACATGAGCATAAGTTTCTGCGCCCTACGGACACGTTGACGCATTATGAAATTATGAGGTGTTTCCCCGATCGATACCTTAAACGCTCGCGAAAAATGGCCAGGGCTGAGTTGCGCCAGATCCGCCAGCGCCTCGATAACGATATTGGCATCCAGGTGATCTTCAACATGTTTCATCACCCGGCGCAATTGCCAAGATGCAAGACCTCCGCTGACGAGCCCGCCTTGTTTTACAATAGCGCCTGATGTTGGCAACAAAATATGCTCATAGGCGGCCTCGCATATCTCGGGGGCAAGCAATTCCAGTAGTTGGTCGAGATAGCACCGTACAATGTCTGGATCGCCATCAAGTGCATTTCTCGCGTTTGCCACCAAAAGCGCAGCGCTTTCTGTCGAATGTCTGTAACTGCCAATTTGCGCCAGAAAGCTATGGTCGATGGTAGTCGCAGCCGGAAAATACATTGGAGACCTCCTCATTGCCCAGTGCTGAAAATCTACCAAATTGGATTTTTATTTCCCAGCCTCGGGCGAGGCGAAGTCTTCCCCCTCTTTAGAGGGGTAGAAAGGCAACCATTTTGCCAGTTTATGCCACCATGAGAAATTGGCTGCCGTATCGGAATAAGCAATACTGGCAGGTATCGTGATGCATATGGCAGTTCCTCCTCCTGCGGGCACATTGATCACAAAACCCCCGCCAATGCGGTACGAACGCTCGCGCATGCCGACTAGCCCAAAATGCCCAGCCCGTCCCAGCGCTTCGCGGATAGACGGAGATATTCCGATACCATTGTCCTGGATTGTGATGGTAAGAACCGTCAGGCCGTAGTTGATCGTGACCGACGCTTCCGCCGCTCGCGCATGGCGGCCAATGTTAATCAGCGCTTCTTTGACGATGGCTGCGATTTCTGTCGCGATAGTCGGACAAATTTCTATGACGCTTCCCTCAGATGTTACTGAAAGGGGAATGCCAGTAAATTCCTGGTAAGAACGAAGCAATTCTTCCAAATTGCCTGTCTTGATTTGTGAGCGCAGGTCCAATACCCGATCCCGCCCCTCGATCAGCACATCGTCACCATGCTCTAGCGCTTTTTCCAGCTCTGCTCGCGCAGCCGCGCCAGTATCGAACCTATCGGCGACCGCTTGAAATCGCAGCATCAAGCCGTGCACGCCCTGCAGCAAGGTATCGTGAAGTTCGCGCGCAATCCTCTCCCGTTCGGCAACCTGTGTTTCGATCCTAGCGCGCGTTCGATCGGCGGTCGCACGTATTCTACGGCGATAAAACAGCCAGCCGACGTAGCCGAGCGCAACAATACAAAGGGTGAAAAACCAGCCTGTTTGGTAAAATGCCGGGGCAATGGTGAAATTGAGCCGCGCGCCTTTCACATTCCAGACTTCATCATTATTGGAACCTGTCACGCGGAATGCATATTCTCCTGGCGCGAGATTGGTATATACGGCTTGCCGAGCGTTGCCCGCTTCGACCCAATCTTGATCTACCCCATCCAGCCGGTAGCGGAACCGGTTTGCCGTCGCATCGGTAAGGCTGAGCGCTGTATAGCCTACTTCGATCCTGTTCGTTCCGATAGGAAGGTGCAAATCCCCGTTTGATATTGAACGCGCTGTACCGTTCGCCTGAAACGAACGTATGATAACCGGTGGAGCCAACGCATTGTGCACAAGTCGGGCGGGGTCAATGAATGCGAGCCCAAGATTAGTTGCAAACCAGAGGCGGCCGCGCTCGTCCTGTGCGATATCATTTGTGTCATAGGCGCTCATTCGGCCTCTAAACCCCTCTTGATATCCAAACGTTCTATACGGCAACTCGATACCGGGTTCATCGAAAGCGGCTGCAAGTTTTTCCGTAGGGATTGCCACGATACCGGCCGCTCCGATAATCCAGCTGCGCCCCTCGCTGGTCTGGAGAATGCCGGTTACGTTTGCAAGAAAGGGATAGTCCTTCGTCGTGAGTGAGGTGAAATTTCCATTTTCGTATCGGGCAATTCCAAACTCGCCACCAAATATAAAGCCTGACGATGTTGAAACGCTCGTCTTAATGAAACCGATGCTTATATTAGAACCGGCCCAGATCTTCTTCACGCTATTCCCGCTCACCTGGATCAGGTCGCGCAGCGCAAGATAAACCAGAAGTCCGCCATTATTGTCTGAGCGCAACATCGTGCTGGCCAGATTGGAACGACCAATCGCACCAGTAGCTGGTTTCAATGTGGTTCCGGAAACTCGAAAGAGTTCCTGTTTGCCGGTCCAAAACGTACCGCTATCATCCGCAGCGCACACCACCAATGCAGTATTCTGCAGGTCTTTAGGCTTCGTCAATCGTCGAGGGCCATTCGGCCCCACCAGAAAATCACCATTTGCGGTCAAGACGAGCAGCTCGCGGCCATTGTCACATAATGCCCCCGTCAATTTGGCCGGAAAGATCAATTTTGGCTCTGTAATATTTTTGCCAAGCCTGTAGATTCCTGAGACACCTGCAAAATGAACGAATGGATTTGTTGGACCGGTTAATGTGAAGCCGCTCATCATTCCTTCTTTGAATGATGTTTGCGCTACGTCGTTTGCCGAGAACCGGTCCAATCCAAAACGGGTTCCGATCCAGAGGTTCCCTTCACGATCTTCCAGGACCGATAATGTTTGCAAGGATGTTAGGCCTTGCTCGGTACCAAAAGTTTCGGCCCTGTATATATTTTCCGAGAGACCTTGTTTACCCAACGCCGGAATACGGGTGATTCCACCCGCTTGGCCGGTGATCCAGAGGCTTCCGTCCCTGTCGAACTGCATGCGGCGTAGCTCGAATACTTCGTTTGACCGCTGCAGGTTGGCAATCGGGCTTTTGCGATCAAAACGCTGCAGCCCTGTATCATCGCCTAACCATATTCGACCGTTCGGATCTTGCGCGAGCGCTGCGGAAAATTCGGCTGTTCTTCCGATTGGAAAGAATTTGTCTTTGGTTGAATCAAATTTCAAAACGGTTCTGAAAAGTGCGATAAAAAGTCCGCCATCAGCAACAGGCAACAAGGATTGTACAGGTTCTTGAAGGATTCCCTTTCCTACATCGAACATCTCCCAACGACCATTCAGCAGACGACCAACCACATTTGCGGCGTAGCTATTGGATGCAAACCAAATGGCGCCATCGCTTCCCTCGACCATGGCCTGGACACTGCCTTTGGCAGGCCATGGATTGGCGTCCCGAAGTTTTCCGTTGCGCAACAGTCCGATGCCACCATAATCGTAACCCACCCAGACATCTCCGTTGCGGGCAGCGAGAACGGCGGTGATCTGAAGCGAACGACCGGTATCAGCGTCAACCGGTTCGAACCTTTCAAAGATCAATCCGTCGAACCGGTAGAGGCCGGTAGATGTGCCAAGCCACAGGAACCCGTCCCTACCTTGCGCCATCGCCAGGATATTTCCTGGCGCACCGTCACCAATAGTCCAGCTCGTATGCCGTAACTGGACCAAAGGCCGGTCTGGATTGAGCGCCGATACTGGCGCCGAAATCACCAGAAGAAATAGGGTGCTCCATGAAAGCACAGATAATTTGAGCCAGAAAATCTTTGCTTTTTTACTTCGCCATCGGACGTTCGCCTGGGCTTCTGTCATTCTACAATTCAATGATACCGCGCCTTGCGGCAATAGTGACCGCGTGCGTGCGGTCAGAAGCTCTGAGCTTGGCAAAGATTGCTTTCATATAGCCTTTGACCGTGACTTCAACGACACCAAGCTTTCCAGCGATCTGCTTGTTTGAATTGCCATCGGCAGCGAGTTTGAGAACACTGGTTTCTCGTTCGGTCAGAGTGTCATCAATGACGTGAAACGCGATTCCGGCGGCGACTTCCGCGCTAAGGTGTTTTCCACCCTCGTGAACCGAACGGATAGCATCCAAAAGTTCTCTTCGCAGGCTATTTTTCAGCAGATAGCCGGACGCGCCAGCTCGAAGTGCCCGCAGAGCCTGACTATCGCCCGCATAGGTTGTCAACACAATGATCCGCACGGTCGGCCAGTGTTTTTTCATCGCCTCGATCGTTGCAACCCCGCCCATGCCGGGCATTTGCAGATCCATCAGCACGACATCGGGCCGATCTGTCGCATACATTTCCAGAGCCTCTTCACCAGACTCCGCTTCTGATACTAATTTCAAATCGGATTGGGCGTCGATTATCGCCCGCAGTCCTTCTCGCAAAAAAAGATGGTCGTCTACCACCATAACTTTAATTGGCGTTGACCCCATGCGAGCGTCCTAGAGTTTGGTTCGCGAGTTTTTACTCTAACCAGTCAATCGAGTAAACTGAATAGCAGTGCCTCCACCGCCTTCTACTCCGCAAATTTGGATAAGCCAGTCAGAAAATATCAGCTACGTCCTCGAAACCGCTCGGATTGATACGGAATACCTGGCGATGTAACGCCCGAGCCAGCCTTCTGAAGGAGCTGGTTGAGGAACGGATTCCCAATGAGCGGGAACCGTTGTGTCTAGCCCAATTCCAGCTTTTTCTGCATCACTCTCTCCAGCCGCCTGTCCGGCACAAGCCACGCAATCGTTGTGAGCACGTAGCCCGAAATAGCTAACAGCGGGTGGTAGAACGAAAATAGGGTCGAAACTGCGTAGGCCGAAACGCTGAACCAACTTTTCCGGTCTCGCCCGATCGCACGGGATAGGGCAAAATCATTTTGCTCGCACGCCAGAATGAAATGTCTTGTTGCCATCCAGGATGCCGAGGCCATCGTTAACACGACGCCATAACCTGCCGCGGCGCTCGTGGAGAAGTCTGATGCATCAAGCCAACGGATCATGAAGGGCAAAAGCGATAGCCAGAACAATAACACGAGATTGCTCCATAACACGCGTCCGTCGATCCTGTCGGCCACTTGGAATAAATGGTGGTGGTTGCTCCAATATATTCCAACATTCACAAAGCTCAGCACATAGGCGAACATGATGGGTGCTAGGGCGCTAAGGTCAGACAACCGCCCGCCGACAGGAACGTTTAGCTCAAGCACCATTATGGTGATGACAATGGCCAATACACCATCGGTAAAAGCCTCTAGTCGGTAAGTCGGCATGTTCAGGGCACTCGCTCAATAAGGTCGATTGACGTGGGCGGATTGATTCCGAGCAGCTTCGGCCCACCATTCTAGATCGGCAGAAAATCGCAGAAAGGCTCGATCGAGTGACGCACCAGCCTTGCCGGTGCTATTGCCTGCCACGTCGAGTGTATCCGCTATGGGACCAACGGCAAGACTCGAAGAAATCGTAACCATCCCCATCTCTGACAATGTCGGATGCCATGAGCTTGCCGCACGCACTCCAGCAAGTCGGCCAGCCGAATAGCTAGCGATTGCGGCGGGTCGCCAGAACCACTCTTCCAGGAAATGGTCGGTGAGGTTTTTCAGTCCAGGCTGAATACCCCAGTTATATTCACCCGTAACGAATATAAAACCATCAGCTTGCTTGATCGAAGTCGCTAGCGCTTCCATGTTTATGGGCGCATCACCCGCCCGATATTCCTTGTACATCCGGTCGAGCATCGGGAGGCCGACAGCCTGCGCATCAATAAGTTCGACTTCATGCTCACGATCGCGAAGCCGCCTGACCAGATAATCCGCTAATCTAATCCCCATCCGGTCACGTCGATAGGATCCGTAGAAAACAAGTAATTTTAACATAAGCTACCTCCATGGTTCGAAGTCTGCGCCCGTATATCGCAGGTTTCTAGATCAAATTCCGGATGGGTTGATTTTATGTGCGGCTGCGACCGATTACCTTCCGATCATACAATAATCGATCACCGGTTGAGGGCATCTTTGGGTCGATAATTCAGCACCACAAAGGATAATATGATGCCCAAAGCCACTCCCGTTCCAAGCAAATCACTACTCAATCCTGATAATCATACATTGGTAATGATAGATTTTCAGCCGCAGATGGCGTTTGCAACAAGGTCCATTGATCCCACCTTGTTACGCAATAATGCTGCACTGGTATCAGAGGCGGCAAAAATTTTTGCTGTGTCGACGATTTTGACTACGGTTGCGGAGAAAAGCTTCTCCGGGCCTATGTTTTCTGAAATCACCGATGTTTTATCCGATCTTTCACTGTTCGACCGCACGTCGATGAACACATGGGAAGACAGTGCAGTGATCGATGAGGTAAACCGAATTGGCAAACCGCGCATTATTTTCGCGGGACTGTGGACCAGCGTCTGTATCGTAGGTCCCGTTTTATCAGCAATTGATCAAGGGTTTGAAGCATATTTCATCGCAGATGCCTGCGGAGACGTGTCGAATGAAGCCCATGATCATGCTGTGCAGAGGATGATACAGCAAGGAGCAATTCCTTTGACCTCAGTCCAGTATATTTTAGAACTGCAACGCGATTGGGCCCGCACAGAAACCTATGAAGCAACGACTGGTGCCGCTCAGAAACTGGCAGGAGCCTACGGTATTGGCATCACATACGCCAAAGCAATGTTTAACGCTTCCGAGGGCTCTCACTAAACGGATGGGGGAGGTTCACGCGCGAACCTCCCCACCTCAGCCGTGCGGAAAATTCAAAGAGAAGGATGGGATATCATGAAATCATATATGATAGCATTGGGGATCGGCCTGCTTGTAGGCTTGCTTTACGGTGTATTCCAGGTCCGATCGCCAGCGCCGCCGGTTATCGCGCTTGTGGGTCTGCTAGGCATGCTCATCGGCGAGCAGATCACCCCCATAGCGATGAAGTTCATGCGAGGGGAAGGCGTGACAGAATTCGTCCAGGAAGACTGCGTCCGGCACGTATTCGGGCGACTCCCAAGCCATGATAAAATTTATCCCGATTGTCCGGAAAGCAAAAGTTGACGGGCACCACCCGACGACGGCTCGGTTGTCGGAGCCGTCACGATTGCAGCCCCTTGCCACTCGCTACTCACCAGCCATTGGAGGCACGCCATGCCCAAATCTGATCTCATCATTTACAATGCTCGCATATCTACGTTGGATCGGGAGAATCCGCTGGCAGAAGCAGTTGCGATTCGCGACGGACACTTCCTCGTCGTTGGCTCGGAACAGGAAGTGCGCGAAGCTTCTCCAGATGCCCAAGAACTCGACGCGGGCGGACGCCGTTTGATTCCTGGGCTGATCGACAGTCACACCCATGTGATCCGCGGCGGGTTAAATTATAATATGGAACTTCGCTGGGATGGCGTCCCCAGTCTATCGGAAGCGATGACGATGTTGCGCCGCCAAGTCCAGAATACACCACCTCCACAATGGGTTCGAGTCATTGGCGGTTTTACGGAACATCAATTTGCTGAAAAACGGCTCCCTACCATCGCAGAGATCAACGCTGCCGCTCCGGACACACCGGTATTCATTTTGCACCTATATGACCGCGCTTTGCTGAACGCTGCAGCCCTGCGCGCGGTAGGATATACGAAAGACACACCCAACCCGCCCGGAGGCGAGATCGTCCGCGATGCATCAGGGGAACCTACCGGCCTGCTAATAGCGCAACCCAATGCGACGATCCTCTATGCGACACTGGCTCGAGGGCCAAAACTTCCGCCCGAATACCAGCTCAATTCATCACGCCATTTTATGCGCGAACTTAACGCGCTTGGAATCACTAGCGTGATTGACGCCGGCGGCGGGTTCCAAAATTATCCCGACGATTACGAAATAATTGAAAAGCTGCATGCGGACGGCCAACTTTCCGTTCGAATTAGTTACAATCTATTCACTCAAAAACCCAAGGAGGAGATGGCCGATTTTTCTGGATGGGTAAAACAGGTGTCACCCGGGCGAGGCGATGATACTTACCGGCACAATGGCGCGGGTGAGATGTTAGTCTATTCCGCCGCCGATTTTGAAGACTTCCGTCAGCCGCGACCCGATATGCCGCCGGGCATGGAGGAAGATTTGGAACCAGTCATTCGTCTACTGGCAGAGAACCGTTGGCCATGGCGTCTACACGCAACATATGACCAGACAATCGATCGGGCCCTTGATGTTTATGAAAAGGTCAATCGAGACATTCCCCTGACCGGAATTAACTGGTTTTTTGACCATGCCGAAACGATCAGCGATCGCAACATTGACCGGATTGCAGCGCTTGGCGGTGGAATTGCGGTTCAGCATCGGATGGCATTTCAGGGCGAAGATTTTACCACGCGCTATGGTGCGCGTGCCGCCGAACGAACGCCGCCAATTGCGCGGATGATCGCGGCGGGAATTCCTGTAGGCGCGGGTACGGATGCCACTCGTGTCGCCAGTTATAACCCTTGGGTATCGCTATCCTGGTTAGTGACTGGAAAAACCGTGGGTGGATTGCGAATATATCCCGGTGCCAACCGCGTTAGCCGCGAAAAGGCACTGCGTATGTGGACACACGAAAATACCTGGTTTTCAAGCGAAGTGGGTAAGAAGGGCCAGATTCGTGCAGGCCAACTCGCCGACCTGTCGCTTCTTTCCGACGATTATTTTTCCGTCCCCGAAGACGAGATTGTCCATTTGCGCTCGGTTCTGACTATGTTGGGTGGTGCAGTGGTACACGGCGAAGGCAATTATTCTCGGCTGGCTCCGGACTTGCCGCCAGCGATGCCAGACTGGTCGCCCGTCGCCCATTTCGGCGGTCATTACCGCAAGTCAGAGGTCTCGGAAAAACTTGCATCTGCATGTGGTTGCTCTGCAGCATGCGGCGTACATGGCCACGATCATGCCGCTGCATTGGGCAGATCTGTTCCAACGGCAGATGTTCAGACATTTTGGGGCGCATTAGGTTGCGGCTGTTGGGCCGTGTGACCATGACTGGCAAAGACACTCATGGAGGAATCTGGTCTGATCCGGTTATCGTCTCCGCAATATTAAACCAGCCGATAACATTGTTTCTTGCGAGACTGCTTTTGGTTGGCGCATATTTGATCGGCGGATTTACAAATTTGATGGATTGGCCAACTGCGGTGGCCGAGCAGGCACATTTTGGGATCCCTCTTCCTGCTATAGCGGCAGCATTGACCATCTTTATCGAATTGGCTGGATCGACAATGGTGCTGACCAATCGTCTAGCATGGCTGGGAGCGGCCATGCTCGGGACTTTTACGGTGCTTGCAGCCTTTATCGCCAATCCGTTCTGGATGTTGCACGGACAGGAACAATTTGCTGCGAGCAATGCCTTCTTTGAACATATTGGCTTAGCCGGCGCATTCTTACTGGCCGCCATCCTGGCTGCGCGTCTTGATCATGCGGCTACGTAGCTCACGCATGTTCTCGGCTTTATAAGTTTTGTCTCAAGGTTGCGGAGAAAGACCTGTGCGCTTTTTTTCCTATCGGCTCGGCCCTTTTAGAAACCGATTTCCGCACCGAAACAAGGTGATCTAATGAAGAATGCTGCTCAAACTACTCCGCCATTGGCGCAACTGCTCTTGATTCTGTCGTTCACGACCGGACTCGTGGATGCGATCAGCGTGCTTGGGCTTGGGAAGGTGTTTACGGCCAATATGACCGGGAATATCGTCTTTCTGGGCTTCGCCGTTGCTGATGCGCCGGGATTTTCTGTTGCCCCTTATCTGTTGGCAATTGCCTGCTTCCTGATTGGCGCGGTTGCTGCTGGTCTTGCCGGTTCGCGGCTGAAGCCCGGTCCCTTACGCCGCTGGTTGAACCTCTCTGCGGTTATAGAAGCAGCGCTGCTATGGATAGCAGCAGCTGTCGCGATCGGCTTCGATGTTGCTGCGCAAGAAACCAAAATCCAACTTTATGCAATTATAGCTTTGACTGCTATCGCTATGGGTTATCGCAATGGTACGATCCGGCAACTCAAAATCCCCGACCTTACAACAACAGTATTAACGCTGACGCTGACCGGGCTTGCCGCAGATTCTAGGATCGCCGGCGGATCAAACCCGAACTGGTTACGCCGTTGCGCGGCTGTCCTGTGCATTTTTGCTGGGGCTGCAACTGGCGCAACTCTGGTTCTAATATACGGCCTAGCGATACCGTTGGCGCTGACTGGTATGATTATTTTGTGCAGTACGCTGCTGTTTTCGGTCCATCCTAAAAGCGGGCAAAGCGGGTTCACCGAACCCCGTGGCTGAAACCGCGCTACTCAAGCATCAAACAGATCAAAATTACCGAGTTCGCTGACCATAAGTCCATCGCGGAAAGACACAGGCTGCGATTATGTTTGGTCTCGACTAAAAATATCTGGATTAAACAATAGCTGTGCACGGGACTGAGGCATCTTGGCTTAGAAATTAATTCCAAGGCGCAGGAGTTCCCGCAGATGTCCCAGACCCTCTCTCGTCCCGAACAAGATATGTCGTCTTCCAAACCACCTGAATATGGACGCAGAAAGGTCCTCGTTGGGGTTGGTCGCATTACGGCCTTGGTCGCAGCAACAGCAGCTTTTCAACCCACCGAACTATTCTCCAACACCCTCTCGCCCAGCCCAGCAAAAGGAGCATTTCGCATGACAAACCAGTCTATTGTAACCACCGACGGCGTCTCGATTTTTTATAAAGATTGGGGCCCAACAAATGCGCAGCCAATTGTGTTTCATCACGGCTGGCCATTATCAGCCGATGATTGGGACGCTCAGATGCTCTATTTCTTAGGCAAAGGATATCGTGTGATTGCCCACGATCGTCGCGGACATGGTCGTTCCACTCAAACATGGGAGGGAAATGATATGGATCATTATGCGGCGGATACGGCTGCATTGACCGATCATTTGCGATTGAAAAACGCAATTCATGTAGGGCATTCTACCGGAGGTGGAGAAGTTATCCGCTACGTAGCCCAAGCAAAGCCCGGCCGTGTTGCCAAAGCAGCATTATTGGGCGCTGTCCCCCCAATAATGTTGAAAACAGCTGTAAATCCAGGTGGATTGCCGATGGAGCTATTCGATGGCTTTAGAAGCGCTTTGGCGGAGAACCGCGCTCAGTTCTTTATGGATATACCCAGCGGTCCGTTTTACGGATTCAACCGGCCAAACGCAAAAATATCGCAAGGCCTTATTGAAAATTGGTGGCGCCAAGGCATGATGGGCGGATCAAAAGCCCACTATGATTGCATCAAGGCGTTTTCAGAAACTGATTTCACCGAAGATTTGAAAGCGGTCAAAGTTCCCGTTTTAATCATGCATGGCGAAGATGATCAGATTGTCCCGATTGCCAACTCTGCTCTACTCGCGATTAAATTAGTCTCCGACGGCACATTGAAGACGTACCCCGACTTCCCGCATGGAATGGCCTCGACAAATCCGGATGTGATTAACCGCGATCTGCTCGCGTTTTTCAGAAAGTGACCATTGCGTATGTTGCCCGTCAGCAAGCAATAAGGAGATTGCGTTTTAAAGATTGGTCGGATTGAACGGCAGGTTTTTGCAGCTTATTTCACTCACCGGATCGACCGACATGGGAGACGGCTCACAGTTGATCCCGTCTGATCCGGAACGGAATCTTTTCAGCATTTCAAACGCCCCGGCCAATGCCGAGCAATTGATTGCATCATATTCCCCCTGCCCGCATTATCGTTCTTGCCAACGACCAACCCGAGCAAAGCGGTCATTTTTCACAAAACCTGTGGGAAAGAGGGAAGAATATGCTCCGCAATGAGCTGCAGGAGCGCATCCCGCTTATCAACAGCAACATAGTGTATTGCAAAGCGATAATGTCGACAGAACTATTAGCGGGAAGCGAAGATGACTATCCAGGCCGCACCTTGTCGCGATTTTTGCGGCCCTGACGAACAGGCCTCGATATTCATTGCTCACCCGCACGTTTGCGCTTGGCCGATCGAGCGTAGAGATGCTCGAACTTCCCTATATATAGGCACAGGCCGTTCAACGCCCCATCGCAACCCTCATAATTCTTCCACAGTTCGGATCAATGACGCGTGCTGAAACCCCCATTCAACACGACATCAGGATTGATCCCATTATGCGCATTATCAGGAATACGACTTGTGCTTTTGCCATTGCAACATCGTTGGCCAGCGTTCCCGCTTATGCCGACACGACCATCAACAGCGAAACGACCGACCCGATATTGACGTCGATAGATGGCGATATCATCATAACCGACGGCGGCGTTATCGCGATCGATTCAGGCGTGGCCATTACGGTGGACAGCGACAATGACGTCACCATCGAAGGGCTGGATGAAGATGATTCAAGCGTCGTTGTGGGCGAAATCAACGTCGGAGATGCGGATGATGCGATAGGAATTTTGGTCCAGACCGGTACCGATGCCAATATCTCGAATGTCGGAACGATCACGGTACTGGAAGATTTCGTATCCGAAGATGACGATGCCAACGCGATTGCCGACGGCCCGATTGCCTCTGCCAGCAATCGCTATGGCATCTACGTCGCTGGCGGCGGAACCGCGAGCGGATCGCTGGACAACAGCGGGACCATTACCGTGGAAGGCCTGAATTCCGGGGGAATCGTGGTCGATTCCAGCTATGATGGTTCGATTATCAACACCGGTACGATCACGGTAATCGGCGATAACGGCTATGGCATCAAAGTGAACGACGTTTCGGAGGATGTTACCGTTCGCGGCAGTGTCCAGGTTGTCGGCGACGGGTCGGTAGCCTTTTCTTCGCAGGGAGATATTGACGGCACACTGACCTTTCAGGGAACAGTTCGGCAATTGAGCAGCTATACAAACGACGATAGCGTGACGACGTCGCTGTCCCGGACCGATCTCCGATCCGGTGCAGCTGCGGTCGAGATTACCGGCAATGTGGGTGGCGGTATTCTAGTCGCTGTCGCGCCCGATGACGATGATGACGACAATGATGACGAGGATAATGACGGCATCGAAGACACGCTGGAAGGCACCGGTTACATCGCGTCCACCGGCAATGGTCCGGCGATGCTGATCGGCGGGGCGAGTGATAGTGTTATAGGGAGCGTCGCTGACAATGCTGACGGCTATTCCCTTGTGATCGACGGATCGATTGTCAGCACGGCAAATTACAGTTCCACCGATTCCTTCGGCCTGGTCATTGGCGGGCAAGGTGGCGCTGTTGACGTCACCGGCGGCATCGAACTGGCCGGAACGTTAAAGGCTACAAGTTACGATTCGACCGCAACCGCTCTTCTGATCAATGAAGACTCTACCGTTGATCGCATCGCCGTCTCCGGCACCCTGTCAGCAACGCTCACTTCTACCGGAGAAGGAGAGGTCTATGCGATCAGGGACTTGTCCGGATCGCTGACATCGATCGAAAACTCCGGTTTCATAACGACTTCGGCGTCCAGCGAAGACATTCAGCAAGCGATCGCCGCATCCAGCAACACAACCGGCCTGACGATCATCCAGTATCTCAACGACGAGGACGCGGAAACCAAAGCGGACATCGAAGCGGATCTCGACGACGACGAAACGGATGACACGATTTATACCGCGATCATCGGCGATATCGTGACCGGATCGGGTAATGACCTGATCAGTGCCAGCGCCGGCGTGATTATCGGCGACACCTATTTTAACGCAGGCAATGATACGCTCACCCTGTCGGATGATGCAGCCTATACGGGCGATGTATATTTCGGCACCGGCACCGGGCTAATGACCTTATCCGATGAAGCAACTTTTGTCGGCGACATCGACGGAGCCGGCCAATCCGTTCTTGTGACCCTGAACGACAGCGCAGTTTATACCGGAACCGTCCAGAACGGATCGGGCGTATCTGTCGTCGTCGATGGAGGAACATTCCGTGTCGGCGATGCAAAAACATCCACATTCGACAGCCTGACCGTGGGCTCCGGCGGTACGCTTGGCGTCTATATTGACGGCGAAGAGGGCACCAGTTCGCTATATGAAGTGAACAGCGCGACATTTGAAACGGGAGCGAAAATTGCCACGACAATTTCCTCGCTCGAAAATGCCGACGGAACCTATGTCGTGTTGACCGCATCGCAGATTAACGGCACCCCCGACTTCGATTCCGCGACAACAGAACTGCCCTTCATCTTTGCTGGCGAGACCAGCCTGTCCGGCAATGATCTGGTTCTGGAAATCCGCAGAAAGGCAGCGGAAGAACTGGGGCTGACCGGTACCGGGACCTCCGCATATGACGCGATCCTCACCGCCAGTGCGACAGACGACACGCTGGCGACAAGCTTTCTGCAAATCGAGGATGCCGCGACATTGCAAAGCCAGGTGGATCAGTTTTTACCGGACCACTCCGGCGGCATCTTTGACTTTGCCACCCGCGGGTCGCGGCTGGCCGCCCTGCATATCATGGACGATTCCTCAATCTATGACGTAAGCAATGTTGGCGCATGGATAGAGCCGATCTATTGGGGAAATAAAAAAGATGCCGGCGATGCCGCTTCCTATAAAACCAGCGGCTGGGGCGTATCCATGGGTCTCGAGCGTTGGTCGAAAATAGGAAATCTCGGACTGTCCTATGCCTATACCAGCGGTGATATCGAAAATAACGGCGGTACCGGCATCGTTGACGCTTCGCAGCATGAACTTGGCGCGTTCTGGAGGATGGATAGCGGTCCGCTTTATGCCTTCGGCCGGATATCAGCCTCCTATCTTTCGCTATCCAGCACCCGCTCAATAACCGCAACCGCGGATGACACCGACTATACCGGCACCACAACGGCTGACTGGAATGGCTGGATGGTTTCCGGAACCAGCGGTGTTTCCTATGATCTGGATGTCGGAAGTCGTCTGACCTTCCGCCCCAAGGCTACGCTCGACTATTATCGGTTGCATGAAAGCGGATATGACGAAACCGGCGGTGGCGATGCACTGAACCTCTATGTGGACGGCCGGACCAGCGACTCGGTTACAGCCGCCACGACAGTCGCCGCTGTCTATCGACTGGGCCGTAAACGAAAAGATTCCACGCCCCTGACGTTTGAACTGGAAGGGGGACGCCGGCACCATCTGGCCGGATCGCTCGGCACGACCACCGCCAGTTTCCTCGATGGTGAGGATTTCACCCTGACGCCGGACGGTCTCGACAGCAGCTGGCTGGGCGAAGCGCGCATATTGGCGGGCGGGATGGACTTTACCTGGCAATTGTCCGCGAGAGCCGAAAAAACGGCGGAGAGCGTCGGCTATTCCGCCCGCGCCTCGCTGAGCCTGGCGTTTTAGGAGCCCTCGCCTAAATCCTTGCGGTTGCGCATTCGCGACGCTGGATGCCTGCTACTCCACGATGCCTGTCTCTGCCTGATCTTCCGGCATCCGGTCTTCTCGAGGGCCGGAATGTTATGAGGACAGGCCGAGACGGCTCCGGCTTGGCGGGTATATTTTTGGGACATGCCTGTTAGCGGGACGAGCCTTTGGCCCGCACTCCTGTCTCCCCTCCTCTGCCCGGTCTCTCCGAAACAGACCGGATCAATAATCCTTGCTCACCCGCACGTTGGCGCTTTGCCGGCCCAGCGTCGAGATGCTCGACAGGATCGACAGCCAGCGGGTGATCTGGAACTCCAGCTGGGTCGCGCTATAGCCCTTGCCGTCGGTGATCAGCTCGACATAAGCGCGGCGGGTTATATATTTGCCCGCTGCGATCGAGGTGCCCGCGCCGGTGGTGGTATCGGACGGCAATATCCGCAAGCGATCCAGCCCGACCGCCTTGCGCAACTGGTTGATCGGATCGAGGCCGCCGCCGCTGTTGAGCGAGGCCACTGCGGCGGCCAGCTGCACGGCTTCGGGGGCAGACAGGGCGGAAATCGACGCGCCGAAAAGGACCCGCGACAACAGCTCGTCCTGGGGCAAAGCCGGGATGCTGGTAAAGGCGATTTCGGGCTGGTTGCCGGTGCCGGTCACGTTGATCGTAGCATTCAGACCGGTCAGATTGGCTTCCGCCTCGATATCCAATATCGGATTGACCGGCTGGTTGCCGACAAAGCGGATCCGTCCCCGCTCGAGCCGGAAACGCCGGCCGGCGAAGGTATAATTGCCCTGCACCAGATTGGCAGTACCGACGATGGCGAAATTATCGACCGGCCCCGTTATTTTCAGATTGGCACTCCATTCACTATCCAGCCCCAGGCCTTCGACCCGCAGCCGGTTGGGAACATCCGCCGTCAGCGCAAAACGCCACGGACGACTGCGAATTAACACCGGCCGCTCATCGGCACGACGATTGATCTCGCGGGTTTTGATATCCGGCAGGTTGGCGGTTGCGCTCGCCCGACCGAAGCGGAAATAGCTGCGGTTGAGAATTACGTCACCCGAGATCAGACCTCCGTCAACCGAGCTGCGTATCTTGATCGGCCCGGTCACCGTAGCGGCGAAATCGTCCCGTGCGATCAGTGCCGCCTGCTGGGCATTGACGTCCATCACGATGCCGATGCCTTCACCGGGCGCGACGGCAAAATCGAAACTGCCACTGCCACTGACCGTTCCGCCACCGGTGGTAACGCCGGTCAATTCGGGCAGCACCAGACGGGAGCCGTCAAACCGGCCGACTGTCTTGATGTTGGAAATAACCGTACCGGTCAGCGGGCTTTCCAGCCGGGCATTGCTGGTCCGCACCAGTCCCTTGATCTGCGGATTGGCAAGGCTGCCGCTGACATCGGCGCTGGCCGCAACCGGTCCGGTCAGGTCAAAGGTCTCGACGCCGGTCAGCCGCCAGATACTTTCCGCACCGCCGCTGAACCGGGCCTGGGCGAATAGCGGCTTGTTCAACAACTCGCTCTGCCAGTTGCCGCCGCCGAGACCGGTCACCCGTCCCTGGAACCGTCCGATGGTTTTTCCTGCCGGAGACTTGATGATCCCCCGCGCCGCTGCGTTGCGCTGGCTAACCGCGATATTCAGGCCAAGGTCGACCGGTTCGGATGTCAATATAAGGCCCGACCGGGTCAGCCCCTTGATTGTTAGCTTGGCCTCGCCGACCGGCACTTGCGAACCCGACTGGGTCAATTTGACGGTGCCATTGACGGTGCCGCCCAGCCCAAGATCTGCGTAAGCGATATCGACCAGCGACAGCGGCATTTTCGTCAGCGCCATGACCAGATGTGAATTTCCGGTGCCCCATCGTCCGGACATACGGGCGCTGCCGCTACCGTAGCTGATGGTCGTCGGGGAAATCGTCCAGCCGTCGCCGACCCGGCGGAGCTCAAGTTTCTCCGTCAGGCGAAGTCTGCGTCCTTCGAATTTCCCGTCGCCGGTGATCTGGTAACGATCCGGCGTGATATCCGCTTTTGCCTGAAATTCGAACGTGCTGCCCCGGGTCCCGGCCATGGTAAAGGTCGCCGCGCCAATGCCGTCGGTCAGCTTTGCGTTGGCAGCGATGCGGCCGATCATCAGCTCGCCACGGCTGATCCCCTGCGCACGCAAGGTCGCGTCGATATTCGACTTGCCATCGATCAGCACAATATCCGCGTCAAGCACGGCGGTGCGGATGAAAATCGGCGGGTTGCCATCGAACCGGGCATTTTCCGCCTTGAGATTGGCGCGGATCAACTGTCGTCCGTCGCCGGGGCGGAACAGCACATCGCCGTTCACGCCGCCGCCGCTGACGGCGAGCGTTCCGGCGAAGCCCTGGGCGGTGGATCGAATCGTGCCGGTCGCCAGCGTTTCAGACACCAGCAGACGATCAACACGCACTGCCGTATCCTGACCCGCTTTGATCAGGATATTGCCGGTGCTACTAAATGGTCCCAGCGTCGATCCACCGGATGCGACATAGGCAAAGCCGGCGTTCACGGGATCAAGATTAAGGCTGACCTTCGACAGACCGGCGGCGGGCAGCGGGCTGTCGAGCAGCAAGGCGATCTTCGGCCGGGCCAGCGGTCCGTCGAGCTTCAGATCGAAGCGACCATAGCTGTCCTGTTTGCCGGAGCCCTGGAAGGCAAAGGTTGCCGCACTGGTCTGCTTGCCGGAACCCCGGAAAGAAATCTTGGGAGCCTTTACGGCGAGATCGGAAAATCGCAGTCGACCGTCCGCACCGAGGGCAAGGCCAGTTTGCAGCTCCGGCAGTCCGCCCGCCAGTTCGCGGAGGAAGGCAATATCGAAGCGGCGCAGTTTCGCGTTGACCTCGCCATCAAGCGACAAGCCGGATGGCGCGGGCCCCAGATTGATTTGCGCGACGATATCGGCCAGCCCGACCCCCTGTACCGCAAAGCCGGGTGCATTGGCATCTATATTGACCGCGAAATCGCCGGTCGAGGGACGTAGTTCAAGATCCAATGTGCCTTTTGCGACGTTGGTCGCGACACGGGCGCGCTCGGCGAACAGTAAATCTTTTTCATAACGCAGCAATGCGTTCGCGCTAAATCCGGAGAGCAGTTGTTTCAGCAATTCGCCATTGCCGATCACCGTGCCAACGGACAGCTTGACCGGAATGTCCCAGCCGCCGGTATCGCGCTGCCCCTCGCCCTCGCCGCGCACATTGGTCAACAGGGTCTTGCCCAGGGCCAGTTGCGGCGCAGTCAACAGATACTGATACCGCAGTTCGGAAAACTTGCCGTTCAGCAACGCCTTCAGCTCGAAATCCTGCGCTTTCATATTGGCCGCCAGCGCGGAAGGATCGATCAGCCTCGTCTCGAGCCGCATCGCGTCGAGACTGTTCCGCCCGAGATCAATCCCGCCCTTTGCGGTAAAGGACAGAGCGGCGGAGCGAGCATCGAGATCCAGGGTCACGAGACGGTCCGCAAGGCTCGCGCTGCCCTTGATCGCCAGATCGGGCGACGCCAGTTTCTGTGCAATGCCTTCGGGCATGAGCGCGGCGGTCAGCGTGCCATCGTAGGCAAACACGCCTTCCTTGGCTTCAAGCGCGATCTGCGTCAGCGATTCACCATTGCCGAGCGCGTTGAACTCGCCATTCCATTTCTGCCAGCTACCATCGCCTTTCAGGGTAATAGCCAGATCCTGATCCCGTCCAAGAATAGCGGCCAGCACGCCGCCTGACGGCGCGATCACTTCCGCATCGATATCGAGCTTTTTGCGATCCGGTTCCACATTCAGGGCGAGCGCCAATTTGTCACCACTGCGCGTGGTTGCAGCATCCAGATGCACCATCGCGCGACCCGCCCGGATATCGGCCGAACCGGACAGATCAGCATATTGTTCTGACCCGGCTACGGCTTCCCCGATGGCGAGATTGTCGACGCGAAAGGCGCCGACATATATGTCAAAGTCCGGCAGCAGCGGCTGGTCTTCTCCGCTATCGATCAACTTCGGCAAGCGGTCGATCCTGGCCTTGCTAATGACCGCTGCCGAGATATTCAGTTCATTGAATATCCATGCCAGCGGGTTCCAGTCGACCGCCACCGCTCCGGCGGAAAAAAACCGTCCTTCGGGATCGCTCAGTTCAAGCCCCTGCATTATGGCTTCGCCGTAAATTGATCCATCTATCTCCGCGATCCCGATGCGGAGACCGCTGTCCGGCTCCAGCGCTTCCACCTGATCGATAATGTAGCGATGGCCGGAATCGCTATCCAGCCAGAGCGCCGCGCCGATCAGGCCAAGGATGGCCAGCACGGCCAATCCGATCAGGCTGCGCATCGGCCAGCGCCATGTCATCAGACCGGACCGGGGCTTTTCGGTACCATCGGTCATCTAGAATGCCTGACCAAGCGATACATAGACCGCGATCCGGGAATCACCCGATCGCGGATTTATCGGGGTGCCGACATCGATCCGGATTGGGCCGAAGTCGCTATAATAGCGGATGCCGAGACCGGCACCATATTGCATGCCGGAAATATCCGGCGTGCTGCTGGAGTAAACATTGCCGGCGTCGATGAACGGCACGAGGCCAAAATTGCCCCCGAACAAGCCGGTCCGGACGCGTGCCTCGAGCGAAAATTCGACCAGCGAACGACCGCCGACCGGATCATCATTGACATCAAGCGGCCCGACCGTTTGATAGCTGTAACCCCGCACCGAGCCGCCGCCGCCGGAATAAAGCCGGCGGGACGGTGCGATGCTGTTGGTACCGGCACCGGCAATCGTTCCCAGACGCGCGCGTCCGGCCAGCACAATTTTATCCGAAACCGGGAAATAGGCGCTACCATCGACCTGGCTGCGCACATAGAAGAAGCTGCCGCCCTGCAGCGAAGCTTCGGGAGCGATACGGGCACTCAGGCGGAAGCCGCGGGTCGGATCGAGCAGGTCGTCGCTGGCGTCGAATGTGACCAGTCCCGGCAGCGAAGCGATAAAATAGGTTTCCGCGTCGGACGGATCAATATCTCCGGTAACGTCCTGTTCCCGCGACGCGAGCACTTCGACACCCGCCGACCAGCTCCAGCGTTTTTGATAGATGAGATTGCTCTGCCGCTCGATATTCGCTGCGACCGAAAATGTCTCAGCATCATAGGCTGCGCTATCGACAATGCTCAAGGCGGTAAGCCCGTTCAATATATTGTCACGTCGTCGATAATTGTTGCGGCGATAGGCGATGCTACCCGATTGTTCTTGTGTCGCCAGCACGCCGGTAACCCGGATCAGCCCTTCCGGCGGAAAAAGATTCCGGTGCTCCCAGCTGACTTCCGACCGAATCCCTTCACCGGTGTCATAACCGATTTCACCGGCAATGGTCCGCAGCGGGGCCGGAGTCAGAGCAACAGCGATATCCACCGCTCCCGGATCTTCGGACTCCATCGGATCGATAGTGAGTGTCGAGATCAGCCCGGTCGCGATCAGCGCTCTGCGCAAGTCTTCGAGATCCGACGCCTGATAAATATCGCCGGGATCGAAACGGGCGATCATCTGCACATGATCGGCATCGAACAGATCGGTCGGCGCCAGCACAATGGAACCGAAATTATATTTGCCGCCGGGAACGACGGTCATGGCAAGATCACCAAGCCGTTCGGCATGGTCTATTTCCAGCTCCGGCTCGCCGGTCTTCGCGAACGCATAGCCATTTTCCGCCATGGCGAGATTGAGCCGGCCCTTGGCGTCCATGATCCGGTCACTATTAATGACATCGCCGGACTGCAACCCGAAGCTTTCCCGGAATGTATCGGGATCTGGCGCGACCGCCATTTCGATCCCGGGCAAGGCAATAGCATCCAGTTCATATTGCGGGCCGGGCTGTACGTTGATCACCACGGTCAACCGTTCCGCACCATCAGCCACGAACCGGGTCTGCACCACGGCATCATAATAGCCTTCGATCCGCATCAGCCGTTCGACCAGCTCTTCGTCGCTTTGCGCGCGCCGCCTTATCTGGGCGAAATTGGCCTCGTCATCCTGATATTCTTCCAGAACCGACAAGGCGTCGAAGCGGGTAGTAAAGGCTTCGCCGATAGTCTCGGGCAAGCCTTTGAAGCTGACCCGATAGGCGGTTTCCGCCAGCGCGTCGGTCGGTCGGAATTCATTCTGTCGCAAATCGTCGGCCAGAAGCTCTTCGCTTGCCGGCTGTTCCTGATCGTCAATCACGTCTGTCGCCGTCAGCGCCGTTGCGCCTTCCTGTACGGCTTCTTCTTGGGCTTCCTGTTCGATTTCGTCGAAGACCGGATCCGCGACCTGATCCAGATCGGGCCATTCGACCCCGAAATCCGGGAATTCTGTCAGTGCCTGATCCGGGTCGAGCGGCTCGTCAATATCAGGCTGATCCGGCAGACTGACGACCGACTGGTCATCCGTTTGGGCAAAGACCGGCCGGATGGGAGAACCCATAGCCAAAATAACCAGCATGCCGAGGCAGCTACGAAAAGCGATCAGACCCATTGCCAACTCTTTAGCCGGTGATGAATCGTGAAGCCAACGAATAAGGCTGCCTTTGCGGCAAGCGTTTCTTTTTGCGGGATATTCCATCTAGCCACCATGAGACTGCCAATTTCATAGCCTATTTTAATCTTTCATTAACCAAGATACCCCATATTTTCAGGTCAACAGGGACCGGTCGCTTCCGATCGATCAACCATTGTTCAACAGGATCGCTGGAAATGTCTAATATGCGTAAGATTTTGATCGAAACCGCCATGATCACCGGTGTATTAATGGCAGGATTGACCGCATCTCAGGCGGCAAATGCAACGCCGCTTTCGGTCGCTGTCCAGTCCGCTGCAACAGACCCGCGAGCCGATGTCAAAATTGACAGCAAGATAATGGTAGAACGGACCGAAGCGTCTGAATCCGGTGAAACCGTGACCACATTGGTTGATCCGGCCACCGTCAAAGTCATTCCCGGCGACACATTGCTGTTCATCAACACCTATCGCAACACCGGCAAGAATGCGGTGACCGGATTTGTCGTCAACAACCCGGTCCATTCCGCCGTAGCCTTGATCGAAGTTCTTGAAGACTGGGCTCTGCTATCGGTCGATGGCGGCAAGAATTTCGGAAAATTGCCCGACCTGACCGTCACCGAAACGGTCGCTGCTGCAACGGAAGAGCAAGCCGGCGAAACCGCTGCACCGGTGCAGACGACCCGTCCGGCAGTCGCATCCGATGTCACCCATATCCGCTGGGTTCTGCCTTCACCGATTGCAGCCGGCGCTTCCGGTGAACTGCGCTTTCGCGGCGTGGTCAAATAACGCCAGGCCGGTACTTCACGAATTCTCGCACTCCCACAATATATCACTGACTTCGATAAGTCGCGCTAGTCGCGTCAGTTCCGCAGCTAGCCTGTTCCTAAGGGTGGCAGACCAGCGCGCTCCGGGTTCAGGCCAGAATTGCGTCACCCTCAAATGACCTGCCGAGCGGTCTGCCTTGATCTCGATCCTGCCGACAAAGCGATCCCGCTCCAATATCGGGTAGACATAATAGCCCCATTTACGCTGCGCCGCCGGCACAAACATCTCGTTGCGATAGTGGAAGCCGAATAGCGTCAGCAAGCGGTTACGGTCGCGCACGGCTGGATCGAATGGATTGATGATCCGCAGACGCGGGGATGGCTCGGGCGCGTTCGACAGACGCGTTTCGATATCCGGCGGGGCCAGCGCCTTGATCCACTGCCCCTCATGGTTCTCTATCTCAACCGCGACCGTGTCCCCTGTGGATTGCGCCCAGATGCGGGTTTCCTTGGCATCCACGGCACCCCAGAAACGCTGGATTTCTCCAAGCGAACCAAAGGCCAGCCGGTCGAGCGCATTGCGGCACAGCCAGTCGACCTGCCCTGCGTCATCATGGGTCGCTTCGCGATGATGCGAGGGGATTACCCGCTCGCTGAGGTCATAATATTTGGTGAAATTGAGACGATGGGAGGTCGCCAGTTCGCCGGCATACCAGAGCTGGTCCATCACCCTTTTGTGCGGGGGTCGATCCCACATCTGCTTCTTGCCTTTGACCTTGGTGTCAAAGGCCTGTGTGGACAGCGGTCCTTCTGCCGCAATCCGGGTCTTTATTTCCTCTACGCTGATTTCCTGCGCCGCCTTTTTAAAGGAAGCGTGGCCCGCGACCTTGTCCCCCAGACGCCGGAACTGGCGCTGCCACATCGGATAAAATTCCATCGGCAGGATCGAGGCGTCATGGGTGAAATGCTCGAACACCGCCCTGTCCTCGCCCAGCAACCTGTCGAGCATCGGTTCGCGGTAATTCTGGTTGCGGCACCACAGGATATGATGATGGGCGCGGGTGACATTCTGGATCGTGTCGAGCTGGACATAGCCGAGGCGGCGGATCATCTGCGGCAGGTCCAGCGGCCCGGTCGGCGTTTCGGACAGGCCCTGCGCCTGCAACCAGAGCCAGCGCGCCTGCCGGTTGCTGATCCGCAGCGCCATCGCGATCAGACCGCGGTGGTTTCGATATGCGCGACTTTCCGGTCGCGCCTCGTCGCCAATATGCAACCAATGACAATCATGGCTGCGCCCGCGACCGTGGTCAGCGTAATCGGTTCGCGAAAGAACAGCCAGCCGAAGATCGCCGCCCAGATGAAGGCGCTATATTCGAGGTTGATCAAATTTTGCGCTTCTGCCCGCGCATAGCCCCAGGCGATGAAGAGCGAGGAGATGATAGAGAATATGGCGGCCGCCCCGATATAGGGCAGCGACTGCACATCCGGAACAACCGCGAAAAAGGGGGCGAGCAGAAGGAAGGACGCACCGACGACGAGATTTTGGGAAAAGCTGATCTCGATTGGGCCCGCCAGCAACGCCTGTTGCCGCTGGATTACCAGATTGCCGGCATAAAGCACCGCCGACACCAGAATCGCGCCAATGCCGAGCAGCGCTTCTTTTTCAAATGTGCCGCTCGCCCTGCCCCATGCGATCACCAGCACGCCGGCAAAGCCCAGAGCCGAAGCATAGATAGCGTTGCGGTGGATGGTCTCGCCCAGGAAAACCGCCGCGAGATAGAGCGCGATGATCGGCGCGATGAAGGACAGCGCGATGGCTTCGGCCAGCGGCACCCGCGCCAGGCCCCAGAAGAACAGATAGGACATGAAGACCACGATGATGCCGCGCTGAAGGTGGACTTTGCGTGCTGCCTTGCCCGGCATTTTCGGGCCGCGCGCGAAGAAGACCACCGAAACAATCACGAAAGCTAGCAGCACCCGCCAGAGGATAGCATTGTAGGCGCCCAGTTCGATCGACAGGCTTTTCATCACCACATCCATCATCGCGAAGGTGAGCAAGCCGAACAGGACCGACCCAGCTGGCAGCAGGATCGGACCATTTTCTGGCGGGCTATCGGCGGATATTAGATCGGGCATATTATATTCCATCAGCCAGAGGCTGTCGAAGGCCGTTGTTCTGCTATCGCCCGGCACGCTTCGGCAAGCTCAGCACGAACGGAATTTCTCAAGACGCGCTGCTTATCGCCGGATCACCGAAAATGGCAAGCGGGATCAGAGGCCCATTTGCCGGACCGCCAGATCGCGCATGATTTCTTCCGAGCCGCCGCCGATCGCCATGACCTTGACCTCACGATAGAAACGCTCGACCGGATTGCCGCGCAAATAGCCGGCACCGCCGAGAATCTGCATCGCTTCGCTGGCACAAAATTCGAGATCCTTGGTGGCGCTGAACTTGGCTTTGCAAATTTGCGCGACCGGCATTTCCCCCTGATCGGCGAGCCAGCAAATCTGGTTCAGCCAGCCATCAAGACGGTCAACGCGCGCCGACATGTCGGCGATCTTGTGGCGGATCACCTGATGTTTGATCATCGGCTTGCCGAAAGTCTCGCGCTGCTGGGCATAGTCGATCGAATATTCGAGAAGCACCCGCATCATGCCGAGAGACTGGGCAACCATGCCGAGCCGCTCGTGGTTGAAATTGTGCATGATCTGGATGAAACCGCGCCCTTCGTCGCCGAGCATATTCTCCGCCGGGACGCGCACTTCGTCAAAATAGAGCGAGGCCTGATCAGACGCCCACCAGCCCATTTTCTTGTCTAGCGCGGTGCGTGAAAAGCCCTCCGCATCTGCATCGACGAGAAATAGCGAGATACCGTTTAGGCCTTCGCCACCGGTGCGCGCGCCGATGACATAATGGTCAGCCGTCATGCCGCCGGTGATGAAAGTCTTGGCCCCGTTGATCACCCAGTGATTGCCGTCCTGCCGGGCCGTGGTCTGCATATTGGCGACGTCCGACCCGCCGCCGGGTTCGGTGATGCCGAGACTGGAGCCTTTTTTGCCGAGCACGATATCTTTCAATATGCGGTCTTTGATATCCTGCGAAGCCAGTTTGTGAATCGGACCGATGGAAATGCTGCGGCCGCCGAGCGCTGCCAGCGTGCCGCCATTGTGGGCGCGCGCTGCTTCCTCGGCCCAAGCAGCACGCATGAAAATGTCGTCGCTGCCGAGGCCGCCATATTTTTCATCGACACCAAAACCCCAGACGCCCAGCGCGCCGACTTTCTCGTGCATCTCCCAGGGAATTTCACCCGCTTCGTCCCACTCGTTGGCAAAAGGCTGCAATTCGGTCTCGGCAAAGCGGCGGCATGTTTCGCGGAACTGGCGGCGCTCGTCACTGTCAAAGGGGCGTAGCATCTGTCTCTCTCCCAGAGATTTAATCGTCTGATTAAACTTCTATCGCTTCCAGTGCGGAACGCAAGGGGGATGGCAGAGAAACCGGTCGTCTTGTGGCGCGATCGACATAGACATGGGTGAAGCTGCCGGCCGCCGAAGCGACGTCCTCATCACCGCGAAACAGGCCGACACCATAAGTGACGCTACTGTTGCCCAGCCGCTCGACGCGAATCCGTGCCATGACATCGTCCGGAAAGGCAATTGGCGCGAAATAGTCGCAGCTGGTGTTGACCACCAGACCGATGGTCTCGCCGCCGGTGATATCAAGCGCGCCCTGCTCCACTAGATAGCGGTTTACCGCGGTGTCGAACCAGAAATAATAGATCGCATTATTCACATGACCATATGGATCATTGTCGTTCCAGCGGGTGGTGATCAAGCTGCCGGTGCGATAGTCGCTCCTTACCGGTGGTTCAGCCCTCGGGCTTTTACCAGGCGGCATCATAGATCCTTTGCGCGTCGGCCAATGTCACTTCCTTGGGATTATTGACCAGCAGCCGGACCTGCAACATCGCCGCTTCAGCCAGTTCGGTCGTCGCGTCCTTTGCGATACCGATGTCGCGCAATTTGCGCGGTGCCTTTACCTTGACCGCCAAGCCTTCAAGAAAGTCGATCAATTGCTGTGCCCGGGCTTCGCCGCTGTTCTCGCTGCCACGCGGGATGTTCAGGGCATCGGCGAGCTCGGCATAAAGCGGCGCGGCGGCCTCGAGATTGAACTGCATAACATAAGGCATGACCAGCGCGTTGGAGAGGCCGTGCGGAATATGATAAATGCCGCCGAGCGGATAGGCGAGCGCGTGGATCGCGCCGACGGGACTATTGGCGAAAGCCTGCCCCGCGAGCATCGAGCCGCGCAGCATCGCTTCGCGCGCCTGCATGTTTTTCCCGTCGAAGCAGGCTGTTTCGATATTGGCGGTGAGCAGCTTCAAGGCCTCGATCGCGAACATATCGGAGACAGGATTCTTGCCATTGCGGCTGGTGTAGGATTCAATCGCATGGACCATCGCATCGATTCCGGTCGCGGCGGTCACATTGGCGGGAAGGCCGAGAGTCAACGCCGGATCGAGCAAGGCGACATCGGCAACTAGATGCGGCGAGATGATACCGGCCTTGGTGGTTTCGCCGGTGGTCAAGATCGAAATGGCAGTAACTTCCGATCCGGTACCGGAGGTGGTCGGGATCAAAATGGTCGGCAGGCCTTTGCGTTCCAGCAAACCGATGCCGTAAATATCCGCAAGCGGCTGGGCCCCGTCGACCGCAAGAGCAGCAACCACCTTTGCGGTATCAAGCGAACTGCCGCCGCCCAGCCCGACAACGATATCAACGTCCGCTGATTTAGCGGCTTCGATGGCCTGCAACACGATCTTTTCTGGCGGATCGGCAATAACGGAGTCAAATATTTCGACCTCGAGGCCGGCTGCACGCAAGGTCTGTTCAACCGGTGCGATCAGGCCCGCGTCGACAATGCCCTTGTCGGTGACAATCATCGGTCTGGATGCACGCAAGGCAGCGATTTGTCCCGGCAGTTCAGCGAGGCAGCCTTCGCCAAAGTGGAGCACGGGGACGGTCTGGAATATATAGTTTTTCATAGCCTTGGTCTTTCGCACCTATGGTTCTGCCGCGCAATAAAAAGGGGCCGGAAATTCCAGCCCCTGATTGCTTGGTGACCAAAAGCCACCGGATTTAAATCACTTCTAGAATTTACCGCGAAGCGTCAGGCCATACATGCGCGGTTCCTGAACAAAGGCCGAGCGTGATGCTGCAGCGCCCGATCCACGAAGTACGGTGTTGAATGTCACACCGCGTGTTGCTTCGTTGGTCAGATTGGTAACCCACGCTTCGATACCCCATGCATCATTGATATCACCGATACCGGCGCGCATGTTGATCTTGATATTGCCGTCCTGCACATCAAACGGAGCCAATGGCGCCGCATCGACAGCAGCCTGAACGCTGCCCGCTGTTGCGATATCCGTCGCACTCGGGACGACAATTGCCTGAGTGGAAGTCCGGCGATCGCTTTCCATGCGAACCTGACCATTCACGAAGAACTTCATGCTGCTACCCAGATCGCGATCATAGGTTGCGCCCATGATACCGACCCATTTCGGAGCATTGGTCAACGAATTGCCACAGAGCGACAATACGTTGGCTGACGTTTGCGTCCCGGCACAATCACCCGGATAGCGCGCGTCTGTATAAGTCAGGCCACCGTTGATGGTGAAATGCTTGCTCGGACGGGCCAGCATTTCCAGTTCGACACCGGTGGATTTCGCCATCGGGACGTTGAACGTGGTAAACTGGGCACCGGTGAATTCCAGCACCTGGAAGTTGCTGAATTCTTCGTGGAAACCGGCAATATTCACCGTCAACGCATTGTCGAGGAACTTGCCCTTGAAACCGACTTCATAGGCATCGACTTCTTCCGAAAGGAAGCTCGGATCGCTGCCACCGACGGCGGCTGTGGAGTCGAGATTGAAGCCGCCCGATTTATACCCGTGCGTAAAGCTGGCATATACCGTGATCGGAGAAGCAAATTCATAGCTTACCTTACCGGTGTAAATCAGCTCTTTATCGCTAAATGTACCGGCAAACGAACGCGGAAGCGGGACAGCGATTGCCTGAGGCAGATCTGCTGGCGCTGTGAACGCGAAACAGCCGGTTCCGAACAGGCCGTTAGCCAGGGCAGAACCGCCCGCCAATGGCGGAGCCGGCGCAGCGCCAACAGGCGTAACACCCAACAGGTTGCTCAGGATTGCAGGGCAGAGCGCATTGGTCACCGAAGGCTGGGTAAAGCCACCGTCCTTGCTTTCATCCGAATAACGCAGACCGACCGTGAATTTCAGTCCCTCTGCCACTTCCAATGTATTGTGGGTAAAGATCGACCAGCTTTTGCTGCTTTGCGTATAGGCATTTGTTGCCCGTACGGTTGCAGCATCGACACCGCCAGAGAAGAGCGCAAGCGGGGCCGGACCGGCAGCACCACCAAATAAAGCACCAACCAGCGCATCATAATCTTCGCCGAGGCCAAAATTGACGACCTGACTAATGTCTTCATCGGAATAATATCCGCCGACCAGCCAGCTAAGCGCACCATCAAGAGCATCGCCCTGTACCCGCAGTTCGTGCGTCATCGTGTCAATGGATGTACCGCCGCCAGGTAGAATGTTGAAGACGTCCAGACCGGAAAAGTCCGAATCATAAGACTCTGTTGCACGGAACTCGCGATAGGAGCCGATGTAGACCAGATCAGCAGATTCACCGACGGGCACTTCTACCTCAGCGGTTACGCCCCACTGGTCATTGCTGTTCGTCGACTGATAGCTTTGTGTCGCGATGCGATTGTCGACCGCGCGCTGCATCGTTGTCGTGTCAAACGGGTTTACCGCAACATCCGGCGCAGCCATGCCGCCCCGGGCACCAAGACCGACCAGACCGAAAAATCCGGCTGTTTCGACAGGAGACTGATATAATTCTACCGCTGCACAGCAACTGGCAGTGCTTTTGGAATAATCAGCAATCAGACGTCCGCTGATACCACCTTCGGTTTCGAAACCGAGCTGGCCGCGGATCAGATATTGATCGGTATTGTTGGATTCACCGTTTGTCGCTCCGGTGGAGTCGACGCTGGTGATATAACCGTCACGCTTGCGGTAAGCACCGGTAACGCGAAGCGCCAACGTATCTTCAATGAGCGGGGCGTTGATCGCGCCCTGAATGCTCATATGGTCAAAATTGCCATAGGTCGCGTTCACAAAACCGCCAAAATCATTGAGGTCCGGACGTTTATTGGTGATGTTCAAGGCACCCGCAGACGTATTCCGGCCGAACAAAGTGCCCTGCGGTCCGCGCAGAATTTCGACGCGTTCCACGTCAACAAATTCACCAAGCGCAACGCCGGGGCGCGATTGATAGACACCGTCAACAAAAATACCGACAGCCGATTCAAAACCGATGTTGTTGGAAGTGGTACCGACGCCGCGAATACGAAGCACAACCGTTCCGGACGCTGTTTGCGCGTTGGAAGTCGAGAAGCTTGGCGATACGCTGCCGATATTCTGTACGTTCACCACGCCCTGCTGCTCGAGCTGAACAGAGCTGACGGCGGTCACGGCGATAGGAATGTCCTGAACGTCCTGTGCGCGGCGGGTTGCCGTCACGATGATCACATCATCATCGAATGTTTCCACTTCCTGCGCGGTGTCCTGCGCAAAAGCGGGGGTGGTCATAGCGGTGGTGCAAAGCGCCGCCATGAGAAGTCTATTGAAGCTTTTCATTTATACTCTCCCGTTGGACTAGCTGTCGTCATCGCCATTTTCCTGGGGGGCTGGCTTGTTTTTACGAAAACTGTCCCTGCAGTCGTCCTTTAACGAAACAATTAAATCAAGAGCCCCACACAGAAACGAACTGGAATAAATCCTAGCGTTGTAAAAATGTGACACAGGCCTGTGACTGGCAGGCCACATTTGAAAAGTTCGCAAAGGATATTGAGCAAGGCGCGCTGCAATCGGGAATATAACGGATCAGGGGTGATAGAATTTCCGGGATCACGTCGTCGGCGCGAGTGATTCAAGCGGCCACAAAAAAAGGGGGTCGGAAAATCCGCCCCCCTCAAAATCCGGCAAGATGACCTCAGGTCACCGCCGATAGTCCTTCGTTAGAACTTGCCGCGAAGCGTCAGTCCGTAGCTGCGAGGCTCCTGAACGAAAGCCGAACGCGAACCGGAACGCAACACCGTGTTGAACGTCACGCCACGGGTCACTTCATTGGTCAGGTTGGTCACGAACGCTTCGATGCCCCAAACATCATCCTGGCTACCGATACCGGCCCGCAGGTTGATCTTGATATTACCATCCTGCTGATCGAACGGAACCGGGATCATTGCTGCCAGATTGGCAGGATCCACGGCCTGCGTTGAAGTGCGTTGATCGCCTTCCAGCCGCACTTGTGCATTCAGGAAGTATTTCAGGTTGGTACCAATATCATTGGTATAGGTAGCGCCCATAATACCAACGATATCCGGTGCATTGGTCAGCGAATTTCCGCAAAGCGCAAGAACGTTCAACGAGGTTTGCGTACCGGCACAATCATCCGGATAGTTTGCATCGATGATCGTCATGGCAGCGTTGACGGTGAAATGCTCGCTCGGACGGATTGTCGTTTCGATTTCGACACCCTGTGTTTCCGCTTTTGGAACATTGAAGGTCTGGAACTGGGCACCGGTAAATTCCAGTACCTGGAAGTTCGAGAATTCCTCGCGGAATGCCGCCAGGTTCAACGTAATCGCATTATCCAGGAATTTGGCTTTCACACCAATTTCATAGGCGTCGACTTCTTCGGACAGGAAGCGCGGATCGGCACCGCCAGCCGCAGCGGTCGAATCGAGGTTGAAACCACCCGATTTATAACCGTGGGTAAAGCTGGCATAGACATTGATCGGATCGGCAAAAGCATAAGCCACTTTACCGGTATAGATCAGTTCCTTGTCGCTGAACTTGCTGTTGAAGGTGCGCGGCGTCGGCAATGCTGCTGCATATGCCGCGTCAGCCGGTGCGGTAAAGGCGAAACAACCCAGACCGAAAAACGCATTTTGCAGAGCGGCGGGTAGGCCGCTCAAAGCACCACCGGGAGAAAGTTGGCCAACAATCGCCGGGCAGACCGGGTTGTTGTTTGCTCCGCTGGTATAGCTGCCGTCTTTGCTCTCATCCGAATAGCGCAGACCCAATGTCAGCTCCAGTCCGTCAGCGACTTCCAGCGTATTATGCGTGAAGATCGACCAGCTTTTGCTGTTTTGCGAATATTGATTGTTATTGGTGACGACGTCAGGATTAAAGCCGGTGAGATTCTGAAGCGGAGTGGCACCGAAGAAAATCGGGCTCGCCGGGTTGAGGCTCGCCCCACCGGTTGCACCGCCGAGGATGGCTCCAACGAGCTGATCATAGTCTGCACCGAGCGCAAAAGACACATTCTGGGAAATATCTTCCGTGGAATAATAGCCGCCAACGAGCCAGTTCAGAGCGCCGCCAAGAGCTTCACCCTGGATACGCAATTCGTGGGTCATGGTTTCGATCGAAGTACGGTTATCGGTGACATTGAAGACATCGAGCGCCGAAAAATCGGAGTCATAGGCTTCAGCTGCATCATATTCGCGATAAGAACCGATATAGATCAGGTCCGCACTATCCCCGAGAGGCACTTCGATTTCGCCGGTGATGCCCCATTGGTCAAAGCGTGTCTGCGGCGCGAAATTGGCAGTTGCAATGCGATTGCTTGCTGCGGCTTCGGCGCTGGTCGTATCGGTAGAACTGACCGCAACAACCGGCGCTGCCATGCCGCCGCGGGCACCCAGGCCAACGGCTGCAAACAGGCCAGCGGTTTCGATCGGAGATTGCAGAACTTCAACCGCGGCACAGCAACCGGCCGTGCTCTTGGAATAATCGGCGATCAGACGTCCGCTAATGCCGCCCTCGGTTTCGAAGCCGAGCTGTCCGCGTACGAGATATTGGTCAATACCGTTCGATTCACCAATTTCGGTGCCGCTACCGTCGACCACAGTCACATAGCCATCACGTTCCCGATAAGCACCGGTCACGCGCAGAGCCAGCGTGTCTTCAACGATAGGCACGTTCACTGCGCCCTGGATGCTCATCAAGTCACGATTGCCATAAGTGGCATTGGCGAAGCCGCCAAAATCGTTCAGGTCAGGCCGAACATTCGTAATGTTCAAGGCGCCGGCAGAGGTATTGCGACCGAAGAGCGTGCCCTGTGGGCCACGCAACACTTCGACGCGTTCAACGTCGACAAATTCGGAAAGCGCAACACCCGGGCGGGATTGATAGGCACCATCGACAAAGATTCCGACAGCCGATTCAAAACCGATATTGTTTGATGTCGTGCCGACACCGCGAATTCGCAAAACCACCGAACCCGACGCCAGCTGGGCGTTCGAGGCGGAGAAGCTGGAAGACACATTTGTGATCTGGCCAACGCTGACAACGCCCTGACGTTCGAGCTGGACCGGGCTAACTGCGGTCACGGCGAGAGGAATAGCCTGCACGTCCTGTGCACGGCGGGTTGCGGTCACGATAATGACATTATCGTCAAAAACTTCTGTTTCCTGGGCTTCGTCTTGAGCGAAAGCGGGGGTGGTCATGGCGGAGGTGCAAAGCGCTGCCATGAGGAATTTATTGAAGGTTTTCATATATCTACTCCCATTGAACTGACTGTTGTGATTGCCGTTTACCGAGGGGGATGGCTATTTCACGACAGCTGTGGACGCGCCAGTCGTTTAATTGAGCCATTAAATCAAGCGGAGACAGGCGGAAGCTGGCCGATTTCGCACCCAACGTTGCAAAAAAGATACATATATCCGTGGCCGACGGGTCACAGTTGCAAATTTCGCAATGAATATCGCGAGGCGCAAACGGGGAGATGATGAATGCCAGCCCGCTTTCGGGGATACGCATCCTGGCCGCGAGCGGTTTGAGCGGTCCAAAAGAAGGGGCCAGACAACCCGGCCCCTCATGATCCGTTGTTATGACATCAACTTAACGCCAATAGTGCGGCGCTAGAATTTGCCGCGCAGAGTCAGACCGTAGCTGCGCGGATCCTGCACGAAGACCGATTGCGAACCGGACCGCAAGATTGTCGCGAAGGTCACGCCGCGAGTCACCTCGTTGGTCAAATTGGTCACGAAAGCCTCGATACCCCAGGCTTCGTCCTGGCTGCCGATGCCCGCACGCAGGTTGATCTTGATATTGCTGTCCTGCACAACAAACGGAAGCGCGGTCAAGTTGATGGGATCGACGGCCTGGGTCGAAGTGCGGCGATCGCCTTCGAACCGGACTTGCCCGTTGAGGAAATATGCCAGGTTCATCCCTATGTCATTGGTATAGGTGGCGCCGGCAATGCCGACAAAGTCCGGAGCATTGGTCAGCGAATTGCCACACAGGGCGAGCACATTGACCGTGGTCTGCGTCCCGGCACAATCACCCGGATAATAAGCATCGGTGTAGGTCAGCGCGGCATTGACCGTGAAATGATCGCTCGGCCGAAGCATCGTTTCGATTTCAAGCCCCTGGGTTACCGCTTTGGCAACATTGAAGGTACGGAATTGCACGCCGGTATATTCGACA
Organism: uncultured Parasphingorhabdus sp.; assembly: GCF_963975555.1. Classification (GTDB taxonomy): domain Bacteria; phylum Pseudomonadota; class Alphaproteobacteria; order Sphingomonadales; family Sphingomonadaceae; genus Parasphingorhabdus. The sequence goes on along the minus strand of NZ_CAXBHH010000001.1, from coordinate 1,064,434 downwards.
ATCTGGAAGTTCGAGAATTGCTCACGGAAGACCGCCAGATTCAGCGTCACGGCATTGTCGAGAAACTTGGCCTTCAAACCTATTTCATAAGAATCCACTTCTTCGGAAAGGAAGCGCGGATCAGTGCCACCGACAGCCGCCGTCGAATCGAGATTGAAGCCGCCCGACTTGTAGCCATGGGTGAAACTGGCATAGATGTTGACCGGATCGGCAAAGGCATATGCCACTTTACCAGTGTAGATCAGTTCCGAATCGCCGAACGTGCTGTTGAAGCTGCGCGGGGTTGGCAAAAGCGCCGCATAGGGCGCATCCGCCGGAGCGGTGAAGGCAAAGCAGCCCAGTCCGAAAAACGCATTTTGCAGAGCGGCGGGCAAGCCACTCAAACCGCCGCCGGGTGATATCGCTCCGACAATAGCCGGACAGACCGCATTATTGGTACCGCCGCTGGCGAAGCTGCCGTCCTTGCTTTCGTCCGAATAGCGCAGCCCTACGGTCAGTTCGAGACCGTCGGTCACTTCCAGAACATTGTGGGTGAAGACGGACCAGCTTTTGCTGTTCTGCGCATATTGGTTGATGTTGCTGACTGTCGCCGGATTTACGCCAGTGATATTCTGCAATGGCGTTGTTCCGAAGAAAATCGGGCTGAGCGGGTTGAGGCTGGCACCGCCGGTGGCTCCGGCGAGAATGGCTCCAACAAGCTGGTCATAATCTGCACCCAGTGCAAAAGACAATTGCTGACTTATATCTTCCTCGGAATAATAACCGCCGACGAGCCATTTCAGAGCGCCGCCGAACAAGTCGCCCTGGACGCGCAATTCGTGAGTCATGGTTTCGATGGACGTGCGGTTGTCGGTGACGTTGAACACGTCGAGCGCGGAGAAGTCATTATCATAGGCTTCCGTCGCATCATATTCGCGATAGGAGCCGATGTAGATCAGGTTGGTGCTGTCGCCCAGTGGAACTTCCACCTCGCCGGTGATGCCCCACTGGTCAAAGCGCGTCTGCGGGGCGAAGTTGGCGGTTGCAATCCGGTTATCCGCGGCGATTTCTGCAGTGGTCGTGTCAAACGGATTAAGCGCGACAACGGGACCGGCCATGCCCCCACGGGCACCCAGTCCGACGGCTGCCAGCAGGCCGGAGGTCTCGAGCGGCGATTGCAGGACTTCTACCGCTGCGCAGCAGCCAGCGGTACTTTTGGAATGGTCGGCGATCAGCCGCCCTCTTATGCCTCCGTCGGTTTCGAAGCCGAGCTGACCCCGAACAAGATACTGGTCGGTGCCGTTGGAATCACCAATCTTGGTGCCGGTACCATCGACTACGGTCACATAGCCGTCACGCTCCCGATAGGCACCTGTCACACGCAGGGCCAGCTTGTCTTCGACGATTGGCACGTTCACCGCGCCTTGCACACCCATCAGATCGCGATTGCCGTAAGTGGCATTGGCGAAACCGCCAAATTCACTCAGGTTCGGGCGCTTGTTGGTAATGTTCAGAGCGCCAGCGGAAGTATTCCGTCCAAAGAGCGTACCCTGCGGGCCGCGGAGAATTTCAACGCGTTCAACATCGACAAATTCCGAAAGCGCCACACCGGGACGGGATTGATAGGCGCCATCAATAAAAATACCGACGGCCGATTCAAAACCGATATTGTTGGACGTCGTACCGACACCGCGAATCCGCAGCACCACCGAACCGGATGCCAGTTGGGCATTGGATACCGAGAAGCTGGATGACACATTGGTGATCTGACTAACGCTCACAACGCCCTGACGTTCGAGCTGGACCGGGCCGACTGCGGTAACAGCGAGGGGAATATCCTGCACGTCCTGCGCACGGCGGGTCGCGGTAACGATGATAACATTGTCGTCGAACGATTCAGCTTCCTGAGCGCTATCCTGCGCGAAGGCCGGACTTGTTATGGCAGTGGTGCAGAGCGCAACCGCGAGCATTCTACCAATATTGTTCACAAAAAATTCTCCAGTTTGGGGGTACCGTCATTTCGGCCTGTTTGCGTCGAGTGAAAGCGAGGCATGACACCGTTAAGGCAAATAGGTTACCAGACCTTTACCCTTAACATTCAAGCAACCATGACGCGCCGCCGCTTGGGTGACCAGCTCGTCCGGCTGCAGAATTGTCAGCGTGACCTTGCTTCAGGACAGATGGCATTTTCCAATGTCGATTAACGCATAACCACAAAATATGACGCTCAAGATGACCTGCTTTGGGCGCATGAAGCGACTGCCGGCACAATCCTTGCTGCCGAAATCACTCTTGGCGTCCCCCGCCATCGCCGCTAGGGGGGAGGCATAACATTAGATCAAGGACAACCGATGCCCCAACTCATCCTGCTTCGCCACGGCCAGTCGCTCTGGAATCTTGAAAACCGCTTTACCGGTTGGTGGGATGTCGATGTTACCGAAAAGGGCATCGAGGAAGCCAAGGCAGCCGGGCAACTGATGAAGGAACGGGGCATCGACCCGAACATCTGCTTCACCAGCGTCCAGACGCGGGCGATCAAGACACTCAATCTAGCGCTCGAGGAAATGGGTCGCCTGTGGCTGCCGGTCGAGAAAAACTATCGCCTTAACGAACGCCATTACGGCGGCCTGACCGGCCTCAACAAGCAGGAAACCCGCGACAAGCACGGCGACGAACAGGTCCATATCTGGCGGCGCAGCTTTGATACACCGCCACCACCCATGGCGTCGGACAGCCCCTATCAAATGTCCAACGACCCACGCTACAAGGGTATCGAAGTTCCGGCGACCGAAAGCCTGAAAGACACGATTGCGCGGGTATTGCCTTATTGGAAGAGCCGGATCGCTCCGGAATTGCAAAATGGCAGAAAGGTTCTGATCTCGGCCCATGGCAACAGCCTGCGCGCTCTGGTCAAGCATCTGTCCAAGATTCCGGACGACGAAATTACCAGCCTGGAAATCCCGACCGGTCAACCGATTGTCTATGAACTGGACGACGATCTGAACGAAATCGAACGCTATTATCTGGCGGACCGATAGACAGCGTTGACTATGCCGGCTTGTCTTTCGCCCGGTACATCGCGGCGTCGGCGCGGGACATAAGGCCTTCGACCGTATCTTTCGGGCCGACGAAACAATAGCCGATGGTTGCACCAAAAGGTAAGGGCTGGCCGGCATAGGTGCAGTTTGTTTTGCCAAATTGGTCGATGAGAAACGCTATTTTTTTCTCGACCTCATCGGCATCCAGATTGTCGAGCAAAAGACCGAATTCATCCCCGCCGATGCGCGCTGCCACGTCCGACGCGCGGATGTGCAGCCGCAATATCTCAGCCAGACGCGCCAGCACGATATCCCCCGCCCCATGTCCATGACTATCATTGATCTTTTTCAGATTATCGACATCAAGAAATAATACAGCACAATTATCACCATATCGCTGGCATCGTCCGACCCGGCTTTCAAGGCTCTGAACAAAAAACCGCCGGTTTGACAGTCCGGTCAATACGTCATGATAAGCATGCTGTTCCATTTCCGCGAGCTCATCCTTTAGGGCGCCTATTTCACGCTGAAGGACAACGCAACTTCCACAATCCTCTTCATTGCTTGAACTGTTCTGCTGCATATCATCCTCCATTCTTGTTCTTTTGCGCGCCTATATTTTTATCTAGTTGATAAAACAAGATAATTATTCTTTTCAAGTGTAAACAATTGTGAATTTTCGGCTGGAGAACCGAGCATCAAACAGCCAGATAGCAATTTGTCGCCGCGAAATTTCAAACCACAAATAAGTGGCATTGCGTCTGCGCGATTTCATGACTAAACCGCATTGCTTCCGTAGCATTTGTCAGGGACAAAAATGGTCGAAGCACCTCCTCCGGTTGGAATCATCATGGGCAGCCAGTCCGACTGGGCGACGATGAAACTCGCGAGCGACATTCTGCACCAGCTCGAGATACCCCATGAACATAAAATCGTGTCGGCGCACAGGACGCCCGGCAGGCTTTATGATTATGCGACATCCGCGGTGGATCGCGGATTGAAAGTGATCATCGCCGGCGCTGGCGGCGCGGCACATTTGCCCGGCATGGTGGCCTCGATGACTCGCCTGCCCGTACTGGGCGTGCCAATCCAGTCGAAGGCGCTGAGCGGCATGGACAGCCTGCTTTCGATCGCACAAATGCCTGCGGGCATCCCGGTTGGTACATTGGCGATCGGCGACGCCGGCGCGAAAAACGCGGCACTTCTGGCAGCAGCCATTCTTGCCAACGAAGACCCTGCCCTGGCCGAACGACTGGATGCCTGGCGCGCTGCGCAGACGGCATCCGTCGCCGACCAACCCGAATAAAGAGAGCCCATGCAGACACTTCCCCCAGGATCAACCATCGGCATATTGGGCGGCGGCCAGCTTGGCCGGATGCTGAGCGTTGCCGCGGCACAGCTGGGCTATCGCTGCCATATCTATGCGCCCAACGCCGACAGCGTGGCCGCCGAAGTGTCGGCAGAATTCACATGCGCGGAGGATGATGATATCGCCTCGCTGACCGGCTTTGCCGAGAGCTGCGACGTGATCACATTCGAATTTGAAAATGTTCCGGTCGATCCGCTGCACCGAATCGCATCCTCCGCGCCGTTGCATCCGCCGATTGCCGCGCTGGACATTGCACAGAACCGCATCGCCGAGAAAGTTTTTGCCCGCGACCATGGCGGGACCACGGCGCCATTTGCCGAAGTCACCGACCGGGCGACCCTCGACAAGGCAATTGCCGAGGTAGGCGCGCCGGCAATTCTCAAGACCATCCGTATGGGCTATGACGGCAAGGGCCAGTCGCGGATCCGTCCGGGCGACGATCTCGACCAGCATTGGGAAACCGTGGCGCATCAGCCTTGCGTGGCCGAGGGTTTTGTCACCTTCGACCATGAATTTTCGGTGATATTGGTGCGTGGGCAGGATGGCGAGGTCCGTTTCTGGAACACGCCGCACAATATCCATGAAGACGGTATATTGGCGCTCTCCGTCGCGCCCGCCCCTGCCGCGATATTGGAACAGCAGGACGACGCCCGCGTGCTCGCCGCGAAAATGGCCGAGGCGATGGACTATGTCGGCGTGCTCACGTGCGAATTTTTTGCCACCAAGGACGGACCCGTTTTCAATGAGATGGCCCCGCGGGTCCACAACAGCGGCCACTGGACGATCGAGGGTGCCATCACCAGCCAGTTTGAAAATCATATCAGGGCTATCTGCGGACTGCCGCTCGGAGACACCAGCCTTGCCGCGAAAAAAGTCGAGATGCACAATCTGATCGGTGCGCAGGCGGACGACTGGCAGGCCCTGCTATCCGATGGCGCAAACCACCTCCATCTCTATGGCAAGGGCGCGAGCCGGCCGGGGCGGAAAATGGGTCATGTCACCAAATTGCATTTCTAATTTGCAGTCTGCCGGAACTGCGCTAGGCGTCGCTCATGAACCATCCTGAAATCATCCTCTTCCTTGCCCGCGCCGACAATGGCGTGATCGGCGACGGCGACACCATTCCGTGGCGCCTGCCAGAGGACCAGAGACGGTTCAAAACAATGACTATGGGCAAGCCGATGATCATGGGCCGCAAGACCTTTGACAGCCTGCCCGGCATGTTGCCCGGACGGCGTCATATCGTACTCACCAGAGACAAGGATTGGGAAGCCGATGATGCGGAGACTGCGGAAAGCATCGAAAGCGCCCTGAAAATAGCCAATTCTCCGCATATCGCGGTGATCGGCGGAGCCGAAATCTACAAGGCCTTTCTCGACCGCGCGCACCGGATTGAACTGACCGAAGTGCATCTCAAGCCCAAGGGCGATATCAAGATGCCGGCCTTTGATGAAAGCATCTGGGAAGAGACGATGCGCGAGGATCATGAGCCGAAAAATGACAAGCCCGGTTACAGCTTCGTCACTCTGAAAAGGAAAATCGGATGAGGAAATTCCTGCTGGCGCTTTTGGGCCTCGGCGGGATCGCCCTCGCCGCCTTCCTGATTTTCGCGCCGGCATGGTTCGACAAGCAAACCAATATGGTCGACGGCAAGCCGCTACCGGAAATCAGAGCCGAGGCGCAGAAGCTGCATGACAGCCTCATGATCGTCGATCTGCATGGCGACACCCTGTTGTGGAAGCGCAAGATTACCGACAGCAGCGACTATGGTCATATCGATCTCGAACGGCTGGAAGCAGGCAATGTCGGGCTGCAGATTTTCTCCAGCGTGACCAAGACCCCCAAGGGCCAGAATTACGACAGCAACAGCGGCGATACCGACAATATCACCCTGCTCGCGATTACCCAGCTGCAACCGGTGCGAACATGGTTTTCCTTGCTCGAGCGTCAGCTTTATCACGCTCAGAAACTGGACAAGGCGGTTGCCGTGTCGGGCGGCCGTCTGGCGTCGATCAGCAAGCCCGAGCATTTTGACCGGCTCGACAAATCCATTGGCGTGCTGTTTTCCGCCGAGGGTCTGCAGACGCTGGAAGGCGATCGCGCCAATCTGAAGAAACTCTACGCCTCGGGCATGCGCATGGCGGGGATGGTGCATTTTTTCGACAATGAGCTGGCCGGATCGATGCACGGAATTGAAAAAGGCGGCCTGACCGATTTCGGACGGACGATCATCCGCGACATGGAGTCGATGGGGATGATCGTCGATATTGCCCATAGCAGCCACGCCACCGTTGCCGACATATTGAAAATGGCGAGGCGGCCAGTGGTCTCCAGCCATGGTGGCGTGCAAGCGGTGTGCGGAGTCAATCGCAACCTGACTGATATGGAAATCAAAGGTGTGGCCGCGACCGGTGGCGTCGTTGGTCTTGGTTACTGGGACGGCGCAATGTGCGACACCGACCCGGCGACTGTGGCCAAGGCGGTCAAGCATGTCCGCGATCTGGTCGGGATAGAATATGTTGCGCTGGGCAGCGATTTTGACGGTGCAGTAACCACGCGCTTTGACACGAGCGGGATCGTTCAGATCACCCAGGCGTTGATGGATGCCGGTTTCACCGAAGCGGAAATCCGCGCGGTGATGGGGCTGAATGCCTTGCGGGTGATCAAGGCGGGACTGGTGCCTTTGTCGCAAAGCGTTGCTCCAGCGAAGACCGATAGCGATGCCCGCACTTCCGTGGCGGGTTAGGTGCCAGCCGAAGCTGGCATAACGAATTTGTTGAATGAAACGCAAAATCCCGCAATAGCGATTCGATGATCAGACTGAACGGAAAAGAGCGGATTGAAGGCGACCTGCGCGGCGCGATTATCGCGCTGGGCAATTTTGACGGATTCCATTTCGGACATCAGGCGGTCGCCGGCAAGGCACTGAGCTGGGCCCGGGACGAAGGCCGTCCGGCGATTATCGCGACGTTCGATCCGCATCCGGTGCGTTTCTTCAAACCCGGCCTGCCCCCCTTTCGCCTGACATCGCTGGCCCAGCGCCAGCGACTGTTCGCCGATGCCGGAGCCAGCGCGATGCTGGTGTTCGAATTTGACGCCGGGCTGGCCGGAACGACGGCAGAGGATTTTGTCGCCAAGCTGCTGGTCGAACGTTTTGGCGCGGCCGGCGTGGTCACCGGCGCGGATTTCACTTTCGGCAAAGGCGCAAAAGGCAATATCGATGTGCTGCGCGAAGTCGGAGCGGCGCACGGACTGAAAAACGAAGCGGTCAGCGCGATCAGCGACAGCGATGATGTCATCTCCTCCAGCCGCATCCGCGCGGCGCTGAAAGAGGGCCATTGCGAGGAAGCGAACCGGCTCCTCACCCGTCCTTTCGCGATCCGGGGCGAGGTCATTCACGGCGACAAGAACGGCCGGATATTGGGCTATCCCACCGCCAATATCGATATCGGCGAATATCTGCGCCCGAAATATGGCATCTATGCCGTGAAGGGCCTGTTGCCGGATGGCCGGGTGCTCAAGGGCGCGGCTAATCTCGGTATTCGCCCGAGCTTCGATCCGCCGAAAGAATTGCTCGAGCCTTTTTTCTTTGATTTCAGCGAAGACCTCTACGGCCAGACGATCGAGATCGAACTGCACCATTTCCTGCGCGGCGAGCGGAAGTTCGATGATCTCGATGCGCTGAAAGTGCAGATGGAGAAAGATTGCGACAAGGCGCGCGAATTGCTGGCTTGAGGATTACAGCATTAAGGTGATTTTGCCCGCCGTTCGTGGTGAGCCTGTCGAACCACCTCTCACCTCTACAGCAGCCGGCGCGCTGCGCTCGCTCTGCGGGTCGACAGGCTCGGGACAAATGGTTGGGTCACCGGTGTAAAACCATGCTTGCACAGACCCGCAACCTCCCCTAATCCCCGCGATCATGACCGATCCCAAAGCAGATTATAAAGACACGGTTTTCCTGCCGAAAACCGATTTCCCCATGAAAGCCGGCCTTGCGCAAAAGGAACCGGCGATTTTGGAGCGCTGGCAAAAGATTGGTCTCTATGAAAAGCTGCGCGAAGCCCGCGCCGGTCGCGAGAAATTCATCCTTCACGATGGTCCGCCTTATGCCAATGGCAATATCCATATCGGCCACAGCCTCAACAAGACGCTGAAGGATCTGGTCGTCCGCTCGCAGAGCCTGCTCGGCAAGGACGCGCCTTATGTGCCCGGCTGGGATTGTCATGGCCTGCCGATCGAGTGGAAGATCGAGGAACAATATCGCAAGAAAAAGCTGAACAAGGACGAGGTTCCGGCCAGCGAATTCCGCGCCGAATGCCGGACCTATGCCGACCAATGGGTTGGTGTGCAGCGCGAGGAGTTCAAGCGGCTCGGCGTGATGGGACAATGGGACAAGCCCTATCTGACGATGGACTATGACGCCGAAGCGGCGATTGTCACCGAATTGCTGAAATTCGCCGAAGCGGGCCAGCTTTATCGCGGCGCCAAGCCGGTGATGTGGTCGCCGGTGGAGAAGACTGCTTTGGCCGAGGCCGAGGTGGAATATGAGGATATTGTCTCGACGCAGATTGATGTGGCGTTCGAGATTGTTGACGCGCCGAATGCGCCGGAACTGGTTGGCGCGCATGCGGTGATCTGGACGACGACGCCGTGGACGATACCGGTTAATCAGGCGCTCGCTTATGGGGCTAAGCTTACTTATGATGTTGTAGAATTTGAAGGCAAAAACTACCTTCTGGCAAATGGCTGCCAAGCGAAATCAATGGAAAGATGGGGCTACGACCCTGAATCTGGCGCAGGGAAATTAGTATCTTCAATTAGCGGTGACAAACTAGCCGGAGCCACTGCAAAACACCCGATGGCCGACAAATTCCCGGACAGCGAATTCTACACCAAGCCGCGCCCGTTCCTCGATGGTTCGCATTTTGTCACCACCGATGCCGGTACCGGGCTGGTCCATATGTCGCCTGACCATGGCGAGGATGATTTCGATCTGTGCAAGGCCAATGGCATCAATCCGGTGTTCGCGGTCGATGCCGATGGCGTCTATCGCGACGACTGGGAATGGCTGCCGCGTGGCGACGAACGCGCTGGCGGGGTGATCAACAAGAATTTCAACGGCCCGCAGGGCCCGATCTGTTCGGACCTGCGCGACGCGGGTGCGTTGTTGTCGGCCAGCGCCGATTTCAAGCACAGCTATCCGCACAGCTGGCGCTCGAAAGCCAAGATTATCTATCGCTGCACGCCGCAATGGTTTGTGCCGATGGATGCGCCGATTGACCGCGACGTGGCGCGTTGCGCTGATGAAGCGGCCATTCGCGCGGCTCAGGGCGATGGCGAGAGCCTCCGCGACATCGCGCTCGACGAAATCCGCGAGCATGTGCGCTTCGTGCCGGAACGTGGCCGTCGCCGTCTGGAATCGATGGTCGAGGGCCGGCCTGACTGGGTGCTGTCGCGCCAGCGCGCCTGGGGTGTGCCGATTGCGCTTTATGTGAACCGCAAGAGCGGCGACTATCTCAACGATCCAGCGGTCAACGCGCGGATCATCGCGGCGTTCAAGGCTGGCGGTGCCGATGCCTGGTTCAACGCCGACCATCAGGATTTCCTCGGCAACGACCATCTGCTCGATGAGTATGAAGTGATCACCGATATTCTCGACGTCTGGTTCGACAGCGGCTGCACCCACGCCTTTGTGCTGGAAAGCGGCAAATGGCCCGACCTGCTCCGCTCCGATGGCAAGCGTCCGGCGGACCTCTATCTCGAAGGCAGCGACCAGCATCGCGGCTGGTTCCAGTCGAGCCTGCTCGAAAGCTGCGGCACGCGCGGCCACGCGCCTTATGAAGCCGTGCTGACCCACGGGATGACGCTCGACAAAACCGGCAAGAAAATGTCGAAGTCGCTCGGCAACACGCTTGATCCGAAGAAGATCATCGACGTTCAGGGCGCGGATATCCTGCGGCTGTGGGCGGCGAGCGTCGATTATACCGAGGATCACCGGATCGGTGACGAAATCCTGAAAGGGATTTCGGACAGCTACCGCAAATTGCGCAACACCTTCCGCTATATGCTCGGCGGACTTGGCGACTTTTCCGATGCCGAGCGCGTCGCGGTGTCCGATATGCCGGAGCTGGAACGCTATATCCTGCACCGGCTGGCCGAGGTCGATGCGGAGCTGAAACAGCACGTCAACGACTTCGCTTTTGGTCCTTATATGCGGACATTGAACGCATTCGCGCAGGAAGACCTCAGCGCCTTCTTCTTCGATATCCGCAAGGATTGCCTCTATTGCGATGCGCCGGATGATCCGAAGCGCATGGCCTATCGGACGGTGATGGATATCTTGTTCCACGCCCTCACCCGCTATATCGCGCCGGTGCTGGTGTTTACCGCAGAAGAAATCTGGCAGAGCCGTTTTCCCGATGAAGCGGACAGTATCCATCTCAAGGAATGGCCTGATTTTAAGGCGCTCACTACAGGTCATCCCAGCGAAGGCTGGGACCCAAATCAATCGACGAGCGGTTTGGACCCCAGCCTTCGCTGGGGCGACAGTGAGGTTCAAAAGTGGGACCTCGTCCGCGATGCGCGCGAAAAAGTCACCGAAGCCATCGAACCGCTGCGGCGGGAGAAGACCATCCGGTCGAGCCTCGAGGCCGAAGTTGCCTATCCGATGACCGATTTGCCGATCAGCACGGCAGAATTTGCCGAACTGGCGATTGTCGCGAAGGTCACCGATGGCGCGGAAATCGCTGTCACCAAAACGGATAACCACAAATGCGGCCGCTGCTGGCGACTGCTTCCCGAAGTGGACGAAGACGGCATGCTTTGTGACCGATGCACGGAGGTGTTGGCGTGAACCGCTCTCCGTTCGTCTCGAGCGTAGTCGAGAGACGCTTTACGCAATATCCATGTGTCTCGACTTCGCTCGACACGAACGGGGGCTGATATGACCGACCCAATCACGAAATACCGCCGTATCGGCCTGATCCTCGCTTTTCTGATCTTCTTCATCGATCAGGCGAGCAAATTTGTCGTGATGCAACTGTTGCAGTTGCCGGTCCGCGGCACGATCGAGCTGATCCCGTTTTTCAACCTGACCTGGGCGGAAAATTACGGCGTTTCGATGGGCTTTCTCACCGCTTCGACCGATTTTCAGCGCTGGGCGCTGGTCACGCTGACCGGCCTGATCGGGATTGCCGTGTTCATCTGGATGAACAAGGAAAAGGCGAAATGGGACATTATCGCGCTCGGCATGGTGCTGGGCGGTGCGATGGGCAATATCGTCGACCGCGCGCGGCTCGGCTATGTCGCCGATTTTGCCGATCTGCACATCGGCGAATTCCGGCCTTTCCTTATTTTCAACCTCGCCGATGCCTCTATCAGCATCGGGGTCGTTATCCTGCTTGCGCGCGCGCTGCTTATCCGCGAAAAGAAGACCGATACAAAAGACGATGTTCAGCTTGACGAAAGTTGACCTGTGACAGGAGCGCGCTATCAGGCTCCGTAAGAGATTTTTAAGGGATAATATCATGCGTAAATCCACCGTCGCCATCAGCCTTGTTTCGCTGGCCAGCTTGACCGCCTGCGGCTCCAGCGGGCTGTTTGACCGTGAGCGGCCGGATGAATTCGCAGTTTCGCGCCAGCCACCGCTGGTAATTCCGCCCGATTTCACGATGACCCCGCCTCAGCCGGGTGAGCCTCGTCCCCAGACCGGTGGTTTGCAGCAACAGACTCTGGAAGCCCTGTTCGGCGGTCCACAAGCGCGCAGCATCACCGAATCGGCGATTGTCGGTCAGGCCGGTCCCTCCGATGCCGGGATTCGCACATCGGTCGGTGATCCCGAAACGTTCACCGTCGACAAGGGCAGCGTAACCCGCGACATCATCGCCGCACCCGAAGGTGACGGACAGAATGCACAGGCTGCTACACCGAATTAACCGTTGATCTGCCCCGGAAGGGGTAGGATATTTCAAGCGAATTCGATCGATAAAGCCTTCTCCCTTGCGGGAGAGGGGCCAATATCCCATGCCGTAAATGGTTCACGTGGATATTAATCCGGAATAGCAATAACCTTGGTTCTGCTATTGGCGCCGCGAACAATATTCAACGATGTTTTGGGAAAACCGAGCGCTTTCGCCAGCAGCTTCAATACGGCCGCATTCGCCTTTCCGTCTTCAGGCGTGGCGGTAACGCGGACCAATAATATACTGGCCGGCCCGGCTTCTCTCGGCATGGCAATGCTGTTTTCTCCGGCATTGGGCATGACTTTCACGGTCAGCTCACCGCCGCTGGCCAGCGCCAATATCTCTTCACGAGGCGGAAAATGGTTCTTTTTTGCCATAGGCTTCTGCGGTCAGTTTCAAATCGCCAACTCGGCCTGCTGATCCCGCCGGATTGGCACGGGGTCCGGGCTAGAATCGACTAGCGCGCCGCATTCCGCTCGCCGTCTATTGCCGGTATACTATCTTTTGCCTTTGCGCTTTTTCCGTTTCGCATAACGTTCGTCGCGGGCGGCCTTTTTCTCGGTTTCCGTCAATCCCAGTGCGAGCTTCGGCTTTGCCTTTTCTTTCGCGGCTTTCCGGTCTGCCTTCATTTGCTCGAATGCAGCGCGCTTCTCTTCGCGGGCAATCGCCTGTTTTTCCTCACGCGCAAGCGCGGCTGCCTTGCGTTCGGCAATGACTTCGGGACTTAGAGGAGCCTTGGCCTTCATTTTTTTGAGTGCGGCCTGCTTGGCTTTGGCTGCCATTTGAGTGCGTTCTTGAAAAGTCGGTTCTGAAAATGGCGGCATCTGAGTTCATTATTCCTTGATTGGGTGATGTGGCTTAAACATCGATGTTTCGCGAAAAGCGTGGCAAGCCGTACAATCTTTAAAGCAATCGGGCAAGTTTTAGCAACCGCGCCGGATTTTCGACTATCAGCCATGACGGTCAAAGCCCCGCTGAGCTGCCGGACCTCACAATTTGCCTTATCCCCGTGATCGACAAGATTTAGGTCGCAAGTTTGATAGAACAGGCTAATATTCGTGCCGTGTGTATCGTTGCATTTGCCTGGAAAGCCCATCCCAGATGGCCATTGATTGCCATCGGGAATCGCGATGAACTGCATGCCCGTCCAGCCGATGGCGCGCACCGTTGGGAAAAACCGGATCATCTATTGGCTGGCAGGGATAAGCTCGCCGGTGGAACCTGGCTCGGTATTTCCGAACAGGGACGTTTGGCGGTGGTCACCAATTTATACGGCTTCGGCCCGCCGGATCCAGACCGGGCATCGCGCGGCGATTTGCTGAAGGACTATCTGTCGGGCAGCGGTCCCTATGCGGATATCGGCGCTGCAGACTATGCAAATTTCAAGCCGTTCAACCTGATCACCGTGACACCGGACGAGGCGCTGATGCACAGCAACCGGCCCGACAAGACGGTAAAGATGCTGGGTCACGGCATTCACGGATTATCGAACGGCCCCGTCGACCAACCGTGGCAAAAGTCGCCCCATCTCAACCAATCATTGGCAAAGTGGATTGCAACAGGGTCCGATGATCCGGCTTTGCTGTTTGACGGTCTGCTCGACCGGCACAGTTACGAACCGAAAGAGCCTTCCCGGCCTTCGCCGCAAGCGGGACCGGAGCCGCGCAACTCCGCCATATTCATATTGAACCCGGTGTACGGGACCCGTTGCAGCACCGTCGTGGCGATTGACCACAGCGGCAAGGGAGTTTTCCTTGAGCGCCGGTTCGCGGCATCGGGCTCCGTTGTCGGGGAAAGCCGCCTGTCCTTTTCCTGGCCCGCTGCGTAATGATCTGCGGATTATCTGATCGCTGGCAGGGCCGGGACCTGGTTATTCCTACCACATAAAAAGACGTTAGCCGGCGGGCTTCGCCAGATGGCGTCTCGCCTTAAGTTTCAGAAGATTTACCGTCAAGTACATCATGATACATTTTAAAGCTGACAAATCCCAGGGACAGTTTCCTCCAGACCAGCGCGAAGTTAGGGCGCGGAAGCTGATTCATGTCGAACTGGAACGGGAATTTGGCCCTGCCTTTCCCGCCATCGTCACCAATTTATCCGGGAACGGAATGGGGGGCCACACCGAAGGGCACCTCAGCCCGTTTGAAGTGATCACCATCATAAAAAAGGGCTATGGCCGAATTTCCGGCGAAGTCCGGTGGACCGAAGGCGAGAATTTCGGAATTTTATTTGCCGAACCCGTCGATATCGACCTGTTCGATTTCTCCGAGCAAAACAAACAGGAACAACTCGTTCCAAAGGCCAGCGAAGATGAAGTCTGGCGCGGCTTTGAAGCACCCAGGTCGATCAGACGACCCGGCGTAACCAACCAATATTCGGATAGCTAACGCCCGATCGGCTGGTCACTCCAGGTCACAAATCCCTAATGGCGAAAATGCCGCATACCGGTGAACAGCATCGCCAGACCCGCTTCGTCCGCAGCCGTGATCACTTCATCATCACGGATTGATCCACCCGGTTGAATGACCGCCGTTGCGCCCGCTTCGACTGCGGTCAGCAGCCCGTCAGCGAAGGGGAAGAAAGCATCCGAGGCGACCGACGAACCGATCGTGCGGGTTTCGCTCCAGCCCGCTTTTTCCGCTGCATCCTTGGCTTTCCACGCAGCAATACGCGCCGATTCCATCCGGTTCATCTGGCCTGCGCCGACACCGGCGGTCGAGCCGCCCTTGGCATAGACAATCGCGTTGGATTTGACATGTTTGGCAACCGTCCAGGCGAACAGGCAATCGGCCATTTCCTGCTCGGTTGGCTGACGCTTGGTGACGCATTTCAGGTCAGCCTGGGCGATCTGGCCATTGTCCCGGGACTGCAGCAGGAAGCCGCCGGCAATGGATTTGAACCCCATGCCGCTGCGCTTTGGATCCGGCAATTCACCGGTGAGCAACAGGCGCAGGTTCTTCTTCTTGGCAAAGATTTCTTTGGCCTCGTCATTTGCGCTTGGTGCGCAGACGACTTCAGTAAAAATACCGGTCATCGCTTCGGCGGCCGGGCCATCGAGTGGCCGGTTGACCGCGATGATGCCGCCGAATGCCGAGACGCTGTCGCAGGCAAGCGCCGCTTTATAAGCGTCGAGGATATTGTCTGCGCTGGCGACGCCGCAAGGATTGGCGTGCTTGACGATCACCACTGTAGGCGGACCGTCGCGAAATTCGCTGACCAGTTCGAGCGCTGCATCCGCGTCGTTATAATTATTATAGCTCAGCGCCTTGCCCTGTAGTTGCTCTGCCTGCGCGATACCGCTCGCGGATGGGCCGTCGGGCAGATAAAGCGCAGCACTCTGGTGCGGATTTTCGCCATAGCGCAACTCGACCGGACGGCTCATCGTGATCGGCAGCGTATCAGGGAACGTCTTGCCCTGATCGGCAAAACCGAACCATTGCGCGATCATGCTGTCATAGCTGGCGGTCGCGGCAAAAGCCTTGGCAGCCATATTCTTGCGGAAGTCTATCGACGTCCCGCCGTCGTTCTGCTGCAGTTCCGCCAGCAATGTCGCATAGTCGGAAGGATCGGTGACGATGGTGACGAAATCGTGATTCTTAGCCGCGCTGCGCACCATGGAGGGTCCGCCGATATCGATATTCTCGATAATCTCGTCGCGTTCCGCGCCTTTGGCAACGGTCTGGGCAAAGGGGTAGAGATTGACGATCACCAGATCAATTCCGGCGATATCATGTTCTTCCATCGAAGCGACATGTCCGGCATCATCGCGCCGGGCAAGCAGGCCGCCATGGACCTTGGGGTGGAGGGTCTTGACCCGGCCATCCATCATTTCGGGGAAATTGGTAACGTCGGAAATATCCGCGACCTCGAGGCCAGCTTCGCGCAGAGCCTTGGCCGTGCCGCCGGTCGAGATAAGCGCAACGCCCATCGCCGCAAGCTGCTTGCCGAGATCGGCGAGGCCGCTCTTGTCCGAAACCGACAAAAGCGCGCGTTTGATTTTGATATTTTCCG
Organism: uncultured Parasphingorhabdus sp.; assembly: GCF_963975555.1. GTDB lineage: Bacteria > Pseudomonadota > Alphaproteobacteria > Sphingomonadales > Sphingomonadaceae > Parasphingorhabdus. The sequence goes on along the minus strand of NZ_CAXBHH010000001.1, from coordinate 1,048,076 downwards.
TCATTTCTACCCCATATGTTTGAGCAGCCAGCCGGTGGCGCCGCCACCCCTGCCCACTGCTCCGGTGATCACCATCTGTCTGACCTCATGGCCTATGCCCATGCCGTCGACCCAGACGCTCTCCTCCAGTTGAATTTCTCCGCTGGTCGAGCGGAATTGCCATAAATTTCCATCTTTCAGACGCAAGAGCACGCCCTTGCCTTCCGAAATAAGATCGCTTTCGATATCCGGCCCGAGATGGAATCGCAGGGCATATTGGATATCGTCCTTGCGGCGCCTACGCTTCTTGCCATCGGGGATCAACATATCCTCGCCGCGTAATTCCAGACCGTCGGAGCGCTGCAGCAACAGCCGTTTGTGGATCAGACCAAAGCGCCGGGCATAGCCGTCATGGCTGGCCTCGAGCCGGGTCGCGTTTTCGACATCGCGGCGGAACAGCTCGACTTCGCTGACCCCGCGGCCAAGCTTGCCATCGGCCAGTATCGAGGTGCTGTTGCTGTCGGCGATGCACAATGTGCTGTGCGCAGCGGTGGTCCGCAGGCCGCGTGCCAGCGCTGCCGGTATCGTCGCGCCGACCAGCCCTGCCCCACCGCAGTTGCTGATGATCCGGCAATCGCCGTTGGAAAATTCAAAAGCCAGCGTTGAGGCGCAACCGGCCACCGCCATCCGCGCAATTGGTGGCGGAGCGGCGTCGAGGATCAGCACCGAACGTCCGGATGACACGCGCTGATAGCCCCATTCGCGTGCTTGCCGCAGCGGTCTGGCGCGCACGCCGCTGGCTTCGACCACTTGTGCGATCTGTTCCGCTGACGTCGCGCCGCTGCCCTGCCAATTGCCCAGCGTTCCGTCAAAATGGGTGAGCGCGGTGAGCGGCGGCACCGCTTTGTTCAGCGCGTCCTCGAGAAACAGCGGAGCGTCTTCCTTGCGCGCGATATAAACCTGTTTGAGCATCGATAGCAGGATCACCGCGTCCATCTGGTTGAGCGGCGAACGCGACACGGTTCCGCCATCGGCAAAGAAAAATTCGCCCATCGCCTTTTCGAGACCCGCTTCGCCAACGATCTGGCGCACGCGACCTTCGGGCAGCAGCAGGGAGGCCGCAACAACCCCGCTCCACGCCACCAAACGACCGAGACTGGAGTGCGCCTTGTCCGCAGTCCGGTCGAGATGGCGGGCGGTGCGGGCGATATTGTTGAGCAGCTTCGAACGGTAGATCAGATCACGGGAGGAGAGGATCAGCGGCGCATGGCTGGCCCAGATCAGCAACCGCCAGCCGCAATTGTCCGGTCGCCACGCAGGCTGCCGGATAACGCCGCCATTGGCATCGAGCCACTGGTTCATCAGCTTTTCCGCCACCGGAACCGCCTGATCGCGAGACGCGGCGGTGTCGAGATCGCGGAGCCACTGGAAACGGTGAACATAATCCTCAAACTGCGGGGGCAGTTTGAGCTCGGCAAAATCTATATTTTCGTGCTTTTTCTTGAGACCGCGGAACAGGAAATATCCGGCACGGACCGCCATGCCCTGCACCCGGTCGCCTTCGACCGGATCGACCGGCACCGCGAGCAGCCGCAAGGGCAATTTTCCGGACAGTCGCAGCCGGTGCAGCGGCATCCGCCAGGTCATCCGGTAGTAGAGCATCGTCGCCTGTTCGGCGAGCGACTGGCCGCGATCGCGGTCGTGGCGCAAAGTCAGACTGCGGCCTTCGCCTGCCGCTTCACTTTCGTCATGGGTGGCCGGATCGTCCGGATCGCTATCGCCGAGGTCAAGCCGGTCAGGCTTGTCGGTGATCATTCACCCCTCAGGCCGCTGATATTGGCTGCATATTGATCCGGCCCGCCTCTGAAGGTCGCGGTGCCAGCGACCAGTGTATCGGCACCGGCGGCAATCGCCTTCGGCGCGGTGGTAAGATCGATACCGCCGTCCACTTCCAGCCTGATATCCTTGCCGGTGTCGGTGATCCGCTTGCGGATCGCCTCGATCTTACGCAACTGGCTGTCGATAAAACTCTGCCCGCCAAAGCCCGGGTTGACGCTCATCACCAGGATCAGGTCAAGATCGTCGATCAGATAGTCGAGTATGTCGAGTGGAGTTGCCGGATTGAGCACTAGCCCGGCCTGTTTGCCGAGCGAGTGGATGGTCTGCACCGTGCGGTGCGGATGCGCGCCTGCTTCCGGGTGGAAGGAGATGATATCCGCGCCTGCCTCGGCAAAGGCCTCGAGAAACTGGTCGACCGGCGAAATCATCAGATGGACATCGAACGGCTTGGCGCTGTGCGGCCGCAGCGCTTTGACCACCGCGGGACCGATGGTGATATTGGGGACGAAATGGCCATCCATCACGTCGACATGGATCCAGTCACAACCGGCTTTGTCGATGGCCTGCACCTCTTCACCCAGACGGGCAAAATCGGCAGAAAGGATAGATGGGGCAATACGGATGCTGTCGGACATGGATCTTCCTTAATCTGCGCCAGCCTCTATAATTTTTGGCCAGTGCAAGCAAGGCGCGTTTCTGACCATGCCACAGTCGCTTGTGGACAGATTGGGGACAGGTTCACAATATATAGAAAATCATGCTTTCCGGCGCAGACGCGCGATGAAGAAACCGTCCACATGCCCCTGTTCGGCCAGTGTCGTCGGCAGCGTGCGAACGCAACCGGATTCGGCTGGCGCCAGACCGGTCGGCAGCTCGTCGGCACTGACCGGATCGATCGCAAACTGGTCGTGCCGTTCAAGAAATGCCTCGATCTGCTCTTCGCCTTCCTCGGGCTCCAGCGAACAGACCGCATAGACCAGAGTTCCGCCGGGTTTAACCCAGCGAGCAGTCCGGTCGAGCAAGGCGCGTTGCACCTCGGCCCGGTCGGCGATCTGGCGCGCGCCGATACAATGGAGCACATCGGGGTGGCGCCGAAAAATGCCGGTGGCGCTGCATGGCGCGTCGAGCAGGACGGCATCGGCGGGTTCCGCCGGCTCCCAGTCCATCAGGTCGGCGATCACTTCTTCGGCCTGCAGATTTGTCCGTTTCAGATTGTCCTGAAACCGCTCCATTCTTTTAACATTATTATCGACCGAGATGACTTTCCAGCCAGCGCTGGCCAGCTGCATGGTCTTGCCGCCGGGGGCAGCGCAGAGGTCAAATATCGTCCGGCCCTCGCCGTCGCCAAACAATCGCGCGGGGATTGAAGCGGCCAGATCCTGCACCCAGAAACGACCTACTTCAAATCCGTCGAGGCCAGTGATTGGAAGATTTGGAAGTATCCTGAGATGTTTCGGGGCCAGTTTCTCGCCTTCCAGCGCACCGACGTCGTTAGACTGGAAGCTGAGGTCGAGCGGCGCGGGCTTGGCCCACGCTTTGCTCGCCGCATTGGCGACATCCTCGCCCCAATTATTGGTCCATCGATCCAGCGTTTCGCCTGGAATTTCCGGAAATTCGGGGAGTTTCAGCTCGCCGGATTCAACACCGCGCATCACGGTCGAAAATACGCCGTGCACCAGCCGGCGGGGACCGCCGTGGACCAGCGGCAAAGCGGTGGAAATCGCGGCATGTTGCGGCGTGTCCAGGATCAGCACCTGCGCTAGGGCAATGCGCAGCGCCATCCGCGGCTTGGCATCGTCGGCCAGCCGGTTACGAGTCGCGCTGTCAATCATCGCATCGAGCGCGGTCATCCAGCGCAGGACATTGGCGGCGATATTATGGGCCAGCGACTTGTCGGACGGATTGGACAATTTCCCCGTCGCAGCGGACATCGCCTGATCCAGCGTCTCGCCCCGCCGGCAAACGGCGTCGAGCAGGCGAATGGCGGACTGGCGCGTAGCGAGGCCGGGGATTTTATTATTGGGTTCGTTCATTTTTCGATTCCGCACTGGCTTGCCGCTCAAATCAGCGGCGCGCGCAAACCGGATGGTTCGCGCTGCCTGACCGCATAGACGCTCCCGCGTTTCGATCAAGCTTTTGGATTGGGTCCACCATATGCAAAACAGGCGGACATTTCATATATACTGGCCGTCGATCGACCTGTGGCGCAATGGATAATGGCGAGTATTAACCTCGATGCCTCGTCCAGGCAGAAGAACAGCTTTGGCCGCACCTGACCTAATCGAGCCTCATCTACCAATTGAGTGTAAGCCGCGCGTATCAACACATAGGCCTTATTTCAAAAGTCGCTGCATCAACATCATTAACGGTGAACCCTTGTGTCGATACGCAGGTCCCCGCGGCCACAAAGTTCACAGACTTGACTCTGGTATGCTTTGTATTGCATTGGCGGACACTTGGGGTCGCGCTCACTATTCATCAAATATTAGAATGAGATACAATATGAAAAAGACTTTCCTTTTTGCTGCTGTAAGCAGCGCCGCGCTTCTGGTTTCAGCATGCGGTGACAATGCAGCCGACGTCGCTGAAGGTGATACAGTCGTGTCTACCGACGAAACCACTGAAGTTGCGACCACCGAAGAATGCACGCAGGACACCATGATGGCCAAGGCGCAAGAACTGGGCACGAAGATGCAAGGCCTGGCCGGCGATCCGGAAGCAATGCAGAAAATGACCAGCAAGATGCAGGAAGTTCAAGAGAAGATGCAGGCAGGTGCTGCCGACGGAAGCTTTGGAATTGCCGAAGCTTGCGCTGTCTATGACGAGATGCTCGCCGAGTAATCCAAATCAGGCAAATCAATTAGGCACGGCAGAGATTCATCTCTGCCGTGCCGACATGAGCGAATGAAACGGGCTGGATTTGATCCAGCCTTTTTTTATGCGTTCAGCGGGGGGTTCTGCAGATATTGGTGCCACAGACGCTTCTCAGATCGTATCCGGGTCATGCATAGCCAGGAAATCATCCCCCGCCAAAGGTTGGGGAAGCGCTAGAATATAGACCACCCGATCTTTTACAGCACCCTCCGCATGGAGCGTTCTTGCCGGGATTATGATCTTGTCACCTGCCACAACCGGGGTTTGCTTGCCGCTCTCTGCGTCCAGAAAGTCAGTCTCCCCTTCCATGATATAGGCGTGCACTTCATCCAGGTGCCAATGTACCGGCAGCGCATCGGACGGTCCCGAAACGAATGTGGTGGGCCAGGTCTCGTTTGCTTTTACATCGTCGAGAACATCTGCCCGCGTCTTGAAGAATTGAGGAGAGAAGTGAAGTGGCATTTGTGACTCCTTGTTTTGAAGCTCGTGACTTGACTCTATGCATGATTATTGGTGTAGTAAATGCACAATATAGAACGATAATCATGAGGTAATTGCACGAATGGATTTGATGTCGTTTCGGATTTTTGTCAATTCGGTGAAATTGGGGAGCTTTGCTGCGGTCGCTCGTCAGATGGAGCTTGATCCGTCTACAGTCTCACGATCCATCACCAATCTGGAAGCCGAACTGGGGTTTCGGTTGCTTCAGCGCACGACCCGTATGTTAGCGCCAACCGAAGCCGGATCGCTCTATTTTGAACGCATTCAGGGCCTGCTCGAGAATTTTGATATTGCCAGTCAGGAAGCTCAGGATCTGGTCAATCAACCGCAGGGTAATATACGTGTTGCAGCTTGTACGTCCTTCGGCCCCCGTATCCTGGCGCCACTTTTGCCCAAGCTGATGGAGCGATATCCTGATCTGACAATCGAGCTTCTGTTGGCCGATCACCAAGTCGATATCATCAAGGAAGAAATCGATCTTTCGATCAGATTTGGTCTCAAGCCGACAGGTGATTTTGTTTCCGCTCAACTTACACCCCGAAGGTTTCGCATTTGCGCGAGCCCGGATTTTGTCCAAAAACATGGACGCCCTTCGCACCCTGATGACATCAGCGGCCTGGACAGCATTGTGTTTCGCATGCCGGGACAGACCAGCACATGGCGTTATCGTGACAAGGATGGAAATGTGGGAAACGTTACAGTTACTGGCAAACTCATCACGTCTCACGGCCTGACCATGACCGCTGCTGCTGTTTCAGGAATTGGCATCGCCATCCTTCCTGACTGGTTGTGCGCGCCCGAGCTGGAAGACGGACGACTGATCAACCTGTTCCCGCAGTTTGATTGCACGCCTTCAGAGTTTGATACAGCTGCGTGGCTTACTTATCCCAGCCGTCGCTATCTACCCCTGAAGGTCCGTAAATTCATCGACTTTCTGAATGTTGAGATTGGCGGTTATGCTTGATCAAGATTGCTCGCGTCGAGAATAGCCAAAGCTAAAGTCAACTTTCGGATAGGGCGGGAGTGAATTCCAGAAAGCAATTTTTGATTGCGGGCTCTCGTTAGCACGTCCGCCCATCCATGCGTGTTCGGCTGTACGCCAACGGCAGTGGGATGTGTTGGCGAACAGTCCAGACACCCTATCGCGTCGGGTCCAGCGCGCTCGGTTTACGCAAACGGCTCATGTCGCCCAGTTCGTCCGGCCTGCTCGACCAGCCGCCGGGACCACCGCCCATACCGCCATTCTGCGCTATTGCCTGCAAAGCCGCAATCCGGTCTTCGGTAGCGGGGTGGGTGGAGAACATCTGGCGGACACCGGCGGGGACAATATAAAGCTGCGCTGCTGCCGGGTTACGCTCGGCAACCGGATTGGGGATGCGGGCAGCCTCGCCGGAAATCTTGGCTAGCGCGGACGCCAGCGAGAGGGGCTTGCCGCTGATCTGTGCGGCTGCGGCATCGGCACCAAATTCGCGGGTGCGACTGATCGCCATTTGCACGATCATCGCAGCAAAGGGCGCGATCAGCACCGCCATGATCCCGGCGATACCGCGATTGCTGCGGAAGAACATGCCGAAATTGGCGAGCATCGATACCGCGCCGGCAATCGTCGCGACCATGGTCATGATCAGCGTATCGCGGTTTTTCACATGGCCGAGTTCATGCGCCATTACCCCTTCGATCTCGTCATGGCTGAGCATATTGAGCAGGCCGGTGGTGGCCGCAACCGCTGAATGTTCGGGATCGCGGCCGGTGGCAAAGGCGTTCGGCTGGGGCTGATCGACGATATAGACTTTTGGCATCGGCAGCTGGGCGCGCTGGGCGAGATTTTTGACCATCTTGTAGAATTCGGGATGGCTGGACGCGTCAACCTCCACCGCATTGTGCATTTTTAACACGATCTTGTCGGCGTTCCAGTAGGTGAACAGGTTCATCCCCGCCGCGACCACCAAGGCGATAATCGCGCCCCCGCTGCCCCCCAGCGAATAGCCCAGGACCATGAATAATGCGGTCAGCGCCGCCAATAGCATGGTTGTCTTCATGAAGTTCATCGTCTGCACTCGCTTGATTATATTGGTCCTAGCTTCAATATAGGGTCAGAAGCGGGACGATTCAAATTGGCGGACAGGCAAAAATATGACCGATAGCGATAGAAAAGCCGGTGAGCGGCCAGCCCATGTAAAGGCGCCCGCACATCTTTCTCCGAACAAGCCTGTGCCCCAGCCTGATCCGCTCGATAAAGCGGAAGAGATTGCCGGGAGAAAAGGCCCGACCCGCTATGGCGACTGGGAGCATAAGGGCATCGCCGTCGACTTCTAGTGCGCTTCGGCTGGTGCTATTGCGGAAGGTCCATGAATTCTGCGATCGCGGTAGCAGCACGTTGCGACGGAGGGTTGCCGCCATTCATATCAAAGGAATAAGCAAAGGCCGCCGTCTGGATCTGGCGATATGCGTCCGATAGCGGGGAGACCGCGTCCAGCGCCGCACCGAGACCGGCAAGGTCATCCAGCACCGGACCGAATGTCCAATGTTCATAATTGGCATTGCCCTGCCATTTCGCGTCGTGCGAGTTGAGGAAAATCGCCGGACGGGGTTTCTCGATATATTCGTAAATCTGGCTGCTGACGTCGCCGAGATAGATATCGGCGGCGCTTGTATAGGTCATATCGACGCTGCGGCTGCTGCCCGTGTCGATATGGATATGGTCGAGCGCGGCGAAACGCGGATCAATGCGCTGGCGAAATCGCAATATGCGATGCTCGACCGAGGCTAACAGCTTGCGCTGGAACAGCATGACATGCGGCGCAAAGATCAGATTATAATCATTCTGACTGGCGAAATAGTCGAGAATCTGCTCGCCGAAGCGGAACCAGGACGAGAGCATCGGATCGAAATGCGGGTTGTAGAGGACAACGGGCCTGTCATTGTCGAACAGCTTCACCGGCGGCCGGTTCGCGAAAGCCTCGAATTTGGGATAGCCGACAACGCGGTGATTGTCGGGGCGGATGACGCCAGCCGCCAGCATCCGGTCACGGGTCTTCTCGCCGGGCAGCAACACATAGTCGAAGAGACCGATTTCCTGAGAGAAGCCGATCGACCGGTCGCCCGCCCCATGGGGAAAATAAATCAGCTTTGGCTGATCTGACTGGCCTTTTTTCTTGAGAAAAGTCGTGGTGGTCTCCGGCACCACCAATGCATCGAAATGGCGGAACAATTCGGTGCTTCGCTTCAAACCGTTCAACCGGCTGAGCGGTACCATATTGCCCAGCATCTGCTCGACTAGCCGGATCCCTCTATTCGCCCGGATCGACCTGAAAACTGGCGGCGGCAAGCCGGGGTCGAGAAATTGCCTGACCGCATCGGCTTGCCGGTCACTGGAGGTGATGACTTCGACCTGTGCGCCCGGCGCGCGCCTTTGCAGCGCGGAGATGATGGGCGCGGTATGGGCGACCTGATGCAATGCGTCATGATTGAAAAGAAAGCCGATACGCCGGGGATGCGTCGATGGATCGGAGCTCATTTCCTTTCCATCGGATGCCCAACCTCATTTGTGCTCAAGCCATTGACCATAATGATCCCTCCCCCTTTTACAGTTCTTTGACAGTTTTTTTACGAAAGTCCACGAAGTCTCGATCCGGGACGGCGAGCGAACAAACGGAACGGGCCGAATCCAAGGCCCGCTTTGCAAAAGCGCTCGCTGCGGCTAACAAGCCTCAGCACAACCGGTTTTCGCAGGAAGCGATGGACCATATAAGGACGCCCGTGACCGCTGTTACAAAATCCGAGAATTTCCCCAATGATGAGCAACCCCGCAAGAAGCCGCTGTGGACGACCATCATATTGGCGGGCCAGCGCCCCGAAGGCGATCCGATGGCCGCTTATTGCAACGTCAAATATAAGGCGCTGATCCCGATCAACGGCCAGACCATGCTCGAACGGGTGACGCGCGCGTTGCTGGCCTCTCCCGATGTCGGTAACATCGTCATCATGGCCCAGTCGCCCGAAGATCTGCAATCCGGACTAACTCCTGATCTGGCAGGGCATGACAGTATCTCCTATGTCGCGTCCAGCGATGGCATTGCGACCAGCGTCCACCATGTTATCGGTACCGATATCGCGCCATGGCCGGTGCTGGTGACCACCGCCGACAATGCGCTGTTGACCGCAGAGATTCTCGATTGCTTCTTCGAGAGGCATAGCGGGCAGGATGTCGCGGTCGCCGTGGTCGAACGCAAGACAATGCTGGCCGCCTACCCCGACGCCCGACGCACTTGGCTGAAATTCCGCGGCGGCGCCTATAGCGGCGCCAATCTGTTCGCGCTGCACAATGAAGCCGCGAAGCCGGCGGTGGCTTTCTGGTCTTCGGTCGAGAAAGACCGCAAGAAGGGCTGGAAAATATTCGCCCGTTTCGGTCCCTGGCTGCTGCTGCGGGCGCTCAGCCGGACGATCAGTTTCAAAGGCGCGATGTCAGACGCGGGCCGGCGCATGGCCCTGCGGGCAGAACCGATCATATTGCCGATAGCGGAAGCTGCGATCGATGTGGACAAGCCGGATGATCTGGAACTGGTGACCGGGATTTTGGAGCGGCGTGAGGGCTGAGGCCGCGTGCCCGCCATGCCGCTCTGTTAAAACAGCCGCCACGCTCTCAATATTGGTTGATCGATGCTCTCCGGGCGGGAACGCTATTGCATTAATATATCACTTGTATAATAATACCTTCTCATATGGAGGTTCAGATGGTTTATATTCTAGGTGGCTGGCAGACCGATTTTGCTCAAAATTGGGAGCGGCAAGGCGAAGACATTGCCTCTGTATTTTCTGACACGCTCGACAAGGGCCTGACGCAAGCGAAGCTGGACGCGAAAGATATCGAAACCGGCCATGTCGGCAATTTTGTTGCGGAACTTTTTGCCGGACAGGGAATGCTCGGCGGATTTTTCGGACAGGCGCACCCCGCGCTCGATGGCCTTCCCACCGCACGGCACGAAGCGGCCTGCGCATCGGGCAGCGTCGCCATTCTTGCCGCCATGTCGGAAATAGAAGCCGGCCGCTATGATCTGGCGTGCGTCATGGGACTGGAACAGATGCGCAACGTGCCGGGGCGCGTCGCAGCCGATCATCTTGGCGCCGCCGCGTGGCGTGGACAGGAATATCAGGATGCGGACTATGTCTGGCCGCGGTCCTTCTCCGATCTCGCCGAGGAATATGAAACACGCTATGGTCTGGAATATGAGCATTTGATGCGGATTTCCGAGATTAATTTCGGCAACGCCAAGCGCAATCCCAACGCCCAGACCCGAGGCTGGGCCTTCACCGAAAAAAGCTTCACCGGCGATGATGAGGCCAATCCCGTCATCGAAGGCCGCACTCGCAAGATGGATTGCGGACAGGTGACCGACGGCGCTGCCGTCGTGTTTCTCGCATCGGAAAAACGGGCGCAGCAATATGCCGACGAGCATGGCGTAACTCTGGAAAGCCTGCCTCGCATTTCTGGCTGGGGCCACCGGTCTGCGCCGATTTCCTATAAGCAGAAAATCCGCAACAGCGCCGACGCTCCTTATGTTTTCCCTCAGGTTAAGCGGGCCGTCGACGAAGCCCGCGCGCGCGCCGGGGTGGGCGGTATCGAAGCCATCGACATGGTAGAAACCCATGATTGCTTCGCCATGACCGAATATATGGCGATCGATCATCTCGGGATAACCGATCCCGGCGAAGCATGGAAAGCGATCGAGGACGGCAGCATCGAAATGGGCGGCCGGATCCCGGTCAATCCATCCGGCGGCCTCATCGGTCTCGGCCATCCGGTCGGCGCCACCGGCGTTCGCATGGTCCTCGACGCCGCCAATCAGGTTACCGAAAAAGCCGGCGATTGTCAGGTCGAAGGCGCGCGCAGGGCGCAGACGCTGAATATCGGCGGGTCCACGACCACCACCGTCAGCTTCGTAGTCGAGCGCGAAGCCGCGTGATCGGCCGCCGCGAGGTCATCATCATGACAGCCGGCGCGGCCCTGACCGCGTGCTCAAAAAATATCATAATATCCGGAGAGAGTGACATGTCGAGCCGATTTGAACAGTTTAAAACCGTAATCGAAGCCTGGAAAAACAAGGATATCGATGCGGTCATTGATGCAATGAGCGACGATATTGTCTGGCATTATGCCGCCGCTATCGCACCACCGGTCCGGGGCAAGAAGGAAGCACGGGCCTTTCTCGAACGCTTTGGCGGGGTGATCGGCGAGGTCAAATGGCGTATTTTCGAAACTGCCGAAACCGCAGACCGCCTGTTCGTCGAAGGCGTCGATGAATATGTTACCAAAGACGGCGTTGCCGTCGCGGCGCCTTATGCCGGTGTCATTGAATATTCCGGCGACAAGATCAGCGGCTGGCGCGATTATGTCGACTCGGGTGCCATGAGCCAGATGAAGGCGGGCAACCCCTATCCCGAGCAAGTTAAAGAACTCATCGCCCGGCCAGCCCGGTAGGTCAGGTTGCAATGACAGATTTCAGAACCGCGCCGTTCCGCGACGCGGAATTCATGCCCGTTGATCTTGATGTGGACCGACAGGACGACGGGACCATCGTCTTCAAATCGAACATCCCGCTGCCCGATCGGGAAACCAATGTCGCGCGGGCTTTTTTCCAGAGCGCCGAGAAAAACGCCGGTACGATTGCGCTGGCGCAGCGCGACGCGAAGGGGGAATGGGAGACGCTGGACTATGCCACGTTCGGCCAGCGGATTGCTTCGCTTGCGACATGGCTGATCGAGAATGTACCGGTTGGGCGCGCTGTCATGGTGCTGGCGGAAAATTCGATCGATTCGGCGATTGTCAAATTCGCCTGCTATGCCGCGCGGGTCATCCATACGCCGGTCAGTCCGGCCTTTGCTCTGGCATCCGATTATGCGCGGCTTTCACATGTCGCCAAAATGACCAACCCCGCCTGCATTTTTGCGCCGGCGACGGCAGCTTTTGTCAAAGCAGTCGAGACGGTTCTGGCGGATGATGTCCCGATACTGACCGATAATCCGGACGGATTTTCCCGTCCCGCTACTTCGCTCGGCAAGATTTACGACATTGCTGCTACCGATGCGGTGCAAAAATCTATCGACGCAATCAATCCCGATGATGTCGCCAGCTATATGATGACATCCGGTTCTACCGGCCTGCCCAAGGTCGTCCAACTCAGCATGACCGCACTGGCCGCCAATACCGCGCAGACGATTGCCGCGATCGGCAAGGCAGCGGGATGGGATGATGTCATGCTCGACTGGCTGCCGTGGCATCATGCTGCGGGCGCCTCGGTATTGCGATCCTGCCTGGTCGAAGGCGGCACGCTTTATATCGACGCGGGCAAGCCTGCTCCCGGATTGTTCGACACATCGATCCGGAATTTGCGCGAAATCTCCGTCTGCTATTTCAACAATGTGCCCTCTGGCTATGCGATGCTGGTTGCAGCGATGGAGGAAGATCTCGAACTCCGCGCCAGCTTCTTCAAAAAAATGCGACTGATGCTATACGGCGGCGCGGGCCTGCCGCAAAATGTCTATGACCGGCTGCAGGAAATGGCGGTCGCGGAGACGGGCCACCGGATACATATGACTACCGGCTATGGCATGACCGAAACCGTCTCGGGCTGTCTGACCATCTATTTCCCGACCCGGAAAGTCGGGATCGGCCTGCCCTGCCCCGACGTCACGGTGAAACTGGTGCCGACCGATGGCCGTTATGAAGTCCGTCTCCGCGGTAGAAATCTGATGAAGGGCTATCTCAACGAACCGGAAAAAAATGCTGAGGTTTTTGACGAACAGGGCTTTTATAAAACCGGTGATCTGGCGCGCCTGATCAACCCGGACAATCTCGACGAAGGCCTCGCCTTTGCCGGTCGTCTGGCGGAAGAATTCAAATTGTCCAACGGCACATGGGTCTATGGCGGCGAACTGAGGGACAGTCTGCTGAAAGCGCTGGCTCCCGATATCATGGAACTGGTGCTATGCGACGCCAACCGGCCCTATCTGACGATGATGATCTGGCCCGGCCCGAAAGCCGATGCCGACGTTGGGCAGCGCATCGCCCAGAAATTGAAGGAATTTAACGCCAATCGCAGCGGCAAGTCGGCGACGATCCAGCGCTTCGCCTTGCTCGCCACCGCGCCTGATCCGTCGGCACAGGAAGTGTCCGACAAAGGCAGCATCAACCGACGCGCTGTGATCGAAAACCGCGGAGATATTGTCGAGCAGCTCTATGCCGACTCCCCGCCAGCCTCGATATTTTGCGTCGACACAAGCAAATAAGGAAATCCCATGAATCTGGTAACCATGTTGGCGTTGAACGCCGCATTATTGCTCACTTTGTTTTTCGCGCTCTGGCTGATTTTTCAGAAAACCCGGGATGTCACGCCGATTGACAGCGTCTGGGCGCTGGGGATGGTGGCGCTGGCGATCAGCAGCTTTTTCCTCGGCGGCGCGTCGGACGATCGCAAATATCTGTTGCTCGGCCTGTGCGCCGTCTGGGGAATCCGGCTGGGCGGTTATATGTTGTGGCGCTGGCGTGATCATGGCCCCGACCGGCGCTATGAAGCGATCCTCGGCAAAGCCAAGACGCACAAAGGCTGGGGCTTTGGTCAGGCAACCGCGCGGCTCGTCATCGCTCCGCAGGCGCCGATGCTGTTCATCGTCTGTCTGCCGGTGCAGCTCGGGCAAGCCGGACCACCGGTCCCGCTCGGTATGCTCGCGATGATCGGCGCTGCACTCGCCGTCGTCGGCATCATCTTTGAAACGGTCAGCGACTGGCAGCTTACGAAATTCAAGAAAAATCCTGATAATGCCGGAAAGGTCATGCAATATGGCCTGTGGCGCTACACCCGCCACCCCAATTATTTCGGTGACGCCTGCGTCTGGTGGGGATTGTTCCTGATCGCAGCGGAGACGCCTGCCGGCATATGGTCTTTCTTCGGTCCTGCCCTGCTCACCTGGACATTGATGAAATGGTCAGGCGCGCCGACGGTGGAAAACCGGTTGCACAAAACCAGAGAAGGCTATGCCGATTATGTGCGGCGCACGTCAGGTTTTATCCCGATGCCACCAAAAGCCAGCTGATCGCTATCCCCCGATAGCGGCCAGCCGTGCTTTGGCGGACATGAATTCACCTTCCAGCTGATCGGCAATGGTCGCGACCTGCTCGCGCCCCTTGACCGCCTGAATACCTTGGCCAGCAGCCCACAGGTCTTTCCAGCGCGTGCCAACGTCATCGCCGCCATAATTGCGGGTGGCCGGCTTGGTCAGATTGTCGAGATCATAGCCGTTGGCAAGCAGCGACGGGATCAGCCAGGACGCCGGTGTACCCGTGACACCTGCGCTGACGATCAGGTCGGTGGCGTCGCTATTGACCACCATATCTTTATAGTCATCGACCGCCATGCTCTCGTCTGCGGCGAGAAAGCGTGTTCCCATATAGACCAGATCGGCACCGGCTGCGACCGCCCCGGCGACACCAGCACCGTCGGATATCCCGCCACCGACGCAGACAATGCCGTCGAAAAATTCCCGGATCGCGGATATAAAGGCAAAGGGTGATAATTGCCCCGTATGCCCCCCTGCACCGGAGGATACCGCGACCAGTCCATCCGCGCCTGCAGCAGCAGCTTTCCTGCCGAGCGCAATCGTCACAATATCGGCCAGCACGATCCCGCCATATTCATGGACCACCGAAATGGCCGGTGCGGGGCTGCCCAAAGCGGTAATCACGATCGGCGGCTTGTGCTTGGCTACCAGCGCAAGATCGTCGGCCAGCCGGTCGTTGGTGCTATGGGTGACAAGATTGGCCGCCCAGATTCCAGCACAATCTTTCGTTTCGGCAACAATTTGCGTCATCCACTGGTCAAGCTGCTCCGTTGTCCGGCAATTGGGTGTGGGAAAGGCTCCGACCAGTCCGGCACGGGCAGCGGCAATGACCATCTCCGGCCCGGAAACCAGAAACATCGGAGCAACGGCCACCGGCAGGCGCAGGCGTTCGAGAATCGGATTCATCATGACAGTCTCTCCACAATCATCGCCACACCGACGCCTTGTGCGCCTGACGCCACGACCAGTCCATATTTGCCATTGGCTGCATCCAGAGCATCCAGCAAAGTGGATAATAAGATCGCACCGGTTGCACCCATCGGATGGCCCTTGGCAATATGACCGCCGCTGACATTCACCTTATCCATATCCGGCTGATAGTTACGGCGGAACAATGCATAAGGCACAGCGAAGGCTTCCATAAATTCTATGCGGTCCATCTGGTCGAGCGACAATCCGGCGTCTTCCAGTACCTTGTCCATCGCGACAAATCCGGCGGTCAGCGATTGCCGTGCGTTGCTGCCCGCATCGGCAAACGCAACCACCCGGGCACGGGGAGATTCAAATGCTTCGCGCCCTCCGACGACTGCCAACCCTGCGCCATCGGTCATCGGCGGCGCATTGGCGACCGTCATCCGCGGAGCCGAAGCTTCACCGGTCAGTGCGTGGGCATATTGTTTCGCCAACTCGCCAAAAGAAGCGGGCATTGCGGCAAGCTTTTCTCTCGTCGTCACCCGCACTGCTTCGTCATGGTCGAGACCGCCGATCGCGATACGGGATGCCTGCAAGCCACTATCCGTTTCCGCTTTGCCCGCCCGTGATTGCGAGAGATAACTGAGATCATCCATCTCCTCGCGCGTGACATCCATTTCCCCCGCCAGCAGATCGGCCGCGAGCACCACCGGAATATAACGGTCGATTGGCGCGAATGTCATGTCGGTATAATAATCCGCCTGATCGCCCATGAACGGAACATGCGACAACATTTCCACACCGCCCGCTAGGGCAATCCGGCTGTGTCCTGCCGCTACCGCAGAAACCGCCTGGCCGATCGCCGTCAATCCGGAGGCGCAGAAATTGTTGATTGTATGGGCGCTGCCGGTTTCCGGCAAACCGGATGCGATTTTCGTGACCAGCGCGATATGGCCGCCCTGGGCGCCGGTCTGCCCGACGCATCCCAGAGTCAGCTTGTCCACATCCGATCGTTCGACCGACCCGCGCTGCTCCACCGCATCGATCAGCGCACCGACCAGACCATAAGGGGTCTGTTTGGCCAGTCCGCCATCCGGGCGCGCCTTGCCGCGTACCGAGCGGACACAATCGCCGATAAAAATTTCCATGATTAAACTTTCTGTCGTTGCAAAGAAATCGAGGGCGGCTGAAAGGCGAAGAGCCCGGCCGGTGCAGCGATGACTTCAGGAATAGCGTTGATGGCGACCGCGCAGACGGCATCGGTCAGCGCACGAGACGGCGGCTTAGCCGGATCGGCCTCGGATATATCGAGGGTCATTTTGATATCGGGGCGGCCCTTGATATTCATGACCCAATGGCCTTGCCGGTCACCGTCATGCAGACTGCGATCCGCTGTCCAGATAATCGACAGCAGCAACTCTGTGCCATTCTCCAGATAGGCGGTCCAACGCCATTCAGTTGCAGCGACTGTATCTTTGGCAATTGTTCCGGCCGCCACGACAATATCACGCGGCGCTATGGTCAGCTGATGGTCCGGCTCTATAGCCGCTATTTTGCTGCCCAGATGATTGGCGCAGAAATACAGGATTTCCGAGAATAATGCGCCATAGAGTTCGCTGAGCGGGCCTTGGCGAATATCCTTTTCCGCCGGATCGGAGCCCAGCCCCATCAGGCCGAAGACAAATTCCGGACTGGCCATGGCGGATGCGTCGACGGTTTCGAAAATCTCGATCCGGTCCGTTTCGACTGACATCGCGCTAGCCGCCATCACCAGCCGTTCTGCGACCATTCCCGGATTGACTCCGACGCCGGCGAGGGTCGCATTCCCCCTGATCGCTGCGGCGCGTAGCGGCCCGGCATAGAGCTCTCCATGCGCGTCGGGCCAGTGAAAGCCCGCGGTGGAAATGACATTCTTGCCCGATTCCAGCAGGCGGACGACATCCGGAACAAGAGCCTCATAAGGCAATGTTATCCGCGGCATATGCAGCACCACATCAGCGTCCGTCCTGAGGATGTCGTCAATATTATTGGTGGCCAGAACGCCGGAAACAGGCCGTCTTGCAATTTCACCGACATCTATCCCGTGTTTCCTGGCAGAATAAACCAGCGTCCCGACCAGGTCCATATTGGCGTGATCGATCACCATCCGCATCGCGGTACGGCCCATCGACCCGCTGGCCCATTGCACGACGCGGATCGCTTCGCCTACATACATATATTCTGTTCCCGAAAAAGTTGCACTTGCCTGTTAGTATCTTTATGCAAGTTTATAAGGTCATCGTCAATTGGCCAGTTAAACCAAATTTTCATATGAGAGAGGGTCGCGATGTTTCTGACACCGAATAGCCAAATGGAAGAGTATCGAGCCAAAGGCTGGTGGGGCAAAAGAACGGTCGATGATATGCTGCAAGATGCCATATCCGCGTATCCAGCCAAGATGGCTCTGGTCGATCCGCTCAATCGGGAATCGCTCGATGGCGTCGCGCCACGTTCTCTCACATGGGCCGAACTTGGACAGGACGTCGAAAAGACAGCGGCTGCGCTGCTCGCCAGAGGTCTGGAGAAAGATGACCGGCTGGTCGTACAGTTACCGAACACGGTCGATGCGGTGATTATATTCCTCGCCGCCGCCCGGATCGGCCTGATCATCAGCCCGGTGGTCATGCAATATCGCGAGCATGAAATAAGCTATATTATCGAGAAAATCGAGCCGGCGGCCTTTGTGACTATCCCGAGATTTGGTGCTTTCGATCATGCCAAGCTGGGCCACAACCTGACCGATGGGCAAACGGGCATTCAGTTGATCACATTGAACGACGACGGTGAAACGGCGCTTGATCTTCACTCTACCGACATCACAAATGTTCAGAATTATCGCAACGAAAATCCGGTGGATGCGGCTGAAATCCTTACCATTTGCTGGACTTCGGGGACGGAATCACGACCCAAAGGCGTGCCACGCAATCATTGTCACTGGGTGCTCAACGCCGATGTGATTGTCGATGCCACAGGGATGGTTGAAAGTGACGTGCTGCTCAACCCGTTCCCGCTGGTCAATATCGGATCGATCGGCGGACTGGTGCTGCCGTGGCTGCAATTGCAAACCAAGCTTGTTCTACATCACCCTTTCGATATCGGCATTTTCCTCAACCAGATCGCAGACGAGAAAGTCAGCTACACGATTGCACCGCCCGCCGTCCTCGGTGCCTTGCTCAAGAACCCCGAGCTTCTGGAGAAATTCGATATCGGGTCGCTACGGGCGGTCGGGTCGGGCTCTGCGCCGCTTTCCCCCTGGCTGATCGAAACATGGAAGAGCATCCATGATATCGAAATCACCAATATTTTCGGGTCGAACGAAGGCTCGTCGCTGTTTTCCAGCCCCGCATTTGTCCCCGATCCCAGCGAACGGGCGCGGTTCTTCCCGCGCCTTGGCGCCAAAGACATCGATTGGCCGGGACGGGTGGCGGAAGTCATGCAAACCCGTCTGGTCGACCCTGCAACCGGGGCGGAAATCACCGAAGCGGGACAGGTCGGCGAGATGCGCCTTGCCGGAGGAACCATATTTAGCGGCTACTGGCGTTCACCAGAACTCAATGATGCTGCTTTTGACAAGGATGGATATTTTTCAACCGGTGATCTTTTCGAAATTGCCGGAGAAGGCGCGCTATCCCGCTATTACCGGTTCGTTGGCCGCTCCAAGGAAATCATCGTGCGCGGCGGCGTTAATATCTCGCCGGCCGAACTGGATGACCTGATTGTCGGCCACCCCAAGATCCGTGAAGCGGCAACAGTCGGCATTGCCGATGACAAGCTAGGCGAACGGGTCGCGGTAGCCGTGGCTGCCAATGCGGGAGAAGAGATCAGCCTGTCAGACCTGTCCGCATGGCTCGGCGAGCAGCATATCGCAATTTTCAAGCATCCCGAAATGCTGGTGACGGTAGATCAGTTGCCCCGCAATGCGATGAACAAGGTCATGCGCGACGAATTGCGCGAAATCGTGATCGCAAAGCTGGCCTGATGACAAGAGTCCCGACCCGTTAACCACGCTCCGCGCAGTTAACGGGTCCTGACCCTAGAGCTTGTCGCGCGACACCCATGTGGAATGGGTTCCGCTGCTGATCTTGTGCGGTAATTTGATCCGGCATACGGGGCCGGCGTCAAATTTTTTCGCGTCAATCAATATGCATTCGGATGTGCCGGCATTCTCGTCGATGATGAAACTGACCAGATAACCGTCATCTTCCGACTGCGCATTGATCCGCGGAGCAAATGGCGATTCCGAGGCATAGCGCCCCTCGTCCAGCATGATCTGCTGGCTCTCGCCTGTCTCCAGATCATGTTTGATGAAGCCGCAAAACAGGAACCAGCCGGGTTTCGCTACCGTCGAATAGACATAGCGATATTTGCGACCCGAATATTGCTGGTTGATCATGCCGAATTCGACAATCCGGTCGTCGAGCCGTTCCTCTGTGGTCGTGCCGTCCTTCAGATTGAAACGCCAGCGGTGGAGCCGCGATTTGAAACTATGCTGGTCCACATAGGCCATCAAGTGGCCGTATTCGCCCGCTTCGGCAATCGGCGGCGGTGAAGGATCTTCCTGGAAATAGCCGTCCATGATGACTTCGTCGCCTTCTTCATAGGCATTGAGCCAGTGCAGAACATAGGTCGGAGCGCCCTCGAACCAGCGAATTTCAGACGGATCTCCATGCCGCGGAATCAGGCCAAAACGCGAAGGCACGTCTTCGTGAAAGCGCACGGCATGGATGTCACGCTTCAGCAATTCCGCGTCCCAGAAGACCGGCAAATCATTCACGATCGACCAGTTTTCACTGAACGTCATATCGTGCGGCAGCCTTGGTCCAGGCAGCTCGATCGGCACGTAATGCACCAGCTTTTGATCCTTATCGACCACACCATAATGCATATAGGGAGCGAATTTCGAATAGTTGAAAAACATCATCTCGCCGGTACTCTCGTCAACCCGGGGATGCGCGGAGATTCCGTCAATCGGCACCCAGGGGGCAAGGCCTTCGGGTTCCAGTGTCACGGGATCGAGCACATAGCCTTCGCCGCACTGGTAAAAAGTCGAAATGGCTTTGCCAGCGTGGACCACGATATCGGTACTGGAACTATCCTTCAACGATCCATGCGCGCCATAGCCGGGACGTATCGAGATGTCCGGCCGATCCATCAATCCGCCCCATAAGGATTGTTCCGCCGCCTGCTCGGCGTCAAAGCAACGTGTCTTGACGAAGCGGTTGCGATAGCTAGCCTTCCCGTTCTGGAAACTGATCTGGTGGATCATCCCGTCCCCGTCAAACGGATGGTAGCGGCCCAAGGGCTGGTGAATCTGATTCTCGGTATTGCGCAGATACAGGCCGTCAATATCGTCCGGAATAGCGCCCTCAATAACCTCCAGATCCACTGCATCCACTTCCTCCATCAAGGGCGTCCAAGCGCCATTGAGATAGGGATGGTTGCTTGGCTGCAAGGTCGATTTGATCGGAGGTAGCTTTTCTACTTTCATCTTCATTTCCATTTTTCACGTTTCTGGCCCGGCATGAATTTGGCGCAAACCAGTCCAAGTATTTTTCTTGACACGATCAACCGAATGTCACACGCATCACTTTTATAACAATACCTACTGGAGGATATCATGAATTTGCGCAAGCTATTTTTACCCGTTTTAGTCGGACTGTCACCATTGGTCCTGTCGCCAGCCATCGCTGCGGACACCATGATTTCCGCGCAATCCCACGAAGCAGCAGAAAAGGACCAAACCACCGTGACCCAGGACCCCAAAATCGCCGTTGTGGAAGAAATGATCACAGCCTGGAACGAGCGGCAGTGGAGCAAAGTAGGCGATTTGTTCACCGAAGATGGCGTACTCCACTCAATGATGCTGGATCCGGTTGTCGGTCGCGAAACCATTCGTGCCCGCATCATCGCATTGGGCGAAGGCATTGAGGAAATCACCCTTCATATCCACAATATCGGCCGCATCGGTGATGTTGTTGTCATCGAACGGACCGACGAATTCACATACAAGGGTCACAAGGGCAAAGTGCCGGTTGTCGGTATCCTAGAAGTAGAGGGTGACAAGGTGAGCGTTTGGCGGGAATATTATGACCGCGCCGAACTGATCGAAGCCCTGGGATTGTCTGACGACTTCGATCCGTCCGCGTGAATTTGAACGAACAGCCTGAAGCGGCCGGGAGCAGCGACATTGCTGCTCCCGGCCGCACCGATATCAGCGAGGCGCCCTATCCCAGCCCCGTGTTATCCTGGTGCATAGTCGCGGC
Source organism: uncultured Parasphingorhabdus sp. (assembly GCF_963975555.1). Taxonomy (GTDB): domain Bacteria; phylum Pseudomonadota; class Alphaproteobacteria; order Sphingomonadales; family Sphingomonadaceae; genus Parasphingorhabdus. The sequence continues at coordinate 1,026,555 of NZ_CAXBHH010000001.1, read as the reverse complement.
GCTTTTCGTCGCCTATATTTTCTCCTTCATTGACCGGATGCTGATTGGCTTGCTGGTTGAACCGATCAAGAAAGATCTGCTGCTTACGGATACACAGGTCAGCCTTCTGCAAGGTTTTGCCTTCGCTCTCTTCTATACGATTGCGGGAATACCCCTCGGCCGATGGATTGACCGGGCCCCCAGAATGCGGCTTGTGGCGCTTGGCATTGCGGTGTGGAGCGGGATGACAGTCCTATGTGGCACGGTCACCAATTTCTTCCAGTTTTTCGCGGCCCGCATGGGCGTCGGAGTGGGTGAAGCCGTACTCTCGCCTGCCGCTTATTCCGTCATCTCGGATAGTTTCCCCAAAAACCGACTGGGTCTCGCAATGGGCATATATGGCCTGGGCTCGGCCATCGGGGCGGGTCTCGCGTTCATGATCGGAGCGGTGGTTATCGCCGCGGTTGCCAATGCCGAAGCCATCACGGTTCCCGTGCTCGGCGTCATCAAGTCATGGCAAGTAGCGTTTCTCATTGCCGGCCTGCCGGGCGTATTCATTGCCTGCGTTTTCCTGCTGCTGCCCGAACCGGTACGCCGCGTCACTCCGGGAGAGGAGCATCTTACCGGTCAAGTTCCGATGTCAGCGGTTATCCAGTATCTGAAGCAAAACAAGGTCTTGTTCTGGTGCATTTTTCTGGCTGTCGGCATGATCAACCTCTCGGTGCTCGGTTCGATCTCCTGGCTGCCCGTGATGATGGTTCGTTCTTTCGGCATGGGCCTTGCCGATGCCGGCTGGTTATCGGGATCGCTGCTCATCATCGGCGGCCTGATCGGCATGGTCGGCGGCGGCGCCCTCATGGACCGGATCGGCGGCGGAACAGCTGAATCGCGTCTCAAATTCTGCGCGTGGATGACGGTAATCGGGATATTCGGAGCCGCGGCCTTCCCGCTGCTCGACAATAAGATCCTGATGTCCGTCGCATTCGTCCTCTTCTTTACCGCTGCGGCAGTGGCCGTCGGTGCAGCGCCCTCGATCATCCAGCAACTGGTGCCCAATCGCATGCGCGCGACGATTTCTGCGGCCTATGTGTTTGTGATCAACATTATCGGACTGGGAATGGGACCAACGCTTACCGCGGTAATCGGAGACAATTTCTTCCCGTTCGAATCGGGGATCCGATATGCGATCGCGATTGTTGCTCCCTTTGGCTATATTGCCGGAGCCATCTTGCTGTTTATCGCAGCCAGGAACATTCGAACGCACAAGAACTGATTCTTTTCGATCCAGCACGAAACGCGGTGCGTGGATAGACAAATGGCCAGTGTTGCGCCTATAAAGCAGGTATGGAAAAGAAACTTATCCGTTCCTGTTCAATCTGGCGTGCTCTGGAGGTGGTCGGCGACGTCCCGATCCTTCTGATTCTGGAAGTCAGTTTGCTGGGTGGTAAAAGATTTGACGAATTCCGGCGGCGCACTGGCCTTTTCAAGGCGCTGCTTTCCGATCGGCTCGGCCGGTTGGTCAAGGCCGGCCTGATGGAGAAGAGACTCTACTGCGAGAGCCCGCCACGCTACGAATATCTGATGACCGAAATGGGCCAAGGTCTATACTGGACCGGCCTGATGCTGCTGCGCTGGGAAAAGAAATGGCAGGTCGAGGACAAGATCGGTGTGGAATTGACACATCGGAACTGCGGCAAGACATTCGATCCCGTTCCGGCATGCGGACATTGCCACGAGGAAATTAATCCCACCCGTGTGACGTGGAGCGAAGGCCCGGGCCTGGGCTGGATGAAACCGCTTTACAGCCGCCGCCGCAAAAGCCGCGAAAGCATGAGCAATACCACTTCCCTGATGGATCAGGCAGCGCAAATCATGGGAGACCGCTGGGGCAGCCTGATCATGCGATCCATCTATACCGGTGTGAACCGGTTTGACGATATTCGCGCCGACACCGCGATTGCCACCAATATTTTGTCAGAGCGTCTGGCGTGGCTCACCGACTTCGGAATGATCCGGCAACGCCAGTATAACAACAATCCGCCGCGCTATGAATATCGTCTGCGCCGCAAGGGCGTGGATTATTACCATGCACTGCTGATGCTGATGCAATGGGGTGACAAATATTTCGTCGCGCCCGAAGGCCCGCCCCTGTTGCTGACCCACGAAGAATGCGGTCATGATCTCAACCCGCAAGTCATCTGCTCGGAGTGCAAGGAACCGGTTTCCTTCCGCGACGTCAGTTACCGGATTATCGACTGCAATCCGGAACTCGGGATTGATTTGGGCACCGACTCCATATCCCGGGCGGCCTCCTGACAACCTGCCCTAGCGGAACTAATAACTTTCATTATCATACCATCTCGGCTAATAAATTGAAAAAGCCGGAGAGGGTATATGGAAAAGCAGAGAACAGCATTGGTAACCGGCGCCGGCAAAGGGCTGGGCGCCGCTTTTGCCCGCGGACTTGCACTGGATGGCTGCAGCGTGATGGTCAACAATCGCAGCCATGAAGGGCAGCCCAGCTCTGCCAGACAAATATCCGACGCCTTGATTGCAGAGGGTTTTACGGCGAGCCATATGGACCATGCGGTGGATGGTAATGGCGCAGCCCAAAACATCATCGACCACGCGGTCGAGACATGGGGCGGCTTGGATATACTGGTTCTGAACGCTGGGATAACGGGACCTGCGGCAAAGGTCGGGGCGTTGACCGATGCCGATATCCGGGCGGTGATGGAGATTAATTTTCACGCCAACACCGCGCTTGTCGATGCCGCTCTGCCCCATTTGATGGCCTCCCCCGCCGGTCGTGTCCTGTTCATCGCCTCTTCGGCTGGCCTATACGGCGTGAGGGGGCGGGCATCCTATGCTGCGTCCAAGGGCGCATTGATCGCTTATGCCCGAACACTCGCCGATGAATTGGCCCAGACTTCGATACGGGTGAATATTCTCGCCCCTTATGCCGCAACCAATATGACCGCAGCCCAGGGGGAAGAACTCAACGAACCGCTCAACCCCGACAAGGCAGTGGCAGCGGCGGTCTGGCTTTCCCGTCCGGAATGCCAACGCACGGGCGAGACATGGATCGCGGGCGGCGATTATTTCTGCCGGGCGACAGCGATTGAAGGAACGGGCGGCGGCACCCCCGGTGCCACCGCCGACTGGTTCGGCGAAAACGTCGAACGATTGTCCGCAACGGAAGGCGGACAGGAATATCTCGGTGCCGAAGCGGCCTTCGCCGGTTTCTTCCAGCGCGCCAAGCCCGGTTCCGCAAATTAAACATCTTGAACAGGAGTGATGTCACAATGGTACGGCCAAAATCCGTAGAGGAACTATTCGACCGGGAAGAGATATACGACATATTGGTCAACTATGCCCGCGGAGCCGACCGCGGGGATGCCGACCTGATCGCGGCGGCTTATCATGACGATGCAATAGAGGATCACGGCGGTACGTTTTATGGGCCGGCGAGCAAATATGTTGCAATGTTGCGCAAGATTTTACCGGGCGCGGCGCGCATGTCGCATATTGTGACCAACATTAATATCGAGCTGGACGGCGAGAAAGCCTATACCGAATGCTATTTCCTGACATTCTCCCGCCGAGAAGAGGTGGAGAATCCCTATGACAACCTGACCATGGCCCGGGTCATCGACCGTTTTGAACGCCGCAACGGCGCGTGGAAAATCGCTCATCGCCGCCTCGCCTGGGACTGGAATCACGAAATGCCGCTGCTGGAAAGCTGGGGCCGTGGCGAAATCGCCCCCGACCCTTCCAAGCTGACCAGAGGCGCGAAAAAGCCGAACGATATTTTATATGGCGACTGGCTGCGTGACGACAGCCCGGCCGCCCACAAAGGAGGAATATAATGAAAGTCAAAGGATGTACAGCGCTGGTCACCGGCGGAAATCGCGGGATTGGCAAAGGCTTTGTCGAAGAGCTTCTCGATGCCGGTGCCAAACGGGTCTTTATCGCCGCTCGGAAATTGGCCGACGCCGAAGAATTGGCACAAACGGCACCGGACCGGCTGGTAGCGATCGAGCTGGACGTTACCAACAGCGAGCAAATTGCAAAAGCTGCCGCACAATGTACGGATCTGGATCTGCTGGTGAACAATGCCGGCGCCTTTAATAACGTCACCCTGATGGGCGCGGATGACATGTCCGCAATGCGGCAGGAAATCGAAACCAATTATATCGGTGTGGTCGCGATGTGCCGTGCTTTCGCACCGATACTGAAAGCCAATGGCGGCGGCGCAATCGTCAACGTATTGTCCGCAGGTGCTATTATCGCAGTTCCCAATATGGGCGGATATAGCCCCTCGAAATTTGCGTCCCGTGCGGCCTCTGATTGCATTCGCGCCGAACTGGAACCACAGGGCACCCAAGTCTCGGCACTGATTGTCGGTTCGGTCGACACGCGCATGGCCTCCCATGTCACATGGCAGGAGAAAAGCTCTCCCCGGACGATAGGCAAAGCCGGCATCCTCGCCGTAGAACATCGCATCGACGAACATGATACCGATCCACATTCGGTATCGGTGCGCGCCTTTCTGGCCCGTGACCCCCATACGATCAAACGCGCGATGGTCGATGCACTTCATAAAGGACGCAGCTAATGTACAAGAATACGATCGAAACGGTTATCGCCAAACAGGATATTTCCGACGTTATCATGCGCTATGCCCGCGCGATTGATCGTGCGGACGGGCCGTTGCTGCACAGCTGTTACTGGGATGATGCCATCGAAGAACATGGCAGCAATTACAGCGGACCGGCGCGACCCTATATTGATGGTGCGATCGAACGGCTGCAAAACGCTGGCGTGATGATGCATCATGTCGGCAATATCCATATCGAGCTGGAAGACGATCTCGCATGGGTCGAGAGCTATGTGCTGACATTCGCGCGGTTCAAGAAAGACGGCGAACCGTGGGACACGATGACCGGCGGACGCATCTTTGACAAATTCGAGAAGCGCGAAGACGAATGGCGCATTTTGCATCGAAAAATTGCCCTCGACTGGAACCGGGATGATCCGATTTCAGAAAGCTGGTGTCTCGGACTGTTCGATCCCGAAGATCCAAGAATGATTATCGGAGAAAAAGGCAAAGGCGATCTGACCTACTCCAGATTTTAGACAGCGTTTCACCAAAACCTCCCCAGACAAGAAAAGGCCCGTAGATCACTACGGGCCTTTTTTATTTTCCGGTTAATCGCTGTTAGAATTTAACCGCAATTTCCGCACCGTAAGTTCGCGGTGCACCGAGGCGTGATATTTCATCACCGAAGAACGCGATCACGTTTGTACGATAGAGCTTGTTGGTCAGGTTGCGTCCCCAGATCGAGAAAGACAGGTCGCGCGTCGGGCTGATCGTTACCCTTCCGCCCAGCGTTCCATAACCTGGCTCGTTCGCCAACCCATCCGGGCTCCAGCTCATCTTGCCCTGATGGCTATAGCTCACATTGGCCGCGAAACCGTCGGACCACGAGCCGAGATCGGTAACATAGCTGGCACCGACATTGAACTGATAGTCCGGTGTCCGCTGCAAGAACTTGCCATCATTCACATTGCCGACCGAATCCGTGAATTCAAGATATTTGGTGTCGAGCCAAGTCAGTGCGCCGTTCAGATTGAAACCGGGAAACACAACAATTTGCGCTTCCGCTTCGATGCCCATGATCTTCGCGTCGGCAGCATTGTCGGTAATGTTGCACAGACAAATCTGCGACGTCTGGGTGACCTGCAGATTCTTGTAGCGCATCGAGAAGGCAGCAACGTTAAGCCGCGCACGACGATCGAACAGATCGAATTTCGCGCCGATTTCATAGCTGTTGACGGTTTCCGGATCATAGCTGCTCTGCGCTGCCAGAGCATTAGCCGGATCGTCTTCGAACCCGCCACCCTTATAACCGGTCGAATAGGTCGCATAGAGCATTATGTCAGGATTCGGCTTAAATTCGGCAGTGATCTGCGGTGTAAACTGTGCCCAATGGTTGGAATAATCGGTGGTATAGCCGCCACCTTCGACATAATTCGCCGCAAGTGGGGCTGACGGAACCGGATCGTTAGGCGTGAACTTGTCGCCCGTTTCCAGTGCCAGACCCGAGACCGTACCGCTCTTTTTATCACGCGACCACCGCAAGCCGCCGACAACCCGGAACTGCTCGCTAAAGCGGTAACCCAATTGTGCGAACAGCGCATAAGATGTGTTTTCGCCTTCATTATCCCATTGCGATTGGCCGCTCAGGGTCGGGATTGCCGGCACTGCGATTTCGAACGCGATAATGTCATGCTTTTCCACGTTGTCATGCTGGAAATAGCCACCGACGATCCAGTCGAACCCGCGATCATCCGGTTGCTCGGAGACCATCCGGATTTCCTGCGTGAACTGCTTGATATCTTCACTTTCGCGAACCGGAGACCGGAACAGCAGCGGCAAGGTAATACCGTAGCTGTTGCTGGGCCCGATGCCGGTCTGGTCATACTGGCTGAACGCCTTGCCGCTGCGATAGCCGGTGATGCTGGTAAGCGTACCGACACCCTCGAACTCGTTCGAGAGGTTGAGCGTCAGACCCCAGGCTTCGCGGTCGAGCTGCTGGGGAGTCGCGTCCGCGTCGCCCTTGTAGGTCTGCCAGTCAGGCAAACTTTCTCGGATCGAGAGTCCTTCAGGACGCAAGGCAGCCACTTGTGCCCGCGCCGTGCTCCACGGGCCGGCTCCGGCGGCCGGACCATCTATAGCCACCGAATGTGTTCCGGTTGAGCTATCCTTGGTATAATCGGCGATAAGGAGCGCGCTGAAATTGGAATTTGAAGGCTGATATTGCAATTGTCCGCGCATCTGCACGCTGTCGACATTGTCCAGATCGACGTCATGGGCAACATCGTGGCCAAATCCGTCGCGATTGCGTACCTGAAACGCGAACCGGCCATTGACGCTGTCGCTGAGTGGTCCGGTGATATGTCCTTTTACCAGCTTTTCATCATAATTGCCGTAAGACGCGTTTAGACTTCCGCCATAAGTTGATTCCGGACGCGCACTATAGATGCTGATCGCACCGCCGGCGACGTTGCGGCCCAGGAGAACGCCCTGAGGCCCGCGAACCACTTCGACCCGACCGATATCGTAAAGGTCAAAATTGAAAAGACCGGAGCGGCCGACATAGACATCATCGGTAAAGATACCGATCGACTGATCGGCAGTCGGGGAATCGAGCCGGGTGTTGGTGATCCCGCGAATATTGAATTCCTGATCGAGCGGAGACAATGCAGTGAACGACAAAGAGGTCGCTGCGCCTGCCAGATCCTCGAAACTGAGAACCCGGGCTGCTTCGAGTCCTTCAGACGAGAAAGCCGAGATCGCCGCTGACGTATCCTGCACGCTTACATCTCGCCTTTGCGCCGTCACAACAATGACATCGAGTTGCATATTAGAACCCGCTTGCGCTGCCGGTTCGGCCTGCACTTCGGTCTGGGTCGGCGCTCCAGCGGACTGCGCCAGGGCCACCACCGGGAACGCAAAACAACAGATTGCTATTGAAAAATGACTCGATGTTTTAAATAAATTCATATGCTCTCTCCCATCATATCCGGTCATACATGCAACCGAACTATCTTCTCAGGGTCGTTAAACTAGCGAAGTGGGTACGTCAATGCAAGTTAGTTGATCGAGCGAAATTCTTCGCATCTCGATGCCGTCAAATATTCACCGATCAAATATGGCGCACAAATGGGGCGGAAAGGCTCCCGCTCAAAGAAGCCGCGTTTGATGTGGACACGTCGGGAGACCCGAAACTGATAACGGGAATTTTGAGGGCGTAGGAGCAGTGATCAAAAGAGGGTTTGCCCGAACATTCCACGCCCTGCTTTTCAGCCCGGCGTAGAAACCAAGCCTGACTGAAGCACAAAGCACTATATACAATAGCCTGGTGAACACAGAATGATGATCCGGCAGGCGGATACATCCGTATCGCAAACTGGTCCGAAATATCGGCTTTCCCACAATGGCCTGCACTGGACATCGAATCGGTTGCAATTTTCGCTGCGGACACAATAATCACCAAACCGATATAATCCCGACAAGGGCGCATTTACGGACGGAGGGATATAGTGGGATTGTCATGACTCGTTCAGCACAATTAAGCACCGAATCCGGCTATCTTATGATTGATCATATTTCCGGCCTTATTGCCAATGCTTCGCGACTGCGCGAGCAAGCCCTTGAGCGTGCTGCTGCGGGCGACCGGACGGCGGCTGCTGATTTATACGGCCAAGCGGGATCACTAGCCTCCATTGCGATTTCGTTCCGCTACGATTTGGCAGATGCCCATGCTGACACGAAGGATGCGGACGGCTTGATTGCCATGCTCGATAAATGGGCCGCGACATTGGAGTGGGCCCGTGCCCTGGACGAGGAACCTCGAACAGACGTTGCCAACGCTGTGTTTAGCTGGGCGACTGAATAAAGCTGTAAATTGCCTAGCCCGCCCAACAGTCGATTTTCCCGGAACAGGAAACTCGCGGGGTGATAGTGCTGAGAGGTGTTTGGGTGATCGCCCCTTCCTTACGGTCGGGAGTTTTTCGGGCAAACATGCGCCGCATGTTTGCTTTAACCGAAAAACTGGAGCGGGCGAAGAGATTCGAACTCTCGACCCCAACCTTGGCAAGGTTGTGCTCTACCCCTGAGCTACGCCCGCTCGGCGTTGCTGCGACACTTGGGTAATCACTTGGTCAGCAGCAGTTGAGGCGCGCGGTTAGCATGGGTTTTTATACCCCGCAAGCCCCAATCAACCACTAGTTCAATACAAATGCAAAAATATCCTTGGTATTGACGCGCCGGACCCCACATAATGTCCACAAGATTAACGATTTGGGCGCGGGTCCGGGCATTGGTCCGGCGCCATAACAGGAGCATGATGTGGCAACAGCAGGACTGACAGTCGAAGAACAAAAAGCGGTAGAGATTTTCCAGCGGGAAGTCGTGACGCCCAGTATGGACAAGCTCGTCATCCTCGATTTCTGGGCAGAATGGTGCGGGCCGTGCAAGGCACTGACGCCAGTGCTGGAAAAGGTTGCGGCGCAATATGCGGATCGCGGCGTTATATTGGCGAAACTCAATGTCGACGAGAACAAGTTTATCGCCGCGCAATTCCAGGTGCAGTCGATCCCGACCGTCTATGCGATTTTCCAGGGCAAGCCGGTGGCCGACCTGACCAGCGCACGCACCGAGAGCCAATTATCCTCGATGCTAGACCAACTGCTCGAGAAGCTGCCGGTTGGTGGCGGAGCGGAACCCGAACAGGATGTCGCGCCCTTGCTCGCCATGGGCGAAGAAGTACTGGGTGAAGGCGATGCCGAGCGTGCTGCCGGGATTTTCGCGCAGATCGCCGACATGGCGCCTGATAATGTCGAGGCCGTCGGCGGACTGATTCGCGCGCTGGTTGCGGCTGACCATATAGAGCAAGCAGAAGCGGCGCTCGCCGGATTGCCGGAGGAGCTGCTCAGCGACCCCGCGATCGAACGGGCGCAGACAACCCTGCAACTCGCCAAGGACAAACCGGATGCCGGTGCTTTGGAAGCCTTGAAGGCGGCTGTAACTGCCAATGGCAAAGACCATCAGGCACGATTCGACCTCGCCAGCGCGCTTATCGCCACCGGTGACCATGACGCTGCCGCCGAGCATCTGCTATCCATCATCGCCGCCGACAAGGAATGGAACGACGGTGCGGCCCGTCTGAAATTGCTGTCGCTGTTTGAAATGGTCGGTCTTGAAGACGAATGGGTTGCCGCCACCCGCCGCAAGCTCAGCGCTGTGCTCTTCGGATGAGTGAAACCAAACGGCTCTCTATATTCCCATTGTCGGGCGCGTTGCTGTTTCCCGGCATGCATCTGCCGTTGCACATATTCGAGGAACGCTATCGTGCGCTGATCAACGATGCGATGGCCCGCGACCGGCAGATCGGAATGGTCCAGCCGAAGGAGGCGGGCAAGCACCCTGCCCTGTTCGACATCGGCTGCCTCGGCAAGATCATCGATATCGAGGCGCTGGATGACGGCCGCTTCAATGTCGTATTGGAAGGTGTGGCCCGATTCCGCATTGTCGAAGAAATCGACGCGTCGACTGCATTCCGCCAGGTAAGAGCTGAAATCGAAGACGATCAGGAACTGGACGAGGTGCTGGCCAGCGCCGAACGCGCCGCACTGGAGATTGAATCGCGGAAATTTGCCGACCTGCAGGGTTATCAGGTCGATTGGGACAGTATCGGCCGACTCGACGACACGGCCTTTGTCAACGGTATCGCACAGATCGCGCCTTTCGACGCCGCCTCGAAACAGGCCCTGCTTGAGGTCGATGGCTTGGCCAATCGCGCCGAGATGATCATCCAGCTGCTGGAATTTTTCGGCCGCCAGGATGGCGACGACGATCGGGTCACGTTACAATGACCAATGAGTCAGCAACCGATGGAAAGCGGGCAATTGATCCCGAGCTGCTGGAAATACTGGTTTGCCCGATAAGTCGCGGGCCGCTTGTCCATGATGCCGAAGCGCAAGAACTCATCAGCGAAACGGCGGGCCTGGCCTATCCGATCCGAGACGGGATTCCGGTGATGCTGATTGAAGAAGCGCGTAAATTATAGAAACGCATCGCTACGTCTGACGCAATGGTGCGGGTGTCAGATTACATGACGTCAGACGCTGCTCCGCCAGCCTGGACTTCTTCGGCAGCGATGCTCGGGGCCAAAGAAATTGCCAGAGTCAAGGCCGTGACGATGGAACCCCAGGCCACGAAATTCCCCAGAATCAGTTCTTTTTCTCTTCGGTTCAGATTTAATTTACGAAGTTTCATTTTTTCCAATTCAATCTCTATTGGCCGCAAAATTTTGCTGGCCACCAAACAAATTTTTCGGCTCGAAGCCATATCCTGAAAATGATAAAGCAAATTCAGTCGAATTCGCGAAGGCGGCGGCTATCTTTTCCGGGTCGATCATTTCTTGGGAGAAGGTCGATCGACCCGGATAGATAATCTAAACGAAGTGCATCGGGACCGACCACTTCATTTAGTTCGGATGGGAGCCCAATAGCAGCGAGAGAATATTGACCAGAATATTCCATTCGCTTGACCAATGGCTGCTCAGAAAAAGCGGATCTGAATCCAGGGGGACCGGAACCATCTCACCGCATTTTCCTCCTACCATTGCCCGGAGCTTCCAACCGAACGCCATTGGTTATGCGCCGATCGGATGGCGTTCTCGAGTTTCAAACCGTTTCACTATGCGGAAATAGGGTAACAGGTTAACACCATTGCCGGAAAACAGGCAGAAATCCGTTCACAGGGCCGAAGATCAGGCGATTTTTCTTAACTATTTTTAGCGGTAACATTTGATTTTACCCCATTTAATCAGGGCCAAAACTGGTTCGGAGCCACCGCATCACGCCGGATAGAATTTATCTTGTCGATCTTTTTTGCAATATCGCCCTGCCTGATTTATGAATGACGGATGACCAGTACGCCTTGCGATGACCTGAACGAAAAGGAAAAAGAGGCACTCCACCTCCTTTTGCAGGGTCATGACGCCAAAACCGCTGCTCAGGTTAGCGATGTGACCCCCAATATTATTAACGAACGTTTGCGGTCAGCGCGCCAAAAACTGCAGGTAACAAGCAGCAAAGCGGCTGCGCGCATGCTGGCTGACCATGAGGGTATCGCTCCCAAATTTTTTGTGCCCAAGAATATTGGGATTGTCCCAAAGCCTCATTCCGACGCAATTTATCCCTTGCCTGGACAACAGGCAGCGTCACCGGACCGGGATAGGGTCAAGGAAATGCAGGCGACTTACCAGTCTTATGCAACGTCCCCCAATCCACCTCTGTCTGTGCCGTTCCGCAAGCAGGGAGAATTGGGTAATGATTTAAGCAAGGGAGCACGGATCTGGGCTATCGCTGACCTGTCGGTCAAACTAGCCTTCGCATTCGCCTTTGTCTGTCTCGCAGCGATGCTTGTGAGCCGGTTGATCAGCCTAAGCTAATTCTCTGTAAATTTGGTCATCAGTCGACGTCGGAGTCATCCGGCGTCTGGAGAATCACATGTTGAATCAACGTATCGAAGCAGCCCGCCCCATTGCCAAGAAAATTAACGAAGTCGAAAAATCCCTCAATCTGACGATGATTCAGATGGGCGAACTGATGAGCAGCATCGCTGCTGCCCGTCTCGCACCTGGAACGCGCTTTTCTCTGACCGCAGGAATCGATGCATCCGAAAAACTGATCGCTGCAGCAGCGCAAACAGCGCGCTCATACCGGGAAGTCGTGGAAGCACATGCCCATTTGGCCGAGGACCGGGAAGACGCAGGACTGCGGGCAGTTGCACTGGGTGATGTTTTCGAATGCCCACCAAACCGAGCAACAGCTACGGATGAAAAATTGAGTCCGCTTCGCGTTGTTGAAAGCGCCTAACAAAACCAGCGAGACTTGACTGCGCCTCCCTTATTTGGTCCGGTCATCCAATGTCTCGCATTGATCTCTTCTTCTCTCTTCTGGCGGTCGTTTGCATCTATTCGGCAATCAGGGGAGGACAGCCCGAAAAGCGGGCCGTGATGATCTTCATTGTCGGTATTGCAATGACAATCGTTACGGCCTCGCCTTCGGAAGGCAGATTTGCGCAACCGGAAGTCGGCATCTTTATAGTCGATCTGGCAATATTGTCCGCATTTGTGATGTTAGCGCTACATGCAGAAAGGTATTGGACGATATGGATTTGCTCGATGCAGGTTATTCAAGTTTTGTCACATATTCCAATAATGATAATACCGGAACTGCTTCCCCAAGCCTATTTTGTAATAGCCGCATTCTGGGTCTATCCGATGTTGATCGTTTTGACCGCAGGGACTTACCGCCACCAGCAACGCCTTCGGCAATTCGGGGTCGACAAATCCTGGAGCGACTTTTCATTCTGGCAAAAATAGACAATGCCTCCGCTGTAGCGGGCGGGATTATCGCGGAATTCGGCTCCATTGGAGGGGCTCTGCACGCCCAAAGCCGGATAACCGAGAGCAACCCCGCCCGGGCAATCCTGTCGTTGGTACACGAAGCCATGCTTGTATCGTTCAAGGACGAGATGCTGGACCGTATTTCCCTTTCCAAAGCGGCTGACGTGATCGAATATCTTGTTGTCGCCATGGCGCGTTTGCCGATTGAAGAAGTGCGTGTATTGTTTCTGGACAGCAAAAACCGGCTTATCAGCGACGAGGTGGTCAGCAGAGGCACTATTTCCGAAGCACCCATTTACCCGCGCGAGATTTTGAAACGGTCGCTCGCTCTGGACGCAACAGCGCTGATCCTTGCGCATAATCATCCTTCCGGTGATCCAAAACCGAGCGAAAATGATATCGACGCCACTCTCAGGCTGGTCAAAGCCGGGAAAGAGCTCGGACTCACCGTTCACGATCATATCATTGTAGGCCGTGAGGGCTGGATCAGTCTTCGGGACTGGGTGGAATTCGAATGATGGATATCGCCGGCCGAAACCCAGGCATCTTGGTTAAAATCCCGACGTTTGGGAGTTCGAAATAATGTACTCGTCGACCGCGGGTGAACAGCGAACCAGACTGCTTCGCGCAGAAGCCAATTCGCTTCTGCAATCGTCGGACTTTGTCCGTTCTCCAGTCATGTCCCAGCTTCTCCGCTATCTGGTTGATCAGGCGATTTCCAACCCGGCAAACCCGCCTAAAGCCTATCAGATTGCAGTAGACGGGCTCGGTCGCACCGAAGATTTCGATGTCCAGGTCGACAGTTATCCCCGGGTACAGGTGGGAAGATTGCGCAAGATGCTGGTGGCCCATTATGCAGCAATGGGCAGAGAAGAGCGGCTACGGATACCAATTGGCCACTATGCCGTCGAAATCCAGATGGACGATGCCGGGCTGGACGAAAATCCGGACAACGCAGATCCATATGTCAGTGATGTGTCTGCCATCTCACCCGTCGAATCTGAAATGGATCGGTGGTTCAGCAACCGACAGACAACTCTCGGACTAGCGGCATTTCTCCTGATTGTAGGAATCGGCCTGGTCTGGTCGCTGAACAGCTTCGACCGGAATATATCCGGCACAGAGACCGCGTCGCAGGATTATACCCTGCCTCCGAAAATCTATTTTTCGCCCTCGCAGAACGCACTACCCGACAAAGAGCTTGGCAGTGACACCGAAATCCGGCTGTTTTTGGAAAATGCCTTTGCCAGTTCTCCACTAGTGCGGCTGGCAGCAGGGGAAACATCCAGCGTCATCCCGGGAAAGGATCAGAATGCCTACCGGTTTAAAAGCCAATTGGTAGCTGGTCCGAGCGGTCCGGAAGTCATATTGTCCCTAACCTCGCTGGCGGAAAGCGAAACAATCTGGTCGACAACAATAGCCATGCCGGATTCAGCGGCTGATTATCCCGAAAAACTTGGCCCTATCGCCGGTCGCATAGCTGGTATTTACGGTGTGGTTGCCACCGATCAGCGCAAACATCTGCCGGATAATGCAATGATCGGCTACGCTTGCCAGCTTCGCTTCGAAAACTACCGTGCCAATCGGGACCCAGAACTATTGCCTGCGGTCGAGTCGTGCATCAAACAATCGCTAGTCGTAGACCCTCTGGATAGCCGAATTCTTGCAGCCGCTTCCTTCATGTCTTTTTTGCGGGAAGAGGCCACCGGCAGGAAACCCGATCCCGAGGCCGGTCTGCAGTTTGCTCGCCGTGCGATGGTTCGCGGCAGAGAAGATTCATCCGCAGTCTTCGCTCTCGCCAGATCCAGCTTCTTCAATGGCAACTGTGCTCGCGGGAAAGAATTTGCCGAAAGAGCTGTCGCGCTGGACCCTTATGAAGCCTCTATTCAGGCAGAAACCGGCGCCAATCTCTTTGCGTGCGCCGATCCCGATGCCAACCAGTATCTGAGACGAGCCATCGCTTTGGATCCGCGAGGCTCGATTCTTGCGGAGACTGGCCTCGTGCTGACTTTGATGGCAGAGGGCAAAGACAAGGAAGCCCTGATATTGGCCGAGAAAATCATTCCGTCCAGCACCGGAGTCGGTCCCTATTATGATGTCGCCATGGCCATGGTCTATGCCAAAAACGGCCGGATCGCGGAATCGCGGGTCTCATGGGATCGACTGGTTGCAGCCTATGGAAGCGGAAGAAACGAAAGCCCGCAAGAATTGCTCGCCCGGCTGATCGTCAGTCCGGCATTGGCCGATCGTGCCTACAAGCTGCTGTCCAGCGCGGGCGTGATCACCGGGTGACGGCGAAGCGGTAAATCAGAAACTCGCGTTCAGCCCGTCGACCACAAATTGCACCGCCAGCGCGCCGAGCAGCACGCCGAGAACCCGGGTGATGACGGCCTCGACCTTGTTGCCCAATATCCGCATCAGCGGCCCGGCAGCAAGCAATCCGATTAGCGTCAGCAACAACACCGTTGCCAGCGCACCGAGAATGACAAGCGCATTGTCGATACCATCATGCTGGGACGTCAACAGCATGACCGCAGCAATCGAACCCGGTCCGGCAATCATCGGCATGGCCATGGGGAAGATCGATACATCCTCGATCTCGGGCTGTTCGATAATCTCCTGTGCCCGGTCCTCGCGCCGTTCGGTGCGTTTCTCGAACACCATTTCCAGCGCGATCAGGAACAGCATGATGCCGCCAGCGATCCGGAAACTGTCGAGGCTGATGCCAAGCGCACCCAGCATCTGTTCGCCGAACAGGGCAAAGACGAGCAGGATGATCGCGGCGACGAATATCGCCCGAATGGCCATGACCCGGCGATCGCGCTCGGGCACGCTGCTGGTCAGACTGGCGTAGATCGGCGCGCAGCCGGGTGGATCAATCACTACAAAAAAGGTGATGAAGGCAGAGATGAAAAGTTCGATCATGAGGTTGGTGCGTCGACCTTATATTCATGTACCCGCTTGAAGCTGCCATCGGCTTGAGCGAGGTCGACAAAGACGATGCGCGATCCATCGGCGGTGAAAGCAGCGTTCCACAACAGACTCCCGTCCACTGAAGCCCCGGACTTGCCCTTCGTCGTCAGGCCGGCCGGTGCGGTAGCGGCGCGCCCCTCGGACTTGCACGAGGCGACTTCGGTTTCGACATAATCGGGTTCCGCAAGCGGCGTGGTCAGCGGCACACCATCATCAAATATCCATTTCCACGACACGTCTTTACTGGGTCGACGGTTGCCGAAATCATCCTGGTGCCAGATGGTGGTAAAATGGCCGGTGGCGCCATTTTCCTGTTGCCAGGCGCCGGTCGCGACACCGATGCTGCCATCGCAGGACATGAAAATTTTATGCGGCTGCCAGTCGACGGCCTGCGCCGGATCGGCTTTGCCTTTCAGCCACTGCTGGGCGTTTACAAGGGCGGGAGTGAACATGATCGCATCATCCGCAGCGGTTTCACGGAACGCGGTCCACTGACCCTTTTCCTGCGCCAGACGGGCGAAGGACAATTCGGCTTTGACCACGGCACTGGGATTGGCGACCGGTTTTCCGATCACCCGATTATAACGCTCGCGGTCGTTGAGCCCGCCGCCGCTGGCACAGCTCGAAAGCATCAGTGCAATTCCGACTACGGCAAATAGACGCATTACAAACCCTCCGGTTTCTCCAGTCCGGCGCGCGCGGATGCGGCGACCAGAGTATTGCGCAATAGCACCGCAATGGTCATCGGGCCAACCCCTCCCGGAACCGGCGTAATCGCGCGGACATGGTCGAGTGCTTCGGCGGTGGCGACATCGCCGACCAGACGACCCTTGCTCTCGCCCGGCGCGGCTTCCAGCCGGTTGATACCGACATCAATCACGACCGCGCCGTCTTTCAGCCAGTCGCCCTTGACCATTTCAGCACGACCAACGGCAGCGACTACAATATCAGCGCGGCGGACGACGTCGGGAAGATCCCGGGTCCGGCTGTGTGCCATGGTAACGGTGCAATTTTCAGCGAGCAGCAGTTGTGCCATCGGCTTGCCGACTAGTATCGATCGGCCGACCACAACGGCGTCGAGGCCGGTCAGGTCGCCCAATGTGTCTTTCAGCAGCATCAGACTGCCGAGCGGTGTGCACGGTGTCAGCGCTTCTTCACCATTGGCCAGCCGGCCCGCATTGATCACGTGAAGACCATCGACATCCTTGTCCGGATCGATCGCCATCACCACCGCTTTTTCGTCGAGGCCTTTTGGCAGAGGCAGTTGAACCAATATTCCGTCCACCGTTTCGTCGGCGTTCAACTGCTCGACCAAAGCGAGCAGGTCGTCCTGAGCGACATCGGCGGGCAGCCGGTGCTCGAAACTTTCCATACCCGCAGCGATGGTCGCCTTGTGCTTGGAAGCGACATAGACCTGACTGGCAGGATCTTCACCGACCAGCACCACGGCCAGACCCGGCGCACGGCCAGCCTGCTTTACGAAAGCAGGAACCGCTTCCCTGATCCGCTCGCGAAGACCGGCTGCGAAAGCCTTGCCGTCAATGATATGTGCGGCTGTCAACTGAGCAATGCCTGCGCCAGAGCTGGCAGGATTGCGTCCTGCAGGATGATGATAGCGATAATGACAACCATCGGCGTAAGATCAATCGCTCCGAAATCCGGCATGATCTTGCGAATTGGCCGATAGATCGGCGCGGTGAGCGCATCCAGCGTGGTCCAGATCGCGTTGACGATGTCATTTTGCAGGTTGATGACGTTGAACGCGAGCAGCCAGCTCATAATCGCCTGCACGATGATGATGGTAATTGCCACATTGAGCAGGATTGCGATGATTTGAAGAATTGCTAATGCCATGGACGGACCCTTTATCGATAATCTGGCTTAGCGGCTAGAGGTTTGTCGCCTGTAACGCCAGTAATTTACTGTATCAACTATATAACACAGTCAGGCAATTATACAACCCGGTGACTGTCCTTGACCAGCGTACCCGCGCCCTTGCTGGTGAAGATTTCGAGCAGCATCGCGTGCGGGATACGACCATCGAGTACGACGGCGGCATCGACGCCTTCCTGGACAGCTTTTACACAGGTTTCGAGCTTCGGGATCATCCCGCCGGAAATCGTACCCTCATCGACCAGAGCCTGTATTTTCGTCGGGTCGAGATCCGTCAGCAACTCTCCTTGCTTGTCGAGCACGCCGGGAACATCGGTCAGCAGGAACAGCCGCGCGGCGCGCAGGGCCGAAGCCACCGCACCGGCCATTGTATCGGCGTTGATATTATAGGTTGCACCGTCTTCACCGACGCCGATTGGCGCGATAACCGGGATCATTCCGGCGGTCGAAATCATGTCGACCACGCTGCGATCGACTTGCTTCGGTTCGCCAACATAGCCGAGGTCTATGATCCGTTCGATATTGCTGTCCGGATCGCGTTCGGTGCGGCGCAATTTCGTCGCCTTGACAAAACCGCCGTCCTTGCCGGAAATGCCGATGGCGCTGCCGCCAGCCTGCTCGATCCAGCTGACCAGTTCCTTGTTGATCGCGCCCGACAGGACCATTTCGGCAATTTCCGCTGTCTCCTTGGTGGTGACGCGCAATCCGTCGACGAATTTGCTTTCCACGCCGATCCGTTGCAGCATCGCGCCGATTTGCGGTCCGCCGCCGTGCACAACGACCGGGTTGATCCCGACCGCCTTCAGCAGAACAATATCCTCGGCAAAGTTGCGCGCCAGTCTGGCGTCGCCCATCGCATGGCCGCCATATTTGACGACAAAGGTCTTGCCGGCATAGCGCTGCATATACGGCAGTGCGTCGGTGAGCGTTTCTGCTTTGGCAAGCATGGCTGGATCTGGTGCGTGATCGGTCATAGAATTCCTTCAGTCTAGCCGTGCGGCAAATGCAAGTGTTTAATCAGCTTTTGGAGAGTGCTTTCACTTTTGCAAGCGTGCCCGATACATGGCCCTGTGGTTTCGTCGCGCTATGGACAAAGACGATCCTGCCGCCCTCGTCGATAACATAGCTGGTCCGGTTGGTCATCGCGAGGCCGGGTGCCATCCGCACCTGATAGGCTTCGATGATCTTTTCATCTGCACGGGCAACCGCGAATTTGTCACGGCATTCGGAGACGGAGAATTTCTTCAACCCTTCGATATCATCACCGGACATTCCAATCACCGTAGCCCCGGCGGCATTGAATTCAGAGGTGGCCTCGGCGAACATATTGGCTTCGATCGTGCAACCTTCGGTGAAGACCTTGGGAAAGAAATAGAGCACGACCGGACCGTCTTTCAGTTTGTCGGCCAGCGAGAATTGGAATTCCTGCCCGGCAAGCGCGCCGGTGGTGGTAAAATCGGGTGCAGTCGCACCGATTTCCAGCGGCTCGGCATTAGCACTGCGGGCATAATAGACAAAGACTGCCCCGCCGGCGATCGCCGCGGTCAGCAATATCACGATCCATTTTTTCATATCGTCATTCCTGTTCGAGCTGCGCTTTCAGCGCGTATAGCTGGTCCAGCGCCTCGCGCGGGGACAGTGCATCCACGTCAATCGCACCGAGCGCCTGACGCAAGCCATCGGATTTTTCTTCAACATCCGCAAGGCTGGCGGCAAATAATGGCAAATCGCCAAGGCCCGCAGCGAGACCACCGGTTTCCGCCTTGCCGGCCTCAAGCTTGTCGAGCACCGATTTGGCGCGATTGAGCACCGGCTTGGGAATGCCCGCCAGTTTCGCTACCGCCAGACCATAGCTGCGGTCCGCCGGACCTTTGGCCAGTTCGTGGAGCAGAACCAGATCGCCCTTCCACTCACGGGCGCGGACATGGTGGAGCGACAGCGCATCCAGCCGGTCGGCCAGTCGGGTGAGCTCGTGATAATGGGTTGCGAACAGGCAGCGGCAGCGATTGGTCTCGTGCACTGCCTCGACCACAGCCCAGGCGAGCGCAAGACCGTCATAAGTTGAAGTGCCCCTGCCCACTTCGTCGAGAATGACGAAGCTTTTCTCGGTTGCCTGCGACAGGATCGCGGCGGTCTCGACCATCTCGACCATGAAGGTCGAACGGCCCTGCGCCAGATTGTCCGAGGCACCGACCCTGCTGAACAGACGATCGACAAGGCTGAGTTTCGCCGACGAGGCCGGAACAAAGCCGCCTGCCTGGGCAAGAATGACGATCAGCGCATTTTGCCGCAGGAAGGTCGACTTACCGCCCATATTGGGACCGGACACCAGCCACAGCCGCTCGTCCTGAGCGAGGGTGCAATCATTGGCGACAAAGGGATCGCCCTTGGCCGACAGAGCCGACTCGACCACCGGATGACGGCCAGCCTGGATATCCAGTATATTTCCATCGACAAATTCGGGGCGGCACCATTGGCCCTCGGCAGCGCGCTCGGCCAGCGCTGCAGAGACATCGATCCGGGCCAGCGCGTCGGCGCTTTCGCCAATCTCGTGCTTGCGCGCCAGAACCTTTTCGACCAACTCCTCAAAATGAGCCGCTTCGGCAGCCAGAGCATGCGCGCCGGCCTGTGATACACGGACGGCTTCTTCGTGCAGATCGGTCGAGTTGAAACGCACGACACCGGCCAGCGTCTGACGATGGGTGAAACCGGAATTTTCCGCCATCAGACTGTCGCCATGTCGGGCGGGGACTTCAATAAAATAGCCGAGCACCGCATTATGCTTGATCTTGAGCGTGTTGACTCCGGTTGCTTCGCGATAGCGCGCTTCCAGTATCGCGATCGATTTGCGACCGTCGGAACCGGCGCTGCGCAGTTCATCAAGCGCCGGATCGAAGCCCTGTGCGATATAGCCGCCATTGGTCATATCGGTCGGCGGTGCCTCGACCAGCGCCCGCTCCAGCAAGTCGACCAATTCGCCATGGCCATCAAGCGCGGGCAGAATATTGTCGAGCAGTTCCGGCAAACCGGCCACCAGTGTCAGCCGTTCGCGCAAGATCCGTGCGCCGCTCAGGCCATCACGAATCTGGCCAAGATCACGCGGACTGCCGCGCCCGACCGAGACACGGCCCAACGCCCGGCCGATATCCGGCAAAGCCTTGAGCTCGGTCCGCACATCATCGCGCACCGCCGAACCGTCATGGAACCACTGCACCAGCCCGAGCCGCTGGTTGATCTGTTTTTCATTGAACAATGGCGCGGACAGGTCCCTCGCCAGTAAACGCGCGCCGGCGGGGGTAACCGTACGGTCGATAGCGTGGAGCAGGCTGCCCTCGCGCGCGCCGGCCAGCGTCCGGTCGATCTCGAGACTCGCACGGGTCGGACCGTCGATCGAAAGAAATTCCCGGGTTTCGCGCCTTCTCGGTGGATGCAAATAGGGCATATTGCCCTGCGACACATGTTCGACATAAGCTACCAGACCGCCCGCCGTCGCCAGTTCCGCACGCGAAAATTCGCCCATGCCGTCGAGTGTCGCCACCCCGAAATGGTCCCGCAGGCGCTGTTCCGCTCCAACGCTGTCAAAATGATCCTTGTTCCAGCCGGTCGCCTTTGCCAGTCTTGGCAGCAGCGCGGGCGGACAAATGATCTCCGACGGCGCGAGCCGGGCCAGTTCGGCATCAAGCGCGTCGTCCGCAATCGTCGCCAGTTCAAAACTGCCGGTCGATATATCCGCTGCCGCCAGCCCGATCTCGCCCTGTATCTGGGCGAGAGCGACCAGCATATTGTCGCTGCGCGCATCAAGCAATGTATCTTCGGTCAGCGTTCCGGCGGTCACATAACGGATGATATCCCGCGCCACCAAAGCCTTGTAACCACCGCGCGCCTTCGCTTCGGCCGGCGTTTCGATCTGCTCGGCAATCGCCACCTTAAAACCGGCACGGATCAATTTTGCCAGATAGTTTTCAGAAGCATGGACCGGCACGCCGCACATCGGGATAGAATCCCCCGCATTTTTCCCGCGCGAAGTCAGGGCGATGTCGAGCGCTGCCGAAGCCAGCTTGGCATCTTCGTAAAAAAGCTCGAAAAAATCACCCATCCGATAGAAAAGCAGGCAGTCGTCCGCCTTTTCCTTGAGCGCGAAATATTGCTCCATCATCGGCGTCACCTTGGCCGTTGCCGGCGAAGGGTCTTTGACCGTGTTTTCCACTTTATCCTGAGTCCGGGTTGCCATGCACTCGCGATAGCCGAGTGCAGCGATACATAAAAGAGTAGCAAGCACATCCTATTGAATTTTACTTGAATATTGCGGCTTCGCGACAAAGCGAGTAGATCGCCATCCGGGACGTGAACATCCAAACGGCGTATTCAAGCCAATCAACGATAAACGGAGATATAATTTGGCCGACAAGAACGATAGCAACCTAGACTTTTCCGAACGGGAAGCCCTTCTTTTTCACTCCCACGGGCGTCCCGGGAAAATCGAGATTATCGCGTCGAAGCCGATGGCCACCCAGCGCGACCTCAGCCTGGCCTATTCGCCAGGCGTCGCCGTCCCCGTCAGGGCAATCGCCGAAGACCCTACAAAAGCCTATGATTATACCGCAAAGGGCAATCTGGTCGCCGTCATCTCGAACGGCACCGCCATTCTTGGCCTTGGCAATCTTGGCGCACTGGCCTCCAAGCCAGTGATGGAAGGCAAAGCGGTATTGTTCAAACGCTTCGCCGATGTCGATGCTATTGATCTGGAACTCGACACCGAAGATGCGGAGAGATTTATCAACGCCGTCGAGATCATGGAGCCCAGCTTTGGCGGCATCAATCTGGAAGATATTGCCGCACCCGATTGTTTCATCATCGAGCAGACCCTGCGCGACCGGATGAATATTCCGGTATTTCACGATGACCAGCACGGCACCGCGATTATCGCCGCTGCCGGCATCATCAACGCCTGTCTGCTGACTGATCGCAAGATCGAGGATATCAAGGTTGTCGTCAACGGCGCCGGTGCCGCCGCCATTGCCTGCGCCTCGCTGATCAAGAGCCTCGGCGTTCCGCATGACAATCTGACCATGTGCGACCGCACGGGCGTCATCTATCGTGGCCGCGACGATGTCGACCAGTGGAAATCCGCTCATGCTATCGACACCGATGCCCGTACATTGACCGACGCGCTTTCGGGTGCCGATGTTTTCCTCGGCCTGTCTGCGGCTGGCGCCCTGAAACCGGAAATGGTCAAGGACATGGCCCCGCAGCCTATCATCTTCGCCATGGCCAATCCCGATCCGGAAATCACGCCGCCTGACGCAAAAGCCGCCCGGCCCGATGCGATTGTCGCCACCGGACGCTCCGATTATCCCAACCAGGTCAATAATGTCCTCGGTTTCCCTTTCATCTTTCGCGGTGCCCTCGATGTCCGGGCAACCCGTATCAACGAGGAAATGAAAGTCGCCGCCGCTCACGCGATTGCCGAACTGGCTCGCGAACAGGTTCCGGAAGAGGTCGCGGTTGCCTATGGCGGACTAGCACCAAGCTTCGGCGTCGAATATATCATCCCTGCCCCCTTTGATCCGCGCCTGATGGACGTGGTTTCCGCGGCAGTGGCCAAAGCCGCCATGGATAGCGGCGTTGCCCAGAAGCCGATCGAGGATCTCGATGCCTATCGGCAGAGTTTGAAGGCACGTCTCAACCCGACGACATCGGTTCTCACACAAGCCTATCAGGCTTGCCGTGTGGCCCCCAAACGGATCATTTTCGCCGAAGCCGAAGAAGATGTTGTGCTGCGTGCTGCGATCCAGTTCCAGGATGGCGGCTACGGCACGCCGGTTCTGGTCGGCAGAGATGATCGTGTGCGGGCGAAACTGAAGGAACTGGGCGTGAGCGATCCCGACCGTTTCGAGGTCCATAACAGCCGCAATAGTCCGCTGGTGCCCGACATGGTGAGCATGCTTTACGAGCGTCTCCACCGCCGGGGCTACATGGAGCGTGATATCAAGCGCATGGTCAATCAGGACCGCAACATATTCGGCTCTGCCATGCTCGCCATGGATCAGGGTGACGCGATGATCACCGGGGTTACCCGCCCTTATTCGCAATCCTTCCGCGATGTCGCCAAAGTGATCGATGTCGCGAATGGCCGCACCGCCTTTGGTATTCATGTCATGGTCGGCCAGCATCATACGGTGTTCATGGCCGACACCACGGTCAACGAACGACCAACGGCTCATGAACTGGCGGATATCGCCGAGCAGACTGCTGCTGTTGCCCGGCAGATGGGCCACGAGCCGCGCGTTGCCTTCCTCAGCTATTCCACCTTTGGTAATCCCGAAGGACGTTGGCTTGAGAATCTTCGCGAAGCAGTGGCAATCCTCGATCAGCGACGGGTCACCTTCGAATATGAAGGTGAAATGGCGCCGGACGTTGCCCTCAACCCCAAGCTGATGGCGAACTATCCGTTCAGCCGCCTCTCACAACCCGCCAACGTACTGGTCATGCCGGGCCTGCAATCGGCAAATCTGTCAGCAAAATTGCTGCGGGAACTGGGCGGAGATTCGGTCATCGGACCGATGCTGGTCGGACTGGAAAAATCGGTTCAGATTGCAACCATGGCATCAACCGCATCGGAACTGGTGACACTGGCAGTACTCGCCGCCAGCGGTATCGCCAAATAAGGGCGACCGCCGGGGCGAATATTGGGTTAGGCGTTAGGGGTTTGTTGGATCGTTGCTTGGGCCAGTCGCTCCACCAGCCCCAACCGCGCCGATATTGCCGAATAACTCTTCGAAAAAGGAGCGATCACGGCCCAGAGTCGGTGTCTTGTCGCCGTCCGGGCTGATGCTCGCCACCAGTTCAAGACCGGTGCGATCAACCGCGGTAACATTGCCTTCAGCGTCAAATTGCACGCGCATCACCTGCTGGTCGCGCGGACGCGGGGTGCTGAAGCCATATTGGCGGGTATCACGGGAGAGATAATACCAGGTATTGTCGTCAAACTGGCCGGTAAAGGTCGGACGACCAAGCGATGCCTCAACCGACTGCCGGTTGTCGATGCCTGCCTGAACGGCCGACATCAGCACTTCATCGGCAATATAGCCCTGATGACCGCGCACCTGGGTGCATCCCGTCATCGTCATGGCGCCAGCCATTAGCCCAAGCCACAAGCTGTGTTTTTTGATATTGCCGACCATCGAACTCATTCTCCACTATATAGCCAGCACCATATCGGTTGCCTGACTCGTCATCGCCCATTGCATCTCGGGCGATAAATATCAATATGCCCTGTATCCAGACTTAACAAACGACCCGATCGTCCATAAACTTGCGATCCAACCAGCGGAACCAGCAATGTCATTTTTCAGCAAGATATTTTCCAAAGACAAATCCAACGCCGGGATGCGTCCCTTATACGAGGCAATTGTCCGCGAAGGACGGCAGATAGCCTGGTATGAGGAAGGCCAGGTTCCGGATAGTATCGACGGCCGGTTCGACATGATTGCCGCGATATTTGCTCTGGTCATGATCCGGCTGGAAAAAGACGAGGAGCGAGGTCAGGATATTGCATGGCTGACCGAGATTTTTATTTCCGACATGGACGGACAATTGCGGCAGATCGGGATTGGCGAGATGGTGGTCGGCAAGCATGTCGGGCGGATGATGGGTGCGCTGGGCGGTCGGGTCGGGGCCTATCGCGAAGCGCTGGAAAATGGCGCGGACTTGCAAGACGCGCTGTTGCGCAATATTTTTCGTGGCGAGAGACCGGATGATGAAGCGCTGGGCTATATTGCGCAGAGAATCACCACTTATCATGCCGCACTGGAAGCCTGTAAAACCGACGAGATTATTGCGGGCAACATCCCGGACAGCGGAGCGGTTGTATAATGGACGCGCCTGAATTTTCCTGCATCATCAAACTGTCCGAAATCGGCTCGAAGCCCAAGACCGGCAAGCTCGTGGCCAGCGCCGAAGAGCGAAGCGCTCTGGCACTTAGATTCGACTTGCCGAAAATTTCCAGCCTTACGGCAAGCTACAAACTGCTGGGCGGCGAACGCGGGATAGGTTTTTCCGGAAAACTCGAATCCGATTTGCTCCAGAGCTGCGCGATAACCGGTGAAGACATCCCGGTGCAGGTCCGCGATACATTCGATATATTGTTCATACCCAAGGCCGATCCGGAGCAGCTTGAGGAAGAGATCGAACTGACCGAGGACGAATGCGACATCGTCGAATATGAGCAGGCGCAGGTCGATCTCGGCGAAGCCATTGCGCAAACGCTCTATCTTTCGCTCGATCCGTTTCCGCGCGGCCCCAATGCCGATGAGGTTGCCCGCAAGAAAGGGCTTAAATCCGAAGCGGAAGCCGGTCCCTTTGGTGCTCTGGCGGCGTTGAAAGACAAGCTGGGCTAGGCAGCTTTCTCGTCGACCTTGGCCGCCGCAGCGTTGGTCAGGCGTTTTTGCAACCCGTTTAGCCGTTGCTTGCTGGTTATCTTGCCGCCCAGTAAATCGGTGATGTAAAATGTGTCCACCGCGCGTTCGCCGTAGGTGGCGATATGCGCGCTGTGCACAGTCACTTTCGATTCGAACAGGGCATAAGCCAACGCATTGAGCAAGGCCGGACGGTCCTGCGCGTTGACTTCCACCACGGTAAACCGGTTGGACGCATCATTGTCGACCAGCGCAAATGGCGTGATGGCGAAGGCGCCTGCCCGTGAATGGGTGAGCGGTCGGGCCTCGAGTTTGGTCGAGAGCTTCGACCGGTTGGCCAGAGCATCCTCGACCGCTTCCTTGAGCCGGTCCAGCTGAGCCTTTTCGGAAAAAGGCTTTCCGTGCGCATCCTGAACAAGGAAATTATCCAGTGCCATGCCGTCACGGGTGGTGTGAATGCGCGCATCGATGATATTGCCGCCAGAGACATGAATACCCCCGGCAATCCGATAGAATAATCCCGGATGATCAGCGGCATAGACAGTGATCAAAGTGGCACCGCGTTCAGCATAGATATCGGCAAAAATCGCCAGATCGGTATCCTCGGCATCAAGCACAAGCTGCGCATTTTGTGCAATAATATCATCAGGTTCGGCGATCCAGTACGGATCGGGGAACCGCTTTGCCAATTTCTTGAAGTCGGCGTCCGGCAGATTCAGCGCCTCGGCCAGAACGGCCTTTTTCTCGTCAATCCGTTCCTTGCGACCGCGCTGTTTGTGACCGAGCAACAGCATCTCCTGCGCCGCTTCAAACAGGTCAGTCAGCAACTGCCGTTTCCAGCTGTTCCACACTCCCGGTCCAACTGCACGAATATCGACGACGGTCAGCACAGTGAGCTGGCGCAGACGCTCGACGCTTTTTACCTTGCTGGCAAAATCCTGAATGGTCTTGAAATCGGAGAGATCGCGCTTGAAAGCCACCGCCGACATCAGCAGGTGATTGCGGACCAGCCACGCGACCAGTTCGGTCTCATGCGGCTTCAGACCCAGTCGTGGACAGAGTTTCATCGCCACTTCCGCACCCAGGACACTGTGGTCGCCGCCGCGTCCCTTGGCAATATCATGTAGCAAGGTAGCGACGAACAACACCCTCCGGTTTTGCAATTTTGCCATGGTCGCGGTGCTGTTTGGATGGTCGTCGACCAGATCACCTTTGCCGATCCTTGCGAGCAGGCCAATTGCGCGGATCGTATGCTCGTCGACGGTATAATGATGATACATGTCGAACTGCATCTGCGCCACAACCCGGCCAAAATCCGGGATGAAACGGCCGAAAATCGCCGCCTCGTTCATCCAGCGCAGCACCAGTTCCGGATCACGCGGAGAACAGAGCACATCCAGAAACAGCTTATTGGCCCGGGCATCCTTGCGAATCTTGTTGTCGATCAGCTTGGCATCCCGCCGCGCTGCCCGCATCGCCATGGGATGGATTTCCAGCCCGTGCTTGTCAGCCAGCCAGAAGATTTCCAACAGCCGGACAGGGTCTTGTTCGAAAAATTGCTCGTCGGGCAAAGCCAGCCGGCCGCGATCGAGGACGAAGCCCTTCAGCTTTTTCGGTTTGCGAGTCATCGAAGGCAAAAACCGGCGGACCCCTGCATTATGGGTTTCGTCGAGATGGGCGAGGAACACACCCGTCAGGTTACCGACGACTTTTGCGTTCAGGAAATAATATTGCATGAACCGCTCGACCGAGGATTTACCGGGCCGATCGGCAAAGTGCATCCGCCGGGCGACCTCGGGCTGCAGGTCAAACGTCAGCCGGTCCTCGGCGCGACCGGTGATATCATGCATGTGACAGCGGACTGCCCAGAGAAAGTTGGCTGCCTTGCGAAAACGCTTGAATTCGTCTGCGGTCAACAGACCGACATCGACGAGATCCTCCGCCGACGCTACCCGGTGGATATATTTGCCGATCCAGTAGAGGGTTTGCAGGTCGCGCATGCCCCCCTTGCCTTCTTTGACATTGGGCTCGACGACATAGCGGCTGTCGCCCATTTTCATGTGCCGGACATCCCGTTCGGCCAGTTTCTCCGCGACAAATGTGCTGTCGGTGCCAGCAACGACCTCGTTGAAAAAACGCTGCTTCGCGTCTTCGTAAACGCCGGTATCGCCCCAGATATAGCGACCTTCGAGCAACGCGGTCCGGATCGAAAGATCGCCTTTGGCCATGCGCACCATTTCGTCGATCGAACGGCTGCTTTGCCCGACCTTCAACCCGAGGTCCCAGAGCCAGTACAGCATCGCCTCGACCGCCTGTTCGGTCCAGCTGGTGGTCTTGTGCGGCGTCAGAAACGCAATATCGACATCGCTATGCGGTGCCATTTCACCACGCCCATAGCCGCCGACTGCCATCACCGCGATGCGTTCACCCGATGACGGATTGTTGACCGGGTATTGATGTTGCACCGCGATATCGTGAATGAGCCGTACTAGCTGATCGACCAGAAACGACTGGGCTGCGGCCATTTCATGGCCGGCAGACGGCTTCTTCAGCAGGCGCTTGCTAATCTCCGCCCGGCCATTCGCGAGCGCGTCCTGCAGGATAGGGAGAATCTTTGCCCGCGCGCCGGGCATGCCATATTCGGCAATCAGCTCCTCAATCTTTTCAGCCAACGCCCGGCGATTGATAATATCCCGCTGCCGGACGATCCGCGTCCCCGGGTTCGCCGGCGCAGCTGGAATATCGGTGCGTATATTCATCCAGTCGCTGCCAGCTCGTCACGATGCTTTTTCGCAAGCACGATTTTGGCGATTTTTGCCGTGCCGAGTTTCGGCAACGGTTCGTCATATTGCCAGACATGTACCGGCATTTTATAGGGTGCCAACTGGTGCTTGAGCGTTTCCAGCAGTTCCTCGTCGGTCAGGCTATGGCCTTCCTTGGTGTGATAGACCAGTGCCGGCACTTCCCCGAACCGTTCATCGGGAACGCCAAAAATACAGGCTTCCGCAACCGCCGGATTTGCATAGACCGCCGCTTCCACTTCCTGACAGCTGATATTCTCTCCGCCACGGATGATGATCTCCTTCTTGCGGTCGACAATGTAGAGATAGGATTCGGGATCAAGATAGCCGATATCACCGGTGCGGAAATAGCCGTCGTCGGTGAAAGCATCCCGGGTGGCCTCTTCATTGTTCCAGTAGCCGGTGAAATTGGCAGCGGTGCGGATACAGACTTCGCCGCGCTCGCCCTGCGGCACCTTGTTGCCATCATCATCAAGGATCGCGACATCGACAATCGGCGGGGTTGCCCGACCGGTACTGTCCGGTTTTGCGAGATAATTCTCATTCTGGTTGGAACAGCCAACGCCATTGGTTTCTGTCAGGCCATAACCAATCACCGGGAAACCATCGCCCATTTTCTCCTTGATCCGCCGAACATGCTCGACCGGACGCGGCGCACCGCCTGCGGCCATGGTGACGCAGCTGCTGAGATCATATTTGTCGAGATGCGGATGCGAATAGATTTCCATGCTCATAAGCGGGACGCCGACAAAATAGGTAACCCGTTCCTTCTCAATCAGCCGCATCGCCTCTTCGGCATCCCATTTGTTGAGGAACACCAGTTTACGACCGATCGCGTAGCTGACCAGCACAAGCGGCACCGAAGCGGTGACATGGAACAACGGCACGCAGACCATCGCGGTCGGCTGCCCTTCCGGCATCGTACCGGCTGCGGTCATCATTTGCACCAGCACCAGTACCGTGCCGACATAGCTCATGGCACCCTGTACCACCGAGCGATGTTCGGCATAGGCACCCTTGGAGCGACCGGTGGAACCGGAGGTGAATAATATCGTCGCATTGTCTTCGGGTCCGATTTGCGGCATCGGCGTCTCCGCACCACCACCTTTTTCCAGCATGACTTTCAGCCCTTCGAGAGGCAATTTGTCATGTTCGAAGACCAGGAGTTCGGCACCGTGGTTGCGTTTCGATTCGACCAGACGCTGGGCCCGCTGATAGTCGGCAAAGACATAGCGACAGCCAACATCCTCAATGCCGTCCGCCAGTTCATCGCCCTGCCACCAGCCGTTGAGCTTGGTCGAAACGCCGCCCGCTATCGTGATCGCCATGTCGAGGATGATCCAGTTTGCCGAATTGCGCGCGGCAATACCGATCCGGTCGCCTTTCTGAACGCCATAGCCTTCGACCAGCCCGCCAGCCAAAACACGCGCGGCGGCATAGGCTTCGCCAAAGGTCAGGCGGATATCACCATCGACCAGAAATTCCTTGTCGGCATTCTGGTGCGAAAAATAGGCAAGATAATCCGCGACATTCTGCGGCGCATTCTTGAACACCGGCATGTCGACACCGAATTTATTGATCGTGTCGAGTTCCAGCATTTGACCAGGTTGAGTCAGCGCTGCCATCGTTTTATCGATTGCCAGGTCCAGTTCAGAGATCGCCATTATTCTAGTCTCCCGTTGTTCCCTCTTGGTAAAGGGGAATTTCCCTTTATATGGACAGGAAACCACGCGGGGAAAAGAGTTGATTGATATTATATTGGCCAATGCGGCACAGTTTACGCGCTTTGAGGAGCTTGGCCTGTCTCCCAACGCACTCGATCTCGGCTTTTTCCAGCTCAAATGGTATTCGCTTGCCTATCTTGCCGGGATATTGATCGGTTACTGGTATCTGAGCAAATTGGTGGCCCAGCCGGGCTCGCCAATGGCCCGTCGCCATGCCGATGACCTGATCTTCTGGGCGACGCTCGGGATCATCGTCGGCGGCCGATTGGGCTATGTGTTTTTCTACGCTCCCGAAATCCTGCAAGAGCCGATCAGAATATTCGAGGTCTGGAAAGGCGGCATGTCGCTGCACGGCGGAACGATCGGCGTCGTGCTCGCCTTGTGGTGGAGCGCACGGCGCGAGAAGCTTAATTTTCTGCGGATGTGCGATTATATCGCCTGCGTCATCCCCTTCGGCCTGTTCTTCGGGCGACTCGCCAATTTCGTCAACGGCGAGCTGTGGGGACGGCAAACAGACGTATCCTGGGCGATTATCTTCCCGATGGGCGGCGAAGTCGCACGCCATCCCAGCCAACTCTACGAAGCAGGCCTCGAAGGCCTCCTTTATTTCATCATCCTCTCGCTGCTGTTCTGGAAGACAGATGCCCGCTATCAGCCGGGCAAGCTGCTTGGTACCGGACTGCTGGTCTACGGCTTCAGCCGGTTCACCGTCGAATTCTTCCGTCAACCCGATGCCCAGCTTACCTGGCTGGTCGAGCAATCGGGCTTCAGCATGGGCCAATGGCTGACGGTACCGATGATATTGCTTGGTGCCTGGCTGGTCTTTACCGCTAAGAGCAGGCGCGCTCGTATCGAAGCGGTGGCCGGAGACAAGAGCGTTGCCTGACGGCATCAAAACGGACCCTCCCAGTGCAGCGCATATAATCGCCGACCGGATCGACCGCGAAGGTCCGATCCCGCTCGGCGACTATATGGCAATTGCCAATGACTATTATTATGCCAGCAAGGACCCTTTGGGCGAAGGGGGTGACTTTGTTACCGCACCGGAAATCAGCCAGATGTTCGGCGAAATCGTCGGTATCTGGCTGGCCGATCTATGGCTGCGCAAAGGGTCGCCCGATCATTGCCATTATGTCGAACTCGGCCCCGGCCGCGGCACATTGGCCAGTGACGCGCTACGCTCCCTCGCCAAATTCGGCTGCTCGCCAACCGTCCATTTCGTCGAGACCAGTCCGGTCCTTAAAGCCAAACAGGCGCAGCTGCATCCCGAAGCAATATGGCATGACGACATAGCAAGCCTGCCGGACGAAGGGCCGTTGCTAGTTGTCGCCAATGAATTTTTCGACGCTCTGCCAATCGAGCAATTTGTCGCGACCACCGGAGGCTGGCGGCGGCAGATGGTCGCGCGCGACCGCAGCAAATTTGTCGCTATTCCGAGTGACGAAGTGGCGGAGGACCGGATCGGCGGCAGCATGAGCGGCTTTCCGGATGGCACGATATTGGAACGCTCTCCGGTCAGCGTCGAACTGGCCGGCCATCTTGCCAGTCGTCTCGCCAAACAGGGCGGCACGCTGCTGATCATCGACTATGGCTATACGCGGCCCGGAACCGGTAGCACGTTACAGGCGGTGAAGGATCATATGCCGATCAGCCCGTTTGACAGTCCGGGAACATCCGATCTCACCGCCCATGTCGATTTTCACACTTTGGCGAATATCGCGCGGACGCGGCTGTTGGCGGTGCATGGCCCCGCCGAACAGGGCCAGTGGCTGAAGTCGCTCGGGATCGATCAGCGCGCAAAGGCCTTGATCAACGCGACGCCGAAACAGGCAGATAATATCCGCGCGGCGCATCAGCGGCTCACCCATGCAGACGAGATGGGCTGCCTCTTCCGGGTGATGGCGGCAACCCCGATCGACTGGCCGGAACCCGAAGGTTTCAGCTACGGCGAGGAATAGCGGACTTTGCTAGACTGTTAGCCAACCCATGCGGCGACTTCGGCAGCCACTGTATTGGCCGCCTTGTTCAGGCCTTCTCCCACGGGAAGTGGTTCGGCCGCAAAGACCTTTTCACTGGCCTGGAAACGCTTTTTCTCGACCGGCTTGTCCGTGACCATTTTCACCGCATCATAGGTGACGGTGACCGTCAGACTGGGGCCGTGAAGTCCGAAATCGACCAGTTCGCCAGTGATATAGGTTTGCGCGTTACCGCCCGCTTCCGTTGCTGTCAGCACCAGCCGGTTGTTTTTTGCCGCAATAGTCTCGCTGAGCAGATCCTGAAACAGGCGCGCCGGCTTGTCGACCCAGACGGCATCTTTCAAATAGGCAATGCCCGTGCCAGTGGTCTGAACCGGAACCCGGATAGTATTCAGCTTTTGCGGAGCAGCGGGCAACGCGACAACCAACGAACCTGTCTGCGGTCCACTCCGCATAGCTCCGGCCGCCAATTTCTGGTCGGGAGACAACGACAACAGCGACGGTGGTGGTTCAGCGCCACCGAAGCTGACGCAGGCGCTCAGCGCGGCAGTGGCGGCCAGCAGACCGACGGCTTTCAAAAATCGAAACTTGCTCATCATATCGGCCCCTTCATTGTCCAGGCTCATAGTCAGGCAGCGCTGGCGCTGACAATAATGACCCGGCCCCGCCCTGATCCAGCCGCTCGGTCACCTTGGTCATGGATTTGGTCAGTGCCTGCATATCCTCGACCAACTGGTCGATTTCCGGCAATGTCTTTTTCGAGAAACGCTCCGCACCGGGCTGTGCATTTTTCAATACACCTTCCAGAGCAAGGAGGCTCTTGGAGGCGGAATCCAATGTCGTAGCGAGGTTTTTTGCTACCGGCTCGCCGTTATTGGTCAGGAAAGCATTGGTATTGTCTGCCACCAGGCCCAGCTTCTCGACGGTCTGACCGGCATTGCGAATGGCAATCCGTGATTCCTCCATCAGCGCTTCCAGACCCGGTGCCTGTTTCGCCAGACTGCCGGTCAGCTTGTCGGTATTGGCCAATATGCCGCTGATCGATTTCTGATTGTCATCCGACAATAGCAAGGTCAGCCGGTCGGTCAGCGTTGCCAGACGCTCCACCACCAGCGGAGCGCTGTTCAGCAATTCGCCGAGCGCACCCGGCTTGGTCGGAATCACCGGCACCCCTTCGGGTCCCTTTTCGGTAATCGGTGGCGCGCCCTTTTTTGCCCCGTCGAGTTGAATATTGGGAGGCGCGGTGAAGCTCACGCTCTGGATGGTGGCGGTGGTGCCTTCGAGGATTGGCGTATCCTCACTGACGGCAATGCGGACACGGACGAAGTTCGGGTCCTTCTTCCACAATTCGACCTTGATCACCTGCCCCGATGGCACACCGGCAAAAGTAACACCGGTTCCCGATGCCAGTCCACCGACCGACTGGGCGAAGAAAATATCATATTGCTTGGTCGCACCGTCGCCAAAGCGGACGATCCACACCAGAAAGGCGGCCACAAGAGCCAGCATCACCAAAGTGACGACACCGACAAGGATATGATTGGAGCGCGTTTCCATCTATTTCACCTCTATGACAAGCGGTCTCGCCAGCTGCAAGAATTCTCTGAACCGGTTGATCATTCTCATCCTAACATCTTTTTTCCGGCAGATGCCATCCGACCCCGCGGGCCATTGAAATATTCCTGTATCCAGGGATGGTCGAGCGCCAGCAGTTCATCGATTGTACCGACGGCGATAACCTGCTGGTCGGCGAGCACCGCGACCCGGTCACAAATGGCGTGCAGCGTATCGAGATCATGGGTGATCAGGAACACCGTCAGCCCCAGAGTCTGTTGCAATTCCTTGGTCAGGCTATCGAACGCGGCCGCGCCAATCGGATCCAGCCCTGCGGTCGGTTCATCGAGAAACAATAGTTCGGGATCGAGCGCGAGCGCCCGTGCGATGCCGGCCCGTTTCCGCATTCCACCCGATAATTGGGAAGGATATTTCGGCGCCGCATCGGGCGGCAGTCCGGAAAGGCAGACCTTATATTTAGCGACTTCCCGCCGGAAGTCCCGATCCATATCCGGATAGAATTCGCGGATCGGCACCATCACATTTTCCGCCACGGTCAGCGTCGAAAATAGTGCGCCGCCCTGAAACAACACGCCCCAGCGCTTGCGAATTTCGATCGTCTCGGCATCCGACTTGCCCAATATATGCTGGCCAAAAACCTCGACCTCGCCCTCATTCGGGGTCTGCAGCCCGATGATCGAGCGCATCAATACCGATTTTCCGGTACCGGACCCACCCACCACGCCGATAATTTCCCCGCGACGCACATCCAGATCGAGATTGTCGTGAACCACCTGCTCGCCAAAGCTGTTGCGAAGACCGCGAACGCTGATGATCGGACCGTCATAATCGGGATTATAAGCGATAGTCTCTGACTTGCGCATCAGTTCCACCCGATCCAGCTGAAGAAGACCGCGAAAAAGGCGTCGAGCACGATGACGAGGAAGATCGCCTGAACGACTGCAGCAGTCGTTCGTTTGCCAACATCCTCGGCATTGCCCTTGACCTGCATACCCTGATAACAGCCGGTCACCGCAATAACCGCTCCGAAAACCGGGGCTTTCACCAGCCCGACATAGACGTCGGTCAAAGGAACCACCTCGCGGATGCGGGCGAAAAAAGTGGCGGGCGGGATGTCGAGTTCGACCCAGCTGAGCAGACCGCCGCCGATTATCGCGACGATCGAGGCGTAGAACCCGAGCAAAGGCAGCATGAAGACGGCGGCGAGGAATCGCGGCAGCACCAGCGCCTCGATCGGCGACACGCCAATCGTCCGCATCGCGTCAATTTCTTCGGTCAGCTTCATCGTACCGATCTGCGCGGCAAAAGCCGAGCCGGACCGCCCCGCCACCATGATGGCGGTCATCAGCACGCCCAGTTCGCGCAGCGTCAGACGCCCGACCAGATTGACGGTGAACACCTCCGCGCCGAACTGCCGCAGCTGGACCGCCCCTTGCTGGGCGATCACCAGCCCGATCAGAAAACTCATCAGGCCGACAATGCCGAGCGCGCGAACGCCGACAACATCGAACCGCTGGATTACCGCATTCCATCTTATCCTGCCGGGATGCCGCACCAATCGGATAAAACCGATGATGATCGCACCGAAAAAACCGACCAATCCGCTTAATGTCGTAAAGGCAACGGTTGTTGCCTCACCGACTTCGCTGATCACGCGGATGACCGGGTTGAGCGGCTCTGGCCGAATATCGGTTGGTTGATCGGCACCGGCGACCGCCGCTATCAGCCGCTGCGCATCATCGCTCGCGCCGACAATCTCGGCTCCGCTATCCCGCGCTGTCCTGTGAACCAGCCAGGCACCCACCGTATCAACATAGCCTGTACCGGAAATATCCAGCCGCGTCGCTTCGCCCGCATAGGCGCGCAAACGTTCCGGCAAGTCGCCCACGCTGGCTATCGAAAGGTCGCCCGAAAAATGCAGCGTAACCGCACCATCTTCGGCTGTCTCTTCGACAAAATCGCTGGGTATCGACATCGCGTCTATAGGTGACCGAAATTGCGACAAAGCTCAAGAGATTAAACTGCTCAAATA
This sequence comes from uncultured Parasphingorhabdus sp., assembly GCF_963975555.1. Taxonomy (GTDB): domain Bacteria; phylum Pseudomonadota; class Alphaproteobacteria; order Sphingomonadales; family Sphingomonadaceae; genus Parasphingorhabdus. The sequence goes on along the minus strand of NZ_CAXBHH010000001.1, from coordinate 990,199 downwards.
TTTGGTGCTTTCACAGCCTGACTGCTAAGGACGGCGCGAACAGGAATTTCCGGACGGCATGCAGAAAATATCACTTTACGACATGGACCGCACAATCACCGTGCGCGGAACCTATACGCCGTTCCTGTTCCATATGGTCTTTGCCAGAGCGCCGTGGCGTCTGATATTCCTGCCGCTCCTGCCCTTTGCCTTCGCCGCTTACGGGCTCAAGCTGATCAGCCGCGGGCAATTGAAAACCTTTAACCAGCGGATGTTGCTCGGCAGCGGCCCCAAGCTTTCGGCCCTGCAACCGCATATCGAGAGGTTCGCGGACAAGGTCCTGCAATCCAATCGCCACCGGAAAGCGATTGATCAGGTCGAAGTAGATCGTGCTGACGGGCGGATATTGGTGCTGGTGACGGCATCTTATGAACTTTATGCCAAAGCCATCGCCCGCCGCCTTGGCTTTGATCATCTGATCGGTACGCAACTGACGGTCGACGGCGAAGGCCGCGTACTGCCGCAGATCATCGGCGAGAATTGCTATGATGATGCCAAGATAGTTCGGATCGAAGCGCTGTTTGCCAAGCAGGGCTGGCAGCGTCCTGAAATCCATGTTCGCGCCTATTCCGACCATGTCAGCGATCAGGCGATGCTGGAATTTGCCGACGAGGCAATCGCGACAACGCCGACCCTCAAATTGCGCCGTCTGGCGGAGACGCGCGGCTGGAAAATTGTCGACTGGCGCTGACCCGAAAGCGACAGGGTGCCTTGAACCAAGGGCCTGCGACTTGTTGAGCAATGTCCGCCAATCTGATTTTTGTGGACAGCCGAACGGCGATGAATCAAATGGACCGGATTGCCAGCCACCAATTCCACGCCGGAGATAAAAAGACATGTCATTCACGAAGCTGCTTGTACCGACTTATACACAAATGCTCAAAGCGCTCGCCGGGTGGCTCGACAAGGCTCAGCCCCAGTTTCCCGATACTGATTCGGAAGCGTTGCTATCTGCGCGCCTCGCGCCCGACATGTTCCCCCTGTCCACCCAGATTCGCTTTGCCTGTGTACAAGCGCAGGAAGCGGTGTTCCGGCTGCAAGGAAAATCCTTCCCCGCGTCGCTCGGCGAACTTGTCGATGAAGGGCGCAATGCGGGAGAGCAGCCCGGTTCGTTCGCGGAAGCAAAGGCGCGGATCGAGGAGACCATCGCACTGCTGGAGGCCCTGAACCCGGACGCTCTCGATAAGGACCCGGGCGACCCTATTGCGCACGAACTTCCCAATGGCATGGTGTTTGATCTCACCGCGGAGCAATATGCTCGCGACTGGACGCTCGGCCAGTTCTATTTCCACATCATGACCGCCTATGCGATATTGCGGAGCGAGAGGGTCGAACTGGGCAAAGCCGATTATATTCCGCACATGTTTCCCTATATTCGGGCTGATACGATACCAAAGGGCTGATGATTGGGCTGCACGGCGTCACCATATAGTTGACAGTCCGGCGCATCCATCGCAAGCGGCGCGGCATGGCTATTATCGCAACCATCATGAACAGCACCACCGGTCAGCCGATCCAGAAAATGACCTTTGGCCGCATGCCCAAACCCTGGGCCTCTTTCAGCCTCGAGAGCGGTGAACTGGTCACCGCCGAGCGGATCGATGTCGGCACGCCCGCGCACGGCAAGTTCATCGCGCCGGTTTCGATCTGGGTTACGCCCAAGACACCCAAGACCTGATCGATGAGCGTTGCTTTCCGCAGAGAAGGTGATGACGAGCATCTCGAACCCAAGTTCGAGCATCCAATCCCTGTCGGCCCCAATCTGGTCACCGCCCGCGGCCTGCAGCTGATCAAGGACCGTGTAGCCGAATTGCAGGCAAAGGTCGCTGCGCTGACCGACGAGGTCGCGCTCAAGATCGCCCAGCGTGACCTTCGCTACTGGAACACCCGACAATCGACCGCGGAGCAACCGCCGGTACCGAGCGGCGCAAAGGTCGAATTCGGCACCACGGTTACTTTTCTGCTCAACGGCAATGAAAAAACGCTCTCGCTTGTCGGCGATGATGAAGCCGATCCGGCGAGCGCGCTGGTTTCATTCTCCGCTCCGATCAGCCGGGCGCTGATGGGACTGGAGCTCGGAGACCTCGGCGACTTTGCCGGACGCGAAGATGCGATTGAAATCCTGTCGATCGAGGTAATGCAGTAGCAATAAGCTATATATTTTGGTCAGAGCCATCCAAACTGGCACGGCGGCTCATCTAATTAAACTTTACACATAGACCTGCTTTTATTTTCTGTAACCTTAGCCCCAGAGCACTGAATTCTCAGGCCTTTTCTCCCGACAGCATAGCGCCGAGTGTGACCTTTCAAACGGGCGCCAGACAAGGTGCTGTTGCCTGATGCCGGCGAGCCTTGCCCTGTCGCCAACGAATTATCCATATTGTCAAAGAGCCTGTCCCGAACTGCTCGGCAGGATATGCGACCAGCCTGGATGTAGGAAAGGCCAAACTCTTCCCAGGACAACGGCACAGGACGAGAAACTTCGCGCAATCGGGAACCGCAGTTCGATAAATCAGGCCATCAGCGGCCGTCGGCTGACGTCACCCTTATTAACCCTGGCCTGTGACACCGGAATCCCAGACCGGCAATATCAGTGCATCCGGGTCTTCGACGCCGTTAGACATGCCCGCCGAATTGTCGGTGATGCCTAGCGCGGCACTGCGATGGCTGTGGCAATATCTTTCCTGCTTTCCCGCGCAATCCTGCTCAATCGCAGCCGGCGTAATCACTTTCCGAACAACGCACGGCCATGGCCTGAGCTTCTGCTATTTGCTCGCTGGTCATTTGCTTCGCAATATCCTTCCTGCTCGCGCCACTGTCTTGCTGCCCGAGAAGTTCCGCCATGGCAAACCAGGCATAGGCTTTGATCGAATTTGCTGTCACGCCTTTGCCTTCAGTATACATAATGGCCAGATTATTCTGGGCATCAGCATTGCCCTGACTAGACGCGAGCCGGTACCATTTGACCGCCTCTGCGGCATCTTTTTCAACCCCGGTTCCCGTGTCATACATGGTCCCAAGATTGAATTGGCCAACGGGATGGCCTTCCTCGGCAGCTAAGCGATACCATTTCACCGCCTCGCTGGCGTCGATTGTCACGCCCGTGCCATTGGAATATTTGCTGCCGAGATTCACTTGCGCCTTGGTATATCCGGCTTCGGCCGCGAGCCGATACCATTTTACAGCCTCGGTGTCGCTTTGCGCCATCCCCTCACCTTTTGCCGCCATCAGCCCGAGATTGAATTGCGCTCTGACATCGCCCTGTTCGGCAGCGAGCCCATACCATTTTACAGCCTCTTGGGCGTCTTTCGCCAGTCCTTTGCCCGTGGCATAGATAAAGCCGAGATTGAATTGCGCTTCGCTATTTCCCTGGGCTCCGGCCAGCAGATACCATTTCGCGGCTTCTGCATCGTTTTTCGGTATGCGGCGGCCCTTTTGGTACAGTTCGGCCAACCTCAACTGGGCGTCGATAAATCCTTGCTCCGCCGAAAGCCGGTACCATTTCACCGCTTCTGCCATATCGCGCGGCACCCCGTCACCGGCATCATAGGAATAGCCTACATAAAATTGGCTGGAAGCATTCCCCTGGTCCGCTTCCGTCTGCCACGTCGGATTGACCTGCGCGGGTGCCGCCGATGCCATGCCGAAGCCAACAATGGCCGCAACAAAAGACCGATAATGCATATTTTCCTCCTCGACCGCCCGTCACAGCTTTTGCTGGACCAGACGGAATCCTGCAACCGTCATATTATTTGCAGCGCAAAACCCTTGGTCACGGAGCAAACATTGCAGCTTATCGCTCGTTTTTTCCCGCAATGCAAAACCCTCAAACCGCAGCCAGCGCCTGATCGAAATCGGCGATCAGATCATCCGGGTCTTCGACACCGATTGAAATGCGCACCAGATTATCGGTGATACCAAGCGCGGCGCGGCGTTCGTCAGGGACCGAGATATGGGTCATCGCGGCGGGCAGACTAGCCAGCGTTTCGGTGCCGCCGAGGCTCACCGCCAGCTTGGCGATTTTCATTGCGTCGAGAAAGCGGAAGGCCTCCGCCTCGCCGCCCTTGATGAAGACCGAGAAGGTGGAACCGGCGCCGCTGCAATGGCGGGCGTAGATATCCTTCTGGCGCGCGTCCTCGATGAAGCCGAGATAACCGAGGCCGTCGACCTTGGGGTGGCCTCGCAGGAAAGCGCACACCTTCTCGGCATTTTCACCGGCACGGGTCATGCGGAGTTCCAGCGTCTCGAGGCTGCGCATCAGCATCCATGCCGTATTGGGATCGCAGATCGTGCCGATCGTGTTCCGGATCGCGCGGATCGGATCCATATGAGCCTTGCTGCCGAGCACGCCGCCGGCGACCAGATCGCTGTGTCCGCCGACATATTTTGTCAGACTGTAGATGACGATATCAGCGCCATGTTTCAGCGGTTGCTGCCAGAGCGGGCCGAGGAATGTATTGTCGATGGCGATAGGCGGCGCGCCATCTTTGCCAAACACCTGCTCGCGGGCATTGGCGACGCCTTCGATATCGACCAGAGCGTTGGTCGGGTTGGCCGGGCTTTCAAGATAGATGATCGCCACCTTGCCGCCGTTGGTAGCCGCCTGCGCCTTGGCCTGTTCAAGCATCACGGCTACTTCTGAGGGGGTGGCACCGGCCGGGAAGTCGAGGAAAGTGACCCCGAAACGTCCGAGGATCTTGTTGATCAGCGTTTCGGTCGCTGCATAGAGCGGGCCGCTGTGGACCACGACATCGCCCTGATTGACGTTGGCCAGCAGCACCGTGGTGATAGCGGACATGCCGCTGGAAAATACCAGCGCGTCCTCGGCTTCGTCCCAGATACTCAGCCGGTCTTCCAATATTTCCTGATTGGGGCCGTTGAAGCGCGAATAGACCAGACCGTCCGAACCGCCGGGACGTTTGCCGGTGATCCCTTCAAAAAAACGTTTGCCGGCAGCGGCATTTTCAAAAGCAAAGGTCGAGGTCAGGAAAATCGGCGGCTTGAGTGCGCCTTCGGAAAGCTCCGGATCATAGCCGTGGCCCATCATCAGGGTCGCCGGCTTCAGCTTGCGGCCGCCAATTCTTTCGATCGGGGCCTTGGGCATCCGGCGTGTAACCGGTACTGCCGCCGTCGGATCATTTTGCTTTGCCATATTCTACCTCTCCACAGCGATGAATTTGGATGAAGTCATGCCTCAAAAATTAACTGGTTACAATGGAAACCACCCACACGCAGCCGATTATGATCGGGACTCCGGCGAGATCGAGCAACAGTCCGGATTTCAGCATTTTCGGCAATTCGACATGGCCGGTCGACCAGGCAATTGCATTGGGTCCGGTGCCGGACGGCAACATGAAACCCCAGCTCGCCGCCATTGCCGCTGGCACCGCCAGCAGCACAGGATCGACACCGGTCGCGAGTATCAGGCTGGCGACCACCGGCATGATGCCGCTGGCGGTCGCAACGTTCGACGCGAATTCGGTGACCAATATTACCAACGCGACCAGCGCCACGGCAATGACCAGCACCGGAACCGATTTCAGCGGCTCGAGCGCGCCGCCCAACCACTCTGCCAGACCGGATTCAATAATACCGGCCGCTAGCGCCAGCCCGCCGCCGAACATCATGATCACACCCCACGGCGCGTGATTGGCTTCATCCCAGTTGAGCAGACGCCTGCCCGTACCATCGGGCAGAATGAACAATAGAAGCCCGCCGACAACCGCGATACTGCCATCGTGCAAGGCGTCTTCGGGGAATAATGTCTTGATCTGGGGAAGGAACAGCCAGCCCAGCACGACGAGCGCGACCACGGGAACGACGCGCTTTTCCGGTATGCTCCACGGCCCCGGCGAACCGATCGCCAGCTTGGCCTTGACCCCGTCGAAACTGCGACGACCGACCTTTTGCACGGCAATGAGGATGACCGCGAGAACGGGGATGCCGATGATCACAATCGGGATGCCGAACTTCAGCCAGCTGAGAAAATTGAGGTTCATGCCCAATGTCTTGTTGATCAGACCGGCGGCAATCGCATTGGTCGGGCTGCCGACCAGGGTGCCCAGCCCGCCGATTGATGCGGCAAAGGCGACACCCATGATCAGCGCCCCGGAAAAGCCGTCGGTTTCGCCGTCCTTGACGCCGCCGGCAACCAATACCGCCACCGCTATCGGGATCATGATCAGGGTCGAGGAGGTGTTGGAGATCAGCATGCTAAGCAGGGCCGTCGCGATCATGAAAGCGAATAATATGCCCCAGGCGCTTTTACCGGACAGGCCGATGATCGCCAGCGCCAGACGCTTGTGCAGGCCGACCCTTTCGATTGCCAGCGCCAGAAAGGCCCCGCCGAGGATGAGAAACAGAATCGGCGAATAATATTGGTTCGCGGTTTCATTGACGGACATCACGTCCATCGTCGGCAGCGCGAGAAACGGCAGCAACGCGGTCGCCGTCAACGGCACTGCCTGGGTCATCCACCATGTCGCCATCAACAGGGTCAGCGCGGCGACATGCCAGGCTTCGGGCACCATCGATTTCGGGGTCGGCGCGAGCAACATGGCGACAAACACGGCGAGCCCCGCCCATAGACCGATGCGTTGTGCGTTCATGCCCTCTCCCCGTTTTCTCGTCTGGCCAGCATGGACTGGCGCGAAAACCGATCGGCCGTTTTTAGCGGCCTGTTCGGTTCAGGTCCCAGCCTTCGCTGGGGTGACGGTGGAAATCAATATTATTCCGCAAGGCCGATCAGCGAAATCTGTCGCCCGTAGCCCGCTTCGTCGCGGTGGCAGGAGCGGCGGTAGCTGAAATAGCGGTCCTCGTTGACGTAGGTGTCGAGGCCGAGTTTATCAATTCCGGTAATGCCCGCCGCTTGCAGCCGCGCCGCGACATATTCCTCGATATCGAATTGGAAATGGTCCGGTTTTCCGGCGGCGAAGAACCGGTCGTTGGCCGCATCAGCGCCGACAAACCGAGCGCGGAAGGCGGCATCGACTTCATAACTGACCTGCGCAATGCACGGGCCGATGGCGCAGGCAATATTGCCACGATGCGAACCGAGCTTTTCCATCGCCGCGATCACATTGTCGGTCACGCCGCCAAGCGCGCCCTTCCAACCGGCATGGGCTGCGCCGATTATCTTGGCTTGCCGATCATGGAACAGCACCGGCACGCAGTCGGCGGTCAATATGCCGAGCAGGAGATTCGGCTGGTCGGTGACCATCGCGTCGGCGTGGGGGCGCTGGTCGAGCGGCATCGGGCCGGTCACCGTCACGACATCAGCGCTGTGCACCTGATGCACGGTGACCAATTCGCTGCCCGGGAAAACGCCTTCCGTCGCCAGACGCCGGTTTCCCATGATGGTGTCGCGATCATCATCGCTGCCCAGACCGATATTCAGTCCGGCATAAATGCCCTCCGAAACCCCTCCTGCCCGGCCGAGAAAGCCGTGTACGGCGCCGCCAAGCAGGGGAGATTTGGTAATATCAAGCAAGGCTTTTGTGGACCTGTTCGGCAACATCTTTCGACAGATCCGGCTGCGCGGCGATTTTCTCCAGCGCCAGCCGCATCAGTTCCGACCGTCCGCGTTCGTAGCGCCGCCAGCGACCGAGCTGCGGGATGAAGCGCGCTGCGGTTTGCGGATTCTGCTTGTCCAGCGCCATCACCATATCGGCGATCATCTGGTAGCCCTTGCCCGACGGATCATGGAACCGGACCGCATTGCCGGTGAACGCGCCATAGAGCGCACGCACGCGGTTGGGATTGGACAGAGTGAAATCGGGATGGCGCGACAGGCTTTCGACCCGTTTCAGCGTATCGCTGCGCATCGACATCACCTGCAGGCTGAACCATTTGTCGAGGACCAGCGCATTGTCTTTGAACTTCTTGTAGAAGTCATCAAAAGCAATCGTACGTTCTTCGGCCTCGAGATGCGACAATACCGCCAGCGCGCCCTGCATGGCGGTCATATTGTCCGCCTCGCGATATTGTTCGAACGCCAGCTCGGCGGCATCTTCGGTATAGGATGCAGCGAGATAGCCAAGCGTGACATTGCGCAATTTGCGCTTCGCCCGCGCTTCGGCATCGAGCGAGAATTCACCGGGCCAGCAGCTCTTGTACAATTTACGGAACTGTTTTTCGAACTGCACAGCAATCTTGCCGCGCAATTTTTCGCGTTCTTCGTGGATTGCCTGCGGATCGACTTCGGCCATCTGGTCGCCGAGAAAGGCTTCGCTGGGTAACAGAAGCAGTTCGGCGAGAAAGGCGGGATCGATAGTCTTGTCACCGAGAATTTTTGCCACGGCCCGCAAGATGATATCACGGTCAACCGGCGTGCCCAGTACCTTCGCGGTCAGATAGCCGGTCATCAGCCGTTGCACGGCCTCGAAGCGGGCGAACGGATCGTCGTCATGGGCTGACAGGAAGGCCAGTTCTTCGGCGGTCTGGTTGCTTTCCAATATGATCGGCGCGGAAAAACCGCGATTGATCGACAGGACCGGATGGTCCTTATAACCTTCAAGAACGAAGCTTTGCTCAGCCTTGTCGAGCAGCAGCAGCTGCTCGCCCTGATGCGCGCCGGTTTCCGGATCGAGCAGCGCCGTCCGCAGAGGGATCAGCAATTCCGATGCCTCCGGCTTTTCGCCTTTCTGGGCAATTTTCTGCTTGAGCTGGATCGTGACGGTACCGGTTTCCGGATCGTGGGACAGCGTCGCGGACACTCGCGGCGTGCCCGGCGTTTCATACCATTTGCGGAACTGCTTCAGATCGATTTCGCCGCCGTCTTCCATAGCGGTGACAAAATCCTCGCAGGTCGCTGCCTCGCCGTCATGCCGGTCGAAATAGAGATCGGTGCCCTTGCGGAAATTTTCCGGCCCCATCAGTGTGTTCATCATCCGGATGACTTCGGCACCCTTGTTATAGATGGTGGCAGTGTAGAAATTGGAGATTTCCTGATAGCTTTCCGGGCGGATCGGATGGGCCAGCGGACCTGCATCCTCGGGGAATTGTGCAGCCCGTAAAATACGTACATCCTCGATCCGCTTCAACGCTGCCGAACCCATGTCGGCGGAGAAGCTCTGGTCGCGGTAGACGGTGAAGCCTTCCTTCAGACTGAGCTGGAACCAGTCGCGGCAGGTAACGCGGTTGCCGGACCAGTTGTGGAAATATTCATGCGCGACCACGCCTTCGATGCCGTCGAAATCGGCGTCGGTGGCAACTTCCGGATCAGCGAGAATATAGCGCGAGTTGAAGATGTTCAGTCCCTTATTCTCCATCGCGCCCATGTTGAAATCGCTGACTGCCACAATGTTGAACAGGCCAAGGTCATATTCGCGGCCATAGGTTTCCTCGTCCCAGCGCATCGAATCCTTCAGCGCCTGCATGGCGTGGCCGGTGCGGTCGAGATCGCCGTCGCGGACCCAGATATTGAGTTCGACCGGCTTGCCCGAACGGGTAGTGAAACTGTCATTATTGGCGACCAGATCGCCCGCCACGAGAGCAAAAAGATAGCTCGGCTTGGGCCATGGATCATTCCACTGCACCCAGTGGCGGCCATTTTCGCCATCGCCTTCGGCAACCTTGTCGCCGTTGCAGAGCAGCACCGGGAATTTCGCCTTGTCGGCTTCCATCCGCACTTGATAGCGGCTGAGCACATCGGGCCGGTCGGGCGCGAAGGTGATACGGCGGAAGCCTTCCGCCTCGCATTGGGTGCACAGCATTCCGTTGGAACCATAAAGCCCCATCAACTGGGTGTTGGTCGACGGATCGAGTTCAACCTCGATTTCGACGATATGCGATGCGCCGCTCAGTGGCAGGACCAGATCGCCTTCGAACAGCGTCCAGTCGGTGCGGGCCTGTCCGTCTACCTTGACTGAAGTCGGGGTAATATCGTCACCCTGCAGAACCAGAGCTTCATCCGGCTTGGCACTTTTCGACCGCCGCACATCCAGTTTCGAGCGCACCACGGTCCGCTCCAGATCAAGCTGAAAGTCGAGTTCGACTGCCGGAATGAACCAGGCCGGTGGCCGGTAATCCTCACGGCGGATAGTGGCCGGATCCTTGGGGGCTGGCGCAGCATCGGCCATTTCGTCATTCGGTGCTTTTTGAATATCTAACATGGCCTTGCCATAAGAGCCATTTGCACCCCGCGCAATTGCGTTTATGGCTGGGGCAAAAGGGAGTGGGTCATGTCCAGATTATTGCTGTTCTTAATCGCCGCCATGTTGATCGCCGGTCTGCCAGCGGAAATGCTTTTCGCGCAATCCGGCAGCACGGCGTTTAACGTCGAACAGGCCAGTCGCGCCTATATCGACACGTTGCAAGGCGCCGAACTGGAGAAATCCAACAGCTATTTCGAGGGGGGCTATTGGCTGATCCTGTGGGCCGCGCTGGTCGGGGTACTCGTCGATCTCTTGATACTGAAGTCGCGCTTCTCCGCCCGCTTCCGGGACTGGGCAGAGCGGGTGACCAGCCGTATATGGCTGCAACCCGCGCTTTACGCCCTGCCCTATGTGCTTGCCGGATTTCTGCTCACCCTGCCCTGGACGATCTACACCGGCTTCTTCCGCGAGCAGCAATATGGCCTGCTGAACCAGAGCTTCGGCGCCTGGTTTGGCGAGCAAATGATAGGTCTCCTGATCTCGCTGATCATAGTCCCGCTGCTGATCATGGCAATTTTTGCGGTGATCCGTCGGGCTCCGAAGACATGGTGGATCTGGGGAACCGGCGTTATTTCGATCTTCCTGTTCATCGGGATGCTGCTGGGGCCGGTGTTCATTTCCCCATTGTTCAATGACTATAACGACATGGAAGAAGGGCCGATGCGGGACCGGATCGTCGCCATGGCGGCACAATATGATATTCCTGCCGACCATATCTACGTGTTCGACCAGTCCAAGCAGCATAAACGTATATCGGCCAATGTTTCCGGTATCGGACCGACGATCCGGATTTCGCTGAACGACAATCTGCTCGAACGCACGGATCCGGAGGAAGTTGCTGCGGTCATGGGGCATGAACTGGGTCACTATGTGTTGGGCCATACTTGGCGTACGGTATTCATTCTGACGCTGATCATGGCCTTCGGACTGTTCATCGTCGCGCGATTTGCCCCCCGGCTTATCGAACGGCACGGTGCAAAATGGGGCGTCAGGAATATTTCCGATCCGGCAGCGATTCCGTTGCTCAGTCTGATTCTGACACTTTATTTCTTCGCCGCGACCCCGGCGTTCAACAGTCTGATCCGGATCAATGAAAGCGACGCAGACCGCTTTGGTCTCGACACCGCCAAGGAACCGGACGGCTTTGCCAAGGTCGCCATGCGCCTGTCGGAATATCGCAAGATCGAACCGGGACCGGTGGAGGAAATGCTGTTCTTCGATCATCCCTCCGGCGCCACGCGGGTGCGCATGGCGATGCAGTGGAAGGCCGACAATGTCGAAAATCCGCAAATGCTGGAACCCGGCACATTGGAGAAAGAATAGACCGTGACGCGCCACATGCTGATCTTCGGAATGGGCTATAGCGCCTCGCGGCTGGCCGAGCGGCTGCGCGGAGACGGCTGGACCGTGACCGGCACCCGCCGCGAAGCTAGCGAAGGCGTGATTGCCTTTGATGATCAGCCTGCAGTTCTGGCGGCGCTGGCGGCGGCGACCCATATATTATCCTCGGTTCCACCGGCCAGCGATGACAGCGAGCCTGTGCTCGACCATTATGGCGAAGCGATAAGTTCAGCATCGCTGCAATGGAGCGGCTATCTCTCGGCTACCGGCGTCTACGGCGATGTCGATGGTGCATGGGTCGATGAAAGCGCGCCCATAGGCTCGGGTCGCCGAAAGGCGCGCAGCAAGGCTGATCCGCGCTGGCAGGAGTTGCGCGACGATATGCACGTCTTCCGCCTGCCCGGCATATATGGTCCGGGCCGCAGCCCGCTTACCCGGGTACGCAGCGGCAAGGCGCGGCGCGTCGATATGCCCGGACAAGTGTTCAGCCGCATCCATGTCGATGATATAGCTTCGGCGGTGATCGCTTCATTCGATGGCCCGGCCGGAGTGTATAATATCGCGGACGACCTGCCCGCGCCGCAGCATGAAGTTATCGCTTATGCAGCGCGATTATTGGGAATGGACGTGCCGGCCTTGCAGTCGTTGAAAGAAGCCAACCTGTCTCAGGCCGCACTCGGTTTCTATGAAGAGAACCGGCGCATTGCCAATGGCAAGGCGAAGCGGCTGCTGAAATGGCAACCGCAATATCCGGATTATAAATCGGGACTGCAGTCGCTGCTGGACTGATATTCAGGCCGATATGCGCGGCGTCTTAGGCTTGCGCGCGCGCAGTGCCACCAGCAGTCCGAGCATCGCCAGAACCGCGCCGCCAGCCGGCAGCCAGGTCCAGACATAATCCTCGAAAATCGTCGACAATATCATCGCCACCACCGGCACCAATACGCTGGAATAGGCGGCCTTGCCCGGACCGATTTCACGGATCATCGCAAAATAGAGCGGGAAGGTGACGACGGAGCCGATGACACCGAGATAGACGATGCCGCCCCAATAAGCGGCGCGCATTTCATAAACCGGCGGGCCAACGGTGATCCAGGACAGCGCGACATTGATCAGCGCCCCGAACAGCATCGCCCACGCAAGGACCGTGATGATCGGATAGGATTTGAGCCGTTTTCCGGCCTGCATCACGTTCGCAATCGACGCCGACATGATCCCGCCGAACGCCAGCGCTGCACCGATCAGCACCTGTTCGAGGCTTGCCGGCGAAGCGCGATATTCATGCCAGAACAGCAACGCGATTCCGGTCGCGGCAATCGCCGAGCCGCCGAGAAAAGCACCGGATATCTTGTGACCGAGAAAGATGCGGCCCATTATTGCGTTGGGAACCATCAGCAGCGCAAACAGGACAGCGACCAGACCCGAGGTGATGAACAGCTCGGCATTGTAGACAAAGTTGAAGTTGAAGCTGAACTGGAACAGCCCGAGAATGAGAGCGAACAGATAGCCGGTGCGATCGAGCCGGAACGACAGCCGCTTATAGGCCACCAGCACGAACATGGCGGCGGCGGCAACGATGAACCGGTAGCTGACCGACCAGCTTGGCGGCACTTCGGAAATCTGGTCCTTGATCACCAGCCAGGTCGATCCCCAGATCAGCGAGACCAGCAGGAACGGGATCAAGATGCGCGGGTTGAGGAGGCTTGGCTCGCTCTCGTCACCGGCGTTCATAAGGATATAATCGCCTCGGCGAGCGGACGAATGTCTTCGGCGCTCTGGTTCCAGCTGGTCACCAGCCGCGCCTGCCCTGCGCCCCAGTCGTAGAAATCAAAACCGGTGGCCCGCAAGTTTGCCGCTTCGTCTGCCGAAAGTCTGATGAAGACCTCGTTCGCTTCGACCGGATAGATCAACCGGTCGCCAGCGGCCTTGGCAATGATCTGCGCGCCGGTATTGGCGGCGCGAGCATTGTCGAGCCACAGGTCATTGTCGAGCATCGCCAGTATCTGCGCTGCAAGAAAACGGCCCTTGGACTGAAGATGCCCGGCGCGCTTGCGGCGATATTGGGTGTCGGCAGCGAGCGTCTTATCAAAAAAGACCAAAGCCTCCGCGCTCATCCCACCATTTTTCACAAAGCCGAAGCTCAGCGCATCGACACCGGCTTTCCAGGTCAGATCGGCGGGCGAGCAACCGAGCGTAGCCACCGCATTGGCAAAGCGCGCGCCGTCCATATGCAGCCCTAGACCGCGCGCCTTGCAGACTTCGGCGAGGCCAGCGACTTCGTCGGGGCGATAGACCATGCCGCATTCGCTGGCATTGGTGATCGAAACGGCGGCTGGCTGGACCTGATGGACATCGTCGCGGATCGCCGCGCAATAAGCCTCGACGCTTTCCGGCGAGAGTTTTGCGCCCTGCCCGTCGAGCAGCATCAGCTTCGCGCCACCGGTGAAAAAACCGGGCGCGCCGGCTTCGTCCTGTTCGATATGCGCTTCCTTGTGGCAGATCACGCCCTGATGCGGCTGGCACATCGCCGCGAGCGCCAAAGAATTGGCCGCCGTGCCGGTCGCCACCCACAAGGCTTCAACCTCGGTTTCGAACAGGTCGGAAAAAGCGCCGTTAAGCTGCGCGCTCAGCCTGTCGCCGTCATAGGCCGTGTCCTGCCCATTGGCTTCGACCAGCGATTCCAGCAACCTGGGGTGCACAGACGCAGCATTATCGGAGAAAAATCGCATGGGCTGCGCATGGCTCAGCGCTTCTGGCTCGTCAAGATATGTTGGATGCGAGACGCCTCATAGGCCGATCAGGGAAAGTCCACTTTCGCGGCTATGGTCCGCTGGATCACCGTGATCACGCACATCGCCGAGTAGACCGCAGCGATGACGGCAAAATATTGGGGAAACAGGCACATCAGGACAAAGGCAGCGATAGTCTCGGTGCCTTCGGCGAGGCCTGTATTGTAGAAGAAGCTCTTCTTGCCGTGGGCTTCGGTTTCACGGCCAACTTTCGCCGCCATCACCGCATAAGCGAGAAAACTGATACCGGTCAGGGTGAAGCTGGCGATCAATATCATCACGAAGGGAAGATTGACGGAGGCGGCAAAACCGAAGCCGAGCGGGACCGCTACGTAGAAAGCAAAATCGCCGACGATATCGAGATAGCCGCCGAAATCGGACTGCTTCGTCGCGCGCGCGACCGCGCCGTCGAGGCCGTCGAGCACCCGGCTCAGCAGCACCAGCGCCAGACCCAGCAGATAATAGCGGAAGCCGATTGCCACGCCGGCACCAATGCCGATCATCGCGCCAGCAAGGGTGACCTGATTGGCGGTGATGCCGGATCGGGCCAGCGCCTTGCCGATGGCATTGAGCGGCGGATCGATCAGCGGCCTTATCCGGGAATCAAGCATTATATCCCCTCATCCAAAGCTCACCAGACCGATCACCGCTCCGGTCATGGCGGTGGCGCAATTGCCGGCGACCCAGCTTTTCACGCCCAGTCCTGCAACCTCTGCCCTGCGCGATGGCGCGAGCGTTCCGATGGTCGAGACCAGCAAGCCGACGCTGGCAAGATTGGCGAAGCCGCAAAGCGCGTAGACGACAATCAACTGGCTGCGCGGATCAAATGTCCCCTCGGGGATCGCCGCCAGATCGAGATAGGCAACATATTCGTTGAGGATCGTCTTGGTCCCCATCAGCGCGCCAGCAGCAGGGGCCTGATCCCACGGCACGCCGAGCGTCCACATTAGCGGCGCAAACAGCCATCCGAAAGCGCGTTTGATCGTCACCGCCTGACCGTCAACATAAGGCAATATCGTCAATATCTGGTCGACCAGAGCGACCAGCGCGAACACCACCAGGATGATCCCGATAACCGCCAGAAACACCTGTACGCCTTCCATCGTTCCGCGCACAAGCGCGTCGATGCTACCGTCATATTTCAGCCCCGGCTGCTTGTCGCTAGTCTCGGTCTTGCCGTTGCCCGGCACCATCAGGCGGGCGACCAATATGGCGGCCGGCAACGAGATCAGCGATGCAGAGATCATATGACCGACCGCATTGGGAACCGCCTGCGACAGGGTCGAAGCGTAGAGGATCAGGATCGCTCCCGAAATGGTCGCCATCGGCAGCACCATCACCATGAACAGTTCGCCCCGGCTCATCTTCTCGAAATAGGCGCGCAAGACCAATGGCGATTCGACCACGCCGAGGAAGATATTGGCCCCGCCGCTCAGACCCACCACTCCGCTGACGCCCATGGTCTTGCGCAGCGCCCAGGACAGGCCGCGCACAATCCACGCGAGCACGCCCCAGTGCCACAGCAAAGCGGACAGCGCCGAGAATACGATAACCAACGGCAATATCTGAAACGCGATGATCAGCGGTGGCTGCGCGCCCTCTTTCAGCACGAAGGGCAATTCCGCTCCGCCGGCATAGCCGAACATATAGGATGATCCGACCAGACTTGCTTTTTCAATCGCCATCACGCCCTGATTGGCGAGGCCGATAATTTCCCAGACAAAAGGCACGCGAACGATCACCAGCGCGATGGTGAATTGCAGCAACAGCGCCCCGCCAATCCATTTCCAGCTTGGCCGGTCCTTGCGGCTCTCGGATATCGCCCAGACGAACAGCAGAATCAGCGTCAAGCCGATCAGACCTTGTCCGTGCTGCAGCAAATCGATCATCCGCGCATCCAGCTATGATAGCGCTCGACCAGGCGCAGCAGGCCTTCCGGTGCATGCGCGCGTTTCCACTCGCCCGCCGCATATTTATTGGCTTCCGCCATCGTCGGATAAGTGTGGATCGTGCCCAATATCTTGTTGAGGCCGAGTTTATATTTCATCGCCAGAACATATTCGGCGAGCAATTCGCCGGCATGGTCACCGACGATGGTGACGCCGAGAATTTTGTCCTTGCCGGGAGGTGTCAGCACTTTGACAAATCCCTGGGTCGCGCTTTCGGCGATCGCCCGGTCGAGTTCGTCCATCTGGTATATGGTCACCTCATGGGCAATATTCTGCTCTTTGGCTTCCTGTTCGTTCAGACCGACACGGGCAATTTCCGGATCGATGAAGGTCGTCCACGGAATGACCCGATAGTCGGCCTTGAAGGTACGGAACTGGCCAAACAATGCGTTGACCGAAGCATACCAGGCTTGATGCGATGCGACATGGGTGAACTGATAGGGGCCGGCAACGTCGCCCGCGGCAAAAATATTGGGATAAGAGGTGGCGAGAATATCATCGGTAACGATGGTCCGGCCGGTCTCGATTCCCAGTTCTTCCAGGCCGAAACCGGACATCCGTGCCGAACGTCCGACAGCGATAACCAAGGCGTCAAAAGCGATCGCCTGTTCCTTGCCGTCCGCGCTGACGATCAGCCGCTTTTCACCGTTCACCAGCTCGCAGCGGAGCGCTTCATGGTCCGTCCGCACGTCGACGCCGGACGCTTGCTGCGCGGCCTTGGCGAGTGCGGAAACATCTTCGTCTTCGCGCGACAGCAAGCGGCTTCCGCGTTCGATTTGTATGACTTGCGATCCCAATCGCGCAAAGGCCTGACTCAATTCGGAACCGATAGGGCCGCCGCCGAGGATGATCATCCGCTTCGGAATATCGTCGAGCTTGGCGAATTCTTCCCACAAAGTATCGCTGGTGACATAGCCGACATCATCCAGACCGGGCAGCGGCGGAACAAAGGGCGCGCCGCCGGTTGCGACGATGATCGAACGGGTGGTCAGCCGCTGGGTCTCGCCATCATTGCGCTTTATCTCGACCGTCCAGGGATCGATGATCTTGGCATAGCCCTTGACGACATCGACACCCAGTTCGGTATAGCGCTCGACGCTGTCATGCGGGGCAATGTCCGCGATGACGTTGTGGATACGCTGCATCACCGCCTTGAAACTATATTGCGGGTCGGTCTTTTCCAGCCCGTAGGCATCGGCATGGCGCATCTGCTGTGCAACCTTGGCGCTCTTGATCAGCGCCTTGCTGGGTACGCAGCCATAGTTGAGACAATCGCCGCCCATCTCGCCGGCTTCAACGAGGGTCACCTTGGCTTTGACGGTCGCGGCAATATAGGAAGAGACCAGTCCGGCTGCACCGGCGCCGATGACGACCAGATTGCGGTCATATTTCTTGGGTTTGCTATAACCGGCATAGACTTTCCGGCGCTTGATCCGGGCCACAATCCATTTGCCGATCCAAGGCGTGATGCCGAGCGCGGCGAAGGAGAGCAACAGTCCCGGCGAACCGATATCGCTGACCTGCTCGATATTGGCGAGCTGCGTACCCGCGTTGACGTAAACCAATGTCCCGAGCAACATGCCGATCTGGCTGACAATATAGAATGTGCGCGCCTTGATCGCGGTCAGTCCCATCAGCAGGTTGATCAGGAAGAAAGGGAAGACCGGCACCAGACGAAGGGTCAGCAAATAGAAGGGCCCGTCCTTCTCGACCCCGTTGTCGATCGCTTTCAACCGGTCGCCGAAGCGCGATTTGACCGCATCACGGAAAAGGTAGCGTGACGAGAGAAAGGCGATGGTCGCACCGATGGATGAAGCGAAAGAAACAATGATCGTGCCGGTGACCACCCCGAACAGTGCGCCGGCCGCGAGGGTCAGGATCAGCGCTCCGGGTAGGGAAGCCGCCGTCGTTACGACATAGATCAGAAAGAAAATCGCGATAACCAGCAAGGGCGCCGCCCGATATTGCCCGTCAAAAGCGGCTTGCTGTTCCTTCAGATTGGCCAGTGTCAGCTGCGAGCCGAGATCAAAATAGAAGAAGCTCGCCACGGCGATGGCAAAAAGAACAAGGATCAATATTTTTTTCATGTGAGACTTTCTGCCCGATTGGGGGTTCGATGCAACAACTGCTTTTACCGGCCAGTTGTTTAATCTGGTGTTTGGATGGTTTCGGGAACGCTTTGCGATCCCTTGGAGCCGCGAAACGGAAGCGCCAGGCTCCACCATGTTTCTGCGGGATGGTCCGATTGATATTCGGTCAGACCGATGATCATGTCATCATGTCCTGCGTCCGGTTGCGCGGTGTAGGTACCGAAGAGCCGGTCCCACAAAGCGATACTGAAACCGAAATTACTGTCGGTTTCTTTCACCACGGTAGAATGGTGCACGCGGTGCATGTCGGGAGTGACAACAAACAGCCGCAGGAGCCTGTCAAACGACGGCGGCAACCGCAAATTGGCGTGATTGAACATCGCGAACAGGTTGAGCAACAGCGCGAAAACAAACACTGCGAACGGCGTAGGACCCAATAGGAGGACCAGAGCCGACTTATAGAGCATCGACAATATGATTTCGACCGGATGGAACCGGACCGCCGTCGTCACGTCGATATCGCGATCAGCGTGATGGACCTTGTGCAGCGCCCAAAGCAGCGGGATCCGATGGGTCAACACATGCTGCACATAGATCGCCAGATCCAGCAATATCAGGGCAAGAACAAATTCCAGCCAGAGCGGAAAGTCGACCCGGTTAAACAGGCCGAGATCATGCTGAACCGCGTAACCGGCGGCGGCGATGGCAGCGATCGGCCCCATCAACCTGAGCGCGATACTATCGACAATGATAATGAAGATATTCGTGCGCCAACGCTTGCCGCGCGGCATCACCCGCTTCTTCCGGGGAAAAACAGCCTCGAGAACCGCCAGAATGACGAACAATAGCACAGACAGCGCCAAACCGGACGTAGCGAGACTATCGGTCATGAAGGATATTCTGCTGCGCCATTAGAGCTTTCGTGTTGCCGGTGGTTCGATACTTCAGATGTTCGCCTGATTTGTCGATCCGGTTACAGTCGGTGAAGTGATAATATCACGCCCCCCTAATTTAGCCGCGTGCATCCCGCCCAAAATAACTTGAGCGCGCAACAACCACGCTACGATGGATTTGAGTTTAATGATAATATTACTGGATCGCAGGCCGGTAATCAGGGCTTTTGAGCGTCAGCATATATGCTGCAAGATCATCAATCCGTTTCGCATCAATCTCGAAATCCATCTGCCCGGGATAATTGTGGGAATCGCGAAGCCAGGCCTTAAGGGTGTTGTCGGTCAGCCCTCTGGTATTGGCTATTTTTTCGAAACGTGGCGCGTTGGAGTTAGGCGAAGCTTGGCTACCCGTCACGTTATGGCAACCGGCGCAGCGCGCCTGGGCAAAGGCTAGCCCGTCGACTGCGGCATTCGCGTCTGGGCGCATTTCGGAACTATCGCCGACAGCATTGCTGTTTCCGACAGTCGGCTTTGCTGGCGCTGTCGCGCACCCGGTCATGACAAGCGGAAGAATGGCACCCAGAAAAAATAGTCGCATCAATGATTTTCCTAACGAGTTAGCCATGTCAGCCTAAACAGATGTCCATGCTTGGCAATAGGGGAAACTACCGCATCGCGTGCGCCGGCGAGAAACTATATTAACCATATCGCCGCTGATCATCGGCGGCTTACGGATTGGCTGGCAGAAGGTTTTGGCTGCCACCCCCTTATATATAAAAAACAGCTAATCGTCGGAAAAACCCAAATTAGATGAAACATCTTAAACAATTTTTTGTCATTTGGCGTTAACCATAGCCTTGGCAAGGTTGGGGGTTGGGTGCGACCCCCCTTCTACCCAATCTTGCTTTTGCTCCGCTACTCCGCGCGCGTAACGGGCGCAAAAATTCCGCTCCGGACGGTCGAGACGGACCGGCTTTGTAAGGCTTCCGGAAAGCCTCCGAATCGCGAGCACGGCAAAGCGCCGGTATATAGGGGGATGGTGGACAGGATAGGATTCGAACCTATGTACGCTTACACGGGCAGATTTACAGTCTGCTGCCTTTAACCACTCGGCCACCTGTCCATCAGGTTATCCAAGGCCGCCATCGGCGACAAGAGCGGCTCAATGACGAAGGGAGGGCAAACTGTCAATGCCTGCCTCTGCAAATTTGCAGAAAAAAAGGGCTGTCCGCAGGAGGCTTACCGTCTAGAGAGCAATTATGGCACGCAAAAACAAATCTATAAAGAAAACCGGTGGCGGACTCAAATTCTGGGGACGGCACGCGGTAGAAGCAGCGCTCGACAATCCCAACCGGGTGATCAAGAAGATATCGATCACCCGCGAGGCACTGGCAACGCTGGAAATTCCTGATGATATCGCCGTTGTGATCTGCGATGTCGCCGATCTCGGCCGGGTCATCCCGCGCGATGCGCCGCATCAGGGCATGGTCGCCGACGTCGATCCCCTGCCCGATATCTGGCTGAGTGAAATACTGGACCAACAGACCGACCGTCCGTTGCTGTTGCTCGATCAGGTTACCGACCCGCATAATGTCGGAGCGATCTTGCGGTCTGCTGCTGCCTTTGATGCCGCCGCGATCATCACCCAGGACCGTCATGCCCCTCCCGAATCGGGTGTCGTGGCAAAATCGGCTTCTGGTGCATTGGAAATTGTTCCGTGGATCCGGGTGGTCAACCTGTCGCGGGCGCTCGATGATATCGCCGCAGCCGGCTATTGGCGGATCGGCCTTGATGGCGATGCCGCCGATGAACTCGAAACCGCCATGGGCACCGGCAAAATGGCGCTGGTGATGGGCGCGGAAGGCGAAGGCCTGCGGCAGAATGTCGCGGCCCATTGCGATACATTGGCGCGACTGCCGATGAGCAGCAAGATGGAGAGCCTGAACGTATCCAACGCGGCCGCCATCGCTCTATACGCGGAGTATACCAGAAAAAGGGGAGAATAGCCGTGGGGACATATTGGAAATGGGCGCTGGCACTGGTCGCGCCGCTGCTATTGGCTGGCTGCCTGCTGATTCCCGGAAAATTCGAGTCACAATTGCGCTTGATGAACGACGGGACCTATAGCTTTACCTATAATGGCCAGATGCAACTGGCCGAAGACAATGACAAATCAATGCCAGGCCAGTCTAGCGAATCTGACGATGAGTCCGACAGCGGCGACAACAGTTCCAGCGACCCGAAAATGGCTGCGATGGGCGAAATATTCGGAGGAGCAATACCGGGCGATGACGAAGGCCTGAAAAAATTCGCCGCTCAGCTCGCCAAATATGACGGGTGGAACAAGGTTGAATATGTCGGAGATAATCTGTTCGAGGTCGAATATGCGATGAGCGGAAATTTCGACCAGATGTTCGCCTTTCCCACCATCCCGGGCGCAATAATGCAATTTCCGTTCGTCCAGATCATCCGTCGGAGCGGCGGAGAACTCGAAGTGCTGACTCCTGCGATGGCCGGACAGGCCTCACTCGTTGGCGCGATGACACCTCTGGTGACGGGCAGCGATTCGGAAAAATCGAAAATGCAGCCGATTGACGGGACATTCACCATCGTGACCGACGGCGAAGTGCTGGTGAACAACACTCAAGACGGTCTGACCGTCAGCGGTTCGACAAGAAACATGCGCTGGAAGGTGGATGGCACCACTAGCCCGGAGGGTAGCCCGCGCGCAATCATCAAGCTGAAGCAATAAAGACCAGCGCATAAAAAAGGGAGCCGTGGGGCTCCCTTTTTTTTCATAGTATTCCGGAAAGAATCAGTCTTCTTCGGCGATCCGGACTTTCAGGCCATCAAGCTCGTCAGACAGTTCGATCTGGCAGCTGAGCCGGGAGAATTCGTCGCGGTGATCGCTGCTTTCGAGCAGATCATCTTCATCTTCCGTCATGGCCGGCAATTTGGCTTTCCAGTCAGCGTCGATATGGACATGGCAAGTCGCGCAAGAGCAGCAGCCGCCGCATAGTGCCAGCAATTCATCAAAGCCATTATCGCGAATCGCCTCCATGACACTAATTCCGCTGTCGACGGAAACCGCTTTTTCTTCGCCATCGCGGCCAGTTACGTGAATCGTTGGCATAGTTACCCCTTAGTGACTGTTCATTGAAAATCCCGCACGCTATGTCTGGACCGTCAAAAAGAATCAAGGGCCGAAACAGGGACCGGATATCGATGGGCCTATCAAAAGAAGCGATCAAAGCCGGACTCGACCATGTCAGCACCATCGAACCGCGACTGGCAGCAGCTATCGCCCAGTCCGGTTATCCCGAGCCCCGGATCCGGCCAGAGGGCTATGAGACGTTGCTGCGCACCATCGTCGGCCAGCAAGTCAGCGTGGCATCGGCAGCGGCGGTCTGGAACAAGCTGGAAGCCCGGCTGGGCGACGGTTGCCCGGCTGAAGCGCTGATTGCCACGGAATTTGACGAACTACGCGCCTGCGGCCTGTCGCGCCAGAAACAGGGCTATGCGCGAAGCCTCGCCGAACTGATCCTCTCCGGCGGACTCGATCTCGACAATCTGCCGCAGGATGATGAAGAGGCGATCGCGCTTCTGACCAAGGTCAAGGGCATCGGCCGCTGGTCGGCAGAAATCTATCTGCTGTTTGCGCAGGGCCGCCCCGATATCTGGCCAGCAGGCGACCTGGCAATCCAGGTCGGCGTCGGCAATTTTCTGGAATTGCCCGAGCGACCATCAGAAAAAGATATCCGCGAGCGCGCCGAAACATGGTCCCCGCACCGCGGGGCCGTGGCGATATTCACTTGGCACCATTATCATGTAATGGTGATGTAGACTCTAGATATCGAGCGGGTGGTTCCACCAGGCGGTATCGGTAAAGGCGCGCATATCCAGTTCGAAGGTCCAGGCCGAGCGGTGCTGGTGTGCAACATGGAAATAGGTGTCGGCAATCGCGCTTGGCTCCATGATCTCGTCCTTGCCATTGGCTTTGGCTTCCCGCAATTTTGCGAAGCGTTCCGGTCCGAGAAGCTTGCCCAATGTGTCCGGCGCGTTGACCGCGCTATCGATCAATATATGCGCGATATGGATATTCTTCGACGCAAATTCCGCGTTCAGGGTCTGGCACAGCATCCGCCGTCCGCCCATGGCAGCGGCATGGCTGTGCTGTCCGGCATTGCCGCGCATCGCGGAAGTGGCGGACGTCACCAGCAGCGCCCCTCCCCCGCGTTCGACCATCTTCGGGAACAGTTTTTGCGCTACCCGGAACACACCCAGAGTGCCCATCCGCCAACCCAGTTCAAATGTCTTGGGCGGCGTGTCGGCCAGCGCCCGGTTGCCGATCTGCGCTCCGAGATTATAGACCAGAACCTTGATCGCTCCGATACCCGCTTCGACCTCGTCGATCAGCTGCTCGATCGCGCCCTCGTCCACCGCGTTGAGCAAATGGCCCGAAGCCTTGCCACCGGCAGCCTCGATTTCGGCGACCATATCGTCGAGCCCGTCCTGATCACTGCGGCGGCACAAGGCGACATGATAGCCGTCTTGCGCAAAACGTTTGCCGACATGGCCGCCAATGCCGGCGCCTGCTCCGATTATCATGCAAACGTCCGTCATAGTGAGCGCCTTTTATCTATTTCAGAAACGGATTGAGCTTCATGACTTCTTCCATGAAGGATCGTGGTTTTTTCCAGTTGGCCGTTTTCAAATTGGTCTTGAGGTCCAGTGTCTTGATCACTTCATTGATGAAATGCACGCAATTGCGCTTGTTCAGACTATAGCTCTTCTGCGGGATGGTCTGCCATTTTTGCACCACGGCCATCAGCTTGCGATATTTTCCATCGTCAACTTTAACGGTAAAATGCGGGTTGCTGCTGGCGATATAGCTGGCCGACGGCGCTTTTACATGGCCATCGACCGAACCGAACAATATCCCCGGAGACACGTTGATCGCGGTGAAGCCAAAGGCGGTGTCGACTTTCTTGCCGTCGGACAGTTCACCCTTGGCGACAAAAAATGCGTGCGGGAAGTTCTTGCCGAAATCGTGCGAGTAGAATGTGATATTCACTTCCGCCCGTGCCGTCACCGAAAAGGATGCGACGAAGAGCAACGCGACCAGACCGGCGATTCTCGATAGATATGCAAAACCTGATTTCACGTTCATTCCCTCAAATTGTCATTCAGCCAGCGTGCGGCCTGCGTTGGTGTTTTCTTGTCGCCTTCGCGATCGACCGTATAATTGGCTTCGCGCATATTTTCCACCGTGATTGCGCCGGTCAGGGAATTTAGCGCGGCAACAAATTTGTCGTCGCTGCCGCGTTTCGGGGCGAGCAACATGATCGCTTCATAGGATGGCACCGCACCTCTCGGGTCTTCGAGTATGACGAAGCCATTCGCCGCGATCCGGCCGTCGGAAGAGAAAGCGGAAATCACGTCGACTTCCCCACTGGCCAAAGCCGGATACATGAAGGTGGGGCTGAACGAACGGGCGGTCTTGAAGCGGATCGGGTAAATGTCCTGCACCATCTGCCATTCGGGCCGTTCAAGAAATTCGACATCGGTGCCGAAATTGAAATCGCTCGACACTCGCGCCAGATCATCGAGCGTCTCGAGCGACTTTTTCCGGGCGTCATCCGGTCTCACGGCAAAGGCGTAAGTATTCTCGAAACCCAGCGCGCCGAGCATTTTGACGCCGTGACTGGCGCTGGTCCATTTCGCGATCTCGTCGAGCATCGCTGCTTTCGGCTGGACATCGGTACGCTGCATCTGGTTGGTCCAGATCGTTCCCGAATAGTCGACATAGACATCGATATCGCCCTCGGCCAGCGCCTGATAAACCACAGCAGAACCAAGGCCGTCGCGATAACGGACTTCATATCCGGCTGCTTCCAGCCGCGATCCGATCAGCCGCGCGAGTATATATTGTTCCGAGAAATTCTTGGCCCCGACCACCACGACATTGTCGCGCGTGATCAGCAACGGCAGTGTCGCGATCAGCAGTCCTGCCGCGATAATCGCCATCCCGGCCCAAGCCAATATCCGGCGGCGTTCGCGAATCCCGCGCTCGATCAGACCGAGTAGCTGATCGACCGAAATTGCCAGCGCTGCCGAAAACAGACAACCCGCCAGCACCAGCGTCCAGTTCTGCGTCTGCAGTCCGGCAAAGATCAGATCGCCAAGACTGGGCTGGCCCACGGTCGTCGAAAGCGTCGCCGCGCCGATGGTCCAGACCGCTGCGGTGCGGATCCCGGCCATGATCGTCGGCGCAGCCAGCGGTGCTTCGACATAATATAATTTCTGGGCGCTGGTCATGCCGAGGCCGTCCGCTGCCTGTTTTACCGCAGGATCAACCCCGGCCAGTCCGGTCACCGCATTGCGCAGAATTGGCAACAGCGCATAGAGGGTCAGCGCCAGCAGTGCGGGCAGGAAACCGAAGGCAGATATCCCGCCGCCGATCAAGGCCGAGACGCCGAGCAAAAGGGGATAGAAAAGCGCGAGCAAGGCCAGCCCCGGAATCGTCTGGATCAGACTGGCGACGGTCAGCGCGACCGCAGCCACTCTCGGTGACCGCGCTGCCCAGATGGCCAGCGGCAGGCAAATGATCATCGCCAGAGCCAGCGCCGACACGCTGATCTGGACATGGGCGGCGAGCAGTTCCGGCACGCGGGCGAGCGCCTGTTGCCACGCCCCGGTCATGATCTCTTGCTCAATGCGATGATATGCGCGGCCTGCGCGCGGGGAATGGCGACAAGCGCTTCGGCCTCTTCACCCGCATTGCCGGATAGCAGCTCGGCCGGCGTGGCATCCGCCCTGATCTGCCCGTCCTTCATCACGAGGATACGGTCGGCGAGATAGAGTGCCTCGGCCATATCATGGGTGACGATGATCGTGGTCAGCCCCAGCTTGTCATGCAGCGCCTTATATTGATCGGTCAGATTGTCGCGGGTCACCGGATCGAGCGCGCCGAATGGCTCGTCCATCAGCATCAGGCCGGGACGCGTCGCCAGCGCGCGGGCCACGCCAACCCGTTGCTGCTGGCCACCGCTCAATTGATCGGGCATGCGGGAGGCCATGTCCTGCGGCAATTCGACCAGATCGAGCAGTTCGGCGACGCGGTCAGCACTGCCCTCTGTCTCGCCTGCAAGTTCCAGCCCGATTGCGATATTGCGGGCGATCGTCAAATGCGGGAACAGGCCGATATTCTGGAAGACATAGCCGATACGGCGGCGCAGGATATGAGGATCAATCGAGTCGACAGGTTCGTCACCGACGAAAATCTTTCCGCTGTCCGGTTCGACCAGCCGGTTGATCATTTTCAGCAGGGTCGATTTTCCCGAGCCGGACAGACCGACCAAAGCAACCAGACTGCCCGCCGCAATATCCAGCGATACTCCGTCAACAGCGCGAACCGTAGCGTAACGGCGGCTGACATCTTGCAGACGAATGGAAGGACCGGAGACAGGCATCGGAATATATAGTGGCGCGCTTTGCCGCGCATGTCCAACTTCACTTGACGTTCACGTCAAAAACCGCTGGAATGAACATCAATGTCAATAACGACGCGGGAGTGGATTCATGGGCTATCAAACGGGACAAAAGACGATTTTCATCACTGGCGGCGCGTCCGGTCTCGGCCGCGAAGTCGGTCGCTATTTTGCTGAAAAAGGCTGGTTCGTCGGGATTGCCGATGTCAACGCGGAAGGCATGGCCGAAACCGCGGCTCTTCTCCCCGAGGGGCACAGTTCGATCCACCGGCTGGACGTAACCGACCGCGCGCAATGGAAACATGCTGTTGGCGAATTCGGATCGATTACCGGCGGCAAGATGCACGTCCTGTTCAACAATGCCGGCATTGGTGAAGGCGGAGCGATCCAGGACATGGAAGACGCCGCCATCGACCGGATGATCGCGATCAACCTGACCGGCGTGATCAGCGGCACCCGCGCCTGTTTCGAAATGCTCAAGAGCACACAGGACAGCTGCATACTCTACACTGCATCGGCAGCAGGGATATACGGAGTCGCCGACCTCAGCGTCTATAGCGCGACCAAATTTGCCGTGCGCGGCCTCGCCGAATCACATGATATCGAGTTCCGCAAATTTGGCATCAAGTCACGTTCGCTGATGCCCGGCTTCATCGACACCAACATCATTTCCAATGTCGTCGAAGGCACCAACCAGAGCGGCAAGGAACGGCTCGAGGAAGCCGGCGTCATGGTCAGCCCGGTTGCGATCATCGGTCCGGCAGCCTGGGCCGCTGTTCACGGCGACAAGGTGCATACGCCGGTCAACAAAATGGCCAAGCAACTCGCCTTTGCCGCGCGCTGGATGCCTGGCCGCGTGCGTAAGCAGTCGGTCAGCCTGACCAGCGATCTTGGTGAAGTATTGGCCGGAGAAGAGAAATAAGGTCTAGGCGCAATGTTCGATTATTTGCGCCAGATCCAGATCGCGCTCTGACAGGCCGCCATTTTCGCCTGCATCATGGGTGGTCAGCACGATGTCCACGCGGTTGTAGACGTTGAACCATTCGGGATGATGATCCGCCTTTTCCGCGTGCAATGCGACGCGGGTCATAAACGCGAAGGCTTCGGTAAAGTCGGAGAATTTGAACGAGCGGCTGATCGCGTCGCGCTTCGCGTCATATTCCCAGTCCGGCAGTTTGGCGAGAGCCGCTTTGCGTTCGTCATCAGTCAGTTGCGCCACCATTTTTCTTGCTCCTTGCTTGGCTTTCGCGCCAATCCATGTCTTAAGTCTGTGCGATGAGCAAGGGACAGTCAACCGGAAGCAGCAATCGGCTATTGGCCGAGGGGCTAAGCTGCGTACGCGGCGAGCGGATATTGTTTCGCGGCCTGGCTTTTTCGCTGGAGCCGGGACAGGCAGGATTGCTGACCGGCCCCAATGGCGTCGGCAAGTCCAGCCTGTTGCGCTTGCTCGCTGGCCTGCTCAAGCCAGCGGCGGGATCCTATATTGCACCGGCGACCAAAGCCCTGTGCGACGACCGGCTGGCGCTGGACGAGCATCTTCCGTTCGAACAGGCATTGCGTTTCTGGGCGAAGCTGGACGGCAAGCAACCCGCCGATGTTACCGCGGCAATGGCGCGCGCGGGTCTAGGCCATCTCGCCGAAGTGCCGGTACGCTATTTTTCGACCGGACAAAGGCAGCGAGCACGGCTGGCGCGAACCTATCTGACGGGCGCTGGATTATGGCTGCTCGACGAACCGGCCAATGGTCTTGATACGGCTTCGGTCGAGCAACTGGGCGTGGCTCTGCAAAGCCATCTCGACGGGGGCGGGATCATTCTCGCCGCTAGCCATATCCCGCTGCCGATTGCCTTTGATTTCACTCTGAAGCTCGAGCCATTGGAAGAATTGGAGGCATGTTTGTGATGAACAGCATCGCCACGATCATCTGGCGCGATGTGCGGCAAAGCTACGCCAGCGGCGGGACCTGGCTGCCGGTAATATTTTACCTCTCTGCTGCGACCTTATTCCCCTTTGCCGTCGGACCGGACCGTGCGCTGCTGCTGCAGACTGGGGGCGGAATATTATGGATCGCAGCGCTATTGGCGACTTTGCTGCCGCTGGACCGGCTGATCCAGCCCGATCTGGAAAATGGCGTCTATGACCAGATGATCGTGCGCGGCCTGTCCGACGAGATGATCGCGGCGGCGCGGCTGGTTTCGCACTGGCTTGCCTTCGGTCCGCCGCTGCTGCTTGCAGCCTTTCTGGCCAGCGGCCTGATGGGGCTGGAAGGCGCTGCCCTCGGCACGTTGCTGGCTAGCCTCGCAATCGCGACACCGGCTCTCGCCGGTCTCGCGGTCATGATCGCGGCGCTGACTGCGGGGATGAAAGGCGCTGGCGCACTGGGCGGACTATTGCTGGTGCCGCTGGCGATCCCGTTGCTGATCTTCGGTGCCGGCAGCCTCTCTGCGCAAGGCAGCAGCGCTCTGATGTTTCTCGCTGCAATTTCCCTTCTGCTCGTCGCCATCACGCCTTTTGCAGCGGGCGCGGCGATGAGCGCGGTCAGGGAATGATTCTAGAGTAGCGGCGTCGCGTCAGCACCGTCGCATATTGGTGAACAGGACCGGTTTAACTGTCTGTACCGTTTGAATGCGAGAAGAAATCCCATTCGCGAACATAGCCCAGGAACTGATCGACATGCTGGCTGAGCTTGGCGGCCTGGTTTTCCAGATCGGTTGCCGATCCCAGAACCTGGGTTGCCGAGGCACCGGTCATCCGTGACGTTTCTTTGACCTGTGCTATATTGTTGGAAACTTCCTCGGTTCCCCGCGCGGTCGCGTCAATGCTGCGCGCCAGATCCTGTCCGGCCACTGCCTGTTGATCAACCGCAGTCGCTATCGAAACAGCGGTCGTTTCCAGCTTCTGGATTTGCGAACCGATGGAACGGAGCGCGTCCACGCTTGCGATGGTCGATTCCTGCATATTGCCAATCTGGCGAGCGACATCCTCAGTGGCCTTGCTTGTCTGTGAGGCAAGTTCCTTGACCTCGGAGGCGACAACCGCAAATCCGCGGCCGGCTTCCCCGCCACGAGCCGCTTCGATCGAAGCATTGAGCGCCAGCAAATTGGTGCGGTGAGCAATGCTCTGGATGAGTTCGACAATCTGGCCGACCTGTTCGGCGGAAACCGATAGAGCGGTCATCGTCGTATCGGCTTCACCGGCTGCATCCGCCGCCTTGCGTGCCAGCTCTGCCGAGCTGGAAGCCTGACGGCTTATCTCGCCGATCGACATGGCAAATTCATCACTGGCGGCTGCGGCAGCGGTTACGCCTTTGGAGGCATCTTCCATTGCCTTTGCAACATTGCCGGTCTGGGTAGAAGACTGTTCCGCTGAAGTCGCCATTGACGTGGCGGTCGACTGCAACTGGACCGAAGCGGATGCTACGCTGCTGACAACGTCGCTGATCGTGTTTTCAAACTTGTCAGCCATGATCCGGATTTTCCGGGTTTGCTCATCCCGCAAACGGTCGTGCTTCGCTTCATTTTCCTTTTCCCGTTCATGCGCCGCTTCACGCTCGCTGCGAACCTTCTGCAGCTGAACGGACGCACGACGGAACACCTCTATCGATCGCGCCATCTCTCCGATTTCATCTTGGCGTTCGACATAGGGGATTTCCATATCCATCTTGCCCTCGATTACGTCCCACAACATGGGCACGAGCGTTTTGATGCTACCGGAAATATCCCTGCTAACGCGAACAATTGCAAAGGCACCCCAGCCCACGGCCAAGACCATGATCAGGAGGAATATCATTTCTGCGCGGTCAGCAATTGCGGAGATAGTGGGCGCGTTGATGCCCTGCTTCACCAAGTCGGCCTGGATCGCGTTCAGCGAGAACCAGCCGACGCCGACCAATGCGAAACCTATAAGCGAGTTCACCCCGTGATAGATATTGAGCTTGGTCGCGACCGAACAATCAAGATATCTGGTCCAAAGGGAATTGGCGCGCTGGCTGGACAGCGACAACAACATATCTTTGGTTTCGTTATGGGCCGAACTAAGATCGGGCTTTTCCGTCGGAGCGGTCGCAGCTGCGGTCATCATATCTATCCTATCCGATTAGCTTTGTTTGATCGTTTTGCGCATTTTGCTTGTTGAGGTGATGGGTGATCTCATCCGGCGGCATTGCTTTGAAATAGAGCCAGCCCTGGATATAGTCACAACCAGCTATTCTCGCCAAATCCGCCTGTTGCTGGGTTTCAACCCCCTCAGCGGTGACCGCCATGTCGAGCGCGCGCGCGACGCTGATGCTGGAGATCATCATGGCGCGGGAACCTTCATCTTCTCCCGCGTCGACCACCAGAGAACGATCCAGTTTCAGTTTTTCAAAGCGGAACATCCGCAGAAAACCGATAGAAGCATAGCCTGTGCCAAAATCGTCCAGCGCGATACTGACGCCAAACCCCCTGATGACGTCGAGGGTACGTTCGGCCAGCACCGGATCCAGCACGAGACAGGTTTCGGTTATTTCCAGTTCGAGCCGCTCGGCCGGAAAGCCGGTTTCCTCCAGAATCTGTCCCAGCTGAATGGGAAATTCCACATCACGCAATTGCGCGGGAGAAATATTCACCGAGAGCGTGATATCGTCCCAGGCCAGCGCATCGTTGCAAGCCCGTCGCAAAACCTTCAACCCTATGGGATTGATCAAACCTGTTTCTTCGGCGATCGGGATGAAGACATCTGGGCCCATTGGCTCACCATCCGGTCGCGCCCAGCGCAACAAGGATTCCACCGCGACAATTTTGGACGTCCGGGCACAGACCAGAGGCTGGTAATGCACATAAAACTCATCATTGGATAAGGCGCGACGCATCTCGCCGTCAATTTTTTGAGCAACCTCGCGGTTGCGGTCGAATTCGGGTTGGTACCAGGTACATCGCATCTTGCCGTTGCGCTTGGACGTATACATAGCGACATCGGAACGACGGAGGAGTTCGGAGGAATGTTGCCGGTCAGCACCTTTGCTGCATGAAATGCCAATACTCGCCCCGATCACAATGCGGCGATCGTCCACAATGATCGGCTTCTTGAAGAGATCGATAAAGCTGCGGGAGATGCCTTCGACGATCGTACCGGCAAGTGGCCCTGTCATGGAAATCGCGAATTCATCGCCGCCCAGACGATAGCAACGTGCGTCATCCCCGCATAAATCCGCGAGCATGGTTGCGCAATTTTTGATCACCTGATCGCCGACATTATGGCCATATTGGTCATTAACCAGTTTGAATCCGTCGAGATCGATCAACGCAATGGCCAGTTCTGAATCGTGTGTGCCATTGCGTTGAACATCAATGTGTAACGCGCGCCGGTTCGGTAAAAGACTTAAACTGTCGGTCATCACAAGGCTCTCGAGGTGGCCGATATAGACAACACCCAGCCGCGCGAAAACCAGCGCTGCAATGACAAAGGCCAAGGCACCACCCAGGATCAACGGCGACGTCAACGGTATTGAAATCGCGTCGTTCATGACAAGCAACACAGCCAATGCACCGAAGATCAACGTAAGTACGATCAGCGGTGTAAAAACCAGGCTTTGGGTGCTCCCCCCCAATTGCTTCAGGTACTTCCTCACTCCAATATCCTCAATAAGGGATAGTTAGCAGTGCTTTACATCCTTATACCTAAGGATTGATTAATGTTTTTTTACCCGAGTTTACACGTTTTTCAATGACCTGCTAACGTGCGCAAACCTCATATTGAGCTGCCAAATCGGAGCGGGCCGGGCGGTAGAGTCCGATCCCTCCCTTGACCAACGCCAGCTCATCGGTGTGACCGATAATAGTTTCGCCGGCACCAAGCATGATCCAGCCATCAGGATGCAAAACCTCCATCAGCCGCGCAAAAGCGCGCTGACGAGTTTCTGAATCAAAATACAGCAGCACGTTCCGGCACAGGATCAGATCGAACGATCCGATTGCAGGCATCGGATCAAGCAGATTATGAACCCTGAACCGCATCAGCGCCCGCAAATCTTCATTCGCCTCCCAACCCATCGGCGTTTCGTTGAAATGGGCCAGCATCTGCGAAACCGGCAGACCGCGTTGAATCTCGAATTGCGAATAGGTACCGGCCCGAGCGGTGGCGATGGCTCCGTGGGAGATATCTGTGCCGGTGATGTCGATTTTCCAGCCTGCCCAGCGCGCCTTCTGTTCGAGCAGCATCATTCCCAGCGACAGCACCTCCTGCCCGGTCGAACAGCCAACAGATAATATCGACAGGGTTTTCTCTTCCTGGCGCTGCTTCGCGATTTCCGGCAGCACATGTTTGGCCAGCTGGTCAAACATTGCGCGATCGCGAAAGAAATAGGTTTCGTTATTAAGCAGTGCTTCCACGACTTGCTGGGACAAGGTTGCATAGGCCGGCTGGTCAAGCAAGCAAACAAGCTGATCAACATTGGATATGCCGATTTGCCGGAAAATACCGGAAAGCGCGGTACCAATTCGCCAGCTGCGGTCTTCCGTGAGCTGTTGGCCAGTTCGCGCTGAAAGCAAATCGGCAATGATTTTTTGAGATCCCGCGTTCATGCCCATTTACCTGTCACCCTACTAGATACAACCCTGATCGCGAGCTCTTCCGGGGACAATATGGCCGAAGCCAGCCCTGCCTCGGCAATGGCGCGCGGCATGCCCCAAACGGGCGATGTCTCGCGATTTTGCACCAGAATCGTGCCACCCGCATCGACAACGCAGCGTGCGCCGAGCACCCCGTCACGCCCCATGCCCGACAATATGATGCCGAGAACGGCGCCTTCAAAACATTCCGCCAGCGATTCCAGCATCGGATCAACCGAAGGGCAGCAGCCATTGGGAACCTTATGGCGGGCGATACGCACGACAGGTTCCCCGTCCTTCATTTCAACCGTCAGATGCCCGTCACCGGGTGCAATCAGGATTTCGCCAGAGGTTAACGCCATACCGTTTTTTGCAATCCTCGCCTTGCGCGAAGAGGCTATTTCCAGCTGACGGGCAAATACCGGCATGAAACTGTCGGGCAGATGTTGGGAGATCAATATTGGCTGATCAACATATTTGGACAGGCCACCCAGCATCTGGCACATCGAATGGATACCGCCGGTAGATGCGCCAATGGCAATTACTCGTGCCGGCTTCGGCCTCCCGTCGGATTTCCTGTGCGTCGTGTCGCTACGGACGGAACAGGTCCTGTTGGTTTCGATCGGCGGACTACCGATCGCACGAATGCGTGCGGCAAGTTCACTGCGATAATCGGACGTAAATTCGCTCGGTCGCGGCTTGAGAATAGTATCGGCCGCACCCATCGACAGAGCGGCCACGGTGGTTTCCGCTCCTGCTGTTGTAAGCGAAGAAATCACGATCACCCGTGCTCCGCGAGCGCGCGCCAGAATCTCCGGCAATGCAGCGAGACCGCCCATGCCCGGCATTTCCAGATCAAGCAGGATGACATCAACCTCGACTTGCGACAGTTTTTCAATCGCATCCTCGGCGCAATTTGCCATCGCCGAAAAGACAAGATCGGTGGTTTGCTCGATCGTCTTTCGCAACACCGTGCGAGCGATCAGCGAATCATCCACAATCATGACGCGGATCATTCCGGCCCGATTGCGATCACCCTGCCCTTGGCCCGCTTGATTTATATCGGCCCCTGTCATGTTTCCGGCCTTAGTCGAACCCGACAATCTGAAGTTTTATCTGCAGCGTCTCGTGATCAAAGGGTTTCATGACATATTCATCGGCGCCGGCGTTCATCGCCTCGCGGATGTGGCTGACGTCGCTTTCGGTCGTACAAAAAACAATCTTGGGAATATCCCCATTTGGCCGGGCACGCAGTTCCTCGATAAATTCGATACCCGTCATCACCGGCATGTTCCAATCCAGCAGGATAAGATCATAGACATGCTGATCGCATTTTTCGAGACCGACAAGACCGTTTTCGGCGTCGCTCACCTCGAAGCCGAGCGACTCCAGAATATGTCGCGAAACTTTCCGAATTACGCTGGCATCGTCGACGATCAAGCAGGTTTTAGTCATTTCTAATCTCTCATTTGTCGAATCAGGATATCCGCTAAGCCTGACCAAAGCCTTAATGCATTGTTTAGTGTAAATTATTGATGACTGTATCGACCTTGATCAGCATCGCCGGACCGACCTGCGTTTCGATCAGGCCATCGGAAATTTTCGACCATATCTCGCCGGCTCCGCCAGGCACCGGCACGGGATCGGTCAGGGCATCCACAACGTCCTCGACCATATCAACAAGCAAGGCATAATCATGCCCTTCAAAATTGAGAACGGCTGCGTGTTTGGTTCCGTTGCTGTCATAATCGATAACCCCGAACATTTTGGCACAGTCGATTACGGTCAACGCCCGACTGCGTAGCGAACTGATCCCGATAATGTGGGGCGGCACACCAGGGACCGGCGTTATCTTGTCCAGTTTGATCACCGAGTCTATTTCAAGCGCGGGCAAGGCGATGCGTTGCCCCGCAAGCTGGACCAGCAGAACCGGCATATTCATGACGCTTTCCTTCGCGTTTCCATCAAGGAGGCCAGAAGGGTGCCGCGATCATAGCGATAGATGACACCGCCCTTATGATCCGCTGCGTCCGGATCATTGGTAAGGGTGATGACTTGTCCGGCATGCCGGGGCGCGGCCGGTTCGTTGCTCATGGTTATGGCGATGTCGACAGCTTCGGTACTGTTTGCCCCCACTATTGTATAGCCGGCTGCCTCGATCATCGGACGGAGGATCGAATGCACCCAGTGATCCTCTTCGTTGATTTGGCAGGTTTTTGTTATTTTCTTGCGACTATAGCCATCATGCTTCGCGAACAGCCAATGGCAATCCAGCACCTCTAACGCTTCCCCCTCGAATAATGTGACGCCTTCGATCTCGCCTTTTTTCTCTTCCGGCACCACCGCATTGGCAATGTGGATCGTGTCGACGACATTCTGTACAGCGTAGGCGATCTGGTTTGCGCCATCGCTCAATATGAGCAGGTTTATCTCGCCTTCGCCGGGCGCCCCATAACCGGTTCCGGCCAGTGGATAAATTTCTTCGTCAATGACAACCTGGGCACCGTCGTCCGTAATCCGGACCGCGGCGCTGTCGACGGTTTCAATCCGGCTGACCGGATCCATCCGGACGATACGACGTTGCCCGTCCAGCCCCCGGATGAGCAGGGCTGAAACAGCTTCTGCCTCGACGACATTCTGCCGTTCCGCCAAGGCCGATTTCCGGCTGGCCTTATTGACATCGCTGACCAGGCCTTCCCGATCGGCAATGGCGCCGACATAGAGCATCAACACCAGACTGCCGTCATCCAGCAAAGAACTGCCTGTATAGAGCCTGGTTGCCGTGATCGCTGGCGGCAGCGGCTTTATAACCAGTTCCTGATGATCGATCACCTCGTCCACAGCTAGTCCGAACAGATCACCACCTGCGAGCCTGATCATCAGCAGAACGGACTTTTGCGGATCATCGCAGGCTTCAATATCCAGAATTCTGGCCAGCGAGCAGCAACGCAGACGCTGGCCGAGGAACGTTACCAGCAGGGTATCGCCAGCCTGATCAAATTCCAGCGCCTGCGATTTGACGCTGACAATTTCTTCCACATAAGAACGAGGAATGCCGAAACTCTGATTGCCGACTTTTACGGTCAGGGCCGGAATGATGCTGAGCGTCGCGGGCAATAAAATGACCAGTCGGGTGCCCTCACCGGCCGTACTGGTGACGCGAATACTCCCACCCAGGCTTTCGATATTGGCGCGTACGACGTCCATTCCGACGCCCCGCCCCGAGATCGCCGTCACATTTTCTGCTGTCGACACTCCGGGATGGAAGATGAGCGCAATGCGATCCGCTTCCGACATTTTGGCGCATTCTGCCGCCGTCGTTATGCCGGCAGCAACCGCGCGATCAGACAGTTTTTCCATATCCACGCCCGATCCGTCATCGGTGATCGATATGAAGATGCTGTTTCCTGTCTGGCGCGCCGTAACATGGATCAGGCCAGACTCCCCCTTGCCCGCAGCACGCCGCTCGGCGGGCGTTTCGAGCCCGTGATCGATTGCGTTGCGCAAAATATGCATCAACGGATCGCGCAACAATTCGATCAGTTCGCGGTCCAGTTCGACCTGCCCGCCCTCGATATCGATTGTCACCTGTTTGCCCAGTTCCGCCGAAAGATCGCGGACGAGGCGGGGCAAGGTTGCGAAGAGATGTTCCAGACGCTGCATGCGCATGCGCGAGATATCCTGGCGCGCATCATCGACTATCGCAGAGAGCCGTTCGAAAGTAGCGCTGACCAACGGATCGACATCGGTTTCGCGAATGGCGCGAGCCAGTTCATTGCGGACGAGAACGATGTCCGATATTCCCGACATCACCCGGTCAAGCAGCGGTACTGGCAGACGGATAGATCGTGCCGGCCGGACCATATTTTTCTTGGGGTCGTCGGTGTGCGGTGCTGAAGCAACGGCATCCGGACCGCTGCTGCTGTCCACGTCATATTCCAGGGCCCGGACCAATTCTTCATCGCCACCGGCGGGAAATTCTTCACCGGCGTCGATTGCATCAACCATAGCGACAATACGGTCGATGGTTGCCAGAACGCCAGTGATCAGACGATTATCGGGAGCGCGCTTGCCGGCACGAACCTGTGCCAGGGCACCCTCGGCGGCATGACCCAGCTTCTCGATACGCGGCAGATCAAAAAAGCCGCTGCTGCCTTTGACAGTATGGACGAAACGGAAAATCGTATCCAGACGGGCGCGGTCGGTAGGGTCAGCCTCCCACGTCACCAGTTCGCCTTGCATGGCTTCCAGCATTTCTCGCGTTTCCGCTATGAATTCTGCCAGCAGATCGTCCATATTCCTCCACCCCAAAGATATAGGCTCTATCATTGGCACGGTGATGGTTGATGAACCGTTAAGATTAGCAAGGCGCAGCGGGCGGCGACTGCCGTCCGGGAACCCGATCAGCGATGATCCTGGGCCACAGCCAGAATCGTCCATGACCGGCTCATCAACCGGTCAAGCTTGAACAGCCGGATGAGCTGTCTTTAAAAGGGCTTATCGATATTCCGGATTGGGATGATCAAAGCGCTCGCCATTATCCCAGGCACGGCGGCTGTTGCCATAATCCGGCAACCCGCCTGCATCTTTGAGCATTTGCGCGCTGTGCATCAAATTCCACGCGAGGAAAGTCGCGTTGCGAGCGGTAAATTCGCTGTCAAAACCGACGCGCGAGCCGTCGTCCTTTTTATCGCCATAAGAAGGCCCGGGACCGATTTCGCCGATCCAGCCGGCATCGGGCTGCGGCGGGATCATATAGCCGATATGGGCCAGCGAATAAAGCATGCCCATGGCGCAATGTTTCACGCCATCCTCGTTACCGGTGATGACGGCGCCCGCTGTCTTGCCATAGAAAATATACTGGCCCTTGTCATTCATCTCGCCGCTGTGTGCGTAGAGCCGCTCGATAATCTTGCGACATTCCGAAGAGACCTCACCGAGCCAGATGGGCGTGCCCAGTACCAATATATCCGCGTCCAGCACTGCCTTGCCAATCGCCGGCCAGGCATCGCTATCAAATCCATGCTCGGTCATGTCCGGATAGACACCGGGCGCGATGTCATGATCGACGCTGCGGAAGGATTGCACCGATACACCGGCACCGCGCATGATGTCGCGAACGACATCCATCAGAGTGTCGGTATGGCTTTCCTTGGGGGATGGCGTCAATGTGGTGTTGATGAATACGGCGCTCAGGCCGGTATAATCTGGCTTTGTTTCTTCATTCGTCATCGGCTTCTCCTGTCTCGATTAAGGGGAGGGCTATGGGGGCGAAGCAGAAGAGTGCGTCTGATCGCCAAGGGGATCACAATCCCGGGGCTCCTATAGCTTACGCAGGAACCCCTTATTCGTTCCGCAGGACAAGTGGTTCGGCAGACCTTCAGGATGGCGCGGCAAGCTGATCGGCAAGTTCGCCAAGGTCGCGCACGACGATATCCGGTGCAGAGAGTCCCTCGGCTGGAAGGATGGCATTGTTCGGCCGGGTGACAAATGCACCTTTGCAGCCTGCGGCCTGCGCGCCGATTATATCCCATAAATGGCAAGCGACCATGCGCATATCCGTGGTTTCAACACCCAGTTCCCGCGCCACATATTGATAGGTCTCCGGTGCCGGTTTGAACTTCTGCACGGCCTCGATACTGAAATGACGGTCAAAGAAATGGTCAATCCCGGCCTTTTCGAGCGGCGTCGGCGAAGACCCGCTTGCGGAGTTGGTCAAGGTGACCAACCGGAAGCCGGCATCGCGCAGGCGCGTAAGAGCGGGGACGACATCCGGATGGGCGGGCATGTTACCGAGACGTTCTTTCAGCTCGGCAATGTCAGCGTCCGATACCGCGATATCATGGTTGCTACCGACCATGACCAATGTTCCTGCCGCCAGTTCACCGAAGGGCGCATAGAGACCCGACAGGGTCATGGTCTGCGAATAGAGGATCAGTTCTGCAAACCATATGCGTAGCATGGCAGCATCACCGAACCGCCGGTCAAACAGCGGCTCGAGCGCGGTGATGTCGAGCAACGTTTCATTGACGTCGAAGACGATTATGGGCGCAGCGTCGGATTTTTCCATGTCATGCTCCATTATTCTGTCGGCAAATCGGGGCGACGGACCTGCCGCCGCCC
This sequence comes from uncultured Parasphingorhabdus sp., assembly GCF_963975555.1. Classification (GTDB taxonomy): domain Bacteria; phylum Pseudomonadota; class Alphaproteobacteria; order Sphingomonadales; family Sphingomonadaceae; genus Parasphingorhabdus. The sequence continues at coordinate 950,744 of NZ_CAXBHH010000001.1, read as the reverse complement.
CGACCTTGCGACCCGGTCAGGCGGCTGCGGGCGTGCCGCCTTTCTCCCAGGCAAATTTTTCGAAGGCTTTGTCAACCGGCGTATGCGCCAGATGATTGGTGTAGTTCGACATGATCTTTTGCGAATAGCCGAGAACCACTTCGAGAATATTCCGTTTGGTGAAACCCGCGTCGAGGAAAGCCTGCACCTTGTCGTCAGCGACATTGCCGCGATCACGGATCACGCTCAGCGTGAAATCGCGCAAAGCTTGCAGCTTGGCATTGGGCAACGGTGTTTCGTTGCGCAGAGCATCGGTAATGGCGTCACTGACGCCCATGGACTTGGCAATGCCGGTATGGGCAGGAACGCAATAATGGCAGGCATTTTCAACATTGACGGTCTGCCAGACGACGGTGATTTCATCCTTGTCGAAGCTGGAATTGGCGAACAGTTCATGGACAATCTTATAGGCTTCCAGAAGGCCCGGCGCTTCGGCCATCACCGCATGCAGGCCGGGGACCATACCGAAACCCTTTTTGGATTGGGACAGCAATATCCGGCTCTCTTCGGGTGCGTTGGTTTCGTCATAAAGTGTGAATTCGGTCATGTTTTTTCCTTTGGTGCAATTCGGTTGCAGTCGTTTTCTGCAGGTAACGCCCCGTCATGGCGGCAGCGCTTGGGGGAGAGTCGGGGGACGCGCTGCCGCCTGAGGGAAAGACTATACCCTTGGGGGATGACGGCGGCACGGGAGGGAGGGATGGGTGCCGCCGCCAAAGGGTGGACCTGAATTTTCTTCAAGTCTTTAGTCTGTTCGTTCTGCTGGACGACAACGATCTGTTCCCGTCGAGAAGTGATATGGACGCTCCGGATTGATTGTTGAAATTGAATAATAGAATAACTATTATTCACAGTATGAATTTACGTTCTCTGGATCTGAACCTGCTGGTTGTGTTCGACGCGCTGATGCGCAAGCGCAACGTAACCCATGCGGCAAAGGACATTGGCCTGTCGCAACCGGCCTTCTCCAACGCCCTCAGCCGTTTGCGCGAGCGGCTCGGTGACGAGCTGTTCGTTCGCAGCCCGAGCGGGATGCGGCCAACGGCATGGGCGCTGGAATTGAGCGGCCCGATAAAGGCAGCGCTCAGCGGCATAGAAGATGCGCTTGATAGTGCGTCCTTCAACCCTGAAACTTCGCAGCGTTCGTTCACCATCGCGACGGAGGATTACGGGCTGATGACCTTGATCCCGCCACTGCTCGAGCGGATCACGAAAATCGCACCGGGTCTGTCGATACGCACGATTACCGCGAGCATAAATTCGGGCGAATATCTCGATACCCAGGCCGCTGACGTTGCGTTGATCAGCTGGCCTGATCCGCCAGAACGTTTTGTCTCGGAACCTTTGTTCGACGGGGACTGGGTCTGCGTGATGCGGCCCGACCACCCGCTGGCGGGCACCCCACTGGACCTGGACGCCTATACGAGCGCGCAGCATCTGCTGGTCAGCACACGTAGTGAGCCCAGCGGCTGGGTCGACGATGTTCTGGCGCAGAGCGGGCGAGCCCGTCAGGTGGTTCTGACCATGGCGACCTTTGCACCGACGCCGCTGGCGCTCGAAGCAACCGACCTGATCATGGCCTGCCCGAGACCGATGGGCGAGGTCTTTGCAAAACGAATGGGACTGGCGATAACCGCCTGCCCGGTAACCGCCCCGCCAGCCTATCGCAGCATCGACATGGTATGGCACGCGCGCCTGGGCAGTCATCCGGCCCAGACATGGCTGCGCAGACAGTTGCGAGAGGTAGCGGAGCTGATCGAGGGGTAGGTGGGGTCGCTATGTTATTGGTGGCGGGAGCAAATAGATTTCCCGCATCATGGGTAGCCCTTGTGCCCCTGAACAGAGGTTCAATCTGCGCATCCAACTATATTGATTTCGAACAATTTCGGCCAATTTTTTCCAGTGACGAATAGCCGGTCTTTTGCACTGTCATAGGCAATCCCGTTCAGCACATCCTCATTCCCCTGTGCGGTAAATTCTTTTTGAAGGCCTGTGAGATCGATAACGGCTTTCACTTTGCCATTGGCGGGATCGATGCGAACGATGAAATTGGTTTGCCACACATTGGCAAATATCTCGCCATTGACCCATTCCAGTTCGTTTAGATTGGCAATCGGTCTGCCGTTTAGGGTTACAGAGATCATCCCAATTTCCTGCATATTTTCAGGGTTGAGAAACCGCAATGCCGGAGTGCCGTCACTTAAAATGAGCCGCGCTCCATCATTGGTCAAACCCCAGCCTTCGCCAGAATATTCAAAAGTACCCGTTTGCTGCAAGGTCCCGATATCCCACTGGAACCCCTGACCGCTGCGCCAGGTGACACTGATCAGTCTATTTTTCCAATCTGTCAGACCTTCTCCAAAGACGGTGGGTGGCAATGCTACTTTGTTCAGGATCTCGCCGTCTTCCAACCTGACTTTCCGGATTGTCGATTTGCCCCTCAAGCCGGTACTTTCGAAAAGGTGGCCATCTCGGTACAGAAGCCCTTGGGTGAAGGCTTGTTGATCATGGGGATAGGAGTGCACGACTTCATATCCGCAAACCGGCAAATCACTGGCATGGGCTGGTGCCACAAACAGCAATATCGCGAGAATGAATGAGAAGCATTTTATCATCCTGATAGAATGCCACCACCGCGTCATCGTGTCGAGCGACCAGTTTCGTACCCGGCAGGAAACAGCGGTAGGCTAGCAAGAACTTTGTCATATTACCCGGCGAGCAATAGGCGCCGGCCAGAGATAGCATCGGCAGATCGTCTCTGGTCACCGGGCCTCCCGTAGGGCGCGAGCTAACCCTCCAAGGTCCGGGCTTAAAATGTCCACAGGACCGCTGTTTCACAAGACGTTGAGAATTTAAGAATAAAGTGGTGCCCGAGGGCGGATTCGAACCACCGACACAGCGATTTTCAGTCGCTTGCTCTACCAACTGAGCTACTCGGGCATCTGGGCCTGCGCGATGCGCTGGCCACGTTAGGAAGCGACGCTATAGGCGGGCCTATTGCTGCTTGTCCAGCCTAAAAATGGCGGTTTTGTTGCGCCTGTTCAGTCCTCTCCATTTCGGCCGGAATCCCCGGTGAAATGTTCGGCCAGTTCGTCCGGCGAAACCGCTCGTCCGGGGATTTTATAACCGTCACCCAGCCATTGCAGCAGATCGCGATCCTTGCAGCCCGCGCTGCAGAAAGGGGAGAATTCTGCCGTCGCAACACGCTTGCACACCGGACATTTCGGCGCTTTTGATCCGGCCATCTGCTATCCCTGCCCCAATAGGCCGGGAAACAGGCCGGTCAGCAGGATGGCAGATATCACCAGCGGGCAAAGCCAGCGAACCAGGAACAGCCAGATGCGATGCAGATTGCCATCGAGGCCATTTTCGCTGTCGATCAACCGCCGGTCGGCGATCCAGCCGACAAAGATAGCGACCAGAAGCGCGGATGTTGGCAGCAGAATCTTTGCGGTCAGCTCGTCAATGATGCCGAATACCGGCTGACCGGAGAAGATCATGAAGTCAAACGGCTGGAAATCGGCCTGGCTGTTGAACGAGAAGCTTGCCCAGGCACCGATCAGGAAGGCAAGCCCGCCCAATATGATCGTCACCAGCCAGCGCGGCTGTTTGAAACGCCCTATCGCCCAGCTGACAGAGGCCTCGAGCAGCGCAACTGAACTGGTCAGCGCTGCAAAAAACACCATGATGAAGAACAGCAAGCCAATCAGCGAGCCCGCCGGCATGGTCTGGAACGCGACCGGCAGATTGACGAACAACAGTCCGAGCCCGCCCTGCACCTGTTCCTGGCCATCCAATATTGCAGTCAGACTGGCCGGAGCCAGCGCCGCGAACGTGATCGGGAATATTGCCAGACCGGCGATAATCGCAACCGACGTATCGGCGCTGGCGATTTGGACCGATGTTTTCGCGAGATTGATGTCCCGCGCCGCATAGGCTCCATAAGTGATCATCAGTGCCGACCCCAGAGACAGCGAGAACAGGGCCTGACCGAGCGCCGACAGCTGGACCGACGGATCGAGCAAGCGCGCCGGCTCGAAATCAAACAGAAACTCCAGAGCCGCACCGAATGATCCGGTAAAGGCACCATATATGGTGATCGCAATCAGCAAGATGAAGAAAATCGGCATCAGCCAGACAGCGACTTTCTCGATGCCGCTACTGACGCCGCGACCGACAAAGAATATCGTCAGAGCCATGAAAATGGCGTGCATCGCCAGCATTTCGCTGCTGTTCGCTTGCAGGGCCGGCAATAGAGCCTGAACCTGGTCGACCGACGAATCCTGCAATGCGCCTTGCGCCAGACCGCCCGACGCGAAAGCATGGGCGACATCTCCGGCAAAAATGCCGATGAAATGCACGATCCAGCCCGCCAGGACGCTGTAATATGTGAGGATCAGGAAAGCACCGACCATCCCGATACCGGCAGCGACGGACCACCAGCTTGAGGCGCGGGATTCGATTGCCACCTTCTTCATGCTTTCGATAGCCGACCCCTGACCGTGGCGGCCAATGAGTGTTTCGGAAAGCAGGATCGGCAGACCGATCAGCAAAACGCAGAAAATATAGAATATGACAAAGGCACCGCCGCCATTTGCGCCCGCTTCAGCGGGGAATCGAACCAGATTGCCAAGCCCGACGGCCGAACCGATCGCGGCCAAGACAAATGCGGTTCGCGAGGACCAGCCCTCTCCTCTCGGTGCTGTTGCGCCTGCCATATATCATTCTCCCCGTAATCTCGAGCCGGTCTCGGCCTTGTTACTTTTGTTACTAGCTGCGCATCAGCATCGGGCCAAGCGGTTTTCCGGCAAAAATATGGACGTGCAGATGGGCCACTTCCTGATGGCCGTTTTTGCCGATATTGGCGAGCAGGCGATAGCCGGGTTCGACCATTCCCGCTTCACGGGCGACATGGCCGACGGCGCGCACAAATCCGGCAATTTCAGCCTCGCTCGCCGCCGCCGAGAAATCATCCCAGCTGACATAGCGGCCCTTCGGGATCACCAATATATGTTCCGGCGCCTGCGGATTGATATCGTGAAAGGCGAGTACCCATTCGTCTTCATAGACGGTTTTGTTAGGAATCTCCCCGCGCAGGATTTTCGCAAATATGTTGTCGTCGTCATAAGCCAGGGTCGGGTCGATCGCCATCAATTTGCTCCTCTTGCGGCTTTTTCTTCGAGGCCGGACAGACCTTCGCGGCGGGCCAGTTCGGCGGTCACGTCATCGAGAGACAGGTCCATGTCGGCGAGCAGCACCATCAGGTGAAACAATAGGTCGGCCGCCTCTCCGGTCATCCCCGCCTTGTCATCAAGCACGGCGGCAATTACCGCTTCGGTCGCCTCTTCGCCAAGCTTTTCAGCCATTTTGGCGCGGCCTTTGGCTCGCAGGCTGGCGACATAGCTTGTTTCCGGCTCCGCTTCGCGGCGTTCCAAAATCGTGCGTTCGAGAGATTTGAGAATATCGTTCATCACTGGCGGTTTGCGCGACGGATCGCCTGTTCGTCAAGTCCTAGCAGCACAAGTTTGATCATCCTGCAACAGAGGACACAAAAAAGGGACCGCCGGATGCCCCCCTGACGGTCCCATCCGGGCCATACCGCAATTGGAGAGCGGGCGGCGCCGGGAATTTGTTGATTATAGCTTTTTGCGACGCCGGGCAGCCATTCGGCCTGCAACCAGTCCGGCCAGACCAAGGCCGAGCATCAGCATGTTCGAAGGTTCGGGAACCGGCGTACCGCCAGAAGAACTTGTGCCACCGGACGAACCTGTACCGCCGGTTGAACCTGTCGACCCCCCGTAACTGGATGAGCCCCCATGGCCGGATGATCCCCAGCCCGAACTGCCCCATCCGGAACTGCCGCCCCGAGAGCTGCTTCCGCGTGAGCTACCGCCGCCGGAACTGCTCCAGCCTTTGACGCTGCCACTAATGTCGCTGCTCCAGGTCGCTTCGGCCGGCGCGGCCGCTACGACGGCAAGCGCTGCAGCAGCGGTCCAGATTGTGCATTTCACCAGTTTCACGATTGAATTCCATTCCCAGTTTCAAAAATTATATAAGAATGGTTACGCAAGAGCCTTGCCAATTCGCCGGAACGTGCGGCTTTGGGGCGATAGAATAGTTAATGATATTTCGAAAAATCTGCAGATGTAAAGTAAACCGACATTAACCATCGCTCAACATGGCAATGTTTATGGAATATTTACAATTTTCGGCGGAATCAGGCCCGGGCAGGCAGCTTCGCGGCGCGTAGCGCAGCATGGGCGTCCGCAATGCTATATTGGCCGAAGTGGAATATCGAGGCGGCGAGCACCGCGTTGGCGTGGCCTTTGGTTACACCCTCGACCAGATGCTCGAGATTGCCGACCCCGCCGCTGGCGACAACAGGGATCGATACAGCATCAGCCAGGGTGCGCGTTAGTTCAAGATCATAGCCATCGCGGGTGCCGTCCCGGTCCATCGAGGTCACCAGCAACTCCCCAGCCCCGAGATCGGCCATGCGGACAGCATGTTCCAGCGCGTCGATCCCGGTCGGCGTGCGGCCGCCATGAGTGAATATTTCCCAGCGCCCTTCGGCCACTTTCCGGGCGTCGATCGAGGCGACCATACACTGGCTGCCGAAACGGGTGGCAATGTCGCTGACCACTTCGGGCCGGGAGACAGCGGCGCTGTTCACCGCCACCTTGTCGGCTCCGGCCATCAGCAAAGCCCGTGCATCATCCGCCGTGCGGACACCGCCGCCGACGGTCACCGGCATGAAGCAGACCTCGGCAGTCCGCCGGACGACATCGATAATCGTGTCACGATTTTCGTGGGATGCGGTGATGTCGAGGAAACAAAGCTCGTCTGCGCCAGCCGCATCATAAGCCTGTGCCTGTTCGACCGGATCGCCGGCATCCTGCAGATCAACAAAATTAACGCCCTTGACCACGCGGCCCTTGGCGACGTCAAGACAGGGAATGACGCGGATACGAACGGTCATGGCTTGGTCGCCCCAGCGAAGGCTGGGGCCCAACCCGATATCAGCGGGTCCAGCACATGTGGTTTAGGTCCCAGCCTTCGCTGGGACGACAATATCGAAAACAGTTCAACCACGATTGGCCATCGCAATCGCTGTCGCCAGATCCAGCCGCCCGTCATAAAGCGCCCGCCCGGTAATCACGCCTTCGACGCCGTCCTTGGCATAGAGGCTGAGCATATGGATATCATCGATACCCTTGACCCCGCCGCTGGCGATCACCGGAATATCGACGCCGCGCGCCAGATCGACGGTGGCTTCGATATTGCAGCCGGTGAGCATGCCGTCGCGGCCGACATCGGTGAACAGGATCGAGGCAACGCCTGCGTCCTCGAACCGCCGGGCAAGATCTCTTACGCTGACATCCGACACATCGGCCCAGCCTTCGGTCGCGACCATGCCGTCCCGTGCGTCAACCGCGACGACGATGCCGCCTTCATATTCTTTCGCCATATCCTTGACGAAATCGGGATCCTTTAGCGCCGCGGTTCCGATCACCAGCCGGGCGACACCCAGTTCGAACCAGCGTTCGACCGTCTCGCGATTGCGGATACCGCCGCCCAACTGGACATAGCCGGGAAAGCTGGCGACAATCGCTTCCACCGCTTCGGCGTTCTGGGGCGATCCGGCAAAAGCGCCGTCGAGATCGACCACATGAATATGCTCGGCACCGGCAGCGGCAAACAGGCCGGCCTGCTCCGCCGGATTGTCGCCATAGACGGTGGCGCGATCCATATCGCCTTCGGCCAAGCGCACGACTTCGCCTGATTTGAGGTCAATTGCGGGAAATACGATCATGGTTTCCACTCCAGAAAACGGTTGAGAAAGGCCAGTCCATAAGCCTGGCTTTTCTCCGGATGAAATTGCACGCCGACGATATTGTCGCGACCGACCGCCGATACCAGCGGCACGCCGTGGCTGGTCTTCGCCAATATGTCGGCTTCATTGGCGGCATCAAAATGATAGCCGTGCAGATAATAAGCTTCGCCGGACTCGAGAAGATCATGCCCCTCGGTCGGGGTCACGTCGTTCCAGCCCATATGCGGGATTTTTATGTCGTCACTGGCAGGCTCGATCGCCTTTACCGTGCCGCCAATCCAGCCGAGCCCATCATGCTCGCCAAATTCTATGCCTTTATCGGCGAGCATCTGCATCCCGACACAGATGCCGAGAAAGGGTATGCCCTCAGCGCGGACCCGCCGATCCATCGCGGCAACCATGCCGTCGATCGCGACCAGTGCATCGCGGCAGGCACCAAAGGCGCCCACTCCGGGCAATATGATCCGATCGGCGCGCGCCACCAGTTCCGGGTCGGTGGTTACAGAGACATGGCCGGCCCCTGCGGCCATCAAGGCGTTGTGGACACTGTGCAAATTGCCGGCGCCGAAATCTATAAGAGCGATGGTTTCAGACATAATGCCAATCAACCGCCGAATGCGCGAAGATTACCCGAAATCCGCATCTTCTTTGCGACTTCGCGGCTTCGCGTGATAGAATCCTGAAGAAAAGTCCGCTGACGCGGGAAACACAACTCAGCCACCCAACTGCCCCTTGGTCGAGGGAATCGCGTCGCCCTTGCGCGGATCGCGTTCTACCGCCAGCCGCATCGCGCGGGCAAAGCCCTTGAAGATGCTTTCAGCGATATGGTGGTTATTCTCGCCATATAGCAGCTCAATATGCAGCGTGATGCCGGCAGCATCGGCGACGCTGTGGAACCAGTGTTTGAACAATTCCGTGTCCATCTCGCCCAACCGCTCCTGCGTGAAGCCGGCATTCCATACGAAATAGGGGCGACCGGAAATATCCAGCGCCACCCGGCTCAATGTTTCGTCCATTGGCGAATAGGCACTGCCGTAGCGAACGATCCCCGCCTTGTCGCCGAGCGCCTTGTTGATCGCCTGGCCCAGCGCGATGGCGCTGTCTTCGGTGGTATGATGCTGGTCGACGTGGAGGTCGCCCTTGATCCGCAATTTCAGGTCAATCAGGGAATGACGCGAAAATTGCTCGATCATATGATCTAGGAAGCCGATGCCGGTGGACACGTCAAATTGGCCGCTTCCGTCAAGGTTCAGCTCGACAAAAATCTCGGTTTCTTTGGTATTTCGTTCGATTGTCGCTCTTCTCATGCAGACGGCCTATAAAGGCTTGGACAAATCAGGCAAGAATTTCGCGGTCTTTTGCTCGACAGGAAATTCATTTTAGACTCTTGACCCGCTGCCCGCTTCGCGCCACCTAGTGCAAATGAGTGAAGATGCCCCAGATAGCCTGATTCCATATGACGAAATCGTGCAGGAAGCCCTGCGCGCGGTGGTAAGCCGGGTGCTGGGAGAAGTCGTCAAGGGCGGCCTTCCCGGAGAGCATCATTTTTACATCACCTTCAAGACCCGTGCGCCCGGCGTTGATATCCCCGATCATCTGATCGCGAGATTTCCGGACGAGATGACGATTGTCATCCAGAACCGCTATTGGGACCTGAAGGTCGACAAGGATCGATTCGAAGTCGGCCTGAGCTTCAACCAGATCAGCTCTATGCTGCATATCCCGTTCGCGGCGATAACCTCCTTCGTCGATCCGGCGGTCGATTTTGCGCTGCAATTCCACGTTGACGAGGTCGAGGGTGATGTGAACGACCATGACCCGGCGGAAAATGACGGCGAGACGGAAACGGTCACGCCGGTTGATGATGGCTCCAACGTGGTGACGGTGGACTTCGGCAAGAAAAAGTGAGCGGAACCCGCACAGAGACAGACTCTCTTGGCGAGATACAGGTTCCCGCCGACGCCTATTGGGGCGCACAGACACAACGCAGTATCGAGAATTTTCCGTTCCCGCGGCAGGAACGCATGCCGATCCGGCTGATCCATGCGCTGGCGGCGGTCAAACAGGCAGCAGCACGGGTCAATGGCATCCATGGTCTGGAGCCGGAGATTTCTGCAGCGATTGAGAAAGCCGCCAATGCTGTTCGCACCGGCGAATATGACAATCAATTTCCATTGACCATCTGGCAGACCGGGTCCGGAACACAGTCGAACATGAACGTCAACGAAGTGATCGCCGGCGTCGCCAACGAGGCGATATATGGCACGCGTGGCGGCAAATATCCGGTTCACCCGAACGACCATGTCAATCGCGGCCAATCGTCGAACGACAGTTTCCCGACAGCCATGCATGTCGCGGCGTCGCGCGCTCTCGAAGTCGAACTATTCCCGGCGCTGGAGCAATTGCACGATGCGCTGGCGGAAAAGGCGCAGAAGTGGAAGTCTATCGTCAAGATCGGCCGCACCCATTTGCAGGACGCCACGCCGCTGACCCTCGGACAGGAATTTTCCGGCTATGCCGCGCAACTGGTGGCGGCGCGTGACAGGGTCGAGACGGTCCTGCCGCGATTGCGTCAGCTGGCGCAAGGCGGCACAGCGGTCGGAACCGGCCTCAATGCACCGGAAAATTTCGGCGAGAATATCGCCAAGGAAATCTCCAAGATCACCGGCCTCAAATTCACCTCCGCCCCGAATAAATTCGCCGAACTGGCCGCGCATGACACGATGGTTGAATTGTCCGGCGCGCTCAACACGCTGGCGGTGTCGCTGACCAAGATCGCCAATGATATCCGCCTGCTCGGGTCCGGCCCTCGTTCCGGTCTTGGTGAGCTGGACCTGCCCACCAATGAACCGGGTAGCTCGATCATGCCGGGCAAGGTCAATCCGACCCAGTGCGAGATGCTGACTATGGTCGCCGCGCAGGTCATCGGCAATCATCAGGCGGTGACCGTCGGCGGGATGCAAGGCCATCTCGAACTCAATGTATTCAAGCCGCTGATCGGCGCCAATGTGCTGCGCTCGATCGAGATCATCTCGATTGGCATGTCCAGTTTTTCTGAACGCTGTGTCGAAGGGATGGAAGCCAATGAGGTGCGGATCAAGGAGCTGGTCGACAATTCACTCATGCTGGTGACCGCGCTGGCTCCGGTGATCGGCTATGACAAGGCTGCGGCGATTGCCAAATATGCCCATAAAACCGGCCAGACCCTGCGCGCATCCGCGCTGGAACTCGGCCTAGTTGACGCAGAAACCTATGATACCCATGTAAGACCTGAGAATATGGTCGGTAAAAATGGCTGATCCGGGAACAAAAACAACATGTCGATAATCAGAAATATATTCACCACGATGGTCGGTTACGAGGCGCGCAAGCATACCAGTGGCCATGGCTTGCGGAACTTCGGCCTCGGCATGATCGCCGCCCGCATAGCGACCCGGTCCGTCCCCGGCGCGCTGCTGGTCGGCGGGGCCTTAATCGCAAAAAAGCTTTATGATGACTCGAAAGAGGCAGAAGCGCTTCCCGCATCCGAAGCGGTTATCGAGATCGAAGGCCGTCCGGTTCCGGAAAAGAAAAAAGCCGCTGCAAAACCGGCGTTAAGGCTTCCCGGTTAGCCAATAGCCGGTGCCGGCCGCCTGCCAGTCCTTCACCGCTTCGATCGGTACCGTGAGCATCAGGATGTTGAGCGCCAGATTGTCGCGGATCATATAACCGGTAAACAGCTCGAAAATAATGGCAATTGCCAGCGTCACCTTCCACGGCAGGCGTGATGCGAGAAAAAATCCGACGATCATCCATGCAATATCGGCCATCGAGTTGATGATGCTATCGCCTTCATAACCATAGGAAATGGTCGCCTCGCGATAGCGGTCGATGATGACCGGCGAATTTTCCAGCACTTCCCATGCGCCCTCGACCAATATCGACAGGCACACAATGACGCCGAGCGGGAACAGCTTCGGGAAGCGCTTGCGTAAGAGATGGCCGATACCGAAGAAGATGAACCCGTGGATGATATGGCTCATCGAATACCAGTCGGCGAGATGCTGGCTGTTTTCCGCAGACTGGACGACGCCCTGCCACAGCTTGACCGTGCCGCAGGCGCAGATAGCCGGGCGTCCCATACCAAACAGGATCAGCCCGAATACGGCGAATAATATGAACGCGATCAGCGCACTGCTCATGCTGATCCTGAGCGGCCATTTTGTCATGCACTTCCTCCCACGCAATGATCTTGTGAGAACAGCTTATCCCCCCAATTGCAATATTGATTGTAACTGACATTACTGTAAGCTGCGCCAAAGCCGTCGGGATAAAGCGGTACAGGAGAGCATGTTGGCAACCACCGCGCGAACGGGGAAATCGCCCCGCAAATTCTATGGCTGGACCAATGTCGGGCTGATCTTCTTCATCCAGTTTGCCGCTTCGGGCTTCGTCTATTTCGCTTATTCCGTAGCCTTTCCGGTCATGGTCGAGACCATGGGGTGGAACCGCGGCACAGCATCGCTGGCCCAGTCGATCGCGCTGATGATGCTGGGGCTGGCCTATCCGCTGACCGGCTTTCTGCTCAGTCGATACGGGGTGCGCCAGACGATCAGCATTGGCCTGCTCGTCATGCTGTCCGGACTGCTACTACTGGTTTCCGCGGTCAGCGAGATTTGGCAGTGGATCCTGATCTGGGGCGGCGTCATGGGGCTGTCCTTTGCCCTGACCGGCCCGATTTGTTCGCAAACGGCGATGATCAGCTGGTTCAGCATCAAGAGATCCACCACCATCGGTATCGTCATGACCGGCGGCGCTCTCGGTGGAGCTCTGGCACAACCGGTGCTTTCAACCATGATGGATCGATTTGACAGCTGGCGCGCCGCCTGGTGGATCGCTGCTATTATGGTCGTAATCGCCTTGATCGCCACGCAATTCATCATCAACCGGCCGCAGGATATCGGCCAGTTTCCCGACGGCGTCGACCCCGGCCGCGCCGCTCATGATCCGCTAGCCGCCAGCTTACGGCCAAAAACCCACCGGACCGGCCATGACTGGACGATGAAGCAGGTCATCCGGACGCCAACGCTCTATCTCGTCATGCTGATCACACTGGGCTATCTGGCGACCTTCTTCTTCCTGCTCAACCACGGCATTTTGCACCTCACCGACAGTGGCCTCTCCGCTCTGGAGGCGGCGTCCATCCTCGGGCTGGCGATATTGGGCAGCGGACTGGCGCGGATCCCTGCCGGCTGGCTGGGTGACCATTTCGAATTGCGCTGGACCGTATTCGGATTCATTTTCCTGATGGCCTTCGGGTTGGCGGGCTTCTGGCTTGGCCATAATATCATCCTGCTCTCGATCATGGGCATGTTATTCGGAGCGGGCTATGGCGGCATGCTGGTGCTGGGGCCGGTGGTGACGGGCAATTATTTCGGCGAACGCGCCTTCCCGATCATCAATTCGGTGCTCGCGCCGGTTATGCTGCCTTTTGCGGCAGCCGCACCCGCCGGGGCCGGTTATATTTTCGAGGCAAGCGGCAGCTATGATATCGCCTTTGCCGGCGCGATCAGCTTGCTGACCGCCGGACTGATCGCCGCATTTTTCTTGAAACCGCCGCTAACGCCGGCCTAGCGCAATCGCTAGACATTGCCATCGCTGGACAGCAGCGCCGCAAGCGGCCGCGTTCCGGGCCGGCGCGCCAGCACGATCATCAATATGGTGGTGAATGGCACCGCCAGTATCGCGCCAGGAATGCCCCACAGGCTGCTCCAGATCGCCAGCGAAACCAGCACCACCATCGGGCTGAGATTGACCGATTTGCTGAGCATCTTCGGTTCAACAACATTGCCGATAACCACCTGCGCTGTGGTCATCAGACCGGTCGCGATCAAGGGGACCGTCAGATTGCCGAACTGGGCCACGGCAAAGAGCGCAGGAAAGGCCACGCCGACAAAAGACCCGATATAGGGAATATAGTTGAGCAGGCCGATGATGATCGCCCACAAAGCAGCATATTCCACGCCCAATATCAGCAATATTATCCAGCAGACGACACCCAATATGATATTGATCAGCGTCTTGGTCGCCAGATAGCTGCCGATATCATGGTTGATCCGGGTGATCATGTTGAGCGTGTCGGTCGAATCGCTGTCCGAACCGAAAGCGCGGCGCACTTTCTCCGGAAAGCCGGTGATCTCGCTGAGCAGAAAGGATGCGTACAAGATCGTGATGAAGACAAATCCGCCAAAGCTGGTCAGCGAAGACAAGACCGACTGGGCCAGCGCGGCGATGTCTATCTCGGTAAAGAATCTGGTCGCGAATTCGCTTATCGCCTTCGCGACCGCTTCCGTCCCGCGGTCAAATATCGCGGTCGGCGATGCCATGAGTTCGGAAACCTCCGGGCGGCCAATCCCGGCATTGGCCGGAGCCGGGAACCAGGCTGCAAACAGATTTTCCAAATTGCGCTGGTAAACCGGCAAGGATGGCACGAGATTCTGCAGGCTCGCCACCAGCATCCGCGTCATCGCGAAAAGCAGAGCCAGCACCCCGATCAGGGCAAGCGTGGCGCGCAACCACAAGGGAGTCTGGCCCAGCCCCGGTATGCGGGCGACCGTCGCGCTCGCGGCATAGAGTATCTGCAGCAGGATCACAGCGGTCACGATCGGCAATATGATGTCCTTGCCCACGTAAAACAGCCAGCCGACCATGATGGTAATGCCGACCGCATAGAATATGGTGCTGATACGTCCCTGGATCATGAGTTTCGAATAGCCGGATTTTAACAGACTGTCATCAGCAGGATTGCACCGGACAGGCGGGATCGAAAAAACATGGTAGCAGCATCTTGACGCCGCCCGCCCTTCTCGGCCAATAGCCGCTATGGCCGAGAATATATCTTCCCAGAATATCGACAATGATCACCGCGAGCTGAGCCGCCGGGGCCTTCTGTTCGTACTGTCCTCCCCCTCCGGAGCCGGCAAATCGACGCTTGCGAGCATGTTGCTGAAAGCCGATCAGGAGATTGCGATGTCGGTATCCGTCACCACCCGGCCGAAGCGGCCCGGTGAGGAACATGGCAAAGACTATTATTTCGTCACTGGTGACGAATTTGAAGAGATGGTCGCCGATCACAGCTTCCTCGAATATGCCACGGTATTCGGCAATCGTTACGGCACGCCAGCCGTTCCGGTTAACCAGAGTCTGGCGGACGGACAGGATGTACTGTTCGATATCGACTGGCAAGGGACCCAGCAGCTGTATCAACGCGCCGGACAGGATGTTGTCCGCGTCTTCATCCTGCCGCCGTCCCTCGATGAACTGCGCAAACGGCTGGAAAGCCGCAACACCGATGCGACCGAGATTATCGAGAGCCGGATGCAACGCGCTGCCAGCGAGATCAGCCATTGGGACGGTTATGACTATGTCCTGATCAACGATGATCTCGACGCCTGCTTTGCCAAGGTAAAGCAAATCCTTGCCACCGAACGCATGCGCCGGGCACGGCAAACCGGCCTGATCGGATTTGTCCGGGATTTGATGGCCGAATAAGCCGGATAATCGGCCGGTCACTTATGTGCCTGCAGAGGCGCAAACAAAGAGGATGGCACCAGAAGCGTCGCAGGGACCACGTCCTGTAGGGGGGGCGGACGCGAGACCATTTGTCCCGGGAACAGGAGCTTGCCCATGCGGTAGGCAATATCCCCGGTCCAGATTTTTGCGAATCCGCATTCTGGCACCATCCCCCGTGATTGAGCTTCGATGCGACCCGAGAGCTTATGACGCTCTTTCCGGATGTTCACTAAGCTACCAGCTTGATAGCATAAGGGCGCGCTGCGCTGTTTTCCATTCGACCAACGGCTATCGACCATCGACGAAAGAGCAAGCATATTACCTTGCCCGCACATGGCCGAAAGTCGGGCATGTGCGTCTGTCCCGCGTCATATTCAAAAGAGCGTTGGATTTACTGCTTTTACCGGTTACCAGTTGTAAAATGGCGGGTCGCTGCAGGGGGCAATATGGTGGAAGCACGGGAAATTGATGTCCTGATCGTCGGTGGCGGTTTTTCGACCATGCCGCTGGTCCGGGAACTGGACGCCAGCGGGATCAGCTGGCTGATGGTGTCCGAAATGACCCCGATCTGGCAACAGCTGGAAGCCGCCGATGCGCTGGATTTCGATCTGGTCAGTTCCCTGCAGAGCAGCGTCTATTCGTTCGAACTGGTCGAGATGCTGAAAGAGCAGGGCGAGGATTTTACCGACGGCTTCCCGACCGCCTGTGAATTTTACGCGGTGCACAAGAAATATGCCGCCCGCTACGCCAAGCATATCCACCATGGACGGGTCGGCAGTATCGACAATCATGCAGATCACAGCATAGTCCACCTCGAAAGCGGCGAGCAGTTCCGCGCGCAGCATGTCGTCGTCGCCACCGCTTTCCGGCGGCAGATGAATGCCAATCTCAAGCAGATCAAAATTGATGCCAGCTATGCCGGCAAGAATGTCGCGATCACCTCGACCGGCGACAGTTCCAACCTGCTGATCGCCAAGCTGGTCGCTCATGGCGCGAAAGTGCATCTGGTCACCAATGGCTTCATCATGCTCGACAAGATGTTCGCGACCTTCTCGCCGTTCGACGACGGCCCGCGCTTCGTCCCGCTCGACCAGCTCGAATGCCATAATTTCTCCGAAGTCAGCAAATGGAGCTATCGCGCCTTCATTGACGGCGGCTATATCCACGGCCTGATCCACCGCTGGTTCGCGAAGCTCTTCGACCGCAACAGTCTCGGCGTGCGCCACCCCAAAAGCATCCGCCCGCACGAAAGCATCCGGACCTTTTTCGAAGCCAGGGCACCGATTGAAAATGGCCATATCGCGATCAAATATTGGCCGATCGATGTCTATAAACTCTATTGCGACGACACGCTCGAGCAGAAGATCAGCGACGGTTATCTGATCAACGACCTGCCCTTCTTCCTCGAACATGGCCATGTGAAATTGTGGGACAAGGCGGTCGCCACGCTCGACCGCGAGGCGATGACGCTCACCGAGGACGGCCAAACTACGAGTTTTGACGAGATCATCGACGGCGATCAGGAAATACCCAATATCCCCGAAATCCGCATGCATGGCGAAAACGGCGCGGAGAATTTTGCCTATCGGACCCGCGCGCAATTTCTCGGGGTCATATCTCCCAGGCTGCACAATATCTACACCATCGGCTTCACCCGCCCGTTTACCGGCGGGCTCAACAATATAAGCGAGATGCAATGCCTGCTGGTCCACCGGATGATATCAGACCAGCCTTTCCGCAACGGCATAAACGCCAATATCGACCAGCGGATCGCAGTCTATAACACGAACTATTACGCCAAACGGCCGGAGAGCAAGACCGACCATCTGGTCTGGTACGGCACCTATACCGACGAGGTCGCCCGGCTGCTCGGTATCCGCCCCAAACGCAGCGACACGCCCGGCATCAAGGGCCTGATGAAATATTATATGTTCCCCAACAACGTCTTCCGCTTCCGCGAGACCGGCCGCTATGCGGTCGACGGCGTCGATGAGCTTCTGACCCACACAGCAAAACAATATCACGACTATAAAGTGCTGGCGCTGCTGGTTATCCGCTACCCGTTTTTCGAAACGCTCGCGCTCGGCACCATCCTGTTCGCGCCGGTCCCGTGGTGGGTCAAAGTCCCCGCTGCGATCATCCACAACCGCCTGCCGTTTACGTCAACGCTGGTCGGGAAATTCGGATTGCCGACGCGAGAGAGCAAGGCGATTTTCAATTACCGCAAGGCGATCAGTTTTCCGGTGCTGGCTTATCCGATAGTCGCGGCTGTTGTGTGGGCGGCGACGGACATGGGGGCCGCCTTCGCCTTCTCCGCCGGGTTGCTCGCTTATGTCTACGCGATGATCCATCTCGGCACCGCCAAGGGCTGGAACCGAAAGTTCTTCTGCGACATGAAGAGTAAAAGGTCGCCGGAGATGGTCGGGTTTTTTGAACGGTACCGGGAGGCTTTTGGGCGGGTTAAGGGTGGTGACGACGCTAGATCTGAGTGATCCGGCTCGGCTTATCTACTTCGCGAGATAGCGGGAGGCAATATTAGGGCCCTTAGTTCAGGGCAATGCCTCCCGTTTGTTCAAGCCAATCTGGCGATCAAACCCTCATACGCTGCTATAAGTCGAGAATAGTCGCGCTCGGCGGCTAGGTGTTGCAGCTTCTTATGGTCATATTCCTCCAATTTTTTGTAATAGAACGGCCAGTTTTTCGCCATATGCGCTGCCATTGCCTCGTCATATACAGCTTTCATCTCGCGCTGGGCGTTTACAACAGTTTTGTGCGCGTCCTCGGCTTGACTCTGCGCAACATCCACTGCTTTCCGTTTCTCAAGATAAAGCGCTTTCTGATCTTCGAGTTTCTGCTTCATCCTCGCAGTCTCCGAAAGACACTGACGGTTGAGATCGTCGGTTCTTCGCTGAGCGTTCAAACTGCTATCTGAAGAATCCGTCGTAAATATGCCGTAATCACAACCAACGTGAATTCTATTTGATTGAGCACCGACAAAGGTCGGAACAATACGATATTTCACTCGATCAGATTCACAGGCTTTGCTAAGCCATTTTTCCCGATCCAGTTCCAACGCAGTCGATCCGTTCTTACGTTTGACCGTTCTCCAGCCGCAGCTGCTGCCCGGAACCGCCGAAGCCGTCTCAAGAGACGAATCGGATTGCGAGGCGTATGCCGGTGCACCCGCGAGAATCGGTGTGACCAAATATGCGGTGATGGCAAATCCAAAACTTTTTGAAACTATTGTCATATTGATTCTCCTGTTCATTTCAGCACGACATTGATCCCTTACATTTGTGCTTACCCGTGACCCCCATCACGCTCCCCCAAAAACTCCCTCTTGAAAACAGAACAAACATTGAACATATAGCGGAGACCACCCTGTTCTTTTGGCCCGCTGGACTCTCTCCGGCATCTTCTGCAAAGCATCCGCATGAGTCTGACCCACATCAAAGTAAAAGGCGCCCGCGAGCATAATCTCAAGGGCGTGGATATCGAGCTTCCGCGCGAGAAGCTGATCGTGATCACCGGCCTGTCCGGCAGCGGCAAATCGAGCCTTGCCTTCGATACCATCTATGCCGAGGGGCAGCGGCGCTATGTCGAGAGCCTCAGCGCCTACGCGCGGCAGTTTCTGGAGATGATGCAGAAGCCCGATGTCGAGCATATCGAGGGGCTTTCGCCCGCGATCTCGATCGAGCAGAAGACCACCAGCCGCAATCCGCGCTCGACCGTGGCGACGGTCACCGAGATCTACGATTATATGCGGCTGCTCTGGGCGCGCGCCGGCGTACCTTATTCGCCCGCGACCGGCCTGCCGATTACCGCACAGACGGTTTCGCAGATGGTCGACCGGGTGATGACCTTGCCCGAAAAGACCCGTTTCTTCCTGCTCGCGCCCGTGGTCCGTGGCCGCAAGGGCGAATATCGCAAGGAATTGCTCGAGTGGCAGAAGGCCGGCTTCACCCGGGTCCGCGTCGATGGCGAATTTTACGATATCGAGGAAACGCCCAAGCTCGACAAGAAATACAAGCATGACATCGAGGTCGTCGTCGACCGGCTGGTCGTGCGCGAAGGTATGGAGCAAAGGCTCGCTGACAGTTTCGAGACTGCGCTGCGGCTGGCCGACGGTCTGGCATTTGTCGATCTGGCTGATGGGACGGTCGAGGAGGCTTTGGCGCTCGCCAATCGTACTTCGACAAGCTCAGCACGAACGGGCGGCGTCGCGGAAGCCCAGACACCGTTCGTGTCGAGCGAAGTCGAGACACCCCTCTCGACTACGCTCGAGGCGAACGGACAAAATCCGGACTCCCCGCAGGGCAAGATGAAAGGCACCGGCCTCCCGCCAAACCGGATCGTCTTTTCCGAACGCTTCGCCTGCCCGGTCAGCGGTTTCACCATCGAGGAAATCGCGCCGCGGCTGTTCTCGTTCAACGCGCCGCAAGGCGCCTGCCCGTCCTGCGACGGTCTCGGCGAGAAGCTCCATTTCGACACCCAGCTGATCGTGCCTAATCCGGCGCTCAGCATCAAGAAGGGCGCGGTCGTGCCATGGGCGAAATCCAACCCGCCCTCGCCATATTATATGCAGGTGCTGGGCAGTCTCGCTCGGCAATTCGAATTTGATCTCGAGACCCCGTGGAACGAATTGAGCGAACATCATCAGGATATCGTGCTCAACGGTACGCAGGGCCTGCCGGTCACGCTCCGCTTCCAGGATGGCCGCAAATCATACGAAGTGAAGAAACCGTTCGAGGGCGTAGTCGGCAATCTCAAACGGCGGATGCTGCAGACCGAGAGCGCCTGGATGCAGGAAGAGCTGGCCAAGTTTCAGGCAGCTGCGCCTTGCGAAACCTGCCACGGCGCGCGGCTCAAGCCCGAAGCGCTCGCGGTCAAGATTGCTGGCGAGGATATCAGTATCTCAACCCGCCGCAGCGTCGGCGATGCGCTCGAGTTTTTCGAGACATTGGGTGCCAAGCTGGACAAGACGCAGACCCAGATTGCCGAACCGATCCTCAAGGAAATTATCGCGCGATTGGGCTTCCTCAACAATGTCGGGCTCGACTATCTCAATCTCGACCGGACCAGCGGGACGCTCTCCGGCGGCGAAAGCCAGCGCATCCGTCTCGCCAGCCAGATCGGGTCGGGATTATCCGGCGTGCTCTATGTGCTCGACGAGCCGAGCATCGGGCTGCACCAGCGCGACAATGACCGTTTGCTGACCACGCTCAAGCGCCTCCGCGATCTCGGCAATACGGTGATCGTAGTCGAACATGACGAGGATGCGATCCGCACCGCGGACTGGGTCGTCGACATGGGACCGGGCGCTGGCGTCCACGGCGGCGAGGTTGTCGCCGAAGGCACGCTCAAACAGATATTGAAATCGAAAAAATCGCTGACCGCCGCCTATCTCAACGGCACCCGCGAAATCGAGGTGCCGAAGAAAAGGCGCAAGGGCAATGGCAAGAAACTGACCGTGCACGGCGCCACTGCCAACAATCTGCAGAATGTCACCGCCTCGATCCCGCTCGGCACCTTTACCTGTATCACCGGCCTGTCCGGCTCGGGCAAAAGCTCGCTGACCATCGACACGCTTTATGCCGCAGCAGCGCGGACGCTCAACGGCGCGCGGGTGATTGCCGGCAAACATGACAAGATCACCGGCCTGCAATATTGCGACAAGGTCATCGATATCGACCAGTCGCCAATCGGCCGCACCCCGCGGTCAAACCCGGCGACCTATACCGGTGCTTTCACCAATATCCGCGACTGGTTCGCCGGTCTGCCCGAAGCGCAGGTTCGCGGTTACAAGCCCGGCCGGTTCAGCTTCAACGTCAAGGGCGGCCGCTGCGAAGTGTGCCGCGGTGACGGGCTGATCAAGATCGAGATGCATTTCCTGCCCGACGTTTATGTCACCTGCGAGGAATGCCACGGCAAACGCTATAATCGCGAAACGCTGGAGGTGAAGTTCAAGGGCAAGTCGATCGCCGATATTCTCGACATGACGGTCGAGGACGCGGTCAGCTTCTTCAAGGCAGTGCCGCCGATCCGCGACAAAATGGCGATGCTCTATGAAGTGGGCCTCGGCTATGTGAAAGTCGGCCAACAGGCCACGACCCTGTCCGGCGGCGAAGCGCAGCGGGTCAAGCTGGCCAAGGAACTGTCGAAACGGTCAACCGGACAGACGCTCTATATTCTCGACGAGCCGACGACCGGTCTGCATTTCGAGGATGTCCGCAAGCTGCTGGAGGTGCTCCACCAGCTGGTCGAACAGGGCAATAGTGTGGTGGTGATCGAGCATAATCTCGATGTCATCAAGACCGCCGACCATATCATCGACCTCGGCCCCGAAGGCGGCGTCCGTGGAGGCGAGATTGTCGCGCAAGGCACGCCGGAAGAGGTAGCCAAGGTCAAGGCCAGCTTTACCGGCGGCTATCTCAAGGACATGCTGGCAAAGTGAGCGGCAGCCAAAGGAAGCTGCTGTTTATCTGTGTCGGCAATCGACTGCATAGTCCGATTGCCGAAACAGTGCTGAATGATGTGGAAACGGCGACTCTTAATAGCGCAGCGCTTTAGCCTGCCAAAACAGCAGCAACGGTGACAGCAGTTCGACTGCCATCGCCGCGAGTTGCTCGGTCGGTGCCGGGCCTACGGTGAGATAGGATACAAGCCTTGCACATCCACCGATGAAGAAGAATAATATCCCGAAGCGGAACAGGCTGGCTCGCCGTCTCAGATCGCCGGCGCTGTAGAAAAACATAGCGGCGACCCCGATATAAACGCCGGAATAATAACGATACTGGTTATCCAGCGCGATGCTGAACGGATCTCCTCCCATATGCTCCGCCGCTCCGAAAAAAATTCCGTTCACACCGAACCAAAGCGGAATGAAGCCAATCAAAATAGTGGCAAAGCGAAACGCGATCATATGGTATCCTCCTGTTTCCCCCTCTCACAGAACAGAGAAGGGTTTGTGACTTTACAGACTGGCTGCCCAGCCGTAGCTTGTTGAGGCTGTGATTTCGTCCAATTGCGAAGCCCCCTCATCCGGCTCCGATCAACAAATGTTTCGCAAGCGGCGAAAGCCTCTCCCTTATGAGAGAAAACTTGCGCTCATCCCAAACCCCAGAACGACCGATAACCCTTCCGACCAGTTCTGCTCCTCGCTGATCCATGAAGACTGCCACGGAGGAATCACGCTGTCAATTTTTGTGTGCAATATCAGTCACCAAGCAGTGAAAACCTGGTTCTTCATGAGAGAAGGTTTACACTTATTTGCGACAGTATGGCCTCTTTCGGCCAATTCTGGTCCCCATCGATCCGTGAAACTTGCCCCC
The DNA here is from genome assembly GCF_963975555.1 of uncultured Parasphingorhabdus sp. GTDB lineage: Bacteria > Pseudomonadota > Alphaproteobacteria > Sphingomonadales > Sphingomonadaceae > Parasphingorhabdus. The sequence continues at coordinate 927,992 of NZ_CAXBHH010000001.1, read as the reverse complement.
CGAGAAAACACGCCACCGGTTTTCACGGGCAGCATCCGCCGCCAGGCGGTGAAATTCTTTTCCCTTATGAGAGGAAGCTTACACTTACTCCCAATAGCATCGGCCTCCTGTCGGCCCATTCTGCTGCCGGTTTTCATCGGCAACATCCGTTATAAGCGAGCTTCAACAGATAAATATGCGGCGGTGCCGCGATCGCCGAAAATCGGGCCCCCGACGTTCGGATATAGGGCCGCTAGAGCCGTTCAAGCCGGACCGGCAACCCGTCTTTCGGCTGCGGGATCGGGAAAACCTGCCATTTCGGTTCATAATCCGGCCCACCCTGCAGCACAACGCGGTTCTGGGTCAGCATCGCGTGCATCAAAATCTTGATTTGCATATAAGCGAAATGCAGACCGAGACACATATGTGCGCCGCCACCGAAAGGCACCCAGGCATATTTGTGACGACCGACCGAATTTTCCGGTGTGAAACGCAAGGGATCGAATTTCTCCGGTTCGGGCCAGTGTTTTTCCATCTTGTGGACAAAGCTGGGACTGACCCCGACAGTTGTGCCGGCTGGAATGGTGTAATTGCGGAAGGTAAAGTCCTTGACCGCCCGGCGTGGCATCGACGGAACCGGCGGGATCAGCCGCAGCGCTTCCTTGAACGCCATTTCGGTCAGTTCGAGCTTGCCCAGTTGTTCCATTGACAGCGCCGTTCCGGCAGGCGCCACCGACAGACATTCTTCGCGAATCTTGTCCTGCCACTCGGGATGTTTGGCAAGCAGATAGATCAGGCTGGTCGCCGACGAGGTAATCGTATCATGCGCCGCCATCATCAGAAAATTCATATGATCGACGACTTCGCCCTCGGTCAGCAGTTCGCCATTTTCATGGGTCGCCAGACAGATCTGGGTGAAGATATCCTCGCCACCCTTGGCGCGACGCGCTTTCACCTGCGGCGTGAAATATTCGAGCAGATATTCGCGCGCCTTCACGCCCTTCCACATCTTGGTAAAGGGAAGAGGCTTGCGCGCTACCCCGACAGATGCTTGGACTTCGTCGACAAAGGCCTTGTTGATCTTGTCGGCTTCCGGCCCCCAGGGGATGCCGAGAATCGCGCTGGCGGCGGTATCGAGCGAGAGCGACTTGATCGCCGGGTAAAAATTGAATTCAGTCCCGCCCCAGTCGGCTACGCGTTGCAATATACCCTCGCCCAGCACCTGACAGTGATGCTTCATCGGTCCGGGTTTGAAAGCGACCGAAAGCGCCTTGCGATCCGCCCGATGGCGATCAAAATCCATCAGCATCAAACCGCGCGGGAACAGATTGTTGAGGATCGGACCCCACCCCTGTTCGCTCGAGAATATCTTGTCCTTGTTGAACAGAATCAATTCCGCGGCATCGGCACCGAGCATGTTGACCGACCATCCGCCGAAACTGAAGGCGCGGTAGACCGAGCCATATTGCTCGAACATCCGGCGTCCAAATCCGGCAGGATCCTTGAGCAGATCCAGCGTGCAACCCAGAAACGGCAAGCCTTTCTCGCCGGGAATATGCGCCAGCTCTTCCTCGCCAGGCCGCTTCACCCAATGCGGGTTAGCCGATTCCTGAAAGGGATATCCATGCGGTTTTGTTGCGATTGTAGCCACGGGAGTGCTCCTGAACTGATATTTGAATCCGATGATAGCTACTTTCATCAATGTCAGCAAGGCTCTCCATTCATCGATTATTCAATCGCAACATGATAGCGGTGATAACGATAAAGCAGAATCGCGACCCGGCACGTCTGGTGCCGTCAGGGGCGGTTTCGAGGGAAAGAATCATGATACAATTTACGATGGCCCGGGTCCTGAAGTCCGCTGTGGCAGCTGGTGCGCTACTCAGTCTGGGCGGCTGTATGTATGGCAGCGGCGGCTATTATGGCGACGGCTATGTCAATAATGGCTATGATTGCGATCCTTATGCGCCGTTCGACGATTATTATGCGTGCGATTCCGGCTATGGCTTTGCCAATATCGGCTTCGGCGGCGGCTGGTATGATCAATATTATTATCCCGGCTATGGCATCTACATCTTCGATCGCGGCGGCAGACGCCATGCGATGCGTGACAATCACCGGCGCCACTGGGCCAGAGAACGGGCCGTATATGGCGGGCATCACGTCAGAGACCGCAATGTGAACCCGCAGCGGCGCGCCGATCGACGCCACCGGCAAGACGATCGTCGCGACGGTGCGCGGGATCAACGGCGCAGCAATCGCAGTGACAATATAGGCACGCACAATGGCCGCGGCGAACGTCCAGCAACAACGCGACCGGACCAAAATGGCCAAGCAGCCCCGACTCGCGATCGCGGTGACCGGACGGGAACGTCCGGTCGACGACCGACAAGGGCGGTCGAGCAACCACAAACCCGCGCCGAACCTGCTGCAAGGCCCGCAGAGACATCCCGGCCAGCCCGTGCCGAACGCCCGCGCTCTTCACCGAAACTCAACCGAAGCGGACGGAATCGCCCCAACGACTACTAGAAGATCCTGACGCCCGTTTGCTGATCGAGGCTTGCCCGATGAAATGGAGAACCTTTCAGTATGCACCGGATTGTATGATTCCAGCCGATGGCCAGCAGAATGGTTAAGACAATTGTAATCATAGTGAATAGCCTATAACCTGCATTCCCGAGTTAGGTTTCGAGGAATTTTGGCGATGGCGACGGCATTTAGCGACATTCAACCCGATGATTACACACCGTCGGAACAGCATCCCCAGCATGGCGTCATCATTGGCGGACCGGCCGCTCGGGCTAAGCGCATCGAATATGGCATATTGCTTTCCTCGATGGTCATCGGTTCGCTCGGGGCCCTTTATTGGACCATCTTCCATTCCACCGGCTGGGTAGAATGGTCTGCCTTTCTGTTCGGTTTCGCCCTGATCAACATGGGCGTCGGCATCGGCTATCACCGCTATTTCACTCACCGCGCCTTCGAAGCGGGACCAAAAATGCGTCTCGCCATGGGCATCATGGCGCAAATGGCCTGCCAGGCTTCGGTGTTGAAGTGGGCAGCCGACCATCGCCGCCATCACGCTTTTTCCGATGATGTCGGTGACGTCCATAGCCCCTATGTCGACGGCCATGGCAAGAAAATGCCGGTCTGGAAAGGCCTGGGCATCGCCCATTTTGGCTGGCTGTTCGACAATACGACCTCCGACATGCGCGTCTATGGCAAAGGCCTGATCGACGATCCGCAGGTCTTGTGGTGCCACAAGCATCGCTGGTCGATCGCAATCTTCTCGAGCATCATCCTGCCGGCTCTCTGGGCGCTGGCCTTTGGCGGACCGGAATATATCATCGGTACCATTCTGATCGGCGGCTTTTTCCGCAACTTCTTCTTCCTGAATTTCGTCATGGGCGTGAACAGCATCGGCCATGTCTTCGGCTCGCAGCGGTTCAAGACCAAGGACGGTTCACGGAACAACTGGTTCATGGCGTGGATGACCTTTGGCGACGGATGGCACAACAACCATCACCAGCACCCGCGCGCGGCATCATCGCAAGTGGCCTGGTGGGAATTCGATCTCAACGGCCAGATCATCTATCTATGGGAAAAAATGGGCCTGGTCTGGAACGTCCAGCGGGCGCCTGCCTATATTCGCAACGAAAAGGGCGAATGGGTCCAGAAAAAAGCGAAAGTCGCAATCCCCGGTCTGGCCGAGCCAGAAGTCATGTCGGCTGACGATGGCGGCATAATGTTCCCCGCCAAGGATAAGCAGCATCATATAGAACCGGCCGAGTGACAGGAAGCGAAGCGTTCCGCTAATGTGATCGCAAGGTGATTGTCGCGGAGACCGCGCCATTGCCTGCCGGATTGACGTTGAGCGCTTCGACCGCAATTCCCTCCCGTTCGATCCGTGCCAGCCAGCCGAATAGCGCTGTCGGCTTGGCCGATTCCACTACCATGTTGACCCGGTTGCCCGACTGCGGAACGACAGAGCCGACCGCAATCCCGGTTTCACCCGCGCTCTGGCTGACGAAAGTATCGATCGCGCCGCTGAACTTGACCGTCGTCCCGTCGACCGGCTGCTGAAGCGCAGCCACTTTGGACTCGATCCGCGCCTGCTGCTCGACCGCGTCGACATAGCGTTCTTCTGCAGCGGTCATCGCACCGAGCATCGGCCGTGCGATGCCATAATAGCCGACCAGTCCGGCCAGTAGCAGGCCGGCAACCCCGACTAGGACCCTCTCCCTCTGGCTGAGTCCGACAAACCAGTTTCTTGCATTGTCGATCATGGTGCCCTCACCGTAATATCCGCTTGTGCTGATCCCGTGGCATCGGTGCGCGGGGTTGCGGTGATGAGGAAACCCGCTTCCTGCATCGCCAGCAGGGCCGGATTGATATCCTCGTTACGGACCGCGGACAATGTCGCCGACAGGATCCCGTTCTCGCCATAAGCCATCCGGCTTATCGATACATTCGGGACCTGTTGCAGCGCGGAATAGAGCGCCGACGCCGGAACCGGGAACATGATATTGCCGCGATTTTCGGCTACCAGCCGCTGGTCCAGCGCGCGTTCGGCGCTGTCCGGATTCTCCTGTTCGCCAACGACGGGAGCGGCACTGACCAGAGCAGCCTCGTCTGCTGCGCTGGCCGCCCAATGATATTTCGCCAGTTGCACCAGTGGAACCGCCAGCGAAACGACGACCAGCGCCGCCGCCATCCAGCCGAGCCGGCGCTTTTGCTTTGCATCCATCGCGCGCTGGGTCTTTTTAGCAAACGGCCCGCTGCGAAAATTCAGATCGGATTTCCCGGACGCACCGGCCAGCATCGCGTCAAATGCGTCACCGGCAATCGGCGTAATGACCTGGTCGGCAAATAGAATTTCCCGCAAAGCCGGATCATCGGTGGCAATGAGATTATCCGCGCGAACCACCTGATCGAATCCGAAATCTGCTGATACAGCACCTTCTGGGGTGACGGGCAGCAACCAGCCCGACGGAAGAATCGCATCCGGATCCAGTTCCAGCGCCTGCAAGCGTACCAGCCCGGCAGATAATATATCCCGTCCGACCGACGCCGTGACCACCGCGCCTGCGCTATCCCCCGTATCAATCATCGTCGAGACGATGTGAAGATTTGCGCTGTCCAGACTATTGGCTTTCGCCGCGATACCCGCAGCGGCAAGCGCCTGATTGTCGGTCACGTCGCTCATCGTTTCATGCGCCATGATCGTGGTCAGATACGACGCGACTAGCGCGACGACGCGAATATCGGCCTGCGCCTCGTCCAGCCCACCAGTCTGCGACGCAACCCGGGGATCGGGATCGCATCCCGCTGCCAGCACTGCGCCATCGGCGACGCGCCACCAATAGAGCGCTTCATCATCGGCAGCCGGAAAGGCAATCAGGAGAAGATTCGGGTTCACGCGCTGCTGTTCTTATTCAGCGTAAATATCGGCATTGTCATCATCGCCGCCCGGCGCGCCGTCGGCACCCAGCGAGTAGAGATCAAAACCGGGGCCATTACGGCCCGGATTGTCATATTGATAAGGCCGTCCCCACGGATCGTCGGGCAGTTTCTTGATATAGCCCCCCTGCCGGTAGCGAGCGGTAGTCGCCAGCGATGCCGGAGGAGCGATCAGGGACTGCAGCCCGTCGGACGAACCGGGATAGGCCAGATTGTCGAGCCGGTACATTTCCAGCGCCTGGCCGAGCGTCGCAATATCTGCGCGCGCCTTCTGGACCATCGCGCGGTCCTGACTGGGCAATACATTGATCACGACAATCGTCGTCAGCAGGCCGAGGATGAAGATCACCACCATCAGTTCGACCAGCGTGAAGCCGTTGCGCTTTTTCTGCTTTTTGCCTTCCGGAGCCGAAGCCGTTTCTGGGTTTTCAATTTCTGTCGTCATGATCATTCCTTTTTCCGGCCCTATAGTCCGGCAAGATTCTGAAGCTGCAGGATCGGTAATAATATCGCCAATATCACCACCGCGACCAGTCCGCCGAGCGCCACAATGATGATTGGTTCGAGCAAGGACAAGGCGGTTGAGCTGAAATTGTCAAATTCCCGTTCCAGATAACCCGCCGCCCGCGCCAGCATGTCGTCCAGCTGCCCCGATGCTTCGCCGCTGGAGGTCATATAGACCAGCATCGGCGGAAACACGCCGGTATTTTTGAGCGCCGTCGACAGGCTGCCGCCGCCTCTTATCGCTTCCACCATATCTTCCGAAGCCTTACGCAGCACGCTGTTGTGGATCGTTTCGGTGGTCAGCCGCAATCCCTCGATAATCGGCAGGCGGCTGGCCACCATGGTCGACAGGGTCCGCGCCAGACGCGCCGCGTGCAAATCGCGCAGCAAACGGCCGACAAATGGCAGGCGCAGCAGGAAACCGTCAAAGCGATATTTGAGTTGCGGTTCCTTGAGCGCACGCCATCCGAGCAACAAGGCCAGTCCGATCACAATAGCAATCGCCCACCACCAGTCCGCAAGAAAGCTGGAAATCCCGATGACGAGCCGCGTCACCATCGGTAGTTGCTGGTTCACATCGTCAAACTGCTCGACCACCTTGGGCACAACCGCGATCATCAGTAGCGCGACGACGACGACCGAGACCAGAGCCAGCACCGCCGGATAGGCCAATGTGCCGATCAATTTTCCGCGCAATTCGGCCTGTCGCTCGAGCAAGTCCGCCAGTCTTTCGGTAATATCGGGCAAAGTGCCGGAGCTTTCCCCGGCGGCGATCATCGCCCGGTAGAGCGGCGGAAAGCTTTTCGGTTCGCGCCGCATGGCCTCCGACAATCGCTGCCCCTCGATCACCCCGCCGTGCACCGTCCCAATCCGCTGCTGCACATGCGGTTTTTCATTCTGGTTGCCGATCAGCCGCAGCGCTTCCTCGAGCGGGCTGACTTGCACCAGCGAGGATAATTGCCGCGTGAATAATGTGAGTTCTTTTGTTGTCAGCTTTTTCGGACCGAACAGTCCGGCAGATTCCTTGGCCTGCTTGCCCTTCTTGCCCTGCGCCGCCTCCATCTTGACGACATAGAAATTGCGCTCGGTCAGCTTCGCCCGCGCAGCATCATCGCTGGCGGCGGCCAGCCGCCCGGTCTTCTCCCGGCCCTTGGGGTCGATTGCGGTATAGGCAAATTCAGGCATCGACCGCTTCGCTTTCGCGCCTGGAGATGCGGATTGCCTCTTCGGCCGTGGTCAGTCCTTCGCGGACAAGCGCTCTCGCGGCGACGCCCAGATGCGGCTGGTTACGGAACGCATGGGCACTGATCGCGGCCTCGTCGCCACCGTCGTTGATCAGCTTGCGCAACGTGTCGTCGATGCGGATCGCCTCGAACACGCCAATGCGTCCTTGAAAGCCGGTCTGGTTGCAATGTTCGCAGCCGGTCTCGCGGTAAACTACCGTGCCATTGTCGAAACCGAGCAGTGAGGCCAGGCTGCCATCAACTGGAAACGGCGTACGACAATGCTCACATAGCTGGCGGACAAGACGCTGGGCGATAACCGCGCGCAAGGTCGAGGCGAGCAGAAACGGCTCCACCTTCATGTCGCGCATTCTGGTAATTGCTCCGACCGCGTCATTGGTGTGCACTGTCGAGAGCACGAGATGGCCGGTGAGGCTGGCCTGCACCGCAATCTCCGCTGTCTCGCGGTCGCGTATCTCGCCGATCATCACGACGTCGGGGTCTTGCCGCAGGATGGCGCGCAGACCGGCGGCAAAGGTCAGGCCTACCTTCGCGTTCACCTGCGTCTGGCCAATGCCCTCGATCGCATATTCGACCGGATCCTCGACGGTCAGGATATTGCGGCTGCCGTCGTTGAGCTGCTTGAGCCCGGCATAAAGCGTGGTGGTCTTGCCCGATCCGGTTGGGCCAGTGACCAGGATGATACCATTGGGTTCCGAAAGCGCATCGGTCAGGATCGCGTGGGTGCTTGGCGACATGCCAAGCAGATCGAGCGATATCCCTGCGCTTTCCTTGTCGAGAATCCGCATCACGACCCGTTCGCTGGCCCGGTTCGGCAGCGTCGAAACACGCACATCGAGTAATTTCCCACCCAGCGTCAGGCTGATCCGGCCATCCTGCGGAATCCGGCGTTCGGCTATATCGAGCCGCGCCATCACCTTGATACGGTTGACGATCACACCGGCAACATGCGGCGGCATACGCAGTTTTTCAGTCAGCACGCCATCGACCCGCATCCGCACCACCAGACCCGTCTCATAGGGTTCGATATGAATGTCCGAAGCGCCCTGCCTCGCGGCTTCGGCGATAATCCCGTTGATCAGCCGGATCGTCGGCGCATCATCGGCGCTGTCGAGCAGATCCTCGGCGCTCGGAATATCGCCGGCAATATCATCCAGCCCCTCGCCCGCCAGCGCCATATCACCGGCCATGGCGGCAGCAGAGCCGTCCATCGCATAATGGGCGCTGAGCAATTTCTCGAACGCCGGACCGTCGACCCGTTCCACGTCAAAGGGCATCGCCAGATAACGGCGCACCTCGAGCAAGGCAGACGGATCGGAACCCTCGCGCATCGCGAGCGACAGCCGTTCACCGCTGCGATCCTGTATCAGCAGACCATGATCGCGGGCATAAGCATAAGGCAGGTCCTTGATAGCCACCGACATAAGCGCCCCGCCATCCGCTTCGGAGACCACCGCTTCTGTTCCCCGAGCGATCTTCATCATCGCTTCCCGCTGGTCCCGCTCGCTGGCAAAGGAGCCTGCTCGATCATGCCGCTGTCCCTGACCGCAGGCATTTCGCCCGGGGCATAAATGATCTGGTCATCCGGACGCGTTTCGGCCGACGGCGGCACGGTGCCGAGATAATCGCGTACCAGAGCGTCAATCGACGGCTCCTCGTCCGGAGTGCGGGCAAGCTGGCGATCACGGATATACCCATAGCGCGCACTCGAGAAACGCCGTGCATCGTTCGGATCTTTCAGGATCGTCGGGCGAATGAAGACCATCAAATTGGTTTTGACCCGCGATCGGCCGCGCGATTTGAACAATTCTCCGATGACTGGAATATCACCGAGAAACGGGATTTTCTGGATCGTGCGCCGTTCATTGTCGTCGAGCAGACCGCCGAGCGCGATAATCTCGCCATTGCCGACCGTGACCGTGGTGTTGATTTCGCGTTTGTTGATGATCAGCTCGTTGAAATCGTCGGAAACCGGACCGGCGATCGAGCTGACCTGCTGGCGTAATTCCATCCGCACCTCGTTGCCGGCATTGATCTGCGGGGTCACTTCCAGCTCGATCCCGACATTCTGCCGCTGGATCGTGCGAAACGCATTGTCGAAATTGCCGGACAGCGCTTCACCGGTCGACACCGGAATTTCCTGTCCGAACAAGATACTGCCCTTGAGGTTGTTGTTCACGGTCAGCGAAGGCGTCGACAGCACGTTGCTGTCGGTGTCCGACTGGATCGCATTGATGATCGCGCCCAATATGGCGCTACCCCCCAGGCTGGTAGCAAAGCCGCCAAAACCGCCACGTGCAGCAAGTACAGAATCCGCCGCATTCTGCCGCAATGCATCGCCGACCGAGCTGTTTGTCGTCACCGTTGTCGCAGTATCGGTGGTCGTGGTCGTGGTCGTGTCAAACTGGTCGGCGAGCAATCCGCCGGCAACGTCGACAATATTGGGCGAGGCATTGGAGAAATTGGTCACGGCAAAGGGTACATTCTCGCCGCCGACCAGCCATTGCACGCCCAGTTCGCGAGCCAGAGACTCCGAAATCTCGACGATGATCGCTTCGACCACCACCTGCTCCTGCCGCGTATCCAGCTGGCGGATCACTTCGCCGATCATCCGCTGGACGTCGGGATTGGCAGCGACAATGATCGCGTTGGTTCCTTCCAGACGGGTTACGATCGACGGACCACGGCTGGCAATGCCATTGCCGCCGTTGCTGACAGCAGCCGGTGCTGCCGCGCCTTCACCGCCGCCAGCTGGCGTAACCGTCGCCGAACCGCCGCTTGTCCCTTTGTTTCCCAGCAGGCTCTCGATCACCGGCAAAAGATGCTCGGCATTGGCATAGTCCAGCCGGTGGACCCGTATCTCGGTTCCCGATTCCGCGCCTTTGTCCAGTTCCCGTGCCATTTGCGCAAAGCGCGTCACCGCACCGGGATCACCGCGCAGAGCGACGCTGTTGCTGCTGTCGATCGGCACAACGGTCACCGGCGCGCGCAGGCCTTCGCCACCGCCCTGTGCAGCCAGCGCCTGCAGCGAGGTTGCGATTTCGCGGGCACCGGCGTTCTTCAGAGTGATGATCGTGCTCGCGGCGCTGTCGCGGTCTATCTCTCCGACCAGACTGCGAATCCGCCTGATATTGTCGGCATAGTCGACGATGACCAGACTGTTGGCGTTGCGGTTGGCGGTAATCGAGCCCTGCTTGCTGACCAATGGTCGCAATGTTTCCAGCGCCTCGGACGCAACAATCGATTTGAGCCGGACGACCTCGGTCACCATCTGGTTGCCCTCGGCGCCACGCGAACCGATCCGGGTCGGCTGCGAAGCCGCGCCATCGGCGGGCTGGATGCGATAGGCACCACGGGTCGTCGGAATCGCGACCAGATTATTGGCGCGCAGGGTAGAGAGAAATATCTCGAAATATTCCGAACGGCTGAGCGGACGGTCGGTGACCACCGAAACCTTGCCCTGCACCCGGCTGTCGAGAATGAAGGTACGGCCAGTGACCTTTGCCGCGTCCTGTACGAAAGCGCGAATGTCGGCATCGCGGACATTGAGCGTATGCTGGGCCGACGCGGGCGCAGCCGACAGGCTCGCACAAAGCGCAAGGACCGCCATGATCCGGGTGAAAAAGCTACGCATTAAGGGGCTCCCAGATTGACTGCTATCGGAACTGTATCGGCTCCGCGCTCTACTTCGACCGACAGGCGCGTGCCCGGCCGGATTTGACTTTTCAACGCTTCGATATCGCCGGTCGAACCGACCGGATTGCCGTTGATCGACACGATGATATCGCCGTTGCGAAAACCGGCGCTGTTGAACTGAGCGCCATCTCCCAGGGGAGACATTACGATGCCGGTCACCCGGCCCTGATCGTTGCGCGGTGCCAGCGATGCGACACCGGGAATTTCATTGCCGCCTGTGGTCAGGGACGCAGGCGCAACCGGATCGTCCGTGCCCACCGTTTGCGCCGGTATCGACTGGTCGAGATACAGGCTTTCGCGAACCCCGCCCCGATCGATGATCACATGGTCGAACTCAACGCTGCTCAGCGTGACACCGGACATAATTTCTTCGCCCACGACATAATTTGTCTGCACCCCGTCCGGTCCCGCCAGAATGGCCGAACCCAGTCCCGAGGCCTCGTTCATCCGGATGCCAAAGAGCGTCAGTTGCAACGACGTCACCACATTGGCGCTCTGTGCCGCATCGCTGCGGAAAAACGGATCGAAGCTGCTGAACAGGGTCAGACGCGATTGCGGTGACAGGATTTGCACATCATTGGCGCGATAGTCGCCGACAGGGCCCAGCGGGGTCAGCACCAGCCAGATCAGGCGAACTGCCTGAACCAGAAGCAGAACAGCCAATATGGCGAACAGAACAGGATAAGGACCCCTCTGGTTATACCAGCGGGCCAAGTTGCCAAATCTGTCCGAAAAGCTGTTTCCCACGAATCCCCGCAACCTTGCAATCCCGTCGCGCTATAGCGATTCCACGACCATTCGACGACTCATTGATGACATAAATATTACAGGTTAAACCGAACAGCCACAAAGCATTAGGGCAATCGCATGTCCAGCAGAGTGCCAAGATCGTCGAGTGCCTGCTGCTCGGCCGACACCTTGATTGCTGCCATGCCGAGCGCTGCTGCCGGTTTGCAGTTGATCCCGAGATCATCGAGATAGATACATTGTGCCGGCTCGACATCCAGCGCCTCGCACATCATCTGGTAAATCCGCGGATCGGGTTTGCGGATACCCGCCTTGCTGCTCTCGATAATATGGTCGAAGCGCTGCATGACAGCTTGCACCGCGGCGGCTTTCTCATCGTCCATAGCCATGCCCGCACCCTTGCCGGCCGGTACATTATTGGTGATGCAGGAAATCGTCAGCCCTTCGGCTTTCAGACGGTCGAGCGTTGCCACCATCCGCGGACGCACATCACCGGCCAGTCGCGCCAGCACATCGGCGCCACGCAATTCTATGCCAATCGCGCGTGCTTCCTCAGCAAAAGCCTCGTCAAAGCCGGCGCCGTCGATTTCCGCGCGCTCAAAGCGGGCCCATGCATTGTGATCGGGATTGGCGCTGTTGATCTGGCGCACGCTGTCTTTCGGCACACCCTTTTCCGCCTCCAGCCGGTTGAACGCTTCAAAGGGGGACGATGTGATCACGCCGCCAAAGTCAAAAATTACGGTCTTATATGTCATGCAACAACTGCTCCAAAAATTGATCCGATGGCGGCGGTGGCAGCCATCGCAGCTGCCCCCCAGAAAGTCACGCGAACCACAGGCCGCAACATCGGCGCGCCACCAAGTATGGCTCCGACGGCTCCCAGCGCGGCAAGCAACAACAAGGCTGTGCCGGACACAATCCAGATCAACATCTGTCCGCTGAACAGCGCCGCAAGAATGACGGGCAGGATCGCCCCGGCTGCAAATGCCAGAGCGGAAGCAGCGGCGGCCTGTAAAGGCTTGGCAGAGAAATGCTTGGTCAAGCCAAGCTCGTCGCGCAAATGCGTGCCCAGAGCATCATGCGCGGTGAGCTGGTCGGCAACCTTCTCGGCAAGATCGGCGGTCAATCCGCGATTCTTGTAAATCGATATAAGCTCCAGCCGCTCGGCCCTGGGCTGGTTCTCCAGCTCCCAGGCTTCCTTGGCCCGCTCCGCCTTCTCGCTATCGGCCTGCGAACTGACCGAGACATATTCGCCCGCAGCCATCGACATCGCCCCGGCCACCAGCCCGGCGAATGCGGTGAGCAAGATCGTCTCCTGCGAGGTGGCGGCGGCGGCCACCCCGACGACCAGACTGGCGGTCGAGACAATCCCGTCATTGGCCCCCAATACGGCAGCGCGCAGCCAGCCTACCCGGTCAAGCCGGTGTTTTTCATTATGCACTATTGCCAAGATGGATTCCTATTTGTTCAAATATTCCAGTTTCAGACCCGGGCGTTTCCAGCGGGTCTTGGCGAGCTTTCCGCTTCCCGACAGACATATCCATGCATCCATCATATCGTCCCCGCCGAAGCAGATATTGGTGGTGAAGATATCCGGCGTCGGAACAAATTCGACCAGCTCGCCCTCGGGAGAGACAACGCTGATCCCGCACTCGCCAATCGTCGCAACGCAGATATTGCCGCATTCCTCCATCGCCAGACTGTCGAAAAATTTATAGCCGGAGGGGCGGTAGAGCGGAATGCCGGGACCACCGGGGCCTGCGTCGGGTGCGACCTTGCCGGGGGCGGTAATGTTGAATTTCATCAGCCTGCAGGTGAAGGTTTCCGCGGCGTAGAGCGTGTTCCCGTCCGGTGAAATGCCGATACCATTGGGATTATTCGAAGGAAAGATCACTTCTTCCAGATGGCTGCCGTCGGCCTTGGCATAGAAAATCCCGACGATATCGTGACAGCGCTTCGCATAGTCGGTCTTGCCATGATCGGTGAACCAGAAGCCGCCATGGGCGTCGAACTGGATATCATTGGGCCCGCGCAGGATGCAGCCGAAATCGCCGTCATTATAGAGGGTTTCGACTTCGCCGGTATCGGGGTCGACCCGCTGGATGCTGCCGCCGACATAATCCTTGGCAATACCGGCCGGGGTCAGGAAACCGTTTTCTTCCCGATATTCGAAGCCGCCATTGTTGCAGACATAGATTTTGCCATCCGGCCCCATGGCCGCGCCATTGGGACCGCCGCCGGTTTTCGCGACCAGCTTCTTGGTGCCGTCGGGCAATATACGGGTGAGCTGCTGGGCCTCGATTTCGACCAAAATGACGCTGCCATCCGGCATCGCAATCGGCCCCTCGGGAAAGCGCAGACCTTCGGTGACTATCTCCATGACTTTTTCCTCTCGAATTTTGTTACAGTCATTGCGGGAATTAAACGACAAGTCTAGTGCCAAGAGAGACAGTTTCAGGAGCAACTATGTCCAACGCATATCCCAAAAAATTGCAACTCCACATTGATGGCGAATGGATCGATGGCGAGGATCGCGAGGTCCATCAGGTCGTCAATCCGGCGACGGGTGAAGCCATTTCCGATCTGCCCAAGGCGACCAAAGCCGATCTCGACCGGGCGCTCGACGCAGCCGACCGCGCCTTTCCGGTCTGGCGCGACACATCGGTGGCCGAGCGCGCCGTGATATTGCACAAGGCGGCAGACCTGATGCGCGAGCGGGCACCGGAAATCGGCCGCCTGATGACCTACGAGCAAGGCAAGCCGCTGGCCCAGGCGATCGGCGAAGTCACCGCTTCCGCCAGCCATTTCGATATCATGGCCGAAGAAGCCAAGCGTTGCTATGGCCGTGTTCTCGTGCGCCCGGCAGGCCAGAACAGTTTCGTGAAATATCAGCCCGTCGGGCCGGTAGCAGCATTCAGTCCGTGGAATTTCCCTGTCTTCACCCCGGTACGCAAACTCGCGCCTGCGATAGCCGCCGGCTGCTCGATCATTCTCAAACCGGCAGAAGAAACCCCGGCCAGTCCGATCGAGATGATCCGTTGTCTCGTCGATGCCGGCTTGCCCTCCGGCGTCGCACAAGTCGTCTTTGGCGATCCGGCCGAAGTTTCGAGCCATCTCATTGCCTCGCCGGTCATCCGCAAGATCAGCTTCACCGGATCGGTTCCGGTCGGCAAACATCTGATGAAACTGGCTGCCGAAGGCATGAAGCGCACGACCATGGAACTGGGCGGACACGCACCGGTGCTGGTTTTCGATGACTGCGATCTGGAAAAGACGCTCGATCTGGTTGTAACCGGAAAATTCCGCAACGCCGGTCAGGTCTGCGTCTCGCCGACCCGTTTCTATGTCCAGTCGGGTATCTATGACCGCTTTGAAAAGGCCTTCACCGAACGCGCACAAAAGATCAGCGTCGGCGACGGCTTTGATGCCGTTGATATGGGGCCGCTCGCCAATCCCCGTCGTCCAAGCGCCATGGGCGCGATGATTGACGACGCGCGGACCAAGGGTGCCGATGTCCGGCTGGGCGGCGAACGGCGCGGCGACAAGGGATTTTTCTTTGACCCCACCGTGCTGTCCCACGTCCCGCTCGACGCCAATATCATGAACGACGAGCCGTTCGGCCCGGTCGCGGTGCTGCGACCCTTCGACACGCTCGACGAAGCAATAGATCAGGCCAACCGCCTGCCGCTCGGTCTGGCCGCTTACGCTTTCACCAATAATCTGCACACGGCCAATATGGTCGGCGACAAAATCGAGGCGGGCATGGTCGCGATAAACAATCTGACCGTCAGCCCCGGCGATGCACCTTTTGGCGGGGTCAAGGAAAGTGGCCACGGATCGGAAGACGGACCCGACGGACTGAAAGCCTATATGGTGACCAAAGCGATCCATCAGGCCTGAACAAAATAATCTACTCACTTCCGCGCATGCGGAACATGTATTTCTATTTTGTCACGCGAAGCCGCGAAGGCGCAAAGAGGTTGGGGCAAGACGAAAATTCTTCGTGTCTTCGCGGCTTCGCGTGATAACTATGCGACGATATTTGAAGAATGAGGGATATTCCCGCTTTCGCGGGAAGGTTGAAGGAATATTGATATGAAGAACCGCACCGGCGCGCAGATTTTGGTCGATCAACTGGTCATCCAGGGCACCGAGCGTATCTTCACCGTTCCCGGCGAGAGTTTTCTCTCGGTTCTCGACGCACTGCACGACTGCGGCACGATCCAGACCGTTGCGACGCGGCAGGACGGCAGCGCCGCCTTCATGGCCGAGGCCGATGGCAAGATGACCGGCGCGCCCGGCATTGCCTTCGTCACACGCGGCCCCGGGGCGACCAATGCCAGCATCGGTGTCCATACCGCAATGCAGGACTCGACGCCGATGATCCTGTTTATCGGCGATGTTGCCCGCGATGACCGCGACCGCGAGGGCTTTCAGGAAGTCGATTTCACCGCGATGTTTACTCCGCTCGCCAAATGGGCGGCACGGATCGACAATGCTGCCCGGATTCCGGAATATATCGCACGGGCCTTTGATACGGCGAGTTCCGGACGACCCGGTCCGGTGGTGCTTGCCCTGCCCGAGGATATGTTGCGCGATACCGTCGAGGCACTCGACCGGCCCAAGGTCATCGCCCCGGCCCAGCCGCTCTGCCCCGACGCGATGACCACGCTCACCGACATGCTGCGCGATGCCACCGATCCGATCGCGATTATCGGCGGCGCTGGCTGGAGCGAAAAAGCCAAATATTATTTTGCCCAATATGCCGAGCGCATCGGGCTTCCTGTGGCAGTCGCGTTCCGGCGGCAGGATAATTTCCCGAACGAAAGTCCGGTCTATGCCGGCAATCTCGGCTATGGCCCCAATCCGAAGCTGACCCAGCGGATCAAGGATGCCGATCTGATATTGGCCGTCGGCGCGCGGCTGGGCGAGGCCACCACCGATGGCTATACACTGGTCACCCCCGACCATCCCGACCAGATATTGGTCCATGTCCATCCCGATCCGGACGAGCTCAACCATGTCTATCGCATCGACCTTCCGATCTGCGCGGAGATGGATGAATTCGCCGAACAGGTCGCCCTGTGGGAAGATGATCTGCTGAGCTTTGACGCCGGCAAGGCCGCGCATGACGATTATCTCGCCTGGTCCACGCCACAACCTACGGCTGCGAAACTGGACCTCGGCCAGTGCGTTGCCGCGATGCAGCAGCAACTTCCCGCCGATGCGATCATCTGTAACGGCGCTGGCAATTTTTCCGGCTGGTGGCACCGCTACTGGAAATATGGCGCTTTCCCGAGCCAGCTTGCTCCGACCAGCGGCGCGATGGGCTATGGTGTCCCCGCATCCGTGGCTGCTGCCCTGCGCTTCCCCGACCGCGTAACGGTGGTGATCGCAGGCGACGGCGATTTCATGATGAACGGTCAGGAACTGGCCACCGCGATACAATATGATGCCAATTTGCTGGTGCTGGTGATCGACAATGGCAGCTTCGGTACCATCCGTCTGCATCAGGAACGTGAATATCCGGCAAGGCTGTCGGCAACATCACTCAAAAATCCGGACTTCGCAAAGCTGGCAGAGGCTTATGGCGGATGGAGCGCAACCGTAGAGAATACCGACGCATTCGCGCCCGCCTTGGCCGATGCGATGCAACGGAACGGATTACGGTTGCTGCACCTGAAAACCGATGTGGAATATTTGACGGCTGCCGGTGCGACGGTGAGTGGGCTCAGAAAACGCTGAAATAGCCCACTCATTCTCAATCACCGACAATCGAATTCAACCGGAACGCCTTCCGCTATACTCGCCCGTACCGCATCGATATCGGCTATGCCTTCTCGACAACCCGGCCCATGGCCTTGTCCATGACTTCCGAACTTAGCGCCGTTTGATAATTCCCGGCCACAATTTTGCGAATAAGCCCGACGAGCCTGTCGGCTTCCCGAATGCAATTGGCCTTGTCAAAACAGGCGATGGCACCTCTGTTAAGCGCGTCGATCCTGATTTCGGACCCCCGCACCGACGATGCCGAAACGATCATCACCCGCGCCAGTTCATTGGACACAATATGGTCGAGCAATTGCAGTCCGTCCATGCCGGGCATATTAATGTCGAGCAATACCAGATCGAACAACCGTTCTTCCAGGATTTCGATCGCCTGCATCGCATCCGCCGCATGTTTTGGCGGACGAAAATCCCGATGGTTGCTTATCACGACATCGAGCATTGCTCTCAATGTTGACGAATCATCGACGATAAGCGTTCTAATAGCTCCTAGCATGACGTTCTCTCTCTCCTTGCCAAGCAGGTTGCTTGAGCAGTTGTATAAACATACGGCGATTGCGACGATCTATTAACCATAGCATCTAAAACTATCTTGAAAAACGGCGGAACACGGGGGAATCGCGCACGAATATCCCGCCCGACGTTAACGATAAAAAGAGGTTTGCCGCGCATAGCGAGGGGGTCTGGAGACACCCACATGAAATTCGTTTTACTGAAATCGCACGGCGGCAATTACATGGTCGTTGTCGAGAATATCGCGTGGCTGCGCACCGATGCCGATGGTCAGACCAAAGTCGGGATGGTCGGAGGTTCGCCGCTGCTGGTGGCCGGCACGATTGAAGAAACCGCGGCGACGATATTGGCGGGCTAGTCCCCTTCGCCCGCTACTATAGCGGGTGGAGTAGCTAGGCTTCGCTCATCGCCAAAATTGCGTCCCACTCGGCCTGTGTGACTGGCGCGACCGACAGTCGCGACTGGCGGATGATCGCGAGATCCTTGAGTTCGGGGTTCTGTTTCATTTCCTTGAGCGGTACCGGCTTGGCCAGTTTCCGCACCGGCTTCACCTTGACCACTACCCAGCGTTCGGGATCGGTGCTGACATCTGGGCTATGTTCTTCGGATATTTCCATGATGCCGACCACGTCCAGACCCTGGCGGGAATGATAGAAAAAGGCCTGATCGCCCTTTTTCATGGCCTTCATATTGTTCGAGGCCTGCGCGTTTTTCACCCCGTCCCAGGTGCCTTCGTCCTCCGCGACCAGATGGTCCCAGCCATATTCATCCGGCTCCGACTTCATCAACCAATATTGCGGCATGTTTTGCTCCTTCGGTGAGGACCGGATTGTAGCCGACAGCGCACAAACAAAAAAGGCCCCGCAATCCTGCGAGGCCTTTCCTGTTTTTCGATATCCAAATTTATTTTGGCATCAGCAGATTGTCGATGATGTGCAGCGTTCCGTTGGTCGATTTCACGTCGGCCTCGGTTACAGTCGCTTTGTTACCGGCACCATCTTCGAGAACGATCTTGTCGCCGTCCATCGAGGCTTTGATTTTGGTGCCTTCCAAAGTGGCGATATCCGCGGTTCCGCCGCCATCTGTAATCGCCTTGGCGATGTCAGCAGCAGTCATGCTGCCTTCGACCAGATTATATTTGGTGATACTGGCCAGTTCATCCTTGTTATCGGAATGCATCAGCTCGCTCAGCCGTTCCGCATCCATCTTGTTATACACTTCGTTGGGCGCAGCAAATGCGGTGAAATTACTATCACCATCGAGGTCGGCACCAACGCCGGACAGGCCGATCAATGTGCTTGCGGTGCTGAGGTCGGGATTGGCCTGCAGAACGGCGATCAGATTGGTCGGTTTATGTTCATCAGCGAGACGCGTATCGAGAATTTCCTGTTCTTCTTTGCTCAATTCCGAAGAACATGCAGGCAGCATCGCCAACAGGGCAGACGCTAGAATAATTTTGGGGGCTTGAAACATGAATTTCCTTTCTTGTAATCACGCTGTCGCCCGCACTATGCGGGGAACAGCTGATGAAATCCGTAGGCGCGAACTACGCCCCCACGCCCAAGAATGAAACCCTCAATATTCCTAATAGAAAAGGCCCCGCCACTCGGCGAGACCTTTTCCAGTCCATCCTAGTTCGGGGGATGAAAACTATCCCGGCATGACAACCGTATCGATCGCGTGAATCACGCCGTTGGATGCTTCGACATCGGTCAGGATCACGGTCGATTTGCCGCCCGCCGCGTCTTCCAGAATCACCGATTCACCATCCAGAGAGGCTTTCAGCTCTGCGCCCTGTACGGTGGTCAGCGTCGCTGTCCCGCCGCCATCGGTGATGGCCTTTACGACGCCTGCCGCGGTCAGTTTACCGGCGACCACATGATAGGTCAGAAGCGCGGTCAGGTCGGCTTTCTTTTCGGGGGTCAAAAGCGCGCTCAACGTGTCCTGGTCGACCTTGGCAAAAGCATCGTTGGTCGGGGCAAAGACGGTGAATGGCCCTGCGCCGCTCAATGTCGCGCCGAGATCAGCAGCGGTCACAGCCGCTACAAGGGTAGAGAAATCGTCATTGCCGATGGCAACATCGACGATTGTGCCCGGTTCAGCGGTCGCTTCGGAGTCCATCATCGCATCGGCGGAGCTTTCATCAACCGCAGCCTTTGGCGCTTCGGTCGAGCAAGCCGCCAGAGCGACGACAACAGTGGTGGTCAGAATCATTTTGGGGGAAATACGCATGATAAGCCTTTCAAAATTGCATGGTCATCTATTCCGGTCGCAAGAACGACCGGTCTTCGAATATGCAAGATATGGGCTAGATCAGGACCGGTTCAAACCTGTCCTTTCGGGCGTATCACGTGTCTCAGTCCTTGCCGAGATGGACAAAATCGCGGTCGAAGCTCTTCAGACTGGCGCCGCCATCGATATAGACAATCTGCCCGGTGACGGCTTTCGCACCGGCCAGATAGAGGACGCCATCGGCGATATCATCCAGATCGGGCAGCCGGTCGAGCGGCATCATCGCGGTGATATTGGCCAGCTGGTCTTCGCCATATTCCCCCGCCGTCAGCGTCAGTCCGGGAGCCAGCCCGTTGACGCGAAGCTTGTCGGCACATGCGACCGCCAGCGAACGCACGGAACCGGCCAGGGCCTGTTTGGAAAGCGTGTAGCTCAATTGGTCCCGGTTGGGATTGCGGATGCGCTGGTCGAGAATATGGATGACACAGGCCCGGTCGCTGCCTGCAGGCCGTCGATGGTGGAGCGCGGTCGTCAACAACATCGGCACAAGGCTGTTGACCCGGAAATGGTCTCGCAGAGCCTTTTCGCCAATGGCTTCGGCATCATCCTGGCCAAAAATCGAGGCGCTGTTGACGATGAGATCCGGCGTCCGGCCGAAATGGTCGACGATCTCGTCCATCAGAGCTTCGGCAGCGCCGTCATCGAGAAAATCCTGCTGGAAACCGGACCATTTACAGCCCGTTTCCACGAGTTTCTTTGCCAATCCCTCTTCGGGCGTGGCATCACTATTGCCATGCAGCGCCAGCGCATAGCCGGCCTCGGCCAGGCGCGCGGCAATCGCCGCACCAACCCGCTTCACGCCGCCGGTGACCAGCGCTAGCGGTCTGGTCATTTCCGGCCCCGGCTAAGCGTAATGCCGATCTGCTCTCCCTTTTCGGAGATCAGCAATTTGACGATCTTGACGGTGACCCGGAGGATATTCTTGTCCTGCAGGAACAGCGTCTCGACGATATGATCCGCAACCGCCTCGATCAGCTTGAAATGCACGCCCTCCGGCAGCGCGTCGGTCGCGGCATGTTTGAGGTCCATGTAATTTTTGGACCGTTCGAGCGGGGTGTCCGCTTCATAGCGTTCCTGTATCTTCAGCTCCGCCGCAATCGAGATGCGCAGCGGCTGCGGCAAATGGGTTTCTTCGGAATAGATCCCGGTGAGCACGTCAACGTCGAGATCGTTGACTTCCAATAGCAATGTGTCTGTCATAGATAGTCTCTGATCTTGTTCCGGTTAAATGGCAAGTCAGGCGGACCAGCGAGCGAAAATCGCCGTCGGCAGCAGCAATCCCCGCGCCTCTTCGCGAACCGCCAGTTCACCGACCTCGACGGTGCCGCCGAGATGGGCGAGTTTTTCGTTGAGCAGCGAACCGAGCGCCAGCGCCGACATGCGCACGGCATAGACGGTCAGGAACATACAGCGACTGTCGCCATCGAGCAGCTTTCCGCAATCCTCGACCAGCCCGGCCAGATGTTCTTCCAGTCGCCAGATTTCGCCATCCGGACCGCGACCATATTTTGGCGGATCCATCAGGATCGCGTCATAACGCCGTTCGCGCCGCACTTCGCGAGCGGCAAATTTGGCGGCATCGTCGATGATCCAGCGGATCGGACGATCGGTCATCCCCGAAAGGGCGGCATTGTCGCGTGCTGCGGTCACCGATTTCTTCGACGCATCGACGTGCACCAGATTGGCCCCGGCTGCCGATAGTGCCAGCGTCCCGACCCCGGTATAGCCGAAGAGATTCATCATCTGCGGCGATTCAACATTCTGCAAATTACCGCGGAACCAGCGCCACACCGGATCCATGTCCGGAAAATAGGCGAGATGGCGGAACGGTGTGCACTGGGCGGTGAAGCTGACTTCTTCCCACTCCATC
This sequence comes from uncultured Parasphingorhabdus sp., assembly GCF_963975555.1. Classification (GTDB taxonomy): domain Bacteria; phylum Pseudomonadota; class Alphaproteobacteria; order Sphingomonadales; family Sphingomonadaceae; genus Parasphingorhabdus. The sequence goes on along the minus strand of NZ_CAXBHH010000001.1, from coordinate 905,900 downwards.
TGCCAGCCCTCTTCCGGGACATTGGCGTTCAGATGCCAGCGACCACCGCCATCCTCGTCGGATGCGGGAATAAATTCACCATCGGCTTGCCAGTCATCATTGGCCGGAGCCCACATCGCTTGCGGTTCCGGACGGATGAAATGATATTTCCCGTAACGCTCGAGCTTGCGGCCATGGCCGGAATCGACCAGCGCATAGTCGCTGCGCGGCTCGCTGATCATCAATATCGGGGCGGTGCTGGATTCAGCCATCGGTCGGCGTGGCGTTGGACATAACGAATTGCTTCACCGCATCATATGTGCCCGGCAGCTTGGTATATTTTTCTTCCCGGTCAAACAGATCGCCAACGCGGCGCGGCAATATCGGACGGATACCGGTGGCCCGTTCGACGGCATCGCGGAATTTCGCCGGATGGGCAGTTGCCAGCGTGACCACGGGCACCGATGGATCGAGATCGACATGTTGCGCCGCCGACAGACCGATCGCGCTATGCGGATCGATGACATGACCGGCGCTGTCCTGCGCCCAGCGCATCGCCAGCGACATATCGTCCGGATCGACGCGGTAGCTGGTGAAAATAGAGGCTGCTTTTTCCCGCATGGCGGGTTCCAGCTGCATATTATGGCTCTGTTCGAAAGCCGCCATGCGGGCGGCCGTCTTGACGCCGTCACGGCCTTCCAGATCGAACAACAGACGTTCGAAATTGCTGCTGACCTGAATATCCATCGAAGGTGCCGCTGTAGGAGTCACGGTCCCGGTGGAATAGTCCCCTGCGCTTAGCGCACGGTGGAGGATATCATTGACGTTGGTCGCCACGATCAGCCGCTCGATCGGCAATCCCATTTTCGACGCGACATAGCCGGCAAAGACATCGCCGAAATTGCCCGTCGGCACCGAGAAAGCGATCTTGCGATGCGGCGCGCCCAACTGGCTGGCCGCGTAAAAATAATAGACGACCTGCGCCATCAGCCGCGCCCAGTTGATCGAGTTGACCGCCGAGATCGAGAAGCGGTTGGTCACTTCCTGATCCGCGAACATCCGTTTCACCATCGCCTGGGCATCATCGAAACTGCCGTCGATCGCGATATTATAGACATTCGGCGCAAGGACCGTGGTCATCTGCCGGCGCTGGACATCCGATATCCGGCCATCGGGATGGATCATGAAGATATCGACCTTGTCCCGGCCAGCCAGCGCATCGATCGCGGCCGAACCGGTATCTCCGGAAGTGGCGCCCACGACCGTCAGATGCTTGTCCTGCCGGGCGAGAAATTTCTCGAACAACAGGCCGAGCAATTGCAGCGCGACGTCCTTGAACGCCAGTGTCGGGCCGTGAAACAGTTCGAGCAGCCATTGCCGCCCGTCGAGCTGTACCAGCGGTGTCACCGCCGCATGGGAGAAGCGGCCATAGGCCTGTTCGCAAATATCCCGCAATTCCGCTTCGTCGAGCGCATCGCCGACGAACGGCAGCATCACGCGAACCGCGGTTTCGACATAGGAAAGCCCCGCCATTCCTGCGATCTCGGCGGCGCTGAACGAAGGCCAGGATTCCGGTACATAGAGTCCGCCGTCGCCAGCCAGTCCGGCCAGGGTTACTTGTTCGAAATTCAATGGCGCCGCTGCGCCTCTGGTAGAGATATATTCCATGGTGCGAGCGGGTTAGCGGCAGCGCCCGATCAGGGCAAGAACTATGCTTTGACCGGACGCTTTATCGCACCCTTCTCAAGCTGCATTTTAAGCGTGCCGAGCCGCTCGACCGCATTGGCGGCATGTGGCCCGATCCAGCGTTCGTGGATGGCATGGATAGGCAGAGGATTGAGATGGTTCCAGCGCTCTCGCCCCTTCTGTTGCGGAATGACCAGGTCCGCCTTCACCAGCACCTTGAGATGTTGCATCACGGTGCAGCGGTCCAGTTCCGGAAAATGCACGCAGAGCGCCCCCGTGGTCAGCGGCTGATCGCGCAAATCGTCCAGAATCTGGCGACGGACTTTGGACGCAAGGGCCTTGAACACCTCGTCATATATTTCGCTGGTTGACATGTTACTTTTTTATAACATATATCGGACGGCATTTCAAGGGAGAATCACCGTGGATCTGAAATTCAAAGTTGCCGCCCGTATTTCCAGACCCGTCGCGGAAGTGTTCGAAGCCGTGGCCAATCCGGAACAATTGTCGGGCTATTTCACTACCGGCGGCGCGCAGGGTCGTCTCGAGACCGGGGCGACCGTGATGTGGGACTTTCATGATTTTCCCGGCGCGTTTCCGGTCGAGGTCACCGAAGTCATTCCGAACGAGAAAATTTCCATCCTGTGGGAGGCGGGCGACGCATCGGGGGACGCAGGCTACAAGGTCGCAGCCACAATGACTTTCGAGGCGCTGGAAGACAACCGGACGCTGGTTACGATTTCCGAAGGCGGCTGGCGACCGACCGAAGCCGGTCTGAAAACCTCCTATGGCAATTGTTCCGGATGGACGCAGATGCTGTGCGCGCTCAAAATGTGGGTCGAGCACGGGATAAATTTGCGCGAAGGCTTTTACAAATAGCCGGCCTGTATCACTTGACCCTGTTGCGACCGCGCAGGGCGAGCAAAAAGATAATCAGCGCGATCGCGGCAAAGAGGAACCACTGGACCGCATAAGACAGGTGATTGTTCGGAACATCTTCCAGAGCTGGCGGCTGGCTTTTCTGCAGTCCGGCCACCGGTTCGCTCGCCACCAGACGGATGATATACTGGCTGTCCGGCGCGATGATCCCGTCGACGACGCCGCCCTGCCAGTCCGGATCATCCGGACGGCTGGACCAGCCGGCAACCACCTGCGCGCCCGGGCCCTCGGCACCGGCGGTGCGGCACTGGGCAATATGGGCCCAGCCCGATTGACCGGATGCATTGCGGCCACTGGTAGAACGCCATCCGGTGACGGCGAGACAATTGACGGTGGATTTACGAAAATAGGGCGCGTCTTCGGCGCTTGGCACGGCGGGATAGGAAATAGCCGGCATATCGGATGCTGCGGCATAGGTCGCCAGCAGGTCGTTCTTCCATTGCGCGCGCTGTAACTGCCAGATGCCGAGACCGACCATAGTTGCCACAGCGATCAGGACGAGGATTGTCCCCAATATCGGCAGACGCTTCGTCATTCGCCGTCGCGCGTGTCGATGCTGCCTTCGCGGGCCTGGTTGCGATGTTCCAATATCAGCAGGATCGCCTTTGATACCCGCAGCGCACCGACAACTGCGCCGACAGTCAGCGGCACCCAGAGCAATAGATGTACCCAGAAGGGGGGATGGAAATTGGCCTCGACCGCCAAAGCCAGACCGAGGATGATCGCGCCGACAATCAGTGTCAGGAAAGCGGCCGGGCCGTCACCCACATTATACTGGCTGAAGTCCAGACCGCAGCTCCGGCATTTGTCGGAGAATTTTATCGCATTGGCAAAGAGCGTCTTTTGCCCGCAATGGGGGCAAAGACCAAAAAGGGCAGCGGGAAGAACATCCGGCTGCCCTTTTATATTTTTGTTTTCGGTCAACACACTGGCCTAATGAACCGGCGCGCCCCAGCCGCCCCAGACATAGACGACGATGAACAGGAACAACCATACGACATCGACGAAATGCCAATACCAGGCTGCTGCTTCAAAGCCGAAATGCTGTTTCGGGGTGAAGTGGCCCTTATAGGCCCGCACCAGACAGACGATCAGGAAGATCGTGCCGACAAGAACGTGGAAGCCGTGGAACCCGGTCGCCATATAGAAAGCCGAGCTATAGTTGAGGCCGGCAAACGGGAATGGTGCAACGCTATATTCATAAGCCTGAATGAACGAGAACAGCGCACCCAGCAGGATGGTCAGCCAAAGACCGGTGATCATGCTCTTCCGGTCACCGTGGATCAGCGAATGGTGTGCCCAAGTAACGGTAGTACCGGAGCACAACAGGATCATCGTGTTGAGCAGTGGCAGTTCAAAGGCGTTGAGCACTTCGATGCCTTTGGGCGGCCATTGCAGAAGCGCAGCAGCGCCGTCCTGACCGATGTAATTGGTGACAATGCCGTCAACCATTTCGAGCGGCTGAGGGAAAAGTGCGAAATCAAACCATGCCCAGAACCAGCCCACGAAGAACATGACTTCCGAAGCAATGAACAGGATCATGCCGTAGCGCAGGTGAAGCTGAACCACCGGTGTGTGGTCGCCCGCGTGGGCTTCCTTGATCACGTTGGACCACCATGAATAAAAGGTCAGTCCGATGGCTGCACAGCCGACGTAGAAAATAAGCGCGCCAAATGCCATATCGTGCATCCAGCGAATGCCGCCGATTGCCATGACAAAGGCAGAAAAAGAGCCAAACAGCGGCCAGATGTCTGGCGGCAATATGTGATAATCATGATTTTTGGCACCGGCCATATTGTTTCCCTAACCTTGTCTTGAATTTCTCTTAGCTATCGCCCGTACCGGCGTCTACTGCCTGCTCGTCGGTCGAACGATAAAAAGTATAGCTGAGCGTAATTTCCTTGATATCCTTTGTTTCCGGATCATCCAGAATCGCCGGATCAACATAATAAAGCACCGGCATCCGCATCGTCTGGCCCGGCTTCAGCAATTGTTCGCTAAAGCAGAAGCACTGGACCTTGTTGAAATATTGACCGGCGAGCAGCGGCGTCACATTGAACGTGGCGGTACCGACGACCGGCTGGTCGCTTTTGTTGGTCGCTATGAAAATCGCCATGTCGCGGGCACCGACGGTGACATGATCAACCGCCTGCTCCGGCTTGAACGACCAGGGTAGCGCGGAATTGACATTGGAATCGAAACGGATCGACATCACCCGATTGGTCGCCTGAACCGTTGCAGCCTGTGCTTCGCCGACCCGCTGCGTGGTCCCGGCATAGCCGGTGACGCGGCAGAAAACCTCGTATAAAGGCACAGCTGCAAAGCCAAGGCCTAGCATACCGAAGCCCAGAGCGCCTGCCATCAGGGCGCTGCGCCGGTTCTTGCCGGAAAGAGGGGTTTTAACGGTCGCCATCAGGAACCTGATCCGATTTTTACGATCGTGATGAAGTAGAATAATACCACCATCGACAGCAGCAGCCCGGCCATGATGATCGCGCGATGCTTCTGACGGGCCTGATACACCTTCTGCTCTTCCGGAGTCATCGGAGCCTTGTCCTGATCAATGTCGTTCATGCGAATATCATCCGATCGGCAACAACCGCTGCGAAGAGTGCAAAGAGATAAAGGATCGAGAATTTGAACAGCCGCTTTTCGGCCGCCATATCGTCGGGCCGCGTTGTCGTACTGCGCGCGACTTTCCAGGCAAGCACGCAGAATATCACGCTCAACAATATTGCCGCAGCGCCATATACTATTCCGGCGAGGCCAAGCGCAAAGGGCGCAATCGCGACGGCGGCCAGTATCAGGCTGTAACCGAAAATCTGGTTGCGGGTCGACCGCTGACCGGCGACCACCGGCATCATCGGAACACCGGCTTTGGAATAATCGCTGTTCATGAACAGCGCGAGCGCCCAGAAATGCGGCGGCGTCCAGAAAAAGATAATGGCAAACAGCAGGAACGGCATCATCGTCATATCGCCGGTCACCGCAGCCCAGCCAATCGCTGGCGGGAATGCGCCGGCGGCGCCGCCGATCACGATATTTTGCGGCGTGCTGCGCTTTAGCCAGATCGTGTAGACGACAGCATAGAAGAAAATCGAGAAGGCGAGAAATATCGCGCTGAACCAGTTGACCGCGACACCCATCAGCAGAACCGAGAAGACCGACAAGCCGATGCCGAAATGCAGCGCCGTTTCCCGGTCCATCCGGCCAGCCGGCAGCGGACGCTGGCTGGTCCGTTTCATGATCGCGTCGATATCGGATTCATACCATTGGTTGAGCGCGGCCGAAGCCCCTGCCCCGAGGCTGATCGCGAGAATCGCCGTAAAGCCGATAACCGGGTGGATCGATCCCGGTGCCGCCAGCAAACCGCAAAGAGCGGTAAAAATGACCAGAGACATCACGCGCGGCTTGGTCAGCGCAAAGAGATCCTTTGCGCTGGCCAGGCCTTGTATTGTGTGTGACGCGGTGGTCATTTCTCGTTCCAAGCTTTCGCTTCGTCCTCAGATCACTTGATCTGGGGAAGGGTTTCGAATTGGTGGAAAGGCGGCGGGCTGGACAATGTCCATTCCAGCGTCGTTGCGCCTTCGCCCCAGTAATTGCCTTCCACTTTACGGCCAGCAATGAAGGCGTAGGCGATATTCACGAAGAAGATCAACACGCCAACCAGCATCACGGCATAACCGAGCGAGCTGATCTGGTTCCAGTAAGCAAACTGCTCCGGATAGTCGGCATAGCGACGTGGCATGCCTTGCTGTCCGAGGAAATGCTGCGGGAAGAACAGGATGTTCACGCCGATGAAGAAGATCCAGAAGTGGAGCTGCCCCAGCAATTCGCTGTACATCCGGCCCGACATTTTCGGGAACCAGTAATAGAAGCCGGCAAAGATCGAGAAGACCGCACCCAGCGACAGCACATAGTGGAAGTGGGCAACCACATAATATGTATCGTGGAGATTGTCGTCGATACCGCCATTGGCCAGCACAACACCGGTCACGCCACCGATGGTGAACATGAAGATGAAGCCGAGAGCCCACATCATCGGTGTTTTGAACGACATCGAGCCGCCCCACATGGTTGCGATCCACGAGAAGATCTTGATGCCGGTCGGCACCGCGATCACCATGGTCGCTGCGGTGAAGTACATTTTCACGTTAACCGACATGCCGGTGGTGAACATATGGTGCGCCCAGACCACAAAGCCGACGACACCGATGGCAACCATCGCATAAGCCATGCCGAGATAACCGAAGATCGGCTTGCGGCTGAAGGTCGAGATGATGTGGCTCACCATACCGAAACCGGGCAAGATCATGATGTAGACTTCGGGATGTCCGAAGAACCAGAACAGATGCTGGTACAGCACCGGATCACCGCCGCCGGCGGCATCATAGAAAGTCGTACCGAAATTACGGTCGGTCAACAGCATTGTAATCGCGGCAGCCAACACGGGAAGTGAGAGAAGCAGCAGGAATGCGGTAACCAGAACCGACCAGACAAACAGCGGCATTTTGTGCAGGGTCATACCCGGCGCGCGCATATTGAAGATGGTGGTGATGAAGTTGACGGCGCCCAGAATGGATGAAGCACCCGCCAGATGGAGCGAGAGAATTGCCATGTCCACAGCAGGCCCGACAGAGCCGCTGGTCGACAGCGGCGCATAGACGGTCCAGCCCGTGCCGGCACCGTTACCGGTACCGCCGGGAACGAAAGATGATCCGAGCAGCAGAAGCAGCGCGGGGACGAGCAGCCAGAAGCTGACATTGTTCATCCGCGGGAAGGCCATGTCCGGAGCGCCGATCATCAGCGGTACGAACCAGTTACCAAAGCCGCCGATCATCGCCGGCATGACCATGAAGAAGACCATGATCAGGCCGTGTGCTGTGATCAGCACGTTCCAGAGGTGATAGGCCTGATCCATCGAGGCTTCGCTGCCGTTGGACATGCTTGCCCAGGCTTGCAGATATTGGATGCCGGGCTCAGCGAGTTCGAGCCGCATCAGTCCGGAAATCCCGCCACCGATGATCCCCGCGAAAATCGCGAAAATCAGATAAAGTGTGCCGATGTCCTTGTGGTTGGTCGACATGAACCAGCGTTGGAAAAAGGCCGGCTTGTGATCCGCGTCATGCGCGTGATCATCAATATGGCCATCTGCTGTGATAGTTGTCATTGCTCTAACCCTCAGTTGGTCGCAGCGGCTGCATCGGCAGGCGCAATTTCGGAAGTCGCGTCAGTGGCGACGGCTTCGGTAACGACAGCCTCTGCTGCCTCGCCCTTCACCGTACCGCCATTGGCGCGAACCCAGTTGTTGAATTTTTCTTCGGAAAGAACTTCGACCGTAATCGGCATGAAGCTGTGCCGGGCGCCGCAAAGTTCCGAGCACTGACCGTAATATACGCCTTCGCGATCGATCTGCAGAACCTTTTCATTAATCCGTCCCGGTACCGCATCCAGCTTGAACCAGGCCGAAGGAATGGCGAAGCTATGGATAACGTCCGCCGCAGTGATCAGCAGCTTGACCGGCTTGCCCACCGGAATGACCATACGGTTGTCGGCTGCGAGCTGGTGCGGTTCACCGCGTGCTGCTGCATCTTCTTCCGACATCATATTGGAAATGACTTCGAAATCGCCATTGTCGGGATAGCTATAGCCCCAATACCATTGATAGCCGGTGACTTTCACAGTCAGCGCATCTTCCGGCGCCGGCTCGAATTGACGGGCCAGCAGGCTGATCGACGGCACCGCGATGACCACAAGGATCAGAACAGGAATGACCGTCCAGATAATTTCGATGAACGTATTGTGTGTCGTTTTAGACGGCTCGGGGTTGGCGCCGCGACGAAAGCGGAAAACGACCCAGAACAGGAGAAACAGAACAAGCAGACTGACGCCAAACATCATCGGCACCAGGATCGCATTGTTGATCCAGTGCGCGGTTTCGCCGGTTGGGCTGAACTGCTCCTGAAAATCAATATTGCCATCTACCGGCATACCGATGCCTGGCGTCGGCTTCATCGGGGTATAAAGAGCAGGGTCAAGTCCGGATGCAGGCGCTGCCGCCGCTGCCGGTACGTCCGCTGCTTCCAGTTCACTGGCCGCTGCCGGATTTACGACTGGCGCTTCCGGCAATGCTTCCTGCGCCGACAATGCAGCCGGCGTGAGAATCAGGCCGATGGCCAGAATCCAAGCTTTCAAAAAATGAGTCATAAATCGCTCAACCCTATCTTACCCCAAGTTTCGGTAGTTTTCCGGCAATGGCCCGTCTTTTGGAATCAGCGAGCCCGGCCTGGAATAGTCCGATTGGGGCGGCTTATAGGCATGGTTGCCGCAAGCCTCAAGCTGCCGATTGGATATTTTTTCAGTTTTTTGACTTTAATTTTTCTGGCAATGCAGTGCCAATATGGCCATTTGGGGAGAAAGGCGAAAATCAGGCAGGGATGAAACATTGACAGAAGAAGAGATTTTAGCGGAATTCCGGAGCTGTGATGCGCTGCTGCAGGGCCATTTCGTCCTTTCCTCAGGCCGCCATAGCAGCCGCTATTTACAATGCGCGCGATTGCTGATGAACCCTGCCCGGGCCTCGCGGATGGCAGAGGCCCTCGCAGCAAAGATTCCCCAGAATATCCGGCGTTCGATCGATATCGTCGTCTCTCCAGCAATGGGCGGCGTGATTATCGGCCATGAAATGGGCCGCGCGCTTGGTCTCGACGCGCTGTTTCTCGAACGTCCCGAAGGCACATTCGAATTACGCCGGGGATTCCGGCTCGAACCGGGCCAGAAAGTTTTGATGATGGAAGATGTCGTCACCACCGGCCTGTCGTCGCGCGAAGCCATTCAGGCCATCCGCAACGCCGGAGGCGAGGTGATCGCCGCCGGCGCCCTGATCGACCGTTCCAATGGTGCCGCGCAATTTGACGTGCCCTTCTTCCCGCTGGTGGCGCTGGATGTGCCCTCTTATGCCGCTGACGAGATTCCCGCCGAACTGGCGGCCATTCCCCCGACCAAGCCGGGCAGCCGAGCGGAGCCATCCGCAGCGTGAGCACAACCAACCCGCTAAGACTGGGCGTCAATATCGATCATGTGGCCACGATCCGCAACGCGCGCGGCGGTGACCATCCCGAGCCGGTGCGCGCTGCGCTGGTTGCAGCCGAAGCTGGCGCGGATGGCATAACCGCCCATTTGCGCGAAGACCGGCGCCATATCCGCGATGACGATCTGACCGTCCTGATGGACAAGCTGACCATCCCGCTCAATCTGGAAATGGCGGCGACCGACGAGATGCTGCAAATCGCGCTGCGCCACAAGCCGCATGCCGCCTGTATCGTCCCGGAAAACCGCGAAGAACGGACAACCGAAGGCGGGCTCGACGCTGCGGGGATGCACAACAAGCTGGCCGATTTTGTCGGGCAGTTGAAAGAAGCGAATATCCGTGTCAGCCTGTTTATCGAACCCGAGCCGCGCCAGATCGAAGCCGCCATCCGCCTCGGTGCGCCAGTGGTCGAATTTCACACCGGCCGCTATGCCGAGATCAACGGCGCCGAACGCGAAGCCGAATTGCGCCGGATCGCAGATGCGGCGGCTCTCGCGGCGAAAAACGGCATCGAACCCCATGCCGGTCACGGCCTGACCTTCGACAATGTCATACCGATTGCCGCAATCCCGCAGCTCGCCGAGTTGAACATCGGCCATTTCCTGATCGGCGAAGCGATCTTCAGCGGTCTCGACGGCAGTATCCGCCAGATGCGCGCGCTGATGGATGAAGCACGGTGAGACTATCAGCGAACTTTTCCTCCCTGCAGCGTAGCGGCGGGGGGGGGGCGCCCCTCCACCTCCCTTCGGGCGGTCCCCCTCCCCGTCTCCGACAGGGAGGAAATAATATGATCATCGGCCTCGGTTCAGACCTCTGCAATATCGAGCGGATCCAGAATTCGCTCGACCGTTTTGGCGAACGGTTCGAACTGCGCGTCTTCACCGAAGTGGAACGGGCCAAAGCGGCACGGCGACCGCATACTATTGCCGGAACCTACGCCAAACGCTTCGCCGCCAAGGAGGCTTATTCCAAAGCGGTCGGCACCGGCTTTCGCGCCGGCGTCTTCATGAAGGATATCGGAGTCATCAATGCCAAGAGCGGAGCGCCAACGCTGGCCCTGACCGGTGGCGCGAAAAAACGGCTCGACGCGCTAACACCGGCGGGATATGAGGCGATTGTTCATCTCACGCTCACCGACGATCATCCATGGGCGCAGGCCTTCGTGATCATTGAAGCCCATCCCCTGTAGGAAAAGCGCTTCCCATGGACCAGGAAACCAAAGAAAAAAATATGGCTGTAGAAAATGCCGCTGACAGCGGGTCCACCAAAAAACCGGAAAAAGAAAAAGAAAAGGTCGACTGGTTTGGCGAGTTCAAGAGCATCGGCGTGCTGTTGCTGGCGGTTCTGGCCTTCCACAGCCTGATCGCCAAGCCCTTCTATATTCCCTCGGTATCAATGATGCCGGGCCTGCTGGTCGGTGACCGGCTGATCGTCAGCAAATATGCTTATGGCTGGTCATGGGTGTCGCCAACCTTCCACATATTGCCGCGCATGGAAGGCCGCCTGTTCGGCAGCCTGCCGGAGCGCGGTGACATTGTCATCCTGACACCAAAAGATGCCAGCGCAGACTGGATCAAGCGGGTTATCGGCCTGCCCGGAGATACGGTGGAGCTGCGAGGCGGACAGATTTTCCTCAATGGCATCGCCGTTCAGCAGGAATTCCAGCCCGACCTCCAGGTACCGATCGATGCCAATTCACCCTGCGGACTGGAGTTCCCCGGATTACAGGGCGCCAATAGCAGTGGCGAGCCGGTGTGCAACCTCCCGATCCTGCGCGAGACGCTTCCCAACGGCGTTTCCTATGACATCATCGATCTCGGCCCGAAACGGACCGACGATTTTTCGCCGATCATCGTGCCGGAAGGACAGGTTTTCGTGATGGGTGACAATCGCGATCTCAGCGCCGACAGCCGGGTATCGATGCGCGATGGTGGCCTTGACGGTCCGATCCCGTGGGAAAATATCGGCGGACGCGCGGAATTTATCACCTTCTCGCTCGACGGCAGCACGACGTGGAACCCGCTCAGCTGGTGGGGTGCCTTCCGCACTGGACGCGCCGGCACCAGCCTGCGTCCCGACAAGGCAGCTGCAGCCGCCGAATAAGGGCCAAAATAAGTAGAAGTCTAGAGCCGCAATCCTGCGGTTTCATCGAGACCTGCCATGATATTGAGATTCTGCACAGCTGCGCCCGAGGCGCCCTTGCCGAGATTGTCCAGCCGGGCAATCAGACGGGCGTGATAGCCCTCGGCATTGCCGCAAACAAACAGCTCCAGCTTGTCGGTCGGAGCGTCGTTCTCGCTGATCAGCAGTTCCGACAAGTCACCCCTTCCCTGCACCGATACGAGTTGCGAACCGGCATAAAAGGAAATCAGATCTTCCAATAGCTGTTCTGCCCGCACCGATCCCATGGCGCCGAGATGAAGCGGCACGTCGACCAGCATTCCGCGAAAAGCGCGGATCACTGACGGTGCAAAGATCACGTCATGGGTCAAGCCGCCGTGGACCTTCATCTCCGGCATATGCTTGTGGTCGAGGTTCAGGCCATAGCTGCGGAAGCCGAGATCAGGTTCCTGCGCAAAGCGCTCGATCAGCGCCTTGCCGCCACCGGAATAGCCGGACACCGCGTTCATCACATAGGGCCAGTCCGCTGGCAGCCGTCCTTTCGCGATCAGCGGCGCGACCACAGCCAGAAAACCGGTCGGATAGCAGCCGGGATTGGAGACAAAGCGCGCACCCGCAATGGCTTCGCGCTGGCCATCGCGGAATTCGGCAAAGCCGTAAGCCCAGCCATCGGCAGTCCGGTGCGCGGTCGACGCATCGATCACCCGCGTCGTGTCATTGTCGATCAGCGAGACCGCTTCGATCGCCGCGTCGTCGGGCAGGCACAAGATGACAAAATCGCTGTCGTTGATCGCTTCGCGCCGCGCATTGACGTCCTTGCGCTTGTCTTCGGGCAGCTGGACTAACTCGAATTCGCTCCGTCCGGAGATCCGTTCGGCAATTTCCAGTCCGGTGGTGCCCACGGCACCGTCAATAAATATTGTCTGCGTCATCTTCAGTCTCAGGAAAGCCGTTTGCGAGCCAGTATCGGCTGCTCGGATATCTTGGCAAAGCGGGCAACTATATCGGCCAGGGGCTCGATAACCACCTGCATGGCATGGGACGTGGAATGGATGATCCGGTCCTTGTCGATCATCAGGCCGACATGATCCGGGAAAAACACCAGATCGCCGCGTCGCAAATCCTCGCCCTCGGCGATATCCTCGCCAAGTGCTGCCATCTGCTGATCGGTGTCGCGCGGTGCGGCAATGCCGGTCAGCATCAATATCATCTGGATCAGGCCCGAACAGTCGAGACCGTCACCGCTGCGGCCACCCCAGAGATAGGGCGCGCCGATCAGCTGTTCGGCCAGCGCGGCGGTGCCGTTGCTGCCGTCAAACACGACCTTGGTGCCAATCGGCTGGACATGGCGGATATGGACATAGCCCTTGCCGGTCTTCAGGAAATTTCCGCATTCGCTGGCTTCGCTGCAAGCGATCCGCGCGCCCATCGGCAGCCGCTTCATCACGCCGGACTTGAAATCCGGTTCGATGAAGATCAGCGCCGCGCGGGCGAAAATCAAATGGGTCGGCTCGGGGGTCTTCTTCTGATGCTGCAGCGCATGGACCGGCACATAGCCGACATAATTGTCATAGCCGCAATAGCCCCATGCCCAGTCACCGGCGATATCCAGCACGTGGAAATCCTCGCCGTGCAGCAATTCGGAAATCGCTTCATGATCCTTGCCGGGCTGTTTGCGGAGCATCGCTTTCGGCGCGGAACAGCGCATCGGCATCGCCGCTGCGTAATGCGGTGCGAATAATTTGCCGGCCAGCGCGACATCCGCGAGGTCCCCGCGATGCGCGGTGATCCGGGGATCAAAATCCCCTTCCGGACCATTCAGCACGAATTTCGTGTGCGCGCCAGTCTCTGCAGTTTCCATGTCCATGCGTATAGAAATCCCAATTGCGATAAAAAATGTCCAAGGCTCTGCGGCTTTTGTGCCCTGTTGCAAAGCGATGACAATCGACGGCCTTTAGACGACCTAAGGGCGTTTAATCAAGCGGTGTCGCTTTTGCGCGCTCTGGCGGATTGAATTTCCGCGGACGGGCGGGAAGCGCAAGCCCTGCTAGCCGGTGGCCATGGCGGACAAAGCGGCGGTCCGAAGGTAAGGTAGGGCAAAGACGCGATTTTGAAATCCCAACCTCTCGTCATGACCATATACAATAAAAAACCGGAGGCACAAAGCCCCCGGTTTCTTCAGGCGTGGTAGAAATATTCTACGCTCACCAATTTTGCTTAGAAACGGATACCCGCCATTACAACGCCCTGGTGACGCGATGTGTCAATGTTGGGAACAAGCGAGCTGGTTTCATATTTGCCGTAATCGGAATAGCGATATTCCAAGCGTACGAACTTGTTGTCCGCAGAAACTTCCAGTCCGCCACCAACGCGATATCCGTCGAGTTCGTCTGACAGAGAAAAGGCGTTGCCGACATTGTCGTCATACGCCAATTTCACCTTGGCGTTCGTATAGCCGCCCTTGACGTACAACATTGCGTTTGGATCAATCTGGTAACCCAGACGCGCGCCTGCATAAAGATCGCGTCCGGCACTCAATCTGGCTTCGTCACCGGCGATCAGGAGATTGCGGTCGGTATTGCTGACGGCTGATTCCGTATATTCACCTTCGACGCCAACGATAAAGCCGCCGAGATTCATATCATAGCCGATAACACCACCGTATAATGTGCCTTTATCGTCGCCTTCGAGGCCGCCGGTTTCCAGCTCAACGCTGTCGAGGCCGAGAACGCCTCCGACATACGGGCCGGTGAATGGGGTCGCGTCCTGAGCAAACGCCGGCGTCGCAATAAATACGCTTGTTAATGCTAATGCCAAAATGCTCTTCTTCATAACATGTCCTTTTGTTTACATTCGCCACAGAGGGCAAAGCGGGAAATAGGAACCTCACCTTGCGCCGCGATGAACGGGAGGCTTCTGGGAAAAAACATGTGATTACTGTTGCGATTTTAGCACGAAAACCGGCGTTCCGATAATATCGCGGAACCAGATTTCAATAGGGAAAAAAAATAATATAAGGGCTCGTCAAACCGATGTTCTTTTCGGCAAATGATGCTGATGTGACCATCCCGATTACCGATATGATCACGGCGAGCTCCGGGTTGAGAGAGCATCGGCTGCGCGCTGGCAGAATGATATGAAGGTCGAATTCACGGGCGCAGGGAGCAATCCCCGCGATCACTTACTGCCCGTATCGCCCCTGCAGATAGCGCCAGCTGGCCCGCAGGCCCAGTGCTTCGCCGCCGATCGGTCGACCCGGCTTGACCGCCGGTCGCCAGGCGAATGTGTCGAAATGCGCCCAGGGCACGGATTCCGGAGCAAATTTCTTCAGGAACAGCGCTGCGGTGATACTGCCGGCAAAGCCACCGGCGGCGCTGTTGACACAATCAGCGATATTGCTGTTCAGCATCGCATCATAGCCAGACCATAAGGGCATTTGCCACAGCGGGTCGCTTTCATCGTCACCAGCCCGCAGCAGTCCGTTGGCCATGTCCCGGTCATCGCAGAACATCGCCGGCAGGTCAGGACCCAGGGCAACGCGGGCCGCGCCGGTCAGCGTTGCGAAATCGATGATCATTTCCGGCTCTTCCTCGCCGGCCAAAGTCAGCGCATCGCCCAATACCAGCCGCCCTTCGGCATCGGTATTGGTAATCTCGACGGTCAGCCCCTTGCGGCTGTGCAATATGTCGCCGGGGCGCAAGGCATTGCCGTCGATCGAATTTTCCACCGCTGGCACCAGCAGATGCAGGCGCACCGGCAGTTTCGCTTCCATCACCATGCGGGTGAGTGCAATCGCATGGGCAGCGCCGCCCATATCCTTTTTCATCAGCATCATGCCGGCCGGAGACTTCATCGAAAGCCCGCCGCTGTCAAAGGTCACGCCCTTGCCGACAATCGCGATCTTCGGATGATCGGGCTTGCCCCATTTCAGTTCGAGCAGACGCGGCGCGTGAGCGCGCATCGCGGCCTTGCCGACGCCGTGGATCATCGGAAAATGCTCTTCCAGCGTATCGCCGCGCGTCACTTTCACCTCTGCGCCATGCTGAGCCGCCAGCTTTTCGACAATATCTTCCAGCTTGTCCGGCCCCATGTCGGCAGCCGGCGTGTTGACCATGTCCCGGACCATCGCGGTGGCTTCGGCCTGGCGCACCGCTTCATCGCGCTGACCGATAGCGTCGTTGACCAGCAGCACGCTCGGTCCCTGCCGGTCCGGAAGCTCTTTATAGCGGTCAAATTCATGTTGCGAGATCAGCCAGCCAAACAGCGTGACCTTGGCGCCAACGCCCTGCAGACGATAATTGCCCTCGGGCAGGCTGCCACCCAGCTTGGCCAGCGACCAGGCGTCGAGCTTGTTCCGGTCGGCTACACCGGCAACAACCGAAAAATCGTCTGTGACCGACTTGTCCTCGCTCTTGCCGCCAACCGGAGGCAACAGCAGATAGGAGTCGGGATTGGCGACGAACCGATAGGCTTTCACAATCGCCCGGATGGTCTCCGGTTGCCCCTTCAGCCAGTCTTCGAAACTGCCGACATCCAATATCTGGATATTGCGCGCGGGTTGGCCGGTGTCGGCCTCGATCAATGCCTTAAAATCAGTCATTGGATCGCTATAGCCACAGATCAGGCCGAGCGCGAGAGTCTATTCAGCGGCGATGGCCTCAGCTTCGGCTGGCTGCTCCGGAAGACGGGCCGCCACAGCACCAGGCTTTGAAAAAACGATGACGCCATCGTCCACGGCCTTGTGCCGCAGGTTGATGATATCCTTCGGATAATTCTGATTGAGCCGCCAGGGTTTGCGGTCGCCCTGTTTCGGCAGATCCTTGATCGCCCGCTGGACATAGCCCGAACTGAAGTCGAGCATCGGTTCGGTTCCCATCGTCTCGCCGACCGGCAAGGTCGGTGTCGCGATCGGGGTCCCGTTCTTGTCCATATGGTTGACCAGACGGCAGACATATTCGCTGGTCAGATCGGCTTTCAGGGTCCAGCTGGCATTGGTATAGCCCATGGTCATCCCGAAATTGGGTATGCCGGAAAACATGACGCCCTTGTAGTTGATCTTTTCACCGAAATTCACCGGCTGTCCGTCAACCGAAATTTTCGCGCTGCCGCCGGTGAGCATTTTCAGTCCGGTCGCGGTCACGATAATATCCGCCGCAATCGTCTTGCCGGATTTCAGCTTGATGCCGTCCTTGGTAAACATTTCCACCTGATCGGTAACAATCGACGCCTTGCCCGATTTTATCGAAGCGAACAGATCGCTGTCGGGCACCAGACATAGACGCTGGTCCCATGGATTATAGCTCGGCGTATAATGGGTCATGTCGACGTCCGCGCCCATTTCGTCCTGCACCATCTCCAGCAGTCGTTGCTTGAAGCCATCGGGTTTCTTGCGCGCCAGATTGAACATGAAAATGCCCATCAGCACATTTTTCCACCGGGTCAGCAAATAGGCAAGCTTGGCCGGCAGGAACTTGCGCAACCGCAAGGCCCATTTATCTTCACCCGGCCGCGATACGATATAGGTCGGTGAACGCTGCAGCATCGTGACATGCTCTGCCGTTGCCGCCATCGAGGGAACCAGCGTGACAGCGGTCGCGCCGCTGCCGATCACCACCACTTTCTTGCCGGCATAGTCGAGATCGTCGGGCCAGAATTGCGGATGGACAATCGGTCCGGCGAAATCGGCCTTGCCGGGGAAATCCGGATTATGGCCCTCGTCATAGCTGTAATAGCCCGAGCACATGTGGAGGAAATTGCACTGGACGGTGCTGATCGAACCATCGCCATGTTGCAGGCTGACCGTCCACAGGGCGGTTTCGCTGGACCAGCTGGCATCCACCACCTTGCGGTTAAAGCGGATCTTGTCCTGCAAGCCATATTCGTCGACGGTTTCGTTGAGATAATTGAGGATCGACGGCGCATCGGCAATGGCTCTACGCGCGGTCCAGGGTTTGAAATTATAACCCAGAGTATACATGTCGCTGTCGGAACGAATGCCGGGATAGCGGAACAGGTCCCAGGTCCCGCCGAGCCGCTCCCTGCCCTCGACTATGGCAAAGCTCTTACCGGGGCATTTTTTGGTCAGGTGAACCGCTGCGCCAATACCGGACAGGCCGGCACCGACAATCAGGACGTCTAAAATTTCATTTTTCATCCCGCCACCTTACTGACATGGATGTTAGTTGGCAAGTGGGAGGTTTTACGCGGCCTAGTCGTGGATCAGGGTCAGCGAACGGAACAACTCTTGATCGAGCTTCTCCTCAAAGCGGCAACCGATAAGTCCGCCTTTGCACCAAATGGCGGTTGCCGGAACCGGTCTGCCGCCATCGAAGCGCAACCAGAGATTGGTGCCGTCTGCAAATTTCGAATCGCAAGAAAGCCGGCAACCAAAGATCGATACGTCCACCAGTTCGCCAAGCTTGGTCGCTTTGCCGTTCTGGCGGATCGAAGCACGCTGAATCTGGACCGGGAACCGCTCCACCTCACGATGTTCGATCAGCGCAGGCTTCACCGCCCGAAATTGTGAATGCATATACCTCATAACCAAGCCCCTCGACAGTGGACTTAACTAATCATGCTCAACAAATGATTAACGGCTGCAAACAATGTATATGCCTGTAAATTTGGCCTTCGTGGTTATTCCGCCGCCTCGAGAGAATGCTCGCTATTGCCAGCCCCCTGTTGCGAATTCGGGCCATAAAACTCGATCACCCCGTCATCGACCGGATCGTTGAGCAATATGTTCTTATCGTACAGATAATTCTGGTTCAGCTTCCATGGCATCGCGGTGCTGTTGCGCGGCAATTCGGACAGCGAACGCGTAAGATAACCAGACGAGAAATCGAACAATTCTTCCTGCTCCAGTTCCTTGTTCAGCACCGGATTGGCAATCCGCGTCGATGTCGCGTCCATATGGTTGAGCACACGGCAGGTAAATTCCGACACGATGTCCGCCTTGAGCGTCCAGCTGGCATTGAGATAGCCGAACACAATCGCCAGATTGGGAATGTCGGAGAACATGCAGCCCTTGTAATAATAATGGTCGGGCCAGTGCACCGGCTTGCCGTCGACCGAGAATGCGACCTTGCCAGCGACTGCGAGCTTCAGCCCGGTCGCGGTGACAATCACATCGGCATCAATCGTCTCGCCGGATTTCAACTTGATGCCGCTCTCGGTTACCGTCTCTATAACGCCGGTTTTAAGATCGGCCCTACCAGCGGCAATCGCCTTGAACATGTCACCGTCGGGCACCAGACACAGGCGCTGTTCCCACGGGCCGTATGGCGGCGTGTAATCTTCCTTCACATATTTGTCGCCGAGCACTTCCTTCATCGGCTTCTCGAGCTTGTCGATCACCTTCTGCGGATTGTCGCGCGCGGTGCGGAAGGTAATGTCCTGCATCCAGACATTCTTCTTGCGGATGATATTATAGGCCCATTGTTCCGGCATGATCTTGCGCAGGAAATTGGCCAGCCAGTCTTTTGACGGAGCCGACGCATACCAAGTCGGTGTGCGCTGCAGCATCGTCACGTGGCTCGCTTTTTCCGCCAGTACCGGCACCATCGTCACCGCGGTCGCGCCGCTGCCGATGATCACCACCTTCTTGTCCGTATAGTCCATGTCCTTGGGCCAGAATTGCGGGTGAACAACATCGCCCTTGAACTTTTGCAAGCCTTCTATCTGTGCATCATAGGGATTGTCATAATCATAATAGCCGGCACCCATATAGACGAAATTGGCGTACATCGTGACCTGACTGCCGTCGGATTTCTCGGCGATCACGGTCCAGCGCGCATCCTCGCTCGACCAGCTGGCCGACAGCACTTTATGGCCGAAATGGATATGTTTTTCCAGATCATGCTTGCCCTTGATCCGGTGGAGATATCTGATGATCGACGGACCGTCAGCAATCGACTTCTGCTCGGTCCACGGCTCGAAACTGAAACCCAATGTGTGCATGTCGCTGTCGCTGCGGATGCCGGGATATTGAAACAGGTTCCAGGTCCCGCCGATATCATCGCGGCGCTCGACGATGGAGAAGCTCTTGCCCGGACATTTGTCCCGCAAATGCACCGCCATCCCGATACCCGAAATCCCGGCGCCGACGATCATTACGTCGACCGATTCAATTGCTGTTCCATTTTTTACAGGCATGCCGTCTCTCCCAGCTTTTGCGAAGTTTATGCCATTGACGCGGACGAGTTGCAATTGGCAATTTAATTGTCCGGTTAAGCGGCAGCCTGAAGTCGCAGGCAAAAACAGGCCCGGGCCGGTTTTCTGCCTCTTCCAGCCGATAGCTCCGTCACGCGGTTTCGGACGCAAAAGCGTGGTACGGGTCGCGAAAGGATCGGACGGAACGACAGACGGCATTGCGTCGCCAGCGAATCGCTACAGTCGAGGCCGGTTGACGGATTCGCAGGCAGCCCTGTCAGAATTGTTAGCGCAAATCCGTTGCAGAGTTGCTGTTTTGCGCCGCAGCCTAATTCTTTAGTTAGTAGCGGATCCCGTAACGTCATTCATTATAAAACGGCAGAGAGAGCACCATAATTCCATGTCAAAAAAAGGAATGTGGCCGCTGAAACAAAGACCGTTTTATCTGCGTATGGGAGAGAATCACAATGACAAGGATAACACCACAGAACCATCAATTTTTTACGCGGAAAAAACTATTGGCGGGCCTCCTGGGCTCGACCGTCACCATCGGCGCCTGCGGTTTCAGCGCCCCTACCTTCGCGCAAGATGCGCTCGAAGAAAAAGACAACAGCAACATCATCATCGTCACCGCGCGCAAGCAGAATGAAACGCTGCAGGAAACGCCGGTTACCGTCACCTCGATCGGCGGCGACACGCTCGACAAATTCCAGATCAACGAAGTCGCTGACGTTGTCAGCCGCATTCCTGCCCTGAACGTCCAGGTCGGTGGCTCGGGCGCTGGTGGCCAGATCAGCTTGCGCGGCGTCGGCACGACCAATATTTCCGCCGCCTTCGACTCTGCCGTCGCCTTCGATTTCGACGGCGTCTCGATGAGCACGATGCGGCTGGTCCAGGCCTCCTTTTTCGATGTCGAGCAGATCGACGTTCTCAAGGGCCCGCAATCCCTGTTCTTCGGCAAAAGCGCCTCGGCCGGGGTCTTCTCCGTCCGCTCCGCCAATCCTACCGCCGACTGGGAAGTCGGGGGCAAGGCCTCTTATGAATTCGAGGAGGAAGCCTATACGGTCGGCGGCTATATTTCCGGCCCGGTCAGCGATACGCTGGGCATACGCGTCGCGGCGCAATATCAGAATATCGACAAATATGTCGAACTGGAAGCGGGCACACCTTCGGTTTTCGCCGACACCGGCAAGGGGATGAAGAACTTCGTTGGCCGGATGACCCTGCAATGGGATCCGACCGACAATTTCTCCGCTAATCTGAAGCTCAACTATAATCACAATTATGGCGACAGCCTGCTCGGCCACTCCGATATTGATTGCGGGGCCAATGGCGTCGCGGACGATGTCTTTCTGGCGGTGCCCGGCGTTTCGATCCCGTCCAACGCCTCCTGCAACATCCAGGACGGGCTCTATCCCCATCCCGATGGCCACCCCGACCTGCAGGTCATCGCCCCCGGCACCACCGGCGCGGATCGCTACAAGGGCCAGTCCTATAACGAGACCAACACCGTCTTCGTCCGGCTGGCGATGGACCTGCAGCTCAGCGACACGCTGACCCTGTCGACGGTCAGCGGCTTTCTTGATCTCGACAACGAACATGCCGATCATTTCAGCTATGTCGGCATATTGGCCAATGGCGATCCCGGCGGCCTGCCCGCGCCGTTCACCGATTCACTCACCCAGCACACGCAGGAACTCCGCCTGACCAGCGATTTTGACGGCATGTTCAACTTCATGGTCGGCGGTTTCTGGGAAAGCCGCAGCCAGCCGCTGCAGACATCGCAAAACGCCTTCCTCGGCTCGTTCCTGTTCCCCGATTCCCGCGGCATCACCTATGACTGGGTGGCCGACCGGACGACCAAGAGCGAGGCGCTGTCCTTCTTCGGCAGCATGAGCCTGGACATCACCGACCAGCTCGAACTCTCCGGCGGCGTCCGCTGGACCGACGAGCAGAAAACCCACAGAACCTCCTTTCCGTTCGTGCACAATGCCCTGACCTTCCTGAACGGCATTGTCGGCGGCATCGGCCTGGTGGTTCCCGAAGGCTTCCAGACCGGTCCGGTGAAATTCTCCGACAGCAATATCTCGCCGGAGCTGACGCTGAAATATCAGGCGACCCCTGATCTCAACTTCTACGCCTCCTACAAGACCGGCTTCAAGTCGGGCGGGGTCGATAACAGCAGCCTGCCGACCGCGTCGATCCAGCTGGTGGTGCCCGGCTTTGCCGAACAATATCCCGGCCTCTATCCCGACCCGGAAGCGGCCCGCGCAGCGGCGCTCAGTTCGCTGATCTATGATTCAGAAACCGCCAAGGGCGGCGAAATCGGGGTCAAGGCGATGTTCGGCAATGGCGCGTTCCGGATCAACACCGCAGCCTTCTATTTCGTCTTCGACGATCTGCAGGTGCAGAATTTCGACGGCGCGGCGGTCCGCTTCCTGACCATCAACGCGGGCGAGCTGACGACCAAGGGCTTTGATGTCGACTGGTCCTGGCGCACCCCGGTCGAGGGGCTGAGCTTCTCCGGCGCATTGGGCTATACCGATGCCGCGTTTACCGACACGTTCATCTCGCAGGATCCCGACGGCATTCCGGGCAACGCCGATGACGTCGATCTCGACGGCCGGACAGCGGCGCGGGCACCGAAATGGTCGGGCAACCTCGCGGTCGACTGGCGGATTCCGGTGAGCGATACGCTCGAATTCGGGCTGAGCGGCAACGCCGCCTACAGCAGCTCCTATTTCGCCGGGAACAATAATTTCACCGACTATGTCCAGGACAGCTATGTCTCGCTCGACGGCGCGGTCTCGATCGGCGAGCCCGACGGCAAGTGGAAACTCTCGCTGATCGGAGTCAATCTGACCAACGAGCTTTGGGCCAATACCGTCGGCGACCGTCCGTTTCTGCCGGCTGGCGGCGATGACCGCATCGTCACCCAGAACCGCGGCCGGCAATTGTTCGTCGAAGCCGCCTTTAAATTTTAACCAACGCTCTCTCGGCGTTCGCATCGGGCCGGACCAGCAATCGCTGGCCGGCCCTTTTTTTGCGGCGCGCCCCTTCTCCCGTGAGGGAGAAGGATACGAAGCCTTATCCGGAGGATTAGGCGGAGTTGGATGAGGGTGTTCCAGTGGCGGGTTGCTTCGCCACAAAGGCCAGTACGCCCTCACCCAGCTGCGACTAGGCAGCAAGCTGCCAAGTCTCCTCAACCCTCTCCCGCACGGGAGAGGGAAATAGCCCACTTAACACCCTCGCCAAAGCGTGATAGCGGCAGCGCATCGAAACGATCTTCCTCTTGATAGGCCTCGCGCTGGCGGGAGCAGGACTGGTGCTGATGGTGCGCAGCGATCTGCTGTTCATCCGCAACGGCACCCGCCATGTCCCGGCCCAGATCGTCCGCCACCAGATGAAGCGGCGCGGCGGCACGACGCTGTATAGCGCGGTGCTGCTGGTGCCCGACGAGCGCGGCGGCTTTATCGAGGTCCGCGACCCCCTGACCACGCCCTTCCCGACCCCGGTGATCGGCGAGCGGCTCACCGTCGTCCACCCGACCGGCTACCCGGCGAGAGCGCGCATCCCCTATCCGTGGTTCCGGGCGGGGGTGTACGGGGTGCTGGGCTATGCATTTGTGATGTTCGGGCTGGCGGTTACCGGGTTGGGGTGAGCCCTCTCCCGTGAGGGAGAAGGATACGCGGCCTTGCCGCCGAAGCCTTAAACTAAATTTTTTCAGACTGTGGCTAAATGACGTTTATTCAATTCGTATAAAAGGGCATATTTCTCCAAGATTAGTTTGCAGGAAGAAAAACATGAACAATTGTCTTGTGTGCGGAAATCCCAAGACTGTGAAATCGCACCTCATGCCCCGATCATTAATGTTGGACATGAAAGGCGACGACACAAAGATATATGAAGGGGAGCGGAATGCCGTTGGTGTTAAATATCGTCAAAACGGCTATTGGGACAACTCAATTTTATGTGCAGAGCACGAACAAGAAAGCGGTTGGGGAGACGACTATTCGGTGAATTTCATACGAAACTTTTTTTCGAAAGCCTCCTTAAGTGCCACTGGAAACTCTTGGGAAGTACAAAACCCGGATCCAGAGAAACTGGTTCACTTTGCCTATTCAGTCATTTGGAAACATGCTGTTTCTAAACACGGAAAAAAATTCAATATGACGCTCGGGAAATACCAAGAAATACTAAAAAAAAGCATCTTTAATCGTCACAATTTTGATCAGCAGTTGCTGATTGGGGATCCAAATCTCACCGCTGATGAGTTGACGATACGGAATATAGCACTAGCACCTTACCGACAAAGATTAGGCGGATTAAATACTTGGCATTTCATGCTTGGAGGCTTGGAATTCTTTTTAAACCTAGATCAGCGTAGGTTTCCCAAAATTTGGGAACCTTACCTAGCAAACGCGAACACAAATCTTATCGTCTCAAAATCCGATGCCAAAAATATCGGAGAAGTGAGACTATTCGATAATATATTGACCAATATGTTCGGTCGGTAGAAATCCACTAGTCGAAGTTGGGATGATAGCGAGGCAGATCGGCAAATGTAGCGATAGTCCGGTCAAATTCCTATGCGTTCTCCGAAGCAAAATATCCCTCCAGCAGTGCCATCCGCTTTTTATATATCCCATCAATCATATTAATACCCTCCCCGGCAAGCAGCTTTCCTACATTGTTCCATATAGGTTATACCGGCTCCATTTAACAAACCATATCAAACCCACAGCACCGCTCTGCTGCGGTCGGGATGGTTTCTTTGGAAGGAGTAGGACTTATGACATTTCAGGATGAATTTGCGCGGCGGCTGAACGCGGTGCGGGGCGTGGGTGATGGTGACGGCCCTTCGGCAGGCTCAGGACGAACGGACCAAAGGGACAACAGCGCCCCTCCCTCCCCCGCAACCCGCCACGACGGCTGGCACCTTGATCTGCGGGTCAAATTTCTCGAGGCCCTCGCGCAGACCGGCAATGTCCAGGCGTCGGCCTATTTTGTCCAGCGGACGCGGCAGTCCGCCTATGATCTGAAACGGCGCGATCCGGATTTTGCGCGGGCGTGGCTGGCGGCGCTGGTGCTGGCGCGGGAGGAGGCGCAGGACAAGTTGCAGGAGCGGGCGATCGAGGGCGTCGAGGAAGAGATTTTCTATCATGGCGAGGTGGTGGCGACGCGGCGGCGCTATGACAGCCGACTGCTGCTCGCGCATCTGGCGCGGCTCGACAAGATTGCCGAGCAGATCCCGGCGCAACGCGGCGCGGCGCGCTTTGGCGATATGCTGAAGGCGATAGGCGCGGGCGAGGACACCGCCCCGCTGATCGCCACGCCGACCGAGGACGAGCTGGCGGTGCTGGCCGCCGAAGCCGAAGCATGGCGGCAGCCGGAGCCGCCACAGGAGGACAAGGAAGCCGAGGAAACCGAATTTTACGCGGTCAGCTTCCCCGACCATGACGGCCCGCCCGACTATTATCGCATGACCCCCGAAGAAGCCGCCGACATGGAACGCGAGGTCCCCGGCCTGACCGCGACACCCACCGGCACCCGCGACGAAGCGGTGATCAACGCCCTGCCACGCCACGCCGAAGCAATGCGCGCCTTCAGGCGGGACGAGGGGGAGAAGGGAATAAATCTATAACAGTGTAAAGTTTGTAAAGATCATATGGGGGTGAAGGTGATTAGAACACCGTTTGTCATCCTGAATTCATTTCAGGACCTCGGGCGTCTAAATCGGATGATAGTGGCAAGCGGAACGAGGTCCTGAAACGAGTTCAGGATGACGGGATACTACCCAGCAGCAACCCCGAACAGATCATGCTCGTCGGCATCCTCGATCACCGCGTCAATTATGTCGCCAACCGCAAGGGTCCCGCTCACATTGCGCAGGAAGACATTGCCGTCGATCTCCGGTGCATCGGCTTCGGACCTTGCCGTCGCACCAACATCGCCGTCTTCATCGGGCTCACCAATGTCGTCGATGATCACCGGCAGAGTCCGGCCGACCTTGGCCTGCAGCTTGGCGGCGCTGATCCGGGCGGTGACTTCCATGATCCGCTGGTATCGCTCTTCCTTGACCTCTTCGGGCACGGCGCCGTCGAGGAGATTGGCAGCAGCGCCTTCGACCGGTTCAAAGCGGAACGCGCCGACGCGGTCGAGCTGGGCTTCCTCGAGCCAGTCGAGCAGATATTTGAAGTCGTCCTCGGTCTCGCCGGGAAAGCCGACGACGAAAGTCGAGCGGATGGTGAGATCGGGGCAGATATCGCGCCAGCTCTTGACCCGCTGCAGCACCTTGGCCTCGTTGGCCGGGCGCTTCATCCGTTTGAGGACGTTGGGCGCGGCGTGCTGGAACGGGATGTCGAGATAGGGCGTGATCTTGCGCTCGGCCATCAGCGGGATGACCTTGTCGACATGGGGATAGGGATAGACATAGTGGAGCCGGGTCCACACGCCCTTGCCTTCCGGCGTCCGCAGCTCGCCCAGCGCGGCGGCAAGATCGGTCATATGGGCGCGGACTTCGCGGCCCTGACCGGTCGGGCCATTCCACTGGCGGGACTGGTGGCGGATATCGACGCCGTAAGCCGAGGTGTCCTGGCTGATCACCAGCAATTCCTTGGTGCCGGCCTCGACCAGCTTCTCGGCTTCGCGCAGGATCGCGTCGGGGCGGCGGGACACGAGGTCGCCGCGCAGGGACGGGATGATGCAGAAGGAACAGCGATGGTTGCAGCCTTCGGAAATTTTGAGATAGCTGTAATGACGGGGGGTCAGCTTGAGGCCCGCTTCGGGCACCAGATCGACGAACGCGCCGCGGGCTGCCGGAGCCGCAGCGTGGACCGCGGTGACGACGTCCTCGTACTGATGCGCGCCGGTGACGGCGAGCACATCGGGGAAGCGCTTCATGATCAGGTCGGCTTCATTGCCCATGCAGCCGGTGACAATCACCCGGCCATTCTCGGCCATCGCCTCGCCAATCGCCTCGAGGCTCTCCTCCTTGGCGCTGTCGAGAAAGCCGCAGGTGTTGACCAGCACGACGTCGGCGCCGGCATAGTCGGCCGACAGGTCATAGCCGTCCGAGCGCAGCTGCGTCAGAATGCGTTCGCTGTCGACCAAAGCCTTGGGACAGCCGAGCGATACCATGCCCACTTTGGGCGGAGAAGGAATTTGGGTTGCCATATTGCGCGGCCTTTAGGCGTGTTTTGCAGGGGAGTCACGTCAGATGTGAAGACAATGGTTCTGGTGGTCACGCGCCAGCGCTTGTCGAAGGACCGGTCCGGGCATATAAATGCCGCTGATCCGGGGAGCATGTTCCGACTGGCGCAGCATCTTCGGACGGAAAACAGGAGGAGGATGATATGAATATATTCGATGTGAACTGGATTGCGGTCATCGTCGCCGCGCTGGCGGGATTTCTGGTCGGCGGCATCTGGTACGGCCCGGTGATGGGCAAGAAATGGATGGGCGCGGTCGGGCTGACCGAGGAGCAGATCAAAGCGGGCAATATGGGCAAGATCTACGGCGGGGCGTTCGCGTTCAGCCTGGTCGCCTCGTGGACGCTGGCCCATACGTTCGCGACTTATGCGACGGATCTGGATTTTGGGATCAAGGTGCTGACCGCCTTTGGCGTCGCGCTCGGCTTCATCGTCCCGGCAATCGGCACCAACTATCTCTTCTCGCAAAAGAGCAAGGCGCTGTTCTTCATCGACGCCGGATACTGGCTGCTCTTCTACATCGCGATGGGCGCGGTGCACGCGTGGCTTGGCTAATGAATAGAAGGAGTTAACAACAATATTGAAAATCCGGTACGGCAGGAAGACGCCGGGGTTGCCAAAAAGTGGGAGGGAGTGGCAACACCCGGCTTGCCGATACAACCATCAAACCAGGGATTGGTTCCCTGCGGTTCGAAAAAATCGGACAAGATTGAACGATATGCCCGCTCCGTGCGTAGGCCTTGCATCGATAGCCAATGCAACAGCCGGAGCAACATGATGGAACTGGTCGACATATTGCGGTGGACCGCAAGCATCAGCGGCATGATCGCCGCCGCCATGGTCTCGCTAAATGCGGGGGCCAAGGTCAGCGGGTCGGGCTTTGTCCTGTTCTGCGGTTCGTCGATCGTCTGGATCGCCGCTTCGCTGCTCGACGGCAACAACCCGCTGGCGGTACAGAATATCGTGTTGCTCGGGATCAACCTGTTTGGCGTCTACCGCTATCTCTGGCGCAAGCCGAAGGCCAAGGCGGCGGAATGAACGGGGGTACGGCTCAAGTCCGTCCGGCAAGCGTATCGGCGATGATCCGCCAGACCTTGGGGTTGAAGCCCATCCCCATATGCCCGCCATCGACGCGGATATTGCGGGCCTGCGGATTGTAGATGTCCCTGGCGATATCGGGGCCGACAATGCCGTCGCGGTCGGAATAGAGCACGGTGAGCGGCTGGTCGAAGCCGATGCTGTTGCGCTGATGCACCTCGCGCTCGAACTGGTCGAGCTTTATATTGGCGGACTGGGCGTAGCGCTGGCCCGGCGTGGTATATTTGGGGCCGCCGATGATCGGCGTACCCATGGTGATCACCTCCCGCACCAGATGCGGCGACAGGCGAGCGACCTCGCGGGCGATAATCCCGCCCAGCGACCAGCCGATCAGGGTGAAGGCCTGCTCGCCATTGTCGGAAAACCGCTCTTCGGCAACCGCGGTAAAGCGCGCGACATCGCGGTCGACCGATCCCTTGTTGCGGCCGAGCGACCAGTCGGTCACATCATAGTTGATGCGCCTGAGAAAGCCCTCCAGCGGGCGCATCGACAGTTCGCTGCCGCCATAGCCGGGAATAAGATAGACCGGCCGGCCATCGCCCCGCGGCGCCGTAACAAGCCGCGGCCATTGCAGGCCAAAGCGCAGCAGATCAAGCGGCAGGGACAGTTCGCCCAGCTGCGCCAGCCTGTGCGGCGGGCGAAGCCCGGTGGGCATTGATATCGTATCGGCCATCAGCAAGCTCCGTGAATGAGCTGCCAAGATAGTCGTTTATCTCGCAGGTGCAACATGAACTAACGGACAGGGCGAACTAGGCGCTTTCGGGCGTCCGTCCCTCCGCGCCATTACCAGGGATGATCTCGACAATGATATCACCAGCCTCCAGCATCTTCGCTTCGGCTTCCCAGAATCCAATCACCGTATCGCCCCGGTAAATCCGAACACCCAATCCGGAACCGACAACTTCGCTCATCGCCATGCCGACTTCGCCTTCGGTAACCGCTCGCTGGACCAGCTTCACCCGGCCCGTTGCGGATGCGAGATCGCTCAGATAGTCCGAGATCTTTGCGCCTTCGCAACTGCCGGCGAGCAGCAGACCTGCAAAACTGACCGGATTGATCACGGTCGTCGCACCGGCTTGCCGCGCGAGCAGTTCATTGTCCGCCGCCTTGATCGAAACGCTGATGGGCAAATGATATGCGAGATGTCGGGCGGTAAGCACAATCAATATGCTGGTGTCATCGCGCCCGGCCGAAACAATCAGCGAGCGCGCTCGCGATATTTTCACATTCATCAGCGCATTGTCTCGGGTCGCATCGCCGTTGATCACCGCGCAACCCAGCTTCTCTGCCAGTGACAAGGCGTCGTCCGATGTGTCGATCACGACAATCTCTTCCGGCTTGGTCCCGCGCGCCAGCAGTTCCTGCACGGCTTCACTGCCGCTCGTGCCAAAGCCGGCAATGACGATATGGTCGTGCAAATTGCTTTGAATCAGTTTCATGCGCCAATTGTCCCAGGTCCGTTTGAAAACAAAATTATAGGCCGTACCAACAAAGATTAGCACGACGAAGATGCGAATAGGAGTCACAACCAGCGCGTCGAACATCCGCGCCCGTTCAGTGACCGGAGCAATGTCGCCATAGCCGGTGGTAGTAATCGAGATCATCGTAAAATAGATAACATCGAGAAAGCTGACATCACCGTCATAGCTGTCCTGCAAGCCATTGCGGTCGAAATAATGCACAGAAACCGCCATCCCGATCAGTCCGAGAACAAAGGCAACCCGCCACGCAATATCAGCCCAGATCGGCAGACTCGATCGCCGACGCAGAGTAAAATAATCGGAAATCTTACGTCGGTTGCCGTTTGCCATCGCCGGTCAGCTGCGTTTCGGAAGATGGTTGTTCGGATCGACCGGCTTGCGATCCTTGCGGATCTCGAAATGCAGCTGCGGTTCCTCGACATAACCACTTTCACCAGCGAGCCCGATAATATCACCTGCTTTAACTTTCGCGCCGCGAGCAACATTCAGCTTATCAGCATGGCCATAGGCAGTAACCCAGCCGGAACCATGATTGATCAGAATAAGGCCACCGAATACGCCGATTTCGTCGCCGCTATATGCGACTACACCATCAGCCGATGCACGGATTGGCGTGCCTTTGGCGACACCGATATTGAGTCCGTCGTTAACTTTCCCCCCGCCTTTGCTACCGAAACTGGAGAGAACGGTACCATCCACTGGCCACTGAAACCGTCCGGAGAAGTTCGTCGGAGCGGCTATGGTTGCATTCGGCGTGATGGCCTTGCGCCAGTCGGATGGTTCTTTCGCTGTCGCACCGTTGGCTATCGCCGGCTGGCTGCCCGTGACTATATCGTCGATATCGAGATTAAAAGCGGCCGCACGCTGCTCGATGCTCAGATTGGCCGGATCGCCGGTTGCTGTTGCAGGCAGCAGCAGCTTCTGTCCAACACGCAGGATATAAGGTTCTTCCAACGCGTTCAACGCCACCACTTCGCGCCAGGTGGCTCCATAGGCGCGCGCGATTGCGATACCGGTCTCTCCCGAATTGACCGTATGATAGCGTCCGCCGATAATTTTGAGTCGCTGCCCCGGATGGATAACATAAGGTTGGGACAGCCCGTTTGCTGACGCGATGATTTGTGAACCCGCACCTGTTTTATTGGCAATTCCACGCAACGTGTCTCCAGATTGCACGAGATAGGAGCCCGCTTCGACCCTTTGGGCATTGGCCGTGACGGGGCTCGCCTGCCAAGTCGAAAGCGGCGCCTGTTCAGGCGCAGTGCCAAGAACGGCAAGATCTGTCGGCAACTGAGGTCGGGTTGTCGCCGGTGCGTAGTCATCACGGCCCTGCGGAATACAGGCGGTGACAGCGATGAGCAATATCAGGATCGCAATGTGACGCATATTTGACCCCATTAACCAACTCTTCCCCATGCTGGAACGTTATTAGCAGCAAAACCGCAGCTTGCCAGCCTCACTGGCCCAAGCATAGTTAATTCTTCCCACCGCAGTTCACAATCAAGGGTAAAGATTCTTCAGACCATCCATCGAATCATAATGAGTTAAGTCAAGATGGAGCGGCGTGATTGAGACATAACCGTCAGCGATCGCTTCCAGATCGGTACTGTGCGCAGGCGTTTCCACCATCGGGCCAAGGCCGAACCAGTGATATTCAAAACCGCGCGGGTCCCGGTTGCTGACAATCTGCAATCGACCATAGTCACGGATACCCTGTGACACGACCCGCACTCCCTTGACTTCGCTCGCCGGGAGCGCCGGAAAATTGATGTTCACCAGCGTCCTGTAATCCATGCGTTGCTTGATTAGCGGCCGCAGCACCCGTTCACCCCATTGAACCGCCGCGTCGAACGGTACATCCGCACCCAAATCTCCCCGTGCATAGGCTTGGCTGAGTGCGATCGAAGGGATACCTGCTAATGCGCCTTCCATAGCGGCAGAGACGGTACCCGAATATGTCACATCCTCACCGAGATTCGCGCCACGATTAACACCGGACAATATCAGATCAGGCGGACCATCTTTCATGATCTTGGCAACAGCCATCATCACGCTATCAGTCGGTGTGCCGTCGACCGAATATTGCTGGTCGCCCCGCTTGCGAATACGAAGCGGCCGGGTAATGGTCAGCGAGTGGCCTGCGCCAGAGTTTTCGTCGGACGGCGCGACAATCCAGATATCGTTGGAAAAATGCTGCGCAATATCCAGCAGAATTTTCATGCCGGGCGCATCGAAACCATCGTCATTGGTGAGGAGTATTCGCATCAGCCGGGCTCCAACTTGTCGATGCCACCCATATAGGGAAGCAGTGCCGACGGAATAGTGACCGATCCGTCCGCCTGTTGATAGTTTTCGAGCACAGCGACCAGCGTGCGGCCAACGGCAAGACCGGAACCGTTGAGCGTGTGAACGAATCTTGTCCCCTTTTCCTCACCTTCAGGCCGGAAACGGGCATTCATGCGCCGCGCCTGATATTCGCCGCAGGTCGAAATGCTGGAAATCTCGCGATAGGTGTCCTGCCCTGGCAACCAGACCTCCAGATCATATGTTTTGCGCGCCGTTGCGCCCATATCACCTGTACACAGCAGCATCTTGCGATAAGGCAGTTCAAGCGCCTTGAGGATCGATTCTGCTGCTTCAGTCATCCGCAGATGTTCGGCATCGCTTTCGTCAGGATGAACGATCGCGACCATCTCGACTTTTTCAAACTGATGCTGGCGGATCAGGCCTTTCGTATCCTTGCCGGCAGAGCCAGCTTCGCTACGGAAACATAGTGTGAGCGCGGTCAATCGCAACGGCAGTTGCGCCTCGTCCAAAATCTGCCCGTTTACACTGTTGGTCAGGCTGACTTCTGCGGTCGGGATCAGCCAATGACCATTGGTTGTGTGAAAAGAATCTTCGGAGAATTTGGGTAGCTGACCGGTGCCGAACATGGCCTCGTCGCGAACCAGAACCGGCGGCGCGCATTCCTGATAGCCATTTTTCATCGTCTGCTGATCAAGCATATATTGGCCAATGGCGCGCTGTAATCTGGCCATCTGCCCGCGCAGGAACGCAAAGCGCGAACCGGACATAGCGGCGGCCGTTTCGAAATCCAGCCCCAAGGCCGGACCGATATCGCTATGTTCTCTCGGATCAAAATCAAACTTGCGTGGTTCGCCCCAGCGTTCAACCTCTACATTGGCTTCTTCATCTGCGCCGAACGGGACACTATCTGCCGGCAGATTCGGTAGTGCGGCCAGCATATCCTGCAGTCGGCCTGAAACTTCCCGTTCCTCGTCTTCAAGCTGGGGCATTGCACTTTTCAGTTCGGCGACTTCCGCCATCAACGCCTGAGCGGCATCCTCGTCACCCTGGCCTTTCGCCTTCCCGATAGCCTTGGACGCTTCATTGCGCCGCGCCTGCCCGTCCTGCAGCCGGGTTTTCAGTGCCCGGCTTTGCTCGTCCAGCCGCAGTATATTCTGAGCCACTGCTGCGACTCCGCGCTTCGCCAGTGCGGCATCGAACTCTTCGGGATTTTCGCGAATATATTTTATATCATGCATGGCAAAAGCCTATGCCGAGCGTCTGTTTCACTTGCAAGACTACAAAGCAAAAAGCGGCCAGATTGCTCCGGCCGCTTTTAAGATTAATTCGATTTACGTTATTTAAGCGGTGACTGTCTTTTTTGCCTTACGACGACGCGCAAACAAGGCTGCAGCGGCTGCACCGAACAGCAAGACTACCGGTGGTGCCGGAACTTCGGTACCGCCTGTCGAACCGCCAGTACTGCCACCCGAAGAAGAACTTGAGCTGCTGCTCGACGAGCTGGAACTGGACGAACTACCCGAAGAACCGGTAGACGTACTGTTACCACCGAAGCTCGAGGAGCCACCGGTTGCGCCTGACGAACTGCTGGTGGAACTGCCACCCGAGCTCGAGGAAGATGAACTGGAACTGCTGGACGACCCTGAACTGCCAGACGAACCCGAACTACCAGAAGAACCGGAGCTTCCCGAAGAACCGTTAGATCCGCCGCCCGAGGACCCGTGTCCACCAGACGAGCCATGCCCGCCTGAAGAACCGTGTCCACCGGTTGATGTATCACCACCGCTGGAACTGGATGAACTGCTCGACGAGCTGCTGGATGAACTCGACGATGAGGAACTGCTACCTCCCGTGGAGGTGCTTGTTGAACCACCAGTGCTGGTCACGCCTCCCGTAGAAGTACTCGTTGAACCGCCGGTGCTGGTCACGCCGCCGGTTGAGGTACTGGTGGAGCCGCCGCTCGTTGAACTGCCCCCTGACGATGTGCTTGTTGACCCGCCGCTGCTGGTTGAAGAAATTACGACGCTACCGCCGCCGGAGCTGCCGCCACCGAAAAATCCACCAAAAAAGCCGCCGGAACTTCCGCTATATCCACCGCTGCCACCGATCACGACCGGTACAGAACTGCCGCCGTCCATCATCGGCGGAGCAGGTGGGAGATATGAAGGCAAAGGAACCGGGATTGGTTGCGCTGCCGGCGTCTGGGCGATGGTGACCACGGTCGGCTGGCAAGCCGTCACCGTTTTGGTCACAGTGCGCCGTGTACGCTTGACCTTGCGGGCAGGCTCACCTTTTCGAACAATCCGGGCGCGAACCGGCTGCTTCTTCGAGAGTTTCTTCACATAAGGCGCTGCAGGCGCTTCTGACACGTGAACCGCGCCACCGCCAATTAATGCTCCGCCGCAAGTGCAGGCGCATAATTTTGCTAAAGCCATCCGTACCGACATAATCTCATCTCTCTTCCGCTGTGGAGGCGATCAGATGAGCCAGCATTTAACAGCTGACCTTCCATTTCGCTCTCCCGACATGCATTAAAAGACAGAATAAATCGTAAACCACAATTACGTTAACCTTGTTTCCTCGTTCAAAATCGCAAAAAAGCTTAACAGTTTGTATCCAACCACGGTTAATGTCCCGAATTGGAACCACTCCAGATGCCATTGTTGCGAAAGCTTTAAAAAATCACGGGATTTTGACACTATCGGCGGAACGTTGTCTGAGTGGATGCATTGCGGACATCCATTGCAATATAATTACAACGTCCGAAATTTTCTCATTTTGGGATATTTAAAATATCAAGTATTTTGCGCCTTGTTTCAAGCAAGTGCGCTCGGTATAGGCCCGCGGTGTAAATAGTTCCAGCCTTCCGGATTCGGACAGGGCAGATGTTTGGAGAGTATGTTGGCATCCTCGGCGAAAAAAGCATCAGCAAAAAATAGCGCGAATGGCGCAGACCCAGTCCTCGCAGAAGGTTATGAACCGAGCGAAGACGAAGAGTTTATGAACGAGCATCAGCTCGCTTTTTTCAGACAGGCGCTGAAAAAATGGAAACAAGAAATCATTGATGAATCCAAAGAAACTTTGGCACATCTGCAGGATGGTCCAATTCAGGAAGCTGACCTGAATGACAGGGCATCAAGCGAAACCGACTGGGGCCTGGAGTTGAGGACCCGCGATCGTCAACGCAAACTAACCTCCAAAATCGATGCAGCATTACGCAGGATCGACGAAGGCGAATATGGCTATTGCCAGGTGACCGGCGAGCAGATTTCTCTCGACCGCCTGAAAGCCAGGCCAATAGCCACGATGACCGTAGAGGCGCAGGAAGCGCATGAACGGAACGAGAAAATTTCGCGCGATCAGTGACATGAGTTACTGCTCTGACAGAGCTAAGCCGCAGTCGGGTTTTCTTGGTTAAAAGCATTCATTGATACCCGCATAACGGCGGATATTTCTTGCCCGAAAAAAATCCGGGACATTAACCAAATTTGCACGAATTTTGCGCTATCCCTCGCATTACGAAACATGAATTTACATTTATCGACTGCGGGAAGCTTATGAAAGAGACATTTGACGATAGTCTGAAAATGAACAGTCAGGCCGTTGACTACCCCAAGCGCCAGCTTGACCGGGACAGTCTGTTTCTGAAAGCAGAACTGCGCTTCATCGACGGCGACGACTGCGGTGAAGTGCGGATTCGCAATCTATCGGCAGGCGGCCTGATGGCCGAAGCACCCGTGCTCGCCAAACGGGGCGACAAGGTGCAAATTGAACTGCGCAATATTGGTCGTATCACCGGCTATGTCGCCTGGGTTGCCCAAGGCAGGTTCGGGGTCGCTTTCGATCATCCAATTGACCCGAAGCTAGCCAGAAAGCCCGTCGGACAGAAAAAACAAGATTTGCCGCAATATCTTCGCCAACAATCCAGTAAATCCATTCCTCTGCGTCATGGACAGCGACCTCGCTAGAACACGCTTCAATCTTCCACATTAAGCTTGATTCGAATAACGTCCCTGCATAGGACCGATTAATCAGTCGATTAAACGGGAGCAGAACATGGCAGGACCACTAGCCGGTATCAATATTATCGAGTTTGCCGGCATCGGCCCCGGCCCTTTCTGCGGCATGATGCTTGCTGACCAGGGCGCCACGGTGACGGTTCTCCATCGGCCAGGCAAAGCCCCTGACCCGCGCCTCGCACTTTCACGCTCTCGCAATCTGGTCGAGATTGACCTGAAGTCGGCAGAAGGCATCGAGACGGCTCGAAACCTCGTCAAAAATGCTGATGGTCTAATCGAAGGCTTCCGTCCCGGTGTTATGGAGCGGCTCGGGCTCGGGCCCGACGTGTTGCTCGCGGACAATCCAAGCTTAGTCTATGGCCGGATGACGGGTTGGGGACAATATGGTCCACTCTCCGCCGCCGCAGGCCACGATATCAACTATATTTCAATTTCCGGCGCCTTGCATGCCTTCGGACGGGCCGGTGAAAAACCGACCCCGCCGATTAACATGGTGGGCGATTTTGGTGGCGGCGGAATGATGCTTGCGTTCGGTATGGTTTCAGCGCTTCTCAATGCGAAAACCGGTGGCACCGGACAGGTTGTTGACTGTGCGATGACCGACGGCTCTGCCGCATTGATGGCGATGATTTTCGACTTTCACAATGTCGGTCAATGGAGAGACGATCGGGGCGTCAACCTGCTGGATACCGGCGCGCATTTCTACGACAGCTACGAGACCTCCGACGGCAAATTCATATCGATCGGATCGATCGAACCACAATTTTACGCGCAGCTTCGGCAGGTTGCGGGCATCGCAGAAGATTCGGACTTCGACGCGCAGATGGACCCGAGACAATGGCCTGCGTTGAAGGAGAAGCTGACAGCGTTGTTCAAAACCAAGACCCGCTCCCAATGGTGCGAGCTGATGGAAGCAACGGATATCTGTTTTGCGCCCGTCCTGTCGCTGACAGAAGCAAAGGAGCACCCGCACAACATCGCAAGGCAGACCTTTGTCGATGTCGGCGGAATGATGCAGCCAGCACCGGCACCCCGTTATTCGGTTACGGTGTCTGATCCCCCTAAACGCCCTGCTTGAGCAGGACCGATAATCCTGTCTGCATAACGGGGACCGATTACCAACTGACTGCCATCCTGCAGGATTACAAAATGTTTACGCCCTTTACGGCGTATTTCCGCGATACAATCACGCCGGACAATGGCCGACCGGTGAACGCGGACAAACAGACTGTCGGGCAACAGGCTTTCCAGCGAGCGCATGGATTGGTGCAGCAAATAGCTGCGGCCCGGCAGATATAGCCGCATATAGTCCCGCTCCGCTTCAACCCATTCGATATGTGAAACCATCAGCTGCAGTGACCCGGTGCCATCCTGCACCCAGAGACGTTGCGCGACATCCGGTTCATGCTCCTCATGGCCGCGCGCAAGATTGGTGATGGCCCGTTCGACGGCCTCTCGCAACAAGGCCTCCTTGACCGGCTTCAGGAGATAGTCGGTGGCTTCCAGCCGAAACGCCTGCACCGCATATTTGTTGTGCGCGGTCGTAAAAATGATTTGAGGTATCCGCGCCATGCTCCCGCAAAGTTCCGCTACCTTGAGACCGGACAAATCGGGCATATCTACATCAAGCAACAGAACATCTGGTTCTAGCTGTTTGATTTTCTCCAGGGCCTGACGGCCTCCATTGGCCGATTCGATGGTTCTAAAAAGCTGCGTTCGTTCACAAAGCGCCTTGAGGCGGGAACGGGCGAGCGGTTCATCGTCGACAATCAACACCGATGGCGGACTCGCAACCATTCTCAAATATCCTGAAAAATCAGCGATGGGTCTGGCAGGACTATGGTTGCGATAGCCATGCCATCCTTGTTGTTGGCCAGAAGCAAAGAAGCATTCTGACCGTATAATGCTCTTAGCCGGTCGTGGATATTTGCAAGACCTGTCCCCGTCCCTGTGGCGCGGTCATCGGCTAGACCAGCAACCCTTTTTACCCTGCCATCATTAGCGACGCTTATAGACAGACGCTCTCCTTCTTTCTGGGCCGAAATGATAATATTGACGGGCTGATCCGTCGCCGAAACACCATATTTGACCGCATTTTCAATCAGTGGCTGAATAATCAATGCGGGTATCATCCAACCATTTGCGGTTGCATCAATGTTGACAAAATAATGCAGTCGGTCGGGGAAACGCATCCGTTCTATCTCTAGATAACGAACCTGTTGAGTAATTTCCTGTTCTACCGCAACCATGTCCTCAGCGCCATCAGTCAGCACCGCGCGCATATAATCTGCCAGATCATCCACCAGTTTTTCAGCCTTCTTGTTTTTCCGGTCAATTATCAGGCTGCTCACCGAATTGAGTGCATTAAAGACAAAATGGGGGTTCAATTGGTATCGCAGCGCCCGTAATTCACTTTCCCGGTTCACTCTCTCGAGATGCCGGCTATGCACCATCATGCGCTGCAGTTCCTGACTATGGGCCAAAGCCAGATATAGAGCACCCCAACTGGCCAGAATGAAATAGCGGGTAAACGCCTCGTCCAGAATGTAAGTCCAGTCGAACATTGCGAATTCGATCGGATTGAGCAGATAGGAAAAGTCGAATAATGCAGCCTCATGATCAAAGATTATTTGATCAAGTATAGCCATATAATTGGCCAGAATCATCGTCGGCAGGAGCAGCACCAATATCGCAGCCCTCATCCCGCTGCGACGCACCGCAACAAGTAAGCGGTAGAGCATCCAGGTCAAGCTTATGCAGACGCTGGTCATCAATATCCGCTGGACAAATAACGCTTCAGCGTTGTTCTGCGCCATGTACAAACTGCGGCAGGACACAAAGACAAAATAGGCGCCCCATACGCCGAACATCGACTGGATCGCTATATTTTGATTAACCGGAAACAGCCGGTCGAACAGTGACCGCGTTCGAGCCCGGGCATATATTGCCGAACCAGGGGCTGGCTCAGAATTCACGAAACCGGATTGCCTCCGCTTGTATCAATTCCTCTCCGGGTCCGCCAATAGGTCGCGAAACTCGCCAGCCAGTGGCTGCCGGAATAATGCGGGGTCCGAACAGAATTCTCTCCGGAATTGCCGTGCAAGCTGGCTGATGCGAGAAGCGATGCGCGCCGTTGATCGTCGACTGGAAGCGCGGAAGCCATGCCTTCAAGCGCCCAAGCACGCGAAAGGTTTAGCCCGTCAAGATGCACCAATTTGCCGTCGGTCGGATCGTTGACGATGCCGACTTTCAGCCAGCCGTCACTGCCATCGGTCGGGATTGCCGGTAGAAAATCCGAGAGCCAACTTGCAAATTCATCGCCATCCATCACCCGTCGCATGAGGTCGGCAACCATCAGGCAGGAAGAAAGAAAATCCTCTCCCGACGGTTCATAGGCCATCGGGCAATTCTGGTCGTTGCTATGAAAACCCAATGCTTTGTTTCGCACGAGACTGGCCATTTCATCATCGCCGCTACGATCGGCCCAATCGAGGAATAGTCCCAATGCAAAAGCGGACTGGTTGTGAGTTCCGAGCCGGATGGGATAGGCCAGTTTTGGCAACCACCCCTTGATATTACCCACAATCACGGATTCGAGCGGCTCCAGTCGGGTCAACCAGACCTTGGCCTGCTCGGCCTTGCCGCCTTCTCCATCGGCAATTTCACGCAATTCGGTAGTAAGTTGCAAAAACCATGCGATCCCGTAGGGCCGTTCGAACGCCTTCCGATCATCACCATTAAAATAGGCAATTTCTCCAGCAATTTTTTCTGTGGTGAAATTGGCAGCGAGCGCTGCGGCAATCTCTTCATCCATCTCGGGGACCAGATCTTGCCCCCAAAGACGCGTCAGCAACCAATGACCGTGAACGGCACTATGCCAATCATAGCAGCCATAGAAGACGGGTGTCAGCTTTTCGGGCTCAGCGACATCGGCTGCGCTGTTCAAAACATGGCTGATCTTGTTCGGATATTGCTTGTTGATGCAGTTCAGAGCGATCCTTGCATAAGCTTGCTCTGCCCTTCGCGGCGCCAAACCAATATCTGCAGGATCCGGGGCGGTATTGCGGCGCTCATATACCCCACGATCTTGAGATGACTTTCCATCTTCCTCATCCGCGGCGGAGCACCCCCCCAATATCGCGATCATCAGCGCGATCAGTCCTGTACGATAGATCATCCAACCCCCTACAAAGATCAAATTCATTATAGAGATGAATTGACCCTTTGGCAAAAGCCTATAGGGAAAAACATCTCTTCCGCCATTGGCAAATGCAGCCCGGCGATTGACAGTGGAACAGACACTATCGCGACGCAACCCGCCATCTTCTTAACCGGCAGTCCCCTGCGCCACATCGCCACAATGTCACTGACAGCCAGCATCGGGCTGTTGACGATGTTCATTGTCGATTTTGCCGATCTATTTTATATCGCACAACTGTCTGACAGCGCGCTGACGGCGGCAATGGGCTTTGCCGGCACGATCATGTTTTTCGGTACGGCGGTCCATATCGGCTTGATGATCGCGGCCAGTGCGCTTGCCGCTCGCCATATTGGTCAGGGAGAACCGGAACGAGCGCGGGGATATCTAACCAATATCATGCTGCTCAGCACGATGTTGATGGTGCCCCTGGCCATCCTGCTTTTCATTTTTGCGCCAGACATTCTGGAGCTGGCCGGGGCTGACGGAGCGGCCAATCAGGCTGCGACCGGTTATATCCGGATTGTTGCGCCATTCATGCCGTTCAGTGTCGCAGCGATGGTCTGCTCCGGTTTTCTGCGCGCCCATGGAGCGGCACGGCGGGCCATGAACGTCACGCTCAGCATGGGCATCACCAATGCCATTCTGGACCCGATATTCATCTTCGGATTCGGATGGGGTATTGACGGCGCAGCGGTCGCCAGCTCGAGTGCCGCCGTCGTATCCATGATATTTGCAATCTGGCCAGTCGTCAAAAATTACGGCGGGTTTGATCGATTGTCCCTGACCAGTTTTCGCAGCGATTTACGTGCGATACGGGCAATTTTGATTCCAGCGATTCTGACCAATATTGCCTCGCCGGTTGGCGGATTCATTTCCCTCCGCTTCATCGCTGATTATTCTGACGACGTGATCGCCGGCTTTGCTGTTGTTAGCCGTGTCATACCGGTTGCCTTTTGCCTGATGTTTTCACTTTCCGGCGCAGTCGGCCCAATCATCGGACAGAATTTCGGTGCACAGCAATTTGACCGAATCCGTACTACGATCAAGCAGGCCACCATATTCGCCTTGGCTTGCACGCTGATCATCTGGCCCGTTCTTTATTTCCTCAGCGGCCCAATCAGCGATGCCTTCCATCTCGAGGGCGAAGGCCGTCACATATTCTGGCTTTTTTCCGCCATTTTGGCACCCTTATTCTTCTTCAATGGCATGTTGTTCATCGGTAACGCAGCCTGTAATAATATGGGACACCCTGCCTGGTCCACGCTTATGAACTGGCTGCGCAATACGCTTGGCATCATTCCCTTTCTCTGGCTCGGACGCGAATATTACGGGCTGGATGGAATTGTTTTGGCTCCGGCCGCCGGTGGCATTATTTTTGGGATAGCGGGATATATGGTCGCGCAATATCTAGTGACTTTGCAGGAACGGCGAACCGCATTAACCAATTAATCTGTCCGCAAACCGCGTCCCGCGATGGAACAACGTCAATTTGCTCCGCGCCGAAAGCGTGAAAATCAGGTATATCCCGCGCGATCCGCCCGGTTGGGCCTAATCAGGTATTTTGATCCGTGCGTGTTCCTCCTCCCTATGTCCCGCCCCTAAGCGGTCATATTCCCGATTACGGGCAGGGTAAGCGGCCGCCAGAACCATTGACCAGGATTAACGAGAAGCAGGCCAGCGCGGAAACAGTCGAGCTGGGACAGGATACAGCGTCGCCGTCAAAGTCCATGCCACACCGGTTCTTCGCGAACTTGACGGTCCGCGAAAGAATATTGACCGCATTTTTCCTCGTCAGTCTGATTTTAATTCCGACAATCATGCCGCAATCAAGTGTCGATGCGCAGCAGTTCAATCCAAGCGCCACCAAATTGCAATCGGTAGAAAGGGCAGAAGAAAATTTTGCCGGATCGGCTTTTTATTTCATCGACCCCGATTATGCGATCCCGCAAAATTATGGCGGGATTGGCATTGATCCCCTCGCAGCGCCTGGATCTGGGTCGATCAATGGCTTGCCCGACATGCTCCAGAATGACCGTGATCAGGCGTCGACGGCACATCTTATTCGGCCAGTCGCGTTTCGCGGCTCCACAATTGACGATAGCCGGGCGCTATATTGTCTGACTCAAGCAATCTATTATGAAGCCGGGATGGAACCGGATGCCGGTCAACGCGGTGTTGCACAAGTCATATTGAATCGTGTCCGTCACCCCAGCTATCCGGGCACGGTGTGCGGCGTAGTCTATCAGGGTAGCGAGCGGAAGACAGGCTGCCAGTTCACCTATACTTGCGACGGTTCTCTACGCCGCAAACCAGCACGCTTCCATTGGGACCGCGCCAAGAAAGTCGCTGCCGAAGCGCTCGCGGGAGCAAGCTATACCACGGTCGGCACTGCGACACATTATCATGCGACCTATGTCTATCCCTATTGGGCACCAAGCCTGCGATTCGTCGGAACGGTCGGCGCGCACCGCTTCTACAGCTGGAAGGGCAATGCCGGCACAGCCAGTGCGTTCAGCCAGAGATATCGCGGCGGCGAGCCTTTGCCGGCGCCAAAAGCACGCAACAATGATAGTATCGGCGACAATGATGCAGGCTCCTCCCTTGACCCGATAGCGCTCGAAAAAGCCTATGAGGCTGGTCGCCGCAAGGCCGAAGCAGAAGCCGCCCTTTCAGAGAAGATAACAGCGCTGGCCGCGGACAATGCACGCCGCTATGATCGGCCTGCCCCTGCACTGGATGTAAATATTCCGCGATCCTATCAGGCGCCCAATTACAGCACCGAAGCAAAGGCCAAAGGTGGCGACAGTGCCTTTGCCGGTCAGAAATTACCTGATGTCAGTCAGATCAAGCCCGAATTCCGCACTAGCGGGAGCTGGAAGAAAAAGCCCGGAAGCTAGATCCAAAAGGCTATTTGCCAGTAGTTTCTCTGGCAACCACAAATGGGTTTCCCTTGCCTTCGCTCTTGACTCCCGCCTAAAGGCTCTCGATTTTATAGGAAACGGAACGGAGCGCTCTAATGGCGACGAATTGGACGGCAAATAGTTGGAGGGATTTTAAAGGGCTGCATATGCCCGAATATCCTGACGCCGCCAAACTTGCGGAAACAGAAGAATTGCTTGGCAGCTACCCGCCGCTGGTATTTGCCGGCGAGGCACGCAGTCTGAAACAGGATCTGGCAGAAGTTGCTGCAGGCAAAGCATTTCTCCTACAGGGCGGCGATTGTGCCGAAAGCTTTGCCGAATTTCACCCGAACAATATTCGCGACACATTTCGCGTCATTCTCCAGATGGCGGTGGTGCTGACCTATGCATCGAAACTTCCGATCATCAAAGTCGGCCGCATGGCGGGTCAGTTCGCAAAACCGCGCTCCTCTGATGTCGAAGTGCAAGATGGTGTCGAGCTGCCCAGCTATCGCGGAGATATCATCAACGGGATAGAATTCGACAGCAGCCGCCGTGACCCGGATCCAGAGCGTATGGTCCGCGCCTATAACCAGGCAGCCGCGACACTCAACCTGCTCCGTGCATTCTCGACCGGCGGCTACGCCAACCTCAAGCAGGTTCACGGCTGGACCCATGATTTCATGGCACGCAGCCCGTGGGCAAAAAAGTTCGAAGAAATGGCCGACCGGATCGGCGAAGCTTTGGCGTTCATGGAGGCTTGCGGAATAAACCCCGACACCGTGCCGCAATTGAAAACGACCTCATTCTACACCAGTCACGAAGCGCTGCTGCTACCTTATGAGCAATGCCTGACGCGACAGGATAGCTTGACTGGCGACTGGTATGATACCAGCGCGCATTTCCTCTGGATTGGCGACCGGACCCGGTTTGAAGGTTCGGCTCATGTCGAATTTTTACGTGGCATTGGCAATCCGATCGGATTGAAATGCGGTCCGTCGCTGACGCCCGATGCACTTTTGAAAATGCTCGACACACTCAATCCTGCGCGCGAACCGGGCCGGATCACGCTGATTTCACGCTTTGGGCATGACAAGGTCGAAAGCGGCCTGCCTCCTCTCGTCCGTGCGGTAAAACAGTCGGGCCATCCGGTCATCTGGTCCTGCGATCCGATGCACGGCAATGTTATCAAGGCAGAGAGCGGCTACAAGACACGGCCATTTGACCGCATCCTCGCAGAAGTTCGCGGCTTTTTCGCCGTCCACCGGGCGGAAGGGACCTTCGCGGGCGGTATTCACTGCGAAATGACGGGACAGAATGTCACCGAATGTACGGGTGGCGGCGTGGCAATCACCGATGCATCGCTTGGCGACCGCTATCACACGCACTGCGACCCGCGTCTCAACGCCGCCCAGTCTCTGGAACTCGCTTTCCTGTTGGCAGAAATGCTCAATCAGGAACTGTCTGACCGTACCCCGATAGCGGCCTGAACATGGTAGAGAAAACACGGCCGGAACGTATGCGTCCCGAAGATTATGCGACGGAAGAGTCGCCGATGAG
This sequence comes from uncultured Parasphingorhabdus sp., assembly GCF_963975555.1. Taxonomy (GTDB): domain Bacteria; phylum Pseudomonadota; class Alphaproteobacteria; order Sphingomonadales; family Sphingomonadaceae; genus Parasphingorhabdus. Next base: position 861,157 of record NZ_CAXBHH010000001.1, on the reverse strand, counting down.
AAGACGAGTCACCTATGTCCGCAAGGAAATCGTCAGCAAAGGCGTCGGCTTTGGTAGCGCTTTAGCCATTGCTATCAGTTTTACCGCGCATAAATCGATCTTCTGGGCGATTATTCATGGCTTTTTCTCCTGGGCCTATGTGATTTACTACGCATTGACCCGATAGACCTGTCCGCTCATCGCCAATTTTCGTGACTTTGGCGGCCCGGCATACTATCAAACAGCCAAGCAAAATTCAGCTGGAGGACGTGTTGATCCGATCACTCTCATGGATAAGCGCGGGCGCAATGATGGTTTCGGGTTGTGCCGGACCGATTGAAACCCGTGTCCAGACACATCAGGTGATAGCCACCAGTGCACAAAAGCAGTTTATCGTGACCGCAAAAGATACGGTCGAGAATGAAGACCTGGCGCTTGCCCGCGATCTGGTGGCGAAATCGTTGGGCGAGAGAGGCTATCAGTCCTCTCCGGACGCTTCGATACTGGTCAACGTCGCGCTTGCTGACCGGCCAGCCGATATTGCGATCGACGCAGGTGACAAAGATACCGTTCAATCGATAGCTTCCGCAAAAGATCAAAAACGGTTCCAGTCCTGCAAAGACCAGGAACACCGGTTAACAATCGTCCTTTTTGATCAGACGCGCGGAACAAAATTATACACGGGCAATGCCGCAGAATATCATTGCAACGGCACGATCAAACAGTCGCTGCCTTTTCTGGTCAAATCCGCTCTTTCCGGTCTGGATAGCAATCCGACCGATACCGCGCGCAGTGCAATCCGCACACGCCAGGGCATTGAATGAATCATTCGGCCTGTTCTTCTAAATAGGGGGCCAAGGGCAAGAGCACGGTAAAGCAAGCCCCTCCATCGCGACGGTTCTCTCCGCGTATATATCCGCCATGCCGCTCCATCACTTTGGCGACGAAATTCAACCCCAGTCCGGCACCCTTTATTGATGAATGGGCCAAACTGTCATCGCTGGCGAAACGCTCGAACAAATGGCCCAGCATTTCTTTTGAAATACCTTCGCCCTGATCGGCGATCGCGACCGATACAAATGGTTGCCGGTCCAGTTCGGTCACCCGGATCATTATGGTTACGGTGCCACCGTCCGGACTATATTTAATCGCGTTGTCGATCAGATTGACGAACGAACGATAGAGGCTCGAGGGTTCACCGCTGACAAAGGCGCCATCCGACTGGTCATCGACTTCGCACCGAATATCGCGCGCCTTGCCAAGGGGCCAAAGGCTGTCATTGGCCTCTGCGACCAGTTCTGCGAGCAATATATCCTCTCCGGCAAATTCGCTGGCATCGATCCGTGCCAGGCCGACAAAATTGTCTGCCAGCGCCAAGGTGCGGCGCGCATGCCCTTCTATCCGGCCGGAGGTTTCATCGCCTTCCTTACCATCAAGAAGAGCCAGAATTGCCGCCTGCGGTGCACGCATATCGTGGGAAAGCAGTTGCAGGACTTCTTCGCGTTGTTGCGCGGCATGGGCAACTTCGGTGATATCCGCAAGATAGTGGATATGCCCTCTCAACGTCCCGTCATCCGACAATACCGGTGCGCGGCGCATGGCGAAAATCTGGCCATCGAGGGATGTGAAATCGACATAATCCTGTTTGCTCGGCCGGCTCTTCAGATCAAGATATTCTTTTACCTCCTGACGATCATCGGGGGATACAAAGCGGTTGAGCATGTCGTCCAGCGCAAGATCCTGAGCACCGTCTTCCATTCCGGCTTGCGCCAACCGGTTGACGAATTTCACCTTACCGTCGAGATCAGTAATGAACATCGGGTCAGGGAGGTTGCTGAGGGCATCGTTGATGAACCTCCGCAGATCACGAACGTGCGAAATCGCATGGGTCAATTGTTCCGCCTGGCCAGTGATAACATCGACAGGACCCAGTTCCGACCGCATGATTGGAATATTGATTTTTGACCGGTGAAAATTCTGTAACTCGCTGTCCATGAAGTCGCTTGTTGCCTGCAATCGCCGCCAGCCCCAAATGGGGTAGACGAGGATCACGCCGACCAGAGCCGTTCCGGGCGCGAACCAGAGCGCGAATTGCATCAAGATGGCGCTGGCCACCAATATCGCCAATATAAGCCCGAAAGAGATCATGATGGTGGTCCGGGGCCGCCATCGCCAGAAACCGATCAACAGGATCCAGACCGGCAGCAGCGATGATAGCAGTTGCAGCGCGAAAGGGATCGGTATGACAAAATCGTCGCGGCTCAATGCCCCGTATAGATTTGCCATAATTTCCACTCCGGCGAGGGTTCCGCCATCGCCGAGCGGAACCGGATATTGATCTCCCAGACCATTCGCGGTCGCGCCGATCAAAATGACCTTGCCCTTCAGAAAGGCACCAGGGACCTCCCCGTTGACCAATGCAGCATAGGAGACTGATTGATAACCCCCGCGCCGAGCAAACGGCATTAACAATTTTTTGTCGCAATCTTTCAGTCGATCATATGCGGGCGACGGCTGCCCGTGGACTGACCGGTAGATTCCCTCGATCAGATGCGGCCATTCGTTTCCCGACGCCTTGTCGCCAAAGCACAAAGCGGCACGGCGGACGACTCCGTCGGTATCGAACACCAGATTCACTTGCCCCAATCCGGTGGCGGCAGCGCTAAAGGGCTCAATCGGCTGTTTAACATCATATTCCGCACCATTGCTGCCGGGGAAAACAAAATGCAGCGGGAGGAACAAATTAGAGTTGCCTGCCATCGATAGGGCCAACTGCGCATCGTCATCCGGATCACCGGCTTCGCTGAGCAGAATATCAAAACCGATCGCTGCCGGGTTGGCGTTGGCCAGTTGATCGAACAGCTCGGCATGCCGTGTCCGGGGCCACGGCCATTTTCCAAAGGCAGCAAGACTGTCTTCATCAATTTCGACAATCAGGATGTCGGATTGCGCCACCGGTCTGTCAATCGCGGATAGCTGGTCGTGGACCAAATTATCAAAGCGCGAGAGACTGTCCCAATAGGTCAGTGCCACCACCACACAGGATGCAAGCAACGCCACGGCAAGCCATTCCATACCCAGTCGCTGGCGCAGCCTCATCGGTGGTCATGCCTCCGCGTAAAATCGATCAAGGTTCGAACCTAGGCAGTTAATTGGCCACGGTCAGTTTTTCAAAATCGGTCCATTTTTCGATCGCTTTCGGATCTTCCGGATCGCTGGAAAACTGAGTCACGCCCACACGCCAGTAATATTCCCCGTCGGGAAGCTCGGACAGGGTAACGGTGTCGGTCGAGAGTCCTGCTTCGTCGAGAATGGGAATAGCCGTTTTGCTGTCCTTCAGGATCTGCAGTCGGTAGAATCTTTGTCCCTCTCCTGCGCCGAACCATTTGAACCGATAGCCGAAATCGCCAGCGTCTGCGCTACCGCCCAGCGTACTGAGCTGACGCTTGAAACTATATGTTGCTGGCATGCCTTCAAATCCGTCGGCTGCCAGTGCGGACAGCTTGGCGTAATAACGCCCGTTGGGGATCGTCGCCAGGTCGATCACCGCCCCCTTTTCCTGTTCTTCGGCTACAAGGTCTACAAAGCCAGCATCTGACGCGATAATCATGCGATGACCGACAGCAGTATCGCGCGGTACAATGGCAAACCGCAAACCTTCCTCGGACTGTACTTTGGCAGGGTCCAATAGCTCCGGTGGAGACAGCAATTCTGCCTTGGCAAGCGCACCGGTCACCGTCGCAGCCGCGCCCGTGCCGGCAGGTATCGATACCATAGCACCACGACTCAGGCTTTGCCCCGCCGCCACGACCACTTCGCCCTCAACTGTTTCGGAAAAGACGGTGCCCGACATTTCATCGACCCGGGTGCGATAGTCCGTACCGCGAACAGCGGAGACCGCGACCGGAGTGCGGACGCGGAAGCGGTCAGCTTTCTTTTGCAGCGGCGTAACTTTCGAACGGATGCGGCCTTTATCGACAGCAATTTCATAATCCATGCTGTCGGTCAGCAATATGTGCCTCAGGCGGGTTATCCTGACCTGACTGTTCGATGGCAGGGAAACTCGTGATCCGTCTTCCAGCTGCAGCGTCAGAAAACTGCGCGCTGCCGTCTTGATCTGGCTACCTTCAGCAACGCTCAGTCCTTGAACGGGCGTCAGTTCCCGACCACCGGTCGCAATCGAAATACTCCCCCGGAACGCGCTCAGGCTGGCCTTGCTCGGTCGATATTTCAACAGATAGACAGGAATCTGCAGGGATTTGCCGACCGGAATCTGCCGCGGATTGCCGATACGATTAATCCGCTGAACCGCAGAATAGTCGGACTGTTTGCGCAAATATTTGTTCGCGAGACCAAATAACGTGTCACCGCGCTTGAAGACATACGCGATTTGTTCCGTCTCGGGGCTTTGTTGAGCGGCGGCTTCGTTGGGCACAAGAGCCACCGCCAAAATTAAAATGCCGGCCCCGAGGTAAGTACCCGATGATCGAAACAGTTCTCGGAAGTCTTCAAACACTATTAGCCTCCGTTGCCAAGCGTCTCCAATCTATAGCCATAACCGAAAACCGTGAAAATCCTAAACCCGTTTTCCGGTTTCAGCGCAAGCTTGGCCCGAATCCGAGAAACATGCATGTCGAGGGTCCGGGTTGCTAGATGGGCATTGGTCCGCCAAACGGTTTCCATAATATATCGCCGTGACAGGGTCCGGTCGCGATTGCGGAACATCAGATCGGCAAGCTCGAATTCTTTTGCGGTCAGTGCAATGTCTTTTCCGTCATGCCTAACCGTCTGTTCAATGCGGTTGAGCAGATAATCGCCATATTCAGCCGTCGGCTCCATTGCCGATGCGCCACTATTCCTGCGCAACAAGGCATTGATACGGGCAGCTATGACATTTTTATCTTCAGGCTTTGTTATATAGTCATCTGCCCCGGCGTTAAGGGCATCGCTGACATCCTGCTTGGCAGTCCTGCTGGTCATCATGATGACGGGCGGGCGATCATCAACCGCGCCATCCATCCATTCCAAAATCTGCATGCCTGTCTTGCCTGGCATGTTCCAATCGAGAATGACCAGGTCAAACGTGTCCCGCAACAAGGCGTTGATAAGGGAGGTTCCGTCGCCATAGCCTGAATGGACGTGTCCCAGTCCTTCCACTATTTTGGCCAAAAATTCAATAATCTCCGGATCGTCATCGGCTATCGCTATACGCATTTCTACTCTCCAAGCGGTCTTCGGGCGCCGATGCCGCGAACACTGCGTTTTCAGGTGAATCTATAATTTGCGTTTTACTATCAAAAGCAGAAGTTTTACCAGAATTACGAATATAGATTTACAACCATTTACATCTAAGAACATAAACTTCTTAAGAGGGTTAGCTAAATAGATAGGGGCAAGACTCAGAAGTCCAAGAGGAAAAGCGTTGCAATGAAAATATCCGCAGATTTTCCCGGGGCGGTCTGACCGCAAAGAAACGAAGAGAAATATTTTGTCTAAAAATGCCGCTTGAACACTTACGAACATGACGACCTTGAGCAGGTGCTGACGCTACGGCGTCATGCCGCCGCGCTCTATAAGCTCGTGGCCAATTTGATCCAGATCAGGAGGATGAATTCATCCTCCTGATGACCTTGTCGGTTCCGGTGAACTGGCTCCTCGGCATGGTGGAGCGATCACCTCCCTACAGTCTGAACTTTTGTCCGAAGCGAAAGCGAAATCTTCCGGATTAACGACGCTCTCGGCGCAAAGGATCAATGATCAATCGAGAATCAGATCGCAATCGCTGCGACCTGAAATTCATCCGTATCAAAGCCGTCGTCACCAAATTGTACCGAAAGTGCGCGCGTCTGAATTTTTGGCCCGGTCGCGCCGCGAATGGAGGCAAAGCCGGATCCATCAAGCGTAACACGTTCATTCCCGATGTTCACCGTAACTCCCCGCAGACTATTGGGACTATAGCGAACTTCAAGATCGTAGCCGTTGGGTGCGTTGCAATATTCCCTCAGTTCGCCCAAACGAACAATATTGTCGTTAAAGGCAATTCCGGTGGGATTATAACCTACCGTGCACGACACGGGAACAGTGGCTCGTAAATTGAAAACCATTGAATCGCTTGCAATTGCTGCCGATGCCGATGCTACAGCTATCGTTGCTGCGAGCGCGCCAGTCAGTTTCTTGACCATTACTTTGCCTAACTTTCGTTTCTGATAAACGTGTTTTGGCAGAAGCAGTTGAAAGTAACGTCAATGGTTAGAGTTAACAGACTGTTCACTAATCGAAAGCTGTTGAAATGTTTTGAAATTAGGCAAGATTGCTTGAATCTCGAGGCTTATTTAAGAGAGAAGCGATCCATTTGCGCCTCAATCAGTTTTTACTCGCTGATTGCGACATCGGCCGACACCTTTTAAAGGTGGTGAACCAACGCCGCAGAATACTCCGGCTTTTGAATCTAAAGCAACGCCAAGCTATTACCGGGCAGTGACCGATACAGACAAAACATCACTGTAAACTCCGGCGCGTCGGTTGGATACATCACCGATGATAAATTGGAATGGCAAGATATCGAGACTATTTTGAGATCTGGCCGAACGCGAGGATCCAGAAGAGCTTGAAAGCGTTTCTACACCATTGAGGTTAAAGCTCTTGTTATCGATGACCACTGAGTAGGGAACAAACCACTGGCTTGAACCGAGACGGAGGCGACCGGAATTTGCAGAGGATACACTGATGTCATATTCAGCCGTGCTGCGGACGTGAAGTTGCAGCTGTGTCGGCGAAGCACCTTCCTTCAACTCACCCAGTTTCACAACCGCTTGGCCGTTGTTCATCCGATACGCACCAGCAAGGCCGATACGCACAGACGGTAAAACGGTGACGCCAAGCACGATATCAGTGCCCATGAGAGACCGGAAATTACTGTCCTGTGCTTCCAGCGTCACCCTTTGTGTGAATATCCCTGCATTACGCACATCCTCGGGATTAGCGACGAGCTTATACAGCATCGATCGCGACTCCTTCGGTTGAAGCACTACTTCCCGCTGAGAAGATATGCGCTGGGTCCTACCGGACCGCGGCGTCACATCTTGTGTATCGGTCAGGTTCAACAGTGCATATCCGACTGGTTTCCCGGTGCCCTTTGACAGTCCGAAGGGCGGTTCACTGAGGTCGAACAATGGCATGAAGCGACATTCTGCCCCGCCTTCGTTGACAAAAGTTACGCTGAACGTGCCTTCTGGCAATGCCTCTGCAAATGGATCATAGCCGGTTATTATCCAGCTCGCGGGAGCCGGATTGATACGAAGTTGACAATCCGTTCCCTGCACGGCTCCAGCTTGCGCCAAGGCAGGTGCGGCCAAGGACGCTGCAACGAAAGTCAAAATTGGGCGCAGCATGGGAGTCTCCTATTTTTTCATGCCCGGCTTGACGATGCCGAGATTGACAAGTCCGTCGGATTCAGCCGGTACAGTAAATTCAAAGCTCTTGTCGATCGTACCATTCGGGCCATATGTTTCAACCAAATAGCGGCGGCCGGGGAGCAGGTTAGCAATCGCGAAGCGCCCGACCGAATTGGTGAAGAAGGATAATGGTTGCGGACTATCACCTTCCTCAACATCGAGCAGGGTCGTTCTTCCACCGATCAGCGAGACCGGCTTGTCGTCGGTCAACATCAGCGTACCCATTGCGGTGACAAATGCATCGGTACCAATGCGCGCTGCATAGCCGCTCTTGTAAGGGGGATAGACGCGGAACACGCCTGAACCCACGTCATAGCCTGTAGGCGGATCTTCAACATCATATTGAACGGATTGAGTGGAATATGAACCAAGGAAATTGTTGACCGCCGCCCCCAGGGCGCCGCTGCGACTGATGTAATTATTCTCAGAGATAGACTGTCCGGCGACGACGCTGCGGTCACCGAGATTCTCATGCGCTGACAATAGCATGAAGCTATCGTTGATCCGTCGACCAATGCCGAACATCCCGTCAGCAAACGCCAAAGTAGTGCCAACCCGGACGGAGGTCGCATTTACAGCACCGAAATCGGAGATGCTGGGACCAAAGCTGGCATGGCTGATCGACGCATCAAAACGGTTTGCACTATATGCTGCATAGCCTTGCGCACGCGCATTATTGTTTTCTTCCGCGACAACCGCACCAAAACCGACGCTGTTCAGCTGGTTGAGGCCGCTTTGGTTATAAGACACTTCCTTGAGATCATTGCGGCTTTCATATCGTGCTTCGGCCCGGCGGCGGTAATCCGGCTGGAATACCAGACCGACATTGACGCTAAATCCATTAGCGCTCGATAATCCTGAGGAAAATTTCGAATAATCAACCCCGGCCCTGAAAGTCCATTCCCGGTTCATGCGATAATAGGCGGTCGTGCCAAGACGATAGCTATCTCCCCTTCCATCCCTACCCTTGAGGTAAGTGGCTGTGGAAGTCGTCAGGAATTTCGTTGAGAACTGACGCGTATATTGTCCTGACACAGAATAAGCGGTGGTATTAATTCCCTCCACATTGTTCAGAGTCGCAAACTGGGGTGATATATAATCCGCCCTAAGGGTGAAACTGTCCGACAACCCGTCGCGGTCAAAGAAATGCTCATAGCTAATGCCGCCGACAAATCCTTGCCCGGCTATCTTGGAATTGCTTCCTCCGGCATCCAACAATATGCGTCCGCCATTACCCAGTACGAACTGGGTCTGCCCCGTCAGCGTTTGCACCTCTTTGCTCGCCTGAAGTCCGATGCCGATTGCCGGAGCGTTTATAAAAGCCTTGCGGAAAAAACCGCTGAACGCGGCTTCACCACGATAATCGGGCGCGCGTCCAAAAGTCTCGCTTTGGATGCCGATATAGCCACCATATTCATAATCGCCGGGATCCAGATCAATTGGATCGAGATATTGCTGATAGGAGAGATTCTGGATCGCGCCGCTATTGTCGGTGACCTGAATGTCGATATCATTGCTGCCTGCAATCAGCGGCAGCGAACTGAAATCATAGCGCCCTGGCTGGAGGCGAATCTCTCTGTAAAGCGAACCGTTACGCAGAAAGCGGACGGTTGAATCGCGTTGGATGATCAGCTGGCGGTTTGATTGCAAAATTGCGGAACGGAAGGAGTTGAAACGACGTTTCTGGCGTACAACACCGACACCACCCATTGATACAAACGATTGTTGCCCACGAGTTTCCGGGTCCAGATCACCCAGAAACCAACGACGAAATTCTTCGGGCTGATCATAAACCAGCCGCGCATAGTTGCGCGAGAATTTATAGGAATCCTCGCCTAAGCCAAAACTCTGACCAAGCTGTGCATCGCCTTCGAACACCACTGGTCCCAGACGCACTGCTCCGTCAAAATTGATGGTCGGCGGGTCAATCTGGGAGCCCTCCCAAACATATGTTCCTGCCGCACTCAAGTTCAGAAAAGCCGAAAAACCGGCCGGCTCCAGAGAGGTATCATTGATATCGTCTCGCGGCGGGGCGAACAAATCTTCTGTTGCTCGTTGTTCCGGCGATACATCGACAACCACAACGGCCAGACTGCTCGGATCATAGGTAAGCTGCACACCCGTCAGCTCGAGATTTTCAGGGCCAAAGTAAGGCAATAGGCCTAGTTTTGACGTAAGATCACTATGCGCTTCTTCGTTCAGGATCGGAACCATCAGCGAAAGGAAGGTTTCTGATTCAATCTGGAACCGGTCGTCGGCGGTCAAAATGAGCGGCACATCGCCAAGACTGCGACTCTGGAATGTCAGCGGCGCCGTCATCTCGATATCGCGGTCGTAAGGATTGATATCGGGACGGCCATGGGGTCCGATAGGATATTGCGGCTGAACCGGTGTCGCCGGCTCTGGTGGCTTGGGATCCGAAGGGGTTCCGTTTGGAAGGGGGATCGTTACCGGCGCATTTTCGGGTGAAGACTGCTGTGTGCGGTCGCGTGTGTTGGGCAGCGGAATCGATACCTGTGCTAACAAACCAACAGACCACAATGGGACCGGCACCTGTGCGACGGCGCTGCCCGACCACAAAGCGATCGGCGCTACCGAGCAAAATAGATATCTGCCTTTCACTGTTTGAACGACAGTTTGATTGGGCCGGAGCCAAAGCCGGGGACCGCGACACGGAAAATGCGCTCACCCTGGGCAGGAACATAGCCTGTGCCAATGGCGCGATTAAGGTCTTCGGGGGATATATCGACCCGCAAGAAATTGCCTTCTGTATCGGTTCCCACCAGCTGCCAGGTAAAATTTGCCATCATTGCATGGCGACGGCCTTCATTGCGTAGCGTGATCGCAACGCCTTCCAGCATCGGGGGTTGCTCAGCGGCTCCGGGCAATGCGGGTGGCTGGAAAAAGGTTGGTTCTACGACTGTTGCCTTGACATCCGGTTTTGCGCCGGGAGGTGCGACAACGACCAATGCACGCATATTATAGAGGACCTGTACTTGAGCACCGATTGCATCGGATGCCCCAGGCTCCAGTTGCACAGGCAACTGCTCTACAGAAACGTAATAGGCTTGTGATGTGTCCGGTTCTGCAGCACCCAGCCATTGCAAACGAACCACCTGACGACCGCCTGCAGGCAATATGCCCTGTGGCGGAAATATAAGAAATTCTTCATCTGCTGGTGTTTCGGTGATTTGACCTTCTGCATCAATCTCCATCCGGAAAACACGGGTTTCGAATGCCAGATTGCCCGGGTTTACATTCTGAACCTCTATGCGGGCCGTGGCATTGCTACCGCGCGTTTCCATTTCGATGACCATCGGAGAGACGCGCATAGCGAGTGCTGGCGTAGCCAGAGCTGTGAGTGCGGCAAAAAAGACTAAAAGAGCACATGCGCGTCGCCTGAATATCTTTAAAAACGTCATATACCCCGCCCCTCGACTCTTAAGAACAAACATTACACTGAATATGGTAAAGAAAGGGGAAAGATTACTCTCCCCCCTTTCTCAAATTAGTTAATCACGATTTAGAGCGCGCGAAGCGTCAGGGTCGTGGTGCCGCTGTAATCGCCAGCGACCAAGCCTTTGCCGGTAACAACTGGAGCAACGATATCGATGTCCATACGCGAACGCCATGCACCCTGCTGTTTCGTACCAGCATTTGCAGCGGTTCCGACAGTCAAAGACTGAGGCGAGCCAGCAACCTGAGCATTAAGCGCAACGCCGGTCCAGTTTGCTGCAACGCTGTAAGGAATGTTCGCCTGGAATTCGTTCGTGTCATAGCCACCTGGAGCAGTGTTCACGAGACCGCGAATGTCATTCTTCGAAATTTCAACATTGTTGTTGAAGTTGCAGCCAGCAGTCAACGTATCGATGTTGGCGGTTGCAGGACCGACCATTTCGAATGCATCGTTAACATTTTCGTTGTTGCCGGTACGAACGCCGATGACACCAAAGTCGATGTTACGTGCGCCTGCATCGTTACCCGAGTAGAAGGAGCAATCCTTGTTGACCGAGCCGCTCAGCGTGAACACTACGTCTACGACCGGTGTCGCGGTTTCGGTGTCGCTAGGCGCATCGGCGGAAGCGCGATAACGAGTGCCTACTTCCAGAGCCACACCAAGTTCACCAGCAAGAGTGCCGAAGAAACCAGGATTGGTGATCTGATAAGGGATCGGGCCTGGGCTGGCATAGTGCAGTTCACTTGTCTGTGCCGAAGCAGGTGCCGCAGCGGCAACAAGAGCGAGAGCGGCTACTGCGCCGCAAAGGATATTTTTCATAATCATACTTCCTTTTGTTAAACCGTCCCCCTGTTAACGGGATACGATTTCGAGTTCGCATCGGTTGGGTCGCAAACCAGAGGGGCATCGATGCCTGCCCTCCCGGTGTAATTCCGTTCGCGGACCAGCCCGCAAACGAATCTCAGATCGGAGAAACCGTGATCGTGATCACCTCCGAATAGTCTCCAGCCAGCAATCCGGCTTCACCCGAAGGCAGGCCGAGCTCGACGCCCAGAACCATGCCGTCTGTGGCGATGCCACCGTTGCTGGAAATTATACCGCCGGCCACAAGCTGGCGGCTGGAAAAGCTTTTGTTGAGCATCTGCGTGGCCGGGTGGCGCACGGGCATTTCTACAAAAAGCGAATAGGGAAGCTGGCCGCCGAAGGGGCCCTGACCGTTAGGCATGGTAGAGTGCGTCAACGCACCTCTTTCGCCGTTGATCTTCATTGTGAATGGCATATTGCAATTAAAGGCAACTTGCGTGGTGCGGTTGAGGCCCCGGCGTTCAAGATTTCCGAAATCCATATCGGCTATGCCGCCCATAGAGCAATATTCGCTGATCGAACCGCTTACCGCTATATCTATAGAACGGGCGTTGTCGATTTCATGTGCAGCGGCAGGTGTAGCCAATGCCATTGTAGCCAATGTTGAGTATAAAAAACGCACAACTCTACTCCCCCTTAAAACCGAACTCGCGCTGGTCAGATTCCTAGCGTTGGAATCCTTCACAAGTTCAGTTTTCGTTCAGGGAGCCGCGACCCGACTCACTCCCGATTTCGTTAATAAACTATTAATAGAACGGTTCTCTCGGTGTGACAATTCGGAAAACATCGACCCTCGCAACATTTTTGATTGCGAACCAAAGGGATAATGCCCCAAGACAACGGCTGTCCGGCACTTTCGATGGTAAACGGCAGTAACATCAACTGCCTAGTAATTGAAGTATTTGTCCAAAATTGGGACGTTGGCAAGCAAAATCCTAAGGCTTTTTTTAACCATATTGAGCAGATCGTTAAAAATAATGCCCCGAATCGGGGGCATTTTTCCTTGCGCGCAGGAGCAAAAGCAGAACTCGCGCCTGGATAATTAACGCGATTGCGACCGATGCCGTAGAAAACCTGGTCAGGATATCAACTATCATCTCGACCAGCGTCAGATATCAAGCTTGTCTGCTGGCCACTCGTGGCGAATTCCATGGAACGAGACTGGATAATCTGTCCCGCTGGTTTCATCGGGCCGACAACTGCGTCGAAGCCTTAGCTGTGAATAGAAGTTGGTTGGGGTGGCAGGAGCCCCAGTCAACAATGACATAAGCTCTTGAAATATTTGGTTTCTTTCTCTTGCCCCGTCGTGGTTCGCCACGGCAGGGTGCCACGGAAGGATACCACCACCCATGTGCGGAATACAAAACGTCACTCGCAAGCACGGCACCTATTATTATCGCCGCCTCATACGTTTAGGGCTTGATAAGCCTTTTCGGTTAAGGATGTCACTCAAGACTACGAATCGAAGGCATGCAGCGTTACTCGCTCCAGCGCTGACTTTGATTTGCGAGAGGGTCGCGATGAACATGATGACGAATATTAGGAGCGACGGACTGACCAGCGCTCAGCGGGCGGAAATCTATCGCCGCCAAATGCTGATCGAGCGCGATCGACTCGAAGTCATGCACGCAAACCTCCACATTATTCCTCCAGAAGATCACGACGATATAGACAAAGCGCTCTCGCTGCGTCTGGGCGCTAGCGAATCAGCAGCAAGTGACGGCGTCGTAAAAGGCAAAATCGATGATTTCCTGATCGCCCGGATAGATCCCGACGACGACGATGAACCCATTGTCATCATGGCTTGGTCGGACCTTGCCGAATCAATTCAGCAGGATGGCGCTGAGGAGGCAGCCGTCGCAAGACTGGCCGAAATCGGCGTGGAAGAAACTGTATTGCGTGAAGCTATGGCGCGCAAAGTGGTTAATCAGGCGCGCATTGAGGCAGTCCGCGAATTCCGCCGCGTTCTCGCCGAACCCAGCGAGGCTTATGCTCCGGTCGAAGTGGTGGGTTATGAACCCGTAAATTCTCAAAGTTCTTCAACTACCGTAGCTTCTCACCAGCCTGTAGCTAACGAGTGGGTCACCATGACACCAAGCGAAGCGGTGCTCAGATTTTTTGAGCATAATCCGCGCACAGGCGGCAAGGACGGCAATTCGCGAAAAAAAGGCGAACCTTGGACCCTGAAAACGCGCAACCAGTTCGAACTTCCTGCAATGCTTCTCGAGCAGGTCATGGACGGGCGAGCGCTGGCGAGCGTCACACATGACGATCTCGTCAAACTAGACCAGTGTTTCGAAAAGCTGCACGGCCCCTCCTTTCGAAAATCCCCCAAGCATCGCGATATGACGATCTGGCAAATCATCGACGAAACCGAAGCCAAAGTCGTTGCTGGTGAAGATGCGATGAAGAAAGAAGCGAAGCGAAAGGGCAGAGTTACGGATGAAGTTATTAAGCCGGCCGATCACCTTTCTCGAAAAGACCTAGGGTTGAGCCTTGTTACGACCAACCGGCATTGGGGCTTCCTGCGCCAGCTCACCGGCTGGTTTAACAAACACCACCCCTTGGCACCACTTGACTATGGAGCATTCATTATGAACGACACTCGTAACCAACGTGAACTACAATCGGTCTATACCGTGGAGCAAGGCAGGGAGATTTTCAATCTCCCGCCATGGACAGGTTCAAAATCACATGCGCGGCGTATGCAGCCAGGGGATCTGCTCGTGCACGATGCGTGGTATTTCGTGCCCCTGATCGCCTGGTATTCAGGGATGCGCCGCGATGAAATTTGCGGCCTGGAAGTCAAGGATGTGCAAATGGAAGATGGTTTTTGGCTCTTCGACGTTCGCGCTAATGACGTGCGCCGATTGAAGACCATTAGTTCGGCACGCAAATTGCCGATCGCCGAGGAATTGCGGCGATTGGGCTTGATTGATTATGTGACGGCGCTACGCGAAGCCGGAGAGAAAGCCCTATTTCCGGAGCTAGCAGCTGAGAGCGGCTTGGGCCAGATGGGCGATGCCTATTATAAACGTATTTGGACCAAGATAGCCAAGGAACTAGCATTTCTTAAAGGCGGCCAAGCAATGCACGCATTTCGTCACACCGCGATAAATTCAATGAAAGGTGCTGGAATCCCATCTGAAATCAGAGCAGATTTTGCTGGCCATGCTCTCAAAGGGGAAACTGAAGGACGTTACTCGAAGGCGCATATGGCACTGTTGCGTAATGCCGTAGCAACGATACCGGAAGTAACGAAGCATCTGGACCCCTTCCCTGTTTCTTTGCTTCCTGCAAAACTTCGTGAGCCAAGAAAAGCGCGAGCAAAATAATATTTGCCGCCAGAACTGCCTAACATGCCTTTGGCGACTGGGCTTATGGAAAGCTTGAAAACAATATGGGCGCCGCTGCGCGCCTTGTTGCGCCGGACGGTTCGTCGTTACCGGTAGTAGTTTGACAAATGCGCTTTGACGGGGCGGTCTGGAAAAATGTTCCCAGACCGCCCCGTTCAACTTTATTATGCTGGCTCGGTAAACCGTGGCGGAATGCTGGCGAGCAGGTTCTTCTGTTCGTTACGCAAAAATCAGCGCGCCCGACAGGATAACAACGGGCACTCCAATCATTGAGAAGTTTTGGCTGATTTGCCAAAATAATGTGAGTTTTGTCGAATTCTTACCCTGACTTCAGTTGCATATATGGATGCCTGATATGGGGACGTGTGATGTGAGCATTAGCGTTTGTCGCTTGGATTTAGCTCGCCTTCAAATTTTGGGACGGCGCGCGCCGCCGCTTCTGCATCTGTCGTTGCTTTGCCATTTTGATTGATATCGTTGATCAACCATTCCATTTCTTTGATTTCTCTGCGTTGGGCCCTGATAATTCCATCGGCTAGCTCGCGCACTCTTTTGTCTTCAATATTGGCGCGCTCACTTGTCAGTATGGCAATGCTATGATGAGGTATCATCGCCTTTTGCCACGCCTGATCGGAAACCGTATCCTGCGATCGGACAAGAAACAGGGAGCCAGCAAATATAAGAACTGCGCCGCCCAATATCATCGCATTCTTGCGCTTATCGTCATACATTCCCAGCATGAATAACAACATGATAATCGCCATGGCAGCGCCCATGTAGATTGCCATCCATGTGCGTGTCTCACTAAAATATACATGGTCGATTGCGTAGGTGTTGAGATACATCAGCCCGAACATCGCAAGCGTTGAAGTCAGTATCATGACGATGAAACGTGTGTATTTACCCATGTTTTCCTCTCCCTATTTTTATCAGGCGCAAGTATTTTTAATACGGCCAGACTACGCGTGAGTAGTGTGAAGGTTCCGGCCCTTACGACTTCGCCGAAACGGCCATCGCTTAATGAGGAGCATCAATCCAGAAAGAGCCATAGTCAGGCCGCCCAATGCAAAAATGACGAGCCACCAGCTGTTGAAATTCTCATGGTTTTTCCAGTCCATGATATGCAGACCCCAGAAGAAATCATAAACACGCCAAGTTGTGCTACGCACCGCTGCAATCTCGCCAGTCGATAGCGGAATATAGACAGAAACGTCATCCTCGGTATCAACTCGCCAAGCAGGAAGCGCGCCTCGATATTCTGTGGAGCCGGTCACAACCTTTTCGACGGCCGCAATATTGGGGCGACCGGTTATCCAAGCGCGAGACGTTATTAACCCGGCTTCTTTTGACGTTATTTGGCTACGTTTGATGCCCGTTTTGGCATCGTAAAGGAATGTCTCGCCTCGCCCATTTTCAAGTTCAGCAACAGGCCTGCCTAAGACACTACGGTATCGCAAGGAAACCACGTTCCCCGATATTTCGCGACCCAAATTTTCAGGTGTCACTAGCCCAACAAGGCTATTGAGTTGCTCAGGCTCTCGCGCGACAAGATGTTCGCTGCGGACCGTCTCGATTGGCACAACGCTCATAATAACGCCGCTTGCAAACCAGAGCAGCAACTGTGCACCGATAAAGAGCGCGAGCCATTTATGAATTTTACTCGCCCGTATATGGGTCTTTTGTGTCACGCTATCTCCTCCCAAAAAGGCATCGGTTTTATTGCTGTCTTGCCATGCTATTTCTTGGGCGTGCGGGAAGATGAGTGATATTGAGCAATTTTCCAGCTTTCGTCTCGTTTCACGAGAACCGCAGTGGCAACGCCTTGCCTTTCGATAATCCGGCCATCCTTTAGCACTATCGTATATGTATAGGTTTCCGAGGCGATTGCTGTTTCACCTATGACAGATATATCGATAGTCTCATTGTTGAATGTAAAGCTCTCAAACTCTTTGAGTTCAGGACTGAGATGATGGGCAAGATAATTGCTAAAGCTGCCCTCCGCTTTTCCATTTTCAAACACCAGCGCGTCATCCGTGAATAGGCGTGGCATATTGGTATCATCGAGACTTTCTATGCCGCTTCGATATGCTTCGAGCGTGCTTTCAGGTGTCCCCATCATAGATGCAGATTCTGCGTCTTTATCGTGCGCCACAGCTTGATAAGAAACTGTAGAAAGCGCCAAAATTAGCGCCAAACCAATATATTTCATACTCTCCCCCCCTAAAAATATTAGAACCAGAATCTAATCCCGATAACGTAATTGGTGACGCTGGGATCTTCTCCGCCCGCCCGCGCGTATCTGGCGCTTTGCCCAACTTTCCATTCCTGTTCGATGCCGATATAGGGCGCAAACTCGCGGGCAAATTCATATCGTAAGCGTATTCCCAGTTCAGCAGCATCGATCCCCGCGCCAATCCCCAATTCAGGAACATCCTGCGCCGCAAGATTGAGTTCTGCGCGTGGTTGCAGGATCAGTCGCTGCGTTATGCGCTGGTCATATTCAGCCTCGATGCGTGCGGTCAAATCGCCCCGGTCAGACAAAAATGCTGCCCCATCGATTTCGAACAGGTAAGGCGCAAGACCCTGTATTCCAATAACTGCATAGGTTCGGTCGCGCGGTGCAAAATCCTGCCTCACGCCCACTTGCAAATCGAAAAATGGTGCAATGGCATGGCTCCATAGCGCCTGCACTTCTGCGCTTTCGATCTTTTCACCGAAATTGCCTTCGCCCTCGCTCTTGAACCAAAATTTGTCGATATCGCTGCCATAATAGCCCTGACCGTCCCACAAGTAGCCATTCTTGCCATCTCGCACACGATATTCAGCGCGATCAGCCATCACCCAAAGCGTTTTCATGCCGCCATTTTCCGCCGCCAGCTGCTTCCTGGAGCCGCGCATAGCGTCAGCTCCCCATATCGCATCAGCGGCGCGCGCAGGCCCCCTACCAGCTTCGGGAGGAGGTGTTTCGTCAGCCATGGGCGCCGTCATATCGGCCATGGCATTACCCGGCAAATCCATTGCTTCACGATCCATCTGGCCATGATCCATTGCCGAATGATCCATATCCGTCATCGCCGGTTGCTCGTCCATTTGACTATGATCCATGCTACCATGGTCCATCACCATTGGTGCTTCGGTGGGGACTGCGTTGGAAGGGCTGGGCTGAATTTTTGCAGGCTTGGCTTTTGGAGCGACCTTGGCTTGTGGTTTGGCAGGAGCAGGCTTCGGCGCAACAGGCGCGGGCTTGCGTTTTAGCGTTGGCTTTGGTTCGGACTTAACCGCGGTTTTTGCTTTTGGCGCTGGCATTTTCATGCCTGGCATGCTCATGTCATGGCCTTGATGTTGCGCCATTGCAGGCGCGGATACACCGACCCCGAGAATGATTATCAGCGATTTCATGCGTCCGCTCCTGATTGTGAGGCAACCGTGACAATCTGGAACATCCCTGCGTGCATGTGATAAAGCAAATGACAGTGAAACGCCCAGTCGCCGGGTTCATCGGCGGTCAGGTCAAAACTGGCGCTGCCGCCCGGTTGAACGATCACGGTATGCTTGAGCGGTTGGTTCTTTTGACCATTGACCAGTTCAAAGAAATGGCCGTGCAGATGGATCGGGTGCGCCATCATCGTGTCGTTGACGAGTTTCACCCGAACGCGCTCATTATAGGCGAAGCGGATTGGTTCATCGGAGACGGCTGAGAATTTCTGGCCGTCGAACGACCACATATAGCGTTCCATGCTGCCGGTCAGATGGATTTCCATGTTGCGCGAGGCCTTGCGGTGGTCCGTGCTCGGGATCAGAGCCGCGAGCTGTTTGTAATTGAGGACACGGTGATCGACTTTATCGAGTCCGATTCCGGGATCGCCCATGCGGTCCGCCGCATTCATTGAAACCATGTCTAGGCCAGGACCGACTTTTACATCGGACGGCAGCATCGACGTGTCGCGCATTTTCATACCGCCCATGTCCATACCGGCCATGCCATCACCGCCGCTCATATCCATCCCGGGCATATCCATCTTGGCCATCTCATCAGCGCTCATCTTGCTGTGATCCATTTGCGAATGGTCCATGCCGCTTGCTGGCGCACCACCCGATTCTCCATGATCCATGCCCGCCATCCCCATGTCAGCCATCGTCAGTATTGGCGGATCGCGCAGGGCCGGGACTTCGGCGCGCATTCCTGCACGGGGAACCAAGGTAGCAACGCCCATGCCCGAGCGGTCCATAGATTCTGCTACGAAGGTGAAGGCCTTGTCCGCGGTTGGCTGGACAACGACGTCATAGGTTTCTGCAACCCCGATTTGTAATTCATCGGTTTCTACTGGCATGACATTTTGGCCATCGGCCTGCACCACCGTCATCGGCAGGCCTGGGATCCGCAGATTAAAGAAGGTCATCGCGCTGCCATTGATAATCCTAAGCCGCACCCTTTCTCCAGGGTTGAAAAGCAGTTCCAGATTATCGGCAGGGCCGTGCCCGTTGATAAGATAAGTATAAGTTGCCGCCGACACATCAAGTATGTCGGTGGGTGACATCCGCATTTTGCCCCACATTTGGCGTTCTTTGCCGCTCAATTTGCGATCATCAGTGGCAGTGGTTTTCTGGTAGTCAAAATAGCCATCAGCATGTTTCAGCTTCTTCATGATGACGTGTGGGTGCATCGGCGTAAATTCGCTGAGAAGGATGATATATTCGCGATCAAAAGCTACCGGGTCTGACCCCGCAGGATCGACGATGATTGGGCCATAATGCCCCATCTGTTCCTGCAGCCCCGAATGGCTGTGCCACCAGTAGGTGCCGCTCTGGCGCACCTTGAAGGGCGCTGTGAAGGTCTCGCCGGGCTTGATACCGGGAAAGGACACGCCCGGAACACCATCAAACTGGAAGGGAAGCAATATGCCGTGCCAGTGAATTGAGCTATCCTCATCGAGGTTGTTGGTAACATTCAGTCGGACATCCTGCCCCTCGCGTAACCTTACCAGCGGCCCCGGCACGGTGCCGTTCACCGCGATTGCATGACCGCTGCGTCCGCCCGTTGAAAATTGACCGCGTCCGATGGCAAGATCAATGCTTGAACCTGAAACTTCGTCAATGCCCTTACGCACCGAACCTGCCATTGCTCCGCGTGCCCAAGCAGGCATGGCAGAGGAAAATCCGACCGCGCCGCCAGCAAGCAGAGCAGATGAAAGGAAGCGGCGACGGGGAAGAGAAAGCATATGTGATCCTGATTACTAAACCGATATGCTCCTCAATACGGAGGAGGCTCCTTCACCCCTCAAATTTTTCAGAAATTTCTCGCAGGCGATTGCGGGCACGGTAAATTCGCGTTTCGACGGCTTTCTCAGATATTCCGAGAATATGCGCCGCCTCGGCTTGGCTATTCTCGCCAAAAGTGACCAGAACAAAAGGCTCACGCAATGTCGCTGGCAAGCGAGTGATCTCTTTTTGCATGACTTCAAGCGCCTGACGCGCCTGCAATTCTGCACTTGGGTCAGGTGCATCGTCAGCTACTATCATGCCAGCTTCATTGTCGCTGTGAAATTCAAAAAACTGCCTGATCCGACGTTTACGCAAAAGATCGCGGCATTTATTGACTGTAATCCGGGTGAGCCACGGAGAAATGGGTCGCGACAAATCAAAGCTGGCGAGCTTGAACCAAGCAGCTGCCAGCGCCTCCTGAACGGCATCTTCGGCATCTGAACTGTTGCCCATCATTCTGAGGGCGATATTTTGCAGCCGGGGCGCTTGCTGGTTCATCACACGGTTGAATGCAGTTTTGCTACCTTTTGCAGCCTCTGCGATGAGCGCATTTTCCGGAACTTGCGCGTCAGACTGCGACTTTTGCACTTAATACCCTGCGGTCAGCGAGTTTGATACCCGCTCGTCAAACGCCCTTTGCTGCTCGGGATTTAACAAAGCGCGCATCTTGAAGAGATGTTCGACAGTGACTTTTTGTAACAATCCCATTTGAACATGCACCGCTTCAATCGCGGTAGAAACCTTGGGGCCGTATTGATGTTCTTCTTCGATGGCAGCGGCAAGATCGGCATTGGCCGATCGCAGCGCGAGGTCCAGTGCCTGCCGCCTGATCCCGAAATCACTTTCCAGCTCTGCAAGCTGCTTCTCTTGTGCCTTATCAAGATCGAGCTCTTCGTGAACGAAGCTGTGGACCCCAACATTTTGGTCGTCGCTTTGGCTCCAGTGTTTGGCACCGAGGGAACCGATCCAGCCTGCGCCAAGCGCCAGCAGGACGAGAAGGATAATTTGTAATGGTCCGAATTTCATATGCTCATCACCGTCACTGTGAAACGTGAAGAAGGTTGGCGGGCGAGTAATCCGCACCGCCAATCAAAGGGCTGGTTTGGTTCATCGCCAGCGCAGGCTGATCGGCCGTTCCAAACCCAGCGCCCAGCGCGGTCACGAACATCAGCGCCGCCAGTAAACTTTTCTGGCGCGAAAGCCGGCTGCTATTCATTTCGCCGACACGGAGCCAGACATCATTGTGGAAACCATCATCGCTTGCCAGCGCCTCGGTTGATTGATCGGCCCGCAAGCTTGCAAGCATCGCATCAAGTTTAGTGTCAGATAGCGGCATTGATATTATCCCATTTCCTCGTTTCTGTTCTTTATACGCATGCTGGACAGCTTTGCCCTCGAAATTATTTTTGAGGGGTGGCCATTATCGCTACGTATTATTGGTTAGCGGTCATCAAGGACACTGCAATGCGCGACCTCAAATTTTTTACAGGAAGGGCTGAGATGCCAATCAAGAAGTTTCGCAAATTTATGATGTGCATTGCAATTGGTTTCAGTTCGCTCAGCGTTCCTGCTCTTGCGCACGGCGATCCGACCGAGATGGGCGCTGGTCCGGGAACTGGCGCAGACCATCATGAAAAAGCTAACGGAGCCGGTGAAGCTGCGCAGAACCCGGATATGCAGGAGATGATGGGTGATGGCACGATGCCGAAGATACCCGATAGATCAGCCCCCATGGCGCCGGAAGGCAACCACTTAGAGGGCATGGGTGACGGCCATGGAGGCATGATGGATCATAGCGAAGCGGCAGATAATAGTAATAAGAGCTTTGGTGAGCGCCTGTTCATCTGGCTGGGCAAGCTTCATACGGTTGTCATCCATTTTCCAATTGCCATGATTGTTGCCGCGTTTGCAGCCGAAGCGTTTGGTGTTGCGCGCGGTAAGCCTGACTGGCGTTCGGCAGCGCGAATTATGCTCGTCATTGGTGCTCTGGGTGCAGTAGCCGCAGCGTTTTTTGGCTGGTTTGCTGGTGGTTTCTATCTTTATGACCGCAACCTGATCCTCACCACGCATCGCTATCTAGGAATGACCGTCGCCATCGGATCGGTGCTGTTGGCATGGGCCGGGATACGCCGTTTTCACCACAATCGCAGCGAAGAAAGACTGTTCGCCGTCTTGCTGGGCCTATTGACGATCGGCGTGCTGATTCAAGCGTTTCTGGGCGGGACATTCATGCATGGCGGCATGAATCATATGAATTTCTAAACACGCCAAGCTCCAAATCGAGCAGATGGCTCGTTATTACCCGAAGGGAAAATCGATGTTCAATCACATCCGCAAACTGAAGACAAACCCGCTTTTGGCATCGGCGCTCTTTGGATTGCTCGCTGCCTGCACCAGCGCCGCTCAAGCTGCCCCCCTTGTGATGTTCCGCGACCCGGGTTGCGGCTGCTGCGAAAAATGGGCCGAGCATATTGAAACGAATATGAAACAGGATGTGGAAACACGGAACAGCGTAAATATGAGCGCTGTCAAAGACGCGAACGCAGTGCCGGAAACATTGCGATCCTGTCATACCATGATTGTTGAGGGATATGTTATCGAAGGGCATGTGCCGGCCGATGCTATTGCCAAATTACTTCGGGAAAAACCTACTGGAGTGACGGGCCTTGCCGTCGCTGGAATGCCGGTCGGCTCGCCCGGAATGGAATATCAAAACCAAACCCAGCCTTATCAAGTCATAGCGTTTGGCGACAGCGGCCAACGCGTTTTCGCTAGTTACAATTGAGGTTTAAACCAAGAAAGGAAATATCATGAAAAAGCTTACACTGATTTTGGGAGCCATAGCTCTGACGTCTGGCGGGGCGGTATTGGCTCATGATCATACGGCACCGAAAGCCGGCGCGCCTGCGATGCAGAAATGCGAAATGATGAAAGACGGTATGAAAATGCCGGGCATGATGATGAAGGGTGCTGATGGCAAAATGTCCTGCCAGATGATGGATCACTCGAAGATGGACCACAGCAAAATGGATCACTCAAAAATGTCAGCCCCGGATGCGAGTGACAAAGCGCCACCAGCTATGGATCATTCGACGATGGACCATTCGAAGATGGATCATAGCATGACGGAGCCCAAAAAAGACGCCCCTGAATAAGAGAATAGTCTGGCTCGGAGCTCCGCTTTACGATTATTCGGGCCAGACTATTTCCCCATCTTGCCGAACAGGTTCACCAATTCCGCAACTTTCTCTTTCTGGTCAGCTTTGCTGCCCGAGGTCAAAGCTTCCTCGACGCAATGATTGGTATGGATTTCCAGAATTTTCATTTTGGTAGAGCGCAGGGCGGCTTCCATCGCGGAAAATTGCTGGAGGATATCGATACAATAGCGATCATCTTCCATCATTTTAGCTATTCCGCGCGCCTGACCCTCGATCTTACGCATGCGCACGATTTCTTTGGTGAATTTGTCTGTCATGAGGCCCTTATGCCAAATTTTGGAGCGTGATCAATCTAAAGAAGCGGCGGCATCAACCTTGACACTTCGCCGCCTTACTACTATACCCCCCTATAGTATATTTGTTAATGATCAAGAGGAGCTAGAAATGACGCATGTTTCAAACCGCAAACAAATCCTCATATGGGGCTGGACCCTGAGCCTGTTTTTGCTTTTCAGCTACTTCATCTGCATTGGCTTTGGTCTTTTAGCGCCGCAGTCAATGCATATGCATGAGTCTTGGGCGCCGTTGCTGCCCGGATTTGAGTGGCTGACTTTGCAAGGTTTTCTTGCAGGCGCGGTCGGTAGCTTTCTCTATGGATGGTATATTGCATTGTTGGTTATCCCGCTGCGCGCCTGGATAGGCCGCAAGGTTGCAGGTGCTGATCATGTCTGAGAATGATAGTGAGACCGCCAAATCGTGCTGCTGCAAAGACAAAGAGACTGCTGTAGGGACTGTGAAAGACCCCGTATGCGGTATGGATGTTGATCCGAGCAAGAGCGAGCATCATGCGCATCATGCGGCTCGGGATTATCATTTCTGTTCAGCCGGATGCAAAACCAAATTTATCGCCGACCCAGCGCATTACCTCACTGGAAAGCACCGCGAAGTATCAGAAAATGTTCCAGCGGGCACGATCTACACCTGCCCGATGCATCCAGAAATTCGGCAAGAAGGGCCGGGTTCCTGTCCGATTTGTGGGATGGCACTCGAACCCGAGACCTTTAGTCTCGATACTGGCCCCGATCCAGAATATCTTGATATGCGCAAGCGCTTCTGGGTCAGTGCGTTGTTTTCCATCCCGCTGTTTATTTACGCGATGGGCGACCTTATTCCGGGCAAGCCGTTCGAAAGTTTATTTGAGCCGGGAGTATCGCAATGGTTGCAGCTTTTTCTGGCATCGCCAGTAGTTCTGTGGGGCGCGTGGCCGTTCTTTGTGCGCGGCGTGAACTCGCTCAAAACCATGAACCTCAATATGTTCACGCTGATTGGTCTAGGCGTGGCAGTTGCCTATGGCTTCAGTCTGGTCGCGACGCTGTTTCCCAGCATTTTTCCAGCAGCATTTCGCGGCCATGATGGGGGCGTGGCTGTCTATTACGAAGCAGCGGCTGTCATCACGACCCTGGTGTTATTGGGGCAAGTGCTGGAACTGAAAGCGCGTGGACAGACATCAAGTGCTTTGCGCGCGTTGCTTGAACTGGCACCGCCAGTTGCGCTGCGCGTTGGCGCGGATGGCTCGGAAGAGGAAATATCTCTCGACCTAGTGCAGAGCGGCGACAGCTTGCGCGTCCGTCCGGGCGATAAAGTCCCCGTTGATGGCACCATCGCCAAGGGGTCCAGCACGATTGATCAATCAATGATTACGGGCGAACCAATACCGGTTGCTAAAGCCGAAGGTGATGTTGTCACCGGCGGCACGGTCAATCAGACTGGCAGCTTTATCATGACCGCCGAACGCGTTGGTAAGGATACTCTTCTCGCCAAGATCGTCCAGATGGTCGCCGAAGCACAGCGCAGCCGTGCTCCTATCCAGAAACTGGCTGATACGGTTGCTGGCCTGTTTGTGCCCGCTGTGGTTCTGATCGCTATTGCCACTTTCATTATATGGTCCATTTGGGGGCCAGAACCGGCGCTGGCCTATGGCTTGGTCAACGCGGTCGCGGTGCTTATCATCGCTTGTCCTTGTGCGCTTGGCCTTGCCACGCCGATGTCGATCATGGTTGGCACCGGCAAGGGCGCGCAAAACGGTATTTTGATCAAAAATGCCGAGGCGCTCGAAACTCTCGAGAAGATTGACACAATCGTGGTTGATAAAACCGGCACGCTCACCGAGGGCAAGCCTAAACTGGTTTCGGTCGAACCGGAAAAGGGTTTTGACAGCGACGAAATGCTTGCGCTTGTGGCCGCAATCGAAATGGCGAGTGAACATCCGCTGGCAGCCGCGATTGTAACCGGCGCAAAGGAAAAGGGGCTTTCGTTTGATGCGGCAACCGATTTTCAGTCGGTGACCGGCGAAGGGGTTGAAGCCAGCGCACGCGGTAAGCGCGTCGCCATCGGCAATGAAAAAATGATGGACCGGCTCGGTGCCACGAGCGCGGACCTGATTGCCAAGGCGCAGGACGGCCGATCACAAGGGCAAACCGTTATGTTTGTGGCCGTCGATGGCAAGCCTGCTGGTCTTATCGGTGTCGCCGATCCGATCAAACCGACCACGGCAGAAGCGATCAAAGCGCTGCACAAAGCCAATATCCGCGTCGTCATGTTAACCGGAGATGCCGAAGCCACCGCGCAAGCCGTTGGCAAGATGATAGGGATCGATGAAATCCATGCCAATGTGTCACCCGAAGACAAACACCGGGTCATCAGCGAGCTTCAAGCGGCGGGTAAAATAGTCGCAATGGCAGGAGACGGCATCAATGACGCTCCCGCTCTCGCCAAGGCTGATGTGGGAATTGCGATGGGCACTGGCACCGATGTGGCGATGGAAAGCGCGGGTATCACGCTGGTCAAGGGTGATTTGGGTGGCATAGCCAAGGCACGCCACCTCAGTCAGCTAACAATGGGTAATATCCGACAGAACTTGTTCTTTGCGTTTATCTATAACGGGCTTGGTGTGCCGGTTGCGGCAGGCATTCTCTATCCGTGGTTCGGCATCTTACTCAGCCCGATGATCGCGGCGGCGGCGATGAGCTTATCCTCTGTTTCGGTAATCGCTAACGCCTTGCGCTTGCGCCGCAAAGCGCTGGCTCAGTAATATTACCTATGAGCGTTGAAGGGATGGCCTGTTATTGTCAGTTGGTAACTGGTTGCAAGATGTCTCCGATTTTCGGGGCGGCTGGTTTTCAATCAGGAGAGCGAAATGAAGTTCGATGCCATTAAGCTTGGTTTAGCCACTGCAATTATCTTCGGAGTTGCGTGGATATTATGCAGTCTTTTTGTCATCTTGGCCCCCGGCGGTATGATGCAAATGAGCGGTCATATGGTCCACTCGAATTTTGAGGGTATGGGCTGGTCATTGCATTGGACAGGCTTTTTTGTCGGGCTTGTCACGTGGAGTGTTTTCTCCGGGCTATTCGTCTGGGCGATTACCGCTACCTATAATCGCTTGCTTGCCTAGCGACGACGGATCGAGGTGCCAATCATGCGAGATGTCGCCTGTAATCCAAACCATAATACATGATCAATCGCGCTGATTGACGAGCAGAAGTTCGAGCGAATAGTTCCTCTGACCCCAGTATTTACTGGTGAAAATATAATGTCGCGCCGCCGATTTCGGCCCCCATGAGGGCAACTACACAAAAAGGAAATTATACATGAGAACTCCCTACCTTGCCACCGTCGCTGCTTTCACCTTGCTGACCGGCTGTGCGGCCTACGCAGCGCCCCCGGAACCGAAGCCCGCCATGCAGAGTCATGCCATGCCGATGGGCGATCATTCCGCGCATCAACAGATGATGGAGCGAGCCCAGAACGCCAAGACGCCTGCAGAGCGAGAAAAGCTCATGACCGAAAATATGGCCATGATGAAAGCCCATATGGCGTCTATGAAGGCCAAGATGGCCGAAGGTGGTATGATGGCACAGGGGAAAAAGCCGATGGCGATGGACCCGGCACATAAAGAAAAAATGAAGGCCAAGATGGCCGAGGGTGGCATGATGAAGATGGACCCCGCACATATGGAGAAAATGAAGCAGCATATGGGTATGATGCATGAGATGATGGAAAGCCTGATGATGCAGCAGGAACTGATGATGCCGCCAAAAAAATAGCGCAAAGGACCGCGGTCAATTAAGCGGGAAGAAGCCAAGCTAGTGAACAAGCCGGGTTCTTCCCACTTTCTATGCAATATTCCCGCATTGAATAGTTTGCCGCCGAGCTTCGCGTTGCACATTGGTAATTGCGGCTGGTGGTTATCAGCCTTTCAGAAAGACAGTCGCAATGCCAACCGCTCAAATTGACCATTTTTCAGATATACTTTGCGTATGGGCCTATGCCTCCCAGAGCAATTTTGATCGGCTTACAGCAGAGTTTGGTGATCGGATAACTATCAACATCCATTTCTGCTCTGTATTCCCGGATACATGGACAAAAATCGCGTCTCAATGGACAGACCGGGGCGGTTTTGATGGTTATGCGAACCATGTCCAAGGCATCGCCGGGAAATTCGAGAATTTGCCGATTCACAGCGATACCTGGGCAAAGACACGCCCGCGCTCATCGGCGAGCCCACATCTGTTCATCAAGGCGGTGGAATTGATCGAGCAAGAGGGCTTCATATCCAAAGCCCCTGTTGCTGAACGACCATCCATCCTCGCCGCGCGGGAACTGCGCTCTGCCTTTTTTACAAGAGCGGAGGATGTCTCGGACTGGGATGTGCAACGAGAAATAGCAGGGCTCTTGCATGTCGATTTTGACAATATATTGAATAAACTCAAAACCGGTGAAGCCATAGCAAGGCTCACAAAGGATTATGACCTTGCTCAGCTACACGGGATCGAGGGCAGTCCAACATATGTAATCAATGAAGGACGCCAGAAGCTGTTCGGAAATGTCAGTTACGGTGTGATTGCAGCAAATGTGCACGAAATGTTGGCCAGCCAAGGTGTGGATGCAGCGAGCCTGTGCTGATGAACCGCACGAGGTTGGCGTAGGTCCGCGAACCACAAGGATCTGTAATATAATAAGTTATTCCGGTTATTCGCCTAGAAAGGGCATTGTCAATGTGGCTTCAGTATCGCGAAAGTGGACAATTCACATTACCGAGGGACAGTGGCGCAAAGACTTGCCTCACCGCCATCATCTCGGTCAAAGATTGGGTTGACGGGGATCGGAAAACACCGGACACTGGGTTCGTGTTTAAACAGCTCTTTCTATTCGTTCTTCTTGGACTTGCCTTAGCTGGACAGGGAATCGCCAGTCCGATGTCCTGCCTATCCCTAGCGAAAAGCGATGCAGGTAGTGTGGAAATGTCCCATTGCAGCGAAACGGGTATGAATGAAACATCCACAAACGGCAATGAACCAAAGGATTGCTGTGGGTCAGATTGCGCGGCGATGCTGCAATGCTCTCAGACAACTACGACTTTTCTCGCTAGCCCAGCTTTCGCCGAAACAATCGCCGTTAAAGCTATGTCCCACACTCGCCGTCTGTTTGGAAACCCAACTGGCATGCATAGCATTCCCGAGATAAAGCCTCCCATTATTGCTTGAACGCAGATCGCGAATACCGCCATTTTTTAGGGTGACGATATTCTTGCGATCTCTGTCCGATTTCTGTGAAATTGCTCTGGCATACCGGCGAGAAGCAAGCCCGCAAACTTTCGAACATCTAACCTCCAAGGTTAAAAATTGCCGCCACCGATGACGGCATGTTCGCCCTACTATTTTAGTGAGCAAGCAAAATGAAATATCGACCGAAAACCCGCCAGGCAAGATCCCGGCGCCCATTGTTGGCATTGCCGGCCTTAGCGCTATATGTCCCCGTCTTTTCCCTTCAAGCCGAACCACTCACGTTCGCAGAAGCGGTCGAACTGGCAGAGACAGCGACGCCAGCAATAGAGGCCCGGTCGCTCGTTGTTGAAGCGGCGCAGAGCGCCGCGATTGCCGCCGATCAACTTCCCGATCCGAAACTCAGCGTCGACATAATGGATCGGAGAATTGCTGGTCCGTTCGAGATTACTCCGCGGCCGGGTCGTGACGGATTTCCAAGGCAAAGGATCGGTATTAGTCAGGATATTCCCAATGGCGCAAAAAGACGCGCCCGGGCAGGTCAGGCGGTGGCGGACATAACCGTGGCGAGAGCCAATAAGGAAGCTTTGGTTCAGGATGTGCAGCTTTATTCTGCGCTTTCCTGGATCGATCTCTATTACGCCCAGCGGCGGCTCCAAATATTGGAAGTTTTGCAGCAAAGCCTCAATGAAGTGTCGGCAACGGTTGGCGCGCGCCTTGAATCAGGGACCACACGTCCAGCTCAAGCGTTCGAGCCGGAACGGCTGATCGCAAAACTGGCTGACCGGCGCTCGCTGCGTGCCGCTGATATCGAAAAGGCCCGGGCAATGCTCGCGCGGTGGACCGGCGTCGAAAGCCCCGAAACCGAAGGGACGCTCCCTGAGTTCACCATTGACCGGGATGCACTTGTCAGCACGATCAAGGAGCTACCCATTCTGGATATTCAGGATGCGAAAGTCGAACGGGCCGACGCCGATGTGGAACTGGCGCGGGCGAACAAGCGGCCGGACTTCAGCGTGAACGCTTCCTATACTCATCGCCGGCCGGAATATGGCGAATATGTATCGGTTGGTGTAACGATCGATCTGCCGTTATTTGCAAAAAAGCGGCAAAATCCCATAATTGACGCCCGGATACTGGAAGCTAGTGCCGCCCGATTGGAGGCGAATGATCTAAAGCGACAATTGCAAGCTGAGCTCTCCAGCGACCTCGCAGCAAACCGGTCTTACCGGGAAAACTGGGAACGGTCCAAAAACACACTTTTACCCTTGGCCAAAAAACAGGCTGAACTGGAGCGGGTCAGCTATGGCGCCGGCCGCGTTGATCTGGACACCGCGCTTAATGCAGCCGTGGCTTTTGCCGAAGCAGAAATCGATCTGCTCGACCGGGAAGCCACGTTGGTTCGCGACACAGTTCGCATCAAATATACTTATGAAAGGAACCAGCCATGACGCTGACATCCATCCAAGACAATAAATGGCGCGTGCTTGTTCTTGCTGCGGTTCTGGCCGCAGGCGGTGGCGGATATTGGCTCGGCACCGGCGGGGCTGGCGAAAGCAGCGAAATCGCGGCTACGCAGGGCAAAGGCGAAATCCTCTATTATTATGATCCAATGTTTCCCCAGCAAAAATTTGACGCACCGGGCAAGTCTCCGTTCATGGATATGCAGCTTGTTCCCAAATATGCTGGCGAAGCCAGTGATGGGAATGCCAGCGAGCCGGGGATCACCATTACTCCGGGTATTGCGCAAAATCTGGGTATCCGCACCGCTGAGGCATTGGTTGGCAAAATCCAATCCAAGCTCCGCGTAACGGGAACGATCGAGTTTAACGAACGCGACGTGGCCATTGTTCAGGCCAGGTCGGGCGGATTTGTCCAGCGCACCTATCGCCGTGCACCCAGCGACATTGTGCCCGCCGGCGCACCCTTGGCTGACATATTGGTGCCCGACTGGGGCGGGGCACAGGCGGAATATCTTGCGCTGGCAAGAAGTGGTAATGACCACTTTGCCACAGCGGCAAAGGAACGGATGCGGCTGCTGGGCATGCCAGACGAGCTGATCCGCCGGGTAGAGCGAAGTGGAAGGCAGCAAAGCGTTTACACTGTGTCCGCGCCCATCGGCGGGGTGATCGAAAGCCTGAGCGTAAGAGAAGGTATGACCTTGGCTGAAGGCCAGCCGCTGGCACAGATTAACGGACTGAATACCGTATGGCTGAATGTTGCCATTCCCGAAGCAAGGGCCTCGGAAATACGGGTAGGGCAGCGCGCCGTTGCTGAACTGCAAAGTTTTTCTGATATGGAATTTGCAGGTAAAGTTATCGCCATTCTTCCGTCCGTTGAAAGCGGCAGCAGAACGCTCACCGGACGGATCGAACTCGCCAATAAAGGCGGCCGACTTCGTCCAGGCATGTTCGCTACCGTAGATATGGGTGACACGGGCAGTCCCGCTATACTGGTCCCCACCGAAGCGATTATCGCAACCGGAACGCGCAACTTGGTAATGCTGGCGAATGGCAAGGGTCGCTATCGCCCGGCAGAGGTCAAAATAGGCCGCGAAGGCGGCGGGCAAACGGAAATTTTGGCTGGCCTGTCACCAGGTGAAAAAGTGATCGTTTCTGGCCAATTCCTCGTCGATTCAGAAGCAAGCCTATCGGGGATCAAAGTGCGCCCGATTGATGGTGAGCAGAAAAGCGCGCCCACAAAAATGTCCGGCTATCAAACCTCCGGCAGAATTGAAGCGATCAAAAACGGCGCGGTCACCTTGTCGCATGAACCGGTGCCTGCCCTTAAATGGCCGGCGATGACGATGGACTTCAAACTCGCCAAACCGGGTTTGTTGCGCGGTTTTAAAAAAGGCGACCGCGTGACCTTCCGCTTCATGCAAATGAAAACCGGATCAACCATCACCAGCATTAGCCGCGCAGAGGCCAGCCAATGATCGAAAAGGTCATACGCCTCAGCGTAAATGCGCGCATATTTGTCCTGCTCATAGTGGCGGCTTTGCTGGCGTCGGGTATCTGGGCCGTCAGAACCATGCCGGTCGATGCCCTGCCGGACCTTTCCGATGTTCAAGTGATTATTCGCACCCCCTATCCCGGGCAGGCACCGCAGATTGTCGAAAATCAGGTTACCTATCCCATCACAACCACAATGCTGTCGGTTCCGGGGTCACGCGCGGTGCGCGGCTATTCATTCAATGGAGACAGCTATGTCTATGTGCTGTTTGATGACAGCACCGATCTCTATTGGGCGCGTTCGCGGGTTCTGGAATATCTCAATCAGGTTCAAGCCGATCTGCCGACCGGCGTTGTCCCGACGCTGGGGCCAGACGCAACCGGTGTCGGCTGGATCTATGAATATGCCCTTGTCGACCGGACGGGGCGCAATGACCTGTCTCAGCTGCGTTCGCTGCAGGACTGGTTTCTTCGTTATGAGCTACAGACCATTCCCGGCGTTGCGGAAGTCGCGTCGATTGGCGGTATGGTGAAACAATATCAGGTCGTGCTTGATCCTGACCGGATGGTGTCTCTGGGGATTGACCAGGACAGCGTGATCAAGGCAATCCAGAACGCTAATCAGGAAGTCGGCGGTTCGATCGTGGAACTGGCCGAACGCGAATATATCGTGAGGGCCAACGGCTATCTGGAAAATCTAGATGATTTCCGGGCCATTCCCTTAAAGACCGCACGCGGCGGTGTTCCCGTCACCTTGGGCGATATTGCGCGGATTCAAATAGGCCCCGAGATCAGACGCGGGATAGCAGAACTGAACGGTGAAGGAGAAGTGGCTGGCGGCGTCATCATCTTGCGTTCGGGCAAAAACGCCCGCGAGACAATTGCTGGCGTCAAAGAGAAACTTGCGACGCTAAAGCAGAGTCTGCCGCCCGGAGTCGAGATTGTGACGACCTATGACCGTTCCGAACTGATCGACAAGGCGGTCGACAATCTCACCACGAAATTGCTCGAAGAATTTATCGTCGTTGCCATAGTCTGCGCATTGTTCCTTTGGCACGCCCGCTCCGCACTCGTGGCAATTTTAACCCTGCCGCTTGGTATATTGATCGCTTTTCTGGTGATGCGCTTTCAGGGGATTAACGCTAATATCATGGCGCTTGGCGGAATTGCGATTGCCATTGGCGCGATGGTAGATGCTGCCATTGTCATGATTGAGAACGCGCACAAGCATCTTGAAAAATGGCAGAATGACAACCCAGACGCCGAAATGCCGGGCGAAAAGCGATGGCAGCTGATCGTTGACGCGGCGGTTGAAGTTGGCCCCGCGCTATTCCTCAGCCTGCTGATCATCACCTTTTCTTTCCTGCCGATTTTTACTCTGGAAGGACAAGAAGGACGATTATTCTCTCCTCTGGCATTCACAAAAACCTATGCGATGGCGGGGGCTGCCATTCTCTCGATCACCTTGATACCGGTTTTGATGGGCTATTTCATTCGCGGGAAAATTCCGTCCGAAGAGAAAAATCCGATCAGTCGCTTCCTCATGAAAATCTATAGGCCAGCACTCGACTGGTCGCTCAAAAGCCCGAAAAAACTGCTCGTGATCGCGCTGCTCATCTTTGCTACCAGCGCTTGGCCGATCAGCCAGCTTGGCGGCGAGTTCATGCCGCAAATGGATGAAGGCGATTTGCTTTACATGCCCAATGCCCTGCCGGGGCTATCTCCGGCGAAAGCCTCTGAACTGCTTCAACAGAGCAACCGATTGATAAAATCGGTGCCTGAAGTGGAAACAGTGTTCGGCAAAGCGGGACGCGCCGATACGGCAACTGATCCTGCGCCGCTCACTATGTTCGAGACGACGATCCATTTCAAGCCGAAGGAGGAATGGCGCGCGGGCATGACGTCGGACAGGCTGATCGAGGAACTCGACAAAGCCGTCAGGGTTCCAGGGCTGGCCAATTTCTGGATACCGCCGATCCGCAACCGTATCGAAATGCTCTCGACCGGGATCAAAAGCCCGATCGGGATCAAGGTGTCGGGTGATAATCTCGAGGCAATTGACAAGGTCGCCCAGAAAATCGAGGGCGCGGCCAAAAAGGTCAATGGTGTCAGTTCGGCTCTGGCGGAACGATTGACCGGCGGAAGCTATATCGACATTGATATCGACCGCGCCGCTGCCGCCCGTTACGGCCTCAATATTTCCGATGTCCAGTCGGTCGTATCGAGCGCCATCGGAGGCAAGAATATCGGCGAAACCGTCGAAGGGTTGGCCCGCTATCCGATAAGCGTCCGCTATCCGCGCGAGATACGTGATAGCCTGGAAAACCTGCGGAATCTTCCGGTGCTCACGCCATCCTTGCAGCAGATTACCTTGGGCACGGTCGCCGACATTGACATCAGTTCCGGTCCGCCGATGCTGCGCAGTGAAAATGGGCGGCCATCAACCTGGATATACGTCGATACCAGGGGGAGAGATCTGGTATCGGTGGTCGCAGATTTACAAGCGGCGATTGACAAGGAGGTTGATCTGCCATCCGGCGTCAGTGTGGCCTATACCGGGCAATTCGAGTATCTGCAGCGCGCGACCAATCGGCTGATGGTGGTCGTGCCTGCCACTTTGGCGATCATCTTCTTCCTGCTCTATCTTACCTTCCGGCGCTTCGATGAAGCATTGCTGATCATGGCAACATTGCCCTTCGCGTTCACTGGCGGATTATGGCTCCTCTATTGGATGGGCCTCAACCAGTCGATTGCAACCGCAGTCGGTTTTATCGCGCTTGCCGGCGTGTCAGCTGAGTTTGGCGTGGTGATGCTGATCTATCTGAAACAGGCACTGGAAGCGCGCGGTGACAAGCCGGACGCAGAGCAGGTCAAACAGGCAGTGCGCGAAGGTGCATTGCTGCGGATACGGCCAAAGGCGATGACCGTAGCCGTGATTCTGGCCGGCCTTTTTCCGATCCTGATCGGTGACGGCGCCGGGTCGGAAGTGATGCGCCGGATTGCCGCTCCGATGGTCGGCGGAATGCTGAGCGCGCCCTTGCTTTCGCTATTTGTTGTGCCCGCAGCATATTATCTGCTTCGCAGACGAGAGGCGGAAAAGCTGAAATGATTTTGACCCAAGTTCCTACATTGCACAGTTTCCCGACCGCAGCGGGTTCTGTTTCGCTATTCAAAACCGGAGTTGTCGTATCATGAACTTTGACAAGCAACCTGAAGTGCACATCGCGATTTTCGGCTTTATGACCTCCTTCATCTGGGAATTTCTCCAGATGCCCTTTTTTGATGTCGGACAGGCAACCTCTTGGGAGAGGACAATGGGCTGCACACAAGCAAGTTTTGGCGACGCCGGGATCCTGCTCGTCGCCTATTCGCTCGTCTCTTTGCTCAAACGAAATAGATACTGGATGTTCGATCCAAAGATCTGGATGTTGGGGGTCTATTTGGGAACGGGTCTGGTAATCACGCTAGTCATCGAAATATTCGCGACGAAGGTGCCGCGCGACTGGGATTGGGGTTGGCGCTATAGCGACCTTATGCCGGTCATACCGTTTGTCGATGTTGGTCTGGTCCCTATTGTGATGTGGATCGTTATACCGTCGATCACACTCTGGTTCGCGAGAAGGCAGCCCCAAGTAGACAGGAAAGATCCATGACTGATAAAAAAGACGCCGAGCTATATCGCGACCCTTATCGTGCGCTTTCCCGCTGGGACAATGAAGGCGGCGCACAAACCGAGCAGAAGAACCGGACATCGGAAGATCCGCACATAAGTAACGCCGAACTCGTCCAACTTAGAGTTCGCGTTATCGCACTGGAGAATATCGTGCTGGCTCTGCTTTCGGAAAGCCCAGATAAAACCCATGAAAAAGTTCGTGCATTGGCAGAACTTATTTCACCCAGGGAGGATGAAACACAACATCCTCTGACAACGGAAGCGGTATCGCATATGAACCGCTTTGCGGACCGGGCAGCGCGATTTAGAAGTGAATGGCGATGAACGACCACGGGCGCGCTGTGAAAACCGGTAAAAAAACCTCGTCCTACAAAGCGGGCAGCCTGACATTGGCGGGAACGGTAGCAATGGGCACCGGTGTGATGATCGGTGCCGGGATATTTGCTCTGACCGGGCAGGTAGCGGAGTTATCCGGCCCGTTATTCCCGCTGGCTTTCCTGATTGCCGCCGTGATCAGCGGATTTAGCGCTTATACCTATATCAAGGTGTCCAATAAATATCCTTCCGCTGGCGGCATCGCCATGATCCTGCAAAAGGCCTATGGACCCGCGACAGTGACCGGGGCAGCTGCGCTAATGATGGCCTTCTCGATGATCATCAATGAAAGCCTCGTTGCCCGGACGTTCGGGACTTACACATTGCAACTCTTCGACGTTGGCCGCGATTCCATCCTGGTGCCGATACTCGCTATCGGCCTGATCATTTTTGCCTTTCTCGTCAATATCGCCAGCAACAAGATTATCGGGTCGATTTCATCGGTCACTGCAATACTCAAAATCGGCGGCATATTGATATTCTCTCTCGCGATACTTTGGGCCGCTGGTTTCACCTTTAAATTTGCGCAAAGTGCGCCAGAAAGCGCGGCCTCTCCGACCGGATTTATCGCCGGGATTGCCCTCGCCATTCTTGCGTTCAAGGGCTTTACGACAATTACCAACAGCGGCGGAGAAGTTGTCCATCCTGAAAAGAACGTAGGCCGTGCGATCATGATCTCGCTGGCGATCTGTCTGCTCGTCTATATGGCGGTGGCCTTTGCGGTCGGCTCGACGCTTGGCATTGATGAAATTGCCGCGGCGAAGGACTATGCCCTCGCTGAAGCGGCCCGCCCGGCCTTTGGTGACTATGGTGTTTGGTTTACCGTTGCCATTGCCATTATTGCAACGGCATCGGGACTTCTAGCCAGCGTATTTGCAGTCTCCCGCATGCTTGCGATGCTGACCGATATGGAGCTTATTCCGCACCGTCACTTTGGCATGCCCGGCGGCATTCAGACGCATACATTGGTTTATACCGTCATAGCAGCAGGCTTGCTGGCCGCATTTTTTGATCTGGGCCGTATCGCATCGCTTGGCGCGATTTTCTATCTGGTGATGGACATCGTCATCCACTGGGGCGTGTTCAGATATTTACGTAAGGATGTAGGAGCCCAAGGATGGGTATTGCTGAGCGCGATATTTTTCGATGTCGTCGTGCTCGGCGCTTTCCTGATGATGAAAGCTAACAGTGATCCGTGGATTATAGTCATCGCATTTGTCGGCATCGTTATCATCGTCGGGTTCGAGAAATATTATTTGTCAAACAAGCGAAGTTTGACTGACGCCAACACCCATGGAGGGCATGGAGGGCATGGCAGTTGAATATCGGCTTTTGGTCAAAATGAATTTTTGAGTAAAGGTATGTTCTTGGGCGCGAAGCATACATAAAATCGGGCTGCAAGGAATTTTGAAAATGGTGAGATCGCCAATCAGCAGCTTACCCCGCCACAATCGGAAGCACGGCTTTTCGGCAATCCCAACCTATCACGCAACTCTGAGCGGGAGTTAGTTGGGATTGCCGAAATGCACAACTCCATTCAGTTTCAAGCCGCCTTTGCTGCCACCCCAAAGACTTTCTCTAGAAGACTTGTCTGCTCTCCCTTCAGAATCGGCCCAGCAATGGCATTTGGCCGCTGCCGCAAATATCCTTCGATCAACGCAAATTGGGCTTCCGGAATCCGAAGGCATGGATCGCCTTGGATTCGCCGCCATGCAAC
Organism: uncultured Parasphingorhabdus sp.; assembly: GCF_963975555.1. Classification (GTDB taxonomy): domain Bacteria; phylum Pseudomonadota; class Alphaproteobacteria; order Sphingomonadales; family Sphingomonadaceae; genus Parasphingorhabdus. The sequence continues at coordinate 823,344 of NZ_CAXBHH010000001.1, read as the reverse complement.
AAGCGCAATCGCCGTCAGCAAGGTGTCCAACTCACAATGCTGGCGTGCAAGATTCCAGTTCCCGGTTTCAAACGCCAAGTCAGGACTTGCCTTGTCGCGGATCAGCGCAACTGGAATACCGATTCTTACCAGCACCTCCGAAAGATGATGCCAGGTTTTGCCAAACCCTTTCATCGCTGCGTTGATATCCAGATGGGCCGGGCGCACTATGCGGGGTCCGAAAGCCTGAATAAGCTGCGGGGGCAGCGCGAGATCATGCGACATAGCGGCCAGTTCGATGACTTTCGCATCCATCGCTGAACCTCCATAAGTGACCAGTATTCGATCGGCAGAGGCGCGCAAATCATCGAAGGCAGACGTTAGCATTGCCCCTTCATCCTGATGTTCTGTTGTCCAGCTGCGCAATTTGCCGACCGATATCCGGCCAAGATCATCAATGCTGATGTCGAGCAATGCGATCATATTCAGCTTGCGCGCAGCGATGCGGGTTTTGTGGCAGTCAGGATTAATTTCCTGATAGGCTTCGGTAAGGTAACGGTCGAACACCATTTCTGTGTCGAGGATTGTATATTTTTGCATGGTTTTTCTTTCTCCTGCTGACGTGCAGCAGGTTCTTGTTGTTAAAAAGTAACGGGACGCAGGTCGTCGACGCGGCGCCAAGCCTGGAAGGCAGCTACCAAGCTGGCCTGATCCGGATCTTCGGCGAGACAATTGAATACCCAGGACAGCCACAGCGCCTGAGCGTGATCTGCTGCTCGCCGGGATTTTTCCGATGGCCCGGCCATCTTGGACGCCATAGGAATGCCGAACAGTTCGGCGCTGACCCGGACATATTGGTCTTCCGTTCGGTGAACATGGATCTTGCGGTGGAGACCCAGATTGAAAATCGGAAGAGCATGAAGAACATCATCAGCAAAGTCGGCTTTGTGTTTTGGCCGATGAGACCCGCCGGGCGCTTCCAGAATAGCGCAAACGCAGTCGGTCTGTTGATCGAGCAGCTTCGTCATTTCCAGTAATGGAGCGGTTCGTTCCTTGTCCGGATATGTATGATGATGGCGCGTGAACAACACGTCATCACCAGGCTGTAAGTTGACTTCAAAGGCTCCAAAGGCGCGAACGAAGCGCTCGGTATTGCGGCGGTAGGGATGGTAGATGACGGAAAAGGTGACGATCCTTTCCGAATATATCGGAGGTTTCATAAAAATTGTCCTGAAACGCCAAACGGGCGGTCATCCGAAGATGCCGCCCGTTTGGCTGGTGAATAAAAATATGCTGCGAAGATCTAGTTGTTCCGGGTTTTGACGATATCTCCTTCAACGGTGACGCGGGTATGTTCCCATTGGACAGTCCGCTCAGAGCCATCAGCGGCAGCTTTGTCCAATATGGATTTGGCCCGGCGGATTGCCCGTTCGACCTTTCCTCCGCGGTCGCATTTCGCTTCCACGACAATGGCTCTCTCGTTCAAAAAGAACATCCGCTTTCGGTCGAGTGAGACCATAACCAATGCCCGGCTCTTATCGAGCTGCGCTGGCTCGACTTCCAAAACTTCAGCGCCGTCGATGGAACGCAGGATCAGCGCATAGCCAGAAGGTTTGTCGCAGATGTTATCGGCCCAGACGCTGACTATCATGTCATGCCGGTTATCGATGGCAGCATCTGCGGCGGCGTTGAACACTGCCTCGGATGGAAAACTGATAGCTCCAAAGGTTATGGCGCAGGTTCCAGTCCGCTCTACCTGCAAACCCATCTCATAGCGCAAGGCATGCGTCATCGCCTTGCGCGGACAGCCCGCGCCGGTTGTATTCTTCGTCATTCTATATTCCTTTTCTTAGTGACGTCCTTTCTGGACGGAGCTTTTCCATTCACTTCGGAAGCTCAAATTCACCTTCAATTTCATTGTTCTCCGGGCAGCTTTTTGGCTGCCCGTTTCTTAAACTTTAGGATTCAGCGGTATCGCCCTAGCCATGTGATTGGCTCGATATGCGGCGTGCCCGAAAACGGTTTTAGAGCCCGCGCATACCAGGCCTCTTCTGCCTCGCGCTGATCATGCGGAACTTCTGTCCACCAGACTTTGCCATTCCAGCGCCAACCGCGATCTTTTATGATCTGGCGATAATCATATGGCAGTCCGCGCGCTTCAAACAGCCATGTGTCGCGGCGGGCGTTGTCAATTGCTTCGCCCAAGGCAGTTTTGCCGGAAGGCGTGACAAAGGTCAGCAAATTGGTGAGACTGATCACGTCATCCATTGCGCGATGCTTGACCGGATTAAACATGCCTGCCTGCATCAACAGATGATCAGCCTTGGCTCCATCGAAACCCCAGCCAGCCCAATCGCAATCGCGCATGGAGCAGATCCATGGTTTTGCATCAAGATCTGGGAGTAGTTTCTCGACAAATCGCCGGTCATGAAAGCTGTTGTGCGCGCAAATGGCATCCATCCCATTCAGGCGCGCTGCAATACGCTCAGGGTTTATGGTCTGGCCGGCCAACATTTCGTCCGTCAATCCCGTGAGCTGGACGATCTTTGGTGACAAGGGAACGCCAGGGTCTTGCAATGACTTCCCGGCGCTTTCGATCCTGATAATTCGCCCCATCGCATCAACGATGACAAATGCGATGGCAATTTCGATCACGACATCTCGTTGGGGATCAAGACCAGTCGATTCAGTATCAAGGATTGCGACGCGCATCAGCGGTTCGACTGGGTCTGCAACTTCTGGCCATTCACGGAATGGCGTGACCCGATGCAGAACTCGAACTTTATCGTCTTCGGTTCCGGGCGGGTGACCTGTCGGCAAATGCCCAGCGGTGGTTTCTATATTCATGATATACCTCTTGGTAGGAGGCTGGCCGACGGAAACATTTTCCATTCAAATTCCAACCTCAAAATTGAGGCTTCAGCCGGATGCTATTCTACTTTTGACGCGGAAGATAGATCTGCCGCTTTTCCCAATGTGGATTCATGCGGAGGCAACCGGTAAGTCGGTTTATCGACCAGCGGCGCGATAATGGGTGAGGCGATGCCTTGCCGACGAAGCAGACATTTTGGTCCGCGTTTCAGGAACTTCCGTTTCCACCCCATTTGCGGACATTGGCAGAGGTCCGATACTATGTCCGCTGCGCGCCCAATTTCGGCCATTCGACCCGCCTGTTCATTACCCTGAAAGCTGCCACCCGTTCAGGTGGCAGGCGACGGCGGCTTTCGCTCCAATAAGCGCCAATGCGGGGTAAGCCCATACTGGAGTCTTCGAGCTGCTAATCCGCCTATTACAGCGTCAATATGACACTAGTCGATCCGTTGCATCCAGAATGACCTTGACCGTCTCCTGTGGCTGATCCCACATAGGAAAGTGTCCGCTGCGCTCAAACCAGCGCATCGTTGCTCCAGGAAAGGCCGCCATCGCGCGGTTCGCCTGCTGCGGTAGACACAACCGATCCTTGCGTCCCCAGCCGATTACAACTGGTGAAGGCGTGTTCGCAGAACCCTGCTGATTTGCGCCGGTAGCGAGATCCTTCACAAGCGAGTTGACGATACGCGTATCCGCCAATGACCTTAGTTCGTGCGCGACGAATGCGGGATCGAGCGCCCACGGCCTTGCGGAAAGCTGGACCAGGAGCGCGCTCCGACCTGCGATATTTCCGGTAATGGCAGGAAGCGCCGGTCGCAGCGCCCGAACCAGAGCAATCGATGCCGTTATAGTGGTCCTGAAGAACTTACGCTCCCATCCTTGCCAGAAGCCACCCGGATCCAGAGCGACGACCGCGCCGGCCTTGCCGCGTCGCGCCATCTCGAGCACCATGCGAGCGCCCATGGAGCTGCCAACCATATCGATCCCTGTGAGTTTCTCAGCCCCGAGCCAATTGTCCAAGCTGCGCGCCAGCCCGTTAAACGTCCCACTGTCGGCCTCTTCGGGTGTCTGCCCGTGCCCTGGCAGGTCCAGGGCGATTACCTCCCTCACTTGGGCAAGCGCAGGCAAGATCGTATCCCAAGAGCGGTAGGTTCCCCCCAGTCCATGAACAAGCAGAAGTGGTTTTCCGCGGCCTATGCGCGTGTGGTGTAAGGTCATGTGAAAGTAACACCTTACAACGGGTTAAGTTCCGCTCGGCCCACGGCTGTCCATTTTGCCGAGTGGTTCGCCAAGAGCGGATAGTCCGTTACCGGCCCAACTACAGTCGGTCCGAAATGTGCCCAATTGTTGCCTTTCCCGCGACCTATCCTCGATCTTGAAAACTGACATTCAGCGTATCAAACTTGCAGCCGCAGCCGAGATACGCTGAAAATATAATCTCCGATCAGTTGGCTTTGTCCAAGATAACTAGTGTTCGACGAAAATTTTGATTCCTAAAGCGATCAGAATGATGCCTCCCGCAACCTCGGCGTATTTTCCTATTCGTGAGCTAGCCATGCCGCCGATCATCACCCCCAAGCTTGAAAGCAATGCGGTGATTATCCCGATAGCGATACAGGTCAGTAAAACCGGAAGCGCAAGAGCTGGCAACGTGATACCGGCAGCAAATGCGTCAATACTGGTCGCTATCGCAGCTGCCCCCAATGCCCATCCTGAGAGACTAGGAGCAGAATCGTTGCCGTTGCCGTCCCGTGCTTCCCAAAGCATTTTCATGCCTAAACCGCTGAGCAGAATGAGAGCAATCCAGTGATCATAAGCGCTGATGTGCGAAACAAAAACTATTCCAAGGGCCCATCCCAGAAATGGCATGATGCCCTGCGCGACGCCAAAGGCCATTCCCGTCCGAGTGGCGTGAAACATGGAATTATGTCCTGCGGCACCTTGGGCAACGGCTACTGCGAAGGCGTCCATTGCCAGCCCCGCAGCAAGAGCCACAATGAGAAACAGGTTTTCCATTAAATGCGCTTTTCCAACTGCCTATACTGTATTTACTTCAACGGTGATATGAGAAAGCCCTGCGGTTTCGGTCAGTCTCTCGCGATAAACAGCGGGGGCTGTATCACTTTCCGTAATGACTGCTACAATAGCGGCATGGTGTCCTGGACCCAGTTGCCAGACATGCAGGTCGGTGATCTTGTCTCCAGCTTCCTCGATAATCGAGCGGATTTTTGCCGAGACTGGGTCGCCCGCTTTTCTGTAATCCAGCATGGTAGCACCGGTATCGCGCATCAGACCCCATGACCAGCGCGCGATTACAAGCGAACCGACGATACCCATGAGCGGGTCAAGCCATATCCATCCGTAAATGCTGCCGGCTATTAGCGCAAATATTGCCAATACCGATGTCAATGCATCGGCAAGCACATGGAGATAAGCAGCGCGCAGATTTTGGTCCCGGCCATGATGTTCAGCATGATGGTTGTGGTCATGGCAATGATCGTGATGATGGCTGTCCCCATGATGATGATCGTCGCGGAGCAACCAAGCACTGACCAGATTCACAATTAGGCCAATGACGGCCACGAAGATTGCCTGGGGGAAGCTGATCGGGATCGGATTGGCCAGTCTGACGAGACTTTCCCATCCTATCAGTAGCGCAACCAACGCCAGAACGATTGCACTGGCAAATGCGGCAAGATCTCCCACCTTCCCGGTGCCAAACGTGAAGCGGGGGTTCTTGGCATTGCGGCGCGCAAAAAGATAGGCGATCGCAGCTATCAGCATCGCAGCGGCATGAGTGGACATATGCCAGCCGTCGGCGACCAGCGCCATCGAACCGTAAACGGTTCCTGCTGCAATCTCGACAACCATCATCACGCTGGTCAGGGCAATAACGAACCAGGTTCGGCGCTCGTTGCGCTCGTGATTTTGGCCTAGAAATACGTGATCATGTTCGTGACCGGTTTGCGTTGCGCTTTCGGAGGCGATCATTTCAAATATGTCCTGATAACCTGAATCAGATCAGTCGCGCCCTGAGCGCGCTCCTCGTCAGTGTCCGTTTCAGGATTGGAGACATGTTCGCGGACATGATCCTCAATCAATTCCACGGTAAGCCCATTTACGGCTCCTCGAACCGAGGCGACAAGATTGAGGATCTCACCGCAAGGAGCCTTGTTGTCCAAAGCCCGCTCAATGGCTTCTAGTTGCCCTTTAAGGCGGCTGACGCGCGCCAGAAGCTTTTTATCATCTGATGTATGTGACATAGCATAGGGGGCTACCCTATATTCGGAATTTTGTAAAGGACCTGTTGAATCGCAATAGATTGTGTCCCCCGTCAGCGATTGATTGAGTATTCATCGCGTTCGCTTGGCGTGGCAGTGGTTTTAGATGTATTACGCATCTGTTCTACTATCTTTCAATAGCCACAAACAGCACCAACTGAGTCCAAAAATCCAACCGCCCAGCACATCGCTTGGCCAATGGACGCCCAAGGCAATCCTCGACGTGCCGATCAAGACAGCCAATATGAGCGCACCACAAATCAGGGAAAACCGTGCATATCGCCCTGGCACGAGTTTAAATAGCGCCAGTGCGGTAAGGATATAGACGATAGTCGAGTTCGCGGCATGGCCGCTTGGAAAACTCGCTGAATTGGGAACAGAGAGATATTCTACAATCGCAGGTCGCGGTCTGCCGAAAAAATCTTTCAATAAGGATACTGCCCAAAATCCGCTGAGAGACAAAGCGGGCAACAAGAATGCATTGAAATAGGCTTTTTTGGCGATCAGAAAGAATGATACGGCAAATATAACCAGAAGCAGGAAGCTTGAATCTCCCAAAACTGTGATATTGCGGACAAATTGCAGCAGCCAGTCAGGGCCCATCAGTATATCCGAATTTCTCGCCGATCGAAAAGCAAGTAAAAGGGTTCTATCTATTGCATCGAAATGACCTTTCGCCACCTTCGACCAGAATAATAAGAAAATTCCAGCTAGAATGAATGATGGCATAAATTTGAAACCGCGCTGAAATATCATTAGACGAACGCTCATATCTTCACTCGTTTTTTGCGTTTTGGGTCAACCCTGCTTGATTGCGTTAAACTCCGCTCAAATCTGATATTCAACAGGCTCTAGCTCTTCCATCCATGAGCACGACCGGCACGATGGCCGCACCGATTAACTTTCCTTATATCCCAGCAGCCGCAAGGCATTTATGACTACGACAAGCGTCGATCCTTCATGCATCACGACAGCGGGGCCGATCCCCAGGCCGAAGAGTGTTGCCGGTATCAATACGGCCACCACGCCGAGACTGATCCAAAGATTTTGACGGATAATGCTACTTGTTGATCTGCTGAGACCAACGGCAAAAGGTAATGTTGCCAGATCATCTGCCATTAACGCGATATCTGCCGTTTCAAGCGCGACATCGGAACCTGCGGCTCCCATGGCTATTCCGACAGTCGCATTGGCCATCGCGGGGGCATCGTTCACGCCATCGCCAACCATCGCCACTCCACCCTGATCGCTGAGTTGAGTAATCTTCTCGACCTTGTCATCCGGCATTAGGTCACCGAAGGCTTCGTCAAGACCCACTTCCACGGCGATCGCGTCCGCGACTTTCTGATTGTCGCCAGAAATCATCATCATCCGCGTGATTCCGATCGAGCGGAGCTTGTTTATCACTTCGGACGCTGAAGCGCGGGGCGTGTCCATAAGGCCAAGAACACCAAGAAATTCGCCGCCACGCCTGACAATCATGGTGCTGCGACCGCGTGAAGACATTTCGGTAACTTTTTGAGCGACCTCTTCTGGAAGCGCATCCTGATCGTCTTTGAGGAAAAGTCCCGCTTTCCCGATAAAGACGTTTTCGCCATTGATTTTGGCAGAAACACCTTTGCCCGTTATGCTCTGAAAATCTGTAGCGATCAGATCCGATGATCCGAGGCGTTTTTCTGCAGCACGCACAATAGCTTGCGCCAGAGGGTGATCACTATGCACTTCGACAGCGGCAGAAATAGCGATAAGTTCGTCTGCTCCAATTTCTCCGAAAGGCACCGTTTCGACTAACTCCGGTTCGCCAATCGTAAGGGTCCCGGTTTTGTCAAAAGCGATCGAATCTAGCTTACCCAGCATCTCGAGAGGCGCGCCGCCCTTTATGAGAACGCCGCCCCGCGCTGCACGGGCAATCCCGCTTAAAACAGCGCTGGGTGTGGCAATAGCCAAAGCGCAGGGGCTGGCAGCAACGAGGACTGCCATCGCCCTGTAAATGCTATCGGAGACTGGCTCGTCTATCACCAACCAGGAAAACCCAGTTGCGATTGCAAGCAGAATGACAACCGGCACAAAAATCCGCTCAAATTTATTGGTGAAGCTCTGCGTTGGCGATTGACGCGTCTCCGCATCGTTCACCATTTCGACAACCCGGGCCAATGTGGTTTCCGACGCCAATCGGGTGACTTGCACTTCGAGGCTACCGCTTCCGTTTATGGATCCGGCGAAAACCCGGTGTTCTGATTTTACTTTATCGGCCGCTTTGGCCGCCGCTGCAGCGTTATCGACCGGACGCTTGTCGACCGGGACGCTTTCACCGGTTATGGGTGCCTGGTTGACGCTGCTTGCCCCTTTGACAACAAAGCCGTCCGCTGGAAGTCGCTCGTTGGAACGGATGATTACAATATCACCGATTACCAGTTCAGCCACCGGCAAACGCAGTTCCTCTCCGTCCCTGCGGACCACCGCCTCCTCGGGAGCAAGGTCAGACAGTGCGGATATGGCATTGCGCGCGCGGGCCATTGCATAATTTTCGAGTGCATGGCCGATGCTGAACAGAAATAATAGAAATGCTCCCTCTGCCCATGCCCCGAGCCACGCCGCCCCGCCGGCGGCAACGATCATGAGAAAATCTATTTCAAATTTTCGATTTCTGATTTTTTCGAAGGCTTCCAAGATCGTAAAATAGCCGCCGAAAAAATAGGCCGCCACCAAAAACCAGAACCCAATACTCGCCGGCAGAAGATTGATTTTGGGTCCCAGCCATCCGGCAAGAAGGGCTGCACCGCAGAGACCTGCAAAAACCATTTCTGCACGGCCACCAAGCAGCCTGTCGATTAGCCCTCCGTGTGAGTGATCCGAATTTTCCAAATGCTTGCTGTGCTGCTCATCGGTCATTTCTGTTCTGCCGCTCGCGTGAGAACATCGACCTTTTCGAGGCTGACTAGCCCGATCCCTCGCAGATCGTCTAGCTGAGTATAGAAATCTTCCAGTCGTGCCCGGGCATCGATTATTTCGATCACCACCGGTGGATTATCGCCAATTCCGAACGCGTGATGTTCATGAACAATGGAAGACGAGGAGAACCCCAATATTCCTTTCAGGACGGTGCCTCCGCGAAGCCCATAAGACCTGGCCCGAGCAATGATTGTGGTAACAACCGTCTCGTCCCCATGCATTGCGGCTTCATCGGTATAAATCCGCATGAGAGATATTTGTTGCGGCTTTTGCATTATGCACTCCTTCTCATTCTGGCTTTGGACGGAAACGTTGCAGGATTGGAAACTTGTCCAAAGAGGGCGTGAATCGCTTGATATGCGGCCTCAAATCGGGAAATTCACGCTCAAGCATCAACCGCGTCACGGCGGGCAACACGAAAAGCGTCAATATCGTTGCAGTGATCAAACCGCCGATAACCACAATCGCCAACGGTTTTTGCACCTCAGCACCTGTGCCAGTCGCGATCGCCATGGGAACGAAGCCTAACGAAGGCACGATGGCTGTCATCAAAACGGACCTGTAGCGTTCAACTGCACCGGAGTAGATGGCCTCGACGAGTTCCACGCCAGATTCGAGACGCCCCTGGATCGCGGTCATCATCACAAGTCCATTGAGCACTGCCACACCGGCCAAAACAATAAAGCCGACAGCAACCGAGATCGAGAATGGCAGGCCCGTTACGGCAAGCGAGAATATCCCGCCGGCAATTCCCAGCGGGACAGTCACAAACACCGCTGCGGCCATCCGAAAATTACCCAGCGCCATGACCAGCAGACCGAAAATCAACAATGCAACGACAGGAACAACCAGATTGATCCTCGCCTGAGCGGCCTGAAGGTTTTCGAATTGCCCGCCCCATTCGAGGATGACTCCTGATGGTAAAGTAACATCGCGCTCAATTTGGGACTTCGCTTCGTTCACAAAGGAGCCAACATCGCGGCCTCGAACATTGAGCTGCACAACAACGCGCCGCTGCCCGTTTTCCCGGCTTATCTGATTGAGGCCTTCGGTTTCTTTCAGGGTAGCTAGCGATCTGAGTGGAACCGACGATCTTTGTCCGAAACCATTGTCTGGCAAAATAACCGGGAGCGCTCCGATAGCGTCGATATCATTTCGCACTTCGCCAGGTAGCCGCACTACAATATCAAACCTGCGGTCGCCCTGAAATACCAGCCCGCTTTCCGCGCCGCCCAATGCGGCGCTGACGGTTGCGGCCACTTCGTCAACGGTGAGGCCATGGGCTGCAATCGCAGAATTATCGAATTGCACGTCCAATGTCGGAAAACCCTCGGTTTGCTCGACACGGACATCCGCAGAACCTTCAATGCCCGAAAATGCAGCTGCAAGCTGATTAGCCGTAGCAGTAAGCTGTTCCAGATCGTCGCCGAATACCTTGACGGCAACATCACCTCGCACACCGGCTATCAACTCATTGAAGCGCATCTCAATAGGCTGACTGAACTCGTAGTTCTGGCCAATGAGATTGGCTAATTTCGCTTCCATCTGTTCCACCAGCTCTGTCTTTGAAAGCGACGGGTCGGGCCATTCATCTTTCGGGCGCAAAATGATAAATGCATCGGAAATATTGACCGGCATAGGATCGCTGGCCACTTCAGCTGTTCCGGTTTTTGAATACATGAAGCGGACTTGTGGAAATTTGGAAATCTCCCGCTCGATCTGTTTTTGCATTGAAACAGATTGATCCAGCGACGTGGATGGTATTCGGATCGATTGAAGGGACAGATCCTGCTCGTCCAGCTGCGGCATGAATTCGCTACCGAGAAAACCGAATATCCCAATTGACAGTCCAAATACGGCAAGACCTGCCAAAGTTGCCCGGCCAGGCCATTTCAAAGCCTTCCGCAGTGCCGGTTCGTATTTGCTTTTGCTCCAGCTCACCATCCGCACTTCCTTTTCAGAAACACGGCCGCTTATCAGCAGTGCTAATAATGCTGGGACCAACGTCAGTGAGAGAATAAACGCCGATATAAGCGCAAGCATTACGGTGATGGCCATCGGCGAGAAGGTTTTTCCTTCAACACCCTGAAAAGTCAGCAAAGGCACGAAAACCAGCAAAATGATCGCCTGGCCAAATAGCGAAGGCCTGATCATTTCTCTTGTTGATGCAACCACTTCTTCCAGTCGTTCGCCGAGAGACAGAAGTCGCCCTTCTTCATGTTGCCGGCCTGCCATCCGGCGCAGAAAATTTTCCACGATGATAACGCTGCCGTCAACGATCAAGCCGAAATCAAGAGCGCCCAAGCTCATGAGATTTCCCGAAACGCCAAATCGATTCATGCCGATTGCCATCATCACAAAGGAAACGGGAATGACGAGCGCGGTAATCAGCGCTGCCCTGAAATTGCCAAGGAGCAGGAATAGCGCGACGATAACCAACAAAGCTCCCTCGATCAGGTTTTTTTCAACCGTGCTGATAGTCGCATTGACCAGTTTCGAACGGTCCAGAACGACTTCTAATTTTATGTTGGGAGGCATTGTCTTGACGATTTCTGCAAGCCTTTCACCGGTTGCAGCGGCAACCGCACGGCTGTTTTCACCAAGCAGCATCAATGCGGTTCCGACAACGACTTCTTCGCCATTCTCGGTTGCCGCGCCGGTTCGCAAATCGCCGCCATTGCTGACGGATGCAACGTCACGGACGCGAACAGGAATGCCTTCGCGTGTCGCGATGATCGAATTTTCAATTTCTTCCAGCGATTTGAGTCGTGCGTCTGCCCGCACCAGAAATGCCTCTCCGCCGCGTTCAACAAAGTTTGCGCCAACAGAAAGATTGACCCTTCCAAGCGCTTCGGAAAGATCGTCAAAACCGATACCGTAGGAAGAAAGCCGAGCCGCCGAGGGGGTAACGACAAATTGTTTGGCGTAACCACCAATCGAGTCAACACCAGCGATGCCCTTGACGTTGCGCAATTGCGGTCCGATTACCCAGTCTTGAAGCGTGCGTAGATACGCCGCCTTTGAGACTTCATCGTTCAAGCGTTCACCTTCGGGAGTCAGGTATGAACCATCAGATTGCCAGCCAGAACCGCCCGCAGCTTTTCCTTTTTCAAATGGCTCGTAGCTGACCGTCCACATCAAAACCTCGCCAAGACCCGTCGATACCGGTCCCATTGCCGGTTCGGCCGTGGCCGGCAGGCTGTTGCGAACAGTGGTCAGTCTTTCGGCCACCTGTTGACGAGCAAAGTAGACGTCGGCGCTATCGTCAAATATTGCCGTAACCTGCGAAAAGCCGTTGCGGGAGATAGAACGGGTCGTCTGCAGTCCCGGAATGCCCGCGAGCGATGTTTCAACCGGATAAGTCACCAGGCGTTCAATATCGAGTGGCGACAGGGTGGGATCGACAGTGTTGATCTGGACCTGATTATTGGTGATGTCAGGGACAGCATCAATTGGCAGGTTCACCAGATTATAGATTCCGAATGCCGCGACCGCAGCAAGAAACAAAACGGTGAGATACCGGTTGCGGACGGACATTTCGACGAGACGTGCAATCATAGCCGTTGCTCCAATGGGAATGTATTAATCAATGTTCTGCTTCGCCGCGGCCAAGTTCAGATTTCAGGAGAAAGGCGTTTTTGCCGGCGATTTGTTCACCTGACTTGAGGCCGTCGACAATCTCGATTCTACCGCCACTCTTCGCTCCGGTCGTAACGGGCCGTGCACGGAAACCAGATTTGGTCTTTACAAACACGACGTTGCGTCCTTCGACGGATTGGACAGCCTCTACGGGAACAATCAATGCCGTAGACTGATCGCTTGTCGCCTGCTGAAGTATCCGCACTCGCACATATTCTCCGGGGACGAGTCTGGCGCCTGAAGCAGGGGCAAGCACGACAATGGCCGCTCTGTTTTCCGGATCGGCAGCTGGCGTAACCGCCAATACCCGAGCGGAGATTTCACCCTCGGGCGTTTCGACCGTGGCCGCTGCTCCAGTGCTGATCTTGCGCGCATCTTCTGCGGGAACTGCCGCTTCAATTTGAATAAGGTTCGGATTGGCGATACGGAAAAGCTCATCCTGAGCGGTCACGTAGGAGCCCAGAATTGCCGGACTTGACGTTATCCGGCCGCCAATCGGTGAGCGCACAGCAATAAAGCGTCCGCTGACACCTGACGCAATGGCCGCCTGGCTTGCCCGTCTTGCTTCTGCGGCAGCCTGTTGATTTTCTGCTCTCGCCGTTTCAAGATCTGCCCGTGCGGTGATTTTCTCATCGTAGAGGCGCTGCTCCCGGTTCATCTGCGACCGGGCAAGCGCGGCCCGAGAAGCTGCCGATGTAACCTCGGAACTAATTGCGGCGGCTTCGCGGCTCTCTATGGTAGCCACTGTCTCGCCGCGCCGAACCGCATCTCCCAACCTCTTTTTGATGCTCGTGACCCTGCCTTCAGCGCCTGCACTCAATATGGCCTGCCCTTGAGGAGACGGTGCAACGCTACCCTGCGCAATAATCTCGGCATCAAGCGAACTTGGAGCCACATCGAATATTCCGATTTCAGAGGCGCGCAGCTGTTCTTCTGTCATTTCGACAACGCCTTCTTCTTCGGAATGATTTTCTTCTGTGTTGTTGGCAGCGCTCTGATTTTCCGCGCTACCTCCGGTTGAGCCATTGAAAATTACTCCCAGCACAACCGCAAACGCGATGGCTAGGCCAGCGATTATGATCCATTTTCTGTTGTTCATTTTATATATCCCTGCTCGAATTTTGTGACCGTCCCGCAGTCAAGCTCTGGTTTTGTGGAGGCGCGCTGTCACCGGAAATACTGGTTTCTGTAGTGCCGCAATCCGACACTGTTATTGCGATCGACGTCAGCATGAACAGGCCGGTTAGAACTGTCAGCATGATGAAGATGCCAGCCAATATTATGACGTGATCTACTTCCAGTTTTCTCATCTATCTGGCCGCCAATCTCAGCAGTGTAATCACCGCTTCCGCTCTCGCTACCTTGGCTTCCAACAGGCCGAGTTCAGCCGTGTCTCTTGCTGCTGCAGCGTCCAGGACATCCAACAGGGTAAATTTTCCGTATTGATATCCCAGTTGGGCCAGTCTTGATGCTTCTTCAGCTTGGGGCAGTGTCTGGCTTTCCAGAGTTTCCACACGGCTTTGCGTTGCTTCCAGTTGATTGCTGGCAATATTATATTCCCGGCTGATCGCAACCAACCGCAAAGCGCGACGCGCCTCAGCTCCGCGAACGCTTGCTTCTGCCGCTTGAATGCTGCCCTGGTTGCGATTTCCAAACGGTATGGCAATCGAAGCACCCACGATGAACGCAGTATCCCCGCTTTCTTCAAAACGTCTGGCGCCGCCGCTTAACGTTAGATCTGGAACAGCATTTGCGCGTTCGCGCGTGACATTGGCACTGGCAGCGTCCCGGTTCGCTTCTGCGGCTTTGATCTGCAGGGATTGGGACAGGTCGGCCTCAAATTCTACGTCGCCGCCACTAAGCCAGACCGGTTCAACTTTCTGAGGTGGTGTTTGCGAGCCCCACAGCGATGCAAGTAGTAATCTGGCGGAATATTCCTCTGCCCTTGCGGCTTCCAGTGCTGCTTCCGCTTCGCCAAGCGCAGCGTCAGCGCGCAATGCTCTAAGCGGCGGGTCACGGCCAGTTTCAACGAGGATTCTGGCAATTCTTGCCAGTTCCCGGTTGCGACCGACGACGCGCGTTGCAAAGTCAAGGCGGCTCTGAGCGGCAACTGCTTCTGTATATGCCAGACGCACGGAGCTGGCCAATTCGGCCTGAGAGATCGCAGCTTCTATCTCTGCGAGGCTTGTCTGCGCTCGCGCCGCACGTGTTCTGGCACCGCGTTTACCGCCGAGCTCCAATCGCTGCCCAACAGAAACGGTATATTCGGTTGAACGCAGGCCTTTGAAAACGCCGCTCCCGGCGACGTTTTCAACGTCTACCGAGACCTCGGGATTTGGTCCGAGGCTCGCTTGTTTTTGGTTCCCGCGCGCGATATCAATCTCTGCTTGGGAAACTTGCACGGCAGGCGATTCCGCTCCAGCGCGCACTAAGGCCTCGTTTAAACTAACACTCTGATCCTCCGCCAGAGCGGCAGTGGCAGGGCTTGCGGCAAATATCATTGCCGCACAGAGGCGCAGACGCGCCATTTTCTTCAACATTTCTGAGAAATCCTCGCTTAACTAATTGAAATAACGCCATAAGTCTGGCGCAAGTCAGAATTAGTTCAGACGCGAGGTGGTCGTTTTAAACGGGCTGAATGCGCAGACAGCGCAAATTGATCGGCGTTGCTGCTGAAGCTGGAACTTACCAGATCCACTGATCCGTCAAAGCCTGCCAACCGTGCTGTGGTAACGCTGCCGTTATGGCAATGACCATGCGGACAGATTCCGTGTTTACCGGCGTCATTATCCGAAGGGGCTTCATCCGAGTGCCCGGCGTCGGAAACCAACATCAGTTCGGCGTTTTGTGGTTCGCTGGCGCATTCAGCTGCTTCGGCAACCGCCATGCTCGACATAATCAGAACGAGCAAAACCGCCATCAGGCGAAAGAGCCCTGACGTTTTTCTGGTTATGCCGCTTCGTTCATTCATGATTCCGCCCAATACATTATCTCGTTAGTTCATCAAGTGCTTTTGAACAACATTCCCAATATTTCATGCAGTTAGATATGTAATATCATCAATTTTCAGATTATTGTTACGAGAACGATTGCCAGCACGATCATCGACGATTGACCGACTCCGCAAAGGACTTTCTCGAACCTTAGGCCTAAAAACTGAGTCATATTTAGAAGAACCTGCGGACTTGATTTTTATAGGCTCGAAATTCGTCGCCATACATTTCCTCCAGCCATGGCTCCTCGAAAATGGGAGCAAGCAGGTAGAGCGCGGCCCAAAAACCCAACAATATCGTGACAAAGGTCGAATTGATGATGAGCGCCCAACCTACAAGTCCTACCCAGGTCGCTACATAGACCGGATTACGGCTTATGGAGAAATAGCCGTCTGTTACCAGTCCGCGTTTTTCTCCAAAGGCATTGCGCCATCCCATTTGAAGGGTGATGCGAAGGGCAAATCCAAATCCCACGCAGAACAACAATGTGCCTATCGCAATCGCGACATAACGCGTCTCAATTACACTGATGTTAAATTCCAGCACTGACAGAACGATCAATGGATAAAGAAAACACCTGAATAAAATCAGGAAGCTTCGATGCTGCCAACTATTTTTAGAAGGCGGCGGCCAGAATTGAAGATTGTCCCTCCTTGTTGCAACGAGCGACAGCAGCAAGATGATGCAAACCGAACCGAGGGATATTCCGAAGAGGATCGGGGGTAGCATCTCCAAGTTCATTTCGAAATTCCGATCCAGCGGGGAACTTCGCTGGAAAACTGGTCATAGGCCGCACCAAAACTTTTGCTCAGGTGCGCTTCCTCAATCCGGACCTGCGCATGGCAGGCCAGCGCAAATGCAAGCAATGCAACCCAGCCCCACCAAATGCTGGCACTCAAGGCAATGCCGAGGCCGAGCAATATCATCCCTACGAATATGGGGTTACGGCTGAACCGGAATAGCCCATGCCGAACAAAAAGCGGTGCGTCTCCGTCGCGAACGCCAACGCGCCAAGCCCGGCCCATCTGGATTTGAGAGACAATCACTACAACAGTGCCAGCAACTGCCAGCAGTGCACCAACCCAGGCAAATCTGGTCACCGGCTGCATTGCAGCTAACCCGCTTGCGATTCCAAGAACGGCAATACTGATCGCAAAAACAAGCCCGGCCAAACGCTGCCCGCCCTTGGCTGCGCCAAATGCCCAGGCACTGTCGCCGGTCGAACGGGCTACGGAATACCCGCGCCATAGCGAAGCAAGGAAGACAACAATCAACGCGGTAACCGGAACAGCCTGCATCATCTTGCCTCTCCAACCGTGATTTTGCTCTTTTTCACAGATTGCAGTTCACTTCGAGCCTGCCAAATGATTTGAATGCCGCCGGTGATGGCCAGCCCCGCCATAATTCCTGCAACTCCGAGATCGGGCCACGCGCTGCCGGTCCCTGCGACGCCAAGCGCTGCGGCAAGAACAGCAACATTGCTGATCGCGTCATTGCGAGAACATATCCACACCGACCGCATGTTCGCGTCGCCCGTCCGGTAGCGATACAGCATCAGCGCAACGCCGACATTCACAAGCAACGCCAGAGTTCCAACGATACCCATCGTCTCGGCAACCGGCGTCGTGCCGTTGAAAAACGCCCATACGGCAGATCCCAGCACCCATAGACCGAATAGCAATATGGTTGCGCCCTTGAACAAGGCCGCTCGCGAACGCCATGCCAGCGCCATCCCAGCCACACCAAGGCTGATCGCATAATTGGCCGCATCGCCAAAAAAGTCGAGCGCATCGGCCTGAAGCGCTCGTGAATCCGCCTGAACACCAGCGCCCATCTCAATGAAAAACATCGCGCCGTTGAGGATGAGCGCAATCCACAGGATACGCCGCCAGCGTTTGTCATTCAGCGCGTCTCCCGTTCCACAGGCATCGGCGCAGCAATTATCAGACATGGTTTTTCCTAGACAATTTTCGATTCGCCGATAGTTATGCACCCTGTAGTAACTATAGGGTCAAGCGATGAAAATTGGAGCACTGGCAAAAGCAACCGATACGAAGGTCGAAACCGTCCGCTATTATGAGAATATCGGTCTGTTACCGCCTCCTGCCAGAACGGCCGCGAATTACCGGGATTACGGAAGCGACCATCTCGCCAGGCTTTCATTCATCCGCCGTGCCCGAAATCTCGGCTTTACTCTGAAGGCACTGCGCGAATTGCTGGAACTATCGGACAATCAAGATCAATCCTGTGAAGCAGTTGATGATATTGCGAGCAGGCACCTGGCCGAGATTGATCAGAAAATCGACGACCTGACAACGCTACGTTCCGAACTAGGTCGCGTGATCGGTGCTTGTCAGCATGGAACAGTAGGTGAATGCAAAATCATTGAGACGCTGGCACCGCGAATTTAGAGATGGCAGGAGGAGATCTAGCGGCTTGCTGGTTCTGTGGACGAATTCCGGAATCTGCAAATTTCTCCGTGACCGCTTTCGGCCCTCTCGGAGCTACATGTGAATGACCAAAAGTGGGCGCGAATCGGACGTCAAATCACGCGAGTGTGAATGTCTGCATGTGGGGCGGAAGCTGTCGTTTCGATTACCTCGATATAAGAGTCTGCTTTCTCTGCTTCAAACTCCTAAAGCCGACCGTCGGCAAACGGCCCAATTGCAGTCGGCCGGAAATACGCCGGATTTCGGAATGAGCATCTCGATTTATTAGACCCCAATAGCACGACCAATCGTGCCAGATTGGATCACTGCTAAAAACGTTGCTTTGTAAAGCAATTTCCTCATCCTAAGAGCTCAATGTCTATTACAGGAACAAACTCAGAGATCAGCGTGCAATATTCTAGAAAACCCCAAAAAACTAAATCATCAAAGTATATTAGCCGGGCTGCAGCTCGCAATCTTCATCACGCGACGAGATTTGCCAAGCAGGTTGGTGGGCAACAGTCGGCTAGGAAGTATCCCACCAGCAACGTTAATGCGGATTTCAAGCTCAATATGTATGTGACGATCAATTGGGATCTTACCGTAACGGGCCAAGACAATTTCAAAGAGCTAAGAAACCAACGGTTCTGCCGTTGGCTGAGGACTAGGTGCAAGCAGCTGGAGATATGCGTTCCCCCGACCTATGTGTATAGCCGGGAGCAAGATCCTGTGCACGGGCACTATCATGTGCACTGGCAAGTTCATGTGCCTGAGCAATTAGTCGAAGAATTTGCAGATCTCGTTCCGCGTTGGATTACAAGCCTGGAAAGTAAGGGAAATCCGCCACGAAAGCGGTCACAAAACCATAAACCGGCGCCCGACGGCTCAGTAGACATTCAATTTGCTCGCAGCAGTGTAGCTATCCGCAAATATTTGCTGAAAGGAATTGACCCCCGTGAGGCTTATCGCTTCGGCCTCGACGACGTTTTGCAGCAGGGGACTATCGTGGGACCGCGGACCGGGGTTAGTCGCAGCCTTGGCAAAGGTGCGCGCGATAGAGCCAAATATAAGCCTAGGCCGGCAGTTTGGATGAGGGGCAATGGACGCTCGGTTCCGATATATTCGCCGAATTATGATCCTGCTGAAATATCGGCTAATCTACAGATACCGCGAAAATAAAAGTGCTTTTACCGAGACCAATTTTCACATCATTGTAGAATTGCTTCAACTATCGGCGCGAACGCAGCCTAATCGCTGTATAACTAATTCCCGTTTATCCCCTTAACCCACTTTAGACGCCTTGCTTTAAAGAACAAACGAGAAACAAGAATTGTTGCCTAGATAACGATTTGCTATTGCGCATCCGAGTCTCGGGTGTTATCAGCAGCAAATGGAAAGTTTAGTCATCTCAGCACTTCAAGAAATGGAGGACGAAATCGCCTCCAAGATATACCGGCTCGAAAATGAGATCGAGCCGTTGAAAGAAGATCTCGCCCGTATCAGGGCCGCGCGCAAAGCCGCAGCATCAGCTTTAGTGGTTAAAGACCTCCCCCCAACAGGAAATCAAGCTAGCAGAAACGCGGTCGCACATCGCAAGGCGCAGGCTCATCCAGCTATTCAAAAGCTTACAATGAAGCAACTGGTGAAGAAGGCGCTTTCAGAACATTTTGTGAACGGAGCTACTTCAAGGCAATTGCTTGACTTTTTTCACTCTGAGTGGGGGCGCATAGATGTTGTCCGCACGAGTTTCAGCCCTCAACTTACCCGATTGAAAAATGATGGTGAGATTGATTTCGACGGTAGCATTTGGACCTTAGCCAAGGCCCGTGTGCACGAAGATGAGTTTAGTGGCCTTTAGTCTAGGCCATAACGAGCTAGGCCCCCAAAAGGGGGCCTATTCGCCGACAGGGTTGCACCCCTGTCAGATCACAACCACCAATCCCGTCGCCGGGAGAAAGGAGCTTGCGCTATGTGGCATATAGCCCGGAGGTTACCGTAATCTAAATGCCGTGAGCCTTTCAGCTCACGGCCCTACTTCTAACAAAGGACAGCGAATCTGTCCATACACAAATAGAAAGGGCCACTAAAATGGCTAAAGTAGCAGCATGGCATTCGGTCAAATCCAATGTCCACCACAACGACACTAACTGCAATACCGGCAATAATATCGAGACTGAGAACCGCCGGTCCGGAACTGGCGGGAAGCCGCTTTGCGAGGAATGCAAGCGTCTAGGCTAATGTCTGAACGTTAGTTCCCAATATGGGCCTGTCGGGTCGCCGTCTATTACGGGCCAAGCCCTGCGTAGACTGTTAACCGGCAGGCCTAATTGTGGTGCTCTGCCAGGCAAAAAGGGGACAGGAATGTAATTTTGTATTCCGGCAGCAGTTCAGAACCGATCGAATGGATCCATGCCAATTTGCCACGGCTGCGCATTAAACTTATTACCTGCATTCTTCTTGGCTTCTTTTACGCGCAATTTTTCTGCGGCGGCGGCCTCCACTTTTTCCCTTTTCTCGGCTTCAACCTTTTTATTAGATTCCTCAGCTTCGAGCCGTTTGATATGCTTTGCCAAATAATCATCTATCTTTTGATCTGCGTTATGGTAATATTTTTCCCACTTCCTGAAATTTATTTCATTAGCATGCGAGAAACCTGCATTCGTTCGCGGTTTTTCGATTGTAGGATCGAGATTGACCGGAAAAGCGGGCACAGGAGCCGGTTCAGGCACTTTAGTATCCTCCACCGCATTAGATAGCTTGGTGGTCATTACTGGAACACTTGTCGTATCCGAAACTGACATTGACCTGACATTATCCTGGCTCTGAGCATCGATAAGAAGTTTTGTCTTTTTGTTAGCTCCATTCGCCGCTTCAAGGCAATCGGCTAGCAATTGGCTTTCGTCTTCGAGTGCCCCTTTCAAAGCGAGCAAATATGCCGAAGCCGCATCTACAAGGCGTTTGGCCTCTTGATATTGTGATCGCGATACAGATTTGGAATCTTTCCGGTAAGCAGCCAGCAATTGCTCATTCTTCATCTTCAAGGTCGCTGCCCGTGAGCCAGCGCGTTGCATATTCTGATCAAGCACAAACGCCTCGTGCTCAAGTCTGGCGGCCTGTGTCATTGCAGCGATAATTTCTTGATCTAGCGCAGGGTTCTTGCCGGCGCGGCTATTTTCTCGGTCGGCATTTGAAGTCCGCTGTCCGATATCCGATAGCCTATCCTCGAGCTTTGCATCAGCCTGCGCCATAATTGATTCCCATTGACGCCTTTCGTTTTCAACGCCTCGGTCCGTGACTTCACCGCGCGCCTCTGCGGCGGCCAATGCTGAACCCAGATGCTCCGGCGGCTCTGCCTCAATCCCTCTTCGTTCATTGGAACGGTGATCTACACGGCGTTTATGTCCAGCTTGCTCCAGATGACGATTTGTAATTTCCGAGCTAATCTCACGTAAGGTTTCAATCCATCGTTTTTCCGCTACCTCGCGCACTTTTTTCTGTTTGAGCGGCACGGCTCGGCCATTGGAACGGTGCTGCTTTGTTGTGACCGCAGTGAAGTCCCATTGTCCGGCTTTTAACCGATCAGTGCCATAACCCTGCTGCTCCAGTGTAGCGATATCGCCTTGTGTGATACGCCTGCATGGCCTGTCGTGATAGATGAGGTGAAAATGCCAATTTCGGTCGTTATTCTTGTGATCAGGTGCATGCATGACAGCCACAAATGGCAATTTGCGTTTGGAAAACTCTTCAGTGATGTCCTTGAGAAGCGCAAACATTTGAGGGGCCGACAATTCTTTCGGCAGCTCTCCCGTCAGGCGAAACTGGATACGGCCCCCGCGACCTTTATGAAATTTAGCAACCGGATCGGCAGTGGGTTTAGATTTTTTCCCCTTTGAGGGCAGAATGCATTCCGGCTGAGACGATAGATAATCCCGCATCTGTTCAATCGATTCAATATCCAACTTCGTCACGCAGTCTGCATCGGGTGCTGCAAGCGCTCTTTTTAACGATAGCGGGCATTGCTCATCTTTCGATACAGCTGACCAAAACTCTGGGTTATCCGCAATTCGAAATGACATTTTGTCCGGACTAGGCTTGGCTTCATGTTCTTCAACTAAAGCCCAATATTCCGCGCGAGCACGATCATCATCATCGATGTTTGTAATAAGTGCTCTTTGCCCATCGGGCTGACGTGAAACAGCGCTGTCCCGGGTGATGTAAATATCCTGGTCAATAGTCATGCTACCGAACTGACCGTCCGCCGCTTGCCCAATCGGAAGGTCGGAACTATTTGAAAGTCTCGTGACTTCGTCAGATTGAGAAACGCCGTCCTGACGTGACAGTTTAACGTCAAATTCATCGGCCAGCTTCTCTGCAGGGTCAAGGCGTGCAACCGCGGCATCCCGCTCGATATAGGAGCAATGACTCTTTGCTGCGCCCGGGGACACGCGGGTGCCTTCTTGATAAGTTTCATAGGTTACCCGAGTGATGGATTTGTGTGACAAATGAAAGGATGTCATTCCGTTCTTGTCGGTAAACCGGTGCATCCGAGAACATGGGATTTGAAACGATATCGTATTTTTCCCGCGATGCCCTTTGGTTGCTGTCTCATCTTTTGCAACGGTGCGGATCTTCGGACTAAATGACGTCTTATATCCATCAGGTTCCAGCAGGCCTTGCTGTATAAGTGAAAATTTAATGCGGGCCGCCGCAATCTGGTCTGCTAGTTCTAGCTGTGCATTGGTTGCCATATTCATATCCTTCAAAGCATATTATAGGACATGAATATTTGAAGTAGAAGTAATTATTGTTATTTATCAAAATGTTAAGCCAATGTATGTCCAATGGTATGGCATTGGTTTAGGATTAGAAATTAACAATAAACGGCTGCCGCGAGGCTGTCCGCACGGCAGTTTGGGCCCCTGCCCAAACTGCGGAAGTGCGCCTATAAACTTTGTCACTCCACTGGATTTTAGCTGCTCGCCCATTGGAATGTTGACAGCCAATGCAATCGCGAGGGGTGACTAGAAATTAAATTGAAGATGCAAGTCGATGGCAAATTAACGTATCAACGCCAAGCGATCGCCGCATGATTAAATGCTCGCCTGATGTCAGCGAATTGATCGTCTGATATATGCCAACACGGATGTAATATTTTCCACTTGGACGACGAAAAAAGGGCGGAAAGAAATCCCGCCCTTTTTGGTCCTGTATAAATTTACGATTCTATATTTTATTGGCTGCCGAACGAAGACCCTCTGGCGTCCAGCCGCATTGATCAATTACCTCAATAATCCGTGACTTTTTAACATTTTCCTCCAAGGCAGCATCGGTGGCGTCATCTAAATGTAGAACAAGCTCCCGAAGTTCGCCTGGAATGTCACTATAACTGCGTAGCTTGTTCAAAATAGCGCCATCAAAAATATCTGGCATTCCGTCCTGCGATACGAAGTCATAAGCCCATTTCGCAAGATAGGTCGATGCCAATTTGTATCCTTCCGGAGGCTGACAAATGGCTTTGGCAATTGAACCTCCGCATTGTGCAATCAACATTTGAAACCCCGGCGCAAGATAGGCGAGTTCAAGCACTTGTTGGGAACTCACATCTCCGTCAAAATTACCGGATAAATCTCTGTCGACTTTTACAACATATTTGTCGAAATATGCCACTTTCTCCTCAAGTGTATTAATCGCACCGACCGCTCCAGACTTGTTCGTCGATACTGGAAGGAATGCGATGCAACGGCGTTCATCCTTTCTGTAATGCTCTTCAAGCGCTGGCACGAGATCAGCTACCTCGCGAGCGGATGCCATAGCATTGGCACCGAGATCCATTATCGCATGCTGGTTGATCGTGCTAGCGACAATCTCTGGCGCAACCTGGGGTTTGACACCCCAGCCCACCACCTTGGCAGTTTCGTCTGTAGATTTAGACGAGTAATTCCCCACATCGCCATCCAATATCACGGCATCGATTCCGCCAATTTCCCAAATTGCCTGGATAAGCTTGGCTATCAGTGTTTTACCTTCACCGCCTGCATTCGTCACCACAAGGATGAAGTATAGTAGTTTTACAAGATCCATATCAGCGCTCCTCTAAAAATCGCTTTTGTGACGCTGGTCCGAATAGTCCTGACGTTCGAGGCTTGATGGCGCCTGCGTATGGGAACGATCATCTTCTCTCGTGACGGCGGGGACATCAATAGGTTCTGGAACGCTGGACGATAGGGCTGGCTGAATTGGCGTCTCTAACGATTGTCCTTGTTCGTGCGGCCAGCCATTCTCATCAAGCCACTTGATCGCATTGTGGAAGCTGCTGTAATTTTTGCCTGCTTCAACACCACTCTTCTTAAGCGCTTTATATACAGCGTTTAAAGGATTACCATTTTCTCTGGCAGCTTGGATATCTGGTCCATGGTCTGCCAGCGTATTGCGCACAGGAGCCTTGCTCCGCTTACTTTCTTCTAGTTGTTCATAAAAATCCATTACTAGTCCTAACATTTTACTTCAGGTTATTATCAGGACGAAAATTGTCCTGACAATATGTTATGGAATGGAATTCTGGTTGACCCAAAAGTAGATTATTATCTTGTTGAATGACTTTTGGGATCATAGTGAAGAATAATGACAGAGAGAAAAAGAACCGGAAGGCCGAGCAAAATTGAGGGGGCAACACAGGACCTCGCGCACCGCGAGCTGCTGGATGAAAAATGCGTGAAGCTCGGCATCCTAATGGACCAAATAACAGACGGCGAAATTGCAGACGATGATGCAGAGACAGAGCTCTGTAAGATCACTGGAGAGCTGAAGGATTTCGAGTTCGAACCGCCAAAGCCGGGCAAGAACATTGCGGCACCGAACACGGAGAGACTTAAGCTGCTCGACAGTTTGGCAAAACTTCAAAGGCGTAGCGACGGTGAAAAAGCTATTGCAAAATGGATTTCCAATGTGATTTTCGAGACGGACTTCGAAATTACACGCGTCAAGCAACAGCTTCTGCACTCCGTAAAAGACCAACGCAAAGTGTTCAGCTATCAGCACAAGCTTCTTCAGAAATTTGAGGTCGCTGGAATAACAAAGCACAATGCGTCACAGATTTCGGTATCGGACCTAAAGGCAATACTAAATAAAGGCCCCGAGAATCCGATTTCGAACACACAAGCAGACGAGGTCGTTAACAATGAACCAGACAATTATTCCGTGTGGTCCGATTTTCTAGACGAAGATCACCAGCAATATTCCATCACGCCAGAACCCATTAGCTCGATTAATAATCGAGGCTTAGCCCAAAATTTGAAATACGGGGACTATCCGCCGTATACGGATTTAGCAAAATATGGTCAGCCCAAGCTCCTTGAAGAATTTCTTGCCGCACAACTCTTGAAGGACAAGAAAAAACTAATTTCCGAAATCTGCAGACTCTGGCTCGAAGAGAATTACGCAAAGCCTACATCAACACAGCTTTGGGCTACAAAGAATACGTGGCACTTCCTGCTCGCGCTAAAATACAATTTCGCCCATGAAATTCCGGACATGGGGCGTGCCGAGTTACCGGGCGTAGAGCCTCACAAGACCTATCTTCTGGCTGTTCGCCGATAAACATGGCGCTTGTCGGCTTGCTCTCATTCGATTAGCTTCTTGCATACACATTTTTATCAGCCGTGCACAGCAGCAGTTATGCACTTAGCCGAATCGACAGCTCAGGATGCTTTACCTTTGCCCGTAGTCACCTCGTCCTTGCATTCAGGAAACCCATATTCTAGCCACACTTGGCTTTTTTCGTCGCCATCGTCCGAAACTATGGTCAGCATAATATTTTGCACGTTATCAGTCAGGTCGTGCGTCCCAAGGTCCCAATCGCATGTATGGCTGCGAGCGCCATTTTCTATTGCTGAACAAAAGCCTAGGTCTTCTGGCCAATCTTCGTCAGAAATCTCTTCGTCTTCGAACGGTTGACCATAGAGTTGTGTCAACTCATGTTTTACCTCAGCGTAAATACGCCGGGCTTCGGATGCGGAAGGATCCTCCCTAAAGGTCTCGGACTTTCCCGTAATACTGACTAGGCCATTTTCTGGCTTCCAAATGCCCGAGTATTCTTTGAACGCCGGATGTGGCTCAGGAACGGAATGCAAGGTGACATCATAAGTTGCCGTCCCACTGGGAACAGTTGAACTAGCTTCAATGCCGAACGGATTTGCCATAGTTTCAATCTCCAATACTTTCATAACTTCATTGCCCAAAGGTCCGTTCAAAGGAGGGCCCCACGTTTGTTATGATCGCAACCTTTTCCTATTAACGCATACTTACTTGCAACTTAGACGGTTAACCTGCCATCTAGTTAAGGGCTAAATCGGTTGTGTTAGAGGCCCCCGCCAATGCTATTGCCCTGGCTCCAACGCTTCATTCGATCACGATGCCGTTCTGCCTGTCTTTCGATCCGCAAGACGGTCGCGTTCGCGCTCAGCTTTTTCTTGTCCGGTTTTTTCTGCGCCTAAATGACGCTGACTGTGAGTTGCAGCTTCGGCCACCTGCCAATTGACTAACTGTTGCGGAGCAGAGACACTCTCGTCAGGAGCTGGAATGCGGACAGAACCAGGTGTTATCGGCTTACGTTCTATAGGTCGCTCTATGTATTTTTCATTTGCAGCTAGCACTGCCGTTGGGACGTCTGATTGGCAGGCTTAGCCTTGGGTAGTCTCGCGGACCGATATATCAACACACAAGAGTATGACGCCGCAGAATATTATGCTTCACCACCGGACGAATGGGACCGATACGAAGACGACAACAACGAGCCTTTTTGAGCAGTTGAACAAACGGCAAATTCTGGGTCGGACTTAAGATTCGGTCGCTCGACCGAAATTGGGTCGTCAACGAACAACTGAAAGACCACCAATCCTGTGACAGATGGCTCTTATTGATTTGGTTCAGGATTGCGCAGCGATCCGTCAATTGACTTAACACATCGGTGCTGCGACGACTACAATCATCGGTGCCATCATCGGCGGCCATGCAAATCAGTGCTTATGCAGATGGAATGAAGCGTTAGGCGAGTGAGGCCTCCGCAATATCTCTCACGAATTATGTGGATGGATCAGTGGAAAACTTTCCCAATCTCACTTAGCGGCTTGAACCGAATCAGAGCGCGAGTCATGGTGCCAAAATCGAAACCACGAGAGGGTGCCACGGCAGGGTGCCACGGGGTTTTGACTCGCAGAGAAACCAAAGGTTTTTCAGGCGCTTAGCTGTTAAACAAAAGTTGGTTGGGGTGGCAGGATTCGAACCTGCGCATGGCGGCATCAAAAGCCGCTGCCTTACCACTTGGCGACACCCCAATATTTGCGGGCCTGATTCTGGTGAGCCGCGCTGGTGAACGGGCCTATTATCCAGTTTGCCCGCAAGGAGCAAGAGGCAGTTGTAACTAAGCTTCGAACAGTCGCTTGACCCAGCCATGATCATCAGGCGCAACCCCGCGCTGGATATCGACCAGACGCCGTCGCAATTTTTCGGTCAACTGTCCGGGGCCGCCGCCGCCAATGGTGAATTCACCGGTGCTGGACCGGACTGTACCGACAGAGGTGACAACCGCAGCCGTACCGCAGGCGAAGGTTTCAACCAGCTTGCCGCTCGCCGCATCTGCTTCCCACTGATCGATGGCATAAGGCTCTTCAACCACCGTCAGCCCCTCTTCAAGGGCCAGCGTGATGATAGAATCGCGGGTAATGCCCGGCAGGATTGTTCCGCCAAGCGGCGGCGTGACCAGCCTGCCGTCATCCATCACGAAGAAAAGGTTCATGCCGCCCAGCTCTTCCACCCATTTATGCTCGGCTGCGTCAAGGAAGACGACCTGATCGCAATTTTTGTCGATTGCTTCGGCCTGGGCAACAAGACTGGCGGCATAATTGCCGCCACATTTTGCTGCGCCGGTTCCACCGGGTGCTGCGCGACTATATTGTTCGGACACCCAGATGCTGATCGCCGATGCACCGCTCTTGAAATAACCGCCGGCAGGAGATGCGATCACGAGATAGAGATACTCCTTGGCCGGGCGAACGCCGAGAAACACTTCGCTCGCGAACATGAACGGCCGCAGATAGAGCGAACCGCCCTCGACCGAAGGAAACCAGTCCTTGTCAATATCGACCAGAGCCTCAACCGAATCGAGGAACAGTTTTTGCGGCAATTCCGGCATCGCCATCCGCCGCGCCGACGCCTGAAAGCGTTTCGCATTTTCTTCCGGACGGAATAGTGCAGTCGCGCCGTCGGCGAGGCGATAGGCTTTCATGCCTTCAAATATTTCCTGGGCATAATGAAGTACGGAAGAGGCAGGATCCATGAGGATCGGCTCACGCTTGGCGATTCTGGCGTCGTGCCACCCTCCGGCTTCTGTATAGCGGATCATGGCCATATGATCGGTAAACAATGTCCCGAAACCGGGGTTCTCCAGAAGCTTGGTCCGCTCGCTGGCATGCACCGGTGTAGCGCTGCGTTCCAGTTTGAATTCCAGGTTTTCTATATCTGCCATATTCTGCCGCTTTCACTGTGAATCATGCCAACAATTGGAAGATATGGAAGCATGTTTCTATTGTCTTGCATTCCTCTAATCAGCCTGTCAAGATACGTCAACATGACTGACGTATCTCGCCCTGCCAATTCTCCCGGAGCCTCTCCGCTTTTCCTGCGTGAGGACGAAGTCCGCCGTGGCATCGAGCTGCTCTATTTCGGCTATACCCGGCTGACCAATGCGATCGATCAGGAACTTGCCAAGCAAGGGCTGGGCCGGGCGCATCACCGGGCATTATATTTCATTGCGCGGCAACCTAACCTGACCGTAGGCGAACTGCTGAAATTGCTGGCGATCACCAAACAGTCGCTCGGCCGGGTGTTGAAGGAACTGCAGGACCGGGATTTCATTCTGACATCCCCCGGCGTCGTCGACCGGCGCCAGAAAATGCTGCGCCTGACCGAAAATGGCTTCGCGCTGGAAGCGGAACTGTTTCGCCAGCTGCGCGAGAAGCTCTCGTCCGCCTATGTATCGGCCGGTCAGGAATCGGTATCCGGTTTCTGGCACGTGCTGGAAGGCCTGGTTCCGGAAAGTGACCGCAAGATGGTATTCGACTTGCGCGGGGGCAATAACTCCTGACTAGCGCTCTTCTGACTAACCCTTGCCCCCTGTCGCGATAACGCGACAGGACCTGGCCTCAGGCTTCACCGACCGTATCGACCATCGCATGAGCGATTGCATCCTGCGGGCTCTTGTCACTCCACAAAACAAACTGGAAGACCGGATAAAAGCGCTCCCATTCTTCAATCGCCAGATCGACAATCGTCTGGGCCTGATCGAGACCGAGCATGCCGCTGCCACCCAACAGGGTTGCATGGCGGAACAGCAAAATATTATTATTCGACCAAAGGTCAAAATGCCCCAGCCAAAGCTGCTCGTTTATCAGACCGAGCGTTTCGTAAATTACGGTTTTCTTCTCCTCCGGAACCCTGATCTCCGGTAGCAGCAATATTTGCAGGACATGATCCTCATTCCGCCAGATGGCGCGCATCTGGTAGCTGGTCCAGTTGCCCTTTATCTCGACCGACAGTTCGTCGTCACCGGTCCGCTCGACCGACCAGCCGCGCGCCTCGAAAAATGCAGCCAGCATATCCACGGGCGGCGCTTCATCCTGATCAAGCTGTTCCCATTGGTCGTCAAGCATCGCAGTTCCAGATCCTTTGCTGTTGGGAGCGTAGTGGCCCACTCGCCGGATCAGGGCAAGGCAACGGAACGCCTGCTTTCACATTGATTGTGGGAACGCTGTGGATAATGAACGGCGAACACTTCGCCGACCGCCGCTATCCCTCTGCCACCTTATTTGGAAGTAGTTGGCTTCCCGGCAGCGCTTTTGGAAGCAGCAGCCTTTGACGCGGCAGGCTTACGGGGCGTTGTGGTTTTTGCTGCCGCTTTCCTGGCTGGCGCCGATGCGCTCTTTTCCAGGGCATCAATACGCTTTTTCAGCGCATCGGCTTCTGCCCTGGCCTTCGCCGCCATTTCCTTCACCGCTTCAAACTCATCACGCGATACGAAGTCCATGCCGCCGAACCATTCCTTGGCGCGCTCGCGCGCACCAGCTTCCGCTTCACGGCCGACACCAGCCACAGTGCCAGCAAGCCCGTTCAATACTTTGGAAATATCATCGAAAAAGCGGTTCTGGCTTTGCATTTTAATAAACTCCGTCAAGGACCTTTCGGGTCCGAAAAAATAACATTCTATATCTGGGATCTCGCCGCCGGAACGACAAGGATTTCCGCACCCGGATTCAGCCGATCAATTTGTATGTTGAGAATTCCTGCGAAACATAGCCATGCCAGATAGGGCACCATGAGCCATGCAGCAGCCTTGCGGATTCGGCCGAAAACCAGCGTTGTACCCAATGCTGTAAGAAAGATGATTACGAGGAGCCAAAATGCGGCCGAGACCTGATGCATGCCGAAAAATAATGGTGACCAGCAAAGGTTGAGCGCAAACTGGATCAAGAACAGCACGATCGCGACACCGCGCATGGGAGCCCCCCGTGCATGGAGAATCATTGCAACGGCTGTACCCATCATTGCGTATAAAATCGTCCAAGCCACGCCGAACAGCCAGCCCGGTGGCTGCGCGTCCGGCTTTATCAGGGCGTTAAACCAACGGTTTTCTTCCCCGGATCCAGCGATCTGCCCCGAAAAGAAACCCAGCAGAACGATTAGCGGAACCGTAAACAATATCCACCGGAGCAAAGACATCCGCAGCTGACCTTTTGAAGCTATCTGATTCACAGGGGCAGCATCCTTGATCCAAAAATTACACGAATCGTCCGGAACGGTTTATCCCCGCCCCCCTGTGCTTTTAACAATCTATCGGCATTTGGCTAGCATTATGCCGTTGAAACCAAAGCATCAGCTATCCAGCCAACATTAGCGCTGCTCTTGGTATTTTTGAATTGATCGCCATCTTGACCGGACAAGAAACTCCGGAAAGCGCCGGGACAATCCAGTGATTGTTACAATTGGGACGGGCTGCTAAGCGCATTATTATGAACGATAAAACCAATTCCAGCGACATAGAAACCCCTCCCGCACCGCTCAAGAAGATCGGCAATCTGCGGATGGTATTCGAACGAGCCATTAATTATCCAAAACAGATAATCTTCGCCTTGATGGCTCTTTTTGTCTCCGCGATGGCAACGCTGGCGATACCGGCAGGCTTCAAAACCATCATCGATAAAGGGTTCATGGGCGGAAACGGAGATATCGCTCCTTATTTTCAGGGCCTTCTGGGAATAGTCGCGGTTCTCGCAGTGGCGACGGCATTCCGCTTTTATTTTGTCAGCTGGCTCGGCGAACGGGTCGTTGCCGATCTGCGGCTCGCCGTACAAGCCAATCTACTGCGGCTAGCTCCGGGCTTTTTTGAAGAAAACCGGCCATCGGAAATTGCCTCGCGGATGACCTCGGACACCGCTATTATCGAACAGGTTGTCGGAACCACAGTGTCTGTGGCTTTGCGCAATATCGTCATTGGAATCGGAGGGATCATTTATCTGTTCACCCTTGCCCCTGCGCTCACCGCAGGACTGCTGCTCGCCATACCGGTGATCATTTTACCGATTGTTTTTATCGGCAGGAAACTGACCAATGTATCGCGATCGAGCCAGGACCGGGTCGCCGACGTTGGCGCGATGATTTCCGAAGTATTGGGCGCAATGAAAATTGTTCAGGCTTTTGGACAGGAAAAACGCGAGCATGAACGGTTCAGCGGCGCGGTCGAATCGACTTTCGATACCGCAAAACGCCGGATCCGGTTGCGCGCGGCGATGACGGCCATTGTTATCGGCCTGATCTTTACCGGCATCGTCATGCTGATGTGGCGCGGCGCCATCGGCGTGGCAGACGGATCGATATCCGGTGGTACAATAGCGGCCTTCGTCCTCACGGGCGGTCTGGTCGCGGGCGCCTTTGGCGCTCTCACCGAGGTTTATGGCGACTTGTTGCGCGGCGCTGGCGCAGCGGGCCGGCTGGCGGAACTGCTATCCGAACAACCCGGCATTGCGGCTCCCGAAAATCCGATCGCCCTGCCCGTGCCATCGCGCGGCCAGATTGCGTTCGACAATGTTACATTTTCCTATCCCACCCGCCCCGACACTCAGGCGCTCGGCAATTTTTCACTGACCGTGTCGCCTGGCGAGACCGTCGCTGTGGTCGGTCCATCCGGCGCCGGCAAGTCGACGCTGTTTCAGCTGGCCCAACGCTTTTATGACCCCCAGAGCGGTTCCGTCCGTATCGATGGTGTCGCCCTGCCTTCGGCCGATCCATCAGAGATCCGTCAACGGATGGCACTCGTGCCTCAGGAAACCGTATTATTTGCCGCCTCCGCTCGCGATAACCTACGGTACGGAAAATGGGAGGCCACCGACGAAGAAATATGGGAAGCCGCGCGCGTCGCCAACGCGGAGAAATTCCTTCGTGCCTTGCCCGGGGGGCTGGATAGCTTCATGGGCGAAGCGGGAACGCGGTTGTCCGGCGGGCAACGCCAGCGCATCTCAATCGCACGCGCGTTGCTACGCAACACACCCATATTGCTGCTCGACGAAGCCACCTCGGCGCTCGATGCGGAAAGTGAGAAGCTGGTTCAGGACGCCCTGGATCATTTGATGAAAGACCGGACCACGATCGTCATCGCCCATCGCCTGGCGACCGTACGGTCGGCCGACCGCATCATCGTGATGGAAGAGGGCCGGATCGTCGAACAGGGCAACCATGACAGCCTGATCGCCAAAGACGGGCTCTACGCGCGACTGGCCGATTTACAGTTCAGCAGCGCCGAGACGAGCCGCCCCAATAGCGCGGCGTGACAGACACTCCCCTCATGCGGGCTTAGGCTCGACCGATGGAATAGGAAGTGACGGATAGCAGCGCCAAGGGTGCTTCCGCAAAATTCCTGACGGCACGTCAGTCCCTATTTCGAGATTGGCTGTGGGCTCCACAGACTGGTCGATGATCCCAGATTGATCGTTGGTGATTTTCGATTGAAGACTTCCTCTCCGCCGCGGGTGGCTCCTCAGGACACAAAAAAAGGGGCCGCGATAAGGTTATCGCGGCCCCTTTTTAAATTCTATTTGACCAAACTAGTTCGGTGCGCGGCTGGCTTTGTTAAAGTTGCCATATTGTTCGTTACCGACAAATCCGAATTTCGTCACGCCACTGTCCTTGATCACCGCCAGAGTGCGGTCGGTGGTCAGATAGGCGCTCAGTGGATCGGGCTGGAACTGCAGTTCTGGTTCCGGAACCATCGATTTCGTCTGAGCCAGATATTGTTTAACCTGATTCAGCGTCACCTGGGTGTCGTTCCAGAGTATCTGGTTGGTTGCCGTAATCCCGAGACGGTTTTTTACCGGATCGACAAAGTCTGGCGGTGGCGGACTATCATCCGCGACCGGCAGGTCGATCTTTACCGCGTGCGTTTGCACTGGAATTGTGATGATGAACATGATGAGAAGAACCAGCAAGACGTCGATGAGCGGCGTCGTGTTCATCTCCATCATTGGTTCGCCATCATCGCTTCCGCCACTCATAGCCATTCGTGCGTCTCCTTAACCTTCAATAACTCTAGTTGCCGGTCGAACTATTCGACAACGATCGGTGTGGAAATAAAGCCCACTTTTGCAAAACCGGCGCGTTGCATGGTGTAAATTGCGCCGCCGATGCATTTATATGGTGTGTTGATGTCACCGCGAATATGGACTTCCGGCATATCTTCCGGCGTCATATTTTCGACTCCGCCAAATGATTCAATCTGGTCTTCCAGTTGTTTCACAGCTTTGGTGACCAACTCGGTAGAATTCACCGGAGTGGTATTCCAGTAGACACGGCAATTACCGCCAGGAGTGGCTCCCGAATATTCAGCATCACCTGGATCCCGTCCTGCGGCATCAGTCGTCGTGATCGACAGCAGCACATTCTCGCGCTTCGTCGTTGTCACTTCAAACGGAAGTACCGGAAGCTCGAGTTCCACGGACTGGATGACCACAGGAACTGCGATCAGAAAAATGATCAGCAGGACCAGCATAACGTCCACAAGTGGGGTTGTATTAATGTCGGATAGAGGGGATTCCTCTCCGCTACCGCCCCCAACATTCATCGCCATAGGATTTTATCCTCTCAAAACTAAACCATCTGAAGGGAACGAAAGCTCCCTTTTCGTGCGTTGGCCAAGTTGCCAGCCCAATATGGCTGGCAACCCGACCTACGACTTATTTCTTTGCGGCAGGTGCAGCAGGTTTCGCAGCAGCTGCAGCAGCGCCCGGAGCGATTGGTTTAACGCCGCCGTCCGAAGCCATATAGCCCAGAACATCGTTGGAAAATGCAGCAAGCTGTTCAGCGATCCGCTTGTTGCGTCCCTGCAACCAGTTGTAAGCAAGAACAGCTGGAACAGCCACACCAAGACCAAGTGCGGTCATGATCAGTGCTTCACCAACCGGGCCAGCAACAGCATCAATCGATGCCTGACCAGCGATACCGATTTTGATCAGCGCGCGATAGATACCGATAACCGTACCGAACAGTCCGATAAACGGCGAAGTCGCACCAACAGTAGCCAACCATGGAAGGCCGGTTGCCAGTTTGGACTTGATCAGATCCTGCGACCGTTCGATCGATCCGTGCAGCCAGTCATGTGCTTCAACCGGGTCGGTCAATTTGGCATGATCTGAATCAGCTTTGATCGCATCGTCAACAATCTGGCGATAAGCGGAATTTTTGTCGAGCTTCGCAGCGCCTTCCTTGAGGGTCGCTGCACGCCAGAAAGACGAGCGCATGGCCTGACCCTGTTTCATGACCTTGTTCTGTTCGAACAATTTCGAAAACAGGATGTAGAAAGAAGAAACGGACATGATCGTCAGAATTGCAAGCACGGACCAGGCGATAACGCCGCCCTGTTGCATGGCTTCCCAGAAGCCAAAGGCGTTTTGTGGTGCTGTCGAACCAGCGGCCAAAATTTCAATCAACATTTTAATATTCCCCTCAGGATAAATTAATAGCAAAAAATCTGTGGAGGAAGGGCATCATATAATGCCCTCCCCAGTGTTCATTATTGAGGTATTTCCCAACGAACGGCGTTGGAATAATAGCCGGTTGTCGGATTACCGTTTGAGTCCAGAGCAGGTCTGAAACGCGCACGGCGAGTCAGGTTTTTACAAGCAGCCTGATCAAGATCACTATGGCCGCTAGAACCAGTGATCTGACAATCGCTTACCCTGCCGTCGGCGTTAACCGTAAGCCGGAAACGGGTTGTACCTTCACGTTCCTCGCGCAGAGCCCGCGAAGGATAGTCATTCGCATTTGCCCAACTGCCAGGATTACCACGAACCTCGGGATTCGCCCGTTGTGGCGGAGGAGGAGGTGGTGCAGGAGGTGGAGGAGGCGCTACCACTGGTGCAGGCCGTGGCGGCGCAGATGGAACCGACTGGATCACCGGCCTTGGTGCGACCACAGGCGCCACGATCGGCGGAGGCGATACCACAGGAGGCGGTTCAATCGGCTGATCAGGAGGCGGAGGCGGTTCATCCGGTTCTTCCGGCGGCTCTTCCTCTTGAATGTCGATCATGTCCAGTTGCGAGGCAACCTTCGTGACGGCTTTATAGGCTAGTCCGGTGACTAGCGCATAGCCAAGTAATAGATGGATGACCACGACAAGAAAAATTGATATAATCTTGTTCGAACTCATCTCTTGGTCAGCATAAGCCATTCAGAAATGTAACTCCTTTTTCCCCATCAAGGCCGACGCTTCATCACTGAAGCCTTAGTCAAAGATCATGAGGCTTGAAAAAACCGTCGCGACCTCTGTTATCCCGTATGACAGCTTTTCGTTCACTTGGAAGCTGTCTTAAATTTGTTTTAACGCGGTAGTTCCAAGCAGGCAATCGCTTTGTTGGTTCAGCGCTGATTAAGCTGTTAAAGACCTACAACAGGGGTTAAATGCAGCTCCTCAAATCCTGTTCCAGAGAAAATCATGCGCCCCTTTATGATACTCGCCGTTACACTGTTTTTTGCCCAATTTGCGTTGGTTCCGGCTTTTTCGCAAGCCCCGGACCAGACTGATCCGTTGCAATATGCCGACCTCGCCGACCTCAGTGCGGATGCGCCGATAATTGTACACGCAACGGTCAAAGAAGCGATAAAAGTGGCCCCTGAACGGGCCCCAAATGCACCTCCGGGAACGCAGCGTTTTTATATTATCGCATCAACGCAGGCCCTGATTCGTGGTCAGGGAGGGGTCGGCGAAACGATTCGCTATATAATTGATCTTCCCCTTGATGGCCGCGGCCGGGCTCCGAAAATCAAGAAGAAACCGTTCATTATCTTTGCCCGTCGTTCCGCGAGCGGAGGTGACAATGTACAACTTGTAGCCAAGGACGCACAAATTGCCTGGACCCCCGACCGTGAACAGCGTGTCCGTTCGCTGGTCCGCGAATTGCTCGCTCGCGACGCACCGCCAGCCATTTCGCGTATCGGCAGCGCTTTTCATGTGCCCGGTACGATCATAGGCGAAGGCGAAACGCAGATATTCATGGAAACCGCGACGGGATCACCGATTTCCATCACGGTGCTGAAACGGGAAGGCCAGCAAAAATTCTGGGCCGTGTCGCTCGGCGAAATTGTTGACGAAGCCGCGCGCGCGCCGGTCAGGAACGGCCTGCTCTGGTATCGCCTGGCCTGTTTTCTCCCCCGTCAATTGCCCTCCAGTGCACTGGGCGGTGACGCAGGCGCAAATGCACAGCAGGCGCGTAGCGATTATCAAATGGTTCTCCGCGATCTCGGCAACTGCCCGAGATCACGTCAGCCCTGATACGGCAGAACTAGTACTGGCATTCGTCATAGGTGACGCTAATAAGGCGCCAACAATCTCACCTAAAACGAAAAGAGGCCAATCATCATGACTGCTCCGCTTCGCATAGCGCTCGCTGGACTGGGCACCGTCGGAACCGGAGTCATCCGGCTCATCGAAGAGAATGGTGAGATGATTACGCAACGGGCCGGCCGGCCGATTGTCGTAACCGCTGTTTCCGCCCGCGACCGGAACCGGGATCGCGGCATCGATCTCACCGCATATCCATGGTTCGATCAGCCCGAAGAGCTGGCATCGTGTGACGATGTAGACTGCGTCGTGGAAATGATCGGCGGCTCCGAAGGCACGGCACTGGATCTGGCACGCAAAAGCCTGGCGTCCGGCAAGTCTTTTGTCACTGCGAATAAAGCAATGATCGCCCATCACGGAATGGAGTTGGCCAAGGCGGCTGAAACCGGAAATCTCTCGCTGAGATATGAAGCCGCTGTTGCAGGCGGGATTCCTGTCATTAAGGGGCTTCGCGACGGCGCTTCGGCCAACCGGATCGAGCGGGTTTACGGCATTCTTAATGGCACCTGTAACTATATTCTCACCGCGATGGAAAAACACGGACATGCCTTTGACGATGTGCTGAAGGAAGCACAGGAGATCGGCTATGCCGAAGCCGATCCGAGTTTTGACATTGATGGCGTCGATGCAGCCCACAAACTGGCTATTTTGGCCGCACTGTCCTTTGGCAAGGCGCTCGACTTCGAAGGCGTGGAAATCGACGGGATCCGTCACATCATGGCGGCGGATATCGGTCAGGCCAAGGCATTGGGCTATCGCATCCGCCTGCTCGGCATGGCCCGGCTCGATGACGGAAAATTATTCCAGCGGGTCAATCCTTATCTGGTGCCGGAAAACCATCCTCTGGCCCATATCGACGGATCGACCAATGCAGTGGTTGCCGAAGGCAATTTTTCCGGCCGCCTGATGTTTCAGGGTGCTGGCGCGGGCGAAGGACCAACGGCCTCGGCCGTTGTCGCCGATCTGATCGACATTGCCCGTGGCGATGCCGGCACCGTATTTGCCGCGCCAGCCAGTGCAATGGAACCATGCGAGCGCGCCGAGAGTGGCAACCGGATCGGCAAAAGCTACATCCGCTTCATCGTCGCTGACAAGCCGGGTGTTCTGGCTGAAATTACCGCAGCGATGCGCGATGCCAACGTGTCGATCGAGAGTCTGATCCAGACCGAGAAAGCCGCTGAAGGATCGGTGCTGATTTCCATGGTCACCCATGACAGTCGCGAACGGAATGTCTCGCTGGGCCTCGCTGCCCTGTCGAGCTCGACCAGCTTGAAGGCCGCTCCGGTGGTGATGCATTTGCTGAGCGATCAGGACTGATCAATCTCCGGTTAGAACACCGTCCCGAAATTGTTGTTGATAATCGTTGGTCGGGACATCGGCATTTTCTACCCCGACGATCTTTTGTAGCCCGTCCAGAATACCGCCGCTTTTGCCGTTGCCAACAACCGATTTCAGCCTTTCGGTGGAGCAGTTGCTATCCTGGAACGAAACTCCGCAGCTTCCGGAAGCCACGCGGGACGAATTCGCCGCGGGGATTTCTCCCCGTTGCGGCCCGCCATTTCGATTTGGTCCGGCTAGGTCAGGAAACGGCAGCCGCTGCTCTCGATCAATTTCCGGGGTGCCGCAGACCACAATCTCATCGTTGGTCCGGTGCAGAAGACAGCCATCAGCATCAACGGCTACCAATTGCCGGGCATGTTCTACCAGATGTCGCGTTCTGTCCTCCGGTGACACTGCCTGCGCCATCGCGCTGGACGGGATCAGAAAAAGGATCAGGAAAACCGGTCTCGACATTGTAATATCGCTCCCCTATCGAGAGTTCAAAATTACCCCTATAGAAGGACTACTCCACAATATGCCCGAAGCAAGCCAAATATTGGACCGCGTACTTGTCATGGAAATGGTACGCGTTACCGAAGCGGCGGCCATATCGGCAGCCAACCTGATCGGTCGCGGCGATGAAAAAGCTGCTGATGCCGCAGCTGTGGAAGCGATGCGCGCGGCGCTGAACGAGTTGGACATTTGTGGCACCGTGGTTATCGGAGAAGGCGAACGCGACGAGGCCCCGATGCTTTTTATCGGCGAAAAAGTCGGACGCGGATGCGAAGGTGAAGCTCCGGCCATTGATATTGCGCTCGATCCGCTCGAAGGCACAACCATCACCGCCAAGGCAGGCGCCAATGCATTGGCCGTTCTGGCGATCGCGGAAAAGGGCAATCTGCTGAACGCGCCGGATGTCTATATGGACAAACTGGCAGTCGGGCCTGGCTATTCACCCAATATTATCGATCTCGACAAATCGGTGACTGAAAATGTCGAAGCCGTTGCCAAGGAAAAGGGTGTCGAACCCTCGGAAATCATCGTCTGCGTTCTTGACCGGCCGCGGCATGACAAGATTATCGCAGAATTGCGCGGTATCGGCTGCGGAATCATGCTGATTCCCGACGGCGATGTCGCCGGCGTGATTGCAACGTCCGACGAAGACACGACCGTTGATATGTATATGGGTAGCGGCGGAGCGCCCGAAGGCGTGCTCGCGGCAGCTGCACTGCGCTGTGTAGGCGGACAGTTCAAGGGACGGCTGTTGTTCCGCAACGATGATGAACGCCAGCGCGCCTATAAATGGGGCATTGAAGATCTCGACAAAATCTACGACCTGAAGGAACTGGCCAAGGGCGACGTGATCTTCGCCGCGACAGGCGTTACCCACGGCTCCTTGCTCGAAGGCGTGAAGAAATTGCGCGGCGGCAAGATGACCACCGAAAGCGTTGTCATGCGCGCTTCGTCCGGCACCGTACGCTGGGTGAAGAGCGAGCATCGCAAGACCTGAACATGGCAATGGCAGGCCGTCAGATATTGAAGAATATTGCGTCGAGGGCCCGCTGGACGATTTTAACGCTGCCATGGTTGATGGCCGGTTGTGTGACACCGGTGGAATATGGTGAAATACCGCATTCCGCCTATGTCGCAGCCGACCGGTGCAATCCGACCGCAAATGACAAGATCGATGGCAGCGACAAGCCTTTTTTCTTCGTCACGAGCCGGCTGCCGAACTGCCTGACCGAGAACATCAGCCTGCTCAATCATCGCGGAGACAAGGTCCGTTATGGCCGTTTCGCCGCACCGCGGGATGTGGAACGGGAACCGGGCAAAACGACCCGTACCATTCCGCTGGCCTTCTCCGATTCTCAGCTCTGGTGGAAAGAAGTTTCCAGCGAAATGAAAGCTGCGGACGGAAGGGTTCTGCTCTATGTCCATGGCTATCGGGAGACATTCTTCTCCAGCTCGCGAGATACCGACCAGATTAAACGGCTGGCAAACTTCCAGGGGCCGGCGATACAATATAGCTGGCCCTCGCAGGGCGCCCTGCTGAAATATCCGGTCGATGAAACCAATATGTATTGGGACGAACGCAATTTTCGCAAATTCCTGATGCAACTGGCGCAGCTGGAAACGACGAAAGAAATCGTACTCATTTCCCATTCGCTCGGCGCGCGGCTTGTTTTGCCATCGCTGGAATATGTCGACCGCAATGTGCCAAATAGCGATTCCAGCGTTATTTCGAACATCATTCTCGTTTCACCGGATGTGGATACGCAGGACTTCGAACGCGACATTGCCGAAGAGATATTGTCGGACCGGCGAGTCCGGAACGACCGCAGGATAACAGTCTACGCTTCCCTGCATGACCGGGCTTTATCGCTGTCCGACAATTATCACGGCTATCCTCGCCTGGGCTATCCGAGATGTTTTGATCCATTTGTAGCTGCCGATCTCAAGGCCAGAAATCTGCCCGAGCGATGCTATGCAAAGTATCCAAAATATGTGGAGGCTATCGACAAAACGGCGCTGACCATAATCGATAGCACTGCTATCAGCCGCGGGACGTCAGGCCACAGCAACTATCTGCTGAGTGCGCCCGTTTGCAAGGATTTTGCGGCAGTGGTAAACGGCGAGAGAGCACCGAAGGGCCGTCAGGCAACGCATCTTGCGCATGTCTTCACTCTGGCACCGCCACCGAAAGACGCGAAGCCGGACCATTTGGCGATTTGCCGCCGGACAGAATGACGACGAGCGGTTCCGATCGACTGGCGAAATTACTGGGTGAGGTTCGCGCCTGCACCATTTGCTCTGGCTTGCCTCTCGGCCCCAAACCGCTGCTGCAAGCGGACAGCGCAGCGCAGATTTTGCTCGTCAGCCAAGCTCCGGGCAGCAAGACCCACGAGAAAGGCCGTCCCTTCGATGATATCAGCGGCAAGCGGCTGCGCGACTGGCTCGGCGTCACCGAGGATCAATTTTACGATCCACGCCTCTTCGCCATCATCCCGATGGGCTTCTGTTTCCCCGGTACCGGCAAGGGTGGCGATATGCCGCCGCGCCCGGAATGTGCGCCGGCATGGCGCAAACCCCTGCTGCAGGCGTTGCCTAACATAAAGCTGACACTGGTACTCGGCCAATATGCCATGAACTGGCATCTCGGAGAGCGGAAATCCAAAACCCTCACGGAAACCGTGGAACGCTGGCAGGAATTCTGGCCCGAGCTCCTCCCCCTTCCCCACCCCAGCCCGCGCAATATCCGCTGGTTCAAGGCCAATCCATGGTTCGAGACGGATGTGATCCCGGTCCTTCGGGATCGCGTAAGGGAACTGACCTAGAAGACCCCCATGGCTAAACCCGCCGATAGCGTGGCCCCGATCTCCGAACATATTGCCAGATCGGTCGGTCCAATCGTCTTTTGCGCGAGTATCTCTTCCTCGGTCTGCGCATGGGTGCAGATTATCAGGCTATCGATGACTTTCTTGAGCCGCCAGCCCGTTGCGATCCGCTCCACTTGTTTCTTGGCATTCTCGCCGTCCGATCCGGCACAGATCATCGCGGCATAGGGGCGTCCTTCGATTTTTCCGAGCAAGGGATAATAGCAGCGGTCGAAAAAGGCCTTCATCACCCCGGCTATCGCCGCAAGATTTTCCGGCGTCGCGAATATATAGCCGTCGGCGGACAGCATATCTTCCGGCTGGCAGTCTTCCGCACGAACGACGCATATTTCAGTACCATCCTCGCCCTGCCCGGCCGTTGCTGCAGCCTCGACCATCTGGGCGGTACCGCCGGTATAGCTGTAATAGACGATCAGAAGCTTTTTCATCATCACCCCCTAGCAAGCAACAGACCGATTGTCAGCGCCTCGGCTTTCACGCATAGCACCGGCCATGAATACAGTATTGAATGTAGAAAACTCCCTGTCCGGCCAAAGCTGGCGCTGGCGCAGTACCAGCGCCGACGCGCGCGATCCCGGATTCCAGCCGGATGATCTGGTCACCCAATTGT
This sequence comes from uncultured Parasphingorhabdus sp., assembly GCF_963975555.1. Lineage (GTDB taxonomy): Bacteria > Pseudomonadota > Alphaproteobacteria > Sphingomonadales > Sphingomonadaceae > Parasphingorhabdus. The sequence goes on along the minus strand of NZ_CAXBHH010000001.1, from coordinate 780,938 downwards.
TGCTGGCACGCGGCGCCAGCCGCGAAACGCTCGAGGTCAACCGCGACCCGACGATCCGCGGTTTCATGCCCGATCCCTCGGTTTTTCAGGATATGGATGTGGCGGCAGACCGTCTTGCCCTTGCCATCAAGAATCAGGAAAAGGTCACGATATTCGGCGACTATGACGTCGATGGCGCTACCAGCGCGGCCTTGCTGATCCGCTTACTGAGAGACCTCGGGCTGGAAGCGGGCTATTATATCCCCGATCGTTTGATGGAAGGCTATGGCCCGTCCGGCGAGGCTCTGGTCAAGCTCGGAGAACAAGGCAGCAATCTGGTCGTCACGGTCGATTGCGGGGCAATGGCCTTTGAAGCGCTCGACATGGCTCATCAGACCGGTGTCGAGGTGATTGTGGTCGACCATCATAAATGTGCGGTCGAGCTGCCCAAGGCGCTCGCATTGGTCAATCCGAACCGGCTGGACGAAAGCGATGCTGGCGCCGAACATGGCCATCTCGCGGCCGTCGGCATGGCGTTCCTGCTTGGCGCTGCGCTCGTCAGGACGCTTCGCCAGCAAGGATTTTTCAAAGATCGTGCGGAACCCAAATTGCTCGAACTGCTGGATATCGTTGCCCTTGGCACGGTTGCCGATGTCGCGCAGTTGCGCGGCCTCAACCGCGCCTTTGTCGCGCAGGGCATCAAGGTACTCGCAGGGCGCCAGAATATCGGCCTGTCGGCACTGATCGACGCCAGCCGGCTCAAACGCGCTCCGATCTGTTCGGACCTCGGCTTTGCGCTCGGCCCCCGGATCAATGCCGGTGGACGGGTCGGAAAATCCGATCTCGGCGTACGACTGCTGATCACGCAAGATTCCGAAGAAGCGCAGGCCATCGCCGCCGAACTCGACCATCTCAATCAGGAACGCCGCGCGATCGAGGCCCATGTGCTAGAGGAAGCGGACGCCATGTGTTCCTCTCAGCAAAATCAGGCTGTAGCGGTACTCTCCGCCAAAGGCTGGCATCCTGGCGTCATCGGGATTGTCGCTGGCCGGATCAAGGAAAAGCTGAACCGTCCGGCAATCATCATCGCGCTGGACGAAGACGGGATCGGCAAAGGCTCTGGCCGTTCGATTTCCGGCATTGATCTGGGCGCGGCGATCATTGCCGCCAAGGACAGCGGACTGCTGATCGCTGGCGGCGGTCATGCAATGGCCGCAGGCATCACCATCCAAGCGGAAAAAGTCGACGCCTTCTCCGAGTTTCTCAACGACCGGCTCGCCGACAGCGTCGGCAAGGCGCAGGATGGCAAGGCTCTGCTGCTCGACGCGGTGCTGTCGCCCAAGGGCGTCAATCCGACGATGGTCGAAGCGATGGACGGAGCCGGTCCCTATGGCATGGGCTGGCCGGCGCCGCGCATCGCCACCGGTCCGGTGCGAATCATCAAATGCGATATTGTCGGAACCGACCATGTCCGGATGATCGTCGCCGGCGACGACGGCGCATCGATCAAGACGATTGCGTTTCGCGCTGCGGAAAGCGATCTCGGCCAAGCGCTGCTCCACGCTCCCCGCGGCCGGAAATTGTGGATAGCAGGCCGCGCCAAGATCGATGACTGGGGCAGCCGCCCGTCGGCGGAAATCCATCTGGAAGATGCCGCTTGGGCCGATTGAGGGGGGCCAGAAACATGTCGGTACAGGACCATTATGGTGCTCCCCGCCGATATGTTGGCGCCTCGCAAGACGGCAAGTCGCATGTCTTTCTCACTCGATCAGGAAATAGGCCGTAAAAACCGGCGGAAAGAGGGTTGACCAAAGCCGAGCACCCCCCTAATGGCCGTGGCTCGCTGACCAGCAATTGGTATGGCCCCTTCGTCTAAGGGTTAGGACGCGGCCCTTTCACGGCTGAAATACGGGTTCGAATCCCGTAGGGGTCACCATTTTCCATCATAGCTAAATATCACAAACAGGCCTTGCGGCCCTCAAGCATCGCGCTTGCGCAACTGAGAAGCCGCGCGTCCGATATGGAAGCTGGTTGGGCGGCCTTCTCCCTTTCCGGAGCGCTTGCGCTTATATGATATCAGCCATCGGGATCATCGGCGCCGAGCGGATGGTTGTGATAGAATTCCACCTGCATTTTCATCGGGCCGACAAGATTGACGAAATGCGGCGATTGCGGGGGAATTGGTGCGGGATTATCGACCGTTACCATATGCCGTGACGGCGGATCGATAAATACCAGTTCCACCTCGCCTTCCAGCACGCGCAACAAGCCCCAGGTACCATCTTTGGTACTATGTTTGTTACGCAGGGAATCCGGCAGACTAATCTCGTCGAATATCGGTGACGCACCATAAGGAGCGACCGTCCTGGACGCGCCGGCCATCAGACGAGTGCCCGGATAACGGCGAACGCGCAGCCGAAAGCAGCCACCAATATCGGGACCGTCAGAATCTGGGCATTTGCGGCGCCATTGGTCATCCAGCCGGTTTGTGTTTCTAGCCCGCCGGACCGGTCACTTGGCGGCAAGGCCTTACGTTGGGCCACAGTGACATTGTTCAGGACTGCTGCGGTACCAAAATACATCACGGCATAGGCAATGCTGACCACCAGCGCGAATATGGCTGCCGTGCCGTGACCGGTGGCAATGAAAAGCGCAGCAAAAAAGACAGCATAAGAAGTGAACATCGTGATCCAGACCGAACCGGGCAGTTCAAAGGTACGAATCTCGTGCGATGGCGCGTTATAGCCCTCCGGCATATTTTCCATCTCTGCCATGATCTCGGCGGTAATAGCCTGTCCGCCTTCCATCTGGAAATCCATCAACATGATCACTTCTCCTTTCGGTTGGAAATTGAGTCCAGACCGCCGCGCTGGACCTTGATACCGGTGAGCAGGCTTTCGGCGATCCGTTCGGCGGCCTGACGAAAGACCTGCGCGGCGGCTTCATTGGGTGCAATATCGTCGAGAGTCTGGTTCCAGAGCACCAGCCACCGGTCGAAATGCATATTGTCGAGGCCACCGACGGCGATATGCTTGAGCATGGGATTGCCGCGAAAACGACCAGATTCCAGCGTTACGGAAGCCCAGAAGTCCTTCATCCGTGCGAGATGCGGCGTCCAGTCGACAACATGGGCCATGAAGATCGGACCGAGCAACTCATCGCTGCGAATGGAACCGTAAAACGTCTCGACCAGATTGGAAATCAGCGCATCGTCAATGCCAAGCGCATTGGCTTGTGCGGTCTTTTTCGCTCTGGCCCGTTCGGCATAGCTGGCTTCGGTCATGATCTCGACTCGGATAAGGTGTATTTCATATGCACTGTTTATACCGCTTGGCAATTAATATCAATATATGATATGCATGTTTTATGAGATTATCTGTTCACACCGATTATGCGCTCCGCACATTGATGTATCTGGCTGCCAATGACGGCCATCATTCGATCACCGAAATAGCCCAGCAATATGGCATCTCGAAAAACCATTTGATGAAGGTTGCCCAGCGACTGGTGGCGGAAGGTTTTGTCGACAGCGTCCGCGGGCGCAGTGGCGGATTGTTGCTCAACCAGCCCGCCAACACCATCAATGTCGGCAAGGTCGTCCGCACGTTCGAAGATTACGGTACTTTTGTCGAATGTTTCGACAAAGGTGGCAATGGCTGTGTTGTCACCCCGGTTTGCGGCCTCCGCCATGTGCTCGCAGACGGCGTTGAAGCCTTTCTGCAGCATCTCGACGGGTTCACCGTGGCCGATCTGGTTGGCGACAAAGTCAGGTTTCAAAGTGCGTGGAACTAGTCGTCCAGCGCCGCATACAGGCCGATCTGGCCACATAGATCATCAGGACCGCCGGGTAACAATCGGCACAGCGCATTAACCCGTCCCGCCAATCGGGAAAGCCCGAAGCGGCCAGCATAGAAAATCCGTGCATGTAGCTTTCCGGATTCTCCGCTATGTCGTCGGGATGAAATTACCGATGCCCGATAAAATGCCGCCTATGGTCGATCGACTCTCCCCGGATGGTTCCCGTAGCTATTTCTCCTTCTTTATCGGCATTGCGGTTTTTATCGCCGGAACTTTGGCTACCTATGTGGCCCAGAATGCGGACCGGCCGGTCAGTGCGGCGCTGATCTATGTATCCGCCGTGACGATCATCGGCGCAGTCAACGGCCTACGCGGCGGCTTGCTGGCGGGCATTGGCGCTTCCTTCTTCTATAATTTTTTCTTCAGCGAACCATTGCTGGATTTTGGTGTCACCACCTCCGATGAATATATCCCGCTGCTGGCGTTTAATCTGAGCGCCCTTTTGTCGGGCGCGCTGGCGGGACGGATCAATGACCGGGCCCGCGCGGCAGAGATTGCGCAGCAGAAAATCAACCTGCTCCTAGATATCAGCAATCAGCTTCAAACCGCCGTCCATCTCGAAGATATCGACCGGGCGATCGTCCAGACGGGGATATTTGATTCCGCCAGTGCTTTCGAAATATATGCGCTCGGCGACGATGAATGGATAGCGGTTGCAGGAAAACAACGCTGGCTGGCCGAAGCGCAGCAAGCCATCGGCCCAGAAGACTTACAGAATCTCAAGGATGGGAAAATCGCCTATCAGCTGTCATCGCCGCAGCGCCCTGTCGGGGTATTGATCTGTACCGAGAACGCGCAAAACTCGAAGAAACTGAGCAAGATTGATTTCGCTGCAGTGTTGAACCTGCTGAGCATGGCAATCGACCGGTTTGTTCTGCTGCACCAGAAAGCGGAAGCGGAAGCCATGCGCCGGTCCGAAGAGTTCAAGACCGCGCTGCTTTCATCCATATCGCATGACATGCGCACCCCGCTTGCGGCAATCTCCGCGTCGGCATCCAGCCTCGCGTCTTATGGCGAGAAACTGACCGAAGCGTCCCGCAAGGACATGCTGACGATCATTCAGGACCAGTGCGAACGCTTGAACCGCTATACGACCAACCTGCTCAATCTGGGGCGACTGCAAGCCGGGATATCGCCCGACCAGCTGGAAAGTCTGGATTTGCTGGAAATGCTGGGTTCCGCCGTTAACACCGTGAAGCTCCATCACAGCGGGCGGGAAATCATCATATCCCTGCCCTTTGATTCGTGCACGGTGCGCGCCAATCCGGTCATGCTGGAACAATTATTTTATAATATTCTGGAAAATGCGGTCCAATATAGTCCGGAAACCGCGCCGGTTTTGATCACCGGACACAAACAGGCCGGGCGGGTCGAAATTGCCATATCCGACCAGGGATGCGGCATCCCGGCTTCCGAGTTGACCAGAGTATTTGACCGCTTTTACCGTTCGGCCGAAAATGTGCGCAAGGAAGGCCATGGCCTGGGCCTTTCGATCGCTTCCGGATTTGCGCAAGCCTTCGGAGGCGATATCGCCGCGCATAGCCCGCTGGAAATGGGCAAGGGGACAAAAATAGTCGTGAAGCTGCCGGTATCCCCCTCCCCCTCAGAAAGTATCGGCCAATGAACGCGAAAATATTATTGGTCGATGACGAGACCGCTCTCATCCGTTCGCTGCAACCGGTGCTAGTCGCACAGGGCTATAGCGTCGATTCAGCCGGAACAGCCGCAGAAGCCCTGAAAAAGGCAAAAGACACGGTGTTTGATATCATCCTGCTCGACCTCGGCTTGCCCGATGCCGATGGCAAGGAAATCATCTCGAAATTGCTGAGCATGAACGCCTTGTCGATTCTCATCCTGTCGGCCCGCCATCAGGAAGCGGAAAAGGTCGCCGCGCTGGATCAGGGTGCGGATGATTTCATCAACAAGCCGTTTAATATCGAAGAATTATTGGCGCGCATCAGGGCTGCTGTGCGGCGAAGGAAAAACGAGGCGGTCAAAAGCCAGCAGTTCCAGTCCGGTCCATTGTCTATAGACTTTCACAAAAGGAAGGTCGTATTGATGGACGAAGAGATCAAATTTTCGCCCAAGGAATTCGATCTGCTGGAAACACTGGCGCGGCATGCCGGACAGGTTGTGACCCATCGCCAGCTTCTGCTCGCCGGATGGAATGACCCCACGGTCGATACCCAATATTTGCGGAGCTATATGGCGCTTATCCGCCAGAAACTGGAGTTTGATTCATCGCAGCCGGAATATCTGCTGACCGAGCCGGGCGTTGGCTATCGACTGGATATTGAATCGGAACATTGAAAAGTGGATGACGCGGGCTTTGTCGGGGCGACGGGTGCCCGCGTCATCTCAGGGTGGGGGACCCTGGTTCATCTTCTTGTCCCTGAAGTGGACGCGCCCTTTTTACCGCAATCAGGTCCGGGTTGTTACAATGGATTTTATATGGGGATTTTATATGGGGATTTTATATGGGGATCTTATATGGCGGATTTTATATGGCCGTTCACTGACGGGCGCATATGAAATCCGTGGTAATCGCTTTGGGGAAAAGGACCTATGAAACGGGCGTAACATTCAAAAGGTTGTGCCATGTCCAATTCATCAGTTTCACTCAAACTATTATCGACAACATTGTTGATTGCGGCCTTGTCTCTGTCGGCTTGCAGCAAGAAGGCGCCAGAAGGTCTGCCGCCCGCACCAGGGGACAACATGGACTATAACAATTCGTCCAGCGGTCCGATCAAGGGCAGCCAGGAAGATTTTGTTGCCAATGTTGCAGCAGACAGAATATTCTTCGAAACCGACCGGAGCAATGTCGACAGCGAAGATCAGCAGATATTGCGCAGTCAGGCCGCCTGGCTCGTCGCCAATCCGAGCGTCCGTATCCGGATCGAAGGCCATTGCGACGAGCGCGGCACCCGCGAATATAACCTGGCCCTCGGCGAACGCCGGGCCAATGCCGCGAAAAACTATCTTTCAACGCTGGGCGTCGAATTATCGAGAATATCGGTCGTCAGCTTCGGCAAGGAACGCCCCGACGCCTTGGGCTCGGATGAACAAACATGGGGCCTGAACCGCCGCGCCGTAACGGTGACGGTCCGCTAGATATCGATCTGGCGACACTCCGGCCTAAGCAGGTTCAATCATGATCCACCGACGATGATGTTGGTGGGTCATGAGGACCGGGACTGTTGCTAGCGAGGACGGTCAAGATGATAGCGCTCACCGGCGATCACGCCCTTTAAAAGTTCAGGCTGGAGATCACGATCACTGTCCGTAGCGTGCAAAACGGACACATCGCCGGTAGTTTCTGCAACCACCGCCAACACTTGCGAAAAATTCAGGGCATTGGCCTCGCGCAATTTTCCCCACAGGTCGCTTTCGGTCATCTTCGCCTTTTTCAATTGATCATGCTGGATTTCACCACCGATCATAATCAGCCGCGGTCTGTTATCGGACAGCAATTGCAGGCCGGGAAACCGGCTTCTGAGCACCGCCATCCCGATCTGAAGTCCGAACAGAATAACGAGCGCAGCGACGCCATTGGCAATCGGCGGGTCTTTGGAAAGAATGACAGAGCCCAACACCGATCCGATGGCAACAGTGACGGCAAAATCAAAACCACTCATTTTGGAAAAGCTGCGGACGCCTGCCAGCCGGGTGAGCACGATCACAGCGACATACATACACAGGGCGGACAGAGCGATCAGCGCGACCTGCGCCCATCCTGTGCTGGTCCAGTCCGACAGCATGTCAGCAGCCCCGGGTCCGATCAGTTGATCAAGCAACTTCCTTTTTCTCCACCGGTTTACGATCGTCGAAAATCTTGGCGAGTTCTTTCGCGCGCTCGGCACTCAGGTCCTTCCTGGCGGCAGCAAAGATCTCGTCTTCTTCCTCGTCCATATGATGTTCCAGCCGCTCCTTCAGGGTCTTGAACCGCGTCAGCCAGCCGCTACTGTCGAATTCCATGTCGACCAGATCCTCGAAATAATCCTCCGCTTCCTTATGCTCGGCGACCGAATGGCGGCCCTTGTCCTGCAGATCGGGCCTGCTCAGCATCTCGGCATATAGGGATTGTTCTTCGGCATTGGCATGGGCTGAAACGTCGATCCTCAGCTGTTTAAAAGCCTCGCGCCGTTCCTTGCTGTCGCCGCTTGTTGCCGCCACCCTGTCGAGCATCTCGCGATGACGGTCGTGATCCTGTTTGAGACGGGTAAAAATGTCGGTCATACTATCTCCATCGGCTATATTCTCCTGAATAGACGCACGAACCGCAGATGGGTTGCGTCTTTCCCCATCACGCAATCAGCAGCAAAGTCCGAGAGAGTGGCTTTGCCCGCCGAAAACTGAACGCAGAAGCGGTGACAGGCCGGTCGTGTGCGGACGTGTGAGATAGACGAAAAAAAACCACCGCTCAGGGAACCAATAGCTTCACAACATGTTATTAGCTTTGAATGAGCGACAATCCCTTACTCGGGCTTGCCTTCATTCCTCAAAAACCGGCTGGGAAATTTGCCGTTTCGTAATCCCCCCCGTTTTCCGGACGGACAAGTTTCCCAGCCACCATTCCAAAGCTCACAATTCAAACGCCTGTCAGCTTGCGCAGCCGACGGACAACTAAACTCGATCAGGAAAACTCGATCTGGCAAAAAAATAGCCAGGACATATTGCCTGGCCATTCTCTTTTATTGAACGTGATAAATTATTGTTCGGAAGGCATCTTCACGTCCACGTCGGGCACGTCCACAGTGACTTCTTCCGTACCGACTTCAACATCGGCGGTATCCACGTCGATCTCGGGAAGCTTGCCGGAATCACCGGAAACATCGACATCCACAGAAGGCATTTCGCCTTCTTCCGTAACCTTGGCTTCACAGCCAGCGAGCGTCAGGCCAGCAGCCATTGCTGCTACAATTGCTATTTTTTTCATCACGAACTCCCTTCATTGGTTCAATATATGTAACGCGCGCATCCGGCTGGGAGTTCCATCACGCCGGAAAATTAATTGCGACCGAGACGCATCCGAAAGGCATCGAGATGAAAATAGGACGGATCAAACTGGCTGATATCGGCGAGGCGGGCTGCGTCTGTAAACTGGATCCAGCCATTGTCCCGCTCGATGAGTCCGTCACGCTCCAGCTGCCGGAGCACCCGGTTGGTATGGATCGGGGTCAAGCCAAGCGCATCGGCGAGGACGGTTTGCGTTAACGGCACGCGAAACCCGTCACCGGTGCCCTCGCCAGCGATTTGCACGCGCCTGTGCAACTCGAGAAGAAAATGTCCGATTCTTTCTCGCGCAGTCTGCTGTCCGTTTCGGACAATCTGCTCGCGCAGGAAGGCTTCTTCCTGAACCTGCATCCACCAGAAAGCGAGAGTGAGTTTCCCGGACTCGGTGAGCAGGCGGCGAAATACCGAAGGCTTGACCGCCAATGCGGTCAGGTTCGTGACGGTTTTTACCGAATGGTCGGCCTCGGCAGCGACCAGAACCTGCAGATCGAACATGTCTCCGGGCAAGAGCACGTTCAGAACCTGACGCCTGCCATCCTCCAGCGACTTGTAACGGATAGCCCAGCCTTCCTTGACGATCAGAACGCTGTCCATTTCCTGACCGGCGTCGACAATTTCGGTGTTTTTCGCGAAATGCTGCTCGCGTCCGTCCAGCTGCTCGATCACTTGCTGATCAGTAGCGTCAAGGTCAGCATAGAAAGATATCCGCCGCAGCAGGGCCTTTTGCGCCACTAACGAACCCGATCTTCAGGAACAGGGAACACGACGGTGCAAAGCAGTCCGTCTGCCGTCCAGTCTCGATTGATTTCCCCGCGCAAGTTGCGCGTGATGCTGTGATCAATGAGCGAAGAACCAAAGCCGGAACCCGCTGGCGCTATTTCTGCGCTGGGTCCGCCGCGTTCCGTCCAGGTCAGATTGACGATGTCCTGACCATCCTCTTCTTGGATGGCCCATTCGATCTTCACCAGTCCTTTTCCGGTGGTCAGGGCTCCATATTTGACGGCATTGGTGGCCAATTCGTTGAGAACCAGCGAAATCGATACCATCGCATTTTCCGATAGGGAAAAATCGGGACCGGACCAGCGCACCCTAGGGTAGGTCTGGCAAAGATCCCTGACCAGCGCCGCAAAGGAGCCGGTCACGAAATTGGTGTCGAGCAGGATTTGCTGAGCCCGGTTGAGGGCGCTCAACCGGCTCTTGATCCGTTCGATATAGTCGTCAATCGATGTCGCCGAATTTTTTGTCAGGGACATGATCGATTGCAACGTCGCGAACAGGTTGCGCAAACGATGATGCAGTTCCCGCGTATGGAGGCGTAACTGTTCCTGCTGGTCAACGGAATGGGTGATGTCCTTGTTGATACCTGTCAGCGTCGGACGCCCGTTGGATTCAAGATAATCACCATAGCCTTCCACCCAGCGAATTTCGCCGGAGGGCAATATGATACGAAAACGCGTTTCAAATTTCTCACCCGGAGCGACCGCCAGACTCATGGCTTGCCGCACGGATTCCTGATCGTCGGGATGGACACGGGCCAATGCACTTTCCACTTCCGTGATAGCTTCGCCGGCATCCTCTCCCCAAATTTTCATATAGGCGCCGCCCCAGTCGATCAGTCCGGTTTCAAGATCTATCCGGAAACTGCCCACGTCGCTGAGCGCCAGAGTAAGATCAAGATTGGACCGGGCAATAGCCGCATTTTTTTGCGCTCGTTCCCGCAAAATAATCTCGCGGCGCAACTCCATTTCACTCATCACAATATCGGCCATGCTGCGGAGCTGGTTGAGCTGGTTCTTCGCTGTTCGAAATCGCGGAACGGTATCAGCGATGCAGAGCGCACCCAAAACCAGCCCGCTGGGGGCAATCAACGGCGCACCGGCATAGAAACGAATAGCGGAATCGCCACTGACCAAGGGGTTGTCGGCGAATTGCGGTTCTTTCTCGGCATCCTCGATGACAACCGGCTCGCGGCCTTCAATCAGCTCTTTGCCTAAGGAAAGACGTCGGTCGATGTCCACGGGAGGCAGGCCGACCACGGATTTGAACCATTCTCTATTATCATCAAAAAACGTGATGGATGCGATCGGTGCCGCGAAAATATCCGCTACCAACCGCGTGATACGGTCAAAAGCCTCTTCTGGCGCGCTATCCATGATTTGATAGCTGCCCAAAGTCTCCAACCGTTCGGTTTCAATCGATGGATGTAGCTCGCGGCTGATACGGTTACCCGCACTCATATCTGATCCTTTCATCCATGCCCCCGCAAGGGATCGACTTATCAATGCTTAACTCGCGATCTTGTTGCATGCTTGTGGAGAATCAAAGAAGCGAACCATGTCTCGCTAACACAACAGTCGGGCCGGCACGAACATAATTCACAGCAGGCTTTTGCAAGGCTACAGATGATCGCGAAACAACATAGGAAATCCGAAGCCATAGAAAAGGCGAGGGAATTTTCGCCCCTCGCCGGTTTTGCCTGCTATCCTGAATGATTAGCGACGAGCCATTAAAGCTCCGATTACCAAACCGATTCCCGCAGTGGCGGCGATGCTCACAATCGGATTTTCCTTGAAAGTGACGCGGGCTTTTTCACGGCCCTTAGTCCCGGCATCCATCGCGTTTTCACGGGCAGCCTTCAACTTGGTTTTCGCGTTGGCGCGCAATTCTGATGCATTGGCCTGTGCGTCAGTCTTGACGGATTTGGTCAATGTCGCCAGATCTTCCTTCAGGGTCTGCAAATCAGATTTCACCGCACCCATTTCCTCTGAATAATTGCCTGTCATTTCATTTTCTCCAATTTCTATCTACTGCAGAGTCTACGAGCGCCGAGCCATTTGGTTCCGGTTCCGGTCAGAAATCGGTCCGGTCGGCCATCGCCATAATTCTATTTTTTTTGTGGAACTCTTTTTATTATCGTACGTTAGAGAGATTACCATGGAGATACATATATATGTCGCTAGCTGAAATTCTGAGACCGCATTTGCCTTATCTGCGGCGCTACGGGCGCGCTTTGACTGGCAGTCAAAAAAGCGGTGATACCTTTGTCAAAGCAACGCTTGAGGCGATCATTGCCGATCCTGAATCGGTACCAAACGATGACAATGTCCGTGTTCAACTCTATCGGGTGTTTTCCCGTATTTGGGAGAGCGCACATGTAAGGCTGACCGAAGATCCGGATGACAACACCGCGCAAAGCCGGTTGAATGCCATTCCGCCTATCAGCCGGCAAGTGCTGCTACTAACCGCGCTCGAAGGCTTCTCGATCGAAGAAGTTGCAAAAATTGCGGATGTTGGTGAAAATTCCATCAATGGATTGCTGGAAGACGCTATCGCCGACATCGACAAGGAAATCCGGTCGGACGTGCTCATAATCGAGGATGAGGCGCTGATCTCGATGGAATTGCAGCAGATTGTTTCCGGTCTTGGTCACCGCGTTTGCGGCACTGCGACAACCCACAAGGGTGCGATGGAAGCTGTAGCAAAAGCGAAACCGAGTCTGGTGCTCGCCGACATCCAGCTAGCCGACGGCAGCTCGGGAATCGATGCCGTGAAAGAAATATTGGAACAGATATCGGTTCCGGTTATTTTTATAACCGCATTTCCCGAACGCCTGCTCACCGGTGAACGGCCTGAACCGACATTCCTCATCACCAAACCGTTTCAGCCCAATGCAATCCGTGCGGCAATCAGTCAGGCATTATTCTTTTCGACTGCTGCACAACCCGCATAAGGAGAATCATGGCCCTGATTGATCCCGACGACGCGCGGCAGGGCAGTTCGCGGAAGATGAACCGCAAAACCCTGGCATGGTCGATCCCGCTCGCGGTGATCGGCCTCGCCATGGTGATATTCTTTTTTAAATTATAGGTGAATGAAGAAATGAAGAATTGTCAGTAAGCGGCGCAGAAGTCGCTAGGACGCGATCTTCTCGACCGCACCGATGATATTCTCAAGCGCCGTTGCCGTCAGATTGGCATGGCCGTCCGACGCGGATGTGAAGCGTCCTTCCTCAAGAATTTCTTCCAGCGTTTTGCGCGCGCGCGACACACGGCTCTTCATCGTGCCAACAGCGCAATTGGCAATTTCGGCGGCTTCTTCATAGGAATAGCCGCCGGCGCCTACCAGGATGATTGCTTCTCTCTGATCGTCGGATAATTCCATCAATCCGCGCTGCAAATCTGCGAGGTGCAACGGATCCTGCTGTGATGCAGGAGCGGACAATATCCGTTCGGCTACCAGCTCGTCGTAATTTCCGGTGAATTTCTTTCTTCGCATGCTGGAAAAAAAGGTGTTCCGCAAAATGACAAATGTCCATGCCCGCATCGAAGTACCGGCAATGAAACGGTCCCGAGCGGCCCATGCTTTCAGCAATGTGTCCTGAACGAGATCATCTGCCACGTCCCGGTCGCCGGCGAGACTACGCCCGAAGGCACGCAAATGCGGTATGGCTTCCGCCAGTTCCTTTTTGAACTGCGCTGATGGCAGGGGTTTATCCTTACCCATTCAGGTCAGACCGACTGTCGTCGGTATCTTCATCGTCATCATCGTCCAGCTGGTCTAAAAGCGCCAACATGTCGTCAGGGAGCGGCTCCTCCAATACGCTTAAATACATATTTTTAAGCCCGAGGCCCAATCTCTGTTGCATATCATCCTTGCTTTTCACCGGCACGTCCTTTGGTTTTTTAACCCGTCACCGCTATCCGGTGATTCAGTCTGATTTTTTTCCGGGCTCGCCAAATCATGCCTCGATTTTGTTTGCTTGCTTAGAGAACCCCTGATGTTCGTAAAGGTTGCATATAAATTTTTACCACGAATGTCCAACAGCAGGGAACGATCTTTGCAACTGCCCGTTTTTTCCTCGGAGGGAACAACTCGAACGCGGAGATTTTAGCAATGCCAGATAGCACAGATGAAAAGTCCAACCTCAAAATGGAGGGCGAAGGAAGCCGGGAAGGCTCCCGTAGATTCCAGGAGGCCCAACATGAATTCGCAGAGCATGCCGATGTCGAAAGCAAGGCAAAGGATGCCGCACGGGCGCTCGACGGTGAAGAAGCCGCAGAACTGGAGAAAGCCAGAAAAGCCTCGGCACAGGGAAAAAGTTCTGTTTAAGAGCAGCGAATATTGAGTGGCGCAGATAGAATGGGCGCGGGATAGAAACCGCTGCCTTTTCTGCGCCGCTTACATCCCTGGCAGACCGCCACCAAGAGAACGAAAGCTGTCGAACATCGTCCTCGTCGCACCGGAAACCGCATCGGCGGACAAGATTTCCTTGAGATCGGCCTGCCCCATCCCGTGCTTCTCGGGCAAATAACGCCCGGCCATATGCCATTCTGCGAATTGCAGTTTCACCGTTTGGTTTTGGCTGACAACGTTGAGGCCGCTATGTCGATCGTCGCGTTCAATGTGATGAAGAAGATCATTGGTCGCGGCCTTGTCTCCTTCGAGACATTGCATGAAATTTGTGCCGTTAAATACCAGCAATCCTGTGATTCCGAGCCGCTGGTTATTGCGTTGCGAAGCCGTCAGAATGGCCAGAAAATCGTCCAGGCTCAGCCCAGCGGTGGCGGTACTCACGTAGATGAGGGAGGTCAAAGGGGCGGGCACATGTAACTTTCTTTTGGCAGCCTGGCGACGGTGATTGTCGCGACCCAACCAATTGTCAAAAAGGTCATTTAGGGAGTTTGATCAATGGCTTCCTTAACATAGGTTAGCGCGATTGGCTATCATTCAACGGGCTGCTTGTCATCCAGCAGGTCGGACGCTCCCTGCCCCGATCGTTCTGAATCGACCAGCTTCTCGACATGGTCTTCAGGAGATACGTCAAATATCTTTGCCACCGCCGCTTTGACAGGTTTCTCGACAACAACATCGCGGGCTTCGGCATTGCCGGTATTTTCGGCCACGAATGGCGGCCCATTGTCAAAACGCAGGCGATATATTGGTTCCGGCAAGGCAAAGCCGGACTCTTCCAGCGCGTTTTTGGTAACCCGTATCGCCGCCCCCCTCGCCTTGTTGAAATCGCTGTCACGCTGGTCAATCCATCCGTGGAACGCGATCAGAATATTAGAATCGCCGACTTCCTTTATCTCGGCGGTGGCCTCGGGATCATTCAGGACAAAATCCTGTCCGTTAATTGCCCGCAAACCGGTTGCAATCGCCGCTGCCGGATCATCATCGGCATCGACCCCCAGTTCGAAGCTGAACCGGCGCTGCGGATTGCGGGAATAATTCAGTATTTCCGCTTTGAACACGGTGGCGTTGGGGATGCGCAGGTGATTGCCGTCGAGCGTCATCAAAATCGTTGCCCGCGAGGTCAGCCGGACAACCCGGCCTTCCCGCACGCCGATCAGCACATGATCATTGGCCCGAAACGGCTGGCGGATACTGAGCATGATACTCGACATATAATTGTCGACCGTATCGCGCAGGGCAAAGCCGACCGCCAGACCGATTACCCCGGCACCGCCTAGCACCGCACCCAGCAAGGCGGTCGCGTTGAGAATATCCAAGCCGATGAATATTCCGACCAGAATGAAGATAACGCGGACGGATCCCGCGATCAGTTCGGCGAGAAAAATATTGGGCGTCACCCGTTCCCAGAAGCCCATGCGCGAGGCAATGAAATGGCCCAACAAGCCGACAGATATCGCGACGAGAAAGGCAATCCCGATCAGCGGCAGCGCCGAAAGGAAATTCTGCAAACTTGTACCGAATTTATCAACGACCGGTTCAACATTCTTGCCCACCGACAGATCGCGTTCAAATTGCGTTTCCACCGTGACAACGCCGGATACCCGCTCTGCAATCGCTTCGGCACGGTCAGCTGATGCGTTGTCGGCGATCGCACCCGTCAAGCTCACAACACCGGCATCGACAGCGACCCGCACGCCTTCGAGACCTTTTATCTCCTGGAAAATGCCGCGCAACCGGTTGGCAATGGCCATATCATCGCTGCCAGTCGCTGCGGGGTCGATGACAGGCGCCGCTTCGTCCAACGGCTCCGGCAACTGGACCTGTGCGCTTGCCTCACTGACGACGGGAAGCACGCTAGCTAATCCGCATAACGCTATTGCGAGAGATACGACGGTCAGAAGCGAGCGATATAGGGACATGTTTCTCCGATCAGCGAATTTCGCATACGCCAGTATGTAGCAAAAGTTCCTGCCAGCGGGAAAAATTTAGTTTGGAACCGACAAGCCGGCCCGATGTTGATTGACCATATTCAACGAACAACGAGGGTAAAATGACAAACAACACTTCCACAGACATATTGAATGACATTCTGGAAACCCTGATCGATTCCGCGCATGGCTATGAAAAAGCAGCCGAGATAGCGGACCGGGAGACTTTCAAGAATTTCTTCTCCCGTCGCGCCGCTTCCCGTCGCGCAATGGCGGCGTCCGTTCGCAATGAAATAACAGCACTTGGCGGTACCGCGGAAAACGATGGTACAATTCTGGCATCGGCACACCGCGTATTCATGGGCCTGAGCGCTGCATTGCAGGATAACGACGAAGCCGCGATCGAAGCCGTCGAAACCGGCGAGGAATATCTTCGCAAGAAATTCGAGAAAGCCCTCGAGAACGATGAGCTGTCGGTTTCCGCAAAGACGTTGCTTAAAAATTACCAGGGCGAATTGAGAGCGGACGGCCGCCTTATCGACCATCTCGAAGACGCGACTTCCTAAATACCCATCGCTGTAAGAATTAACGAAAGGAATATATCATGGAATATGGAATCATTGGCCTTCTGGTTTTGGCTTTGGACATTTGGGCGCTGCTGAGCGTCTGGGGAAGCGGATCGTCAACGGGCGCTAAACTCATCTGGACCCTGATCATTTTGGTCTTGCCGGTTGTCGGGCTGATTTTGTGGTTCTTTATCGGACCAAAAGGAGCAGCCCGGGCCGTTTAGCCTGACCTCTCCCGCCTGATATCATGAGCCCCGACAGACACCTCTCTGGTGAATGTCGGGGCTTTTTGGTTTTTACCCCTTACCGACCAGGAACCCATCATGGCCAACACTTCATCGAACAACAGATTGGCAAGCGAACGAACAGACCTTGCCGAAGACCGCACTGAGTGGGCCGAAGATCGAACGATCATGGCCAATGAACGGACGTTTGCAGGATGGATGCGCACCGGACTTGCCGCTGTAGGGATCGGTCTGGGGTTCAACGCCCTGTTCGGAAAGCTCGAACCATTTTGGCTGCCGAAAGCGATTGCGTCGCTGTTCATGGTCATCGGCATATTTATTTTCTGGGCTGCGCAGCGCAACGGTTGCGCGGTTCAGGACCGTCTGAATTCGCACAAAGCGACGCCTGTAAAACCCAATAATATGCGCTTGATCTCCGGCTTGATGGCACTGGGTGCCAGCTCGTTGATTGTCGCCATATGGGCAATGGATTTTGGTGACTGAATTTCGGACAAACGGGAACCAATGCGCCTCCCGCCGGTAGATATTATGAATATATTATCACGGAAAAAGGAAAATAACATGCGTTTCATCATCAGAACTATCGCGGCAGGTGCCGTTTCGATGGCCGCCCGAATTATCATCAAGAAAATCCAGGACAAAAAGCAGGCCGATACCGCCGCTTAGGGAGCACGAGGGGCTGGTGGGCGTCAACCATATCGCGGCGCCCGCTGGCCTAGATCTAGATAATGCCGGCGAACACGTCATCCGCCCTTTTCGGGTCGAGAATATCATTGTCCGCCAGCCACTCTTCCACCGCATTGATATCGGGCGTCTGATATGGCTGAATCCTAAGCCCTCCGTTCGCGAGAGCTTCGATGGTCGCGATAAGGGAACCGGTTTCGGCGAGTGAATTGCGGACGTCACTTTCCTCTTTTCCCAAATGCTCGGCTAGCAGATCATTGCGCACGCGGGCGATCTGGCCGGAGACGGCTTTACCTTCAGTGGCAGAAGCATCAATCGCCGCATCACACTCGCTGTCAAATCCGAGCGAGCGGTTGTTGAAATTAGACGAACCGATGCGGATATACCGGTCATCCACGATCAATATCTTGGCATGGACATAGATCGGCGTCCCAGCGGCATTATACGGGTGGAACATGCGGAAACGGTCATATTTATCCCGCGCCTTCACCGCTTGATATAAACGGGCGCGGGACGAATTCATGATTTCCGCTTCCAGCCATCCGTCCGCACTTTCCGGATTGACGATTACAATTTCGGGTCCGTCCGGTTCCGAGAGACGTTCGACAATGGCGCGGGCAATCGCAGCGGATGCGAAATACTGACTCTCCACATAGATATATCGTTCTGCAGCAGCTATCAGATCGACACTTAAATTCTCGATTTCGTTCACGCCCCGCTGGTCTTCCATCTCCGGCAGCGTGCGGGCGATGGCAACGGGACAGTCGGTAAAATCGGCGGTCAAACCTTCCGGCCAGCAATCCGCATGCGCGGTAACCGCTTTGACTTTCTTGCCGCCAGCGACATCCCAGTGCTGCTCGGCATATTCTCCCAACGCACGAGCAACGTCTCCCTGAACCACCATCGCTGCATCATGCCATGGCCCGGCATCATTGTCGTCCGGTTGCCGACGATACTTCTGGCTCTCTTCATGAGAGCGGGTATCCCAACGATTATTCGTAATATCAATGCCGCTGCAAAAAGCCGTATCCTCGTCGATAACGATCACTTTTTGATGATGCGCCGCACCAACCGGATGGTGTGCGTCGAGTTTGAAATGCACCCGCGGGTGGAAATACCAGCGCGCCAAGGTCATCACACCGTTTGCCCGTAAAAAGGATTTCATCGCGCCGGTATCCCAGCGCAGCACATAGATGTCGAGATCGCGGTTCTTCCTGAGCAACCAGTCGAAATAGGCGCCGATCTGTAGTGGCCCCTCCATTTGCTCCTCAGTATCGTGCATTTCCACACGCTCATCGAAATCCCAGCCCAGCAGCATGATCCGTTGCTTGGCCTGCGCGAGTGACTTTCGCACCGCCCGAAAGTAATTTTCGCCATCGATGAGCACGGCGGAACGATCAGCATGCTCCACACGCCAGCAATTTTCTCCGGGCTTGAATATATTTGCCATCGATGATCAACCTTTCCGGCGGGATAGAGTTCCCATTATCACAATAATTTATGCAACCAATCCGATATTTGTGCGTTTTGTACGGATGAATGATCAGGTAGACCAATCTCTCACGACAATTGAAATTTTGATCACGCAACTCCGATCCATGTGGCAAGGCATCGTCAGCCTGTTGCCCAGTCTGGTCATCGCTTTCCTGTTCCTGATCTTAACCTGGATTGTCGCAAAATTTGCGACAAAAATTGCCGATCGCCTGACCAAAAGGACCTCGATGCGCCCCTCCCTCCGGGAGCTTGT
The DNA here is from genome assembly GCF_963975555.1 of uncultured Parasphingorhabdus sp. GTDB lineage: Bacteria > Pseudomonadota > Alphaproteobacteria > Sphingomonadales > Sphingomonadaceae > Parasphingorhabdus. The sequence continues at coordinate 761,722 of NZ_CAXBHH010000001.1, read as the reverse complement.
CGAGACTCTAGTCCGGATCGCGATCTGGACAATCGGGTTGCTCGTGGCTCTGACCATATTGCTGCCCGACCTGACACCCGGCAGCCTGATCGCCGGACTGGGCGTCGGTACGGTCGCCATCGGATTCGCTTTTCAGGATATTTTCGAGAATTTTCTTGCCGGAATATTGATCATGTTGCGTGAGAAAATGCGGATCGGCGATCATATTTCCTGTGAAGGCATTGAAGGAAAAGTGGAGCAGATCCTGCTTCGCGAAACGCATATCAGAAAACCGTCCAACGAATTGACAATCGTCCCCAACTCGATTCTTTTCAAAAATCCGGTGGAGATTTTGACCGACCAAAGCCAGCGGCGCCATGAAGTGGTGGTCGGCGTCTCCTATGACACTGATCTTGAACAAGCGCGCGACGTCATCCGCACTGCGGTTGAAGCTTCCGATATCACTGACGGCAGCAAGCCAGTCGATATATTTGCCTGTGAGTTCAATTCCAGCTCGGTCGATTTCAAGCTTCGCTGGTGGTCGGGTTCCGCGCAACGGGACTTTCATGAAAGCCGCGATCAAGTGATCCGGGCGGTGAAACGCGCACTTGATAAAGCAGGGATCGAAATCCCCTTTCCCTATGTCACCCATACTTTCAAAGAATCTGTGCCGATAGCTTCCAATGGCGATTGATGATAATTCTTCGGCTTCGCTCAGCATTGACATGCACGCGTTGCTGCCATCAGCTGGGTGTGGAGCAGTCAGGAGAGTTCCGATGGTTGAACCACGTTCGTTTCATAATCGCGTCCAGTCGGTGGATACACAGCTCGATAACGGCACCAAGGTCTGCCTGCGACGCGTGAGTCACTCGGACCGTGATCTGATCGAAAAGGGCATTAGCGAAATGTCAGACGAAAGCCGCTATTTGCGCTTTTTTTCGGGAGCGAAGACCATGCCTCCATCGGTGATCGAACGGTTGGCAAGCGTCGATGGAGTCCTTCATCTTGCTTGGGGAATGGTCAATATGGAAGATGATAGCCGTCCCGCGATGGCGGTGGCGCACGTGTTCCGCGAAACAGAAGATAGCGACACCGGAGAGTTTGCGATTGGCGTATTAGACCAATATCATGGCTTGGGCGTGGCGCGCATGGTGATGACGGCTATGTTTCTGGATAGCTATTGCGAGGGGTTGAGAAATCTCCGGATCGAAGTCTTGCACAGCAATAAAAAAGCGTCTGGCCTGATGAGGGCTGTCGGTGCCACACAGTGCGCGCTCGAAGGCTTCGTCGGGCAATATAATCTCGTTATCGCAGACGCAATCTCAGCGCTGCAGAAGATGGAAAGCCCCAAAGCCATCCCTGATATCGTAGCTGCTTTTGCTGCAGATTGACCACCAAGATTTGGTCGGCACAGACCATCAGAATTTCACCCGTCGTGGAACCAATGCCTTATAGGTGCGTTTTAAACCATGATCTCTGGGCGATGAACGAATTCACCTTCGACCCATAGGTTTGCGCCGGAAAGCGCAAGTTTGACTGATAAAGCCTCCCAATGCTTGTCAAATTTTGCGCTTTCCGGCCTTTCTACCAGAACTGGCACCGGATGACCGACTTCACGTCCCTTTCGATGCCTTCACGTTGGACGGCTATCAACGACCCGCTGCGACCGTTCCTTCAGATCTTTTATATCCGGCTTGTAAACAATGGCCTCGAGCGCTCTCGCCAGAGCATTGCGGGACGCGTCCGAGGCAGCTGCAGAAAATATGTCCGGCCAGGACCTTGCAAGAGCGAGCAGACATAGCTGGATGCGCTGTTGCACCTCTACTATCCCGGCCCCGTCCCGCGCAATTTTGATAAAAAAGTCGGTGAACAAATCCGCCATATCTATTTCTGGACCGTGCACTCTGACATATCTAGGCTCTTCGGGAGAAGAGCAGGCTTGCGCATAGACCTCGAAGCAGCGCAGGCCGCTATCCAGCACGGATATGGCCGTGCCCGGGTCATTCACCGCCGGAGAGAGAGCCCGGGAAGCTATTTCGGAAAGCACAACCAGCCCGAACCGGGGGTCCTGAGCAAAACTGCGGTCATGCTCGACCAGTATCGCATCGCGAAAGGGTTGCGGATCAACTGCATCCGCGTCGCCCCCCGACAAATAGAGCAAAGGTCGCGCCGGATAGACCAGTTTCCCGGGATGGATTGCGAGATAGACCGTGACACCATGTTTTTCGGCGGTCTCCTCTAGCCGTTTCATATCGACGGAGGTAACCACGCCGCTGGCTATATCGCATCTGACAGGACGAGCCTTCTCGGGTATCTCGACCGGCGGCTGGGTTGCGAGAAAAGGATGCTCGCCATGCCACCGCAGCGCCTTTGAAGTTGCCTGCTCGACGCGACCGATCAGATCGTTCATTCTCCCGAAGGTCGATAGCTGTTGAATCCAGTTTATCAGCGTCCCCGTAATAATCACAATCACCGCTATCGTCGCGAAGAACAGGATGACCCGTCCCCGATCGTCATAATAGCCGGCCGACAAGCCAATGATACCGACGATGCTGAACAGGAACGTGCCGAGGAAGGTCGACAATGCATTTTGCGACCGATCATCTGCAAGCATCAGCGCGATGGTTCTCGGGGTCGCAGTATTGGTCGCGGAACCATAAGCCGACACCATGATGGAGACCGAAAAAGCAATGACCGCCAGCATGCTTGATGCCAATATTGTCAATATGTCGCCAACCGAACCGCTGGCAAGCTCAAGATCCGCTTCATAGGGAATCATTGGGCCGACCCACTCCGCTGCCGCCGCTGCGGCAATCGCCCCCACGCTGAATAACATCGCGCGGAACCAGATTTTTTCGGGCAACCGCGAAATATATTTCCTCAATGCCAAAATCATGCGCCGTTCTTTCATGCGAGTTCAATCCGGTTTCTAAATGGCGGTCCGTGTCGAAATCTGTTCATACAGCGAGGATAGCGGCATTTGATTGGCCCGGCCAGTACGGCTTTCGCTATCCGATCGGCAGCAGCGAAGGCGGCTCGAAACAAAAATACCAGATGGACGCTTTAATTTTGCAACAATCGGCATTAGGCAATCGTGAAATCGTGAAATCGAATATCCTGATAATATGACTCGATGGGAAAGAATATGGTTCGCATGAAGACGGTAGCGGCTGTCATGGCTTTGTCTATTTTGGCTGCAGGCTGTTCAGGTGGTGGTTCAGAATCCAGCGAACCGGCGGCAGACACAGTGAAAGCAGAAGCACCGGTCGATACCGGACCGCCAGCCGCTGACGATGTCGCCACATTGGACGGCGTTGCTTATGCAAGCCTGACCGGTGACGCCGAAGCCGGAAAATCCAGTTTCAACCAGTGTCGCACCTGCCATGTGATCGATCCGGGAATGAACCGCCTCGGTCCCTCGCTGGCAGATATTGTTGGGCGGGAAGCCGGAGGGGTCGCAGGCTTCAACTATTCCCCAGCCACTGCCGATAGCGGTATCATCTGGACGGAAGAAAAATTAAACCAGTTTCTCGAAAAGCCGGCGCGGGTCATTCCGAAAACCAAGATGTTCTATGCCGGCATGCCGGATCCACAGGCACGCGCCAACCTGATTGCCTATCTCAAAAACCCAAGCTGATCAGGCTTTCCAGCATCCGGCGAGATGGTCGTCGGTCATGCCGATGGCCTGCATATAGGCATAGATGATGGTGCTGCCGACAAAGCTCATGCCGCGTTTCTTGAGGCTTTTGGAGATCGCATCGCTGATCGGCGACGTGCTCGCCATATCGGAGAAATGGCCCGGTCGGTTGACCGGCGGGGCACCATCGATATGGTTCCAGAGCCAGTTATCGAAGCTGCCAAATTCCCGCTGGATTTCCATGAAAGCCAGTGCGTTTTTGCGAACCGAGTAAATCTTGAGCCGGTTGCGGATGATGGACTCATCTTCGCGCAGCGCCTCCAGTTCATCGTCGTTCATGATAGAACAACGCGCGATATCAAAATCGTAAAAGGCGCGGCGATAGCCATCGCGTTTGCGCAGCACCGTTTCCCAGCTCAGGCCAGCCTGCGCGCCTTCAAGGATCAGGTTTTCGAATAACAACCGGTCATCATGGACGGGCACGCCCCATTCCTGATCATGATAATCGCCGTAAAACTCCTTGCCCGGCTGTCCGCCAAAGCATCGGTATTTCCCGTCTGAGCCAAGCACTGTCATACGGGTAAATTAGCTTTTTCGACGGGTTCTGACAATTTTATTCAGCGGGCTGGATATCCGGTACGCGGCCCTGATCCGGTGTCCACCAGCCGATCTTTCGCTTGATCCCGTTGAGCAGCCGCGGGATCGGCGCGTTGCGGTCCATCCATTCGGCATAATCCTTATAGGCAGGATCACCGAGCAAATGCTTTTCTTCGGTCTTGGCCCGCCAGTAATAGACCCCGCTGACCAGAGCCATCAGCACCGTGTTGCGCACCAAATCGGTGAAGCTGCCGGAAGTCACCAGAAACGGCATGCTCGCCAACCACCAAAAGGCATTTTTCGCGACATAGGCGGGATGCTTGGTCCAGCTATAAGGACCGTGGGTCAATATCCCGCGATGGGTGAGATTGGAAAAGCGTAGACCGAAAGCAACCGTCGCCCAGGCATAGAGCGCCGTGAGAATGACCAATATGCCGCCCCATATCCAGAGGATCGTGGTCTGGCCCTCGAACCAATAAGCCCAGTCGGCGGTGTTGACATGATAGTTGAGCGGTCCGTTATCGCCCATCAGGATGAACGGCGGATAGCACATCAAAGCAGCAACCCAGCCTGCGAGATAGGGATTGGCGGTGCGGATATGGGCATCGAGCGGCTTCATCGTCAGCAAATAGCCAACCGTCGCAAACTGGACATCGACGACGAACATCGCGGTGATCAGCCAGCCTGCAATGGCCACCGGGTCGCCGGCAAGATCGTTGATATCAAGCCGGACAAGATCACCAAAGCCGCCGGGCACGATCGAGATCATGAAGGCGAGGAAGAAGCCCTTCACCGCCCAGGCGCGCAGATGATGATAAATTTGCTCGCGATCAAATTCACTCTTCCTGCCGGTCAACAGCTGGCCGAAATGCCACGCTCCGTCACGCGGTTCGATCGTGTAGCGGTCCATGAACAGGATATACGGGATGGACAGCACGAACAGCCAGGGCGCGACCATTTCCATCATCTGCATCGAAAATTGATATTGTCCGGTCCAGTACCAGCGTCCGACACAATAAATGGTCGCGATAATGCCCCATGTTGCCCAGAGGCCAGCCAGCTTCACGAGACTGATGTCGAATGTCTGTTTGAGCGATTTCGGATTCTGCCAGTCGATCCCGGTAGAGGGTCGCAAATGGACCTTGTCCATCAGCAGCGACCAGATCACCATCGGCACCGCACAGGCAAGACAAGCGGCGAGCGCCGAATAGGGACCGTCCATGCCATATTGGCGGGCAATCAATATCCATGCGGCCAGTCCGATCAAGCCCGCCACGCCGACGCCATGGGAGACCGCCGACCGGGGGCGCGGATCAACGTTTCTGGATTTCTGTCCGAACATGCGACTGCCTTAGCCAAAAATAGTAAGCAAGCCGTGAACAGCGCGATTTATGGGGAATATCATCGGTTTGACCTAGAAAAATTGCTTCGGTTCCCCTATGATCAGCTGCAAATGGCGGATCGGCATAATTTGATGATAAAACACAGGGATCTCATGAAAAAAATTGGACTTCCACTCGCAATTTCGATCCTCGCGATTTCCTGCACCAATGGGGAAAACGCACAAGCCAATGGAGGCGCGACAACCGAAGCGCAGGCGCTGGCCGATATTTCTCCCGTCGATCGCAAACCATTTGAAACAACCGCAATCGCGAGTTTTGACGAACCATGGGCGATGACATTCCTTCCCGATGGCCGGATGCTGGTCAGCGAAAAAGCAGGCAAATTGCAACTGGTCGATGCCAAGGGACAGAAAACCGAAATCAGCGGCGTGCCCGAAGTTGATTATGGTGGACAGGGCGGCTTCGGCGACATCGTGCTCGCTCCTGATTTTGCGACGAGCAATATGGTCTATCTAAGCTGGGTAGAGGCTGGCGAGAAGGACACCCGCGGCGCCGTGGTTGGCCGTGCGAGACTGGAATTAAAAGGCCAGAAACCCGCGCTGAAAAATCTTGAAACCATCTGGACGCAAAATCCCAAAGTAGCCGGCAGAGGGCATTTTTCCCATCGAATCGCATTTTCACCTGATGGCGAGTATCTCTTCATCGGCTCGGGCGAGCGGCAGAAATTTGACCCGGCGCAAGATATGACGATGAACCTCGGCAAGATTGTCAGGCTCTATCCGGATGGCACCGTCCCCAAGGACAATCCATTTATCGACAAGGACGGCGCGCTTCCCGAAATCTGGTCGCTGGGTCACCGGAACATTTTGGGCCTCGCCTTCGACAGCAAAGGCCGCCTGTGGAATCAGGAAATGGGACCGCGCGATGGCGATGAACTGAATCTGGTCCAGCGCGGTGCCAATTATGGCTATCCGATCGTTTCGGAAGGCAATCATTATGACGGCAAGAAAATCCCCAATCATGATACGCGCCCGGAATTCGAAGCACCAAAAGTGGCCTGGGTACCGACCATCGCTCCGAGCGGATTGATCTTTTATTCCGGCGATCTCTTCCCTGCCTGGAAGGGCAGCGCCTTCGTCGGCGGGCTCGCTAGTCAGGCATTGATCCGCGTCAGTTTCGACGGCGATAGTGCCAAGGAAGCCGGGCGTTTCCTGATGGGCAATCGTATCAGGGAAGTCGAGCAGGGACCCGACGGCGCGATCTATGTGCTCGAGGACGGCGAAAACGGCCGGATGCTCAGGCTGACACCGACCAAATAGTCCTTCGCTGAAGGAAGCCTATTGCGAAGCGGCGGTCGTCGTTCCTGACAAATCGCTCAAAAACTGACGGACGCGCTTGGCGTTGGCGCCGATATCATGCACGCCGACGCGGCTGACCGAGCGCATGTCGATGATACTCGCTGCACCATTTTCTGCCGAACGGGCGCGAATGACGATATCGTCCTTGAACCGGAACAGCGAAATCGTGTCGGTTGCTTCCAGATTACCCGAAGCCGGATCGACGCTGACGATTTTCCAGCCGCGATCTTCTGCCAGCCGTTTGGCTTTCTCGATCACCACGGCGACCGGTTGATCAATACGGACCGAGCGAATATCCGGATAAGCGTCCTGATGTGCTGTTGCCCAGCGCTGGCGGGGGTTCATCCCGCGCATGTCACTATCATCCGCTCCCGGTATATTATCCCAATTGTCGGCGCGCAGGGTCAGAGCGGTAAACTCCGGCGGATCGGCGAGATCGGTGGTAATATCATGAATGGCCGGAAGGGTCAGGATGGCCGTAGCATAGGGGATCATGAATCCCAGAAAGCCGAGCGTCCCGACAATGCCAATCCCCAACAGGGGCCAACGCGTCTTGCGTGCCTTGCGCCGGTCGAGCACGATGAAGATTATCGCCAGAATGAGCGTGAGCAAAGCTACCAGAAGAATCCACGGTATCGCGCCCAGACCCGCTTGCCAGCCCCACAAACCGATACCGCCGCCAGCGGCAGCGATAACAAATGCCACAGGCGCTCCCAGGCCGAGCAGCAGGATGAGCCAGCCCCTGGGATCGCGGCGCAGCGACGCCAATCTGACCGGTTTCGCTGACGCGGCTGCCGGTGGCAAATCGCCGGTCGATGGTTCGGTTGGCTTGTTCTGGTCCATCACACGCAAACTCCCTTAACAGATCAATCTTTTAGCTGGCACTCCGCAATCATGCAATTGCAACCTATGTCGCTCGACATTTACCACAAAGCGGGGTAGCGCGCGCTTTTCCTGATAGACGAGACCCACGAATTGGCCAGCATCATTCCTCTCGCGGAAATCGACCCGCAACTTGTCGAGGCCCTGCTCGACTCCGCCTTTGGCACGGACCGGCATGACCGGACCGCCTATAAGTTGCGCGATGGCATGGACATGCTCGAAGGCCTGTCGCTTGCCGCAGTCGATCAGGAAAAGCATGAATTGCTCGGATCGATCCAGTGCTGGCCGGTCGCGCTGACCGATGAAGAAGGCCGGAAACACCCGATGATCATGGTCGGACCGGTAGCGGTCTATCCCGATTTTCAACGCGAAGGCATAGGCCGGGCAATGATGGCGGCTCTGCTGAAGGAAGTTCATCCGGATGATCCGTTGCCGCTGGTGATGATCGGCGACCCTGAATATTACGAACGTTTCTTCGGATTTTCGGCCGAGGGAACTGCGGGATGGACACTGCCAGGGCCATGGGAGCCCTCGCGGTTACTCGTCCGGAGCAACCCGAAAAACCCTTTACCCAAGACCGGCACGCTCGGCCCCTGGACAAAATAGCGAGTTTCAAGATAGCGAGTCTAAGGCTTTACAGAAATCACGCCGGGTAATAGTCCCGTTGCATGCCCTATACGCCACCACCCGAACTTGCCTCGCTCTCCATCGCGGAAATCGCGGAACTGGCCGAAGCGCAGAAACTGCCCCCTGTCGATCAGTGGGAACCACAGGAAACCGGCGACAGCGAGATGCGGATCGCCGCCGACGGGACCTGGTATCATCAGGGCGATCCGATTCTGCGCCCCGCCATGGTGCGCGCTTTTTCCAGCATATTACGACGCGAACCGGATGACAGCTATGCGCTCGTCACCCCCTATCAAAAATTGAGCATAATCGTCGACGATGCACCATTTGTCGCGGTTGAACTGGAAAGCCAGGGCAGCGGCGCAGAACGGACGCTCGCCTTCCGGCTCAATACCGACCATCTGGTGATCGCAGGAATCGATCATCCGTTGCGATTTGGTACGGACAAGCCACAGCCCTATTTGCAAGTGCGTCGCGGACTGGAAGCAGTTGTGGGACGGTCGGTTTATTATGAATTGGCGGAGCTTGCGCTGGAAGAAGGCGCTGACCCCGTCGGCATCTGGTCTGCCGGTGTCTTCTTCCCGATGGATGCTGATTCATGATCCTGCGCGACCGGCTTGAAAAGGCGCTGGTGAAAGGTCATGCGAGTGATCTCGACCATCTGCTCTATAACGAGCGCGACCATATTGATGATCTAAAGGTCCTGCGCGATGCGGCGGTGCTGATTGCGGTGACCGATCGCCCCGATCCAGGCGTGATTTTCGTGCAACGGCCCCAGCATATGCGCAATCATCCGGGACAGGTCGCCTTCCCCGGCGGCAAGATTGATCCGGGTGACCGGGATGCGATCGACGCGGCCTTGCGCGAAGCACACGAGGAAGTCGCGCTTGATCGCAGCCATGTCGATATCATCGGCATGACCGACAGTTTCCAGTCGGGAAGCGGCTATAATATCCAGCCCGTGCTGAGCGTCATTCCCCCCGACCTGCCCTTTATCGCCGACCCCGGCGAGGTCGAAAGCTGGTTCGAAGCGCCGCTTGATTTTCTGCTCGACCCCAAGAATCGCACCATCCACGAAGGGACATGGAACGGGCGCAAGCGGCATTATTATGAAATCTACTGGCAAGAATATCGCATCTGGGGGATCACTGCCGGGATTTTGAACAATCTCGGAAAAAGGCTAGGCTGGGAACCATGATATTACCACCGGCAGACTGGATGGACAGGCGGGGCCTCGCGGCGTTGATTGCGGCGCTGGATGGCCGAGCGCGCTTTGTCGGAGGAGCCGTGCGCGACACCCTGTTGGGGCTGGAAGTGAAAGATATCGATGTCGCTACGCCCTTGCTGCCCGAGGATGTGATCGAGCGTCTAACCGCAGCCTCGATCAAGGTTGTTCCCACCGGCATCGCCCATGGCACGGTTACTGCCGTATTGCCCGACGGACCGGTCGAGATCACGACGCTTCGTCGCGATGTCTCGACCGACGGACGCCGGGCGACGGTCGCATTCAGCGATGATTGGCAGGAAGATGCTGCGCGCAGGGATTTTACCATCAACGCGCTCTCCGCCAATCCCCAGACGTTTGAGGTCTTTGACTATTTCGGTGGACTGGAGGATCTCGAAAATCTCCAGATCCGCTTCATCGGCTCGGCCGCAGAACGGATCGCTGAAGACCATCTGCGGATCATGCGCTATTTCCGCTTTCTCGCCCGCTTTGGCCAGGATCAGCTTGATGACGAGGCCTTTCCTGCCTGCACTGCGGCGGCGGCAAAACTGGAGAACCTGTCCCGCGAACGGGTGGCGGACGAGCTTCTGAAATTGCTGGGCACCGAAGACCCGGTGTTTGCGGTAAACCAGATGCTCGAGGCGGGCATTTTCAAGCATATCATCGAAGCGGTCGACAAAGACGCAAGCGCCATTTTGCACCAGTTGGTCGAACGCGAGCAGCGCCTGCACGTCATGCCGACCTCGATACGGCGCTTGGTGGCGCTGCTGCCCAAGGACGCAGACAAGGCAAGCCACATTGCCAAAAGCCTGAAACTGTCGAAGAAGCAACAAAAGGCGATCGGGGAACGGCTTTCGTCGCGATTGGGCGGGGATAGGTCCGAACCGGACACAGCACCAACAGACATCCGCGCCTTTGCCTATCGCACCAATATCGAGGCAGCCCGTGATGTCGCGCTTCTGTTCGCCGAAGAGACCGTCCTGCCCGATATGCTCGCGCGGCTTAAAGGCTGGCAGCCTCCGATCTTTCCGCTAACCGGCGGTGATTTGATCGAACAGGGCTTAAAACCCGGCCCGGTTGTCGCCAAGACTTTAGCGAAAATAGAAGCGGCGTGGATTGCGCAAGGATTTCCCGACGAGCAATGGGTCAGAAAATTCGTCGATGATCACGACCTGACGCTTCTGACATGAGCCGGAAAACCGGTAGTGACAAAATTGATATTCGCGGCGGAAAAAGCTATGTTGAATAGACGCCGAAACAGGAGAGACGAACGATGACTGACAATGCAGGAAACAAGGATTTGGTCGCGTTGATCCCTTCGCCGCGCGCCGATGCCTTCACCCATTGCACGGCAGCAGATTATGACCGGCTCTATCAGGAAAGCATCACTGATCCCGACGGCTTCTGGGCCCGTCAGGCCGAGCGTCTCGACTGGCAGACCATGCCAACCAAAATTTCCAATGCGTCCTTCGATCCGGTCTCGATAAAATGGTATGAAGACGGCATATTGAACATCTGCCACAACGCGATCGATCGCCATGTGGCTGCCGGCAAAGGCGATGTCACTGCCCTGATTTTCGAACCCGACGATCCGAAGTCGCCAGGCCGCACGATCAGCTATGCCGAGCTGCAGACCGAAGTCATCAAAATGGCCAATTGCCTGAAGAATCTGGGCGTCCGCAAGGGCGACCGGGTGACCATCTACATGCCGATGATCCCGGAAGGCGCGATCGCCATGCTGGCCTGCGCCCGGATCGGCGCGATCCACAGCGTCGTCTTTGGCGGTTTCTCTCCTGACGCTCTGGCCGGCCGGATCGAGGATTGCGACAGCAAGTTCGTGATCTGCGCGGATGCGGGACGGCGTGGCGGCAAGGCCGTACCGCTCAAGACCAATGTCGACGAAGCACTGACCCGCGACGGTACGGAAGTCACCGCTGTGCTGGTGATCAATCATACCGATAGCCCGGTGGAAATGACCGAGGGGCGCGATTACTGGTATCATGAAGTCTCGACCGACGTCCCTGCGGATTGTCCGTGCGAACCGATGAACGCAGAAGACCCCCTGTTCATTCTCTATACGTCCGGCTCGACAGGCAAACCCAAAGGCGTGCTCCACACCACCGGTGGCTATGCGGTCTGGGTCGCCACGACCTTCCACTACACATTCGACTATCAGCCGGGCGAGGTCTTCTGGTGCTCGGCCGATATCGGCTGGGTCACCGGGCACAGCTATATCGTCTATGGTCCGCTGATCAACGGCGCGACCGAGATTATGTTCGAAGGTATTCCCAACTATCCCGATTTCGGCCGTTTCTGGGACGTCGTCGAAAAGCATAAGGTCAATATCTTTTATACTGCACCGACCGCCATCCGCGCCCTGATGCGCGAAGGGGACGGGCCGGTCAAAGCCCATGACCGCTCGTCGATCCGCCTGCTCGGCACCGTCGGCGAACCGATTAATCCGGAAGCCTGGCGCTGGTATTATGACGTGGTCGGTGAAGGCAAGTCACCGATTATCGATACCTGGTGGCAGACCGAAACCGGCGGCATCATGATCACCACCCTGCCCGGCGCCCATGGCATGAAACCGGGTAGCGCGGGCAAACCGTTTTTCGGCGTCCAGCCACAATTGGTCGATGGCGAAGGTCAGGTTCTCGATGGCGCGACCGACGGCAATCTGTGCATCACAGCCAGCTGGCCGGGACAGGCGCGCAGCGTCTATGGCGACCATGAACGGTTCATCCAGACCTATTTCAGCACCTATAAGGGCAAATATTTTACCGGTGACGGCTGCAAGCGCGATGCCGACGATTATTACTGGATCACCGGCCGGGTCGACGATGTCATCAATGTCTCGGGCCACCGCATGGGCACGGCGGAAGTCGAATCCGCGCTCGTCTCGCACCCCCACGTCGCCGAAGCGGCGGTGGTCGGCTATCCCCATGATATCAAGGGACAGGGCATCTACTGCTATGTCACGCTTAACGCGGGCGTGGAAACATCAGAGGAACTGGTTGCCGAACTCCGCGGTCACGTCCGCAAGGAGATCGGCCCGATCGCGACACCCGACCATCTCCATCTGACGCCAGCTCTGCCCAAAACCCGTTCAGGCAAGATCATGCGGCGCATCTTGCGCAAGATCGCCGAGAATGAACATGGCGCGCTGGGCGACACGTCGACACTAGCCGACCCGAGCGTCGTTGATGCTTTGGTCGAAGGGCGCTTGAATAAATAGCTGCACTTCGCACTGGCTGCGAAGCCGTATCGACGATCAGTTTCTAGCCGTCGAAGCCGACAAATACGGCGGCCTCGTCAACCGACTTGCGCGTCGATACCACAGCGTTTGCCGGAAAGCTCTCGTCCGGCCAGCCGAGCGCGATGCTTTTCATGATCACCTGATCATCGGCGATCCCGGCATGCTCGCGAACCACCGGCGATTGCATGATGCCCTGGCTGTTGATGACCGTACCCAGTCCCCGCGACCAGGCTGCGTTGACCAGTGCGGTTGCCACCGCGCCGCAGTCAAATGGCGTGTCGTCACTGCCGTCGACCGCGCGGTCGTAAGTAATGATAACGCAAACCGGCGCGTCGAACTGCCGGAAGCCTCGCATGACCCAGTCCTGCCGCGCATCCTTGTCATCGCGCTCGATACCCATCGCTGAAAACAGCTGCTTCGCCACGCCGATCTGCCGCTCGCGGTGCTCGCCGGCGAATGGCTCACCCTGACGGAACTCGCGCGATTGCGGCACTCCGGCCAGCATCCGTTCGGTGTTGCCTGCACGAATTTTTTCCAGTGGCTCGCCGGTAATGACGTAGAAATTATAAGGCTGCGTATTCATTGACGAAGGCGCGCGCATCGCCAGTCCGAGAATCTCCTCGATCAGCTCTTTCGGCACCGGTTCCGGTTTATATCCGCGTATGCTGCGGCGACCGAGGACAACTTCATCAAACTTCATGGGTAGCTCCGATTAAAAATGTTTGTCGCTGGCTAGCGGACAAATGACCATATGCAAACCCCGCTATCATCAGTGGTGCGGCAACGGGTCCAAATTGCCAATGATAAGCCGGTCGCGATATTGGGGTGCATGGCAGCTATAATCTGTTAAGCCAAAGCCCATGAGAGAACATTTTGAACGCCACAAGCAGGCATGGACCAGCGAAGAAATCCAGAAGCTTCATGCCTTTGCGAAAAAGGGCATGACCCTCAAAGCCATTTCCAAAGCCCTGACCCGCAGCGAAGAATCAATCCGCACGCGGTCCAAACTGGACAAGCTGAAGATTGCCAAAAAACGTTAGGCTTTAATTTCGGCTATTCTCCGGCGGGGAACGCGACGCAGCTATTGATCGGCGCACCACATCAGTTGGATACCGTGACAGAAACCTCTCATCGCAGCAGCAAAGCTGCTTTGCCATAGATCTTCGAATCCCGATGGGAGGAACCTACAGTTGAACACCGCTCGCAAGTGGAAGACAGCCATTCTCTTCTAGTCCCGGGTCACCGAGATTCGTTATACTTGCGCCTCGCAATCGAAGTTGAATATATTGGAAATCGGTTCAATAGCAGCCCGCCAAAATAATGCGGGATCATCGATATTTTCTACAGGCGTACTCTTCCGGTCTATATTAAGTATAATAGCCAGACAAATGAACTCTCTAAATCAGCGAGGCTCGCGATTCTGAGAGCGCGATCCTCAGCCGTTTAAATGCAGCCCTTTCAGTGCGTGCCGCTAGTTCCCGGAACAATAACACATAATCAGAGAAACGCCCGAATATTGCCGCGAGTCTCGATTGACGGCAGACCGATCGGCCGGTACGATAGAACGAGTTGAATATGCGACGGGGGGCGGCGATATATGAGTGATTACAATAATCCGATCTTTTTTGATCCCGACATTGGCAATTCAATAGACAACGCCCTCGAACAAATTGAAATCTCTCCCTCAATTGTCCGATTGAAGGAACGTCCCGTTATTGATCCGTTGACGACCGCGGCATTGTTGTTGAAATGCCGCGCTATCCGAATGGAACATGTCCGCGACTACCAATCCGACATTGATGATATATCGTGGCACATCTTGCTGGATTTGATGGTTTCAACGAACGCCGGAAAACCGGTTTCAGTACATGAGCTCGCGATCACGCACAATCTGACGACGAATACCATGTCCCGATATGTTCAGTATCTGGTTAATATCGAGCTGATCGACTGGAATATCGGTGTCAAGGAGGGGGAAGGGAGACAATTAAAGCTAACCGTGTCCGGTGATACTTTAATCCAGTCTACCCTTGATAAAATAAGTCATGGGCTGATGAATTTCTGACCGGTTTTTCATTAAATATTAGGCAGCCTTGGTCGCCCCAGATGCTCTTTTGACATCTGCAATCTGACAAAGTTCCACAATCGCTATATCGACATGAATTGCAGCAATATCCGCGTTGATAGAATCGAGCTGCGATAAAATTTGCTCGAGCTGATCAATCCAATCTTGCAAGGCTTCTTTATCACTGCGCATAAGTTTAGAAAATTCTTTCTGCTATAGATTGAGCGAGACAACCCGATTAGTTTCATTAGACTCTTCTTCATAAAAAAGTCAACTATTTCCAAATAACGCGGGATAACTGTGCCCGATATTGGAAACTATTACGAACACTCGACAATGGATGCCATTCGATTTCGCGTAAACTAGTGTAATATAAAGTAAACTGATTCTTGATGGTCGTATATTGAATTATCGATACATCATTCGCATAATTTCGCGGTGCTGTCCGACGAGACAACCATCGAACCCGTAGATGTAAACAGAGATATTATCAATATCACCGCACTCTATTTCAAAACCATTATGGGTCATTCTCCATTGGAGATGCCATTCAAAACGACAGTGCCTGGTTTCAGTCAAACTTCCCGCTCTTCGGAAAACCTGTCGGTGGCAAGCGTCCCGCCGCGCCCCGCGCAACCCGCCACATCGTGAGGTCATTCTCGGTCCGCGTGCGCCCGCTGTCTCCGCCCATTGCCCAACTCAGGCCATCTTCCAATCTGAACACAGTCGCATCGGACAGTCCGCCGTCCTTGTAGCGTTGCAGCATGACGCCCTGCCCTTTGGCCATTTCCGGCATTTCGGAGAGGGAAAAGACGACCAGCTTGCGATTTTCACCAATTGCAGCGACGTGATCGGCGCCTTCGGGAACCCGGCGAACTACCGTCAGGCGCGCATCGCCCTTCAGATTTACGACCTGCCTGCCTTTTTTGGTTTCCGCGACGACATCGGCAATATTGCAGATAAAACCGCGTCCCCAGGTGGAGGCAATCAACAACTTCGCTTTCATGTCCGCGACCATTAGGGCCATCGGCTCGGCATTCGCCTCGAGGTCGACCATCGACCCGACCGGCTCGCCGAAGCCGCGCGCACCGGGCAGCTTGTCCGCGCCGAGCGTGTAAAAGCGACCGTTATCGCAGCACATCAAAAGCTTGTCGGTGGTCTGCGCGTGGAAGGCGTATTTCGGACCATCGCCTTCCTTGAACTTGAAGCTGTCCGGTGCGGAGAGATCCGCATGCCCCTTCATCGCCTTGATCCAGCCGCGCTGCGACATGATGACGGTGACAGGTTCTTTCTCGATAAAGGCTTCGAGTGATATTTCGCGTGCAGGCGCGGCTTCAATCAGCATCGTCCGCCGCGCGCCCAGTGCCGTGTCCTCGGCGTAGAGCTTGCGCAGATCGGCAAGATCCTTCTTCAGCCGCGTCTTCTGCCGCGCCGGGCTTTCAATCAGCTTTTCAAGCCCGTCCCGTTCCTCGAGCAGCTTGTCCCGTTCGCTGCGCAATTCCATTTCTTCCAGCTTGCGCAACGACCGTAAACGCATGTTGAGAATCGCTTCGGCCTGACGGTCCGTCAGCTCGAACTCTTCCATCAGCATCGGCTTGGGTTCGTCATGGTTGCGGATAATCTCGATCACACGGTCGAGATTGAGATAGGCAATGATATAGCCACCGAGCAGTTCCAGCCGGGCATCGATCTTGTCGAGCCGATGCTGCGAACGGCGAAGCAACACTTCGATCTGATGGACAATCCATTGTTTCAGCACTTCGGTGATGCCCATCACCTTGGGCACCCGGTCCTTGTCGAGCACATTCATGTTGAGCGAAAAGCGATTTTCGAGATCGGACATGCGGAACAACGCATTCATCAGATCCTCGGGATCGACTGCCCGGCTTTTCGGTTCGAGGATGATCCGGACCTGTTCGTCCGATTCATCGCGGATATCGGCGAGTATCGGTAATTTCTTGTCGGCAATGATCTGGGCGATCTGCTCGATCAGTTTGCCCTTTTGCACCTGATAGGGAATTTCGGTGACAACAATCTGCCACGCACCGCGCCCTTCGGCGTCTTCCTTCTCCCATTTGCAGCGCACCCGCATAGCCCCGCGGCCGCTCTCATAGGCGGCGTCAATGACGGATTTAGGATCAACCAGCGTTCCGCCGGTTGCCAGGTCCGGCCCCTTGATGATCGCCATGATCTCGGCATGTTCAGCTTTGGGAGAGTCGATCAGCAGTGTCGCCGCGTCGATAATCTCGTGAACATTGTGCGACGGGATGCTGGTCGCCATGCCCACGGCAATGCCGCTGGCACCATTGGCGAGCAGATTCGGAAACAGCCCGGGCATGACTTCCGGCTCTTCGTCTTCGCCATTATAAGTGGGTTTGAAATCAACCGTGCCTTCATCGAGACCGTGCATCAGCTCGATCGCCGTGCGGGTCAGACGGGCTTCTGTGTAACGATAGGCAGCTGCATTATCGCCGTCGATATTGCCGAAATTCCCCTGGCCGTCGACCAGCGGATAGCGCAGCGAGAATGTCTGGGCGAGGCGGACCATCGCGTCATAGACCGACTGATCGCCATGCGGGTGATATTTACCGATGACATCACCGACCACACGGGCACATTTCTTGTAACCCTGCGACGGATCAAGCTTGAGCAATCGCATCGCCCACAACAGGCGGCGATGCACCGGCTTCAGGCCATCGCGCAAATCGGGCAACGACCGCGCGGTGATCGTCGACATGGCGTAAATCAGATAGCGTTCGGACAGCGCTGCATCAAAGGGCGCTTCGACTATCGCATCAAATTCATCTTCGGGTTCTTCGGGCGGGGCTTCGGTTACATCACTCATGCGAGAAGCGATAGCAGGCTGGATTCATGCTTGGTAGTGGGAAAGTGGCGGAATGATGATGGAGCCTGCCTTCGTGACACGATTTTATCTTACGGGCCGCTCGCTGCGATAATAGAGAAAAGCAAACCACAATGCGACTGCGCCAAGCAGGTGCCAGATCGCATGACCCTGTAACAGGCTTTCGGGCGCACAAAGCTGCCCGCGCTGGTCGAGATTCCATATCGTGAAGGCGACAATATTGGCGACAAGCCCAGCGACATAATAGCCGGTGCGGACCTGCGGGCGCAGCGGTCTGGCAAAGACAAGTTCGAGGACGATCGCGGCGAGCAGGATCACCGCAAAGAGCCAGCGGCGGACCTCGGGGAGCGCATAGAGGATTGCGACAAGCATCGCACAAAGTATTCCGTAATAGATCATGGCACGCCGGTCCGGGATGCCCCGCCATTTCGCCAGCGCACTAACCAGAAAGAACCCGCTGACCAGATACATGCCGAGCACATCGAAAAACTGCCCCCATAATGTAAGCGTCGCGTGGAGCAGGACGGATCCGATCCCGACGATGATCGCGGCCACCCCAAGCATGCTAGCAGAAAGGGGCGGTAAGGCCGAAATCCAGTCACGCGACCGCGCCATCAGGATCATCAGAAAACCGATGGAAACGAAGCCAAGTGACGACAGGCTGTTGGCAGGCTGCAACAATAACGCGCCAGTCCTCGGCATTTCGCAAAAACACCTAGTTTCGGTGCAAGTTGCCGAAGCGAAGCGCAACCAGTCGGGGCCAAACAAACTCAGCAAGCCGATGCTTATTGTCGCAGCGAGTGCTGTTAGCGCTAAAGCAACAAACAGCTTTCCCGAAATGTTGGTCATCGAGTCAGCCACTCTCGTGGCAGATCCAGACCTTCGCGTTCATTGTCCCAGATGATCCCCATAATCCACCAGCGACCACTCGGTTTTCCGTCCTCGTCCATATCATCATTCCAGAGATGGATCATGTTCACGCCGCGAAACTGGATTACCGGATGTTCCGGAGTTTCCCGCGCCTCATATGCCGAATAGACATGGGCGACCTGACCGAAAATATCTACCTTGCGTCCGATCTCGATTTCGTAAAATGACTTGCCTTCGAGCAGCGGGATTGTCGCTTCGACGAACTCATCATAGCTGAACGGATAGGCTACCGGCTTGCCATCTTCGACTCGCGTGCGGACCAGCACACAGCGAGGATGATAGATTTCGCGGTCGCGTTCCCAGTCCTGCTCGCCCGGTGGTCCCGATATGCAATCGTAGAGCGTTTCCATGACGTCATCTATGGTGGCATATTTGGTCATCGCGATCGCAATCTCTGGGTTTGTTCCGCCAACCATCATGAAACGGGATTGTTTGCGCCGCAAGTCGGTTTCGCATATAGGAAGGTTCGGTTGCCCCGATCCGTTCAATCCGTCATGATTCGAACAATCGGGGCATGATTTTTTGTCGCTCTCTTTGCGAAGTGGAACCAAGCAATGTCCCGTCGTCGCCAAATCTATGAAGGCAAGGCCAAGATTCTTTACGAAGGCCCTGAACCCGGTACCATTATCCAATATTTCAAGGATGATGCCACCGCCTTCAACGCCGAGAAAAAAGGCACGATTAACGGCAAGGGCGTGATCAACAACCGGATCAGCGAGCATATTTTCACGTTGCTTGGCCATATCGGTATTCCAAGCCATTTCATCCGCCGCCTCAACATGCGCGAACAGCTCGTCAAACAGGTCGAGATTGTCCCGATCGAAGTGATCGTCCGCAATGTCGCTGCCGGTTCTCTTTCCAAACGCCTCGGCATCGAAGAGGGCACACCGCTCCCCCACACCTTGCTGGAATATTGCTACAAGGATGACGCGCTTGGCGATCCGCTGGTTGCGGAAGAACATATCGCGTGCTTCGGTTGGGCCAGTCAGGAGGAAATGCAGGATATTTCCGCCATGGCCATCCGGATCAACGACTTCATGGCCGGAATGTTTGCCGGAATCGGTATCCGGCTGGTCGATTTCAAGCTCGAGTTCGGCCGGGTTTTCGAGGGCGATTTCTCGCGGATCATTCTGGCCGACGAAATCAGTCCGGACGGTTGCCGTCTGTGGGACATTGAAACCAACGAGAAGCTGGACAAAGACCGTTTCCGCCGGGATCTCGGTGGTGAAGCAGAAGCTTATCAGGAAGTTGCGAGACGCCTGGGACTATTCCCTGAAGGCGGTGTCAGCGAAGTGGCGGATCTGGACAGTGAACGGAAGAAGCGCGGGAAATAGTCAGCGCTTCCAAGCCCGTCGCCAATAATATCCGGTCGGAAGGTGCTCGGTCACGGTGACCAGCGTCTGCCGTTTCAGAATTGACGGGCTGTCGTGACCGCATTCCACCATCTGTCTTTTCCATTTTTCTTTCTTGCTCTTGCCCCGGCTAATCTTGGCGCTATAGCAAGGCAATATTGACCGGCGGAACAGAGCGAGTGCGAAGCATGAAAGTCAGAATTTTTGTAACGTTGAAAGACGGTGTGTTGGACCCTCAGGGGAAAGCCATACATCACGCTTTGGAAAGTCTGGATTTTTCCGGGGTCAATGACGTCCGCGCCGGCAAGCTGATCGAACTGGATGTTGACCCCTCCGTCAGTCGGGAAGAGATCGACAGAATGTGCGCCAAGCTGCTCGCAAATACTGTCATAGAAAATTATGAAATCGAATTGCCGGAAACAACATCGGGGACTGTGTCCTGATGCAATCCGCGGTGATCGTCTTTCCGGGCTCGAACTGCGACCGCGATATGGCTGTCGCACTGGAAACAGTTTCGGGCAAGAAACCTCATATGGTCTGGCACGGAGACAGTGAACTTCCTGCAGGGCTTGATGTCATCGCCATTCCGGGTGGATTTTCCTACGGGGATTATCTGCGGTCGGGCGCAATGGCCTCGAGATCCAATATTATCAAGCCGGTGGTGGAAGCGGCCCAGCATGGCGTCAGAATATTGGGCGTGTGCAACGGGTTTCAAATCCTCACGGAGACGGGCCTGTTGCCCGGTGCGCTGATGCGCAACAGCGACATTCATTTTGTCTGCAAAGACGCCGATCTCGATGTCTCGAATAATCAGACTATATTTACGTCCGGCTATGCTAAAAATGCTGCTATCTCGATACCGGTCGCCCATCATGACGGTAATTTCTTCGCCGACAAGGATACGCTTGACCGGCTGGAGAACGAGGACCGGGTCGCGTTTCGCTACCGCAGTGATATCAACGGTTCGTCGCGCAATATTGCCGGCATTATCAACGAAGCGGGCAACGTCCTTGGTATGATGCCGCATCCGGAACGTGCGATTGATAAAAAGCATGGCGGGACGGACGGGCTGTCACTGTTCGAAAGCCTGCTGCGCTAATAGCGCATTGCCCGGACTAGCCCTACCAGTCGGCAGAACCTTCGCCGAGATACAGGATGGCGGTTGATGCTGATCCACCTTTATATCGACCGACACGGATCACCCATATTTTGAGCGTTCGGAACTGATTTGGTCAGCCAGGACGGCCCGTCCGCGCGCCGAATACTGCAGCATAACATACGAAAGACTTGTGACGGCAACGGTTGAGTCGGTGCTGCAACAGGTCCGTTGCGGCTCAATCATATTACTCGTCCGCAAACGAAAAAGGGCCGGTCCGAAGACCAGCCCTTTTCCCAATTGGTATCAATGTTGGTATTAGTTACCCGAACCAGGTCCGTACATAACTTCAACACGACGGTTCTGAGGCTCACGAACGCCGTCTGCGGTTTCAACGCGAGGACGCGATTCACCGAAGGCTTCACTCGAGATAGCGCCGCCGCCAATTCCGCGCGATTCAAGATACGCACGAACAGCACCGTTGCGACGCTGGGACAGACCGACGTTGTAGCTGGCAGAACCAGACTTATCAGCGTGACCAGCCAGCATAACCTGAGCCGAACCACAATCACCATATGCGGTAACCGCATTGTCGAGAACCGAAGCCGCTTCTGGTGTGATGTCCGACTGATCCCAGTCAAAGAACACAATATAAGGGCCAGGTGCACAAACCGACGCTGCTGGCGGCGGTGGTGGAGGTGGCGGTGGTGGTGGTGGTGGAGGCGGTGGTGGTGGTGGTGCCGCTGGTTCGCCGCCGAAGTTGTAAATCAAGCTACCCAGAATCGAGTGGGTACGCAGACGGGTATCGGCTGTACGGCCTATTTGATCTACGAGGTTTACGCCTTCATGGTTGAAGAACCGATATTTCAGTCCAACATCCCAGCTATCATTCAACGGAGCGCGAACGCCTGCAAGCACCTGCCATGCAAAGCCTGTGTCCGAATCATCAAGATAAGGTCCAGCAAAGATATTCGTTACTTCAGTACGTGCAACGCCAACGCCGCCGCCAACAAAGCCCTGAATACCGTCATCATCACCAAAGTCTACCATGCCGTTCAGCATGAAGCTGAGAGCATTTACTTCGCCGTTGATCGCTGGCTGACCAACAAAAGTCGCCCCAGCGCCACTTGCTGTCTGTGGGATACCGGGTGCATCAGCGCGTACGCTATTGGCAGCCGCAGCTTTATATCCGACTTCGGCTTCCAACCGGAAACCACCGAAATCATATCCGACAATACCGTCGAAATCATATCCGGTGTCATGGTTGGTCTGAAGTGCATCGTCTACACCGGCAATATCAACCGACATATCTTCGGCCAACAATGCACCGCCCTCGACACCAACATACCATTGGCCATCACGGGCCATGGCAGGTGTTGCCAGCGCTGTGGAGGCAAGCGCCATTCCTAAGGCAAGCTTCCGCATTTATATTCCCCTTCTCAATTAGGTTCTAAATTCACGCCGCTTTCTAGCGCCTTGCATCAACCAGTGCAAGCGGCCAAATCGCAGAACTGTTGCGAAAATGTCGCCATTTTCGGTGTTTAGCGCAAAAAATGGTTCCCAAATTTGGTTCAATTAGCCAAACCTGTGTTCCAAGTGGCTTCAGGAATCGGTTTTATGGGCCAGACTTGAGGATTCCCTGCGCTTCGAGTGCCGCCAATATCGAATCGATCACGCTACGTGCCTCGACATCGATCACAGCACCTGCCGCCGGGCTGTCGATAGCAGGTGCCAATTGCCAACCATTACGGAAAACGGCGAATGTGTCGAGCGACACAATATAGACGCGCTCCAGCGCCAATGGTGTCACAAACAGCCAGCCATTGCCGGTCCACCCCGCTATTTCATCATCATGACCCAGCCATTCGTCTGTGGCGCCTGATCCAATAATCCAGGACTGCCCGGACACCGGTATAAGCGCTGTCGGATCGGTTTCGATCGCCTGTGCTGCCGGATGTATCAAATGATCGATGAGGGCGAGGGCTTCGTTATGGAATAATTCCTTGTGCGCCTGCCCGGTAGCGAGCAGCGGAAGCTTAAGCCGTGCAGTTTCCAATAGAGCCATGATGGGTTCTTTCCAGAGAGTTTGCGAGAAGTGAATGGGATGAATTCAAAGTGGTATTTCAAACACCAGTGCTTCAGACAGGCCGTGCGCTCCGACCTGGAAGATCCGGGCACTTATATTACTGATATTGTTTATGAAAAATGGATCAATCTCGGCTACAGATACGATAATCAGCGGCACCGCCGATTCTTGAAAAACCGGCGCTACCGAACCATCGGACGCCGATAGTTCGACCCTGTATTTCTCGACCTCCTCGGCCAGCGGCACTTCGACATGGTCGGACCAGATTGTTCCCGCTCGAGACCGACGGGTCCAGCCGATCGCCAGATCACCATTGTCCATAAAATTCCAGGTCGGATGAACCGGCGACCAGGGCATCAAGGCCCGGCCCGGCGATGCTGTAGATGCGGGCATGGGAGCGAGATCGTCTCGGCCGAGCGCAAAAACGGTGGTCGGTGAAAAAACGAAATAGGCAGCGGGCGCGATCTCTAGCATCGACGCCGCGTCGAGCAATATGAAATCTTCATTCGCGCTATGCCGCGTGATTTCCGCCTCGGTACCGCCCAGGCCGCGGATCAGCCTGGCCAGACGATATTGCCCGTTCCCCAGAGACATTGCCTCGGCAAACTGGATGACTTCCCCGCCGATCGCCGCAATATTGTTACCGGCCAGCAATTGCGAATCATTGGCATAGGCCAGTGTCATAGCTGGATTGCGCATTTCCACATCGATAGAATTGACCTGATCAATCAAGGCGGGGCTCGCGGGAGCAAGCGTTCCCAAGGTCGTGCCCATGATTGTGGGAGCAGCTATCTGGCCGATGTAAGCGCCGGGCGCGCCATCCGGGCCGGAAGCAAAAAGCTGGGCGTTTCGCCACCCCACATCACCGGCAGCTGCTGCATAAAGCCTAGCCGAGTCGGAAACAGCAGCGGGCGCATCAATAGCGAACGGCAGGTCGACCAGCACAAGGCGGGTCGATCCGGCAAGCCGGTCGGGATCCGGGAGGTTTCTGCCCTGTTCCGAATCGATTGGAGACAGGTATTTATTGCTACTGGCCCGGGTCAACGAAAGCTGTACGAATCCTCGCCCAATCTCGCATTGCCGGATGCGCCAGAGGCCCTCAAAAGCGGCGAATTTCAACAATAGCCCAGGCCGATAAGGGCGACTGCCCAAGGCCACGGAAACCTGCAATGTCGAACGTTCGTCATATGCGGACCATAGCCCGTCTACCGCGAGCGCTCTGGCGTCGTTGACAGCCATGGTCGCAGGAAAATTCCGCGCCAACGATATCCGGCCAGCCCCCGGGCGGAACGCAGACTGGATACCTGACTGGTAGTCGCGGGCCGGATCGTAATAGCGGACAGACAATTGTCTCGGAGTCGCAGAAATCGAAGCAGAACGCTGTTCGGGTGGTGCAATTTCCTGCCTGCCAGCCACGCGCACGAAATCGCCGTCGATCGTCGAGCCGGTCGCAGGGTCTGCGACCAAGCGCGCCTCCGCTTCGATCCGGTCAATCGCAACCGGATCGGATGAAAAGGACAGCGGAATCGAATCGCTCAGCGAGCGCAAGGCAGCGTGTCTGTCTTCGCTCCCGGCGGCATAGCCGACAAGCGCCTCACTCGCCGGCAGGACAATCCGGTCGCCCGAAAGGTCCGAGATAATTTCTGCAATGGACACCGAACCGTCGTCGGCGATCACTTCGAATGTCAGAGACGGGATCCGGTTACCATATTCGGTCAGGTCCATATCTTCGAAAACGGCCAGCGCCAGACCGCGATAGGCCGGTGTCCCGCCATATGCTTCCGCACTGGCCATCAGCCCGTCGACGGGCTGGTCCTCGCTACCCGCGTAAAAGGTAAATCGGGTTGCCGTCTTGAAATCGCCGGCGACACCCCGGAAGATTTTTCCGTCCGCCCATATCCGGCCGATGCCCTGGATTCGGCGACTGGACAAGGCAACGGCGAAACAGGCAGAATAGCTATAAATTGTCGTGCTCGGCTGGCCTTTCCCTCCGCCTTCCCGGTTGCGGGTCTCTTTGAGATCAGTCGCCCAGACCACCGTCCCCGCGACCCGCATCCTACCAAATATCCGGGGAATCTGGGAGCCATAGCTCGACGTCTGGACGGCCAGTTCCTGCAACCGCGGCCCTTCCCGCCCCTGTGGCTTGAACAGGATATTCTGGTCGAATTGCTGGCCGATTATGGCACCGATAGCACCGCCGATCGGCCCGCCAATTGCGGTGCCTACGGCGGTCAACACCAAGGTCGCCATTCAGTCCTCCGTCAGTCTGAAAATCGAGACAATTGGCCAAGGGGCCTCGCCGGGACAAAACACGACCTTGCCAAGACCGGCATGGGCGTGAACAAAGCCATCATTGGCGCGGATCAAAAAATGCCATTGGACGGGACTGGGCCGGACCAGAACGATGTCGCCTTCACATAATCCGGTTTCGGGCGGTAAGCGTATGAAACCGATGTCGGCCATAAACGCGTTGATCGACTCCTCGGACCCGCCTCGGATCGAATAGCCAATGGGTGCTTCGCAATCGACATCGGCTGCAAGCAGACATTGTTCCGCCAACCCGATGCAATCCAGACCGTCTTTCGCATCACGGCCGTGCAGCCGGAATTCCGCCCCACAAAGAGACGCTGCTTTTTTCGCCATTTTTGGTGATCCTTTTCCGGATATTTTCATGCGCCGGGATATCGCGTGAGTAAGTCATTGCCTGGGAGATAGGGTTCGCCGCGAAAGTTGATGCTGTTGGCGAAGCGGTCGCGGCAGGTCGCAAAATTCTTGTTACAACCCTCGGTGAGCAAGACCCTTGTCCCTGGCGCAACCGGCTGAGAGGGCTGGTCGGCCAGTCTGACCGCATCCCCCTGCCCGCTGACGATTGCATAGCTTAGTCCGCAATTCGGACCATCGAGGAAGCGCAATGACCCGAACGCATAATCGGCAGCCGCGCCGCCCAGTGCATCAATCCCGATCTCGTCCCCGCTAATCGTTATGATCCGGCCCTCCCGCTGGTGCCGGTGCAGACTGAGCTTGCACTGGCGATCACCGAAATCGGCCCGGCAGGTGGGCGATGTCAGCGGCGCAATCGGTTCGTCGAGAAAGGATGTCGCGCCCAGCATTTCGACCGTAAAATTGTCACCCGATCTCACAATTTCGCCAAATTCACCGCAGATCAGCGGCAATGGCTCGGCCTCGGGCTGCTCCCAGTCGATCAGCGAAATATAGAGCAGCGCTCCGTCCCAGCGCCCTGCGTCAAGATCCGCTTCCGCGATAGCAGCACTGGTCATGACACCCGAAATCTCGACATTGTCGATGTCGAGACTGTCGGACAGCGCGATCGAGGAGGGCACCATCCCTGGTGCCGCTCGATAGCGAAACCCGTCGATGACAAGATCGCGATCATGTGACGTAAAACCGAGCGCAACGCCGTCTTCGCGCTCCAGCCGCCAGAGATAGGCGCTAGTTGTGACCTCCCGGTCCAGCCAGTCGAGGCTCATGACGTTTCCCGCACCTCGACCAGCAACACTTCGGGGATATCGCCGGCAAGGAATGTCGCGTGATTCACGGTCAGCTGATCGCTGGCGAAGCGCACCGGCACATCGAACAGAAAACCGGCAGTGATATCGCTGCCTTCTGCTGGCGGCCTGTCAAATGTCACCATCCCCATCGGACCAAGCGACCAGCCACCGGTCAATTGCCCGTCTACCGCGACTTGCAGCGACTCCGGATCCGGCCGCGTGATCAGTCTTTGCTGCGCTTCTCCAGCAGGGTCACCGTAATTTTTGACCAGCTGATATTCCGTCTGCTGGCCATCACCCTTGCCGAGAAGCTGGTCTGTCGGCGCCGGATCTCCGGCCATGTCATGGGAACTGTAATCATAGGGATCGCGGAAGCGAAAGCCCTTGGCCGCACCCTGCCGCGCCCGGAAAAAGACGATCAATGTGCGCAATTCTTCCTCGCTTCTGACGCCCGGTCCGACATCAAATTCAAGCCGCGCATCGGCCCAGTCGCTGTTGCGCGTCTCGTGACCGGAAATGGTCGTCACGATATTGGTAGAAAATCCCGGCGAAACGCTGGCCCCCTGGCCAATCGCGAGCGGGAATTGCACGTCGTCGAAGCCGTTCACATCCTCATCCTTTTCCTGAAAATAGATGAATCCGTCGCGCGCAACCTGCGGCAGCGCCCAGACGAAAATCTCCGGCGTGCCTCTCGCGTGCGCATCGTCGATCGCGTCGACCATATTGCTCCAGATGAAGCGATCCGCCGATTGCAGCACAAAACCGGTGAAATATTGCTGTTGTTCGACCGGATAGCCAAGCCGGTCGGTCGCCAGTTCTATACCGCTCCTGGTCGTCGACCGATTACCGGCGATCACCCAGTCATAATCCTCCAGCTGCAATATATCGAAGGCGGGACTGGCCCAGCCGACCGGCAAATTTGCCCGTTTTGCTTCGGGGGCATGTGTATCCAGAATCGTCGGCAAATAGGCGAGCAAGAGCGTTTCCACCGGAGCGGCTCCCGCTTCCTCTTTGACCGCATCGATCAACGCAGCGGTCGACGCCGCCAATATCGCTCCGGCCTGATCAAGCATCGCTTCCTGTTGCGAAGTTTTCGGCCCGTCAATCGATGCAATGCTAACCGAATCCTCGCCGAAGGCGGCACGGGCCGCAGCATCATAAAGACAAATGCGCTTGTCCGGCATGATCCACCACCACGGCTCGCCGACCTGAAAGCGGATCGCCGCACCGACATCTTGGGCAATCGAGACAAAGGCTCGCGCCACGGCTTGCAGATAGTTCATGGCGTCGTCGTTGGCAGGCGAAAGCAACGTCGACGGCGGTTCCCAGCCGGTCAGAGCCGGATCTCCATTCTCCGCCCGCTGCTTCCAGTCTGCCCGGCAATGCGCGTCGAATAATTCGTAGGAAAGCGAGAGGATCACCGAATATCCCATCGCTTCGGCGCGGGATATCAGGTCGCGGTGCCACACTGCTGCGGGCTGGTTGATCGCTGAAAATTCTTCACCCGCTTGCGGAGCAGAAAGACTGGCATATAGTCCCTCGCCGACTGTCTCCAGCCGGAAATAATGGCTCATACCCAGATAGTGATTGATCGCGCCGCGATAGCCCAAGGCCCGCGTCATTCGCAGCAACCGCTCGGGCGTCTGGTTGAAACTGTCATCATAAGCGGTAGCCATCGACAGCCCATTTTCCGGCACCATGATGTCACCAATTTCCAGCACCGCGCCCTGACCATCCGTGCGGATCGCGCTCATTTCGACCCAGCCGGTCTTCGGCGTGTCATAACGCGTGCCCAGTTCGTCATATTCCGGGGGAATGATCGAAATGAACAGCCGGTCGATATCTCCAGGAAAGACCGGTTCGGCCTCTCCGGGCAGCAAAAAGCCGCCTTCGACCTTGGAAAATTCTATCAAAATTTGCGCATCGGTCGGGGTGCCGCTGGCATAGTTCCACAGCCGGACATACCAGGATTTCGGATCACCGGCGGCATCCCGCCCTTCGATCGTCAGCGTCGGGCCATTGATTGCATCAAGCGGCATGATCCCGGAAGACCGCCAGTGAAATTCCCATTGCAGCCGCGAATGGTCACGCATCGTTTCGTAAGCAAGCAACGGATGGTCCAGCGTGTCTTCGCTTTCCCAGATCAACCCGGCAAGATCGTCGCTATTATAAAAGACCGCATCCACGCGCAGCGCATCTGCTGCGGTCGTCACAACCGATGCCATCATCGGCCGCGGGAAATTAATCGTCCAGAAGCGCGGATCGAAACGCTGGATGAAGCTGCTTCGCTGCCCCGTTCTTTTCTCTGCTAGCCAGAAACCCATGATCAACCCGCCTTTGCGCTCAGCGCATTGCGCACCGTCCGCGCCACTTGCCGACTGGACCGACGCATCTGGTCGGGTGCGCTGCTCTGGCCATTGTCGGAAATATTGATGGTCAACCGGATATTGGGTGCGGCACTGGCAGAAACCAGCTGCTCGATACGCCCCGCCGCGGTCGGCACGAGCAGCTCGGGTCCGCGTTCGCCGACCATATAGGCACGGCCACCGCTGACCGGACCGCCGGTTGCCCGTCCCGGCGCGCCCAGGAAGGCGCTTAGCAAGGATGTCCCGATATTCAGCAGACCGCCGCCGGAACTGCCCGACCCACCACCAAACAGGCTCGACAATCCACCGTTGATCGCGGCACCAGCAATGTCATTCATGACTGAAAGCGCTACCCGGCGCATATCCTCAAACTCCAGTGAGCCACGGCGAATGGCGCGGCTCAGGGTGGACTCCAGTGCCGATCCTGCCCGTTCCAGACCGGACGCAAAGGGCCCGTCAAGCTGGCCCTTCATATCGGCCACGTCCTGGGCAAAACCGGCGGTATCAGCGCGGACGCTGACCACCAGCCGTTCGATTTCTTCATCCATCGGGGAAAGCTTCTTTCAATATTGCAAAAGTGGATTGATCGAGAGGCAAGGCCGGATCCCCGCCGATCGCATGACCTTCGAGAGACCGGAACAGGCTGGCCAGCTCCTCTGGCGTAGCATGCCAGAACTGATCCGGCGTCCAGCCGAGGATCAGCGGCACAAGCCCCGCCAGCCGCGCTGCGGAGGTACTAAAATTATCAGCCATCAGCTATCGGCAGACCGGCCGGACAATATCTGCTTCAGCAAGATTTTCAGCGCCGGGGTGATCCCTGCGAGACCCAGTTTCATCATGCCCTCGCCCAGTTGATCGCGGGTCAAATGCTCCGGTCGGTCCCTGGCGACATGCCAGAACAGCGTGACGATTTCCGATAGCAAAAGTCGTCCACTGGCGGCCCGCTCGACCAGATCGAACAGCGATCCCAGCTCTTCCTCAGCGGCTACCAGCGCTGCAAAACTGGGCCGCAGGATCAGGCGCGTGCCATCAATGACAATTTCTGCCTCGCCGCGCAGAACGTTGGCGGGCCGGTCAGACACTGGCGACCGCGCCGGAGCTTTCGAGGCTCAATGTATAACTGCGCTCGCCATTATAATCGCCGCTATAGTCCAGCCGGGCGACCAGAAATTCGCCCTGCATCCGTTCGCCGCCCTCGAAGCTGAGTTCATAGGCATCGATGACGCCGCCCAGCGCATGATTCTTGATCCGCATCTCTGCGTCAGAGCCGGTAAACACCCCGGCACCGGACACCGAAACCGAGCGCACCCCCGCGCCCGACAGCAATTGCCGCCAGCCGCCGCTATCCTTGCTGGTGATTGCCACTGGTTCGCCGTTGATCGACATCTGCGTGGTCCGCAGACCCGCGATGGTCGTATAGCCGACCGGGCTTTCGCCATCGCCGATTTTCAGGAGAAAGGCGCTGCCTTTTTCTGCTGCCATATTCTGGTTCCTTTATGTGGTTAATTATTCCCTCAAAACCCTCGCGCGATATTCGGTCAACCCGCTCCACGGGCTGACCGCGCTCCGCAGGATGCGGGTGCGGCGGAATTCGAAGGTGACGATCTGCCAGCCATCCGGATCATCAAGTCCGGGCTCCAGCGCGTCCTCGACCAGCGCCATCAGCCGGTGCAGGCGCGCCGCCGTCTCGCCGTCATCGTGGATGGTCAGCGCGAGGCTCAATTCCCGGCCGACGCCGCCCTTGTGGCTCCAGTCGAGCGAAGCCCCGGTCGCCAGCGCTATATATGGGAAATCCGCTCGCGGTGGAGGACCGTCGAAGATTCCGCTAACCAGATCCGTCAACGCGACATGTCCGCTCAACCTCACGACCAGTGCCTGTTGCACCGCTTCCAGCGCGCTGCTCATCGCACGGCCCGCATCAGAAAGGCGACATCGCGCAGACTGCTATTCTCGATCAGCCGAAGACCCAACCGACGCGCTTCCACCTGAATGCCCTCGTCGATTTCGGCAATCCGGACATCGTCAGGCAATTCGTCCGCCAGCACCGATTTGATTTCGGATCTGGCGCGACCCAGCCGCTGTTCGGCCATGGCTTCGCCGCGCTTTTGCAATTTTTCCATCATCTCTTTTCTTCCGCCTGCAGAATTGTTTTCGGGATCAGCCGATGCTCCAGAATGACGCTCGCTATGGCCATCACTCGATCGCCCCAGAGCAGCCGGTCACCCGGTTTGATCGCCTGCGTTTCCCGCAAAATAAACCGCCAGCGCGGCATCGCCGAACGGCTCTCCGCCTCGCTGGCACTGCCCCCGTCCAGCGCCTCTGCCGCAGCCCAAAATTCGCCGATGGTGATATATTCTGGTTCGGCCGAGGCCAGCGCATCGCGGCTGCCAGTCTGTCGTTCGATGGTGATGCGTTCGCGCAAGATTCCGGAAAATTCCTGTCCCATCATGCCATCCTCATCCGCCGATAGGGTCGCCACAATGCGGTCACCGCGCTCGGCGGGCCACCGGCATCGATACCGTCGCGATTGGCATAGAGATAGCCCGCCATCCGCACGATCCCCTGGCGCAGACCGGCAGGAAGCTCGTCCCAGTCCGTCGCCAGACCGGCGCTGTAGGTCACACGAATCCGCGAACCGCCGTCGCTGCGGTGCGGTCTGATCCAGCCGATTCCATCGCTATCGATGTCCATCGCATAGTCCGCGACCGCCAGCACCGTCGCAAGTCCGTCCGCGCCCACTTGCTCCACGGAAGCAATCAACTGCACAGGCAGCCGCTTCAGCTTTTGCCATTCATGGCGCGCGGGCAAGATATCGGTCACCGGTCGGGCGATCAGCATTTGGCCGGTAAAATCCTCGCACAAGGACGCGGCGCTGCGCAAAAACGCATCAATGGCGGGATCATCGGCCTGATGATCAATCCGGACAAAATCCCTGACCTCTGCGATCAGCGCTGCCGGCAATTCCGGCCAGTCTGCAATGGGGAAGCTCACGGTCGCGGCATCCTTTCAATATATGTTCGAAATATGCGCCCGTGCCGGATCGGGAGGGGGAGCAACCGGCACGGGCGCGCTGCGCCGAAACGCAGCAAGGGGTCAGGAAGCGCTGAACTGCATCAGCTTGATCGCTTCCGAATTCATGAGCTGACCGCCGACCCGCTTGGTCGCGTAGAAATGGACGAACGGCTTGTTGGTGAATGGGTCGCGCAAGATGCTGGTCGCGCTCCGTTCGGCGATCAGATAGCCCGCGCGGAAATTACCGAAGGCAATCGACAGGCTGTCAGCCGCGATATCGGGCATGTCCTCGGCCTCGACCACCGGATAGCCGAGCAAGGTCGCGGGCTGGCCATTGGCCAGTGAAGGCTGCCACAGAAATGCGCCATCCGCCGTCTTGAACTTGCGGATATGGGCGAGGGTCGAACTGTTCATCACGAAGGATGCGCCCTGCCGGTAGGCGGGACGCAACGTGTGGACGAGATCGACCAACACATCCTCGCTGTCGAAGCTGCCCGACACACCGGACGGCACATATTGCAGCGATCCGAAGGCGCGAACGTCGTCGCTCTCGTCGGTCACCGCCGCATTGAGAAAACCACGGGGCTGATTGACGCCGGAACCGCCGACAAAAGCGGCGCCCTCCGCCTGAGCAAATTCACGGGCGATCTCGTCCGCCAGCCAGGATTCGACGTCAAAAGCCGCATCATCCAGCATCGCCTGCGACGCCGCCGGATTGGCGTAAAGCTCTCCAGTCGGCGGGGCGATCTCGTTGAAATCCGGCGTATCGGTTTCAGGCCGACCGGCGGTCTCGCTAACCCAGCCAGACGGCGTGCCGCCGCTGGTGACCAGCTTGCGATAGCCTGCGCTACCGGTCTGCACGACCGTCGCGATCGAGCGGATCGGAGAAATATCCTTGAGCGTTGCCCCGATCAGCGCGTCAATTTCCTGCGGCACGGCAAATCCGCCCTCGGGTCCCGATGCACCGGAGAAGCTCTTCAATTCAACACCGGCCTGATCCCCGCGCCGGAGATATTTGGCTATAAAATCCTGGGCGGCAGCCGACGACGGCATCCCCTTCGCGCCATCCAGCGCAGGGCGGGCGGATGCTTTGGAAATATCGGTCATCTGGGTTTTCAGGCCATCGACATCCGTGCGTAGCGATTTGATCTGATCGCCTTGGCTGGCGACATCCTCCGCCATCAGAACGGCGTCGAATGACGCCTCGAGCGGGTCGGCCTTGGTTTCGAGCGGGGTTTCGGGAGAGAGTTTCATATCATTCCTTTCCTGGGTTATTTTTCATGTCAAAATGGGGCTGGCAGCGAAGCCAGTGTCGGTTCTTCGTGCCTTTGTGTCTTCGTGTGAAAAATCGTGGCTATTCGACCAGATGAACCCGCGCCAATGGCTGCATCGGAAACGTCACCAGCGAAATCTCGGCGACATCCAGATCGAGCAATTCGCGTGGCTGTTTGCCCACCGCCCGCTTCACCCGATAGCCAAAGCTCAATCCCTTGACCGACGCTCCGGACAGCAGGGCTACCGCCTCACGTCCGGCTCTGGTCGCGGTCGAGACACTCCCGATCACCCGCAATCCACGCCGGTCTTCCTGCACATAGTCTACCTGGCCGATCTGCTGGCGCGGGTCATGTTGCCAGAGCAGCGGCAGGGATTGGCCTTGTGGCAATTCTCCGAACGCCCCGGGCCGGATGATATCACCGCCCTTGTCGATGCGGTCGAAGATCGCGGCATAACCGGCAAAGCGAAAGGTGCGGGGAGTCACTGAATGAGAATCCGTTCGCCCTGAGCCTGTCGAAGGGCGCTGTGCGGCAAGAGGTGCTTCGACAGGCTCAGCACGAACGGACTTTGTCGCCATATTCACAGCACCAGATGCCCAAGCCCCAACCGCATCGCGATCCCGACCAGCAATAACGCCAACGTCCCGCGCACAATCCAGCGGATCGCCGCCTTCCACGCGCTCGCCTTGGCATCACGCCACGCGCGGAGCAGTTCGCGCAATTCGTCAATATCATCCTGCGCGGTCGGGTCGGCCAGCCCCAGCCGGTCGAGCACCCGCACCGCGCCGCTATCCGTCGCTTCCTCGACAATCGCGCGCAATGTCACCAGATCAGCACCATCGCCTTCCGCCTGCGCCATCAGGCGGGCGAGCATTTCGTCGTTATTCATTTTTATTGGATTCCTTTTTTAAACCTCAAGCGCCGGGCGGGCGCATCCGCGCCCTTGGCTATCCTCGCTTACGCTGCGGGCGCGCGGTCGCGCTTGCCTCCGCTTCGCGTCGATTCGGCGCTCACACTCGTGGCTAGTTTCTAACCGAGCGCAGCGAGGCAAGGCCGACTGGCCGCCGCGCCTTACGGCGCGAAAGCCAAGGGCGCGGATGCGCCCGCCCGGCGCTTGAGGCCAAAATAAATACGCCCCGTCGGAGGCGTTCGCGCAGCAAACTGCCGCGAGACAAAATTAAATCCCCAGCATCGCCCGTTTCTCTTCCGGCGACAGAAAATCCGCCTCGCAAACCTGCCTCCACAGCCGCTCGCGATCCTCCGACAGCGCCGGGATCTGGTCGCGATCCACCGCCAGTTTCATGTCCGGCCACCAGTTCCGCAGCGCGCCAGACAGACCATCCAGTATCTTCCCTGCCAGCGGCAGGATCGTCAGCCGCCACAGCGCCCGGTTGGCTTCCCGGTAATTGGCGTAACTATTGTCGCCGGGCAGCCCGAGCAGCATCGGCGGCACGCCAAAGGCCAGCGCGATCTCCCGCGCCGCCGCTTCCTTGAGCGCGACAAAATCCATGTCCGCCGGGGTCATGCTCATCGATTGCCATTTCAGACCGCCCTCGAGCAGCATCGGCCGCCCGGCATTGACCGATCCGGCAAAGCTCGCCTCCATCTCGGCCTTCAACCGGTCAAACTGCTCGCCGGTCAGCGCCGATCCGTCGGCACCGGGATCATAAACCAACGCCCCCGATGGCCGCGCCGCATTGTCGAGGATCGCCTTGTTCCATTTCGCCGCCGCATTGTGGACCGCTACCGCTTTCGCCGCAGCCCCCAGACAACCAAGTCCATAATGGTCATCGGTCGGGTGGAAACCCTTCAAGTGCACGATCGCCGGCCTGCCCATCGCATCCTGCGCGGCAAAGCGCGTGCGATGCTCGCCAGCGCGATAGGCATAAGCCACCGGCCAGCCTTTCGTATCGGGTTCGACGGTGATCCGGTCCGGACGCAGCGCGTAAAGTTCCCCGGGCTGATCATCCTCGCCATGGATTATCTGCACATAGGCGTTGCCATGAAGCAGCAGATGCGCTGCGATCGTCTCGAGCAACGACTGGCTGGAACCCGGTCCACCGACCAGAGCCACAACCCTTTCATCCACCGACAACAGCGGAGCACCGCCAACAGCTTCCGCGACAATCCGCACCGCGCGCTGGGCAATGGCATTCTCGACATAGGCCTCGCGCACCCTTCCTTCATAAGAAAAGGGCGCGTCCCCCGAAAGAGCCGCGCCACCATAAGTGCCGATATAGGACCGCCCCAAAGGCGGCCGCGATGGTCCACCCCCGCCCTTGAAGGCGAGAGCGATATTTTCCCAGAATGTCATATTTGTTCCTTTGTTCGTCGGCAAAGATCGAGGCCCCGCTAACGAACCCTCGGCACCCTGCTTTTCCCCAGCATCAATTCCGTCAGCGCCCAGACCAGAGCATCAGCCCGGTCCGGCGAACGTCCCGGCCCTTCGTAGCCGCCGCCCACCAGCAACCCGCACATCTCGTCTTCCAGTTGCGGAAACGCGCCGACATGATGCACCCGTCCATTTTCATAAAGCGCCGCCACCGGTTCCGCCCGAGCAACCTTGCCGCGCGAGGCGTGAACCAGCTTCACCGGCAGCGAGATTTTCGCCGCGTGCAGCACCGATTTCACCATCGCGCCGCCCTGATTGGCTTCCGCAATGACGCGGTCGGCATCATAGCGGTCCGCTGCGTCAGCCACCTTGCGGGCCCAGGTTTCGGGACTGGCCTTTTCCACGCTGGTATCGGCCAGCACATAGGCTTTGCCGTCTGCGCCGAGCCCGGCAACGATGATCCCGCAAGCGTCGCCCTTTGCCGAGGCAGGCGGATCGACGCCGATGACGATTCTGGCAAAACCAACCTCCCGTTCGTCTCGAGCGAAGTCGAGAGACCGGTTAGAGGGCGCCAATGTGTCTCGACTTCGCTCGACACGAACGGCGTTGCGAGAAACCCGACACTCCTCGATCATCGCTCTTGTCCACAGCGCGCCCTCAAAATCCTCGATCAGTTCGCCGTCCAATTCCTGACGCCCCAGCCGCGTGCCGCCATAATCTCCCTCCATCGCGGTCAGGAACGCAACCGGCAGATGCAGATCATTATCCTGCGTCCGGCCTCTTGTGATCACCGCCTCGCCGCCAGCCAAAGCCCGGACCAGCGGCACCGGACGCGGCGTCGTGGTGGCAACCATCTGCGGACGGTAGCCGAGACGCAAACCCATTTTCAGATTGTCCCAGGCGGCTTCCGCCTGCCCGGCATTGTTCAACCACTTGGCAATCTCGTCGCACCAGCTGTGACTGTGCTGGGGACCTCGCAAGCCTTCCGGCTCGGCGGCGGAATAGAGATGCGCCTGCGCACCATTTTCCCAGGTCAGCCGCTTCAGCGACGGTTCCCAGTTCGGGCGCTGCTTCGGCGGCGCAATCGACAGCAGGCCGCTCTCCCCTTCAACCATCACCGTCCGGGTCTCGGCATAGTTTGCGCTGACGAGGGCAAAGCGGGCGCTGCCATCACATTCGGCAATCTGCCGCACCCATTCCGCCCCTGCCCGGGTTTTGCCAAAGCCGCGTCCTGCCATGATCAGCCAGATCGACCAGTCACCGGCAGGCGGTCTCTGTTCCGGCCGGGCCCAGAAATTCCAGTGGTACAGGACGTCCTGCTGCTGCCGCCGGTTCAACGAAAAGAAAAGCGCCCTGCGTTCCTGCGCGCTCGAATCCGCAAAAAACTCAGCGTCGGTCAAATCATTCATCATTATCGGAGGCAGGAGGCTTTGCCTGCCCCTCGGCCAGCTCACGACGTCTGAGCAGCTTTGTCCGCATATCGGCCAATTTGCGGTCGAGATCGATGCGTATCTGTTCCGGACTGATATCATCCTCTATCGCGCGGGTCAGCGCCACCATCTGCTTGTGCGCCAGCAATAATTTGACGCCAATGCCGTCATTATAGTGCTTCACCGTCGCAACCTGCTGGCCTTCATGGAAAACCGGTTTCTCGACGCCATTGCGGGCACGGTCGAGCAAATCCATTTCCAGCAACTCATAGCCGGCGGCGAGAGACCGCATCCATTCCCGGAGAAACTCCGGATCGCGCTCGCGCCAGTTATAGACGGTCGAGACCGCAACACCGGCCGCCCTGGCCGAAGCTGACACGTGCGAGCTTAGAGCAAGGTTTTTCAGAAACTTCAGCTTGCGCCTGTGGTCATAACATCCCCCGACTTTTGATTTTACCATGAACATACTCCGCACCGGATCGGCGCGAACCGTCCGGACATAAAAAAGGACCTTCCGGTCTGAAGGCCCCGCCGGTCCGGCGGGATCATTCAGAGCTGGTCGGCCCGAATCACAATTTCGCGATGTTCCTGATATGTACCTAAATAGCGTGACGATGTCAAGTATTTTGTACCTATTTGGTAAATTCCGGCTGCAAGTCAATGGTCGGAACCACATGCTCGCTGATATATTCAGCAGCCATTTCAGCCAGTTCCCGGCCGAGATGCCAGTCGAGTATCTGCATATTCGGAATGATCGGCGGATTGACCAATACATCTTGTTCGCCGAGCATTTCCTTCGAAGCCATCCGGCTTGCAACCACCATCGACCGCGACATGATTTCGACAATCGAGGGAAATTCTGCGTCCCGCTTGCGACGGAAGATCACGTCGCGCAACAAGCGCCACCGCCCGCGAATGTCGCCATATAGCGCCTTTGTCCGCCATATTTCATGAGGATCGCCTAAAGACACGACAATATTCGGTCCGGATTTCAGCCCGTGCATCACCTTGACCGGGACATTGTCGAGGACTCCGCCGTCGACCAGGATATTGCCGTCCTTGTCGATGAACGGTGGCAATATCGTCGGCAAGGATCCCGATGCGCGGACGCATTCCCACAAAGGTCCGCGCCGGTGGATATGCAGGCCGTTGGTCGACAGGTTGGTCGAGACGCCGAAAAAATTGATCGGCTGGTCGGCGATATCCCGGGTCCCGTAACGGGTTCGCAGTTCGCTATCGAACACCGTCGGATCGAGCAGCGAGTAGATTGGCAAGGTAAGCCGTTTCATCGCCTTGGCATGGATGAACATCGCCTCCATCTGGTCGAGCGTTTCTTCCACCGACATCCCGCGGGCAATAGCGCCGCCCATCGCCGCCCCTGCGCTCGCACCGCCAATGAAATCGATCGGAATATCGGCCTGCCGCAACGCCTTGATCACGCCGAGATGGGCACAGCCCAATGCGCCGCCGCCCGCCAGCACGATGCCGACGGCCCGACCGGTCAGGAAACGTGCGACCTTGGTAAAGTCCGCATCATTGTCGAGCGCGACATGATGATGCAATTTAGGGCTACGCGGATCAATCCACTCGCTGCTCCTGCTGATCGATTTGTCACTGCTCTTCCGAAGCAACAGCAAGCTGCGCTGCGGTTCCGCGATCGAGCGCATCGCCGATATTTCCATCGCATTGGGTTCGGGATCGGCCTGGCCGGGCCGCGCCACCATGACCAGTGCGTCCGCGTTACGGCACACCATCTGTCCCCAGTCCTCCGGCCCGCTGCCGTCGATCAGGACATAGGCACCTTTGGCTTCCTGCTCCGCCAGCCAGGACTGATATTCGCCGCTGTCCGCCGCTTCGCTGGTTCCGCGATCGAGCGGCACGACCGGCGTCCCTGCCGCGACCACCGCCTCAAACGCCTCTGCCATCCGCATCAGAAACCCGTCAGGCAAGGCGCTGTTTCCTGCGGGTAGCAGCGCAATTACGCGTGGAATATTCGATGTTATCGACGATGTCCGCGCAGTCGCGACCGCAAGCCGTTCGGAGACCAGCTTCAGCATCGCCGCGTATAATTCGGGATGGCGCAGAGCAATTT
Source organism: uncultured Parasphingorhabdus sp. (assembly GCF_963975555.1). Lineage (GTDB taxonomy): Bacteria > Pseudomonadota > Alphaproteobacteria > Sphingomonadales > Sphingomonadaceae > Parasphingorhabdus. Next base: position 722,411 of record NZ_CAXBHH010000001.1, on the reverse strand, counting down.
CGTCAAAGGCCTGCCGCGAGACTTCCCGCACCTTCGAATCGCGGGTGGCGATAACATCTGCGGTCCGCTTACCACCGGCAAAAAAAGCCAGTTCTCCGACCGCTTCTCCGGTTTCGATATGGGCGACAATCCGTTTCTTGTTGACCACAACCCGAAATCGTCCGGACTCGACAAAATAAAGCGCGTCCGCGTCATCGCCCTGGCGAACCAGCGCCTCGCCGCCTGTTACCGGTCGCATGGTAGAGGCAGATTGCAACGCGCTCAGAGCTTCCGGGGACACGCCCTGAAAAAGGGGATTCCGCCCCAGATCCGGTATTTTTGTTGGTTCAGCCAAACTATGTTCCCCGTCGGTGCGACCCGAACTGATCCGTTATCCAGCCAAATCGTCGCACAATCAAGGCTTTAGGCTATTCCAGATGGCACATCAGTCCGCGACTGGGCGCCACCTCGTTCGCCAGCATCGCCAGATAGGCGGTTTGCAGGGCATCGCGCCCGTCCAGCCGCTCGACCTTCAGATAGGCGCTGGCGCCCGCAACAAATGCGGAAAACTGTTCATCGACCCGCGCGCGGAACGCTGCCGGCCCGATTTCCTTCATCAAGCTTTCGGCAGCAGTGGGGGCAAAGAAAAGCACCGGCTTGGGACCTTGCAGATCGTCTGCGCCGCCGCGTTCGGAGATATGGGTCGCTCCGACCATCGAACTAAACTTCAGATTGTCGCCCCAATGCGCGTGGATAGATGCAAGCAGCTGGCCATTGCCGGCAAAATCAACCGAGACAGTTGGCTTCGCGGCATCGGCAGCTGGCAGATCATCATAAGTCAGAACCTCGTCATAAAGCCCGGACTGCTCGACAAACGCCTTGTTGCCCGCCGACGTCAGACCAATGCGCCGGATTTCCGGGCTCAGGTTTTTCGCAACCATCGCCAGACCCAGTGAGGTTTTCGACGACGCGCTGGTCATCAGCAGCGCTTCTGCTCCGAACCAGTCATTCGAACGCATGAAATGTTCGATCAGGAAACTGGTGGTGAAGAGCGGCTGGAAGATGGCCCGCTCCGCCTCGAGCGGACTCTCGTCCTGCCCGAGCCGATGATATTGATTGTAGATGATCGCCAGCCCCTGCCGGTGCGCAGCGCCGTCGACGAAGCCGCCGTCCTGTACATTGGTCGGCGTGACCAGCAAATGGCTGGCCATCGGCAAATAGCCGTAGACCCGCTCGCCCACTGCAATATCAGCATTTTCCGAGGCCACCACGTTGGCAAACCCCCAGACCGGAACAATGCCCCAATCGTCATCGCCGGTCGGGAAGAAATTCCAGTAGCCAAAGCCGTCGCCGACCACAGCATAAGTGATATTATTCGCTGTCAGGGCATATTTTTCGACTGCCAGCAGGATTTGTCCATCGGTCAGGACTGGTAGATCAGCCTCGTGCCAGTCGCTTTGTGCGAGGTCCTCTTTCTTCACCCACAGACTCTGCATCATATCATCTCCATCTTCTTTTCCGGTTTGGCCCCAGCATAGGGACTGGAAAGCAGATGGCAAAAGCATTTGCCAAAAACGATCTGCCTGCTAGTTCTGCCGTTCGGGATAGAATATGCGCCATATGCGCTATCGGGGAGAAGTTTAGTGAGTGCAGCACCGGTTTCAGGTTTTGAAGCGGCGATCGTGCCCGTCACCAATATATCGGACTTTATCTGGGCCGGCACCTGGGAAGGGACCGAAATACTTCCGATACCGCCGATGGTGGTGATATTGCTCGGTGCAGGCATATATTTCATGATCGGCCTTCGCGGCTATCCGCTGCTTCGTCTTTTCCCGTCGCTCGCCGGACTGTTCAAAAAATCATCGAGCAAGGGCGCAGGCGAAATTTCTCCCTTCGCGGCCCTGTCCACAGCATTGTCCGGTCAGGTCGGAACCGGCAATCTTGCCGGCGTAGCCACCGCAATAACCCTCGGCGGACCCGGCGCAATTTTCTGGATGTGGGTGACCGCATTGTTCGGCATGGCACTGGCCTTTGCCGAAGGCTCGCTGGCCGTGCGCTTCCGCGAGCAGGCTGCTGACGGCACCTATCGCGGCGGCCCGATGTCCTATATAACCATCGGTCTCGGCCCGAAATGGACATGGCTGGCGATATTATTCTGCCTCGGCACATTATTCTCCGCTCTGGTTACCGGCAACGGCATTCAGGCCAATAGCCTCGGCGACAGCGCCAATGAATTATTCGGTGTCGAAGAATGGGTCGGCGGCGCGGTCGCAGCCATTGCGGTCTTCGTCGTCATCATCGGCGGCATCAAGTCAATCGGCCGGGTAGCAGAAACCATCGTTCCGTGGATGGCCGGTGCCTATTTGCTGATGGCCGCGATCGCGCTGATCATCAACATCCCTGATCTGCCGGAAACCTTCGGACGCATTTTCGGAGGCGCCTTCAACGCGCAATCGGCCAGCGGCGGCTTTCTGGGCGCAGCAATCATCATCGCCATTCGCGCCGGTGTCGCACGCGGTCTGTTCTCCAATGAAGCGGGCCAGGGATCGACCCCGATCGCCCACGCAGTGGCGCAAACCAATGACCCCGCAGCGCAGGGCCGTTTCGCAATGATGGGCACCTTTATCGACACCGTCGTCATCTGCACGATGACCGCGCTGGTGATGCTCACTGTCGCTGGCGACTTCACCCATACTCTGTCCGACGGCACGGCTGAAGTGGTGAAACATGCATGGCAATCGGATCTGAACGGCTTTGCCATGACGTCCGGCGCTTATGCTGCGGCCTTCCCTTTCCCCATTTTCGGTATTCCGGTCGGGACGCTGGTCGCGTCGGTGGCACTGATCCTGTTCGTGTTCACGACCCTGCTGACCTGGAGCTATTATGGCGAACGGGCGATCACCTATCTTTATGACCTGACTCCGGGATCGACCCTGAAGGGAGAAAACCGGCTGCATTTCACATGGCGGATATTATGGTGCCTGGTGATCTTCGTCGGTTCTTTCGCACCGCTAGAGCTGATCTGGCGTATGGGCGATATTTCCAACGCGGTGATGACCCTGCCCAATATCGTTGCTCTGCTTGCACTCTCCGGTGTCGTCTTCGCTCTGGCCAAAGGCAATCGCGCCGCCGGTATCGACCATGGCCGTGAAACACCGAAGGAATTGTTGGAAGAAGTGACGGGCGCACCGGGGCACTAGATGGTGGGTTTTCGGCGCGACGGCCAATTGGCCGTGCTTCACTTAACTCGGAATTATCTCCAACCAACCGAGCGAAGCGAGGCAAGCGCGACCGCGCGCCCGAGCTTATTTGAGGAAAGCCAAGGGCGCGGATGCGCCCGCCCGGCGACTGAGGTCTAAAAGACATGCTAAAACGCCTCTATGAATGGATGCTCGAAAAGGCAGCCCATCGGCAAGCCACGAAATGGCTCGCCGGAATCAGCTTTGCTGAATCCAGCTTCTTTCCGATCCCGCCGGACGTCATGCTCGCGCCCATGTGCCTGGCCAAGCCGGAGCGCGCTTACTGGTACGCGCTGATCTGCACCATTGCGTCGGTACTCGGCTCGCTGCTCGGTTATGCGATCGGCTATTTCGTCTTCGAAACGGTCGGCATGCCGATCCTGGAATTTTATGGTGCGGCCGAGAAATTTGACGTTTTTGCCCAGAATTTCAATGAACAGGGCTGGGTTGTCGTCTTGCTGGCCGGCTTCACACCATTGCCGTTCAAGGTAATCACGATCGCTGCCGGCAGCACCGCAATGCCGCTTTACATATTGATCGGTGCGGCGATTGTCGCCCGTTCCGCGCGCTTCTTTCTGGTCGCCGCCCTGCTCCGTTATTTCGGTCCGCCGATGAAGGCGTGGATCGACAAGAATTTCGCCTTGGCAACGACTGCTGTCGGCGTCCTGTTCGTCGGCGGATTTGCCGCTGTCCGCTGGCTATTGTGACAAGGAACAAAAGCTTTTAGCGGAACAGCTTTTTTTTAATGGTACAGAACCAAAGGATTTCCTAAGGCTGGACGATGAGCACAAGACAGATTTCAGACAGCAACGATCCTGTGATCGAGAATATCGAGCAGTTGATCAATCCGATGGCCGAAGGCGAGAAGCCGAAGGATCGCTGGCGGATTGGTACCGAGCACGAGAAATTCGTCTATTCGACCACCGACCATCACGCCCCCAGCTATGACGAACCCGGCGGGATCAAGGACCTGCTGCTCGCCATGCAGGACTTCGGCTGGAAGCCGGTCGAAGAGGGTGGCAAAGTCATCGCCATGTCGGGCACCGACGGTGCGATCAGCCTCGAACCCGCTGGCCAACTGGAACTCTCCGGCGCACCGCTGGAAAATCTGCACGAAACCTGCAACGAAACCGGCCGCCATTTGCAGCAGGTCAAGGCGATCGGCGAGAAAACCGGCACCGGTTTCCTCGGCATGGGCATGTGGCCGGACAAGACCCGAGCCGAATTGCCGATCATGCCCAAGGGCCGCTACCAGATCATGCTCAACCATATGCCGCGCGTTGGCAATCTTGGCCTCGATATGATGCTGCGCACCTGCACGATCCAGGTCAATCTCGACTATGCCAGCGAAGCCGATATGGCGCAGAAATTCCGCGTCGGACTGGCGCTGCAGCCTCTGGCCACCGCATTATTTGCCAATTCGCCCTTCACCGAAGGCAAGCCCAACGGCTATCAGAGTTTCCGCAGCCATATCTGGTCCGACACCGATCCACACCGCACCGGCATGCTGCCGTTCGTGTTCGAGGAAGACTTCGGCTACGAACGCTATGCTGAATATATGCTCGACGTGCCGATGTATTTCGTCTTCCGCGATGGCAAATATATCGACGCCGCCGGCCTCAGCTTCCGCGATTTCCTCAAAGGCAATCTGTCAGTTCTCCCCGGCGAGAAACCGACCATGTCCGACTGGACCGATCATCTTTCTACTGCTTTCCCGGAAGTGCGCCTGAAAAGTTTCCTCGAAATGCGCGGCGCCGATGGCGGTCCGTGGAACCGCATCTGCGCCCTGCCCGCTTTCTGGGTCGGCCTGCTCTACGACCAGACCGCGCTCGATGCCGCCTGGGACCGCGTCAAGGGCTGGAGCATGGAAGAACGCGAAGCCCTGCGCAACGGCGTTCCCAAGCTCGGACTCGACACACCGATTCCGAATGGCCAGACGTTGAAAGACCTCGCTGCGGAAATCCTCGACATATCGTCGGCTGGCCTGACCGCGCGCAACCGCCTGAACAGCAGTGGCGACAATGAAAGCGGCTTTCTCGACCCGCTGCGCGAAGTGGTCGCCAGGGGCAAATCCCCGGCGGCACAGTTGCTCGAACGCTATCACGGCGAATGGAATGGCGACGTCAGCCGGATCTATGACGAGATGAGTTTCTGATCACTGGTTGTCCGCAAAACTTAGCTTTTCAGTTTTAAAACCCTGAGTAGCCGGGTCGCCAAATAGGCAGCAGCGATGCCCAATCCAATCGCGACCGGTGTCATCCACCAGCCCATGAGTTCATGCGTGCCCGCAGGAACTTCCGACATCGCACCAATCACAACCGACATCCCCGATTCATCGGCCCAGAAACCGACAGCATCCGGATCGAACAGTTTATACATGCCGATCGCCAACAAGGTGGCGGACAGGCTGTAGCCCACTAGGCCTGTGGCCCAACGGAGCCCAGTGGTCGCACCCCTTTTCACTTTCTGAATAGCCCGAAACCCTCTGGGTGGCGGAGCACCCTTCAGGATATGATCGACATATTGTCCGGCCAGATCGCGCGGCTGGCCAAAGCCTTCCAGGATAGCCGAAGCATCGATCATCTCACCGTTCCCTTCGCGCATTTCCATCACATCGTAGATATGGCTCTCGATTTCGCGCAGCACGTCATCGGCATCCTCCTGGTCGAGGCGCGACAAGAAACGCATCAGCGATTGCAGGTAATTGTGGACCATCTCGCGGTCTGACATATTAATCTCCTTTCGGGCGGATCGGCCCCGGCCCGGGGTTGTTCAATAAGGTTTCAATATCTTCGATGGATTTCCGCCAGCGGATCGTGAGATCAGCCAGCTTCTCCTCACCCTTCATCGTGAGCCGGTAATATTTGCGGGGCCGGGTCTCTCCCTCTTGCTGCCAATGGGCGTCAACAAGGCCGTCCCGTTTCAGCCGGTCGAGCAGAGGGTATAAGGTCCCCTCGGTGATCGCCGTCGTCTCCAGAGACTGAAGCTGGCCGAGCAGTTCAAGGCCGTATAGCCGCCGCTCTTTCAACACCGCCAATATGACCAGTTCCAGCGTTCCCTTGCGGAGCTGGGCATCCCATTTTGACTCAATGTTCTTTTGCGATTCCATCATGATGCCTTGCTTAACATTGTTACTATGTATTGCAAGGTATAGTCTATAGCAAGGCTAAAACTCGAAAGCGGGCTGACTGTCGCTTTCATCCGATCCGGCGGACGCTTCTGCGCCTTCCAGATTGCCGAGCGTCAACCCGAGCAGCCGCACACCATTTTCCACTGGCATGATACTGTTCATCAGATCGCGACCGATGCGCGCAAATTCATTCTTGTCCGCGACATAATGATCCACCGATTGCGACCGCGTAACCTGCCGGAAATCCGCATATTTAGCCTTGAGCGTCACCGTCCGCCCGCGCGCTTCGCATTTCTCGATGCTGTTCCAGACGATATCGATAATATGCTCAAACGCGTCGTGCATATCATTGTCGCTGACCAGATCATCGCCATAGGTCCGTTCGCCGCCGACCGATTTGCGGATCCGGTTGGACCGCACTTCGCGATGATCGACGCCGCGCGAGGCGCGGAACAGATAGCCTGCCGACTTGCCGAAATGCTGGCCAAGAAAGGCCTCCGATTGCGCGCGCAGATCGGCGCCGGTGTGAATGTCGAGTTTCGCCATCCGCTCCGCCGTCTTCGGCCCGACGCCAAAGAAACGCCGCACAGGCAGCCCGGCGACAAAATCCGCCCCCTGATGCGGCTTGATCACGCAAATGCCGTCGGGCTTGTTCTGGTCGGAGGCTATCTTGGCGATGAACTTGTTATAGCTGACCCCGGCGCTGGCGGTGAGGCCGGTCTGCTTCCTGATCTCCGCCCGGATCATCTCGGCAATCCGGGTCGCATTGCCGATGCCCATCTTGTCCTGCGTGACATCGATATAGGCTTCGTCCAGCGACAAGGGCTCGACCAGATCGCTGTGCATGCGGAATATCGCGCGGATCTGCTGCGATACCTCGCGATAGACCTCGAACCGGTGCTTGACGAAAATCAGGTCGGGGCAGCGCCGCTTCGCGGTGACCGAAGCCATCGCCGAGCGCACGCCGAACACACGCGCTTCATAGGATGCCGCCGCGACAACCCCGCGCTTGGAGGAACCGCCCACCGCCACCGGTTTGCCTCGCAATTCGGGAAAGTCCCGCTGCTCGACACTGGCAAAAAACGCATCCATGTCGATATGGATGATCTTGCGCTGGAGCAGATCGGGAGTGGAATCGGACATCCGGTCAACCTAGCGCCTGTTTCCCCGCTTGGGGAGCGGCTACATTTCCTCGCTCAACGATTTCCGATAGCTGTCGATCAGCTCGTCGCTGGCATTGACGCGGATCGTCTCGTCCAGACCCGCGCGCATCCCGCAACTCATGAAATCCCCTGCTTCGGGATATAGTTCATAATCCGGACGCCCGTTGGCAAATATCTCCAGCCGATTGTCCAATATCCGGAAGATCGGTATCACGCGTCCTTCCGACACCGGGATATACCAGCCCGATTCCTTGTCGAAATAGAGATGCGAAGCGTAGATGCTGCACAAATGGGCGTTGGCACCCACCGAGCTACCCTTGATCTCGTAAAGCCCGTCATCCGCCCGCTCGATCAATATCTCGGTCATCGAGGCACCAACCAATATAGGCGAGATCCGGGCGAAAAGCTCGGACTCCACAACAGCAGCGGGAAGCGGCAGCACATCGTCGATGAACAACGCCGCCTCTCCGCGGGCCAGCCATTGGTTTTCGCCGAGCAAGCCAAGAAGCTGCCCCTTGCGGTCGCTATAGCTTTTCCGGATGCAGCCCGAGGGAGATTCGGCCACACCGCATTGGTTACGCTGCTTCAACCAGGCCCGCTGGCTTGCGATGACGCCGGAATCAATGCTCTTCGCGCGTTTGTACAAGATCGCAATATCGCGATCAGCCACGCGCAAATCGCCCGCATATTCGCCACAAACTTCCCGTTCGACCTTGCTGACCGCCTTGGCGCAGTCGAAGGACGGCTGCGCTTCCACTGCTTTCTGTCGGGCTGTTTCTGCCATCAGATAGCGCGCTTCCTCCGCGGTAATATTTACATCGCTGCCGCTGCCGCGCAGGACGACGGCGCCGCGAAATTCGGCCTGCGCCAGATAGGATAATTGTCTTGGCGCGAGAATCGTCTGGTCCAGAATGGCGCCGGTCAGTTCGACATCATACAGGCCAAAGCTGTGCAGCGTGGCTCCGGAGAAATCCGTTCCGTTTGCGCTCATCTTGACCCCGCCCTGATAAACCGGACAGCCATCGGGCACCGTGATCCCGCATGCAAAGGTGAAGCCACTCATATCGGCCCCGTCGATATTCCATCCCTCGACACTGCCTTCAAACCAGCCGCCGTCGAAATGACCGCCGCTGAAGTCCGCATTTTGAGCGGCGACGTCGGAGAGATTTGCATTGCGCAGAAATATCGCGGGCATGATCGCACCGCGCATATTCGATCCGCTCAGATCCGATTTGATGAAACCAATGCCTCGTGCCTGCACGCCAGCAAAATTGGAATCCGTCAGCTTGCTATTGTCGAAGCAGATATTGGCAAGCAGGATTTTGGAAAAATCCCAGCCCGAAAAATCGCCGCCGTTGATGATTTTCAGACCGGCCTCCCGCGTACCGGTCATTCGCAGGAAGTCGGATGGGGTCTGTATCGACGCGCCATTGATTTCACGGTGAGGCGCATCGGTAAAGTCCTCGGCCCATATATCGCCATAGGCGGACTGGCAGCCAAATTCTGATTGTGACTCTGCCGCTTCAGCGCTGGCTACGCTCGCGCCGCCCAGCGCCATCCCCGTGAATACCAGTCGCAGCAACATTCCGCTCTTCATGCAATTTCCTCCACTTTCCGGTCTGTAATTGCATCCGGATTATCATTTCGGCTATAGCCACAACCAGCCGACCTTGCCATAGGCCGCAGGTGCAAAACAAAGCCCTCCCCTTTCCGATCGGCCGCACCGAGCTTATCATCATGATGGCCAGCCTGATGTCGCTGAATGCGCTGGCGATCGACATCATGTTGCCTGCGCTTGGCTTGATCTCCGACGATTTTGCCTTGCCCAATGTCAATGACCGGCAATGGACCATCACCTCCTATATTTACGGCATGGCGATCGGGTCGATATTATACGGTTCGCTGGCCGACCGCTATGGACGCAGGCCGGTGCTGCTGGTGACCATCTCGATATATACCGTCTTTGCTCTATTGTGCGCCCTCGCCTGGGATTTCGAACTGCTGTTGATCGGTCGCTTCATTCAGGGGCTAGCCGCCTCGGCCATGGGCGTGCTGGCGAACAGCATCATCCGCGATCGCTACGAAGGCGATGCCATGGCCCGCTCGATGTCGACGATCATGATGGTGTTCATGATCGTCCCGATCACCGCGCCGCTGCTCGGGCAGCTGGTTCTCATGGTGGCACCGTGGAAGGCAATATTTCTGGTGCTCGCCAGCGCCGGGCTGGCGACATTCCTTTGGGTGATGACGCGACTGCCCGAGACCTTGCACCCTGAACATAAAACGCCGATCAGGGCCCGGTCCATCGCATCGGCATGGTATGGTGTTATCTTCAACCGCAACAGCTTCGGCCATGTCATTGCCAGCGGCCTGATGATGGCCCCGCTGTTCGCCTATATCGCTTCGGCCCAGCAGATATTCTTCGACATATTCGATGCCGGCGATATATTTGCCTATATTTTCGCCCTGAATGCGGGTGCGATGTCGGTCGCCAGCTTTACCAACTCGCGCATCGTCATGCGCTTTGGCGCGCGGCGTGTGTCGCAATCCGCGCTGATCTTTTTCATTCTGGTGTCGATCGTCCATTTTGCTCTCGCCGAGGCCGGGGTGGTCAATCTCTGGGTCTTCATGGCGCTGCTTGTGCCTTCGATGGGAATGGTCGGTTTCACCGGAGCCAATTTCAGCTCCATCGCGATGCAGCCGTTCGGCAAGACCGCCGGCGTTGCGTCCTCCTTCCAGAATTTCACCCGTTCCGGTCTGTCGGCAATGATCGGCGCAGCGATCGGGCTGCAATTTGACGGCACGATCCTGCCCCTCGCTACCGGCTTCCTGGTCTGCGGCGTCGGATCACTGGCGTTTATTTTCTGGGCCGAAAAAGGTACATTGTTCCGTCGTGTTCAGACGGGCGTAACCGCCAGCGATCTATTGCCTCGTTCCTGAACATCGAAACACCAGCAAGGGAAGACATCCATGTCGACAAGAACCTCCGGCAGAATAGCAGCGGCCCTGATACCCGCAGCCATGGCTTTTGCCACCCCTGCGCTGGCAGCGGATTCGATTCAAGGCGACTGGATCACCCAAGACCGCGATGCCATCGTCAAAATTTCCAAATGCGGCACGACAGTTTGCGGCCGTATCTACAAATATCTGGTAACCCCGCCCGATGGGGCCGGACAGAAGGATATCAACAATCCCGACAAGAAACTGCGCAACCGCACTTTGCTCGGCATGGCGATATTGACCGGATTCACGCCCGACGGCAAAATCTGGCGCGGCAAGGTCTATGATCCGAAAAGTGGCAAGAGCTATCGCTCGGAAGTCAGCCTGAATTCGGCGAATAGTCTGAAGATGAAAGGCTGTGTCGCCTTTTTCTGTCAGGGCCAGAACTGGACCCGCGCGAAGTAATTTTTTCCCGGCCTGTGCCAGGAAACAAGCCGTTCACGCTGTTCTTCAGTCCTCGACCTTTGGCCCGTTGCGACCTTCCAGCCACCGGTCCTTCAAAGGCACGTCTACCCAGTGGTGGCGTTCGCTTTCCCACACACTGCGCGATGGAGCCGGGAGATCATCTCCCTCAAAACAGCCCGTCGCAATCCCGACGCCGTCAGGATGAGACGGCGTGAGCCAGTAAACCGTGGTGCCGCAGTCCGGGCAAAAGCGGTTCTCGAATGGCGAGCCGCTAGTGCCGGTTCTCACATATTGCTTTGATGTTCCGGCAATGCTGCAATCACCCAGCTTGAAATAGGCGCCGACACCAAAGGGAGCACCGGTCCGCTGCTGACAGCCGCGACAATGACACATCACCACCGCATAAGGCTCACCCGTCGTTGTCACTTGCAATTGGCGGCAATGGCAATGGGCGATCCTGTTAGTCATTATATGTCCCTATTCCATCTCCGCAATCCACTGGCTGAGCAGTGCCACGCCCTCGTCATGGACGATTGATCGGCCCACTTCCGGCATACTGATGCCGGGATCGAGGCTGTTCAGACGGTAGATCATGATGCTGCCGTCCGGATCGCCGGGAGCGATATCGAAATCATGGTTGCCGCTGCCCCGTCCGGCCGCAACCGGACGCTTGTTGATCCCGAAGCGGACCGGCATTTTTTCTTCATAGGTCAGGAACAGGCCGGAGTTGCTCGCCGAGCCGTTTATATTGTGACAATGGGCGCAATTGACATCGAGATAGCCACGCGCACGGTCGTTCAGCGGCGCGCTGGTCTCTCCCCAAACCGGCACGCGATATTCGACCTTGGGTTCTTGATCGATCAAACCGAGCCTGGCAAAATCCGCAAGCTGCCCGTCATGGGTGAGATTGCGCGCCTTGGGCCCGATCGGGACCACCGCATCCGACAAGGCGTGACATTCCTTGCACTGGTTCTTGTTTGGCACACCATAGTTGATCGAGCGTTTCTTGCCCGACGGGTCGGTGAAGTTAACCGCAATGCGCGCGCCAGCGACTTTCAACCTGGCCTCGGTCTGCTCTTCATTCCAGACATAGGGCAGTGCCAGCCAGCCATCGGCACGGTGCAGCAACACCCGTGTCTCGAGCAGGCGCGGCTTGCCGTCGATCTCGTAGCCGAAGCTCTTGATCAAAGCCGAGCCGACCGGAAAGTCGAACATTCCGTCGCCGTTCGCCTTCGCCTGCGGTCCCTCCGGCACATAGATGAACCGGTATTTCTCCGCATAATCGGTGAACAGAGGCGTGTTGAGCGAATAAGGCACAACCCGCTCATTGGGTTGCCACGCCGCCGCATCCTTGAAGAAGCCATAGTCCGACAGGCTGCGCGGCAGACCGTCGGACAGGATCACCGAATCGGCGACGCCGGCAGGTTCGCTGGCACCTGCCGACAAGGCCAGCACCGCCATCGCACAAGCAGATACCAGCAACCGCATTATCGGATCGCGGCTTCCATCGCTGCGGGCATGACAACCGGTTTCAACTGCCGGCCGTCAAAGGGTTCAGCAGCGCCTGCGACCAAAGCCGGTTTTGCCTCGGTCAGTGGTTGGCCCGGTGCGGTCAGGCCAAGCGTCATGACCGGAACATCATCTCCGATCAAGATATTTTCGCCGGTACCATCTTCGATAATCGGCGGAATCGCCCCGCCAAAGGCCGCTTTCAACAAATCCCCTCCCGGAAAGGCCGGCTTATAGCCTGCCCGGCCATGTTTATTCTCGAACACCCGCACGCCAATCGGCTTCGGATTGTAATTCGGATCATTTTGCCCCTTGGTATAGGAGACGATCAGGATATTGCCGGTGCCGTTTTCGGCGATGATATTGTCAAACACCTCCACCTCGTAATGTGACATCACCATGATCCCCATGCCGGTGGGTACGCCAGCGACAATATTGCCTTCGGGGGCAAAATTGGGGGTGTTGTTGTCGACCACGATATTGTCGAATACGCGGACATTGCGGCCACCCTGTTTCGGAATATTCGGCAGATCGAAGACCAGTATCCCGCCGGTATTGTTGACTGCGATATTATTATAGACGTCGGCCCCGATGCTATTCTCGATCTCGATCCCGGCGACATTATATTTCGCCACGCTGTTGCGGACGATGATATTTTCCGACTGGCCGACATAAATACCCGCGTCGGAAGACCCTATCGTGGTGACGCTGTCGACCAGCACATTCGTACTTTCGACCGGATAGATCGCATAAGCGCCATTTTCGGCATGCGGTCCGCGAGTCCATTCCACGCGGATCTTGTAATAGACGATATTGTCCGCACCCTTCGACTTGATGCCGTCGCCCTTGCTGTCCTCGATCGCAAAATCGCGCAATATGACATTGTCGGAAGTGACCAGCAGGCCTTCGCCCGCACCCAGTTGCCCGGCAAAATTGAGAACGGTCTGATCCATACCGGCGCCGCGGACGGTAACACCGTCGACATCGAGCGAGAGACCGTCAACCAGATCGAACCGGCCAGCGCCCAGTTCAACGACATCACCAGGTTCCGCGAGAATCAGGGCTTCCTGAAGCCGTTCCTGCGCATCTGCGCCAGGGGCGACAGTGACCGTTTTTGCGAGTGTCGGGGCGCTCAGGCAAAGCGCGGTGGCAACCAGTAAACTGCGTATCATATCTCTCTCCTCCAAGAATGAAGGATAATGCCGCAAAAATCAGCCGATGCCAAGAGCATTGACATCAATGTCAGTAGATTTGAAAAAAGCCGAGACTAGCCGTCGGCTAGAATCCATTCAATCGCCGCGTCGGCGTGGATTTCGGTGCTGTCGTAAATCGGCAGGATATTCGCCTTGGTATCGACGATCAGATCAAGCTCGGTAGAACCCAACACCACTGCCTCGACATCGCCCTTGGCGATATTGGTGATATAGGTTTTCATCGTCCGTTCGGACTCGCGCTTGGCCTCATTGAACATCAGCTCTTCGTAGATGATCCGGTCGATCTCCTCGACCCTTTGTTCGTCCGGCGGCGACAGGACTATGCCCTTGCCAACCAGACGTTTGCGGTAAAAGCCTTCGGTCATCACGTTGCGTGAACCGATCAAGGTCGCCGTCTTTATGCCATCGGCGACCATCCTATCACCGACGCAGTCGGCAATATGGAGGATCGGCACGCCGACTTCCGGCTGCACCTGATCATAGATCTTGTGCATCGCGTTGGAACAGATCAATATCGCGGTCGCACCGGCATTTTCCAGCCGCTTGGCCGACCGGGTCATCAAACCCGCCGCAGCTTCCCAGTCATCGTCCGACTGCAGCCGGGCATAGTCGCTGAAATTGACGCTCTCGATCAGCATATGCGGGCTGGTAAATCCGCCCAGCCGCTTTTGCACGATCCTGTTGATCCGCGTGTAGTAGCTGGCGGTTGATACCCAGCTCATCCCGCCAATCAGGCCAATTTTACGCATTGAAATTACATTCCCTGAAAAATCCGAAGTCGGCGTCTAGAGCGCCTTTACAATTTCTTCGCACATTTTCTTCGCGTCGGAAAGCAACATCATGGTCTGGTCCATATAAAAGACCTCGTTATCGACCCCGGCATAGCCGACGCCGCCCATCGAACGCTTGACGAAGAATATCGTCTTGGCTTTTTCGACATCGAACACCGGCATACCGTAAATCGGCGATCCCTTGTCGGTTTTCGCCGCCGGATTGACCACGTCATTCGCACCGATAATGAACGCAACATCGGCCTGGGCAAATTCGCTGTTGATATCTTCCAGCTCGAACACCTCGTCATAGGGCACATTGGCTTCGGCCAGCAGCACGTTCATATGACCGGGCATACGACCCGCTACCGGATGGATCGCATATTTGACGCTGACGCCCTGCTCTTTCAGCATATCGCCCATTTCACGCAGAGCGTGCTGGGCCTGCGCCACGGCCATACCGTATCCTGGAATGATGATCACGCTCTCGGCCTGTTTCATCATATAGGCGGCATCCTCGGCCGAACCGCGTTTCCACGGGCGGTCGATTTTCGCTGCGCCATCGCTGCTGGCTGCTTCCGCACCAAAGCCGCCGGCGATCACGCTGATGAAGCTGCGGTTCATCGCCTTGCACATGATGTAGGACAGGATCGCACCGGACGAACCCACGAGCGCGCCGGTGATGATCATCGCGGTATTGCCGAGGGTAAAGCCCATCGCCGCTGCCGCCCAGCCGGAATAGCTGTTCAGCATCGACACAACCACCGGCATATCCGCGCCGCCGATCGGAATGATCAGCAGGAAGCCAATCAGGAAGCTCAAGCCCACGATGGTCCAGAATATCGCGCCCGTACCGACGGTCGGCGCAATCGCGAAATAAGCGGTCAGTCCGATGATCGCGCCCAATACGCCGAGATTGATGACATGACGCAGCGGCAGCATGATCGGCGCGCCCGACATATTGCCGTTGAGTTTCAGAAAGGCGATAACCGAACCGGAGAAGGTGATTGCACCAATGGCAACGCCAAGGCCCAGTTCGACGCGACTGACCGTCAGTATTTCACCCGTCGCATCCAATATGCCAAAGGCACCGGGATTGAGATAGGCAGCAATACCGACCAGCACGGCAGCGAGACCGACCAGCGAGTGGAATGCGGCAACCAGCTGAGGCATATCGGTCATCGCGATACGGCGCGCGGTGAAGAAACCGATCGCGCCACCAATGGCAATGGCACCGGCGATTTCCGGCAGGCTGGCAATACTGTGGGTCCACAAGGTTGTGACCACGGCAATCAGCATCCCGACCATGCCGAAACGGTTGCCCGTCCGGCTCGATTCAGGCGACGACAAGCCGCGCAAAGCGAGAATGAAGAGAACACCGGCTACCAGATAAGCGGTGGCGACCCAGGGATTCACCGGCTCGCCGGACGAGGCAAGCGCAGGGGTAGAGAAGAGAAGCGCGGAGGCGCCAATCAATGCAAATCGCATTATTTGCGCTCCTTTTTCTTGTACATTGCGAGCATCCGCTCGGTCACGGCAAAGCCGCCAAAAATATTCACGCTGGCAAGCACAACGCCGACCAGACCCAGCCATTTGGCGGTCTGCCCACCATCAGCCTGCGATCCCGCGGCCGCTGCAATCAGCGCCCCGACGATGATCACCGAAGAGATTGCATTGGTCACCGCCATCAGCGGTGTGTGCAAAGCCGGGGTTACCGACCAGACGACATAATAGCCGACAAAGCAGGCCATCACGAAAATTGATAAGATTGAGATAAAGTCCATAGCTAACCCCTATTTCGCCAGAAGGCGCTCGTTCACAACCTTGCCATCTTTGGTCAGGCGTATGCCAATTGTTACCTCGTCGTCATCGGGCAGAACCGGCCGCTTGGCCTCTTCGTCCCAATAAGCGCTGAGAAAATTATAGAGATTGCGCGAGAATAACGCCGAACTGTCGGCTGCCATGCTCGATGGCATATTATTCGCGCCGATAATTTTGACGCCATGTTTGACGACAACCTTGCCGGCGACAGCGCCTTCGACATTTCCGCCCTGCTCTGCTGCCAGATCAACAATCACGCTACCGGTCCGCATTGTCTTGATCTGCGCGTCCGAAATCAGACGGGGCGCAGGGCGACCGGGGATCAATGCGGTGGTGATGACGATATCCTGCTTGGCGATATGGGCGGAGACCAGTTCGGCTTGCGCTTTCTGATATTCCTCGCTCATTTCAGTGGCATAACCGCCGGTGCCTTCGCCTTCGATGCCTTCGACCGATTCAACAAATATCGGTTTCGCGCCGAGCGATTGAATCTGTTCCTTGGTTGCGGCCCGCACGTCGGTCGCGCTGACCTGGGCGCCGAGGCGTCTTGCGGTGGCAATCGCCTGCAGGCCGGCAACGCCGACCCCCATGATGAAACAGCGCGCGGCGGAAACCGTACCCGCTGCGGTCATCATCATCGGAAAGACGCGGCCATAATGGGCGGCGGCTTCGAGGACGGATTTATAACCCGACAGGTTGGATTGCGACGAGAGTATGTCCATCGACTGCGCGCGGGTGATCCGCGGCATGAATTCCATCGCCAGCGCATCAATACCCAGCTTGGCATAAGCGTCAACGCGATCACGTTCGCCGAAAGGATTGAGACTGGCAACCAGCCAAGCGCCTTTCTTGATGCCTTTCAGGGAAACCGGGTCGGGGCCCTGCACCGCCAGAACGATGTCGGCGTCTTTCAGAACGGCGGCGCGCGTTCCGATTGTCGCCCCCATATCCTGATAATCCTTGTCGGAAACCGACGCAGAAATACCCGCTCCCTTTTCCACGGTTATGGAAGCACCGAGCGCGATAAATTTCTTGACCGTTTCTGGCGACGCGCTGACGCGCTTCTCGCCATCGGCGAGTTCCTTTAAAACCGCGATTTTCACAGAATATTCCAATCAGTTAGGATATGAGTATAACCACCAATGTCGCTACAAGAACGGATCCGATTGTTCCGATTTTCAGCAGTGACAGGAAACGGTTGTAGGATTCCTCAGCTGCGCCAAAATTATTATTCGATGTCATGACTTCCCCATCTTTTCATATTTGTTCAAATCCGGCGCGATGTGTAACCTTATATTAGCCGCTGCTCAAGTCTTACCCACCGTCATTTTGGATAGAAAATTTATCCGTCCTTTAATCGGCTCTTTACCGGTTGCCGTTATGGATATGCCTCAATTTGGGACAATCGGGATAGAAATGGCACAAAACGGCACCAAATTACTGCTGCTCATCGATGATGAACCGGCGCAATGCCGGTTGATTTCCGCGCTGGCCTCACGGGCCGGTTTCCGGACGATCTTCGCCCGCGACGCGGAAACCGCGATTGCGACGCTGGGCACGCAGGACGGGATGATGCTCGACGCTATCATTCTTGATCATTGGGTGCCGGGTTCGGAAGCCACCGAACTGATCGCCGAACTGAAATCCCGCCGGCCAGCCCTGCCGGTCCTGATGCTGACCGCCGTTGGCTCGATCTCCGAAGCCGTTGATGCCGTACGCGCAGGCGCCACCGACTATCTGATCAAGCCGGTTGCCCCGGAACTGATGCTCAAGGCGCTCGACGCCGCAGTCGAATCATCCAGAGAAGACGGCGAATTGCGGCCGCTCACCGAGAAAATTTCGGTACCACTCGAATTTGAAGAAATCGTCGGCGCAACGCCAGCTTTCCGCACCGCATTGGCGATAGCCGCCAAGGCCGCCCGCGCCCGCGTTCCGGTGCTGATCGAAGGCGAAGGCGGGGTTGGCAAGGAAGTCATTGCCGACGCCATCCACGCCGCCAGCCCGCGGTCCAAACAGCCGATGCTCAAGCTCAATTGCGGCGCGATCACCGGAAATCTGCTCGATTCAATCCTGTTCGGTCACGAAAAAGGCGCCTTCACCGGCGCGTTTGACCGCAAGATCGGACTGCTCCAGCAAGCCGAAGGTGGCACGATTTTCCTCGACGAGGTCGACCGTATTCCACCCGAAACCCAGGTCCGCCTGCTGCGCTTCCTGAAACATTCGGATATCCAGCCTTTGGGCAGCCCGAACAGCTTCCAGCTCGATGTCAGAATCATCGCGGCAAGCAATCGCAAATTGCAGCGGGAGGTCGAAAAGGACAATTTCCGCGAAGATCTCTATTACCAGATGAATGTCGTCCAGCTGACCATTCCGCCACTCCGCGACCGGACCGGCGACATTCCGGCACTGGCGCGTCACTTCCTCGCCCGCCTCGCGCTGCAGCCGGGCCTGCGCAGCCTTGGCATTACCGACGAAGCGCTGAACCTGCTGCGCAGCTATCGCTGGCCCGGCAATGTCCGGCAATTGCAAAGCGTGCTGTTCCGTGCCGCGGTCATGTGCGACCGCAATGCCCTGACCTGCGACGAATTTCCGCAGATCGCCTCGTTTGTTGCCGAAACCGGGAATGACGGATCGCATCTGATCAGCAGCCCGGAGGGTATCGGCATCACATTATATTGCGAAGACGGCAATTTGCGTCCGCTGGAAGAAATAGAAGCCGACGTAATCCGCCTGGCCATCGGCCATTATCGCGGCCGGATGACCGAAGTGGCACGGCGGCTGGGTATCGGACGCTCGACGCTCTATCGCAAGCTGGCCGATCTGGGCATCGATAACGCCGCATAATTCCGGTATTTTTTTGTTGGATCTTATGTTGGATCCTGTTGGATTTGACATTTCCGGACAACGGCAAATGCGGGAAATCCAACATCGCCATTGATGTTTGCCACCGCGGGCCTTAAGTCTGCTTTCATGAAAAACATGCTTCCAAATCTTCCAGTCGGCGCAGCCCTGATGCTCGCTTTGCTCCTCTCTGCCTGCGGGAAACAGGAAGCGGTGGGCGATGTTCCATCCAGCGAAGAACTCGCGAAGCAAGCCGATGCGGCGAGTGAGGCGATCCGTCAGGAAGCGGCAGAGGGCGATGGCGCGAAGGCGGAGATCGATCTCACCAGCATGGAAAGCTATGCCAACGCTCTGCGCGGCTACACCATCATGGTTCCGAGCGGCTGGACCGTCGATAAATCGGCGAGCGACGACAATGGCCAAGTATATACCGAAACGGTGAGCGGCACCAAGCTGGCGGTCAGCTGGGTGGAAAATCGCGAAGACGCCGCCTGGAGCAAAGCGGTCCAGGCAATCGAAGATGGCAATGACGCCATGGAGGGCGCACCGGTCGGCAAGAACGAATATCGCGCTTCGGGCATATTGACCAACGGTCTGAAATCCAGCCAGCGTCTGCTCCGCAAGCCCGATGGCACGATGGTGCAGGCGGAAATTACCTATGCCGCTGATCAAGCCAAGTCGACCGACGCACTGGCCTCGACAATTCTGGACAGCCTGACGCTGAAATAGCGGCCTGGCGCCTGAACCTATCTCAAGCCTGACATTTGCCTAGCGGTTGAGCTTGGCACCTAGAAAACTCGGCATCGGGCCGTTCCAGCCATCATCGATACCGTCGTCATTGCTGTCCTGAACCACAGGTGGCTTTTCTTCGCGGACCTTGGCAGCGCGAGCCAGCTTCTTCGGCGCATCGTCCTGCCGTGGCGGCTTTGGAGCCTCGTCTTGCTGCGCCTTTTTCGGCCGGTCATCCTGTCGTGGCTTCTTGGGTGCATCATCACGCCGTGGCGCTTTTGATTTGCCCGAAGCGGGCTTGTCAGAGGCGGACTTAGCCGGAGCCTTGCCAGTCGGCAAATCGCCGCCTTTGCTACCCTTGCGTTCCGAACGGATCGGGATTGTCATGCCGGTCAGCTTCTGGATGCTATCGACATGCTCCGCATCGCTGCGGGTCACAAAGGTGATCGCAACGCCGGTGGCACCCGCACGGCCGGTACGGCCAATCCGGTGGATATAATCATCGGGATGCCAGGGGATATCATAATTGATAACATGGCTGACGCCCTTGATGTCCAGCCCGCGGGCGGCAACATCGGACGCGCATAGAATATTGATTTCACCAGACTTGAAACGGTCCAGTTCCGCGAGACGCGAACTTTGATCCATGTCGCCATGAATCTGCCCGGCATCAAAACCGTCCTTGCGCAGGCTTTGACAAAGATCCCGAACTTCGGTCTTGCGATTGCAGAAAATGATCGCGGTATCGACGCCTTCATGATCCAATATGTCGACGATCAGCTTGCGCTTGGCCTTCGGAGCGACCTCCATCAGCGATTGATCGATCGAAGTGTTGGCCGTTGCCGGACGAGAGACCTCGATATATTTCGGATTGTTGAGAAACTGGTCCGACAATCGCTTGATCGGCGGCGGCATGGTTGCCGAGAAAAGCATCGTCTGGCGCGTCGCCGGCAGTTTCGAGCAGATCGATTCGATATCGGGAATGAAGCCCATGTCGAGCATCCGGTCCGCTTCGTCGATAACCAGCAATTCGCAGCCCGACATCAAAATCCGTCCGCGATCGAACAGATCCATCAACCGGCCCGGTGTCGCGATCAATACATCGACGCCTTTTTCCAGTGCCTTGATCTGGTCACCCATGGAAACGCCGCCGATAAGCAGCGCCATGCTGAGATTATGGTTCTTGCCATATTTCTCGAAATTCTCGGCAACTTGCGCCGCCAGTTCACGGGTCGGCTCAAGGATCAGCGACCGCGGCATCCGCGCTCGCGATCGGCCATGTGCCAGAATGTCTATCATTGGCAGCACAAAACTCGCGGTCTTGCCTGTGCCGGTCTGGGCAATGCCGATGATATCTTTCATCATCAATACGGGGGGGATGGCCTGCGCCTGAATCGGCGTCGGTTCGTCATAGCCAGCTTCGGCTACGGATTTCAGCAATTCTTCAGACAGGCCGAGATCGGCAAATTTCATAGTAGTTCCGGAAAAATATAGGATGCACCCTTGCATCCTGTCTTAGCCTTTCGGCCGTGCCGGGCAATGGTCGCATATCCCGAATTTGTCAAGCTTTCTCGCTTGATCTAGCGCTGCGGGACAAGTTCGCGAAAACGTTCAATTTCACATTTGGCCCCGGTGCGCGAGTGCAGGATATCGCGGCCGGCACATATTTTTCCATCTTTCGACTTTTCCATGTAAAAACCGGAATAGAAACTGCGCGACGGGCAATTCTCCTCAAGCTGCGCCCTGATCCGCTTGCGGTCTCGCGTCAGCAGGTCGAGATATTGATCCGCAAACATCTGCACACCGAGGATATTGTTCATCGGCAGACATTTTCCTATCTTCTTTTCTTTGTAGGTCTGCTGTGGGACATCTTGTGAAAAATCAGCCCTTGGCGCCAATGAACTGGGGCGCTGGCGCGGCACCCGGATAATCACCCGCTTTTCGATCCGGACCTGCGCATAGACAAGCGGGCGGGCGGGCACAGAGACGCCAGCCGCATCACTGTCGGCAGACAAAATGTCCGCAGGCTGCATCCCGCGCGCATCTGGCACCGAGAGCAGCAATATCGCAATAAGTGACAGACTCACCGAAATCCCTTAATTAACCCTTGCCTTCGCTATATCAACGGCGATTGAATATTGCATGAACTGACGAATTGTCTTCTATTGTCTCGTCTTGCGTCAATTTGCCAGTCTCGATAGCCCCTTACGGTGTTTCGAATATCATAGAGCGAATTAGCGAGCCGACAATGCAGGAGTAGAAATATGCCAAAAACGGCAAAATGGCAGGAACAGATGCAGTCGGTTGTCGGCGCGAAGGGCTTCACATCTGCCGACGATGATATGGCGCCCTGGCTCACCGACTGGCGGGGGCGTTATACCGGCGCGGCGGTGGCCATGGTCTCTCCTGCCACCACGCAGGAAACAGCTGACATATTGAAGATTGCGAATGAAAACGCGATATCGGTCGTTCCACAGGGCGGCAATAGCGGCATGGTCGGAGGCGCTACGCCTGATGCCGACGGCCAGTCGATCCTCCTGTCGCTCCGCCGCATGAACCAGATTCGCACGATAGCGCCGGAAGACCAGTTGGTGGTGTGCGAGGCCGGCGTGATTCTCCAGAATCTGCACGACGCCCTCGCAGCAGAAGGACAGAGATTCCCGCTAACCCTCGGCGGCAAAGGTTCCGCGACGGTCGGCGGACTGGTTTCCACAAATGCTGGCGGTACCCAGGTGTTGCGCCACGGAACGATGCGCGCGCTGGTGGCTGGCATTGAGGGCGTATTACCAGACGGCAGCATCTTCGACGGACTGGCCGCGCTCAAAAAGGACAATCGCGGCTATGATCTGAAACAATTATTCGTGGGCGGCGAAGGCACATTGGGGGTCGTAACGGCCGCAACATTGAAAACCGTGCCCGCTCTGGTCGATCGCTGCGTTGCCTGGGCTGCGGTCGACAGCACAGACGAGGCCTATCAGCTGTTCCGGTTCCTCAATAGCCGGGCGCCACAATCGCTGGAAGGTTTTGAGATCATTCCCGAGACCTGCCTGGCTTCGGTGCTGCGTCATATCCCGGGCACCCGCTCGCCACTGGAAGGCGCGCATCGCTGGCATGTGCTCATCGAGATTATACGCGACAATCCGGATGCACAAAGTCCGCGATCCGTGATCGAAGGCCTGCTCGCAACCGCATTGGAACGGGACTTGATCGAAGATGCAACGCTCGCGACCAGCGAACGGCAGGCGGAGGATTTCTGGAAGATCCGGGATTCCATCTCCGAAGCAGAACGTGCCAATGGTCCGGCGCTGCAGCATGACATAAGCGTTCCGGTTCCCGGCATGGCCCGGTTTATCAACGAAGCGTCTCCGGTCATCGAAGCAAAATTCCCGGGCACCAAGGCTCTAGCATTTGGCCATATGGGAGACGGCAATGTCCATTTTCACGTAAAAGCCCCACCGGGTGCACAATCTCCAGATTGGGCTCGGGAATATAGCCAGAAGATAACCCCCTTGGTCCATGATCTGGTCATTGCAGCAGGCGGCTCGATATCGGCAGAACATGGTATCGGTCAGAGCAAACGCACAGAGCTGGAGCGACTATCGTCCGATGCCCGCCTCTCTGTTCTGCGCGCGATAAAAACCGCGATCGATCCAAAGAACATTATGAACCCGGGCAAACTCGTTCCTCTTGCGTCGGACCAATCAGGCTCTTAAAGCGCAAGATAACTATTCGGCTTCAACAGAAATTTTTTCGGAGAATTTGACCATGGCGAGCACGTCGCAAGCGCAAGCACTACCAATGTTCTACAAAGACCTCGTCCCGCTCAACTCCAACGAGCACGCGAAATGGAAAGTCAAAGGACTCGACAACGCGTCCTTCATGCAAACTCAGCATGCCATTCCGATTACCTCGGATGAATTCATCAACGCCGCGCGCAGCTATCCAATCGTGTTTTCAGTTGGTGAAAATAGTGTTCCCCTGATTCTCATGGGTCTGAACGAAGGCGTGAACACGTTTATGGGCGACGATGGTAAATTCAGCGAACCGGCCTATGTTCCGGCCTACGTCCGCCGCTATCCCTTTATGCTCGCAAAATTGCGTCCGGATGCAGATGAGCTTTCGCTTTGCTTTGACCCGACAACCGATGCGATCGGTGATCACAAGGAAGGCGATGCGCTGTTTGACAAGGATCAGCCCAGCGAAACCACAAAGAATATCCTGAATTTCTGCGAGCAGTTTGAACAGGCCGGCCAACGGACCGGTCAATTTGTCCAGGAACTGGAAAAATTGGGCCTGTTGATGGATGGCGAAGTCTCCATTCAACAGACCGGCGTTGAAAAACCCTTCGTCTATCGCGGATTTAAAATGGTCAACGAAGAGAAGCTGCGCGACATGCGCGGCGACGAGCTCCGCAAGATCAACCAGAATGGCATGTTGCCATTGATCTACGCCCATCTCTTCTCGCTACAGTTGATGCGCGAAGTTTTCGCAAGACAGGTTAGCGCCGGAAAAATGCCACAAGTGACGGAAGCGCCGACCGTTCCGGCCTAAGCACAGCGCTGATATCAGCCGCTTCCGGTTCGGTCGAACCGGGGCGGCAGGAGCTGAATAATATTCCGGTGATTGGGACTTGAAAGTCATTTCAATAGCGCCCACATAATATCCTGTATGGGTCTGCATCCCCCGATCGGATCCATGCAGGCATTTCTTTGAAATGCCACCTCCCTGAACCTTGGCCACCTCGCCTAACCGGCGAGGTGGTTTTTTTTATTGATACTTCCTCATTCCGCTGCTTCGAGCTGATCACGGGCGGACAATTGTTCCGCGAGCATCATGCAACAATTGCGAATCAATTCCGCAATGACCGGCGCCGACGCAACGGGCTCGCGAAGACTTTCATCAAGATACAGGGCCCGGTCCACTTCGATCTGCAAGGCATGAATATTGCGCTGGGGCTTGCCATGGCGTTCCAGAATATAGCCACCGGAATAGGGATGGTTTGCCTGAACATGATGGCCCTCCGCACGGAAATGGCCTCCCGTCAGTTCGGCATAGCGCGATTCGCAACTACGACCGAAGCGATCACCGATAACAAAGCCGATTTGGCTGCGATTCTCGTCAAATACCGACGGCATGCTGTGCAAGTCCAACAGAAGCGCGCAGCCAAAAGCGGATCGGATCCGTTCGAGAATATGCTCGACCATCAGATGATAGGGTTCATGGTCCTGCTCGATCCGGTCAAGCACATGCTGATACTGCCACTTCTCCCGCCAGAGATTGCCAGCACCGTGCAGACGGCGTGGCACAATGCCCAGACCACCCCTGACCTTCCTGCTGATTCGTGGTGTTTGTGCCGGGTCCATACCGACGACCATGTCCGGATCGATTTCCGTGCGACTGCGATTGAGGTCAACCCACGCCCGCGGCTTTCGGGCAATGATCGTCGGAAATCCGGAAGCAATGGCTGACGCCGCGAGCCGGTCGACATAGCGGTCTTCCAGCCGGAGGAGATGGGAAGCTGGAACGTTCAGATTGTCGAGCAGCTCTGCCGGATATTCCCGGCCGGCGTGAGACACGCTGACCAGCACCGGAAATTTCAACGCGTCGACATTGGTCAGAGAAAAGGCCGACACCGCGGGCAAATGCCTAACAGGATCGGTGTTAGTCATGTTCGTTCCCTGAAATGCTGCCACGAACCAGCAAAAAAATTATCGATCTCGGGAAAAAATTAACCGATTTGCACTTATATAGCGGCCTCGGCATAATCGCCGGTCTGAAATCAGACATATTCGGAAGGGCGCGACAAAATGATCAGGATTCTCCTCGCGGAAGATGAACGGGCGATGCGTGAGCATCTTACACGGGCTCTGGAGAAAGCCAACTATGAAGTTGTCGCTGTGGACCGCGGAACTGCGGCTGTTCCGTTACTCGAATCGGAAAAATTCGACCTTCTTTTGACGGACATCGTGATGCCGGAAATGGATGGAATCGAATTGGCGCAGCATTGCGCCTCGGTCTGTCCGGAAACCCAGGTCATGTTTATTACCGGTTTTTCCGGCGTAACATTACGCGCAGGACAATCGGTTCCGAAAGCAAAAATTTTGTCGAAACCCTTCCATTTGCGCGATCTGGTTCTCGAGGTTGACCGGCTGTTTGAACCGGACAGTATCAGCGACTTGAATTAAGCCTTGCGCCAGTCGAAGCGGCTGGCTAGACGGCCTCCAGCGTGGGCGTATAGCTCAGTGGTAGAGCACTTCGTTGACATCGAAGGGGTCGGGAGTTCAACTCTCTCTACGCCCACCATTTCACGGTATGATTATATCCTCAGGCGGCGAGTGCTGTCGCCGTGCCGGTGTCCTGACTCGGCGGATGGCCATACCAGCTTGTGTAAGCGCGGGTGAAGGCGCTCAATTCACTATATCCCAGTTTTGCCGCTATTTCGGACAGGTTTCTCGTTCCCTCGAGAAAATAGAGACGACAGGTGTCCCGTCTGACCTGCTCCAGCAACTGACGATAGGAGATGCCTTCTGCCACCAGTTTACGGCGCAATGTCCGCTCTGCCATACCAAATGTTATGGCCGCAGCGTCGAGACTGAGACCCGATTTGTCGAGGAGATACAATAGATATTCATAGGTCAGTTTCACGAGATTTTCCCGTTCGAATCTGCCTCGAGAAAAAACCGCCTTCTGGCTCCCGGTAGCCGAGACTATTGCTGGATTGTAACGCGGCAATGACTTGGTCATCGCCGATCGATGATATTCGAGATAAGTGGACGGTCGATTGAAATGACAGGGAATTGGATCGGCCTTCGAGTCGGCCTCCTCAAGCCCCCTGAACCCTTCGGGTCGAGGGTGGGCAAAATGCGCTGCTTTCACGGTCTGGAAACGTCTTTCGGCCAACGATTCGCCACAATGATAGACAAGCGCAAAGACGATATGGACGAGGTCGGAGGAGACCGCGGTGTCATCGTTCCAAACAAGGCGGTCACCGGAAGAGAGGGGCATGAGTTTTACGATTGGCTGCTCACCGCCCAATCCCTGCTCTGTTACGAGCTGGATCAGCGCTTCGCCAAAATTGGACTGGAAAAAGGCAGAGAATCCAAGGTCGGAAAACCCTTGCGGAACCAGTTGCTTGCCGATCGCCGAATGAATATCTGTGCGGTTGAGTTCTTCCCGTGCGGCCGCGCAAAGACTGGCGATCGACTCATCCCTCAGCTGATAGCCGGGATCTCGCAGTTCCGCTTCAGAACATTGCAGTGCATTCAATAGCTGGGGTTTGCGCGCTTGAAGAGCATGACAGCTGAGATAGACGCGATATAGAAACTGGGCAGAAATCGTTAAACTTGTAGATTCTGGATAGACCATATTGCCAAGCTAGGGCGCAGAATAGTATATTCTCAACTGGCTTTCGACAAAAATGTAAAATTGACGACGAAGATGTAAAATTAAGAACAATTTTCGTGCGAAAACAGCATGTTCAATAACGGATAACCGAGGCTCCCCAGGTAAATCCGCCGCCCATAGCCTCCAGAACCAGCAAATCTCCGGCCTTGATCCGACCGTCCCGCACAGCGGTATCCAGAGCGAGAGGGACCGATGCTGCCGAAGTATTGGCATGTATATCGACGGTCTTGATTACTTTTTCAGGAGGGAGATTCAGCTTTTTCGCAGTGGCGTCCAATATGCGGGCATTGGCCTGATGAGGAACAACCCAGTCGACATTCTCGATCGATTCTCCTGCTTCTTCCAGAACTTCTTTCAGGACCGAAGCCAGATTGACGACGGCGTGACGAAAAACCTCACGGCCCTTCATACGCAGCTTGCCAACCGTTCCGGTCGTTCCGGCTCCGCCATCAACATATAATAGCTGATTATGTGCGCCATCAGCGTGCAGACGCGTGGCGAGGACGCCTCTTTCACCCTGTTCGGCCGCAAGCACAACCGCACCCGCGCCATCTCCGAAGAGTACGCAGGTTCCGCGATCTTCCCAATCGAGTATGCGGCTGAATGTTTCTGCGCCGATCACCAGCGCATTTTGCGCGCTGCCGACCCGGATCATGCTGTCCGCTACCGAAAGCGCGTACAGGAAGCCGGAGCATACCGCAGCCACATCAAAAGCGACGCAGCCATTACAGTCCAGCGCGTCCTGAACGATAGTGGCGGTTGCAGGAAATGTCTGGTCGGGTGTTGCCGTTGCAACGATGATCAAATCGATATCAGAGCCGGACAAGCCTGCGGCCTGCATGGCCTTTTCGCCCGCTTCGATGGCCAGGCTGGATGTCGTCTCGTCATCTTCGGCAATATGACGGAATTTTATACCGGTACGCTCGACAATCCATTCGTCGGTTGTGTCGACCCGCTTCGCCAGTTCGGCGTTGGAGACGCGGGTTCGCGGCAAGGCTGAACCGGTTCCCTTGATGACCGAACGTCTGGCGGAATCACTCATTTCGTCACCTCAGCCACCGGGGCTGCTTCGCTGATTTTCGTCAGATCTTCGCTAATGCGTTCCAATATACTATCCTCCACGAGACGAGCGGCAACTTCGACCGCATTGGCCACGCCTTTTGCATCTGCACTGCCATGGCTTTTTACGACCACGCCATTCAGGCCAAGAAATACTGCCCCGTTATGATTGTTGGGATCCAGTTGGTCACGCAGCATCTCGGTTGCCGGCCGGGAAATCAGGAACCCGATTTTGGAGCGGAGACTACTGAGAAAGCTTTGCTTGAGCAGATCGGTGACAAACCGCGCCGTGCCTTCCAGCGCCTTGAGTGCCACATTGCCGGAGAAACCGTCGGTTACTATCACATCCACCTCCCCGGTGGAGATCTTGTCCGCTTCGGTAAATCCGAGAAAATTCATATGCAGGCCAGCGGCGCCTTTCAGCGTAGCCGCGGCTTCCTGTATCGTACCGGTACCCTTTGCTTCTTCGGTACCGATATTCAGCAATTTCACTTTGGGCCGGTCAAAACCGTGCATGATCCGGCTGTAGGCAGCGCCCATCACCGCGAATTGCACCAGATTGCGGCTGTTGCATTCGGTATTGGCGCCGAGATCGAGCATGACAACATCTGTCTCTTTCATCGTCGGCAGCAATGCCGACAACGCGGGGCGATCAATGCCCGGCATCGTACGCAGTGCCAGCTTGGCGATGGCCATGAGAGCACCGGTATTGCCAGCACTGACCGCAGCGCTAACCTCACCGGTCTTCACGGCATTGACGGCCATGCCCATGGACGTTGTTTTGGATTTGCGCAGCGCTTGGCTCGGCTTGTCGTCGCCGGACACAACATCCGGCGCGTGCAAAATATCCGATGCCGCGCTGAGATTGGGATGATCCTTGAGCGCTTCTCTGATCTGCGCTTCATCACCGACGAAAAGAAACTGGAAGCCTGCATGGCGGTGCCGCGCAAGCGCAGCGCCAGCAACCATGACGCGCGGGCCTTCATCTCCGCCCATCGCATCAATCGCGATTCGCGGCCTCATTCCCACCAGTT
Organism: uncultured Parasphingorhabdus sp.; assembly: GCF_963975555.1. Classification (GTDB taxonomy): domain Bacteria; phylum Pseudomonadota; class Alphaproteobacteria; order Sphingomonadales; family Sphingomonadaceae; genus Parasphingorhabdus. Next base: position 693,114 of record NZ_CAXBHH010000001.1, on the reverse strand, counting down.
ATTCCCCTTAATTGCGCGTCAGAAGTCGATAGACTAGCTGATTAAAGATCAGCGGCCAAGACTTCACGGCCATTATAATGACCACAGCTTCCGCACATATGGTGCGGCCGCTTCAATTCACCGCAATTCGGACATTCCTGATATGCTTCGACTTTCAAAGCATCATGAGACCGGCGCATACCGCGCTTCGACGGTGTAGTTTTTCTTTTTGGTACAGCCATTGCTAAGCCTGTTCTTTAAATTTAAAATCAAATGCCTGCATCCAAGCCAAACAATCCAGTCTCCGTATTTTTGGAGAATCACCTGGTTGAGGTTCAGCAGATTGCACGCGAATTGGCGCGTATAATGAAATTCCTGTGCGTTGCAAGCATTCTGCTTCTATAGACGGCCTATAATTTACACATATTTGGGGGACAAGATGATTTTACCGATCACATTAACCGTAGCAGGTGCTGCGGCGCTGATAAATATCTGGCTCATGATCCGCGTGGGACAGGTCAGAAGCAGCGAAAAGGTCAGCATTGGCGACGGGGGTAATGAGAACGTCATCCGCCGCATGCGGGCTCACAGCAACTATATAGAAAGCGCGCCCTTTGTCGTGCTGCTGGTTGCAGCGATTGAATTGGCCAGCACAACATCGCCCACATGGCTCTGGATCGTCAGCGGCGTCTATCTGCTCGGCCGCGTCGCCCATGGAGTCGGTATGGACGATGGCAAATTCGGCAAAGGCCGGATGATCGGCACGCTGATTACGATGCTGACACTTCTGGGCCTCGGGATCTATGCAATCACGATTCCTTATTTGGGGGCGTAACGGGTTTTAATGGGAACAGGGTACCAAAAGAAGGCCCAACCAGCATCCTGTTAATTGAAAACCGTGTATGATTTCACCAGATTAGAACTTGCTGTTCTCCGGTCTATTTTTGTTGAGACACCTCAATATGCAGATGGTCTGGCGGCGCAGCTTGCGGGCGCTTCGATTGCAGAACGTGAAAACACGGGCGGCGGATTTTTTACAACGATTTCCGTCGCTACTGCAATTCCGCGAGTATCAAGTCCTCGCGTGCTGGGTCACGAAATATATGCATGCGTAGAAGGCTTGGCTGACGGCATGGGTTTTGTCTTGTTCATGGAAGACGGATATTTGAATCTGCTGGAAGGCTATGCCTTCGGGTATGAAAACACGGCTTTATTGGACCTGACATCAGTCAAGTTTACCATAACCCACTCGCCAAATGCCTAGGATATAGCAGCATTTTTCAGAACGAAGCGATGTTAAGCCCCTAACGCGCCGCCAGCACATCATCCGCGACAAACGCATTGGTTTTGCGCTCATAGCCGAATTGACTGGTCGGACCGTGACCGGGAATGAAGGTCACATCATCACCCAGAGGCCAGAGCTTCTGGGTGATCGCATCAATCAGGTCCTGATGGTTGCCGCGCGGGAAGTCCGTGCGTCCGATCGACCCCTGGAATATGACATCGCCGACCACCGCCAGCTTTGACGGCTGATGGTAGAAAATCACATGGCCCGGTGTGTGGCCGGGGCAGTGGATGACGTCGAGCACGAGATCGCCAACGGTCACCTGATCGCCGTCAACCAGCCAGCGATCCGGGACAAAGCTTTTCGCTTCCATCCCATAGCGGGCGCCATCGCCATCCAGCTGGTCAATCCAGAACAGGTCATCCTTGTGCGGGCCTTCGATCGGGATACCCAGTTCCTCGGCCAGCATCCCCGCCTGCCCGCAATGATCGAGATGGCCGTGGGTGATGATGATCTTCTCCAGATCCACGCCATGCTCTTCTACCGCTGCCTTCAACCGGTTCAAATCGCCGCCGGGGTCGCTGAGCGCCGCCTTGTTGGTTTTGGTGCACCACAGGAGGGTACAATTTTGCTGGAGCGGAGTGACCGGAATAATCACGGCCTTGAGGGGTGCATCTGTCATGTCAGGCTATTTGGCGGCGCGATGCGCAAGTTGCAAGGCCCCAAAATGGCGAGGCGCTATAGCCGCCGTCCGGTCCAGACGACTTTGCCGATGATATTCACGCTTTCCACGCTGACATCATCCCAGTCGGGATATTGCGGATTGTCGCTGCGGATCGACAGTTTTCCCGAGGGACCCATGGCGACGCGCTTGACCAGCAGCACGTCATCCATGCGCAGCACATATATGCCGTCGCGCAAGGGCCGGGAAGCAGCGCTGTGGTCGACCATGATATCATCGCCATCGCCCAATGTGGGATCCATCGAATCGCCATCAACAGCAATCAGCGAAAGATTGGCGGGATCGATGCCGAGCCGCCTCAGCCATTTCGGACCAAAGCCCATGGATTCAGCATATTCGTCATCCGCCAGAGATCCCGGGCCGGCCGAAGCACCAACCTGCAATTGCTTGATCCGGAGCAAGCCATCGGATCTGGCGGGGCTGGACCGACGGGATTCGCGAACCGCAGGCGCACCGAGAAGATGCTCCTCCACGCCATAAAATTCCGCCAGCCTCCGCCGGTCTTCCTCATCCAGCTTTCTTGGTGAACCACGACGAATATATTGCTGGATATAGGCGGCATTTTTGCCGAGCATTTTCGATATCGCAGCAAAATCATGTCCGTTTTCACGAATCAGTTCTTCCAGATTGGCGCGCGGATCATCGGTCACAATAGCTGCATCATATTCACGTTGGCCGGAATTGGCAATAGGATTTTTCCTAGACATGTAGGAAATCACATTTCAAATAGGAATTTCCCTATTCATGGAGTCGCCGAACCGGGCGACGGGCAGCGAGAAGGAGATTACGGGTGTCATTGTTGCGAAAAATCGAGATATTCCTGCGTGAAACGGACATGGCGTGGACAAAATTCGGACGACTTTCCGTATCCGATCCGCGCTTTGTTCAGGATTTGCGCAACGGTAGAGAGCCTGGAAAGAGCGTGTCGGAACGCGTAGAATATTTCATGAATCTATGGCGGACAGATCATGCCGGTTGATGCCGTTTCTCTCAGGGCCCGGCAACGGGACCCCGGTTCGTCGATTGCCGAGCAAATCCAGGCGCTGGCCGGTGGCCGGGTCCGCGTCACCCTGGAACGCGAACGTCCCTGGGCGAGCATTACCTTCACCGGAACGCGGCATAGTTTCGTGATTGAGCGGACGGATGCGACCGCCCCGGACGATATGGAAAATCTCGCAAGGGCGCTGCCGGAACATGAATTTGCAATGCGGGCCTATTTCCTCGCGGATATATTGGTGACGAACCAGTCGCAGTCCCGATTGCTCGTCGAAGCCCTCTCGATCATTGATCCCGTCACAAGCTGCCGGGACTAGCGCGCGATTAGCGCTGGACCGTCATTTTTTCCAAGGTGCCAAGCGCGGCCTTCAACGCCGCATCCATATCGGCCTGGCGGTTGTCCTGAGCGACGGGTTCATCGGAGTCGACCGACCGCAGCGGAGGCATCGCTAGCGGAGCGGGTGCCTGAGAAACTTCGGCCAGTGTAACTGTCTTTTCCACCGTTGGAGCCGGCTCAGCTATCGGCGGAGGTGGTGCAACCTGCTCGCGCTTTTCCAGCACTTCCAGACGACGGAGTCCCGCCTCCAGACGATCGGCAAGCTGGGCAAGGGAGAGCGTGGTCAGGTCTTCACGGGGAGCAGAAGGCTTCTCTTGTGGAGAAACATCTTCCGGCCGATCGAATGTCATCTCTTTTTCGGAAGGCGAATCCATCATCTTTTCGGCCACAAAGGGAGCGCCCGATGAAATCGACGGTGCGAATTCTTCGACCGGCTCCGCTAGATTCTGTTCGACTGCTACGTCATCGAATTTTTTGATTTTTTCGGCAAGCGGAGCGCCTAGGTCAGAGGATGCAAAGATCGGATGGCGCGCGGGAGCATCCGGATGACGATCCGCTGGCTTGATGTCCGGCAGGTCTCTCAGGTCGGTAACCTGACCAGCGACCTTTTTCGGCTTTTTCAGAAATTTTGTCAGTGTTTTTGCCGACAGGTTCAATTTCGGCATGGTAAAGCGTGATTTACCTCCCCGCACATCGTCGATTGCATTGGTCGTCAAATTTTTGCGAATTGCCAAGCTCATATCGGAGCCTCCCCCAAGAAATTTCGGTTTATGGTTCAAGAATAGATAGATTGCCGAAGTGGATATCATCCCCGTCATGACGGCGACCAGGCCGCGCGCTGTATTCCCCAGCGGCGGCGCGGCAGCCGGAATGAATTCGGACAGCCCGGTCGCGCCAATGATGTTTTCAAGATAGACATGCGGCAAGGTGGCAATCACCAGCGCGGCTGCAATTCCCCCGGCAACGGCCATCACAGGCTGTTTAAACCGATTCATATCCTGTTCTGTCTGGTCCACATGATTCTCCACCGTATCAGGCCGCGCGCTCGTAGGATTTACGCGCGATCAACCTTTGGTAAACAGGAGTGTAACGCAAAATGTTTGACGACCAGTTACGATCTGCCTCAACAAATTTTCTTGCCGTTTCAATGGTTTGAGGCCAGGACTCGCTGTTATCCAGCAATCTGGCCAGTTTTTCCGCGATTTTTTCCGGATCACCGGCAGGAAAAAGCGTGCCTGTAACCCCATCTGTAATCAGTTCCCGGTGACCGCCGACGTCAGACGCTGCCACCAGCCGACCCTGCGCCATCGCTTCGAGCGGTTTGAGCGGAGTCACCAGATCGGTGAGTCGCATCGCCTTGCGCGGATAGACCATGATATCCATCAGACCATAAAAGCGCTCTACTTCCGCATGGGGCACACGACCGGTAAAGGTCACCGCAGAACCGACTCCCAATCGATCCACCTGCGCCTTCAGCGCCTCCTCCATCGGACCGCCGCCGACGAGCAGCAGATGCACGCCCGGATGCAAGCGCTGCAGCATCGGCAGGGCTGCGATCAGATCGTCGAGCCCCTCATAATCATAAAAGCTGCCGATGAATCCCAAAACCCGCTTCCCGGTCAGACCCAGTTCGGCCAAAAATTTCTCATCGCGCGCCGGTGGCTTGCCGAACAGGTCCAGATCGACACCATTGGGCGAGATGGTTATTTTTTCCGGCTGCACCCCGCGCGCCATAAGATCGGACCGCAGGCCTTCGCAGATCACCGCGACCGCGTCGGCGCCATTGATCACATGATTCTCGAGCTGCCGGGTCAACCAGTAGCGGGGACTGTTTTCCTTGCCGGTGCCATTGCCCACTGCGGCGTCTTCCCAAAAAGCCCGTATTTCGTATACCAGCGGCAACCCTGATTTTTCCGCAGCCCGCAAGGCCGCCAATCCGTTGAGTGCCGGCGAATGGGCGTGCAATATATCCGGCTGCCAGTCGCGGATGACTTGATCGATCCGATCGGACAGCACCGCGACTTCCCGCCATTCACGTACCGGCGATGGTCCATGCACCTGAGCCAGGGTACGGAAGAACTGGAGACCATCTTCCTCTTCCAGTGGCTGCTTTGCAACATAACCGTGCTGGTTCTGGCGCACGCCGGTGACCCCGGCGACGGTCAGACCGGCAGCAATTTGCGCCTTCATGATCGCACGGGTCCGGAAACAATATCCGCTGTGCAGAGGCAGGCTGTGATCGAGAATGTGCAGAATACGCTTCATGACCCGGATCCTTGCCAAAAAAGGATTAACGTCCCGTCAACCCAATGTCTGTATCGCGCCAATGTGGAAGAGCGTGATATCACCGCTCGTGTCGGGATGAATTGGGTAAATGATAGACAATTTCTCTATCGCTTTGACGCATGGCTTGCTGCTGATCGCAGCATGGCGGCTGATCCATCGCGACGATCTCGATGTCGAAGACCCGCCGGAACGCGACAAGGAACCAGCGGGTTTTCTGAAACGACCGGCCAGCAACGGATCACGCCCCGATGCGTGACCTTGTCTTCGTCGGATATCTCGTGGCTTTGCTATTCATAGCCTTCAAACGGCCATTTCTGTTTACCCTGATCTATGCCTATGTCGATATCGTGGCACCGCAGCGGTTGAGCTATTTCATGCTCAACTCGATCCCCCTGTCGCTGGTCGTCTTCGCTCTCGCTTTCCTTGGCTATATGCTTGCAGACAACAAGCAGGACAGTCGCTTTTCCGTGCGTCAGGGGATGATGATCCTGTTGCTCATCTATTGCGGATATACGACAATCCAGGCGGAAGTTCCCGATGCGGCGATGGAGAAATGGGACTGGGTCTGGAAAGCACTGGTCTTCGCAATATTCCTGCCGCTCACCCTTAGAACCAAATTGCGGCTTGAAGCACTGGCGCTGTTCATGGTGTTGTGCGCCGGCACCCTGATCATCACCGGCGGGATCAAGACATTGGCCTCCGGCGGCGGCTACGGCGTTCTTGTGCTGCTGGTCGACAATAATAGCGGCCTCTACGAAGGATCGATCATCTCGACCGTCGCCATTTGCATCATACCGCTGATCCTCTGGCTCGCCAATTACGGAACGATTTTCCCGCCCGACTGGCGAGTGAAAATCTTCGCTTATTGCCTGATCTTCGCCGCTCTGCTGATCCCCATTGGCACACAGGCGCGCACCGGTCTGGTATGCATCGGTGTTTTGGCAGTGCTGCAATTGCGCTTCGCCCGCCACCGCTTGATCTACGGGGGACTTGCAATGGCACTAGGTCTCGTTGCGATTCCATTTTTACCGCAAAGCTTCACCGAGCGGATGGCGACGATCGAAAATTATGAAGCAGACCAGTCTGCGTCGACCCGGCTCGCGGTCTGGCGGTGGACGATTGAATATGCAAACCAGCATCCGTTCGGAGGGGGCTTTGATGTCTACCGGATCAACAAGCTGACCTATGAATTGTCGGAAGTGGATGTCGAGCAATATGAGCAATGGGGCATTGATCCCGACGATGTCGACGCCCGGCTTATCGAAGATGAATCGCGCGCATTCCACAGCAGCTATTTTGAAATGCTGGGCGAACAGGGCTATCCCGGCCTGATCCTGTGGTTGCTCATTCATGTCGGCGGCATATGGCGCATGGAAATGCTGCGACGGAAATATGCGAAATCCGAAAAACAAGGCGAACAGTGGGTGGCTCCCCTCGCCATTGCCTTGCAGCACGGCCACATCATTTTCCTCGTCGGCGCATTGTTCGTCGGCATCGCCTACCAGCCATTCATCTATATGCTGGTTGCGCTGCAAATTGGTCTCGACACCTATATGTCTCGCCGTTCGGCAGAAGCCCGGCGGCAGCCGATCATCAAACGAACGACCGGGGCGGTGAAACCGGAGCCACTGCCGCACCCGGGTCGGTCGTTCACAAATTAAATGGCGCTTGTGATGGTCTCCGGTAGAAGCGAGAGATGACACTCACTGTTTCTGTCGCCGTCGAACGATGGCCTGTTGCCGGATATTTCATCATCAGCCGCGGCGCCAAGAGCCACGTCGATGTCGTGCTGTGCAAAGTCTCAGACGGCACGCATATAGGCACGGCGGAAGCAACGCCGATTTATTACGAAGGCGAAAGCGCTGAAAGCTGCGCGGAAGAGATTACGCGATTTGTCGCCAAATATCCGGAACTGGACCGAGCAGTCCTGCTGCAGAACATGCCCCGTGGTGCCGCCCGCAACGCGCTTGATTGCGCGCTCTGGGATCTGGAATGCCGCAAGCGAAGAATGTCCCTCGCGCACTTGGCCGGATTGCCCGAACCTTTACCCCTGACCTCGGCCTTTACCATATCCCTGGGTGAACCGGAAACCATGGAGGCTCAGGCCCGCCAGGCCTCTTTTAGCGGCCAGCGACTGCTGAAACTGAAACTGTCGGGCAAGGACGACCGCGAACGGGTTGCCGCCGTCCACCGCGGCGCGCCCGATGCTCGCCTGATCGTCGATGCCAACGAAAGCTGGAACGATCTCGACATTGCCGCCGAAGCCGCACAGCTCGCGCAATATTCTGTCGAACTGATCGAACAGCCGGTCAGCGCCGGGCAGGATCATCTGCTCAGCGGGGTCCGGTCACCGGTTCCGCTCTGTGCCGACGAAAGCTGCCACACCAGCGCCGATGTGGAACGTCTTGCGCCCTTTTACGATGTGGTGAATATCAAACTCGACAAGGCCGGCGGTCTGACCGAAGCGATAGCCATGGCCCATGCAGCGCAGGCCATGGGGATGAAAATCATGGTCGGTTGCATGCTCTCGACATCGCTGGGAATCCGGCCGGCCTTCGCTCTGGCGCAGCTCGCGCACTGGGTTGACCTCGACGGGCCCCTGCTGCTCGCAAAGGACCGCGTCGATGCCTTTCAATTCGAATTCGGCAGAATATTGCCCTCGGAAAGCCCGAGCTAGATTCCGTCCAGATATTCGATCACCGGAGCGGCTGCCATACATGGCGCCAGCTTCGGACCGCTCGCCCGGAAATGATCCGACTTGCCGTGCGCATCCAGCGATGCCTGATCGACATAGCGTTCGAGTACTTTATATTGCTGCGGATTGTCCTTGCACTGAAAAACCGCATAAAATTCATTACCCGGTTCATTCGCGCTAACAGCTGCCATCAGCTCGGAAAACGCTGCTTCAAAATCGGCATTCTTGCCTTCGGCCACGGTTAATGTTGCGACGACGCCTACTGCTGCCATGATAGTCTCTCCCTGATAAAAAAAGGGCCGGCGATTTCCCGCCAGCCCATGAATTTTGATTTCTAGAAAATCTCGAACAATCCGGCTGCGCCTTGTCCGCCGCCGATGCACATGGTGACCACGGCATATTTCGCGCCGCGACGCTTGCCTTCGATCAGGGCATGGCCGGTGCAACGTGCGCCGGTCATTCCATAAGGGTGGCCGATCGAGATCGCTCCGCCGTTGACGTTCAGAAGCTCGCCAGGAATGCCCAGTTTCTGTTGGCAATAAAGTACCTGTACGGCGAAAGCTTCATTAAGCTCCCAAAGACCGATATCGTCCATCTTCAGGCCAAAGCGTTCAAGCAATTTGGGGATCGCGAAAACCGGGCCAATGCCCATTTCATCTGGTTTGGTTCCGGCAACGGCCATGCCGACATAACGGCCCAGCGGATTGAGGCCGGCCTTTTCAGCCGCTTTCGCTTCCATAACAACGCTGGCAGATGAACCATCGGAAAGCTGCGATGCGTTACCCGCGGTAACGATATTGTCAGGACCAAGCACCGGTTTCAGGGACTGCAGACCTTCGAGCGTGGTCGAAGGGCGGTTGCCTTCATCCTTGCTGATTGTGACTTCGACATGGGAAATCTCTTTGGTTTCCTTGTCCTGCACACCCATGCTGGTCGTTACTTCGATGATTTCAGCATCAAAATAGCCAGCGTCTTGAGCGGCTGCCGTGCGCATTTGCGACTGCAGGGCATATTCGTCACATGCTTCGCGACTGATGCCGTAACGATCGGCAACCACTTCGGCAGTCTGGAGCATCGGCATGTAGATATCGGCATGCATTTTCAGCAGCTCGCGGTCCGGCTGCACCCGCATTTCCGGTGTCTGCACGGTCGAGATCGAATCCTGTCCGCCGCCGACAACCACATCCATCATGTCCAGCGTCACCTGTTTGGACGCGGTGGCAATCGCCATCAGACCAGAGGAACATTGACGGTCGATTGTCATGCCGGGCACTTCGATCGGGAAGCCTGCACGCAGCGCAACCTGACGGGCCAGATTGCCGCCCTGCGATCCCTGCTGCAACGCGCTGCCCCAGACGACATCATCGATCGTGCCCGGATCAATGCCGGCTCTTTCAACCGCCGCTTTTGCGGAATAATGGCCCAGCGTGGCACCGGTTGTGGTGTTGAAAGCACCTTTATAGGCCCGGCCTATGGGTGTGCGGGCGGTGGAAACGATGACTGCGTCACGCATATTGATATTCCTTTTGATTGATATCGGAGTCGATTTTGAGGCGCATTGTCCTCGTTAATCGGCCAATTAACAAGGGATTTTTTCTGCGGCGCTCTGCCGTTACGGAACCCTAGTCGTTGCCGACCGGGACGGGATAGCCACCTTCGGGATAGGGCATAATCATCTCGCCATCCGGCGCAGCGGTGAAGGTGGTTTGAGTCGGATAGGCAAATTCGAGGCCCTCTTCATTGAATGCCTGCAATATCGCCAGCCCGATTTTATGGCGACCTTCATAGACCACGTCATATTCGCTGCTCATGATATCGAAATCGAGTTCGAAATTGATCGAGCTGTCGCCAAAGCCGACAAAACCCGACCGGACGAACACCGCATCATTGGCTTCGACTATCTTTTTGAGAAGACCCGGAATCCGGCGCGCCTCGTCCGGATTGGTCTGGTAGATTACACCAATGCCATAGCGCGTTCGCCGTCTCGCCAGGCGGGTCATGTTGACGATTTCCTTGTCCAGCAAATTGGTGTTGGAAATGATGATTTCTTCGCCGGTAGTAGCCCTTAGCCGCGTACTTTTCAGTCCGATTTTCTCGATGGTTCCGATGGTAGTATCATAGGTGATTGTATCTCCTCGGCGAAAAGGCTTGTCGAAAATGATCGACAAGGCTGCAAACAGGTCGGAAAAAATGCCCTGGGCGGCGAGACCGATGGCGATGCCGCCGACGCCCAGACCCGCGATCAGGCCGGTTACATTCACTCCCAGATTGTCGAGGATCATGATCGCAGCGATTGCGAAGACCACAAAGGTCACCAGCAAACGGATCAGGGTCATCGCGTTTTCCAGCGTCTCATGCTGGTCGGGGTCTTGCGAGGTCTTGCGAACGATTAACCCGAGAATGATTTCGCGGAGCCAGATGGCAACCTGTAAAACCATGGCTATCGTGAACAAGACGTGCACTACACGCTCGAAGCTGGGGGGCGCGCTGCCAAAACTCACGACCAGTTCGGCCGAGACCATCAACATGAAAAACTTGCTGGTACGGGAAATCGCCGTACCGATGATCGTTCGATATCCGGTCAGTCCGCTGTTGTTACGGACATAGCGCGAACCAAGCCGCTTGACCGCACCGAGCAGGAAGAAAATGGCAGTGCCGATGACGACAGCGAAAATCAGTTCCACATAATGCTCAGTCAGCCAGCGGGAGCCCTCTACGGCCAGCCTTTGTATGGACGCGCCCATATCCGGCACGGTTGGCATGAGGGCGGTCTCTGTTGTTTTTGTCATAAGCCTCCAGCTAGGCAGAACCACCGAAAATAACAACCCGTGTGATAGAAAGCGACAAGCTAAAGCGTGCCGTTTTCAGGGTTTGTGAGCGCCGATGAGAAACTCCACATTACCCTTCGGGCCGGTGATCGGACTTTCGGTAATTCCCATAATATCCCAGCCGGACGCGATCAGCCAGTCTCTCACTTTTTCGCACGCCGCCTGGCGGACCGCTTCGTCACGAACAACGCCGCCCTTGCCGACATCGGCGCGCTCGGCCTCGAATTGCGGTTTGACGAGCGCAACCAGTATCGCCTTTTCCTTGGCAAATTCGAGCGGTCGTTCCAGCACTTTGACCAGTGAAATGAAACTCGCATCGCAAACGATGATATCGACTTTTTCCGGCACGTGCTGATCAGTGAGGATCCGGGCACTGGTTTGTTCATGCACAATGACCCGTTCATCCTGACGCAGCTTCCAGGCCAGCTGGTTGGTCCCGCTATCGACGGCATAGACTTTTTCAGCGCCGCCGGTCAGCAGCACATCGGTAAAGCCGCCGGTACTGCTCCCCACATCCATCGCGGTCATGCCGGTTACATCGATCGCAAAATGTTGCAGGCCATGATCAAGCTTGATGCCGCCGCGCGACACCCAGGGATGGTCTTTACCCTTGAGTTCAATCGCTGCATCGCTTGCTATCTTGTGGCCCGGCTTGTCGATTTTCTTGCCCGCCACCGTCACAAGACCGGCCATGATATAGGCTTGCGCCTTGGCCCGGCTGTCAGCGAGGCCGCGGTCAGCAAGGATCTGGTCAACGCGTTGTTTCACGACTTTGGGTTCAGACTGGGTCATTGCAAATCAGGACTAGCCTAGCGCCGCGCTTTTGGCCATATTCCTTTACTATGAGAATCATTCCTGCACCGCTGTCCATTCCGCTGCTCTTGCTTGCACTTGCGTCTTGCTCGACCGCGCCGCCCGAACCGGCACCCGCTCCGCAGCCGACCAAGCCGGTCGCAGCAGCCCCTCCGGTGTTAACACAACCGAAGGGCGAATGGATCGACTGGCCGATTACCCCCGGTAGCTGGGTATATCGGAGCGATAATCGCGGATCACTCGCGCTATTCGGCGAGACCGGTAGAGATGCGGTTTTCATCATCCGCTGCGATAAATCGCGCCGGCAATTGTTCCTGTCGCGATCCGGTTCGGTTGGCAAAGGCGCCAAAATGGTTCTCCGCACCAGCGCTGGCCTGCAATCCTATCCGGCAAGCAATAGTGGTGGAACGCCGCATTATGCCGCGATTTCGGTAGCGTCGGGCGACATCATGATGGACCGCATTGCCTATAGCCGCGGTCGCTTTGCCGTCGAAACCACTGGCCTGCAATCGCTCGCCATTCCGGTCTGGCCCGAGTTCAGTCGTGTGGTGGAAGATTGCCGGGCCTGACCCGTTGGGTCTCAGGCCGGAACGCGCAATTGTGACAGCAAAATAAAAAAATTCAAGACTTGTTCGCACGCTGGTTCTGATTCACATTTGGATCGTCGAACAGCGGAGAATGATTCAATGCAACAGTTCGTATTATATTCACAAGCGAAAGGAGGTGGTCCGATGTCTCATGGTTCAGCACAGGGGTCGGAAAAATCCGTTCGGGGGGCAAATCTGATCTAAAGATCAGGCAACCCGGCAGCGGCACTTCCTACCGCTGACCCATGTTCAGAGGCTGTTGGTCCTAACGGACCGGCAGCCTCTTTTCATTTCGCTCTATCCGATGCTTCCAGATATTCCTCGCGGATCATGAAATCGCGGACGCCGATCCGAACCTCCCGCAGGAACTGGACAAGAGCGAGCGACAGCAGACTGATGGCGACAACGAACGCGCCGGCAACGCCCAAGGAAAGATCCACGCTGGCCAGACCCATGATGAACAACATGCCGATCAGCATGCAGGCGATGATGGCACTGACAACGCTCAGGAAGATGGCGCTGTTAACGACCCTGAGGCGCACCTGCAAATCTCCGAGTTCCGCAACCACAAGATCATGATCCATCCCGGTAGTGGTCTTGTAGAGCGCCTGAAGATCACGCGACCGGTCGATGATCCTTGCCAGACGTCCCGCAAACAGGTTCAGCATCGCCCCGATACCGACCAGCAGGAACGCCGGTGCCATCGCGATTTGCAACACGGTGACAATATCGGCGCCGTCGATTTCAGAAAATCCGCTCATATTTTCATCCTGATCCGCAAGGTCAGTCCCTCAGTCGGCTGCTCGTCCCAAAGCGACAGCGAGAAACGCTGCGCGTCTGCGCGGGCACGGTCTAGCACCTCTTCGGGCACATCGTCACTCGCAAAGACCTGATCCGCTTGCCCCAGCCAGCGCGCCTGACGAAGGGTCAGGTCATCCGGATCAGTGCTCGCAAGCTCCAGATCAATGACTTGTGACCGGGCCTGCCCATGCGGCTGGTCAAGCCATGCCTCCAAATCTTCCAATTCATGATCGACCAGTACGTCCAGTGGGCCGCCCGGGTCGAGCACTGCATCGATTGCTTTTCGGCGGGCGGCTCCCTCTGGCCAGACCTGCTGGATTCGTTCTCGCGCATCCAGCAATGCGGCGGCCAACACTCCCAGACCGGCGGGCAGCAAACGCTCGAGCCTTTGCCGTAGCGCCTTGGCCAGCCCTGCCGAGGCGCCGCCGGTACCGATGGCAATCAGCACCGGATCCCGGTCGATAATCGCGGGCGTGGTATAATCACACAACGCCGACCGGTCGACGGCATTGACCAGCAGGCCCCGCGCTTTCAGGCGTGCTACCGCCGCTATCGCTTCCTCGTCGTCTTCCAGTGCAACCACGGCCAGCGTAAGCTCACGGGCATTTTCGTCATCGGTGATGATCGCTCCGGCCCGCTCGTAAAGCCTCCGTTTGGCGTCGGCCATTTCACCACTTCCCAGAAGAAGAACCTTCCGGTCCTGCAAATTCAGGAAAATGGGCAATTGGTTCATCGCGTCCGCCAATAAAGTTGGTCAATTCCATCTTGGCGGGAATGATGCATTATTTCAACCAGTCAGGCACATGTTCCGCAGCCATGATAGTTGCCGGCTCGATTCGTTCGGCAACCACCGCATAGCGATCGCCATCAACCAGCACTTCCGGCACCAGCGGCCGACTGTTATAGGTATTGGCCATCGTCGCGCCATAGGCGCCAGCTGTCCGGAAAATCCCCAGATCGTCGGTCTCGACGCGATCAACAACGCGTTCCTTGGCAAAAATATCGCTGCTTTCGCAGATCGGGCCGACGATCGAAGCGACCATCGTCTCGCCGCTCGGCTCGACCGCTTCGAAATCGTGCCAGGCGTCATAAATAGCCGGTCGCATCAGATCGTTCATCGCCGCGTCGACAATGACGAAATCGCTGTTCACACCCGGCTTGATCCGGATCACCTTGGTGATCATGACACCGCTATTCCCTGCAATGACCCGTCCGGGTTCGAACATCAGCGTGACATCCCAATCCCGGGTCACCCGCGCCACCATGGCACCATATTCTGCCGGACTGGGTGGATTGTCATCCGACTTGTAAGGCACGCCCAGTCCGCCGCCGAGGTCAACATGGGTGATGACATGACCGGCACCGCGCAGTTGCGTAAGCAGAGCGCCCATCCTAGCATAGCATTGTTCAAGCGGATCAAGACTCTGCAACTGGCTGCCGATATGCACGGCAACGCCGCGCAGGTTGAGACCTTCAAGCCTGGAAAGCCGCGCGTAAATATCCGGCGCGACATCAATCCCGACGCCAAATTTATTTTCCTTCTTGCCGGTCGAAATCTTGGCATGGGTTCCCGCGTCAACATCGGGATTGACGCGCAGGGTCGCCGATGCCTTTTCGCCACGCGAAGCGGCTATCGCCGCCAGCATCACGCCTTCTTCTTCCGACTCCAGATTGAACTGGCCAATTCCCTTGTCGAGACCAAGCGTCAGTTCCTCGCGGCTCTTGCCGACTCCGGAAAAGACAATGTCTTCCGCTTTCATCCCGGCCGCCAGAGCGCGCTGCAATTCACCGCCAGACACCACGTCCCCGCCATAGCCCTGATTCGCCAATATCCTGAGAACGGCGAGATTGGGATTCGCTTTCACGGCGAAGGCGAGATGAATTTTTCCGGCATCTTTCAGGCCTTCGCGAAATACCCGCGCGTGACGCTCTAGGGTCGCCCGCGAATAGACGTAGACCGGAGTCCCGACTTCTTCCGCAATCTTCGACAGCGGAATATCTTCCGCGTGCAGAACACCATTTTTAAGCTGGAAATGGTCCAATATCTTATACTTTCAAACTTGTGGAACGGGATTAGCCAGGTGGCGGCAGGTCGAATGCGTCATCTTGCCGTTCTTCAGACCGGCGGAGCAGTTCATCGCTGCGCTCCGGCATGGCCTGGGTCGACGGGATCAGCAGTTCTTCGCCAGTCGGTGCTTTCGCTTCGCCGTAAATGGCAGGGGGCAGAGTCTCGCCCTTAGCTGGCTGCAAGACACCGCGATTGCCGCAGGCGGCCAATATAAGCGTGGCGCCGGTCAGCAGAAAAATCGAATGGATCATGTTCATTTTAACTCTCCAGCCCCAGTGCCTGTTTAGCCTTTGCAACCTGAACCATTACCTGATCCGGTGCCGTCCCGCCATAGCTGGACCGGCTGGCAACCGAAGCGTCGACGCTCAGCACGTCGAAAACGCGATCGTCAATCCGGCTGTCGATCGCTTGAAACTGTTCGAGCGTAAGATCAGCCAAACCACAGCTTTGCTCTTCGGCGAGCGATACCACTGCTCCGGTAACATGATGCGCTTCGCGAAACGGCAGCTTGGCTTCCCGCACCAGCCAGTCGGCAAAATCGGTCGCGGTTGAAAAACCCGATTCGGCGAGCGCCCGCATCCGGCTTCCGCTAAATTCGACTTCGGCAACCATACCGGTCATCGCTGCGATCGACAGGCCGAGCAGGTCATGTGCTTCAAACACCGGCGGCTTGTCGTCCTGCATGTCCTTCGAATAAGCGAGCGGTAGCCCCTTCATCGTGATCACAAGTGCGTTCATTGCACCGGCAATCCGGCCACAATGACCGCGCACCAGTTCGGCAGCATCGGGATTGCGCTTCTGCGGCATGATCGACGAGCCGGTTGAGAAACTGTCCGGAAGCTTGATAAAACCGAACGGCTGGCTGGCCCAGATCACGAATTCTTCTGCCAGCCGGGAGAGGTGCAGACTGCACTGGGTCGCCGCCATCAGATAATCGAGCGCAAAATCCCGGTCGGAAACCGAATCGAGACTATTGCCCGTAGGGGCATCAAAGCCCAGCATCGTCGCTGTTTTTTCGCGATCAATCGGAAAACCGGTGCCCGCAAGCGCCGCTGCACCCAGCGGCGATTCGTTCATCCGCTTCCGCGCATCGGTGAAACGCGAGCGATCCCGCCGGATCATTTCATAATAAGCCATCATATGGTGACCGAGGCTCACCGGCTGGGCCGATTGCAAATGGGTAAATCCCGGCATGATCGTTCCGGCATGTTCTTCGGCGCGATCCACGAGTGCCTTTTGCAAAGCACCCAGCGCGCCGTCGACCATGTCCATCGCATCGCGCACCCAGAGCCGGAAATCGGTCGCCACCTGATCATTGCGGGAGCGCGCCGTGTGCAGGCGGCCTGCTACCGGGCCGATAATCTCGGCCAGCCGCGATTCCACGTGCATGTGGATATCTTCGAGATCGAGATCTTCGGGAACGCCGTCGGTTTCATATTCCTGGGCGATCTGGTTCAGGCCGTTGATGATTTGCGTTGCATCTTCCGCCTCGACAATGCCCTGATCCGCCAACATCGCGACATGAGCCAGGCTCGCACGAATATCGTGCCGCCATAACTTCTTGTCGAACGGGATCGACGCGTTTATCTCGCGCATGATTGACGAAGGGCCATCGGCAAACCTGCCGCCCCACATTTTATTGGAATTTTTCGTGCCTGTTGTGATGCGTAATGTCCTGTTCTTGGTCTTGCTGATTAGCGTATCGGCTTGCGATAGAGGCTCGAGCGAAGCGGAGCAAGAATTTGCTGGCAACAAAGCCCAAGAAGAGGGCGAGACCATCGAGAGCGGCCAAGGCCTGGTAGGCAAGCTGGATATTTCCCTGCGCGGCACAGCGATGGTGGACACGCCTTTTCAGGCGCCCGACGGCAGCACGGTGCGATTGAGCGATTTCATCGGCAAGCCGCTACTGGTAAACATCTGGGCGACATGGTGCGCGCCTTGCATTGTCGAAATGCCAATGCTGGATACACTGGCAATGCGTGAGAAAGAGCGGCTCAAAGTGCTCGTCGTATCGCAGGATATTCAGGGTGCTGAAAAGGTTGTCCCGTTTTTCGCACGCGGCGATTTTGAGGCGCTGGAACCCTATGTTGATCCTGAAAATGGTTTGAGCTTCGGCTTCGGCTCCGGCCTGATGCCCACAACTGTGCTCTATGATGCGCACGGCAAGGAAGTCTGGCGGGTGATCGGTGCCATGGATTGGGATGGCGCAAAGGCAGCTACCTTGCTGGAAGAAACGCTGGCGGAAGGGTAGCCGTCTCGGCAGAACCGATTGTATTTATACCACGTTTCGCTATCCTCGGGGCTCCTTGGCTTATTGGAGAATTTGATGAAACGCTGCAAAATACAAATCATACTACCGGTGATTGCCGGATTGACCCTGCTTTCCGCCTGCGGACAGAATAGTGAAACAGCCCAGGTTTCAGAAGCAGCCAGCGTCGAGCTTCCTAATGGAATGAGCGTCAAGGAACAGATCGAGGCGCGGCAGGCGCAACTCAAGAAAATTGGCAAGGCCTTCAAGACGATCAACGATCAATTGAAAGCCGGCACCCCCGATCTGGCGCAGATTCAGGCCGCTGCGGCGGTTGTTCCCAAAGAAACGGCTGGCATGGCCGACTGGTTTCCGGAAGGAACCGGCCCCGATGCAGGTGTCAAAACCGAAGCACTGCCGATCATCTGGGAGAGCAAAGCAGATTTTAACGAAAAAGTTGCGGCACTGCAGGACGCAGCGGCCAAGCTCGATACGGCTGCACAGGGCGGCAATCTGACACAAATTGCCAGCGCTTTCCAAAATGCGGGTGGCACGTGCAAAGCCTGTCATGACAAATATCGGCTGGACGACTAACTGACCATGCCTTCCGATTCGCCACGCATATTGGTCTGGGATGTTGCTATCCGGATCGTGCACTGGCTGATGGTGATTCTTGTCCCTCTTCTGTGGTGGACCGCGGAAGAGGGACTTATGGACTGGCACCGAAGGCTCGGCCTGACCATGTTCGGCCTCGTGCTCTTCCGGCTGATATGGGGATTTATCGGATCATGGACGGCGCGCTTCCTTCCGATGGTGCAGCGAATCGGTTTGCTGCCATCCTATGTCGGGAAATTACGGAACCGCCAATATGGCCCGACCTTCGGCCATAGTCCTCTTGCAGTCCTGAGCGTATTCGCCTTGCTGTTGGCGCTGGCGACCCAGGTCACGACAGGATTATTCTCCGTGGATGTCGACGGTCTCGAATCAGGGCCGCTTGCTGTGCTGGTGTCGTTCGATACCGGCAGACAGTTCGCGGAGATTCACGAATTCAACTTCAACCTGCTGGCAGCGTTAATCGGGCTGCATATCGTGGCAATCGCTATCTATCATTTTGTGGTGAAAGACAGACTCGTCCGACCGATGATAACCGGCCGTCGTCCCCGCGCTGATTTTTCCAGCGCAGAGCTACCCGAAAACCGGCCTCGTCTGATTGCGATGATAGTCGCAGCAGCGCTATCACTGATCTGTGTAGTCGCAATAGCAGGTTTTGGCTGAAGCAAGTCGAAGCAGATATGCTTCGAAAGGATATGGTGGGCGATGACGGGCTCGAACCGCCGACATCTTCGGTGTAAACGAAGCGCTCTACCAACTGAGCTAATCGCCCCCAATGACAAGATGCATATTGCATCGCTGGGGTCAGGCGAGCGCCACTGCCAAAACATTGCGCCTTTGGCAAGCCTATTTGCACCGGTTCGCCAACAAGATTTCCCCTGAGAGGTTTTTGACGCCAATCAGACAGCTTCATTTACCCATTGGCAGGAACCTAAGCTGACTCCGCGATTCGCTTGTTATCCCTTCTTATCCACAGCATATTATCGTTACCAATCAATGGCTTAAATGGTTATTTGGCAAAAACCACGGCTCGCCGCTGTCAATCGATATATTTCACTTTTTTTACGATGCCGCTATTGATCGACTCGGACGGACGGGCTTAATAACAATTCTTGGCTGGTGGCTCCGGATGCAATTTCCAGGCCTCAAATGAAAATGAAATTAATCGCTGAAAATGTGTTTTTAGCATAGGTTCTTTGCGTCTGATCGATTCCCATGGCTGGGGGTAGTTGATGGTCGGACGTTTGAAAGCTGCAGTCGAATGTTGGCGCCGCTATCGTGCGGGCCAGTGGGATAGTATCGGGGGATGTTCGTGAACGAAATCAAATCTGCGCGGGTTAGCGACCTGCCTGAAAGTCAAACTGTGGCACCCGAGAAGGTTATTTCAGCCGAGCTGGAAACTATATGGCAAAAAATCTGTGCGGGCCTGCGGCGCGATATGGGAGCGCAGATTTTTGGCCAATGGATCAAGCCGATCAAATTATCGGTTTTTGATTCCGACACCGGCAGCATACTCATGCTGCTCCCATCGGAATTTGCCGCAAACTGGGTTCGGGATCGCTATTCAGAGCGTTTGTTGATGGCGTGGAAAGCGCATCATCCGGCGGTCTGCGGTCTTGTTATTGAAGCCCAGTCCGGGGCTGCGAAAATCGCCCAGATTTCGAATTCGAATATTGCCCAAGGGGCGGCCGCAAATAACCAGTATAATGTGGTTCCGGAAAGCAAGTTTCGCCTGGATCTCGATCCGCGGATGACTTTTGACCAGTTTATCCCTGGCAATTCGAACGTTCTCGCGCTCAATGCCGCACAGCGGACGGCGGCAACAGAGAAGCCACTTTTCAGCCCGCTTTATCTCCAGTCCTCGACTGGTCAGGGCAAGACGCATTTGATGCACGCCATTGGCCACGCCTTTCGCGCGGAATTCCCGTCTTCAAAGATCATTTATATGTCCGCCGAACGGTTCATGATTGAATTCGTTTCGGCCATGCGCCGCAACGAGGGAATGGAATTCAAGGCATCACTGCGCGAAGCCGATCTGCTGATGGTCGATGACATTCAGTTCATTGTCGGCAAAAATTCCACTCAGGAAGAATTTCTGCACACGATCGATACGTTGATCAGCCAGGGCAAACGCGTTGTCGTCGCAGCAGACCGTCCTCCGCAAGCGCTGGATGGTGTCGACCAGCGCCTGTTGTCGCGCCTGTCGATGGGTCTGGTTGCCGATATCCAGTCTGCCGGACTTGAGCTGCGCCGTGACATTCTCAAGCATCGCCTCGCCACCATGCCGCACCAGCACGTGTCGGAAGAAGTGGTAGATTTTCTGGCCCGCACGATCAGCCGCAATTTACGCGAGCTGGAAGGCGGTCTCAACAAGCTGCTCGCTTATGCGCAACTAACCGGCCGCGAAATCAGCCGCGAACTGGCCGAAGAACAATTGTCCGACATTCTGAGCGCCTGTCGCCGCCGGATCACGATCGACGAGATCCAGCGCACGGTTTGCGAGTATTACCGGCTCGACCGCAACGAGATGTCATCGAAACGTCGTGCGCGCGCCGTTGCCCGTCCACGGCAGGTTGCGATGTATCTGGCAAAGGTGATGACGCCGCGCAGCTATCCGGAAATCGGCCGGAAATTCGGTGGCCGCGATCACAGCACGGTGATCCACGCGGTCAAGCTGGTCGAGCACTTGCGTGGCGAAGACAGCGAAATGGACAATGATGTCCGGATGCTGCTCCGCCAGCTAGAGAGCTAGAAGCAGGCCCTGCAAGTCGCGGGGCCTGTTCTTATTCGGGAGCGACTGAAATCCGCACCCGCTCGCCGCTGTTTCCAGGAAAATTGGTAAACATCGCTTCGACCAGATTGGGCACGAGATAGGTCAGGTTTTTCGACCGCGACAAAGCCTCGGCCTTGCCTTCGAACAGGCGCTGGCCATCGACCGCACGATCAATCTTCAGATCCAGTTCCGATGTGTAGACGGTAAAGCTGCGGACACCGTTATAGCCGGAGAAACCCGAGCCACCGAAAAGGAAGGGGTCGTAGAAACCATAGCGATACCGGTGACGCCCGTAATATCCACCGAATCGGGCGGAGGGGGGAAACGGATCATAGTCGGCCACGACTTTGTCCCGACCCTTGTCGATGTCATAATCCATACTGACGATTAATTCGGCCGCCGCAGGATCATCGCTGCGACGATAGCCGAGGTCGAGCATCCGCTGTTCGACCAGCATGGCATATTGCCCGAACTCGAGACCGCCGGAAAGATCCGGATCAGCGGCGACAACCGCAAAGCTCTGGCCCGTAGTGTCAGGCAGCGCGACAAAACGCTGAACGTCGGCGCGGAAGGGTGTTGTACAAGCCCCAAGAGCAAGAAGGGCGAGCGGCGCAAGCAGCGACAGCGCTTTCCGATTGGAGACCTGTTTGACGAAAATAGTCATATTTTTCCCTTTAGATTGCCCACGATCACGAGCCCTACGATAGAAAAGCCGGGCTGAACCGGTGTTGAACGATGGCAGATTGAAGCCCTGCCCCCGACTTGAACCCTTTCGGATCAACTGCACAAGGAAAAAACAGGGTCACCCACAGGCGCGGGGACCGATAGTCCGACTAATCGAAACTTCGATCATCCAGCTTCGATCATTTCTCAGGGCCGAATCGAATGGCGATCGCGCAAAAGAAAACCCGCCACAATCGGGCGGGTTATTCTTTTTAAACCGGGTAGCCTGATTACGCTGTTTGAAGCGCGGCGACCCGTTTTGTCAGACGGCTGAACTTCCGCGAAGCCGTATTCTTGTGATACAGACCTTTGCTCACACCGCGTGCCAGCTCAGGCTGTACGGCCTTGAGTGCCGCAGCAGCTATGGTTTTATCGCCAGCTTCAACAGCTGCGTCCACGGCCTTGATCTTGGTGCGGATCTGGCTCAGGCGATTTTTATTAATCACGGTGCGGCGCGTGTTGCGACGGATACGTTTTTTTGCTTGCGGCGTATTAGCCATGAAAAACCCTCAAAATCTGAAATTAAATGCCGGGGCGCTGCGTATGGCTTCCGGCTCAAGATGGCGGGCAATAGCGTGAGAGCCGATTCCCGTCAATAGCTTAGTGAACCGCTTATTTCTGGCATTGTGAACAGTAAAAGGTCGACCGGCCACTATCGACTCGGCGCAGCACCGGCGCACCGCAGTGACAGGCCTCGCCTTCCCGCCCATATACCAGCCAGTCCTTGGCAAAATATCCCAGCTCCCCGTCCGGCTTGACGAAGTCGCGCAGAGACGAGCCACCGGCTGCGATGGCAGCGGTCAGGACCTGCTTAATCGCCAAAACGAGCCGTTCGTAGCGCGGTTTGGAGATGGCACCGCCCTTCAGGCCCGGAGAGATACCCGCCATGTGCAGCGCCTCGCATACATAGATATTCCCGAGTCCAGCGACCGTGCGCTGGTCGAGCAGCAATTGCTTGATCGGGGCCTTGCGATCTTTGGTTGCGGCTTTCAGATAGGCGGCGGTAAAATCGTCCCCCAGCGGCTCCGGCCCCATCAACACAAAAGGCTTATAGCTACCGAGAAGCTCGGCGCGCACAATATCCAGCGAGCCGAATCGACGCGGATCGTTGAGCGCCAGCCGGTGCCCCGATTCGGTCTCGAGCAGCAGATGGTCATGTTTCTCGATTTCTTCGGGATCAATCCGCCACCGTCCCGACATGCCGAGATGAAAGATCATCACGTCGCCGCGGTCGGTTTCGATAAGTCCGTATTTTGCCCGCCGGCCGAGCGAGGTCACCACCGCACCGGTCATCCTCTGCCGCAAATCAACCGGAATCGGCCAGCGCAAATCGGCGCGGCGCGGCTCCACCAGAGTGAGCCGCTGCCCCTCGAGCACAGGGCTCAAACCGGCGACGGTTGTTTCCACTTCGGGCAGCTCTGGCATGGGGTTCCTTATTCGTTACGGTCCAAAAGGCAGCTATAGAGTGATTGCAGTGCTGCCAAGGCTCGTCTACTCGGGATTTCAACGAAAAATCAGCGCGGGCAAAAAATGGCTATCGAAAGCAAAACCGTCTCCTTCGGCTATGAAGAGGTCGAAGAGAGCGAAAAGGTCGGCAAGGTTGGTGCGGTTTTCTCCAGCGTTGCTTCCAAATATGATGTGATGAACGACGCGATGAGCGCCGGAACCCACCGCTTGTGGAAAGACCGCTTCGTGCGCCGCGTCAAGCCGCGCGCTGGCGAGACCATATTGGATATGGCCGGCGGTACCGGCGACATTGCTTTTCGCATGGTCGACAGCGGCGCCGATATCACGGTTGCCGATATCAACGCGGAGATGCTGGCCGAGGGCGTGAAACGGGCGCTCGACAAAGACGAAACGCGCATGGTCTGGAGTCAGCAGAATGCGGAGCAGCTCAACTTTCCCGACGCACATTTTGATGCCTATACGATTGTCTTTGGCATCCGTAATGTCACCCATATCGACAAAGCCCTGGCCGAGGCGCATCGCGTGCTGAAATATGGCGGGCGTTTCTATTGCATGGAATTTTCGCAAACCAAATGGCCCGGCTTTGACAAAGTCTACGAAACCTATTCCCACAAGATCCTGCCCAAGGTTGGCAAGGCAGTAGCGAATGACGAGGCCAGCTATCGCTATCTGGCCGAATCGATCGCGAAATTTCCGCCGATGGAAGAATTCCGGGCGATGATTCAGGCCGCCGGATTCAGCCAGACCAAAGTGGAGCCGATGATGGGCGGACTGGTCGCGATCCATAGCGGCTGGAAAGCCTGAGCACATATCCGATGACCAGTTCCCGCACCCATATATTCCGCCTGCTCAAATGGGGCCGCACGCTCGCCAAACATGGTGCGCTGCGCAATCTGGAGAAGCACAAGGCGACACCGCCGCAAGTTCGCCGGCTGTTCCGCATCGCGCGCATCGGTACATTCCAGCCGAAGGAGCCCAATTATTCGGCTGCGCTGCAGGCCATTGGCCCGGCGGCAATCAAGCTCGGGCAGACGCTGGCAACCCGCCCCGATGTAATCGGCGAAGCGGCCGCGCGCGATCTGCTGCAATTGCAGGACAGCCTGCCGCCCGTGTCGTTCGATTTGATCCGCGACGAGATTGAACTGAGCCTCGGCAAGCCTCTGGACGAGCTGTACAGCTATATCGATCCCGTTCCGGTAGGCGCCGCCTCTATCGCCCAGGTTCATCGCGCGACCACGCTGGATGGCAAGGATGTTGCGGTAAAGGTCCTGCGTCCCGGCATCATCAAGAAATTCAACCAGGATATCGAAACCTACGAGTGGGCTGCAGCGCATCTCGAGGCTCTGGGCGGCGAAGCCAGGCGCCTCCGCCCGCAACTGGTCATCGCCAACTTTCGTCGCTGGACGATGCGCGAACTGGACCTGCGCCGCGAGGCCGCCAGCGCTTCGGAGCTGGCCGAACATATGGCCCAGGTCGATCAATATGAAATTCCGGCGATCGACTGGGACCGGACCTCGGGCCGAGTCCTGACCCTCGACTGGGTCGATGGCATCAAAATCTCGAACCGGGATGAGCTGATCGCAGCGGGCCATGATCTTGATTCGATCGCCAGCCGCCTCGTTCACACGTTCCTCAAGCAGGCTATCGAAGCAGGCTATTTCCACGCCGACATGCATCAGGGCAATCTGTTCGTGAAGGCTGACGGCACGATTGTCGCCATTGATTTCGGCATCATGGGCCGGATCAACAAGAAAGCCCGCGTCTGGCTGGCGGAGATTCTCTACGGCCTGACCACGGGCAATTACAAACGCGTCGCGGAAATCCATTTTGAAGCGCAATATGTGCCCGATCACCACAGCATGGAGGATTTCGCCACGGCTCTACGCGCGGTCGGCGAGCCAATGCGCGGCAAACCGGTCAGCGAATTGTCGGTCGGTGATATGCTCGACGGACTGTTCGCCATCACCCGCGATTTCGACATGGAAACCCAGCCGCATCTGCTGCTGCTGCAAAAGACGATGGTGATGGTCGAAGGCATTGCCACCGACCTCAATCCGACGATCAATATGTGGGATGCCAGCGGACCTTATGTAAAACAGTGGATCCGCGGCGAGCTCGGTCCGGAAGCAGCGATTGCCGACCGGATCAATGACGACCTGGGCACCATCATGATGCTGCCCGATATCGTTCGGCGTCTAGACGCCCAGCTCCCCCGACAGGGCGGCGCGCCACCGCCACCGCCGGTGGCCGATATAGAATTGATCTGGGAGAAACGGACAAAGTCCGGCGACGGAGGCTTCTGGCGTTATGCACTGACCGCGATCGTTGCTGGCGGGGCTGGTGCAGCCGCCATGTTCATGTGGGGATGAACCAACCGGACCTGCGTCCGAATTAGAGGACATATGTCGCTTGGCTTTGGGCCTGCTTGCCCCTAAATCGGATAGGATGGTAAAACCCAAACATATCCTGCTGATCATCGGCGGTGGCATCGCGGCCTATAAGTCCAGCGAACTGATCCGCCTGATCAGGAAGTCCGGCATGACCGTTCGCTGTGTTCTCACCGAATCGGGCGCGCAGTTTGTCACACCCATGACGCTCGCGGCTTTGTCCGAAAATGAAGTGCACACCACGCTCTGGAGCCTGAAAGACGAGACCGAAATGGGCCATATCCAGCTCAGCCGAGAGGCCGATCTGGTGGTCATTTGTCCCGCTACCGCCAATCTGCTCGCCAAAATGGCCGGCGGGATCGCGGATGATCTCGCGACGACCTTGCTCCTCGCCACCGATACGCAGGTGATGGCGGTCCCGGCAATGAATGTGCGAATGTGGCAGCATGCGGCTACCCAGCGCAATATCGCCCAGCTCAAAGCAGACGGGATCATCGTCATGCAGCCGGATGAAGGCGCTATGGCGTGCGGCGAATTTGGTCCGGGCAGATTGCCGGAGCCGGAAGCGGTGATGGCGGAGATTAGCGCGCTGATCGGATCACCCTCGCTAATGGCTCAGGAAACCGGGCTGGGCCGAAATCCGCTCGACGGCCAGCCCGCCTTCGCCCCCGACCGGCACCGCCCGCTGCGCGGCAAGCATGTTCTGATCACCGCAGGACCGACGCATGAACCGATCGATCCGGTACGCTATATCGCCAACCGCTCTTCCGGCCGTCAGGGCTTTGCCATTGCCGCCGCTGCAGCCGAAGCCGGAGCGCAAGTGACATTGGTCGCCGGCCCCGTGCATCTCGTGACGCCGACCGGCGTCACGCGCGTTGATGTCGAGACCGCGCTCGAAATGGAAAAGGCGGTGCACGACGCCCTGCCCGCCGATATCGCAATCATGGTCGCTGCCGTTGCCGACTGGCGGGCTGACAGCCAGTCCGGACAGAAGATCAAGAAAAAAGGCGCAGCACCGGAGCCGCTCAAGCTGACCGAAAATCCGGATATATTGGCGGGTCTCGCCCGTCACGTGCAACGCCCCGGCCTGCTCATCGGCTTTGCCGCCGAAACCGAGAAAGTTGCCGAACATGCCCAGGCGAAGCTGGCGAAAAAAGGCTGTGACTGGATTGTTGCCAATGATGTCTCCGGAGACGTGATGGGCGGCACCGACAATAGCGTGCATATCATCACCAAAGCCGGCAGTGAAATCTGGGAACGTCTGCCCAAGCCGGAAGTTGCCCGGCGTCTTGTAGCCAAAATCAGCGAGGAAATTGCCTGATGTCCGAACCCGTCGATATTGCTGTCAAACGGCTGGATCATGCCGGAGACCTCCCGCTGCCATCCTACGAAACCAGCGGTTCGGCCGGCATGGATGTTCGGGCGGCAGAAGCACTGACCATCGCGCCGGGACAGCGCGGCCTGACCGGAACCGGTTTCGCCTTCGCTATTCCCACAGGCTATGAAATCCAGGTGCGCCCGCGCTCCGGCCTGGCGCTGAAGAAAGGTGTCAGCATACCCAATACGCCGGGCACGATCGACAGCGACTATCGCGGCGAACTGAAGGTCATTTTGATCAACCATGGCGAGGATGATTTCATCATCGAACGCGGCGACCGGATTGCCCAGATTGTGGTAGCGCCGGTACAACTGGCAAATTTGACCGAGGTCGATGATCTGGATGATACCGCAAGAGGCTCTGGCGGCTTCGGCTCGACAGGAATATAGATTGACCGAAAGAAACTCCGTGCTGAGAGGCTGCCGTCCCATCTTTTTCTTCCGCTACCCCGAATGACTTCGCTCACCGACGAACAGCTCGACCGCTATGCCCGCCATATCGTGCTCAAGGATATTGGCGGCGTGGGACAGAAGAAGATTCTCGATGCCCATATATTGGTGGTCGGCGCGGGCGGCATTGGCTGTCCTGCAATCCAGTATCTGGCGGCAGCGGGAATCGGCGCACTTACCATTATCGATGATGATGTAGTTTCGCTGTCGAACCTGCAACGGCAGATTTTGTTTAATGCTGATGATATCGGCAAAGCGAAGGTCGATGCGGCCGAGAAATTCACGCAAAGGCTCAATCCAGATATCTTAATAAATAAGGTTAATCAAAGGCTTACCGCGCAGCATTTTTCAGACGACGCCGCAGCATTTTTTGCGCCTTTTGACGCGATTATCGACGGCACGGACAATTATCAAACCCGCCTGCTGGTCTCCGATCTCTCGGTCACTCACCGCGTCCCGCTCGTTTCCGCAGCGATTGGCCAGTTTCAGGGACAGCTCGGCACGTTCCGCGGCTGGGAAGATGACAAGCCCTGCTACCGCTGTTTCGTCGGCGACGCGCTCGACCCTGATGATTGCGACAATTGCAGCGAAGTCGGCGTGCTCGGCGCGATGGTCGGGTTGATGGGCAGTTTCGCAGCGATGGAAGCAATTCGCGTGGTCACCGGCTTTGGCCAGGACCCCGCCGGAAAGCTCCAGCTGTTCGACGGCCTCGCCCCGTCGATGCGCAGCATAAACCTGCCCAAGGACCCGCATTGCAAAAGCTGCGGCACGCCGCCACAAACCTGATCAGCGCTAACATGGTCAGGTCGTCGACTTGACCGGCCATAGACTTGCCGGTCCCGAAACTGAGCTGCTGAATTCAAGAGCTATTTCGATTTGAGATGACTGCAATAGCGACTTCCGTCTCATTTGTTGTCGTGCGCGTGGATTGGATACTATTGTGAAACTATCCACCACATGCCTGGATCAGCAATACGATCTCCGTTGATTGTCAGGGCATCTCCAGTCGATACTCGATTTTCGAGACGGCATAGCCTTTGCCATAAGGTTCGACGCTTATCAGCAGATAGTCGTTTCTCGCTCTGTCCGACAAGAAGAAAACGTCGAAATTGTGATCATTGGCGGCGGCTTCTATCCGGTCCCAGTGTGACATGGTTTCCTTCAGGTTGAAGGCTTCTATGGAATCGAGCTCGGGCGGCACCATGCAATCCGGGTTTTCCCAAGTGTAAGCGGCTTCAAATGGAAAACCGGTGTCGACATCGCTGGCGGGCAGCAGTTCAACATAGCCGGTCGTTGCAGCTGCACAGTCGTGTTTCACCATATAAACGTAGGTTATCTGTGGCTTAAGCAGATCAGCAACAGGCGCGCCGTCGCGCAATCGCTGCACGAACAATTCGATAAAGGCCAGCCTCCGCTGGTTTACTGGCTCATCGAAATCGCTTGATGCAATCTCGATTGGCGATTCCTCTGCCTGTTCTTGGGTCGTCGCTGCCGCATCTATAGCCACGGAGGTCAGGTCTTGCACCATTTCAGGCCTGGTCGAACACAGGCCGAGATTGTCGAAATAGGTGCGCGCTGCCGCCGCATCGCCCGCCAATGCGAGCCCCAGCAGGCGATCGGCCTCGTCGGGGGCATCGCGAGAGGCGGGATGGTCGCGATCCTCCGTGACGAAAAAATCGACTGCAAGCACCGCAGCGGGGAGCCGCAACTGTTCTATGAAGGCATCCACAACCGTTTCCGGGAAGGTGCCGTAATGGATCGCTCCGGCGTGGACCATCCAGCGACCGCTGCAGCGCGCAGCGTCCTTCATGTTGAAGACCATCGGAGACCTTTGCTCGCCTTCGGCAAAGCCGGCTGTGGCCGTTTCCCAGTCAATCGCCGCAGGCTCGCTAGCCGACCCTGCCCCAGCGGATAGCGCTGCGGCGGCACTGGCGATGAACCATTTGCTACACGTAAGCCAAGCGTTCAAGGTCGATTCCCCGTTTCACATTCCACACCTTCAAGGATTCGCCAGTCATTGGAAGCGCTGGACACATAATGGTCTCGTGTGACCTCTGGAAGGCTTTCCCACTTGCCTTCAAAACGGTCATAGGGAACCGCTGAAATATGGAGGCATTGCTCCCCTTCCCAGCGGTCAATCCGCCAATCGTACATCGGATAGAGTGGCGGCCCGGCATTGACAATATAGGGCTCAAGCATGTTTCCGTAGGTTTGCCAGATCGCAAAGCCTTCAAAACCGCCATAGTTCGCATCGGACCTTTGCAACGTGGCAAATTTACTGCCGTCGGGCGAAAAAAGCGGTCTGGAACCTGTATCGATCTCGCGACCCTGGCGGGCCCGGTCGATCAATACATAGCCGAAGGCCTCAAGACCGATCCAGTTGAAGCCGAGGAAGCGTTCGCCAAATCGCTCGAGATTGGTGGCCTCGAACATCCATGCGGTTTCCACGCAATAGGTCCTGCTATGCTCGGTCCATATCGCGATCCAGTTGCGCGAAGATGTGGCGATGCCCGCCCAGTCGGCTGGCAGAGCGACGGGATCTACGCGGTCGACTGTGATTTCCGGATCACTCGGCAGGTCGTCGCAAATCGAGATGTCTGGCGCTTCGGTAGCAAGGGCGGGAGTCGCCTGGGCTAGGACTATCGTCGCGAGGGCGGAACTGCCCGCCATCATCCGACAATATATTCTGCGCAGCGGCTTTGGTCTCACCCTAGCTACCCCCTTTCGCCGGAACCCTATAGCTTGACCAGCATCTTGCCCGTGTTCGCGCCGGTAAACAGCCCGATGAACGCGTCCGGTGCTTTCTCCAGTCCCTCCATCACCGTTTCACGGCCCTTCACAGCGCCCGATGCAATCAGTTTCGCCATATCGGCGTTGAATTCGGGCACTTGCGCGGCGAAATCGGGATAGAGGAAGCCTTCGATCTTTATGCGCAGGCCAATGATCATGGTCAGATATTGCATCGATTGCGCCTGTTGATTGTTGTAAACGTCAATCATCCCGCAAATCGCCACACGGGCGCGTTCGTTGGAGCAGGCGAGCGCCGCATCGAGATGTTCACCGCCGACATTGTCAAAATAGACATCAACGCCGGATTTGCCGAGTTCTTTCAAGGCTGCGCGCAATTGCGGCAATACCGGACCGGCCTTGTAATCGATGCAGGCATCGGCGCCGATTTCTTTAACCCATGCACATTTATCTGCGCCGCCAGCGGACCCGATCACGGTCATGCCCTTGGCCTTGGCTATCTGGGTAACGGTCGAGCCAACCGCGCCAGCCGCCGCAGACACGAAAACGGTTTCGCCTTCTTTGGCCGCGCCGACTTTCAGCAAGCCAAACCAGGCAGTGCCTCCGGGCATTCCGATGATTGACAACCAATGTTGGTCGGGAACACCGAGATCGGGAAGTTTCACCGGTGGCATTCCGCCTTCGGGAGGATTGCTGCCGCCAGCGACAACCGTGTCGCGCCAACCCGCCATATGCAGCACTTTGCATCCGACCGGATAATCGGCGTTGTTGCTTTCGGTCACCGTACCGACCGCGCCGCCGGTCATCGCTTCACCGATACCGAACGGGGGCGCATAGCTTTTCACGTCATTCATACGTCCGCGCATATAGGGGTCAACCGACAGCCAGCTATTCGTGATGCGATATTCGCCTTCGCCAAGCGGGGCATCCGTTGCCTCGATCATCTGGAAATTATCAGCCACCGGAGTACCGGCGGGACGACTCTTCAAGGCCCATGCACGCATATCTATTTCCTTTTTCGGTTCGTTTAACCGTTGATGTAGCGGCTATTGGCGAAATGCACGAACTTTTCGCGCGTTCAATTTCACTCCAGCCAATATCGCGCGGACAAAAGCGGACTGGCCACCATCGCGGAACACAAGCTTCCCCGCCCCGATTTGCGCTTTGGCCAAAATCGGCTAGGACAGGAAAAACACTGGGAGGAACATCATGACATTACCGGTAACCGGCCTCGCCGCCGCGATTTGTGCCTTGCTGCTGATCTATTGCGCTTATGCCACGGTCAAGGTCCGCATCGCTACCCAGATCGGCTTTGGCGACGGCGACAATCCCGATCTTCTTGCCGCCCGGCGCACCCATGCCAATCTGTCCGAACATGCGCCGATTTTCCTGATCATGCTCGCCATCCTCGAACTGGCCAACGCCAGTCATATCGGCATCACGATCATCGCGGCGGTTTTCCTGATCGGCCGGGTCGCCCATATCGTCGGCATGGCCCAGCATCACAAGGGCGGCTCCCCGCGCTTTCGCCAACTGGGCGTGATGGCGACCTGGCTGACCACGGTCGCGCTGGCTGTGTGGATCCTCTTTCTGTTCGTGACGATGCATTTGTAAGATCTGTGTTCGCCAACGGATAACCGTAACCCCTGACTATTTGATGCATTGAGACGGCAAAGCCGGTCGCCTAGCTTCCCTCCTGTCAATTTAGGAGAGAAAATAATGGCATTGGTATCCGTAGTAGGTGCAACCGGACGGCAGGGACTGGCACAAATGAGACAGCTGGCCGCGGCCGGGCACAAGGTCCGGGCGCTTTCGCGCAGTGAAAATCCGGACCTCGGCGGCAGCAACGTCGCGGATGAAACCCGGGTCATTGATCTTTCCGACGAATCGACATTCGTACCGGCGCTGGAAGGTTCCGACGCGGTTTTCTACACCCATCCCCTGCAATCGCCCGGCGATCGTTCGGAGCTTGTCGCCAAACTCGGTTCGGCAGCGCTGGAGGCCGGTCTCGACCGTTTCGTCTGGAACACATCGGGATGGATTCCGGATCAGCCGGGAGAAGCCCATACTTATGGCGACAATACGGGCGCTATCAACGCGCTTTTCCGCACCGGCATTCCCGCGACCGTCTTTGGATCGGTGCTGTTCATGGACAATCTGTTGACCAACTGGGCGCGGCCTTTCATCGTCAATGAAGACCGCTATGTCTATGCGCACAAGCCCCATTTGCAGGCCAACTGGATCAGCCTCGACGATGTCGGAAAATGCATGACGGCGGCGCTGTCCCGCCCCGATCTCGAAGGCGCCTGGATGAATATCGGCGGCCCGCAAGCGTTGAAACCGACCGAGGTCACCGAGGCCCTGTCCCGCGTGTTCGGCCGGGAAATTAAATATGATCCCTGCACACCCGAGGAATTTGGTGCGTTGCTGGTCAAGGCTCTGGGTGATTCCATGGCGGAAGAAGAGAAACAGCCGATGCGCGACTTTATCGCGTCCTTCTATCATTATAATAATGATTCACCGACCCAGCCGTTTCTGGTGAACACCGACTATATGCACCGGCGCCTGCCAGAGGTTGAATTCGAAACGCTCGAGCAATGGGCGGCACGGCAGGACTGGTCCGACAACGCTCATCGGCCATCTGCGGGCTAGATTCCGAAATGCTTCATGGGCCCCGCTCCGCCGGTGCGGTTAGCGGGGCCCATCGAAAATTCAGTTGCGCTTGAGATAGGCGCCCCTGCCATCTGCCGGCAGCAGCCGGTCACCGGAAATATCCAGCCGAAGCTCCTGGAACGGCGGCTTGATGAACACCCTGTTGTCCAGTTTCACTTCATAGACCCGCGCATTGCGGTCAGGCGCTACATCGAAGCTGGACGAATATTCAGAGCCGTCATACTGCAAGGTCAGCTTGATCGCCTTTAGCTGCCGCTCATTGGCTGCGGGCGCGAAGGCGAAGCCCAGCTCATGGCTGTTCGCCGTCTCGACACTGCCATCAGCAAAGGAAAATTCGGCGTCGATGTTCAGCCGTGCATTGGGCCGCTCGCGCCGGTTGACCCAGACACCGACGCCCTCGTTCCAGTCGATCCGGGGTCCGGATCCATTACCGGAATATTCGGTCGTATAATCGGACAGGAAGAAACATTCGGCGGGCAGCGAGGGCGGTTGATAGCGGGCGGTCTTGCCAGCCGCCCGTCCGCTCTTCGCCAGAACCGCAACCGCATGGCCCCAGTCCCGCCTCGCGCTCCGCGCGGAAACTTCGAGATTATCATCGGGGTCGGACAGGTGACGCGCGAAATAGGCGGCAATCGCCTTTTCATAAACGTCCCGCAGTTCGCGTTCGCCTTTGACCGCGGCGTCGAAACGTTGCAGCGGCGTCAGCTCTTCCGATGAAATATAATCGTCCGAGGAAGCATAATAGCCGCCGGTGTCGAGGAACGCGCATTGCCACTTCGCCCGGTTCTTCAGCCGGATCGTTTCGCTGGCAAAAGCTGCATCTTTTTCTTCGCGCCCCCAGGGATAGCCACCCGCCAGCGCAAATACCGGCGTGTCTTTGTCGAACCGGTGCGGGCCGAGTATCACCTGCCCCTCACTTTGCGTCCATCTGCCCTCGCTATATAGATCAAGACTGCCGACGATCAGCATCCATTTATAGCTGCCATCGGCCTCGAGCTGGAGCTCCGCCGCGGTTTCCATCACCCCGCCCAGCCGATAATTTCCCGCCAGGCTGCTAGCGGTCGCCTGTCCGCCGCTATCGGCGACGGGCTGGGCGAGAGCGGCTGGCGCGAAGGCAAAGGCGCAAATTGTCGACAGCAGATAGATGGATAGGTTTCGCAAAGTCAGGCTCCCTTTGTGGCGCGGCTCATTGGAGGATTATCGGCACAGGTTAAAAGCTCGCTCCATCCACGTGCCGTACCGGCAGATGCTGCCACTCTTCCGGCTCGAACATCCGCATATTTACGCCCATCCGCTCGGGCGACGCGGTGATCGGGGTCCAGTGGGTGTGCGAGCCACAGGTCGCGCAGTTCCACGTGGTGATCATCTTGTCGCCCTGGACATAGGCGTTCAGCGCATCGGGCTTCGCTTCGACCTGCACCTCATCAGGATGCCAATAGCCGCCCATCCAGCCGGTCCTCCGGCATAAAGAGCAATTGCAGCGCGACACTTCGGCGGGCGGTTCCGCGACCTTGATCTGCACCGCGCCGCAATGGCATTGGCCTTTCATGGCCACTTCCTCAACATAGCCGCTCAACACAGGCCATGCGACAGGACCTGATCGACCCAGTCCGGCACCAGATCCCCCGCCTTGCCCATCCGGCTTTCGTGGAAATGAAAACTGCCCTCCGACGGATCGAGATTCATCTCCAGCGTGCGCGCACCGTGATAGCGGGCGGTCTGGACAAAGCCGGCGGCGGGATAGACCGCGCCCGATGTGCCGATCGAGACGAACAGATCGCACTGGGCGAGCGCCTGCTCGATCCGCTCCATCTCGTACGGCATTTCGCCGAACCAGACGATATCCGGGCGCAGACAGCCGGGCACATGGCAGTGCGGACAGACGGGATGGCTCGCCATTACACCCTCAAAGGCAAAATGCGCGTCGCAGGCGCGACACCAGGCGCTGTTCAGCTCGCCGTGCATATGCAGCAACCGTTTCGACCCGGCACGTTCGTGCAGATCATCAACATTTTGCGTGACCAGCAGCAGCTCGCCCGCCCATGTCTTGTCGAGCTTCGCCAAAGCCTGATGCGCCGCATTGGGCTCGACGGTCTTCAGTTTGGCCCGGCGCTCGTCATAGAATTTCTGCACCAGATCGGGGTCGCGGACAAATGCCTCTGGCGTAGCGACATCCTCGACCCGGTGTCCCTCCCACAGACCATCCGGCCCGCGAAACGTGGCGACCCCGCTTTCGGCGCTGACTCCGGCGCCGGTGAGGATGACGATATTGTTGATAGTGTTTCGCATATTGCCTTTCTTCGTCATGCTGAACTTGTTTCAGCATCCATTTCGTCTCATAGAAACTGCTTAGAGGATAAGTGGATCCTGAAACAAGTTCAGGATGACGAGACCGAGCTCAGGACGAACGGGAACAAGCAGAATGACAGCCATCGGAATTATCGGCAGCAAGGGCCGCATGGGACAGGCGCTGGTCGCGGCGATAGAGGAAGCGGGCCACAGCCACGCCGGCGGCGCGGACCAGGGCGATGATGTCCCGGCACTGGTTGCAGCCAGCGATGTGCTCGTCGATTTTTCCTCGCCGAAGGCGCTGCAGGCGAATCTCGATGCCTGCGTCGCGGCGAACAAGCCGATTGTCATCGGCACCACCGGACTTGAGGCGGAGCATCACGCCGCCATCGATCAGGCCGCAATAAAAATCCCCGTTCTGCAGACCGGCAACACCTCGCTCGGCGTCAATATGCTGGCGGCGCTGGTCGAGCAGGCCGCGAGCAAGCTGGGCGATGACTGGGATATCGAGATCGTCGAGATGCATCACCGCCACAAGGTCGACGCGCCGAGCGGCACCGCGAAATTATTGGGCGAAGCCGCCGCGCGTGGACGCGGCATCGACCTGACCACCAACAGCGAAAGCGGCCGCGACGGCATCACCGGCGCGAGGGCCAAGGGCGCGATAGGCTTTGCAGCGTTGCGCGGCGGGTCGGTCGCCGGCGATCACACGGTGATATTGGCGAGCGACGAGGAACGGATCGAACTGACCCACAGGGCAGAGAACCGGATGATCTTCGCGCGCGGCGCGGTGAAGGCGGCTGGCTGGCTGGTCGGGCAGAGTGCTGGAAGATACGGGATGGATGGGGTTTTGGGGTTTTAGGCATCACCCTGACCTTCGCAGCCAATATCCTTCTCAAATGGGTAAGAAGCTACCAATAGCGCCGGAAAAGTCCTGTCCTACTTCCACGCCTATCGGCTAAGATCGCGGCAGGCTCTTTGACACACTGGATATAATATTGGCGTTGACGGCTGTCCGCATGGTTCTAGCGCGCGCTTTGACGAAGCAAATGCAAAGATCACACTAAGGTTACACTAGGGGACTGGTTCGCGACCTGAAAATACCGGAGATCTGCGGACTTGGGGCAAAGGTCACAGAAAATAAAACAGGGTGCCTCTGTAAAGTTCCAGACGATGGCAATATCGTCGGCCGTGCCCGATGATACAATTGAAATAATGGAGCCTCTTTACCGGATCGCCGCCACAATTTGTCGGTCAGGCGAGATCTGCCCCGGTAATTTTACAGGTCAACCGGGCTAAGGTCATGATTTCCCATACAAGAATTCCGGCGCCACGCTACTTCATCTTATCTTTACCTCGAAACCCTAGGATCAACCGGTAACTTTCCGCGTGGAAAAGGGTTCTATTCGTTGCTGCGTTTTCAAAACATCATCCTGGAGATGATCGCTACCGGAGTGCCGCTGAATGTCACGGCGGAGCGATTATGTCACGAGATCGAACTGCTGCTGCCGAACGTCGCCTGTTCCGTACTGCGGGTCGAGCGAAGCGGCTTGCTCTATCCGCTTGCCGCGCCAAGCCTGCCGGCGATATTTTCCGAACTAATCGCCGGGACGATGATCGGCCCGAATGTCGGATCCTGCGGCAGCGCCGCCTATCTAGGCGAACCCGTCATTGTGACCGACATCGAAAATGATCCACGCTGGACCGGATTTAAGGAACATCTGCTGCCATCCGGGTTCAAGGCCTGCTGGTCGGTGCCGATCGAGAATGCGACTGGTGCGGTCTTTGGTACGTTTGCACTCTATTTCAGGCAAAAGCGGATGCCGAACGCGCTCGAAGAGAAACTGGTCAGCGCCTGCATCCATCTTTTCGCCATCGCACTCGAACAGCACGACCGGGCCCTCGAGCGCGAACGGCGGGCCTCGATCGATGCGCTGACCGACCTGCCGAACCGGTCCAGCTTTGATACGGCGCTCAGCCGCCTATCCTGCGACGAACCGGGCACATGGGCGCTGATGGTGGTGGATCTTGATAATCTCAAGACGATCAACGACACATTCGGTCATCAGGCCGGCGACGAACTGTTGCAGAAAGTGGCACAGCGAATACGGGAGAATGTTCTGCCCGACCACGTGTTCCGGCTCGGCGGCGACGAATTTGCGGTGATTCTTCAGGAAACCGGCGCGGTTGCCAATCTGGACAGAACCGCATCGCGCATTCTCGATGCGGTCGGCAGCGTTACCAGTTGCAGCGGCCATATGATCCAGCCACGCGCGACCATCGGCGGGGCCGCGCTGTCGCCGGGCGATGACAATGCCGAGACCGTGCACAGACATGCCGATTTTGCGCTCTATCACGCCAAGGAAACCGGTCGCGGCGGTTTCGTCCGTTACTGGCCGGGCATCGGCACGGCGATCAAGAAACGGATCGAAGTGATTCAGGACGTCGACTGTGCCCTGCAGGAAGGGCGGATCGAGGCCTATTATCAGCCGGTCATCCGGCTCGACACGCGGGAAATCGCCGGTATGGAAGCGCTTTGCCGCCTGCGGACGCCGGAAGGCAATATCGTCTCGGCCGGAGCCTTTCATCAAGCCACGACAGACGTCGATGTAGCTGCCAAGCTGACGCAGGGTATGTTGGCTCTGGTCGCTGCTGACCTTCGATCCTGGCTGGACCGCGGCATCCCGTTCCAGCACGTCGGCATCAACATCTCTTCTGCCGACTTTCATAGTGGCACGTTGTACGACCGCATCGAAGCCGCCTTTGGTCGCGAGAATGTTCCCCTGAAGCATGTCGTGCTCGAGGTGACAGAATCGGTCTATCTCGGGCAAAATGACCCGGTTGTTGCGCAAGAAATCAAGTCGCTTCGCGCCCATGGCCTGCGGATAGCACTGGATGATTTCGGAACCGGCTTTGCCTCGCTTACCCATTTGCTGACGGTGCCGGTCGATATAATCAAAATTGACAAGTCCTTCGTCAGCCAGTTGCGGCTCGACAACCGCAGCATCGCGATTATCGAAGGCCTGCTCGACATCGCGCGGAAGCTCGACATCCGGGTTGTCGCAGAGGGTATCGAGACCGAAGACCAGGCCTATTTGCTCGCCCAGATCGGTTGCAAACTGGGACAAGGCTATTTGTACTCGGCCGCCGTTGCGCCCGAGCCGGCGACCGAATTGCTGCTGAACCACGCGCAGCGCAGCGGACTGGACAAGGTTGAATCCATTGACAGTCTCCCCCGGCGCCCGATCACGGGTCAGCCGTTCCCGCCAGAAACCGGAACCGAGAAGACAAATGGGCGGACCGGACCGGACGATACTGATTATGCCGCCGCCCGGGCAGTTTGAACGACCGGCAAACACAACGAGCTTAAAAACGGATAGAAAAGCGCGAAATGCTTTCCGTGAGTCGCAACCTCCTATAGCCAAGCCATATGAAGAATGATTCTCTCGATCCGCTGATCCGCGACGCCTATGCCATCGCGGCCCAACCGGAACGGTTGATGAAATTATTGACGCTTCTGCAGAAGCCGGGCGCCGCGAATGAAGGCGACCTTCAGCCTCATTTTGCCAATGTTACCGAGTTGCTGACCGAGATCGATCCCAGTGTCGGCGATGATTTTTCCACTTATGCACGCGATCTCGAAGGAACCAACGGTCTGCTGGCGCAACCGGACCTGTCACTCAGCACGTCGATGACGGTGTTGAACGTCGACGAGCAAATCTTCAAAAGCTCTGAACTGAATGGAGGACGATCGGTCCCCGACTGGCTGTTTGGCGTCGATGGCGAGGCTTATACGCAGGTAGAAAAGCTGTTGAAAGGCAGAAGCACCGGCCCCGCGATCGTCCGTCTATACACGGACCGGGACGATGACAGGGGCGTGCTGTTTGCCGCTCAATTGTCCGGCGGCAGCAATGCCGAACTGGATTTCCGGGTCATGCGGCTGCGCTGGAATGACGTGATCGGCAATGCCTTCGCACGGTCTCTGGAGCTGACAGCAACCGAAGAGCAGCTCGCGGAACATCTGGTCAATGGCCTGTCGGTGATCGAATTTGCAGCGCTCCGAAAGCGGGCCTTGGGAACAGCAAGAAACCAGCTCAAAACCCTTCTGCGAAAACTGGGCATCGGTTCGCAAACCGAGCTGATCTCGCTCTACGCCGGCTTTAGCAGCGCATTTGCAACCGCAGAATCACAGGAACAGAACCTGCCTTCCTCCCGTTCGAGCCACAAGTTGACTTTGCAAGATGGCAGCGCCCTGCCTTTTGAAGTCTATGGTGATCCGGACGGTAAGCCGGTTCTATATCTTCACGCCACGATTGATGGTGCCTATCTGACCACCCGCCAACAGGAAGCCGCCGCGCAGCACGGCCTGCGCGTCATTGCCCCCTGGTTGCCCTTTTATGCAGGCAGCAAGATGGCGAGCACCGGCCTCGCGGTTGTTGGCGAATTTATCGAACGGCTTGTCCATTTGCTCGATCAACTGGAAATAAAGCGCTGTACAGTCGTTTCGGCCAGAGTGGCTGCGCCTTATGGCATGGCCGCCATTCGCAGCCACCCGAACCGTTTTTGCGGACTGGTCATGGCCGGTGCAATATTGCCAGCGGGCGACGACAATGATTTCTCGCATCTCGCCATGGGCTACCGGGCGCCGCTGCGGCTCGCGCGGATCGCTCCGTCTTTCGTGCGTCTATATTTTGCGGCCGTCTCGACGATGGTCCGGCGCGGCAAGAGCATGGCCTATTTCCAGAGCATCTATGGCGAAAGCGCTGCCGATATGCTCACCCTCAACCGGCCCGACGTGGCCGACCTGATGCAGCGATCGATGAAGCGTACCTTCGAAGATGGTTATGAATCCACCGCGCAGCAAGCAATCCTGACGGCGAGTGACTGGTCGAAATGGTGTCGCGATCTGGAAGTTCCCGTCACGGTTATTAGCGGAGCGGAAGACCGGCTTGCGCCGCCTGATATGGTCGAGAAATTCTGTGATCGCTATGGCTTCAACCTGATCGGACCGTTGCAGGACGTCGGCAGTCTGGCGATTCAACAAGTCCCGCACCAGATCTTCGAGGAAGCCGCGAAAATCCACCGGGACTGATCCAGTGTTAGGCATCCCCGTCGAAGGTCGGCGCTCATCCGCGCCGGTCCATGGCAGACCAGTTTTCGGGGATAATCCGCCGCTATGTACCATATGGTATATTCTAAAGCCTGCACGACTCCATTACTTGCCTCGGTAAATGTAATGGAGATCAACAATGAACTTATTAAAACCGGCCATCGCGGCATTATTCGCCGTTTCCATGCTCGGCAGCGGAACGGCTCACGCGCAATTTGGCGGCCTCGGCAAGGCGATCAAGAAAGAAGCAAAGCAAACCAAACGCGATGCCGAGAGAGAGGCTGTGAACCAAGCCGATAATGCTATCGACAACGCACTCCGCGGGAAAACCGGCAAGCTTGGGACAAGCGGTAGCAACTCCAGCGGTGGTGGATCAACTACTCTCGGCACACCTTCTTCCAACCTCACATCGCAAACGCAATGTACAGGCATCGCTCTATCCAACGTGACGGTCGGAAATCTCGGCAGCTACACTTTCCAGCAGGGCTTCAGCAAAGAGAAGCGCACCGGTTTCATCAACCGCAAGCCCGGCAAGATAAGCGGGTCCTGCATCGCGCCGTCGCTGCAGCCGCAGGAAATTCTCTATTTTGAAGTGGACGAGAAAAAATACAAGGCGATGGACAAGGGCAATGACTTTGCCTGGCAGTGCGTCAAATCAGACGATCCCGGCGCCGGTACGGTCGATTACTGGACATGGCATAGCGATCAATATCTTGGCGATTCGCATATGAAACTGCATTGCGGCAATGATCAGGGCGTCACCGATTGCGCCACCGGCACCAACTCGTCCCGTGCCTCCGCTTATACCGCCGACAGGAAAAATCGTGGCAAATATGGCATCAGCTTTCTCGCCCGCCTCAACGAGCGCAGCCGCGCAAAAACGGAAAAGCTCTATTGCCAATATTATAACAAGAGAACCGGCAAGAGCCTGGTCGCCTTCGAATATCTGAGCGCGCCTGCCCGCTAGTTTCGAACCCGCTTCACTTCATCAAATTTCCAGAAGGAACCACAATATGCGTTATGCAATCGCCCTGTCATCACTGATTATTTCGAGCCTGGCCGTTCCCGCCGCTTTCGCCCAGTCGAGCGGCACGACCGTGGCCAAGGACGGCAGTTGCCCGACCGGATTCAAGTCGTCGGGAAGCTCGTGTAAATCGAGCTCCGGCGCAGTCGCCATTGCCAAAATCGGCTCCTGTCCATCGGGCTTCAAATCCTCCGCCAATTATTGCGTGGGCGATAAAGGCGACTATGCCGAAGTCAAAAGCGGCAGTTGCTCCGGCGGATTGAAGGCATCCGGCAAATATTGCGTAAAATAGACCAATTAAGGCGATTACAGGCAAAGGAAGGCCTGTAATCGCCTCAGCCAATCTGCTTGCCAAGGTCGTGGGGACGCAATAGGTCTGCGGTATGGATTTTGATGACCAGTTACAACGCTATTTTGGCACCGCCGATCTCGCCTCGATCCAGCCGGAGGCGATGAACGCCGGCATCGAGCATATGCGGGTGGACTTTGGTCTGGAGAAGGACCGCGGGCGGCGCTTTGCCTTATGGGCCGTGCTCTATATGCTCGGCACCCATCTGGATCTGGACAAGGCTTTCAAGGACGAGGCCGATCGTAATAGCGCGCGGGACTTCATGGATTTGATGGACCGGGTTCCGGAAGACTGACGCGGCATGAAAAAAGCCGATATTTTCGAGTTTTATTCGCGCCTCGCCGCCGATAATCCCTCACCGGAGACCGAGCTGAACTATGGTAACACCTATCAACTCGTGGTAGCCGTAGCGCTGTCGGCGCAGTCGACGGATATCGGCGTCAACAAGGCCACACGGCTGCTGTTCGCCGACGTCAAAACCCCGCAGCAGATGGTCGATCTCGGGCTCGACGGACTGAAAGAGCATATTAAAACAATAGGATTGTTCAACACAAAGGCGAAGAACGTGATCGCTTTGTCGGAAATGCTGATCGCCGATTTTGGCGGCGAAGTTCCGGCGGATCGCGACGAGCTGGTCAAGCTGCCCGGGGTCGGTCGCAAGACCGCCAATGTCGTGATGAACTGTGCCTTTGGCGCCGAAACGT
This sequence comes from uncultured Parasphingorhabdus sp., assembly GCF_963975555.1. Taxonomy (GTDB): domain Bacteria; phylum Pseudomonadota; class Alphaproteobacteria; order Sphingomonadales; family Sphingomonadaceae; genus Parasphingorhabdus. The sequence continues at coordinate 650,763 of NZ_CAXBHH010000001.1, read as the reverse complement.
TCGCGGTCGACACGCATATATTCCGGGTCGGCAACCGCACCGGCCTGGCCCCGGGCAAGACCGTACTGGCGGTCGAGAAGAAGCTGGAGACCCAAACCCCCGGACCGTTCCGCGTCCACGCCCATCACTGGCTGATCCTGCACGGCCGCTATATCTGTAAGGCGCGCAAGCCGGAATGCTGGCGCTGTCCGGTCGCCGATCTGTGCCGCTTCAAGAAGAAGACGCCCGCTCCCGAATGATGCTCTCCAATTAAGCGCGCAACAATCCGCCGCCTCGCGCCGAGCATTCAGCTTCGGGAAATATGTCCGGCTGTAAATTATCGGCCAAGATGGCAAACATCCACAGGAGAAGAGCATGCGCCTGCAATCCACGATCATCATCGCTTCCGCCCTCGCCGCCGGAAGCGTCGCCTTTGCTGCCGAGAAAGCATCCGGCGACGACAAATATGAAATCAAGACAATCGGCGAACCGGAAAGCTGCATCAGCCGATCGCGCATCCGCTCGACCGACGTGATCGACGACCAGACGATTGATTTCAAGATGAGCAATGGCGACATCTATCGCAACAACCTGCCCAACAAATGCAGCGGTCTCGGCTTCGAGGAGGCCTTTTCCTACAAGACCTCGACCAATCAGTTGTGCAGCGTCGATATCATCCACGTGCTCGACCAGACCGCCGGCAGAATCGAAACCCGCGGCGCCTGCGGACTGGGTAAATTCCAGAAGATCGAGAAAATTCCGAGGGACAAAAGCGGAGGCTAGCCCTTGCTTGGCCGATCAGCAAATATTTGATTGGCAATGCGCCAATGTCGCTGCTAAACGCCCATCCGGCGACACACGCCTTGGCACCCGTAGCTCAGCTGGATAGAGCGCTGCCCTCCGAAGGCAGAGGTCACAGATTCGAATTCTGTCGGGTGCACCATTATTTCAATGACTTACGTCGATCCGGTGCGCGGTGTATGGAATGAGTATGGAAAACGGGGGGAATTTCCGTCTTTCCATTTCTACTTCACAACAAGCAAAATAGTCTGAAAAATTCGGCCCCATAGGTGCCGGGGATGATATACTGCGATGATGAGGTGCCTGATCTCGATAGTAGCGAACCATCAGCATCGTAATATGCAGAAGTGGATGTGCCCATCATTTCATTTTTGCAATCCAAATAGAACCGCACTTTGCTCTCTCGATAAGCGACTTTTTGATTGCGCTTATGATAGCCTCGAATCCAAAATGATGGATTCTTATTTTGAGCGTCACGAGCAGCTTTCAAATCTTCAGCGCGAATAGCATAATCGTCAATTAGACCGGGATCGTATACATTAATCCAAATCGTTCCGTCCGAAGTTATATCAAAACCATGTGGTGAATTTTCGACTACCCAATCAAGCCATGGACTATCTGTTTGAGCAATAGCCGGGGCCGCCATAGACAACGCTAAAACCGTAAATGCTCGTATCATTTCACCCCCTAAAACGAATAGATTATGTGATTACTAGTAGGATGCAATCGCTCGGACAATATCCCTCAAGAAATTTGCCGCCTCCTTGGTCTCACTGGATCGCCCGCCATGCTTTCCAAGCGTTGCGATTATGCTTCGCCTCTAAGGCAGTTTGTCACTACAAGAATCAGATGGCAATGGCCTTGAAAATTAGTTGCGAGAAATTGATGAGAATCTTTTTTAGTCTTTTGGCGGCTTTCGTGCTTTGCCTTCCGGCGGGTTGCAAAAATCAGGATGAAACGCCGACGGGTGTTGAACCGGGTGAGTGGATCAAAGACAATCCGCCTGCGAGTGAAGCTACTTGGGCAAATGTATCAGAACTTCTCTGCAAGCCATCGGTTTTGGATATTTGCGGTCCAAAAGAATGCAAACCAAGTGAACCTAAGGCCTTCGTGGTATGGAAGCCATCGGTCAATGAATATCAACGATGCGATGACTCAGGATGCGATACATACGCACCCCGCGTAGCCTACTCGGGATCATTCACAAATATAGCGTTGCCAGAAAATGGTGTATTATTTAAGGTTTCAACAGATCGAAATTTTGTTGAAATTGCAACAATGATGGACGCGACCTTTGTGTATCGTGGCAAATGCGAACCACGTTAAATATTTTAATGGGGTTTCAAGCGTTACAATTGCCCTTGGGAGCACCAGGATTAGTCCCGCCGTGCATCCTGCAACGCTTCTTGCCCAGCACGGCTGGGGATTGGCAGCAAGATTAAAGAATGGCATGTTGCTAAAGTCAGGGGATAGATATGTTCTTTCGTTCTTTAGTTGCAGCATGGCTTTTCGTCAGCCTTCAATCTTGTACGTACCGACCAATACCCGCTGACGAGGTGGTCGAAGCTAACGTTGAACTTCCAATAGGCTGGCTGGCACTTGCTGAGCAAGGGGATGCCGATGCCCAACGCAATCTCGGCCTCATGTATGACAATGGCGACGGTGTGCCTGAAAACGACATTGAGGCGGTGAAATGGTATCGGCTGGCCGCCGAGCAAGGGGATGCCCTCGCCCAATCCTATCTCGGCCTCATGTATGCCGATGGCGAGGGTATACCTGAAAACGACATTGAGGCGGTGGAATGGTATCGGCTGGCTGCCCAGCAAGGGCTTGCCCAAGCCCAATACAATCTTGGCGTCATGTATGCTAATGGCGAGGGTGCGCCGACAAACGACATTAATGCCTATGCATGGTGGTCATTGGCAGCAACCCAAGGCCATGAAAGCGCCTCTGAAAACAAGGGCATTATTACAAAAAGAATGACCCGCCAACAAATTGCCGAAGCACAAGCCTATGCAACGCGATGCTTCGAGAACGATTACAAGGGCTGTGATTGAGGCAAGCTGGGCAGCATAGTCAGTTATCCCCACACTGCTTCGCAACAACGGTAAAAGCCTTGAGCCGAGCAGCAGCCAGCTTCGTCTCGCTAGAATAGCCTCCATGCTTCCAAGCATTGCGGTTGCCCAGTGGAGCGCCCGGATTAGTCCCGCCATGCATCCTGCACCGCTTCCGCCCCTTCACCGCTGGGGATTGGCACGCCGTTCCCCTGCGCGTTTTGGCTAGGCAGCGCGTTGCATTCGCCAGCCTTTCCGGTTGCATGGGATTGTACGGCTGATTTTGCATTTACATTAACCCCGGTGTGATTGTGGAAGTGATCGGCAACCACGGCTTGCCCGCCTTCATTGACGTGGACATGCCGCACGGTTTGCTCTCGCGGCTGGTGCAGCTTGGCCAACGAATCAACCGTTGCCCGGCAGTTTGATTGCGCTCTCAGTGCCAGCCGCATGTAGCGATCCGCCGCGTCAGGATAACTTCCCATGTTGTTTGCCGACCGCCGCGCCAATTCGGTGAACATCGTATCCAGCGTAACAGCTTGAGAAGCGAGCAACCGGCTGGCCACTCGCATATCTCCAGCTTCGGCCTTGGCGACTGTGGATTGCAATGCCTCCGTGCTGGCCATCATCGATGGCTTGTTACCGTCACCAAAAGCCTGAGAGGCAAAACTCATTGCAAGGTTCGCATGGCGAATAACGGGGTCGAGTGATACCCGCGCAAATGAGGTGCCTTCAGCCTCCCCCGGCTCTGGTGTTATCTCCAGCACATGGGCAGCCGTCGTTTTGGCCGTTTTGCTTGTCTTTTTTGTCATGATGCTACTCCCAGTCCCCGCGCCTTCGCGCCAATGTTTTGTGATATTCCGCAACGCTTGCCGATGACACGACCGCCTGGTTCATGCGCACGGTCGATGCCAAAGGCATCCAGCACGGCTTGCGGCGCGCCTTTGCAGCAGTAGCCAAACGCTACCTCCAGATTGACCGAATGCAATTCAGGGTTGCCGACTTCCAACCCCAGCCGCCCGCCAATTGGCTTGCTATGGATCACGCGCTTCCGATATTTTTTGGCGGTGATACGGCTCAACCAGCCCTTTTGTAGCGCGGTCAATCGCTTGACATGTTCGGCCGGAACATGAGCCAGCAAGTGACAGTGCCAACCTTTCCGGTCACCATTCTCATGCACCCAAAGCCAAGTGGTGGCACTGCCATGTCGCGCCAGCATCTTGGTCATCAATCCAGTAAAGCTCCCCGTTGCCCATGTCATGCCCGTTATTGGCACCCCAGCCGCCTGCCAGTGGATTGTGATCATCCGGGTAAAGGGAAGCCCTATGGCAGCCGCGTGGCGCTCAGCGGCCCTTAGATTGGCTATTTGCTCGGTTGTTAGTGCATGGCTTTCACGGTCGGCACGGTTGCGCGCTCCACCTCTGCCAGCGCTGCTAGGCAAATTGGCTGCCACACCTATTCTTATATAGTTAACTGCATGAGGCGTGCCATTTTCTAGCGATGGCTGTTTTCCAGCTGTTTTAACAGCTAGCGAACCAATTGAAACTTCACCGAATCCACGAAACGGTGAAGTTTCAAAAGTGCCGCCATACCGGGCGCAATCACTTTGCTCTGGCATAGCGTCGGGCATCATGCAGCGATCCAGACAATTGCCTGCTTGCCCGTTCTATTCGGCCTGCGCTGCCCGCTGTCACGGATTAGCCCTTTGCGCTTCAGTTCCGTGGTGCGCGGTTGGATTGACCAGCGGTCCATGTCCAGTCGTGCAGCAAGTTCATCGGCGGTCAGGCCAAGCCAGCCAGCATCGCAAATTTCATCTTGTGCCATGCGTTGGAGCCGCCCTAGTTTTGGAGCAAGCGCAGCGGCAGCGGCAACGGATGTGTCCACGTTCCGGTGGCCCGGTGCATCGGGATAGGTGCTCATCGCTCGCCTCCCTTTGCCAATGACGGCAAACAATTGCGGTCCAGAAGTTTCACCAGCCAGTCATGTTGCTTTGCGCTTAATTCAAGCGCTACGCACACATGGCCGAGAAAGCCCGCTGTCTTGTGCGGCAGGTCCGGGAATTGCGATAACAAGGCAAGCGCTGCCGTGCGATGATTTGGGAAGTTTTGCTCAGTCATTGCGCAGCTCCCCAAAACAGAGTCGCGAAATATCCCGCGCCATCGAAGGCGACAGGCAGAAACGGCAAGCAAGCATTTGCTCCCGCGCTTCCGATGCGGTAAGGAAAGGTTGCGACAGCCCACCATAGCAATCGCGCGAAGCCCGGGGTGCCAGCCCCGGGTTTTGCATTTGTGCTTTCATCGCTCATGCTCCCGCTCGATATTCGGGAAGTGCGGCAAGATATGCTTGCAGATCAGCAAACGAAATAAGCGTGCGCCGCCCTGCCTTTCGAGCTGATAAATCACCACGCTTCAGCGCTTCGTAAAGCGCACTCCTCGACATGCCCGAAAATTGAACTGCTTCGGGCAAGGTTCCGTAAGCTTTATTTTCCATTGGATATAATCCTGTGTTGCCGCCCGCGTTAATTGCGGACACACAGGGATATGCCTGCAAACGTCAGCTCGCTGTTACGGCCACTCTCGGATTTTTTTGAGGCAGAGTATCTGAATTATAATCCGGGAATAAAGTCCGCAGCAAATACTGTCGGTTGAGCGCCGTGGATTTTCCTCGCATCCGATATGATACTTTCAAAATCAGGAATATCGTCTTCGTCAAAAGCAAGCGCGGCAATGCGTTGGTAGAAGTCACCAAAAGGCTTTATTGACAGTTTATCGGTCCGATAAAATGCAAGATATATCGGAGCGAGGCATAGCGCCCTAAAAATCCGAATCTCTCGATGTTCTTTTTCGGTCCATCTTGGTTGCTGTGTCGGGATTTGCCGAGCACCACGCCTTAGCCATTGTGATAGCCAATCCAATTCTTTCAGCGCGGACCGAAAGCGGATCATCTCGGCTGGATCACCGTAGCTGAGTCCATCTATTGTAGTGCCACCTTCTCCATTCCAATTCAAATGGGCAAAGCGCCACAGCGCATCCTCTCCTTCGTGCGAAATACCATCGAACATAGCCAGCCAAAGTTTACCTGCCCTCTTACCAAGATTGTCCAATTCCTTCCGTGTGTCAGTGTTGCTTTGCCTATTTGGACCATCAACCTCAGCCCTTATTGATAGGCCCAGAGCACGACGAATTGCCATCCCAAGCCATTCAAAATCTTTTCCGTTTGCGCGCGGCAATGGGAAATGTGCTAACTTGTCGCTCAAGCTATCGGCGGTAATATTTGGGAACGCATGTTCATGGTGAAGGAAACGGTTTAACTCTTCGTCATTGGTAAAGCTCATCTGATTGCACCTCCCCTGATTCCCGCTAAAGCGATAGACCCTCTAACGCCTTCGTTGCCGCATCGCTGGCAAGGTGCCCGTAGTGGCGCTCAATCATTTCCGCGCTTGTCCCTGAAATTTGCGCAATTGTCAGCAGGGGAAGCCCGGCACTAACCAAATCTGTAATAGTGCTATGACGCAGCGTGTAAGCGGTTGCACCTATCGGCAAATCCGCTGACATTACGGCCTTTGCAATAGGTAGTTTCCAACTATCTTTGTTCCAAGGCAGGCCATTTTTTCGCATAAAAAGTGGAGCGGTTGGAAGCTTGTCGGTCATTTGCGCCGTTAACAGCTTTTTCGCATCGCTTGGCAATTGGATGCGTCGTGGCTTGCCGGTTTTGTCTTTTCCGATGGTCAGTTCCGCCGTGCGCTTGTCAAAATCTCCGACCGTGAGCGCAGCCAGAGCGCCGGGACGCAAGGGTAACAAACATAACGCCCGAACAAACGGCGCGGCTTCCGCGTCGATATTCTCCACAAGCTTCCGCCGTTGACTCCGATCAAGATAAAGGGTTCGCCGTCCATTCGCATTCGGAATCGACTTCAATGCTTCCTGCCATGCGGCTTCGCTATTGGGCGCTCCGGGGGACAAAACCTTGGCTAGCGCCGCCCGCAACACTGCCATATCCCGATTGACTGTTGAGGGCGCACGGACACGAACCCGCCGCTCACCTTCTTTGCGACGGCTCACCAGCGACGGCCGCGCTTCCAGCCGCTCGCGCCACTCTTTGACATGGCGACGGCGCAGCTTATCAAGCTTCACCTTTGCGATAGGATCACTGTAAACATATCGCCCGAAACGCTCATCAGCTTCCGTCCGGCTTGCTGCATAAGCACGGCAAGCATCTGCAACGGTTTCCAGCTTGGCGCGAATTTCGCCTCCAGCTTCAATCAATTCAGCCAGCGTCTCAGCTTCTTTTTTCGCCGCCGCAAACATTTGGTTGCCAGCGAGCGTTCCGAAGTCGCCAAGTGATTTGACGCGATACTTTCCGGAATCCTCATCATAGGCGCGGGCGATCCATGTTCCCTTGCCGCCTCGCTTGGACGGACGAAAGCCAAGAAAGCAGCCCGTGCGAAGCCGCTGCCAATGCGGCTCGCGTTGCGCTTTGAGGCGCTCCCGTAATCCCACTTTGCTTAAATCCAAAGCCATGGCTGACAGCCCTTTTCCATTTGTATGTAATCAGTATGGAATACAATGGAGGATGGAACGGGACAGTGCAAGACTATAAATCTATGTTTTACGGGACTTTCACTGTCCGGTCATGTCCACGATTATCACTTATCCCTGCACTCCGAAGGCAGAGGTCACAGATTCGAATTCTGTCGGGTGCACCACCAACCTACTGAAAAGAAACAACTTTTTCCGAAACTCCAAATTCCACTTGGACCGGACTTGGGTGCAACTTGGGTGCAAAGTCGATCAGGGCGTGACCGAGGTATACTCCGATGTCAGCTAAAGTATCAGCTATTTTCGCCTGTGCTTTGGGGAATAAGCCTCGGGCTTCGACCATTTCGTCTTCTACCGCAGCCCAAATTACAAAAGCCAGAGCTCAGAAACCTCAAGCAACCAATCCAGATCAGCAGCGGTTTGATTATTGACCAGAGCCCGTTTCATTTCATTAGCAGACTCTAGCTTTGACCTAATCGAATGTGGTCATTTATCATCGCCCGATGCCTTCGGAAGCATTTTGAGTGGAGAATCCTCAGTTGAGTTTTTGGGGTCGCGGCGGATAGACCATATTAAATGGCCCATGCCAGACAGTAAAAGACCAAGTCCTGCCAACGCGTATGGATCAATGGAAAAGGTCATGCAGCTTCTAACTCATAATTGACCAGAAGTGGTCTATCATAACGTCCTTCGGCTACATCCTTTGCCAGTCGCTCGTATGCGTCCAAATATTGCTCAACACGACTTCTACGTTTGGCATAAGTCATACGCCGACCTGGTGTGTCAGCCTCAACAAATGGTTTGGCCACTCCCATTACAGCTGGCGGCTGCATGTGCGCTGGAAACGCCACAATAAGATCGCCGTAATATTGTTCGGTAAGATAAGGCATTTCGCTGGTCAGCAAGGCTGACACTTCCATCACTTTACGGGTCAGTTCCGCTTCGGCATTCGGCGTGAAAGTGGATGAATAGAAAACGGACGGGTCTATTGGGAATAAAGGTTCAGCATCGTCGGCATTGCTATCAAAAACCCAATAGTCGAAATATACAGCGTTTACTTTTTCAAGGAGACGCAGGCGATCCCAGAAACTTTCTGGTTCCTCATGCTCGTTCAAATATTCATATCCAAACCCCTCACCAAACGAAGTGCAATTAATCATCGGCAATGCCCAGATCGCGTGAGTTCCAATCTCGCTGATTTTGCGGGCTGATTGCTTATTGTTGAACTTTTTCAGTTTGGATGCTGGCAAGCCAAAGGTGCGGTCTAGTTCGATACCAGCGTAGGTTTCAATAAAAAGCTTAAGAGCCAGTGGATCGCCAGTCTCCTTTACTCGGCGAAGCATAGAGTTCTCTTTGGCCAACCCGGTCACAATCTGATTGGGTAGAAAAATCGGATTTTCGTCTTCTGGATCGGCTGGGTTGCATATCTCGTATTGAGGCTTGAGGCGTTTAGACTCTTCAGTGTGAGTGATGAATTTCGACTCAATCAACTCTTCGATAGCCTTTTTCGCACGTGGCTTTCCGATGCCTACATGATCTTCACAGGCTTTGGCCGACCATTTAGTCAGTTTGTGATCGTTCCCTGTCCCTACGAGCAAAACGATGTAAGCAATGACCAAGTTCATTCTGTTTTTTGTAGGAACCGTCCACAGCCGCTTCCATTCGCTTTTATCAATGACGCAAAAGTTGCTGCCCCGTCCTTTTCCCTTGAGCAGCTTCTCAGACTTTAATGTTTGCTCTTCTTCCATTTTGGGCACACCGATTGAGTTTATCATCATTGATAGATCTCGGTGTAAATGACCCTATCAAGGAAGTCAAGTACTATCAAGGTTATCAAATAAAATTGGACTTAATCAAGGATCATCAATTAACAGCCGATCCAGTGCATGCGTAACGGAAAACAAAACTCTTGATGAAAGTTGATAACTCTGCACCGAGGATGGCCAGTCAGAATATTGCCCAGTTGTAGCCACCATGATCGGCTACATTAGTTATCTACCGAGTTTCTTCTGTGAAAAACTATAGACGGCGCTGGCTCGGTATTTCGCGTTTGAAGTTTGATCCTATCGCCGCAAACAGACATGCGCCCAACAGCAATCTGGCCACTGGCATAAATGCAATATCTCGACCTGCTAGAACAAGACCGATACCATCATCAATAGTTCGGTCTGCCACTGGTTCCGACTTGGGTGCAAATCTCGGTAAAACTAAACATCTGTTGTAGCTTCACAACCATTTAGAAACCCGGAGTCAACTAAGAAACTTGGGTGCAACCTGGGTGCAAACCACCTCATATAACGCGTTTCTGCGGTTTCTAAGGGTTCTAAGCCTATAATCTATGCAGTAAAACTGGCAGAAAAGCGTAGTTAAACTGACCTCCGAAGGCAGAGGTCACAGATTCGAATTCTGTCGGGTGCACCATTTTTCCTATATATTTCAATGCCTTAATACATAATGCGATTTCATAGACGTAATAATTTGCACATTTTAGCTATGTGCAAGAGTCATATAAAAATATGTGCTTGCTACCGGGCCGATCGCTAGGAAATGATCACCGGATTTTGGTGATTCGAGCTAGCATTTTATCGGTGCAGATGCGGTGTTCGGTGCGGGTTTCTATAGCGGTTAACAGCCAGTAGATGGGCTTCTTGATCTCTTCAACAAGAGGATATCGAAGGCAGCCCCCACTAGAACTTTGGCAAAGGCCCGAACGGGGATTTTGTAACAGCTCCTCTCCCTCAAAGGAGGCGTCGCCTGCCATAATCTTCGGCAGAAGGCTTAGCCCAGATTGAATGTTACCGGTACCAAAACCACGGCTTCTATGGGTTGCCCTGCTTGCTGAGCTGGTACAAATCGCCATTTCTTCACCGCATTGAGCGCGGCTTTATCGAGCCGATCGTGTCCGCTGCTACGCTCGATCGAAAGGGTTTTGGCAAGGCCTGATAAGGTTACGACAACCCGCAAAAGTACAACGCCCTGTTCGCGGGCCTTGCGTGATAGATACGGGTAGGCAGGAGCCGGGTTATTCAACTGGGCAGCATTGAAGTCAGGCGGCGTAATGGGCACAACAGGCGCGGTCTGTTTAACTGGTGCCGTTGCCACAGTCGTAGCGACCGCCTTTGCAGGCTGCGGTGCAGGCGTGGGCGCTACTTTGATAATCGCCGGTGCCTTAAGTACAATTGTGTCCGGAGCCAGTCTTTCTTGGACCTCAAGTGGTTCTGGTTGGGGAGGAGACGGCGGCATGGGTTCCGGTGGCTGCTGGCTTAACGTCAAAACTTCAAGACTGTTCGACGGAGGCCGCTTAACGACTGCATAACCCGTGCTTAGCAGCACGGAGGCGGCAACGACATGAAGTGCTGTTGTAATAGCTACCGCGCTCCAGTTCCGTTTTGCGCCATAACCCTCTTGTGAGGGTATATAAATTGCTTCTTTCGACATGATACCAGCTGCCCTTGCATCGGTAACGCAGTGGCATGATTTCGTATGAGCCAATTCCCCTCCACATCGACAAGCCGGAATATTGACCGGCTCCAACCGGTTCGTGAACGCGGCAATCTTTCCATCACCCGACACAGCGAGAGGATGTGGCGCGCCAGGATCAACCGGCGCGCCATCTGTTATTGAATCGCGAGAAATAAAGTCGGCCATATCAGAGGTCTTTATTCCTTTTTGCGACTAATGTTGCAAGTCATTATCAATGAGCGGCATTTTTGTCCGCCCGATTTGGATCCTAATAACGCACTGCTACGGTGAGGAGAGCCTGACGGCCCGCGCCAGGTACTGCAAAATGCGGGTTGCGCGGCTTGATAATGTAACGCTCATCGGTCAAATTCTGGATGTTGGCGCGGACCGAGATATTATCTGTTGCCTGAAAGGCTGCCGTCGCATCGAAACGCCAGTAATCGGGCACGGCGATAAGGTTGCCGGTGTCGGCATAACGCTTGCCGGTATAATAAGCACCGCCGCCGAAGCTGAGACGATCAGTAACCGTGACGTTAGACCATAAGCTCAGATTATGCTTTGCGGTGTTGGGAAAGCGATTTCCTGCATCGCCATCTCCGCGGATTTCGCTATCAAGATAGACATAGCCGCCAGAGAGGGAAACGGGGCCAATCCGACCTGCAGCGCCGAGTTCAAAACCATCAACACGGCGTGTTCCCGGAATGATTTCTATCTCGCCGAGGCCGGTATCATTGCGTACATTGTCCGTATCCGTGCGGAACAAAGCAGCGGTCAGGCTCAATGCTCCGTTCAGGGCATCATATTTGGCACCTACTTCATAATTGCGGGTAATCTGCGGATCATAGGTTGCGCTTGTTCCGTTAATGGATTGCGAACCTTCGCCTACATCTGAACCAGGAGGTGTGGCACTATCGGCAAAGCTTGCGTAAATGCTGGCGTTCTCAACGGGCTTGAAGATGACGCCGGCCTGATAGCTCCAGTTGCTGGTTTTATTTTCAGCTTCATATGGCACGCCACGGCTCGTGCCTTTGGCGCTTACATCAAATTGCTCCCAGCGCACGCCGAGATTAACCAGCAATTTTGGTGTGATGGTGATGGTGTCAAAACCATAAAACCCAATGCTGTCGGCGCGTGTCACGGTTGGCGTAGTGCTTGTTTCAATAGAGCCGTTCCATGGATCGTAGGGATCGGGATTATACAGATCGGTACAATTATAATTGGGCGATCCGATTTCAGACGCAGGGCAAGTGCTATCACCGGTGGCGACAACATATCCTAGATTGGTAGTTTTTGCCGTGCTCAATTCTCCCCCAAATGCAACGCTGTGTGAAATGCCGCCAGTTTTAAACTCTCCGGATACACCCAGATTGCTGACAAGCGCATCGTTTACAGAATTACGACTTTTTACAGCGCGCCAGACCAGATCATTGGCAACATTACCGGCGCTGTCATCCGGATTGGTCACGATATAATTATCTCTGGCATGTGACCATCGGTTGATATTGGTAATCGCCCAGCCGGAATCAAAAGTGTGGGAAAATTGGAAGGTGACGGAATCGACGTCGGTTTCCTGAAAGTCACGGGATACCAGACCGTAGAAATTGTCATAATCGACATCAGCTATGACGCGTGTACCATCGGGCACGCCTGTTCCGTCTAGCTGCAACCTTGATGTATAAGGAATGCCGTAGTCCGGAATACCCTTGGTTTCATAATGGTAATAAGACAATGTGGCGACCGTATTGGTTCCGAGGCCCGCCGATATGGATGGCGCAATGCCCCATCTGTCATCATAAATGGCGTCGCGGCCTGCTACATCCGAATCATGCCACAGACCATTCACGCGGACACCGATCGTGTCAGTGATCATCTGGTTCACGTCTACTGTAACGCGTTGCAAATTGTCTGTTCCTATCGTGGCCTGACCCGCGATAAAGCTCTCGGCCTGCGGTAATTTACTGACGATGTTGATTGTGCCGCCGGCACCGCCACGGCCACCAAATGCACTATTGGGACCTTTGAATACTTCGATACGCTCAACAGCAAAAGTTTCGCGTGTTTGTGAGCCCACGTCGCGCGCGCCATCAACATAAGTGTCGCTTGTCGCATCGCCGCCGCGGATGAAAGGAATGTCGGCCGAAGCTGTGCCGCCTTCACCAGCACCAAGAGTGATACCCGGCACATTGCGCAGTGCTTCCTGAAAAGAGAAGGATGCGCTGTTTTCAATAACGTCACGGGTGACAACGCTGACGGTGCGCGGCGTGTCTATGAGCGCAGCGGTTGCTTTGGGCGACTTGATCGCGTCGGCTTTATAGCCGTCATCGACAGTGGAGTCGGTTACGACAACGCCTTCTAATGTTGTCGCCTGATCCTGGGCTGCCGCAGGGGCTGCCACGCATATAATTGCGCCAACGCAGCCTAATGCAACATAGCTGGTTGATCTTTGGGCCAGATTTTTCTGATGATTTTGAGAAAGCGTCATTTTCGGTTTATTCCCCTATTCAGACTCGGGTTCGAGTGAAGGGGCCTTTTTGCGATTAATTCGCAATAAGTCAATGGTAATGAGAACAATTATCATTAACGGGAGTTGAATAACTCTAACCTATTAAATTTATTTGGTAAAAATCTACGAGTCAGCCCATCTGCGCAGCAGATTATGATAAAGATTCGTAAGATCAACGACGAGAGGATCGTCTCCGCCCTTTTCCGCGCTCAATTGCTGTATGCTTGAGTCCAGCCGGAACAGGTGCTCGCGGGCCGCATTTTCGCGCACCATGCTTTGTAACCAGAAGACACAGGAAATGCGGTTGCCGCGGGTTACGGGCGTTACGCGGTGCAGGCTTGATGCCGGATAAAGCACCATGTCGCCCGCTGCGAGCTTGACCTTATGTTCACCGAACAGATCTTCGACAATTAACTCGCCGCCATCATATTCATCGGGATCGGTCAGGAAAAGCGTGCAGGAAAGATCGCTGCGGATCCGTACGTCTGTGCCCCGTACTTGCCGTATCGCATTGTCGACATGATTGCCGAAAGTTTGACCGCCAGCATATCGGTTGAACATGGGCATATAGACCTTGAGCGGCAAGGCTGCGGCTACAAATTCCGGAGTGCCGCCTAGTGCGTCCATTACCAGAGCGTTGGCTTCGTTGGCGGCGTCACTGCCTTGCGCAATCTGTTCGTTCTTTTTGGCAAGAGCGCTTTGATGGCCCGATGTCTCATTGCCGTCGACCCACGGGCCGTCGATAATGGTCGCGCGGCACTGGTCCACTTCTGCGCGGGTTAACACATTTTCTATCTTGAGCATCATTGGCCGCTTTCCTCTTCTGTCCCGGCGGCATAAGCGCGCCATGTATCGCTATAAAAAGCTCGACCCTCGGCAACCAGCTTTGCCGCGAGGCGGTGACGATTTGCAAAGGCTATGCCTCGCTCCTGCCCCAGGACTGCGATGGCAGTGGCAAGAGCATCGGCCTGCATACAATTCGGGTGTAAAACCGATATTGTAGATAAGGAATCTGCTACCGGTTGGCGCTGCTCAGGAGACAGGGTGTGCGACCAGCTCTCTCCAGCGGCGTATCGGCGGCGCAAATAATGGCCGGTGGTCGCGATGGCCCATCCGCTGAGCGCAATGCGGCTCACAAGGGGATCATCTACGTCTGGCGCATTTTCTACATCGACCCACCATGGCTCGCCATTGCTCTGAACACCTGTCGCACGCAGTTCACCGCCAATTTCAACCAGCGCGTGTGTAATCGCTCGCTGCCGGAGAACTGCGATAATATAATCGACCGCAAAGCCCTTTGCGATAGCAGAAAGATCAAGCTTCAAACCGCCGGGTTGGTAGATCTGATCGCCGGATTCTGAAAAGCTAATATCCTTCCAGCTATGGTGTCTTGTGGAGTGGCTTCCGGTGCGGTCGGTCGTTGCTTGCGGCTTTCGGAGGGGCGGGCTGCTTGCGCCAAACCCCCATAGTTCGCTTAACCCGCCTATTGCAGGGTCAAATGCCCCTTCACTTGCAAGGGCTATGTCGCAGGCGCTTTTCAATACTGTGCGGAACTGCGGCGAAATAATATGCCAGCTGCCAGCTTGCGCGCGATTAAAAAGGCTGATTTCCGAGTTCGGCTCCCACTGACTCATCTGGCCAATAATCACGCCAAACCCTGCCTCTAAGTTCCTACGTAAGCCAAAAAGATCATGGGAGGAGGGCAATATTGCGGTCACCGCCCATGAGGTCCCCATGGTGTCACCGGCCAATTGCACAGTTTCACCATGGGGGTCTGGCCTCAGTTCCATCGGATCTATTGCCGGTGGCAGCAATATCTCGATAGCGTCATCAACCTGCGGTAGGGCGTTGCTCGGGTTCAAAGTGGCAAGAATTCCAGAACCGCGGTGTAAGACGCACGATTGCTCTGGATTTTGGGGTCGGCAACATTATCCGAGCTGCTGCTGGCTTCGAGATAATACATACCCGCTTGCGGAGCGAGCACCTCAACCATGCCATTTGCATCCGTCGTCAGCTTGCTGTCGCCTGCTGTGTCGCGATAGCGTGAACCGCCTTCTACCCATTCAATTTCAATTCCCGCGGCTGGTTTTCCGTCGAGCAGGAATTTGAATTGTGCGGGCTCGCCGGCAACAAGATCATTAGGGTGGGTAATAGGGATAAGCTCCAGGCCAATGTTCGTCGGGGTAAGCGCGGTTAGCGTAGGCTCGCCCAAGGTAGCAAAAGTTTCGGTTCGGCTGGCAACTTGTGAAATCTCGACATCGGTTGCCTCTGCCGGGATGGCCGTTGCCAGTTCGCTCAGGCTACCGCGCCATCTTTTGCGCTCTTCACCCAGTTTATAGACGCCCATGAGCCCATTGTTGACCAGCGCGATGCGATAGGTGCCTTGCTGGGTGAGGGGCAGATCAAAGCTGCTACGATATTTGCCTGATCCGATAATTTCGGTTTTCGCGGTTTTGCCGTCGGGACCGGTCACAATCAGGTCGTTGAGGCCAAGGCCGCGATGCTCGAAAATAAACAACTCGTTTGAGGCGGCGGCATCGACAGTTACCAGCTCGGACTCGCCGGAAAGTACTGTGGATGATGGCAGAAGCCAGCGGCGATGCGCATCAGCGGGCGTCGCGGCCATGGTAATAAGCGGAACTAAAAGCGCGAGGCCTGACAGTTTTCTTTTAATTGACATAATCTTAGGTCCTTATTTTTTAGGAAAAATGAAAGATTTCAGGGTTTGATCGACAGACTAACGGCGCCCAGTTCAGATTTACCTTTGGCAGAAAGGTTGAGACTGCCTTTGCCAGACCATGAGAAGGGTATCGTCACCATCTCCCGGCCACCGACTTCCCGAGCGGCTTCGACCCGTAATTTATATGCCCCGGCCTTTAGGGTCCCGAGTGGTTTTCTGCCATTTGTGAGGGTCACGCGATGGGTGCCGGGCGCTTGCGTCGGGCCACTTATGCCTTGCGCTGGCATAGTGGTGCTGCGACCGGCCTTGCGCCACCACCCGCGCAGGTCGGTCAGCCATTTACGGCCATCCTCGCCCTTAAGGTCCACATCATAGGAAACATTTAGAGTCGCGACGGCTTTACCAGCGGCGTCTTCAATCCAGATCGCCGTGTAAGGCCGGTGATATTCCGCGACAGTCATGCGGGGGATCGTATAGCTGACGGTCATTTTCTCAGCCATGGCGGGACTGGCAACCAGCAGAGCAACGCCGCCAAAAGCGAGGGTTTTAAGGGGGGGGATATAGGTCATGATGATCCTTTAACTATGCATAAATAGTGCGATGAGCAGCATCGGAATGACGAGGCCTGCACCGACAATGGGCCAAGTGGAAGGGCGATGGCGCGCATGGAGTTGCAGAAGAAAGAAGCCGGTCAGGCAAAAAATCACGCAAGCACCGGCAAAAATATCTATGAACCATGACCATGCAGCGCCGGTATCGCGGCCTTTATGGAGATCGTTCAGCCACGACACCCAGCCACGGCTTGTCGCTTCATATTCCGCGGCACCACTTGCCCGATCTATAGCGATCCAGCCATCGCCGCCCGGGCGCGGCAGAGGAATGTAAACTTCATCTTCACTCCACTCGGCAGTGCGGTCGGCCACGCGCTCGCCAAATTCCTGATTTATCCAGTCGGCAAGCTGCGGTGGGACGGCGCTACCGGCTTTGCCGTTATATCCTTGTATGAAATCAGCGAGACCCGGCGTTAGCGTGCGCGTCACATTTTCGGTTTGGACTTGCCCCTCTATTGCGCCTGCATGATTGAGGGTAATGCCGGTAATAGCAAATAACAGCATACCGATGAGGCAAATCGCGCTGCTCATCCAATGCCATGTATGGAGTTGCTTGGCCCAGAAAGGCGAAAGACGCTTTTTGCGTTTTGGTGGCCGGGAGCCAGAAATCTTGTCATGAGCGTCATCTTGCGGGTGGCAAGGGAGGCGCTGATCCGAGACGGTCTTGGAAGCTATTGTTTCAGCACTACTCATCTACGAAGTCCCAGGGGTTGGCCAAAATTAAAGGGGGGCGCGTGACCCAGAATCGAAAAACGCGCGCCGCAATTTCACGAGCCGTGCATTTGTCGTAGTTGCGAATGAAAATCAATAGTAAATAGCCGGAGTGCCAAATCTGGATGGTTTTTCTATCCGTTCTGCAAGAGGCGGCGGGGATATAGCTTGTTGTTCCGGTCGATTATCTGGACTGTGGCGCTTGCGCCCAGTCAGCTTTCAATAACCTCGGCGGCGGCGTAGAATACGGGGTGTTTAGCCTGATCGTTCCTCCCGCCGCCACGGTCACACTCTCAAATTGAACACTTTTGTTGGCGACAAAACGATAGTCGCAAGCAATAGTTTAAACCCGCTACAAGCCGTCAACCAGCGACCATCACCTGTAAATTCAACGAACACTCTGTTGCTGATTTTTATCCTTCGCTGTCCAATTAATGCCACTTCGGTCCATTGAGACTATGTCTGAACAGCTGCAGCAGCTGCAGCGAGCGCACATGCCCCTAACAATAAGCCAATCCGCAACGGTGAACCATTTTCACCAAAGTGGATAATACCAACAACGATCATTGTTAGAGGAATGACGCCGGTCATAAGCGGGATTAGACCAGAAAGCGGAACTCCCGACTGTATCATGCGTGACATCATAAAAAGATTGAGGGTGAACAGGCTAGCGCAAAACACTGTCGGTCCAAATTTTGTGAACCCCATAGTCAAAGGCAGGGCAATCAGCGCCGCCACATTGGCGATGACCGCGACAAGAAACTGCGAAACTATAGGGAGGGTCAGGTTGCTCATTTTAATATCTTTCAGCAGATAATGTCAAAAATTGAGGCTGTTGGTCGAATAGGCGAATTATATGCTCGGAGGTGCGCTCGTCCTTTTGGGGAGAACAAGCGGACCGACTTGAATGGAATTCGACCTTGTCTTCGGTCGGCCAATTTCCGGGCTGTGCTCTAAAGCCAGAATTTAATGGCGACATGACCCCCAGATTGGCCGCAGCCGGCAACATCAGAACTTGTAAGAGATATTGAATCCTCCGGTCCGCGGCGCGCCATATTGATTCGTCCATCCGGTGCTCGTGTTGAGCGTCTGTGTCCGGTAGGACTCCGGACGAGCAGGCATTGCTATCAACTGGCGGCGGCGTAAGGCGATGGCACTTCTCGCCAGTCGGCATCCTTGCTGACCATCCCTTCGAACGAAAACAGATCCCTGTTATAATAGCCCTTTGGTGGAGCCTCGTTCGTGGCATCTTTAACCTGAGACAGCATAATTTTGCGGAACTCGAAGATCGCTCGGTCGCTCGAGCCGAGCTTGTCATCACTGCGATCGGCGATGGGCCCCATGGATTCCCACATCGCCATATCCTGGGTGGGGATACCCTTGATACCCGTGAAATCGCCCGCTTTCATCGCTGCACGATCCTGCTGATAATTGTTGTTGATATTGCGGACTTTTCTGAAAGTGACCGGGTCGACATCAACGCCGGGAATGGCGTCACAGAATTTGCGCCACGCATCCGTCGATATCCCCTTTGTTTCATGCCAGGCGATCCAGTAAAACATACAATTCACATCGTCGATCGGAACCAGCATCTGGATCAGATTATATTGATCCGTCGGCGGAATCATCACCGTGAAAGGGGCGATAAACGAAGTGGTCCGAACATAATCCTGCTTTTCTGCATCATGGATCGGCTTGCGGATAGCGGCATAGCGAAAGCCGTAAGGCGTGCGCTCTATTTCAAGGCGCGGAGATTTATCCGCCGACGGGCGGAGCCATTGGCTGTCCGTCGCGGTCGAGTTCGCAACATCGACCGCGGTCGGCATATTGGACGAATGCAGGCTACTGCTATGGGCGGAATCTATTGATCCTTCGAGTACCTGGGCCCAGTTACACTCGGCATGTACTTTGACGATAGCGATCTTGTCATCAGGCGCTTTCGTCCAAACCGGTGGATCAAACGGCAACGGATGTTCGGGGTCCCCCATCCATGCCCAGACAAAGCCGCCAGCTTCGCACGCCGGATAGGAACGCGTGCGCATCGAATCGCGCAATTTGGCATCGACCGGCTCCGACGACATATCAACCGCCTGGCCATTCACGTCGAATTTCCATCCATGGTAAAGACAGCGCAATCCGCATTCCTCATTGCGTCCAAATGCCAAGGACGCCCTTCGATGCGGGCAGAGTTCGTCCAGGACTCCGATGCGCCCACCGGTATCGCGGAACACCACCATATTTTCACCCAGCAAGCGCGCTCGCAGCGGCGTGCAGTCAGGCTCCGCGACTTCTTCACTCATACACACAGGCATCCAGTGACGGCGCATTATTTTGCCCATCGGCGAGTCGCCTTCCACACGGCACAGAAGATCGTTTTGTTGAGGTGTCATCACAGTTTCCAAAATTATATTGGGGGGACGCTATCATCCACTCCGTAATTATTGCTTCTATATATAAGTAACTTGCTTTTCAAGAGGCCAAACACTAATGCGGGAAAGAGGAGAGGTTGATGACATTGCGATTGGCGATATTGGGGTTGGGCAGAGGGGCGGTTTTGACGGTACCGGCTTTCGTCGCACATCCTCGTATCGAGCTGGTTGCAGGGTGTGATCCGAGTGCACAGGCTCGCGACGGCTTCGGCAGAAACTCGTTTGCGTCAGCGGAGGAACTGTTCGCCGATGGCGGGTTCGACGCCGTGTACATCGCTTCCCCGCACGAATTTCATGCAAGTCACGCCATCATGGCGGCCAGAGCCGGAAAGCATGTGCTGGTCGAAAAGCCGATGGCGGTGACATTGGCTGAAGCCACATCCATGGTCGCTGCTGCGCGGGACGCCGGGACGATACTCATGGTCGGACCGAGCCACGGCTTTAATCCACCCGTCGCACTGGCCGCAGAGATAGTGGCATCGGGGGAAGTCGGCGCAGCGCGGATGATGCACAGCAGCAATTTTACAGATTTTCTCTATCGTCCCCGTCGCCCCGCCGAGCTCGACACCGCTCAGGGAGGCGGCGTAGTGCTGAGTCAGGGGACGCACCAGATAGACATGGTGCGTCGTATTGCGGACAGCCCTGTAACATCAGTGAGCGCGTGGACCGGTGGCTGGGATGCGCGCGCCACCGAGGGCGCGTTCACCGCGCTCCTGAATTTTGAAAATGGCGCCGTCGCGAATCTGACCTATTCGGGCTATGCGCATTATGACAGCGATGCCGTAGCAGGCTGGATCGGTGAACTGGGCCAGATCAAGGACCCAGAGGCGCATGGCAGAGCTCGCGCCACACTGCAGGCGGTTGACGAACAGAAGGCAAAAGCAGCACGCACCTTCGCTGCCCGTCACGAAACGCCGGCACCCAAGCATCACCAACGATTTGGTTCGCTGATCATATCATGCGAAAAGGCAGACCTCGAATTGACGTCCCAAGGCGTCAATATTCACAGCAATACCGGAATGCGCAGCGTCGCTGCACCGCTGCCGGTGGCGCAACGCACCAATGTCGCCGATGCCTTTGCCCGCGCCATCCTGGATGAAGAAACACCACTTTTCGACGGCTCCTGGGGACGCGATAGCCTGACGGTATGTCAGGCTATCCTCCGTTCCGCGAGCGAAGGCCGGAGTGTCGCGCCGTCTGAATTAACCCCTTCCGATATTTGAAAGAAAACGCATGTCCAAGCTTCCCATTTCGCTCGCTTGCTGGAATTACGACCGTACCCAGGCGCTTGCCGACGGACGCGTCCAGCCTGACGGCATAGACCTCAATCTCCAAACCCTGGAAGTAGAAGAGACATTTTTCCGAATGTTGCGACACCGCGAATTTGATGCGGCGGAAATGTCTATGTCCTCTTATTGTGTCACGCTGTCGCGACCCGATCCGGCGTTTATCGCCATTCCGGTTTTTCCTTCGCGCCTGTTCCGCCACAGCTGTATTTTTGTGTCGGCGCAGAGCGGCATCGAAAAGCCTGCCGACCTCGTGGGCAAGCGCATCGGCGTTCCGGAATATCAGATGACAGCACCAGTCTGGATTCGCGGCATCCTGTCCGACGAATATGGCGTTGATCCGGCGAGCGTCACCTATTTCACCGGCGGAGAGGAACAGGCGGGGCGCGACGAAAAACTGAAGCTCGATCTACCTGAAAAATTCAAGTTGCAGTCGATAGGCAGGGAGAAAACGCTGTCGCGCATGCTGGCTGACGGAGAGATTGATGCGTTGCATACAGCGCGAACCCCCAGCACCTTCTATAGCGAGCCCGATAAGGTTCGCCGAATGTTTCCCGATTTCGTTGCCGTTGAACAGGATTATTATCGGCGCAGCGGATTTTTCCCGATCATGCATCTCGTCGCGATCCGGCGGGAGGTTTACGAGAAAAACCGGTGGGTCGCCCGTTCGCTGCAAAAAGCGTTTGAGGCTGCCCAGGCCAAGGTTTACGAAGAATTGCTCGTTACCGCATCCCTGAAGACAATGTTGCCTTGGCAAATTGCTGCGGTAGAGGAAGCGATCGAGTTGCTCGGCAAAGACTGGTGGCCTTATGGATTCGGGCCCAATCGCGACACTATCGACACATTCTTGCGCTATCATCACGAACAGGGACTGTCGGCGCGACGCCTGCAGCCGGAGGAACTGTTCGCTGAAGAATGTTTTGAATCTTTCAGCATCTGACGAAGGCCGGGATTGCGACGCCGACCAGGATTAATTTGGCGGGAATATGGCGGTTCCCGGAATAACAACGAAATACGATATGTCTGGCTAGGATAAGGAGAGGCACAAGCGATGAATGGACTGATGCAAGGCGTACAGCTGACGGTTGACCGGATCATAAACCATGCCGCGCAATGGCATGGCGGGCGGGAAATCGTCTCCCGCGATGCCGAAGGTCTGGTAACGCGGACCGACTATGGAGCCGTTCATGCCGATGCCAAAAGGGTGTCGAACGCGCTTCGCGCCGCGGGCATAATGCCCGGCGACCGCGTCGCGACTATGGGCTGGAACAGCGCTCGGCATCTGGCGGCTTGGTATGGCGCTGCCGGGATGGGAGCGGTATTGCACACGCTTAACCCCCGCCTGTTTCCGGAGCAAATTGCCTATATCGCCAAACATGCCGGCAGCCGGATATTGATCGCCGATCCCTCAACCGTCGACCTCGTCGAACAATTGCTGAAACAGGTACCAACAATCGAGCGGGTGATTTTCTTTTGCGACCGGGCCGGAATGCCTGAAACCCATATTGCTGCGATAAGCTTTGACGAATGGATCGCAGATCAACCTGCAGATTTTGTTTGGGGCGATTTTGACGAGAATAGCGCCTGCGGGCTTT
Organism: uncultured Parasphingorhabdus sp.; assembly: GCF_963975555.1. Taxonomy (GTDB): domain Bacteria; phylum Pseudomonadota; class Alphaproteobacteria; order Sphingomonadales; family Sphingomonadaceae; genus Parasphingorhabdus. Next base: position 628,114 of record NZ_CAXBHH010000001.1, on the reverse strand, counting down.
GCTATACGTCCGGCACCACGGGCAATCCGAAGGGCGTACTCTATTCGCACCGGTCAAACTATATCCATGCATTGATGACCCTGCAGGCCGATGCTCTGGCATTATCGGCGCGGGACACCGTCTTGCTGGTAGTGCCAATGTATCACGCCAACGCTTGGGGCGTGGTCTATTCAGCTCCCGCAGTCGGCGCAAAGCTTGTGTTGCCGGGGCAACGCATGGACGGAGAATCGATCTACCGGCTGATCGAGGAGGAAGGCGTAACCTATTCCGCAGCGGTGCCGACTGTATGGCAGATGCTGCTCGAATATATGCAGGAAAATGACAAGCGTTTCAGCACATTGGAACGGGTCACGATCGGCGGATCGGCTTGCCCTGAATCGCTGATCCGTGCATTCCGCGACGATTATGGTGTGGAGGTTATCCAGGGATGGGGGATGACCGAAACCTCGCCGTTGGGAACGGTTTCGGTGGCCAATGCGTCGGTCGCGGCGAAGCCGGATGAAGAGCAGATGGCCTATAAGCTCAAACAGGGCCGGTTGCTCTGCGGGCTCGAAATGAAACTGGTCGATGACGCAGGCAATCGTCTGCCGCACGATGGTAAAACGCCGGGGCGTTTGATGATTAAAGGACCGACGATTGCGGCTGCCTATTTTGGTGCAGAAGGCGGTAACATACTCGACGAGGACGGATTTTTCGACACCGGCGATGTGTCCACGATTGATGCCGAAGGATATATGCAGATCACTGATCGTGCCAAGGATGTAGTGAAATCCGGCGGCGAATGGATCAGTTCCATCGAGATAGAGAATATCGCGGCGGGGCATGAAGCCGTTGCCATTGCGGCCGTGGTCGGGGTGGTTCATCCCAAATGGGACGAGCGCCCGATTTTGCTGTGTCAGCTGAAATCCGGCGCGCAGGCCGATGCGGCAGACATAAAACAATATCTCGACGGCAAAATCGCTAAGTGGTGGATGCCCGATGATATTTTATTCGTCGATGAAATCCCGCTCGGGCCGACGGGCAAGATCGACAAACTGACCATCCGTGCCGGACTGGAGGGCTATTCGCTGCCATTTGATGCCAGCCTTTGACCGGGATTATTCAAGCCCCTGACGCACCCGTTTCACAAGCGATATCAGTTGCGCGCGTTCCTCGTCGTTCAAAGGAGCGCCGATGATATCATTCACTTCATGGACGATCGGCAGGAGAGAGAGAGCAAGCGCGCGCCCCGCATTGGTTAGTCCGACGCGTTTACAGCGGCCGTCCTTTTCATCGACAATCCTACTGATGATATCCTTTTTTTCGAGAACGCGCAGCGACGTTACGACATTGGGCTCGTTCATTCCGATCCGGGTACTGAGTTCTCTTTGGGTAATACCCTCTTCTTGCAACAATGACCGCAAGATATACCAATGCCCCACCCGGATGCCGACACGTTCGAGCCGGGCATTAAGTACCTTACCTATCAGGCGATGCGTATCACGGACTAGATAGCCCAAGCTATTTTCGAGTGTTGCATCATCGACTGATTTCGACTTCGCTCTTTTCATTTTCATTCCATTTCTTTCGAGCTCACGGTTTTGCGGCGCAAGTTGGATTGCCATATGTCTCCGAACGCCAGCCATGCCCGAGCACATATGTCACAATTAACTCTGGATCTGGAATAGGCAATGACTTTGTCCGTCGTTCGGCATGGTTTGCGGCCCTGCCGGATTGGGCATTTTCAGGGGTCAGCTTCCTGAAACTTTCCCGACGATGCTCGGGGTTTTCACGGGACCCTTTACAATTTTTTGTTACATAGTATTCTAAGTATATTGCAAATATCACTGGGGGGTTTCTGTTGCGACTATAGAATAATGTCCGCACCAGCCCAACGCTCGAAAGGAACAATATGGCCGGAACAACCAGCAGTGGCGGAGCGCTCGAAGGCATTCGTGTGGTCGAGATGGGGCAGTTGATTGCCGGCCCGTTTTGCGGGCAGTTGCTTGGCGACATGGGCGCCGAAATCGTCAAGCTCGAGCCGCCGGAAGCCGGTGACCAGATGCGCAACTGGGGCCAGGGTGACAAACCCAGCTGGTGGCGTGTCATTGCGCGCAACAAATATTCCGTAGCCTGCAATCTTCGCGCGGCGGAGGGGCAGCAACTGGCTCGCGACCTGATTGCCAAAGCCGACATATTGATCGAAAACTTCCGTCCCGGAACGCTGGAAAAATGGAATCTCGACCCTGCAGACCTGTGTGCTGTAAATCCCGGACTGATCGTCGTCCGCGTATCGGGCTATGGACAGACCGGGCCCTATTCAGCGCGCGCCGGATTTGGCGGCATTGGCGAGGCAATGGGGGGATGGCGCGGTATCGTCGGTCACCCCGATCGCCCGCCTGCCCGCATGGGCGTGTCGATCGGCGATACGCTTGCAGCCAGCTATGGCTGTATGGGAGCGCTGGCCGCTCTCCATCACCGCAGCAAGACCGGCGAAGGCCAGATTGTCGATTCCGCATTATATGAAGCGGTACTGCAGGTGATGGAGTCCACTGTTTCCGATTACTCGGCAAGCGGGACCAAGCGAAAGCGCACCGGGTCAACCCTGCCCGCCATCGCACCGTCGAACGTCTATCCGTGCAGCGACGGCGAATATTTGATCGGCGCCAATCAGGACGGCGTATTCACACGGCTGGCCGCGGCGATGGGCCGCCCCGAACTTGCCAGTGACGAACGCTATGCGACGCATCTCGCTCGCGGCGCGCGACAGGCAGAGCTGGACTTGCTGATCAGCGAATGGACCCGGACGCTGACAGTCGATCAACTGGAGGCAAAGATGGTGGAAGCCGGTGTTCCGGCCGGACGTATCTACGATGCTGAAGACATGATGGCAGATCCGCATTTCACGGCGCGCGAAGCATTGGTGACAGTGCCCGACGAAGAATTTGGCGAACTCACCATGCAGGGCGTTTTCCCGAAAATGTCCAAAACACCGGGCAGCGTCCGCCGCCCCGCTCCACTGACCGTCGGCCAGGATAGCGATGATATTATCGAGCGGTGGCTGGGCCGCGAGGAAGGTAAACAATGATTACACTTTATGGCGGGCCTACGCCCAATGCGCGCAAGATCGCAATCGCGCTTCTCGAGATGGAACTGGAATGGTGCCTTGAAACAATCGACATCCTTGCCGGTGATCAGTTGACACCCGAATTCCTCGCGCTCAATCCCAATAACAAAACACCCGTAATTATCGATGACGAAGGTCCTGATGGCGTCGCCTTTACCCTTTGGGAAACCGGCGCGATTCTCCTTTATCTCGCCGAAAAGACGGGACGTTTCATCCCGACCGATCCGGCCGCGCGTGCGACTTGTTGGCAATGGCTGATGTTTCAGGTTTCGGGCATCGGCCCGATGTTCGGGCAAGAAGCGCATTTTACCCATTATGCCAAGGACCGGCATGAATATGCGATCGCGCGCTATTCCCGCGAGGTCGACCGGTTGATGATGGTTCTCAACAAGCGGCTGGGCGAAGCCGAATGGCTGGCGGGCAATGAATATAGCATCGCCGACATGGCTACCCTCCCCTATTTGCGCCGCCAGTTTATCGAGAAGGCAGAGCAATTCCCCAATATCGAACGCTGGGGCAACGCGATGCTCGAACGCCCGGCGGTCAGCAAAGGGATGAAAGTGGGAGCAGCGCGGGCCGAAACGATCGAGGGCGGGCTTTCCGGCTTCACCGATGAACATCGGGCCATATTGTGGGGCGACCGCCAACACACTATACGCTAGCGACTATTCTTTCGTGACCGCGGCTTGATTGGCGTCGCCGAACATATTCGACCATTCCTGATCATCCAGTTTCTGGACCAGGCCGACATATTTGGCGGGCGAAGCGAGATCGGCGCGGGTCATCATACGCGCGACCGCCGGTCGTTCGCGGATATTTTCAAACCAGGCATGCATCGCCGGCCAGCAATCGAGATCAATGCCCACGACAAAAGCAGAGGCCCGCCCCGGCCAGATCGCGATATCGGCGATGCTATACGCGTCACCGGCAACATAACGGTTTTTCGTCAGCTGTGCTTCCAGCACGGTCAGCAACCGGTTCAATTCACCTGTATAGCGCTCCACGGCATATTCCTGACCGGCGGGAGCATAGCGCAAAAAATGGCTTGCCTGTCCGCCCATTGGCCCTAGTCCCGCGACCTGCCAGTTAAGCCATGATAGTGTTGCTGCACGCGACGCACCCGATACGGGCAGAAATTTTCCACATTTTTCGGCCAGATATTGCAGAATTGCTCCGGATTCAAAAACGGTCACCGGTTCTCCACCGCCATCAGGACTATGATCAACGATCGCGGGCAGCTTGTGGTTCGGGTTGATCTGCCCGAATGCCCGCGTCAGCTGATCGCCGTTGAAAATATCATAGGGAATAACCCGATAGGAGGCCCCCATCTCTTCGAGCATGATTGCTATCTTCTGACCGTTCGGGGTCGCCGAATAATGCAGGTCGATCATCTCACCTGATCTCGTGAATGATGTGGCGAACCCCGAAGCTGGTGCGTTCACCGACACCGACCGCGAGCACACCGTTCAACCAGTTGTATTTTTCGCTCGCCGTTTCAAATACCGGCGCGATTCGCAGATAATAGCGCTGGGGGTCCACATAAGGCTGCGCCGGATCGACAAATTCTGCACGGACGTCATCGGGAATGACATTGCGACCGCTATAGGTCACGTAAATCATTTCCCCGTCCTCGGTTTGCCAAACCACGCGGGCATCGAAAGTGCCAACGGATGAGTCGCTGCCCAGCCGTCCGGCGCGCGACCAGTTGCCGCCGCCGGGCAAAACCTCTCCGCTAATTCGTGGACCGGTGATGCGGCCACCGGTGACATAGCCTGCCCGCTGGTCACCAAAGGGGGACGCGCCAATCGCGATAATTCCGCCGTCTACGTCAAATTCTACGGTGCACAGATATCGGCTCAGCAACGCCGCCGGTTCCGCTGTCATATTTTTTTGGGTCATATTTCGAATCCTTATCTCAAAGCTATAGACAAACTTAAAACAATTAGTCTACTAAGGGTCAAGTAGATTGACGGATAAAGGCTGGGATGCATGCCTTCTAAACCGTCAGCAAAATATCTTTAAGGGAGGATCCGAATGAAAGCTCGCAATCAGATTTTGCTAACCGGCACGGCTATCGCAGCCATGATGTCATACAGCACGACCGCAATGGCCCAGTCCACCGTCGACGAAGCCGTTCCGGCCGACGGCACTTGGGACAAGAATGAAATCGTCGTCACCGCGCAAAAGCGCGAACAGAATCTACAGGACGTTCCGATTTCCATGGAAGTCGTCAGCGGCCAGAAGCTCGCTGATTTCAATGCCAACGACATTAAATCCGTGATGAACTACGCGCCCAACGTCTTTGTGCAAACGACCGCGGGCAATGACGTCATCTATATCCGCGGATTTGGTTCACCACCATCGAACTTTGCCTTCGATCAGTCGGTCTCGCTTTATGTTGACGGCGTCTATGCCGGGCGTTCCCGTCAGGCACAGGCTCCTTTCTTCGATCTCGATCGCGTTGAGGTCCTGCGCGGACCACAAGGCGCCCTTTTCGGCAAGAACACTGCAGCCGGCGCCGTAAGCGTCGTCTCGGCAGGTCCGACCAATTCGCCCGAAGGTGCCTTCACAGCGCTTTATAACTTCGACCATGAAGGTATCGATGTTTCCGGCTATGTTTCAGGTCCGATAAGTGACACGCTCAGTGCCCGTATCGCCTATAAGTTCGTCAAGCAGGACGGCTATATATATAACCGCGCGACCGACCATGATGATCCGGAAACCAAGCAACAGCTTGTTCGCGGAACAGTTAAATGGGAGCCGTCGGATAATTTCGATCTCACAGCCAAGCTTGAATATGCCAATCGCGATATCGTCGGCGGCGTGTCGGTTTCCAGCCCGTTGACGACGGGTCAAAATCCCCAGACAACACGTTTTCTCGAACGATCCGCTCTTGGCGACGAGGGTAATCAGGTGGAATCCGTCATGGCGTCGGCAACCGCGAATATCGCGCTTGGTGACTATACCCTGACATCAGTCACCGGTTATTCATGGTTCAACGCCAAGATTGTTAACGGGTTTGATCAGACGATTCCGGTCAACGGAGCCGCCACCAACAATTCGGTTTACAACAGCTTCCCCGAACGGTTCGACCAGTTCTCGCAGGAGCTTCGCATTTTGTCGCCAACCGGCCGGACGTTCGAATTTGTCGCCGGTGTCTATTATGATCACTCCAACTATCGACTGGACCAGCTTCAGGGCTTCGATATTCTCAACCTGGGCGGAAGTCCCTATTTTGGTCTGATCAACAGCCGGTTTAACCAGAAGGCCGATTCCTATTCGGTATTTGGTCAGGGCACGCTGAACATCAACGACAGCCTGCGTGTCATTGGTAGTCTGCGTTATACACACACCGACAAGGACGGCGATTTTGCATCACGTCTGGAATATGGCCCGTTTGCCATTCGCCCCATCAGCACTGCAGTGGGCTCGATCAGCGAAGGCAATCTGGATCCGTCGGCGACCATCCAATATGACATTGCGCCTCGCGTCATGGTTTACGCCACTTATGGGCGCGGATCGAAATCAGGCGGTTTTGTCAGTAACTCGCTTGGCACAACCGATGCGACATTCTCGTTCAAGCCGGAAAAATCCCGCAACTATGAAATCGGGCTGAAATCGACATTGTTCGACGGCAAGGTAGTTGCGAATCTTTCCGCTTATGACACGCAGTTCAAAAACCTGCAGGTCTCGGTCTATCAGCCGTCTTCGTCGAGCTACCTGACAGGCAACGCCGCCAGCGCTACCTCCAAGGGAATCGAAGGATCGCTTAGCCTGTTCCTGTCGCCATATTTCGACATCACCGGGTCGGCTGCCTATCAGGACCTGCAATATGACGATTATCCCGGCGCCGCATGTCTTGCGTCACAACCGGCGACCTGTAACCCGCTGACCAATAATCTGGCCGGCTTCCGTCCCACTCTGGCGTCCAAGTTCACCGGCAGCGTTACCGCGCATACCGGCTTTGATCTTTCGGAAGATCTCAAGTTCGACATGACCGGGATAGCGTCCGGACGGTCAAAATATTTCAATTCGGATGATCAGGACCCGACCTTTGGTGTTCAAAATGGCTATGTGAAACTCGACCTCCGGGTCCAGATCGCTGACCAGGATGACAGCTGGCATATCGCGCTGGTCGGCAAGAATCTGACCAACCAGTTGACAACCGGCAGCTCGTTCAGATTGCCGGCGCCAATTACGGCAGTGTCACGTGCTATCCTTTATCTTGAGCCGACGCGGAATATATCGCTCGAAGCCGGCTTCAAGTTCTAAAAATGCCAACTGAAACGGCTGCAGTCGAGGGTTTCCTGGATCGGGAAGCAGCGACTGCAGCCGTTTCTGCTTATGCCGACGCGCTCGATGCGCATGACTGGTCAGCCTATCGCGCCTTGTTCTGCGATCAGGTAATAATCGACTATGGTGCGATCGGATCGTTGGTCGCTACTATCCCTGCCAGCGAATGGGTTGACCGCTGTCGCGCGCTCGAGGGGTTTGATGCGACCGCGCACCGGCTCAACAATCTGACCGCCACGATAAAGGATGATAGCGCGACCGTGACCAGCATCGTCGACGCCGCACATTTTGTCACGATTGATCAACGGATATTGCTGGCAGACCTGATCGGCCGTTACACCCATTATCTGCGGCGCGAGGGCGGATGGAAGATCGCCGGCGTCACCCTGACACTCGTCGGCTATCCCGCAGGCCATGAGGCTTTTGATACCGCCTTTGCCGCAGCACGGACTATCCATGCCGAAAGGAATTCCCGATGATCGATGTCTATTTCACCGCCACCCCCAACGGCCATAAAGTGTCGGTCATGCTCGAGGAAATCGGGCTGCCATATCAACTGATCGCGATGGACATGCTTCGCGGCGATCATCTGACGCCCGAATATCGCCGGATCAATCCGAATGGCCGCCTGCCAGCGATCGTCGATCACGATCCGACCGGCGGCGGTGCGCCGCTGCCGGTCTTTGAATCGGGCGCAATCCTGCTTTATCTTGCCGAAAAAAGCGGCAAGCTTCTGCCCAGTGACCCTCGTCGCCGTTCCCAGGCACAGCAGTGGCTGATGTGGCAGATGGCAAGCTTTGGACCGATGCAAGGGCAGGCCCATCATTTTATCCGCTATGCCCCCGAAGGCCAGACCTATCCGGTCGAACGCTATCGCAATGAAACGATACGGCTCCTTAATGTTCTGGATGGCCGGCTCACCGAAGTAGACTATCTTGCCGAAGAATATTCAATTGCCGATATCGCCGCCTGGCCCTGGGCACGAGCTATCCAGGCCATAGGACTGACTCTCGACGACTATCCTGCTGTCCAGCATTGGTTCGAGACGATCAGCAAGCGGCCCGCTGTCATCACAGGGACCGACGTCAAAAATGCTGCCAACCTCTCCAGCGCGCGGCCAGTACTTTCCGATGAACAATGGTCGAACCTCTTCGGCAATAATATGCTAGCGGCGCCAACAAAATAGCGCCGCTCGCTCCGGGTGATATTGCCGGCGCAAAATAGCGGCAGGCGAAGCGTCAATAGACAGATCACATTGTATCGGCGTGTCCCCACTGCCGTTCGATCTTGCCATCCAGCCGCCGTACCGCAGCCCAGTCTCCGCCCGCAAGACTGTCGTCGGCGATCATGTCGGCAACGCATTCGGCGATATCCTCGGGTCGGCAACTTTCATTGTTCGCCAAAACGGCTTCCATCCACTCCGATTTGCCGTCCGCGCCGGTCTTGTCGAGGATTGGCGTAGCGGTCAGCCCGGGCAATATTCCCATGACGCGGACATTACATTCTTCCTTCAAAGGTGCGCAACAGCGGGTAAACATCATCACCGCCGTCTTTGTCGTGGCGTACATGGCATCATAAAAGCCCGTGCCCAGAGCAACAGTCGAGACAGTATTGACGATGACGCCGCCGCCGCGCGCGCGCATTGCCTGCACCGCGATCTGCGTCGCGCTGATCAGCGCGGTGACATTCACGTCAATGATCCACCGGATGCGCGCGGCATCGACATCGGGAAATTGCGGAAGGCCTGACACGACGCCTGCATTATTATGCAAGATGTCGACATCGCCATGGGCCTTGAACCATGTTTCGGTTGCGGAAATATCGGCAAGGTCGAGACAATGTACCGTCGCTCTTGTCCCGTGCGCCGCGACGAGTCGTGCCGTTTCATCCACTCCGGTCTCGTCGATATCGACCAGCGCAATATCCGCTGCGCCACGTTCCGCCAGCAGCACTGCAGTCGCGCGACCAATACCTGCAGCCGCGCCGGTAACGATGGCTTTCTTGCTTTCAATATTCATCCGTTCATCTCCATTCCTGTTTCCCGCCCATCTATCGTAAAGCAGGTTGACAGATAACCTTATATAGCTAAGTATTTTTTTATAAAGAAAACTGTCGATTGGGAGAGATATGTCGAAGACCACCCTTGTACATGGGGGCGCAGCGCCGTCCGACGGGGTATCGGCCTTGCGGCGTAATTTCGCGTTGGGCATGTTGTTCCTTGTCGGCACCATCAATTTTGTCGACCGGCAGCTTCTGTCGGTGCTCGTCGAACCGATCCGTGCCGAAATGCAGTTTAGCGATACCCAGTTCGGATTGCTCACCGGTCTTGCCTTTGCCCTTTTCTATGCAGCGATGGGCGTTCCCGTGGCAATGATCGCCGACCGTTGGAACCGTGTAAAGCTGATCGGCATTGCCTGCATCGTGTGGAGCGGTTTTACCGTTGCATGCGGAATGGTTTCAAATTTCTGGCAGCTGGCATTGATCCGCTTCGGCGTCGGCGCGGGTGAAGCGGGGGGTACGGCTCCATCATTGTCGGTTATCGCCGACCTCTATCCCCCCGACCGGCGTCCTCTGGCAATCGGACTGTTCACATTAAACGGTCCGTTCGGTGTCTTTGTCGGTGCAGCCTTCGGTGGCTGGGCCGCCGCCCATATCGGCTGGCGCGGCGCCTTTCTGGTTATCGGTGCGATCGGCATCATCGTCGCTCCGCTGCTGATCTGGCTGGTGCGCGAACCCGCGCGCGGCCAGATGGACACCAACAAGCCCGCCGACGAGGCACTGCCCTTCAGCCAGAGCCTCGCGATGTTCATTCGCAGACCGTCGCTGCGGATGCTGATGATCGCCAGCGGACTGGCTGCCTTTGTCAGTTACGGCATGCTGAACTGGATTCCCGCTTTTCTGATGCGCACACAGGGAATGCCGCTATCGGCCATTTCAACGTGGTTTGCGCCAGCGGCGGGCATCACCTTTGGCATCGGAATTCTAGGTGGTGGCTGGCTTGTCAGCCGCGCCGCACAACGCTCCGCACGCGCATATGGCATGATCCCGGCGATCGCGACCGCCGTAATGATCCCTACTTTCATCGCCGCTCTGCTGGTCGACAGCTGGCAGATCTCTCTCGCGCTGATGCTCGTTCCTATGGCGGCCTGCACGGTCTACGTAGCGCCCGCCCTGGCGCTGGTGCAAAACCTCACTCCGCCCCGCTCGCGTGCCACCGCTGCGGCGGTGCTGATGCTGATGTTCAATATCGTCGGGCTCGGTCTGGGCCCGCTGTTCGCCGGGATCGTCAGCGACGGGTTCAAACCGCAATATGGCGACGAAAGCCTGCGCTGGGCATTGTTGGCGCTAATGCCGTTCGCGGTTGCCGCCGGAATTGCCCAGTTCACAATGACTAAGCATCTCGAAGGAGATTTTACCGAATGATGGATGTCTCAGGAAAACTCGCGTTTATCACTGGCGGAGCCAGCGGGCTTGGCTTTGCCACCGCCAGCGCACTTGCTGCCAAAGGAGCAGGGGTCATCCTGGCCGATATCGACGCCGACCGAGCCGCCAAGGCCGCTGAAACGCTGCGCGATCAGGGGGCAAAGGTGCTGGGTATCCAGCTTGACGTCACGAATGAACAAAGCTGGGTCTCTGCAGGTGAACAGGCTCGCGCATTTGGCGCGGTGCAAATCCTGTGCAGCAATGCCGGCGTTGGCGGAGGATCGGGTCCGTTCGAAGAATATGACACAGAAGTCTGGCGCTGGAACTATGCGGTCAACGCCCATGCCCATCTCTACGCCTGTCGCACCTTCCTTGCTGATATGAAAGCAAGCAAGGAACCCGGGCATCTGGTCATCACATCGTCGATGGTCGCAATCGTACCGCCACCGATTTCGGTTGCCTATATCAGTTCCAAATATGCCACGCTCGGCATCGCGATGGCCTTGCGCAACGAGCTTGCCGACACCGGTGTCGGCATCTCGGTACTGATGCCCGGCATGTCGGCTACCCGGATCGTCGAAACAACACGAGACCTTCGCCCGGCACAGGGCGAGACGGGCGCGGCGGCCGAAACCAGTCAGGCGATGCAAGGCGTTCTGGCAGGCGGAATGTCGCCAGCGCGCATCGGCGAACGCGTCGTGCGGGCGATCGAGAATGGCGACTATTGGATATTCACCCATCCCGAATGGAAAGCATTGGCCGAACGCGTGACCGCCGACATGCTGGCAAGCTTTGAAGAATCCGCAGACCCCGCTTATCAGGGCGATGATATCGACGGGCTGATTGCAGCCAACGGCGGACGGATGTTCGGCATCAAAATCTAAGGAGAGCGCTTTGACCACAGACATAGATATCCGCGAGCTGGCACAGAAATTTTTCGACGCAATCGAGGCGGGCGAAATCGAAACAATGCAAAACAGCTTCACCCCCGATGCCGAAATCTGGCACAACACTGACGAGCTTATCGTCAGCCCGGCGCAAACCGCGCAGACTTTGACTGGCATGGTCAAGCGGATCAAGGACCGCCGCTATGCGGACCGTCGCCTGACCGTTTACCCGGATGGATTTGTCCAGCAACATGTCCTCACCGGCAAGCGCGTCGAAGATGATGTCGAGGTCCGCCTGCCGTGCGCGATCATCTGCAGAATCGAAAATGGAAAGATCACGCGGCTCGATGAATATTTCGATTCAGCCCACGTCGCTGCATTCCGCAAATATGCTTAAGGAGTAAAATATGCCCGTTCTGCGTCAGGTTCCCAGATCCGAAGTCACCGACGAGACTGTACTTGCTTATTATGACCGCCTGTTCGGAGACCGCGATCCCGTGGCCGAACCAGGCACCGCAACGGGGACGCCGGGCGATTGGTGGACGGTATTTGCGCTAGCTCCCGACATTTTCAAACATGCCGTTGACGGATTCGGCGTCTATCGTCACCCGGCGCGCAAGATTGATCCTGTGCTGCGCGAGCTGGGGCAGACGCGCGCGGGCTGGGTAAAAGGTAGCCAGTTTGTCTTTTCACAGCATTGCAAGTCGCTACGCGGACTGGGCGCGAGCGAAGAAAAGATCGCGTCCATTGCCCATTGGACGGTCGCCGATTGCTATGATGAGCAGGAACGCGCCGTACTCGCTTATGCCGATTGTCTTACCCAGGCTGACGGACGCGTTCCGGCCGAGGTTTTCGAGAAGCTCAAGACTTTCTGGGATGACGAGCAGATCTTCGAATTCACATATATCACCTGCCTTTATGATATGCATGCGATAATCACTCGCGCCCTGAAGCTTGAATTTGACAACCGCGAAGAACCGATCGTCGAGATTGCGGCCCCCGAAGGCTTTGATGCGGCCGACTTTCTTAGCGCCCCTGCGTCAAAAGAATGACCAGCCTGTGGCAATTTGAAAATAGCGAATAACCGTCAATTAGGTTGACGGTTATTCGTATGAATGCTACACATGCTGGTAATATAACAGGCTAGAAGTGACGAAGATCCAAAAGCACCGAGCCGCAATTAGACCAGCTTCAATAGGAGATGAATTATGACAGCTACAAATAGTGAATTTGAATTTTGCGGCGTCAACCACCTCGCATTGGTGTGCAAGGATATGGCAAAAACAGTCGAGTTTTATCGTGACATATTGGGAATGCCGCTTGTAAAAACGCTCGATCTGCCGGGCGGAAACGGCCAGCATTTCTTTTTTGACGTGGGCAATGGCGACAGCATCGCTTTTTTCTGGTTTCCCAAAGCACCCTCAGCCGCGCCCGGTATTGCAGCGCCCGAAGCATTGCCAACCAAGGGAAATTTCATGTCGGCACATGGGTCGATGAATCACATAGCGATCAACGTTCCTGCCGAGCGTTTTGATGAATATTATAACAGGCTGGTTGACAAGGGCGTCGAGGTGACACCGATCTTGAACCACGACAATTCCCCCACCCAATCTTCGCCTGAAATGAACGATGATGTATATGTACGGTCGGTCTATTTCTTTGACCCCGACGGCATCTGTCTCGAATTTGCAGCGTGGACAAAAACATTTGACGAAAGCGACGTCGCGCATGACCCGGTCCAGGCAGACGGCACCAAACGCGAAGGTCTGGTTGTCGGACGGACTGCCGTTCCGGCAGAATAACTGCCCGCTTCTTTAAGCCTTCCCGGCCCGGCCATTGTGCCGGGCCGTTTTTCTCCGGAAAAGTTTCTCTCGACAGGATTTGATCTGAAACCGGCGCCTATCCAACGGCGCGATCACGGCCTTCCCAATAAGGCGCGCGCAACTCCCGGCGCAGCACTTTGCCCGACGGATTGCGCGGCAACGCTTCGATTATCTCGACGCTTTTGGGGACTTTGAAAGCCGCTATCCGCTTGCGTGCCCACGCGATGACGTCCGCAGGGTCGGGCCGCAGGTCAGCAGATGGTACAATCAGCGCCTTTACCGCTTCGCCCCATTTGTCATCGGGCACCCCGATCACGGCGACATCAGCGACACCGGGACAACCCATTATCGCGCTTTCCACTTCCGCCGGATAAACATTTTCACCGCCGGATAAAATCATGTCCTTGATCCGGTCGTGCACGAAGTAAAAGCCATCCGCATCGCGGAAGCCGACATCACCGGTGTGAAGCCAGCCATTGGCCAATGTTTCGGCCGTCGCCTCCGCGCGGTTCCAATACTGCTTCATCACGATACCACCGCGGATCGCAATTTCGCCGATCTCGTCATCGCCCAGCGGCAGGCCCTCACCGTCCAGAATTGCCATTTCGGTATTCGGCCACGGCTGACCGCAGGATTTCAGCTTGCCGGAGAGTTTATGGGCCGCGGGAGAAAGGGTTGAGCCACCACCACTGGATTCGGTCATCCCGTAAAATTGCACGAAATCACATCCGAACGTCGCTTGGGCACGCTGCAATACATCCTCAGCAATGGGAGACGCGCCATAAGCGATCGACCGCAACGCCGGGTAATGGCTGTCGCTGGCGGCCGGTTCCTGCAGCATCATCTGGATCATCGCCGGGGCAAGAAAGGCATGGGCCACATTTTCTTCGGTCATCAACCGGATTGAGTCAGAGGCACTGAATTCCCTGACCAGAAGCAGCCGCCCGCCCTGAGCCAGTCCGGAAAAGGCGACGTTGGTGCCAGCCACATGGAATAATGGCATGACGATCATTACCGTCTCGTCCTCATTATAGGCGAAGCCGTCAATTTCGCTCGCCATCTCCAGAAAGTTGCGATAATTCTGATTGCCAAGCACGACGCCTTTGGGCCGTCCGGTTGTGCCACTGGTATAAAGCTGAAGCACGTCGTCGCCCAGTTGCGGAGAATCTTCTGGCGGCGAAGTGGGAGCGTCAGCCAGCCAGTCGTCAAATGTTTCGAAACCGGGATGAGAACCATAAAGTGTAATCAAGCGAGGCGGGGCGGCAAGATCGGCTACGGCTTCAAGGGCGCAATTGAACAAATCCTCTCCGACAAATAATATTTTGGGCCGCGCATCATCCAGTATGAACGCTATTTCCGCAGCGGCAAGACGGCAGTTGATCGGTGCCAGACAAGCCCGTGCCAGGGCGCTGCCAAAGAAAGTCCGAAACCAGCTATCGTGATTCTTGGTCAACACCGACACACGGTCGCCCGGAGATATGCCTGATGCGATCAGCGCATGGGCGACACAGTTCGATTCCATGTCCAGCGATGCGTAGCTTGTTTCGCGTTCGCCGAACTTGATAGCGATAGCATCTCCCCTGGCACGCGCCTGAACACCAGGAATGTCGGCCAAGGTCCGAATGGCATTTAAATCGATCATTTCGCTCTCCTTAGCACGCTATATACTTGCATAAGATAGAATACTAAGCAATTAGTTGGCCAGACATTTTTTAGGATATTGCCTTGCTCAAACACCAAATTTTGCCAACGACGATTGTTGGAAGCTATCCCCAGCCTGACTGGCTGATTGACCGTGAACGCCTGAATCACAGCCTGCCCCCGCGCGTTCGTGCCGAAACATTGTGGCGGATTGCGGAACCATGGCTAGACGAAGCGCAGGAAGCAGCGACGCTTATGGCGATCCGGGACCAGGAAGAGGTCGGAATCGACATAATCGGCGATGGCGAGATGCGCCGCGAGAGCTATTCGAACCGTCTCGCCACAGCATTGTCAGGCATCGATACCGAGAAACACGGCACTGCAATCGACCGCACGGGAAAGGCCAATCCGGTGCCGCTCGTCTCCGGTCCAATCCGCCGCCTTGCCCCGATTGAAGCCCAGGACGCTGCATTTCTCAGGCGTCACACCAAACGGCCGGTCAAACTGACCCTGCCCGGTCCCTTCACCATGACGCAACAGGCCGAAAACGGCTATTACCCCGACAGTCGCGCCATGGCGATGGACTATGCCGATGCCGTGAACGCGGAGGTCAAGGACCTGTTCGCAGCCGGTGTCGACGTGGTGCAACTTGACGAACCCTATCTTCAGGCGCGGGCCGACGATGCCCAATATTATGCCATTGAAGCGATTAACCGGGCGCTGGACGGCGTAGGTGGTACGACGGCTCTGCACATCTGCTTCGGCTATGCCATGGTGCATCATGGTGCGGGCTCGACCAAAGCCAAGCCCAAAGCATATGACTTTCTCGCCGAACTCGACGCGTCAGTGGTTGATATCATTTCGGTGGAAGCTGCGCAGCCCAAGCTTGATCCGGCAATCCTCGCCGAACTGCCCAGCAAGACAATCATGTATGGCGTACTCGACCTGTCCACTCCGGAAGTCGAAACACCGGAGATCGTCGCCGGCCGTATCCGTGAGGCGCTGCGCTATGTTGATGCCGAACGGCTGTGGATTGCCCCCGATTGCGGAATGAAATATCACAGCCGCCACCATTCGCTGGAAAAATTGAAAGCCATGGTCGACGGCGCAGCGATCGTGCGAGCCGAGATCGCTTAGCCCGGCCCGCTCCGCTGCTTCGCCTGTCGAAAAGGCTTATGCATCCACGAAACTTGTAAGCAGCGGGACGACCACATCTGGCATTTCAACAGTGGTCAGATGTCCGGCTCCTTCGATTATTTCCAGCTTTGCGTCGGGGATTTCCTGCAATATCTCGTCATGGTGCCCGCGGGTGGTGATGCCGTCCTGATCGCCCCAGACGAGTAATGTCGGCACCTTGATGTCACGGAGATGCGGTCGGCTGTCGCTGCGCGCCATAATCGCCCGCTGTTGCCGCAGGAATATATCCGCACCGGTATCGGCCGCCATTTTCCGTGCGATGCCGAGCAGACGTTGGTCGTCCCGCTTCGCTTCAGGAAATAATATGGGAATACGTTCTTCGACCACGTGATCGAACTTTCCGCTCTCGACCAAGTCGATATACCCCTGCCGCCGCGTGGTTTGCGCCGGACCGTCGGCGGAGGCAAGCGTCGAAAGCAATATCAATTTTTCCACGCGTTCCGGTGCACGGCGCATCACATCAAAGGCAACAAAGCCGCCCATCGCATGGCCGATCAATATGAATTTTGCCGGTGCGCTGTCGAGCAGGTCCTGCGCCATATCGCCGATTGTTTCGCCATTCCGGTTGTCTGCGACAATCACCTCGCGGTCTCTCCATGCATCGAGCAACGGTTGCCACACGGCGTCGGTGAGAAGCTGGCCTGTGATAAGTACGATAGGAAGAGACATTAGATCACCTGATGCAAAAGGGGTTCATTGGCGGTCAGCCGCCTGCAATTTTCATGCGCAACCGTTAGACTGCGCGTCAGAGTTTCGGGCGTCAGCCATGCAATATGCGGCGCCAGCACGACATTGGACCGGGCAAGCAGCGGGTTTGACGGGTCCAGCGGTTCGCGCATGAACACATCCAGCCCGGCGCCGCGCAAATGCCCAGACGCCAGCGCCCGGTTCAACCGTTCCTCGTCCACGAGTTCGCCGCGCGCTGTGTTCACCAGAACCGCACCTGCCTTCATCGCCAGCGGATCAATCGTCCCCCGTGTCTCCTCGGTAAGCGGAATGTGGAGAGACAGGATATCGCATTCGGCCACCATCTGCTCGAGCGGCCAGAATTCATAATCCACATCATGCGGGCTGCGGGCGGTATAAACAACTTTCGCACCCAGTGCCTTCAGCACCGGCGCCAACCGTTGCGCCGAATTTCCAAAGCCGACGAGGCCGATTGTTCGCCCGGCAATTTCGCCGACATTATCCAGCTCCGCCGGATCCGCTGTCCATCCTTCCCCGCCACGCGTCCGCGCGTCAAAAAAGCATGTGCGGCGCAACACGCCCATCATCAGCGAAAGCGCCATTTCCGCGACGGCCTGGCTGTTCGTACCCGGCATATTGCAAACCGCAACGCCATGTTCGCGGGCTGCGTCAAGCGCGATCGTATTCACCCCTACGCCGATTTTCTGAATGAGTTTGAGATTGGGGGCCGAGGCGATAAATTCTGCCGTTACCGGTGTTAACACGTGGAGCAACGTCGTGATTTCTCCAGCGACACTCTCGAGCGATGCCGCTTCGTCGACATGCGTTACGACACCGGGACCAAAAACATTGTCGACTTCGGCGCGAAAACCGGGGCTTGGGCGGGCGTGCAGAACAATCATGCCAGAGCCTGCGCAATCGGAGCCGCAAATGCCGACGTTCCTGCGAAGACGGCATCACTGCCCATCGCTTCTTCGATCCGCAGCATCTCGTTCCATTTCGCCATCCGTTCGGAGCGCGTAAAGCTGCCGACCTTCAATTGCCCGGCATCCCAGCCGGTCGCAAGATGGGCGATTGTGACATCCTCGCTCTCACCCGACCGCGCCGAGACAATGGCGCCCCAGCCATGTACGACCGCTGCATCAAGCGCGGCCTTGGCCTCGGTCACGGTGCCGACCTGATTCACCTTGATCAATGCAGCGTTACAAGCATCGGCTGCGTGTGCGTCTTCAACCCGCTTTGCATTGGTCACCAAAACGTCGTCACCAATGATCTGTACATGATCACCGACAGCCGCCGTCACCGCCGCCATCGTGGCCCAGTCGTCCTGTCCCGCGGGATCCTCGACCGACAATATCGGATAATTTTTTGTCCACTCGATTATTCGTGCGCCCATTTCCTCTCCGGACATTCGCCGGTCATCGAGCGCAAGATTATAGCCGGAGGAGTCTCCCAGTTCATTGGCTGCGATATCGAGCGAGATGAACACATCTTCGCCGGCACGGTGCCCGCCGGCTTCAATCGCGCGGGTCAGCGTGTCGAGCGCGTCCTCGTTCGATGAAAAATTCGGCCACCAGCCGCCTTCGTCGGCGACGCCGGTCAAAGGTCCCTTTTCCTCCATCAGGCGGCCAGCAGCGCGGTAAACATCATCGGTGATTTCCAGTGCGCGGCGGAAACTTCCGGCTCTGGGGCACATGATCATGAAATCCTGCACATCGGTACGGCGACCGGCATGGGCGCCGCCACCGAAAATCTGGATTTCGGGCAGCGGTATCCGCACCGACCTGCCCTCCGCGAGATAACGCCAGAGCGGCATGCGCGCGTCCGCCGCAGCCGCATGAAGAACGGCCATCGACACCGCGACAACCGCATTGGCACCCAGACGCGCCTTGTTTGTCGTGCCGTCGAGCTTGCACAAGGCGGCATCAACTGCACCCTGTTCGCGGGCATCCATGCCCATTATTGCGGGAGAAATTTCGACGCCGATTGCCGACACGGCGCGGCCGACACCATAGCCGCCGAATGCGTCGCCGCCATCCCGCAGGTCAACCGCCTCATGCGCGCCGCGAGACGCTCCCGCAGGTGCGATAGCCCGCCCGACCACTCCCGATTCAAGAGTCACCTCAGCCTCTACTGTAGGCCGCCCACGAGAATCCCAAAGCTGGCGGCCAGCAACGGAGGTAATACGTGCAGTCATGCAAAAGTCCTTTTCCATTCGGTAACAAGTTCATCGATCGGCGAAGGATCGAGAATCAAAGCACGCGCTTGCGCGCGGACAATTTTCTTATGGTCTGCGGCGGTCAAATAGGATGCCGGCGATTTGCCTTCGACACGGGCGAGCAGCAATGCGCCGGTAAGCCGTCCGGCACGCTGCAACAGTTCGTCCGGAGCCTCCCAATCAATCTTCGCCCGATAGGCATTGACCATCGCCGCTGCCGCGTGCCGCAATTTTTCATTGTCCAGCCACACCGATTTCAGCAGCAAATGGGTGACGCAAAAGGCAAGGTCGAATGCGGGATCACCATATACTGCGCATTCCGCGTCGATAAACACCGGATTGTCACCGCTCACGAGGATATTCTTCGGACTGACATCACCATGAACCAGAGCAATCTTGCGGGACATCAGGTCCTCCGCAAGAGCGCGCAATGCCGGTGCCAATTCGGGATCGCGTTCCGCAACATGGATCAGAAATGGATCGACGCGCAGCGCCCGAAACATCTCGTCATTGGGGAAATCATCTCGGTCGGTGGAATTGTTCGCGGTTGCCTTATGCACCGCAACAATTCCGCTGCCGACGCGCGCGGCAAAATCAACATCCACGCGCCCCGCGACCAGCTCGTCTTTCCACACCGGGCAATCGGGAAGAAACTCCATCGCAAAAGCATGGCCAACGGAAAGTTCGGCAACCACTTTGGGTACGATGGAAGGCTCCACTTCACGCGCGCGCCTCAGCCAGCGTACTTCGCTTTGTCCCCGTTCGACCGGCGCGGTCCATTCCGCCGCCACGCGCAGCTGCGCTAGCGGGCGTTTGACCACGATAGGCCCAGCCGCTGTGTCAAGCTTCCAGACATCGCAGGAGACGCCGCCGGTAAGTGGTTCCAGCAGCGGCTCTCCGGCGCCAATCAGGCCGGCATCCCGCAGTGCTTGAACGATATCGGCGGCGTCCGTTGGCATCAGAGCTTTTCCCTGATCCAGCTGCCGACCAGATCGGCGGCATTCTGGCGCTCTTTGATCGAATCCTCGAAATAATGCGCGCCCGGGATCAGCTCCAGTTGCTTGTCACTGCTGCCGAGAAAATCGAATATCTTGCGGGCATCACTCGGGAACACGCCGGTGTCCGCCATGCCCTGCACCACCAGCGCAGGCGTGTCATGCTTGACCAGATGGGGCTTGCCCTGACAGGGCGAGGTTTCCAGACTCCACATATTCAACCAGGTCTTGATCGAATTTGCGCGGCCGATACTTGGGCTCCGGTTGGCCAGCGCGGGATCGCCCCGATAGCACCAGTTGGCTTTGCGGTCCGACGGGTCGATGGCCGGATCAACACAGCGGATATCGCCCCAGCAGCGGAACATCGGGAATATCCGGTCCGGAATACCGGCATCGTTCAACCGCTTCAGCTCCGCTTTGCCCCAGTCGGTAATACGCTGGTTGCGGTCGCGCTGTGCGCTCCGGTATTTTGCGATGAACTCATCGGAATAAGGCGGCCCGTTTGCCGGATTGAACGGATCGAGCTCCGGATCGGTGGCGACCGGATCATTCTCGTCGGTCACCGAGGCATCCATCCAGTCAGTGAGCACTTCGGGACGGCCCTGATGGGCGTTGAACGAGATATAGAGATCACCCTTGATCAGATCGGCCAGAGCGTCCTGACCGGCAGACGGCAAGCGATCGGTCAGAGTCGGTGCAATGGCTTCGGCCTGATAGGCACCCATTAGCGATCCGCCGCCTGAATTGCCCAATATGATGATCTGTTCGACACCGGCCTCTTCCTTCAGCCAGCGCATGCCGACGCCGATATCCAATACGGCATGTTCGAGCAGAAACTGGTCCTCTACCCCGCGATAGCGCGTGTTCCAGCCGAGAAAACCAAAGCCCTGCCGCGCGAAATAGGGCGCGATATAATGTTCGGAAAAATCGACATTATAATGGGTTGCAATGATCGCGACCTTTGGACGCTTGCCGCTTTCGGTCCAGTAGATGCCCTGGCATGGATGCCCGCCCGCCTGGATGCGCGGCGCGGTCGGCGAGGTCCGTCCGATAAATTGCGCGTCCAACCCTTCGGTTCCGTTGGCGTCCATATTCTCTCTCCTGATCATTATTGGCTAACTATATGCTGATGGTCAAAGGCTGGCATCAAATGGCAGCGAATAGCCCGGGCCGGAAACCCGTACATCCGACCACCGGATAAAGCATAGTATGCTAAGAGCTTTTCATTTGCAACGTTCTATTGCTTGCGCGGCATGTGTGCTTGCCATAGTTTGCGGGCAACTCTCTCGCGAGAAAAAGATCACAGAAAAGCAGATCCCGCTTATGCGCCATAACCAACTCATCATTGCACTATTTCAGCGATTCTGCTGGATGGATGAAGGCCTTCAAGCGCGACTGCACGCTCGGGGATGGCCGGATGTCAGTCGATCGCAATCGATGGTCATGACCAATATCGTGAGCGGAATCGTGCGGCCCTCGGACATAGCCCGCAACCTCGGCATTTCACGGCAAGCCATTCACAGTACGATCAACCAGATGGAAAAACTCGGTATATTGCAGCTCGACGTCGACCCGAAGGACCGTCGTCACGTCACCGTTTCATTGACCGAAACGGGTCAGATGATGCGCCGCGATGCGCAACTCGCGATGGATAGCCTGACCTCGCAAATCTCATCTGTCCTGGGCCAACAGAAATTCGACGCGCTGCTCGACGCGCTTGACGCCGACTGGGGCGAAAATATCGACCATAGCGCCCGGCAAAACATTCCGTCAGCATGACCGTGTCGCAATAGAGCTGTTTACCCGGCCAGTGCCGCAGCGACCTTGATCAAACGGGCCGCGGTTATATCGACAAGCGTTACCGGCAGTTCGTCCTTCAACTGCCCATCGCTTTCATAGGCGGCATGTGCGGCAGGGATTACCACCTGATCCGGTATCACCGTCATCTGGACCGTGGTCAAAATCTGGCGTAAATGCATAAGTCCGCGCATCCCGCCGAACGGGCTCAGCGATGCTGACATAATTGCAGCGGCTTTTCCGCGATAGGCAGTCAGCGCAATCATCCCTTCATCCCCGGTCGGTCGTGAAGCCCAATCGATTGCATTTTTAAGCAATGGCGGGATCGACCCGTTATATTCCGGCGAGACCACCAGCAACCCGTCCTGTTCGGACAATATTTGCTTGAGGCGGAGCGCGTCGGGCGGGAAATTATCGGCCTCCAGCTCAGCCGCATAGATAGGCAATTCCAACGCCCCCAGATCGACCTCGGTCACCACAGCGCCATGCGCTTCCAATCGCGCGACAGCCAGTTTGGCAAGCATCTTGTTGAACGACCCTTTGCGGACACTTCCTGCGATTACGCCGATTTTTGTCATCGTTATTCCTACCAACCTATTGAGTTACTATTTTATACTGGTTCATGATTTTTGGGGCGGAACGATATCCGAGTCCCGGACAATCAGACCTTGGCGTCCCATGATGCCGCCAATTCAGGCGACTCATCCACCAAATTTCCGATGACGCGCTGCATCAGTGACTGCAGCGATGCGACCTCCTCGTCGCTCATCCCCCGGGTCGCGATTTCATGGATTTCCGCATTCATCGGCGCGAGGATCAGTTCGAGCTTTTTCGCATGTGGGGTCAAATAAACAAAGGTTTTACGCCGGTCGACAGGCGTTTTTTTGCGAATGACAAACCCGGCTTTTTCGAGGCTTTTTAACGCCACCACAGTTGTGGGCTCGCGCATGCCAACCCGTTCACTCAACTCACGCTGGGTAATCCCGTCCTCCAGCCACAATTGCCGCAGAAAACGCCACTGGCCAGAGGAAACATTGTGAACCATCGTTCCCCGCTCAAGCAGGCGCGAAAAAGACCGGAACAAGATGCGCGCCAGATAGCCGATACTATTGTTCGGATCGGTGTAATATTCCGGGTGGTGACGATCACTCTCTTGTTTCATAGCCAGTATATAGCTCCCCGATATAACCCTTTGCGCTTCCTGATTTCATGCGCCCGACGAGCTTATCCTTAGAACACAAAGGATCGTCCGGCAACGGATTATTTCAACCGCTCGGCGACCGGGCAGTAAAGCCAATCTAACTCCCAATATTGAAAAGAGGCTGGACCGAAACGCGGAGGCCCCTTATCCTCCCGCGTTAGGAACATGGAGAACCCGTTGAAAAAATTCACCTGTATATCAGCTGTAGCAGCGCCTTTGCCGCTATCAAATATAGACACCGACATGGTTCTTCCGGCACAATATATGAAAGGGCTGACCCGCGAAGGTCTGGGGAACCATCTTTTTCAAACAGCACGCTACCGTGCCGATGGCAGCGAGAACCCCGGCTTCATTCTCAATCGTCCGGAATGTCGCCATGCCCGGATCTTGATAACAGATCGTAATTTTGGCTGTGGTTCGTCTCGTGAGCATGCTGTCTGGGCGGTCACAGATTATGGCATCCGCTGTATAATTGCACCCAGTTTCGGCAATATATTTGCGGCCAATGCGCGCAAAAACGGCCTTTTGTTGATCAGCCTGCCGGACGCGATATGCCACGAACTCCGCGAGATGGTTGCGCAGTCCGATTATGCACCGATCACCGTCGATCTTGTGAACGAGAAAATCGTTCTGGCTTCAGAACAAAGCATCTCCTTTTCGATCGATGCGAACGACCGCCACATCCTGCTGCACGGGCTTGATGATATCAGCAGATCCTTGCAGCATATCGCCGCGATCGAACGGTTCGAGAATGCAGCCTAACATTGGTCAGGATCGATAATATAACCGGCGATGGCGCTGGCAGCAGCCATCGCCGGACTCATCAAATGCGTCCGGCCTGCCTGTCCCTGCCGGTTCTCGAAATTGCGGTTGGAAGTCGAGCCACAGCGCTCACCGGATAGCAATTTGTCGGCGTTCATCCCGACACACATGGAACAGCCGGGCTGTCGCCAATCAAAGCCGGCATCGCGGAAAATACGATCCAGCCCCTCGGCCTCGGCCTGTATTTTGACCAGGCCCGATCCGGGCACAATCATGGCATCGACATGCGATGCAACCGTCCGGCCGTTCACAATCGCGGCGGCGGCGCGCAAATCTTCGATGCGGCTGTTCGTGCAACTGCCGATGAAGATACGATCAAGACGCAGTCCGGCGATCGGCATTCCCGGCGACAAGCCCATATAGTCCAGTGCCCGATTAGCCTCGGCCCGGGCGACCGCATCGCCCAGCGCAGCTGGATCGGGAACCGTTTCGTCGATCGCAATAATTTGCGACGGGTTGGTTCCCCAACTGACCATCGGGCGAACACGCCGTGCATCAATATCTATCTGGCGATCATATGACGCTTGGGGGTCGCTTGATAACAGCTGCCATTGCTCTAGCCGCGCCGTCCAAGCCGCGCCATCAGGGGATGCGGGACGACCTTTTAGATAGGCATATGTCTTTTCATCGGGCGCGACCAGTCCGGCGCGAGCACCCATCTCGATACTCAGATTGCACAAGGTCATCCGTGCTTCCATCGACAGCGAACGGATAGCCTCTCCGACAAATTCGACGACATGACCATTGGCCCCGTCCACACCGACCTGCTGCAAAATATAAAGCGCCAAATCCTTGGCATAGACATGCGGTGACAAAGAACCGGTAACATGGATGCGCATGTTAAGGGCCCGGCGCTGCCGGATCGTCTGGGTCGCCAGGACATGTTCCACCTCCGACGTTCCGATGCCAAAGGCCAGCGCACCAAAAGCCCCGTGCGTCGATGTGTGACTATCGCCGCAGACGATGGTCATGCCCGGTTGGGATCGCCCTTGCTCGGGGCCAACGACATGGACAATGCCGTTACGCGAATCCCCCATCGCGAAACGCTCGATCCCCGCGCGGTCGCTATTTTCGGCTAACGCCTCAAGCTGCGCACGCGCCTCTTCGTCCGTGACAGCGCTGGTGCCGGCGTCCTGGTTCACTGTCGGCACATTATGATCGGACAGTGCCAAAGCCAAAGCGGGGCGTCGAACCCCGAGTCCGGCAGCAGCGAGCCCTGCAAATGCCTGCGGCGAAGTGACTTCGTGAATCAAATGCAGATCCACATAAAGCAATGTCTCGCCGTCATCATCGGCGACGACATGCGCATCCCAGATCTTGTCATATAACGTGCGCGCGACCGATACTGACATCAACGCGCCAGACAGCATATTGCCGCTGCCCTCGCAGATGATCTTGACACTCGACCGGATGCAAGTTCGCGCGGCAGTAATCCCGTCGTCCGTTCATCGATACGCCATTGTCCCACGCCAATCTTCCTTCCATTTTGCCGGTGACCCCATATTTCAGAATCATTAGACATCTAATAAAACACCGCAAACGATGGATATAAAACGATAATCACAAGCATATTTGCCATATACTTAGTAGTTGAAGTATTATTTGTCCATGCTAAGTGCAACTCGGGGTAGCCTGATAATCCGCCGCGGCGAAAACTGTCGCCGGGGATCAAGGCCGCCACGAAATATTTCAACCGTTCACCCGAGAGCATGCCGGGCCCGGAAAATAATGTGCTACCCGGCAATGCTACGCCAACAAGTCTGCGAGATATATCGTGATTGACCACAAGTTTCATGCAGCAAAGCTGCGCAACGCCTATGCCGGCCGGGCAATTGCGCCGCTGCGCCATAGCGAACCTCAGGCGAGCGAGGATGACGCTTATGCTATCCAGGTGCTGAACCGGGATCACTGGGTTCAGGAAGGCCGCCGGATTGTCGGCGCGAAGATCGGCCTGACGTCAAAAGCCGTGCAGCAACAGCTCGGTGTCGACCAGCCAGATTTCGGAGTGCTTTTCGCCGATATGCAGGTTGGTGACGATGGCACAATAGCGCCGGGAAAACTGCTCCAGCCGAAAGTCGAGGCGGAAATCGCTTTCCGCCTCAGCCACGATATAGACAGCGTCGCCGATGACCCCTCGACATTGGCCGACGCAATATCCTGTGCATTCCCGGCGCTGGAAATTGTCGACAGCCGCATCGCCGAATGGGACATCACTTTTGTCGATACCGTCGCCGACAACGCTTCCGCAGGCATGTTCATTCTCGGCGACCAGCCGTTCGACCTTCAGGACTTAGATCTTGTCGGCTGCGCCATGCGGATGGAAAAAAACGGCGTGGTTGCTTCTGAAGGGAGCGGTGCAGCCTGTCTGGGTAATCCGCTCAACGCCCTTGCCTGGCTTGCCGCGATCCGCATCGGTCAAGGCCAGCCGTTAAAGGCGGGCGACATCATCCTGTCAGGTGCGTTGGGACCGATGGTTCCTGCCGTATCAGGTGACATATTCACCGCCCATATAGAAGGCATGGGCAGCGTCAGCCTCCGCTTGTTGTAAGCGCCAGTTTTCAGGACTTTGGGTTTCGAACGTACTCGTAAAATGGAACCGGCGGTCGAGACTTTAAAATTCGCCAAAGCTCGCCCGGGATTTCGGTCGGACGGGACGGCTGAAATCATCGTGCAACACTTGCAGAGTAGCCGCAAAATCGCTGCCTTACTGTTCAATTCAGGGCTAGTCCTTGTCCGCCGCGATCCCCTTCGCCAGGATGCCGTTGGCGATGTCGGCAATCTGGACGGCTGATTTTTCTTCGCTCCAGATACCGTAGCGCATGCCCAAAAACACATTCATGCCCATGATCGCCCAGGCATGGGCTTCTTCCAGCTCCCCCCGAAAATCGCCGGCCGCGCTGCCTTCCTGCAAACGTTCAAAGATGCGTTTGGCGGTTTCTTCATAATGGAGGCGATAGCTGGCGGGATCGACAAATTCGGCTTCGTCGATGATTCGGTAGATTTCTTTATGCTCGCGGGCAAAATTCATAAACGCCTCGAGCGCCAGTTTCTCGCGTTCCAGCGCATCCTGCCACTCGGTCATTGCGCCGGCGGCATGGCCCTTCACCCGCGCACTCATGTCCTTGACCAGCGCGCTGAAAAGCTCGTCCTTTGAGTCGAAATAGGTGTAGAAACTGCCAAGCGCAGTCCCGGCCCGCTGGGTAATTCCGGTGATCGAGGCTTCGTGAAAGCCCTTCTCGCCAAATTCCAGCGCCGCCGCGTCGAGCAGTTTGCGTTTGGTCTTCAGCCCGCGTGCGGTGCGCGGCTGTTTATCTTTAGACTCAGTATGTTCGCTATATTCAGTGGCCATAATGTCACGGCTAACCGCATTTTGCCGGATAAGCAAATTTCTAAGTTGAATGTTGGTTCATGTTTCAATATAGGCCGTTCATCGACCTGGAAATGCCAGGCATATATTCAAGGAGGATGCTTTCATGAAATTTCAGCACACCGTTAGCTATGCAGCGATCATCACCAGCCTCGCAGGCGGTCTTATCGCTCCTGCCGCCGTCAACGCCCAGACATCCGAATCGGCCAGTCAGGGCGCAGATGAGGACATCATTATCGTCTCGGCCCGCCGCCGCGACGAGCGGCTGATCGATGTTCCGATTGCGATTACCGCTTATTCAGCAGAAAAACTGGAACAGCAGGGTGCGATTGATATTACCGATATCGGATTGACGACGCCGAATACGACGCTTGAAGCTTCTCGCGGAACAAACTCGACCCTCTCCGCCTTCATCCGTGGCATCGGACAGCAAGATCCGGTTTCGGGTTTTGAACAGGGCGTTGGCCTCTATCTCGATGATGTCTATCTCAACCGTCCGCAGGCGGCAGTACTGGACATTTATGATGTCGAACGCATCGAAGTTTTGCGCGGCCCACAGGGCACGCTTTACGGTCGCAACACCATTGGCGGCGCAGTCAAATATGTGACCAAGGCACTGCCGCAGGATCCATCGTTCAAAGCGAAGGTGACATATGGTACCTATGACCAGGCTGAAGCGGTTGTCACCGCCAGCATGCCCATTTCCGACCTTGTCCGCATCGGTGCATCGGGCGCGCGGCTTTCCCGCGGCGGTTTCGGCGATAATCTGACCAATGGTCTGGAAAATTATAACAAAGACATCTGGGCTGGCCGCGGCACGCTTGAGGTGGGTGGCTATGGCGAACCCGTA
The DNA here is from genome assembly GCF_963975555.1 of uncultured Parasphingorhabdus sp. Taxonomy (GTDB): domain Bacteria; phylum Pseudomonadota; class Alphaproteobacteria; order Sphingomonadales; family Sphingomonadaceae; genus Parasphingorhabdus. The sequence goes on along the minus strand of NZ_CAXBHH010000001.1, from coordinate 599,807 downwards.
CTCATCCGGATTTCCGGCGACTATACGAAAGACGAAAGCAATCCGCGCGGCGGCCATCGCCTCATCCCGGGCGCCGTTTCCGGTGCGCCGGTGCTCGACAATGTGTTTGACACACGTGGCGGTCTCAACGATCCGATCCAGGATATCGAGGCTTACGGTCTGTCGATGAATATCACGGCGAGTCTGAGCGATACGGTTACCTTCCGGTCGATCAGCGCCTGGCGCAAAGATGACACGGCGACACCGATCGACTTTGACGCGCTGCCCGCAGTCGATCTCGACGTGCCCGGACTTTATCTTAACGAACAGATCAGCCAGGAATTCCAGCTGCTCTATGAAGGCGACAAGCTCAACGGTCTGGTCGGCTTCTACTATCTTGATGCCAAGGCCGATACCTTGTTCGATGTCCGTCTGTTTACGACATTCGCCGGCCTGACAGCCTTTACCGAAGCCGATGTCGACACCGAAACCTATGCGGTTTTCGCCGACTTCACTTATGATTTCACCGAACAACTGAGCCTCTCTGTCGGTGGTCGCTATACATGGGACGAACGGACAGCCAGCATCGTGCGGCAAAATTATCTCGGCGGCGGTTCACCGACCTTTGGCGGCGCCGGCATTCCTTTCGGCGGACCAAGCACCGATTTCCAGGGCAGCGCGAATTTCAAGAAATTCACGCCGCGTGCTTCGGTCAGCTACAAACCCACTCCGGATCACAATATCTATGCAAGCTTTTCACAGGGCTTCAAAGGCGGCGGTTTCGACCCGCGCGGGGTTGGCGTAAATGCACCGACCACCAACGCCAGCGGCATCCCAAGCGATAGCGAAGTCGCCTCTTTCCTCAGCTTTGAGCCTGAAGAAGTCGACAGCTATGAAGTCGGCTATAAGGGCAGCCTGCTCGACGGCGCTCTCAATGTTGCGATAGCGGGTTTTTATACCGACTATAAAAACGTGCAGATCCCGGGTTCGGTCGCCTGTACTGTCGGAGGTCTGCCTTCGTTCTGCGGCGTGATTAACAACGCCGGCAAGGCCACATTGAAGGGCCTTGAATTTGAAGCCAATGCGCGACTGGGGCAGGATATGATCGCCAGCGGCGACCGTGTTACCCTATCCGGTTCACTCGGCTATATTGATGCCCAATATGACGAATATATCACCAATATTGGCGGGGTACCGACAGATGTTGCGGAATTCCGGGAGGTACAGAACACACCGAAATGGACCGCCAGCGGTACATTCTCCTATTCTACGCCAGTAGGAGAAGGGGATATCTATCTTGGAACCACATTGTCTTACCGCAGCAAGACCAACCAGTTCGAGATTGCCAACCCCTATATCGACCAAAAGGGCTTTGCCCTATGGGATGCCAATCTTGTCTATAATGCACCGGACAAACGCTGGAGCATTGGTCTGCACGGCAAAAATCTGACCAACAAGAAATACAAGACGTCAGGCTATACATTTGTGGCAGCCGATCCGACGACCGGTGCGATTGCACTCGGAGCCAATGGCCAGCCGATTTCGACGCTCGGCCCCGAAGGTACGCTGACGGCATTTTACGGAAATCCACGCCAGGTCTTTGTCACCGCCGGGGTGAAATTCTGAACGGCGCCTAGGCAAATATGATGACATATGCCGACCATGTCTATCGCAGCGCTGACGGCCGGCTGGACCTCTATGCCCGCATCTATGATGCGGAAGGTCCGCCGCTGCTGCTGATGCACGGCCTCACCCGGAACAGCGCCGATTTTGAAGCGCTGGCCGGGCATCTGGCCGGCAATTATAAACTGATCGTCCCCGACCAGCGCGGTCGCGGACGATCGGACCATGATCCCAACCCGGAAAATTACACGCCGGCCACCTACGTCCAGGACATGTTTGCGCTGATCGAAGACCTGCGGCTCGAGAACACGGGTCTGATCGGTACATCGCTGGGCGGACTTATGTCGATGATGATGGCGGCGACTTCGCCGACACGATTTACCAGCCTGATATTGAACGATATCGGGCCGGTGGTGGAAGCAGCCGGCCTCGACCGGATCCAAAGCTATGTTGGCGAGCTGGAACCGTTCGACAACTGGCAGCAAGCGGCCGATCATTGCCAGCTCGTCCATGCCGACGCGATGATCGGATATCAGGCACAAGACTGGATGGCCTTCGCCCGGCGCACCTGCACGGAAATGCCCGACGGGATAATACGCTTCGCTTATGACCCGGCGATTTCCGACGGCCTGTCGGGCAATGCAAGTTCTGCTGTGCCACCCGATCTCTGGGCGATATGGGACCGGCTGTCGGCCATTCCGGCGTTGATCCTCCGCGGTGCGTTGTCAGACATACTTGCTCCCGCTACCGTCGCGGAAATGAAACGCCGTCATCCGGACCATATCAGCACGGTGGAAATCGCGGATCGCGGCCACGCCCCGATGCTCGACGAACCTGATGCGCTGGCGGCAATCGACGAATTTCTTTCGAATATAGGAAAATAAATGGCCGATCAGCAGAGCATGAAGAGCCGGACGACCTCGCCCAATGTAGCGCTCGGCATGTTGCTGCTGGTCTATATTTTCAACTTCGTCGACCGCCAGATACTGGCGATCCTGGCCGGTCCGATCCAGGCCGATCTCGGACTCAGCGACACCCAGATGGGGCTGCTCGGCGGCGTCGCTTTCGCATTGCTCTATTCCACTCTGGCGGTACCGCTCGCGTGGCTCGCCGACAAGACCAGCCGCAGCTGGGTGATAACCGTTTCGCTGGCTGTCTGGAGCGGCTTCACCGCCCTGACGGGGATGGCGCAAGGTTTCTGGTCGATATTCCTGACGCGACTGGGCGTCGGTGTCGGCGAAGCAGGCGGCGTTGCGCCTTCCTACGCGCTGATAGCCGATCATTTCCCCAGCGAGAAGCGCGCCCGGGCGCTAGCGATCTACTCACTCGGCATCCCGCTGGGATCGGCCACCGGCGTGATTGCGGGCGGTTATATCGCCGCCACCGTCGACTGGCGTCTGGCCTTTTTCGTTGTCGGACTGTCGGGTGTTTTGATCGCGCCCTTCTTCAAATATTTCGTCCGTGACAAGATCAAGACGCCGACGCCGGCTGATCACACGGCGGCCCCTTACAGTTTCAAGGGCACCGTCGTACTGCTGGCGAAAAAGAAGGCGTTCTGGTTGCTCGCCTTCGGCGCTGCGTCGAGTTCGATGCTCGGCTATGGCATTGCTTTCTGGCTGCCCAGCCTGTTGCAGCGCAGTTTCGGCCTGAGCCTGATCGACACATCCTTATTCTTCGGCGCGATATTGCTGATCGGCGGGGTTGCCGGCGTCCTCGGCGGCGGTATGATCGGTGACTGGCTCGGCAAGAACAATAAAGCGGCTTATGGTCTGGTCCCGGCTGCGGCCTTCCTGCTGGCGGTGCCGTTATTCGCAGCTGGCATCATGAGCGGCTCAGCGACCCTCGCCTTCGTCCTGTTCCTGATCCCGCAGGCTTTGGCCTATTTCTGGCTCGGCCCAGTCCTCTCGGCGGTCCAGCATCTGGTCCCGGCAGAGTCCCGCGCGACCGCATCGGCACTGTTCCTCCTCATCAACAATCTGATCGGCATCGGTGGCGGGATATTCTTCCTCGGCGCCTTGTCCGACAGCCTGACGCCGATCTACGGCGAAGACGGGCTGCGCTACTCCATGCTCTATTCGCTGATATTCTATGTCATCGCCGCGGCGCTAATGGCGCTTGCCGCCAAACCGCTGAAGAAAGAATGGATCGCGGAAGACTGAACGACCACTGTGGGCCGCGTCTGACCTTCAGTCGCTCATGATCGCATTATATTTCAGCATCTGCTTTTCCAGCGCCGCTTCGAACGCTTGCTCCAGCCTGGCCATCATCGCCGGAAAGCCTTCACGGTCAACAAAGGCTAATGGATCACCCGCTTTCTGGCGCTCGCGCTTTTCCGGCAGTCCGGCAAATTCGGGATGGTTGGCGAGAAAGATATCGGGCTTCCAGTCTTTGGTCATGGCGAAAGTCTTGCGATAGTCCGCGACAATCCCCTCATATTGCGGAGGTCCGACCAGCCGGTTGGCGGCAACGGTTGCGGAACAGAAAAACAGCGCGTCATAAGTCTGACCGCCCTGCTCTACCGGCATGGTCCAGGTGGTGCAACCACGGCTGTGTCCCGGCGTGATATGCGCGGTGAGCGTAACATCGCCCAGCTTTAGTTGCTCGCCGTCGGCTATGATCCTGTCGACCTTGACCGGCGGCGAGTTCATCGTGCTGTCATCCTCGGACCCGAGATAGAGGCCGCTTTCCAGTGAGGAGCGGTCACCCTCGGTAGCGAATAATCTGGCGCCCGTTATCGCTTTCAATTCCGCCAGACCGCCGCTGTGATCGAAATGGGCATGACTGTTGAGCAGAATTTTTACGTCCTTCGGATCAAAACCAAGCTTGCGGATTGCATCGGCGACATATTGCCCCTCGCCCGGCATGCCGCCGTCGATCAGGATATGGCCCGCGTCGGTCGGGATGAAATATATGCCAAGACCTTCGGTCCCGACAAAATATATGCCCTGCTTTCCGGTGCCCATGATCTGAAAAGGTTCGACAGCGGCGTACCACGTCGGATAATTCTTTTTCCAGTCAAATTGCGCCGCGGCTTCGTCCTCCGCCAGACTGGAAATAGTATCGACGCTATCACCGTCCGGTCCGTCAGGAGGTGCCACCGAATCCTGCGTCACCGGCGTACAAGCCACCAGCGTTCCTGCCATGATTCCCGAAATCCAGCGCATAACTCTCTCCTCCATTTCCCCGCTTGCTAATGCGCGAAAGATGAACGCACAATGTCCGCTCTATCGTTTGAAAAACCGGTTCGTTTCCTCATCCATCGGAAACATCAGCTCGATAGTTGTCTCTCCGGCTCTGATATCCAGCACAGAGCCGAATTGCGCGATCACCGAGAAGAGCGACAGGCGGGTTTCGCCGACCCGGAAAATGGTCGGTATCACCGCCTGATTGAGATTGACCGATCCCATATCGACATTCTTCACCCGCTCGTGCGATGCCAGCCGTCCGGCCAAAGTCGACAGATGGTCGTCCCCGCCCAGTTCCAGTATCTCCGTGCGCAGACGGGAGAGAGACAGAACCGCGACCTCGTCCCAGTTCTCGATCAGGTCGAGCCCGGCGCAGTTGATCAATATGTCAATCAGATTGGCCGGTCCGCCAGAGCTGGCCAATGCCATTATCATCTCGGCGCCCCGGTTACTGTTCACGACATTCCAGTGGCGATCGATTGCATAGCCGGGGAACGGATCATGATGGTCGATCATGGTCGCGATCGCCTGATTAACCGGAGCCAGTTCGGGTGCATCGTCGGAAAGACTGGGATAGACCGGCGCGAAGCCCGCTGCATTGAGCGCCTGATTGGCAGCAGATCGAGGCAGCTGCAACGCGTCGGAGAGGCGCAACACCATCGCGCGGCTCGGGTTCGACCGGCCGGACTCGAGAAAGCTCAAATGGCGGGCCGACATTTCGGCTTCAAGACTGAGATCGAGCTGGCTGAACCGCCGCGTCTTGCGCCAGTCCTTCAATATCGCACCAAATTCCGACGGCATGATCTATTCCCTCATCCTGTGCCTAGCCTGCAGCAAATAGCATGAATCGCGCACTGTGCACTTACCCGACAGGTAATTGTTTTGAAATTTTCCTCATGGTTTACATGCGGGGAAACCGAATGAGGAGCAGATCATGTCACCACAAGCCACTGGCCGCTATATCCGGATCGTCGGCAGCTTTTCCATATTTGTCGCCATCCTCTTTGCCTTTGCCGGGGTGAATGACTTTACCGGCACCAATGACATATTCTTCCATCTTGCATCTTCCGGCGGCAATGGCGTGGCCGGTCTCGACACGCCGGAAGCGAAAATGGCGATGGCGATCGCCGGTGGGGTATTTGCCGGGATGATGGCCATGTATGTCTTCATCACCGCGCCGGGTGTCGAACAGGGCAGCGAGCTGATCCGCAAGGGTACAATCTACACATTTCTGGTCTGGTTCGCTGTCGACAGCACCGCATCGGTGGCATCCGGCAATGCGCCAAATGTCATCCCCAATTTCATATTTCTGATCGTCTATCTGACGCCCTTGCTTCTGGTGAAACGCAGCGTCTGAAAAGGTCGTGCTGCGCCGCTAGGACCGTCCGTTTACATCCTTGACCCATGGACCAAAGGGCGAATTGCCGAGCATCGCGATCTGGGTCTGGGCGCTGACCTGATTGATCGCCTGCTGCGGTTTGGGTCCTGGATGGACGGGCAAGCGCAGCGGACGCCTGCCCGGAGCCTTGGCGATTGTCAGCGCAATCCCGCGGGGTACATCCATCGGGTCGGACGTACCGCCGCCATTGCGCAACGCTCCGTCAACCAGCGCCTGATAGGCCGCCTTGCGTTCGTCATCGGCGCGATCGAGCATCGGGGCGGTATATATATTGCCATTTTCCCAGATCTTGGTCGGGAAGCCGCCGGGCTGGACTATGGTGACATCGACGCCGTGCGGGACCAGTTCATAGGCCAGTTGCTCGCTCATCGATTCGACCGCAAATTTGGTCGAGCTGTAGAAACCCATGCCCGGGACCATCACGCGGCCGAGCTGTGAGGATATATTTACGATCAGACCGGATTTCTGCGCGCGCATTTTTGGCAGCGCCGCACGGGCGACCCGCTGATATCCCATGACATTGGTGTCAAACAGCAGTTGCATCGTTTCGATATCCTGCAATTCGACCGGTGCGCCTGTGCCGATGCCGGCATTGTTGATGACGACATCAAGCGCGCCGCCGTTCAATCGTTCGGCCTCCGCGACAGCCTTGTTCACCGATTCTTCCGACAGCACGTCCAGTTCCAATATGGTGATATCGAGACCGTCATCCTTCGCCACCTTTGCCAGTGCATCTCCTTCGGCGCGCGGCAGATTGCGCATGGTGGCAAATACTTTGGCGCCAAGTTCGGCATAGAGTTTCGCGCCGAGATTGCCGAAACCGGACGAACAGCCGGTGATCAACACCGATTTGCCCGTCAGATCCGGCTTGTCAGTCAGATCCGAATTGTCATCGGCGACAGCAGCGGTCGCCGTAGCGGCGGTTAGCGCAACACCGGTTGCAGCAGTAGCAGCAAGCAGCTGACGGCGGTTGAGAGATGGCACACGGGTTTGCTCGTTCATTATCGGACTCCTCAATATCAGATTTCATGCTACACGATCACAATATAAGTTCCAGAAGGAAACGGAACAGCGGGAGAGCGATATGCAGATTTCAAAAGCCAGCGAGGCGGTCGGCGCAATTGTCGAAAATGTCGATGTCACCAGACTGAACGATCAGGAATTTGCCGACATCCGCCGTGCCTTTCTCGACCACGGAACATTATTCTTCCGCAACCAGAAGCTCACCCCCGAAGACCATATTGCCTTCGCCAAACGATGGGGCGCGATCGACCTCAACCGCTTCTTCAAGCGGCGCGACGGCTATCCGGAAATTGCCGAAGTGCTCAAGGAACCGGACCAGCAGATCAATATCGGCGGCGGCTGGCATACCGATCACAGCTATGATGAAGCCCCGGCGATGGGATCGATCCTTTACGCGCTGGAAATCCCGCCAAGCGGCGGCGATACGTTATTCGCGGGGATGGCAGCCGCCTATGAAGCGCTGGATGACGGGATGAAAGACCGGATCAAAGACCTGAAAGCGCGGCACGGCAATGCGCATGTGTTCGGCGAAGAAAGCCCCTATCGCAAGGCGGTTGGCGATCGCTACACCAATGCCGACCAGGCCGGGCAGACGGCGGTCCATCCGGTGGTACTGGCCCATCCCGAAACCGGGGTGAAGGGGCTCTATGTCAATCCGGGTTTCACGCTGGAAATTGTCGACATGGAACCGGCGGAGGGTCAGGCACTGCTGCAGGAACTATATGATCATATCATGCAGGACCGCTTCCACCATCGCCACGTGTGGCGGGAAGGCGATCTGGCGATTTGGGATAACCGTTCGACCTGGCATTATGCCATGAACGATTATCAGGGACACCGGCGCTATCTGAACCGGATCACGATCGAGGGTGTAGCCCTCGCCTAGCGCTTACTGTCCGGATCAGACCACGAAGCCGAGGGCCAGAAATGCCATGCTCCCAAGAGCGAGCGAAACAATAGTTTTGCGCCGATAGACCTTGGCCAATAGTCCGACGACCAAACCGCCGACAATGACCAGAAACAATGAAATCCCGGCGATCATCTGGTAGGTTTTGAAGATCGCGGGGCCGTGGCCCTTGTGCAATTCCATCAGCGCATATTGAAGACCCGGCTTGTGCAGAGAGGCCTTCAGCCCGTCTGGTGTCTGGTTGATCCGTGCAAAGGTCCGCGAGGTCGGCCGGGTGGTCATACTGCCATCACGGCTGCGGATGCTTTCTATATCGAGATGGATATTCTGCGCCGCGAGAATGGCGGCGATATCCTCTTTCAGGGTCGGGCTGTCCGGATCCAGCTGCGTGTCTGCCGGCAAAACAAGATCGATATCCTCGATCGACGGCTCGACACCGGCCAGCTTGAGCGCGCCGGTTGTACCGACCATCAGAAAGGACGGTGCGAGAAAGGCGGCAAGGAACAGATGAACCAATATCAACAGGTTCCTGGTTTTTACTTTATTCACGCAAATCTTCCTTAACGTTTGAATCGGCTGACAAATTTAGCGAAAACGAGATGGAGTTTCTGCCGGTCAGAACGGCCGATCATCTCGCCGATCAGCCCGTGGAAATGTTCAGGCTGGCGCTGTACCACAGCCGTGGTCAGATCAAGCACCAATATTTCATCATGGCTTGTCTGCTGACAGCAGGGTCGATGCACGGCCATCGGCTCGGGCCAGCAATCGCCCATCAGCTCGATAATATGGGCAAAATGGCCCGCGGCGATTTCATCGCCCAGTTGCTTGACCAGATAGGGTTTTGCGTCCTGTCTCTTTTTCCTCGCCAGAACCGCAATCCGCATCGCCACAATGATCCGCATTTGCGCAGGGGGCATAGCCGAAAGCCTTGGGGTAGCGGCGAGCGACTGCGCAAATGCGGATATCGGCTCCGCCATCAATATTCTGCTGATGCCGGAGTTTTCCTAGCTGCGCTTTCTACCGGCCGCTTGTTGGTCGCGTCCCGAATAAGCGACCGCGCTTCCTTCACCGCAGCGGCCTCGGTCAATTCGCCCCCGGTAATCTCTGTGCCCATGGTCAAAAGCCGTGCGCTGATCACCGTGCCGGTCTGCGCTTCTTCCTCAACGGTTACCCCGCCATGCGCAGCGATAGCGGCATCCCATTCCTTGCGCACCTCTGCCCAATAAGCCTCGGTTTTGGTCCAATAGTCATCAGCCGCGCTGACATCATAGCCGTCGAACTTGGTGTAGCTGTTGAGCACCGATTCCTGGACATAAGGCACCGCCTTGCCATCAACCCGCTTCATCTTGACATTGTCCTGCCAGTGGATCCAGCCACCGGGCATCGGTTGATGGCGATTGATCGCCTGATAATGATCATAGACGGGATCGCGAACCGCGTCGCGGCGCGCCAGCGGGCGAGCGGTCCAGTCGCTGGTCCAGCTGCGCAGTCCATTGACCGTCTGCCATTTTCCCAGGCCGCCATAGCGGGGGCTGTCATCGACCTGCCAGACCGTTTGCGACCAGCTACCCTGACGCTCGGACTGCGGCACATCCTTGTTCACCCAAGTGCCGGCGTCGGCATAGACCAGCACTTTCGCAGGCTCATAGGTCCAGTCCTGACGCCAGTGTTTGATGATGAAGCTTTCCCCTTCATGCTCGGCGACCAGAAGATGTTGCAAAACGATCTCCCTGCCGGTGTCCTTGATGACGCGCACGCTTTCATGACCGCCGGAAATCTTCGCATTGATCGGTTCATAATCTTCGCGCCATGACGTGGTTTCCGCCATGTCGAAACGGACCTTATAGTCTCCGGCCATCGCCAATATGTCGGCTCGATCCTGCTCGAAGGACGCCTGCGTAGCGGTCGCGGTAATCTGCTGCTGATCGCCGCTGCCCAGTGCCGGTGATGTCGCCATTGCGAGAGCGAACAAGGCCGCCCCCAGTCGTGTTTTCAATTTGATCGTCATCGTCTTTTCTCCCCATAAAATTAGAATGATAGGCTGAGCGAAACACTGGCGTTGCGCCCCGGCTGGGTGAACGCATCGGTGATATCGGACGTCGCCGCCAATCCCCTGACGTCGCTCCACAGCGCGTATTTCTGATCGGTAATGTTGAATATCCCCGCCCGGATCTTGGCATATTCGGTGATCCGGACAAAGGCGGTTGCGTCGATGATCGCCGATTCTTGCGGACGGAAACAGGCAGCAGAGCATACGCCTGTCGTCTCGTTCGCTTCCTTGCGGGCATTGTAGCTGACGATCATTTCGCCGCCAAAGGCGCCACCGGGTTCACGATAGCCGACGCCGAAGATCGCGTTGAGCGGATCGATCGTCGAAAGCGGGACCGGCGGATTATTTGGCGATTTTACCGTGCCGTCGGCAAAGGCAATCGCAAAGCGAGCACGAAAGCCGTTTTCCGCCTCGTAGCTAGCCTTGGCTTCGACGCCTTTGACGGTCACATTATCGAGATTGATAAACTGATATATAGCGGGATCCCCGGGCGTGAAGCTGCCGGACACCTGTTCCTGGCTGATAAAGTCGGAATAGTCCGCCGTGAAAGCGGTCAGCGACAGGCTGATATCATTAGTGGCATAGCGAATACCCGCTTCAAAACTGTCGCTATTCTCCGGGCCGAGGTCCGGATTGGCGAGCGAAGAATAGCCGTAAGCGAGATTCTCGAAGAAATTATTGACCTGACTGGGCGTCGGCGCGCGGAAACCGCGCGCATAATTGCCGAACAGGCGGACATCGCCGAATCTGGCCACCGCTCCCAGCTTGGGCGACAATTGCGAACCATCCTGACCGCTCGGTGTAAAGCCCGGCAGCAGAGGATCGTCTGTCGGGTTCAGATCGTAAAAATCATAGCGAATGGCGGGGTAGAGAGTGAAGACACCGTCGCCAAACGCGATCGCGTCACCCAGATAGAAACCGCCCAGCGTGAAATCGGTCTTCGGGAAAGCACTGGAAGGATAGACTTCCCCGAACGGCGGCTCGGTTCCATCCCGCACACCGGCTTGCTCGGTTTTGCTAACATCACCGCCAAAGGTCAGCACATGCTGTATTGAGCCAGTACTGAAGATCGACCGGAAATCGGCGACCGCTCCGATCACTTCATTGTCGAACGTATTCAGCCGTTCCCGGTCCGGACGCGGTGTCGCAGAGGTTGCTGTGCGCTCTTCCAGAGCAAATTGCCGGTCCGTACCATCCTGCCAATAAGCAGCAAGATGGGCATAGTCGATAAAGCCGGAACCTTCTTCGCCCGCATCATAGGTATAGTCGATCGATACCCGGCTGCGCTTCGTCTCGTCCTGCGCGGCCAGATTGTCCACGATCCAGCTGGGAGTGGGGCCGAACAGAAAAACCGGTCCGCGTCCTGACAATATGTCCGAGGATAGTTGGCGTTCGAGATATTCGCCGGTCAGACGCACTTTATGCGCGCCATTGTTCCAGACCAGCTTGCCGAGAAACGCGTTGGACTCGCCATCCTGCGGATTGGGGGTGGTGCGGCTTTCATCTTCGGTGTCGATGGTGCCCTTGTTATCAAGTTCCTCAAAATCGCGCCGGGAATAAGCCAGCATCGCCGAGAAATCACCAGCCTGACCGGCGAGAGCCACGGTCTCGGAAAATTCCTGATCAGCCGAGCTATATTGCGCCCGCGCAAAACCGCCGAAGCTGTTTCCGTCTTTGATAAAGTCGACCGGATCGGCGGTGATGAAGCTGACCGCACCGGACAGGCCGTCGCTGCCATACAGCGCTGACGCCGGACCGCGGAGGATTTCGACCGATTTGATCAACCCGACATCGGTAGCATTGCCGCGCCCGACTTCCTGCGCACCAAAGGTAAACCCCTGGGGAGAGCGGATGCCGTCGACCTGGATCAGCACCCGGTTGCCGCCAATACCGCGAATGTTGAAATCCTCATTACCCGCCCGGCCCGTCGTGCCCAGCGCAGCACCAAAGCGCGCTGGCGCCCGGCGGACCGAAACCCCGGGTTCAAACCTGACGATATCGCGGACATCGGTCGCCATTTCATCGGCAATCTGTTCCTGGTTGATCACCGTCACCGTGGCCGGTGCGTCCACCACGTCGATAGCAGTGCGGGTGGCGGTAACCGTGATGATCTCGTCGTCAAAACCGGCGCCGTCATCAACGGCAGCCATTGCGGCCTGCGCAAAGCCGAGAGCCAATATGCTGCAGGAATAGGTAATTCCCCGTTGCCGGAAATTGATGTTCATCGATATGCCCCTGATTTAATGATAATGCGAATGATTCTCATTCTTAATTAATGGGCAGTTAGGCGAGCTGTCAAACGGAAACTGGAATTTGATTGGAAATAGCGTCCGATCATGCCTGCCGCCTTGCAGTTTCAGGGCGAGTGGGGCAATCAACCTGACATGGCATCGGGGATCAGGAATTTGGGGAAAATGGTTGGCCGCTGGCTGGCCATGATCAAAACCGGACCGATTATCGCGGGCGTGCTGGTCGTTATCGCCATCGCGGCTCTACAATTTGCGGCCATTCCGGGATTTGACCGGCTGGGTTTGATGGTTTTTGACAGCTATCAAAACGCCGCACCACGCGCTTATCAGGATGCTGGCGTGCGGATCATCGACATTGACGAGGAATCGGTTGAACGGCTGGGCCAATGGCCGTGGTCGCGGACCGAGATTGCCAAGCTGACGCAAAGGCTGTCCGACGCCGGCGCTGCGGCAATTGCCTTCGATATCGTCTTTTCCGAACCCGACCGGACCTCGCCCCGCCAGATCGCCGCGCGTCTGCCGCAAGAGGAGGGCAATGAAGATCTGCTGCGCTCGCTCTCCGACCTGCCCGACAATGACGATATACTGGCCGACAGCTTTGCTCTGGCGCCGGTCGTCGGCGGATTCTTTCTGCTCCACGAGGACCGGGGTGATCCGATCGAATTGCCGACCGGCATGGCGGTACTCGGGTCACCGCCCAGTGGACAGGTGGAACACTATCAGGGGACGGTTCAGTCCCTGCCGCAACTGCAACAGGCGTCGGCCGGACTGGGTTCGCTGAGCATTGTCGGCGACGCCGACGGGATATTGCGCAGAGCGCCACTGGTGTTTTTCCACAAAGACAAGCTGGTGCCCTCGCTCTCGCTCGAAGCCTTGCGGGTGGCGCAACAGGCGGGGTCGATCCTGGTCAAGACCAGTGACGGCAGCGGCGAGACCGCCGGTGCGCCCGGATCCATCGTCAGCCTGAAGGTCGGCGATTTTGAAGTACCGACCACCGCAGCTGGTGAATTGTGGATGCACTTTAGCGAACCGGCACCCGAACGGACGATCCCGGCGTGGAAGCTGCTGTCCGATGATATATCTGAAGAAGAGATACGCGCCGCGGTCGAGGGACAGATCGTCTTCGTCGGAGCCAGCGCAACCGGATTGCGCGACCTGATTTCGACCCCGCTCAACGAGAATGAACCGGGGGTAATCGTCCACGCCCAGGCAGCGGAGCAGATGATCCTCGGCGAATTTCTGACCCGTCCGGACTGGGCGCCTGGCATGGAGTTTTTCCTGATCCTTTTGCTCGGCGGCGGGCTGGCGCTTCTGCTGCCCGGAGCGGGTGCCACGATCGGCGCCGCGATCGGCACGGTCGCGACACTGGCCGTTGCAGCTGGCAGCTGGCTGGCCTTTGACCAATTGCACTATCTGCTCGATCCGACATGGCCGATCATCGCGCTGATCTTGGTTTACGCTGTGCAGACCCTGCTGAGTTTCCGCCAGGAGGAACAGCAAAGAGCCTATATCCACACCGCCTTTGACCGCTATCTCTCCCCCGAGATGGTCCGGCAGATTGCCGCCAATCCCGAACGGCTGCAGCTTGGTGGCGAAGAGCGCGAGATGACGGTCCTGTTCTGCGATATCCGCGGTTTCTCCAGAATATCGGAACAATATGATCCGAAGGAAGTGATCAACTTCCTGACCGGCTTCCTGACCCCGATGTGCAATATCCTGTTGGAGAAAAAGGCCACGGTCGACAAATTTATCGGTGATGCCATTCTCGCCTTCTGGAACGCGCCGCTTGATGATCCGGACCAGTTCCGCAACGGCGCGCGGGCGGCGCTGCAAATGGTCGACAGTCTCGAGCGGCTCAACCGCGAACTGCCGCAAAAGCCGGGACAGGTCTGGCCGCCGGATGTGAAAATCGGGATCGGGATGAATGCCGGCCTGTGCTGCGTTGGCAATATGGGATCGCAGCAGCGCTTATCTTATACCTTGATCGGCGACACGGTGAATATCGCGTCCCGCTTCGAGGGGCTGACCAAGCAATATGGTGTGCAGATCCTGATCGGTAGCGCGCTTGCCGAGCAACTGGACGGCTTTGCCCTACTCGAACTGGACCGGGTCAAAGTCGTGGGCCGCGATGCGTCGGACACGATCTATGCATTGCTCGGCGACGAGACCCTCAACCGGGACCCGGCCTACGGGATCATGCAAAGCTGGCATGATGAATTTCTGACGCTTTATCGGGCGCAAAACTGGACCGCAGCCAGCCAGATGCTGGGCCAGCATGAAGCGACGTACAGCGACGCCGGTCTCTCCACCCTCGTCGCGGTTTACCGCGAGCGGATCGAACAACTGTCAAAGGGTCCGGTCACGGCCGACTGGGACGGTGTCTTCGAGGCAACCCGCAAATAGCGGAGCCCTCCGACATTTTACCCTAGCAAGCGGGCCCGCCTGGATAGGAGTTGCTACAATCTTCATCGCCGCCGGGCAGCAATAATCCGACCCCGACACCGATGATCGCGGCTGGTATCAGCGCTTTCAGCAAGCCGCTATTGCCGGCACCCGCCACTTTCGGCGCAAGCTCATCCTGCAATTTCGACAGGCCGCTGGCCGACAGCTTGAACGGACCGATGGGCTGCGCGCCGGGCCGAGGAATATAGGCCGCGAGGATCGGCTGATCCAGCGTCACCGTTTTGCCTGCCGCGCTGACTTCGGCCAAGCCGATATCCAGATCACCGCTGCGATTGGCTCCCGGTCCGCGCAGGACGACCAGCATCGCGCTGTCCTTGTCGCCTTTCACGCCGTCCAGAAACGGTTCCTTCTTGGCAATTGCGACAGCCTCTTTGCCGACAACACCATCAAGAGCGGTTCCGCGGATACCGATGGTACCGACCGAACTGCTGACCGAGGCGGAGGATTTACTGGACTTGCGGCCGGACATGAAGCGAAAGGCACCCTTGCTCACGGTCGCGGTGAGGGAACGCTCTTTACCCGGATCATAGACAAATCGGTCTATCGTCAGCCGGGCGTTGGACCCGATGGTCAGGCTCGACCGGTCGAGCAACAATATCTGCAACTTGCTCTTGCTCTTGGTGCTCAGCATATCGCCCCAGGCCAGCCGCTGGCGGCGCGGTATCTTGACCGCTTTTTTTATCGTCGCGTTGCTCATCCGCACATCACCGACAACGGTGGCGGCTATCCCGACCTGTGTCGGCGCGGAGGAAGCCGGGGTCATGGCGAAGATTAAAAGGGCCGGGGCCAACAGGGCGGCTTTGATCGGCAAGGATTGGAAGGATATCATGGTCTATTCCTTGTCCGCCAACGGGCATAATTTCATGACATCGGCCCACAATTCGGGGGCGAAATTCTTTTGCTTCAATTTGCCGAGTTCGACAGCACCGCCCAGTTGATCGTCAATCTTGCACAGGTTTACCGCGTGCAGCAGCCGTGCGCTGTCCGATCTGGGGTGGAGCGCCAATACCCGTTCGAGCGTGGCAATCGCCTCGAGATATTCTCCGCGAGCAGATTGTTCCTGGGCAAAGGCAATGCCCTTCTCCTCGTCGACCGCGACTTCCGCCATCGCATCCAGTTCGGGGAGCGTTTCCGCATAAACCGCAGCGACCGGTTGTGCGGCGATGAAGAGCGCAGCCGCCAAGCCCTTGATATATTCGTGTTGCAAAGCCCGTGCCTCCTGTTTCGATCCGATGGTTAGCATAGACGCCAACGGTTTCCTATCGTCACCGGTGCCACCAAGCGCCGGTCGTACAGCCTAATTGGTAATAACCGCCCATTCGTCACCGAACCGGGCCCAATAGGCACCGCCTGGCCACGAGAAACTTCCGCCATCCATTTTTCCCGACACGGAAATCGGCGGCTTTCCGTCCGGCCCGAGTATCTGATATACACGCCCGCCCATGATCGGCGTGACCGTGAGTGTTTCGGTTATTTCGACGGGATAGCCGGACAATATCGTCCGCAAATAGGTTATCAACCCGTCAGCGCTGCCCATATCCCGCCCGAATTCTTCGATCAATGGCGCGTGCATGTGCAGGATGGTGTCAACATCGCCCGAGCGCGCCGCCTCCTGCAGCTTTTTCACCGCATCCAGCAGGCCTTCGTCGCCCGCGATATCGGCCTTGAGGTAGTTATAATCGAGAGGTCCATCATGTTCGAAGCTCAGTTGTTTGGAAGATGATGACGTAAAGCGCACGGTGTCGATGATATCGTGATCATCATATTCCCCCTTGCACCGCGCAAAGATTTCAAACGCCGCCGCGCTTCCGTCATAATCGATCTTCAATATATTCTTGCCGGGAACCAGCCATTCGGAGAGTATATATTCAGTGGAAGACGGGCTCGTCGTTCCGTTGCCGGAAGACAGTTTGACGCCTCTGTCCTTGAGCAAGACACCGCTCAGGGTTGCGCGATAGCTGCCCGATTCAATCGTGGCCCGCACGCCGCGAGAAACGTCGCAGGCAGAAGCCGCTGCCGGCATCCCCACAACGAGTGCCATCATTATTGCGATACCGGCTTTCAATTTGCGCCCGACCATTTTTCCGTCCTCAAGTTGCTTCCTCTTCCCATGGTATAGCATTTCGGCAGCTTGGGACTATGACCAAGGTCACATCGCCATGCGCGGCACAGAGTCTGACGGACTAGCTGTCCGGACCGAGCGCGTGCTGGCAGGGGTCCTACTGACGTGCTTCCGGACCAACGCCAGATCCCCATTCACCCAGACGCTTGTCGAACCCTGCCGCTCCCATTAGAGCTATGATTCAATTCTCTCTTTCGATGGAAATCCCGATGACCTTGAACGGCCCCGCCTCGCACAGCTATTTCTCCCAGCGGCTCAAGCTCCATTATGCCGACTGGGGCAATGAGGACAAGCCGCCGCTGATCCTGCTCCATGGCGGCAAGGATCATTGCCGCAACTGGGACTGGACGGCGCAGGCATTGCGCGAGGACTGGCATATCATCTGCCCTGACGTGCGCGGTCATGGCGACAGCCAGTGGAGCACCGACGGCAATTATACCACCATGGCAATGGTCACCGATCTGGCGCAGCTGATCCATCAGCTCGATCTGTCGCCGGTCACCATCGTCGCGCACAGTATGGGCGGCAATATCGCGCTGCGTTATACCGGCCTCTATCCCGATACGGTGCGCAAGCTGGTGGCGATCGAGGGGCTCGGTCCCAGCCCCGAAATGCTCGCCGAACGCGAGAAGGTCGGGCCGCTGCAGCGGGTGCGCAACAGCATCGAGGAAAAGCGCAAGGCCGCTGGCCGACTGGTCAAACGCTATCCGACGTTCGAAGATGCGCTGCACCGGATGCAGGACGCGAACCAGCATCTCTCCGACGAACAGGCCCGCCACCTGACCACTCACGCGGTGATCCGCAACGAGGACGGCAGCTACAGCTGGAAATTCGATCCCTATGTCCAGCACTGGGATAGTATCGATCTGTCGCAAGACGCGATACACGAGCTATGGGGCGACATCAGCTGTCCGACCCAGCTCCATTATGGCGCCGACAGCTGGGCAAGCAATCCGGAGAAAGACGGCCGGATGAAATATTTCGGCGACAATGTGACGGTGAAGGAATTTCAGCAGGCCGGCCACTGGCTGCATCATGACCAGTTCAAGCTGTTTGTAGAGACGTTGAACGAGTTCCTTTAAATCTGAGCGGATGGACCTGCTTTGATAAATAGAAAACCCCGGCCGGATCGTCGCTTAGGTATATTCCCTGCGTTTCGTTCGTTTATGACCGATGTTACAAACACTCACCAAAGGAAGTTCGTAGGTCAAACGCATTGGCATTTCTTGCGATCGAGCCATATCATCGTCGCCGGTTCCACAGTATTCCGCCGGCAAGAAGCTTGCAAATGATTGACCGGTCGGACGTGTGACAGCATCAAATGATCCGCTTCCTGTTTAATTGCGCACGAAAAGAGGCCTCATATGAATGCAACCGCCAATCCAGCACGCTATTCGTCCTTTTCCATTTTCCTGCACTGGGCAATGCTGCTGCTGATAACCGCTGTCTATAGCGCCATCCTGCTGCGCGAGAATTTTCCAAAAGGCAGCGATTTCCGCGAAGGGTTGAAGAGCTGGCATTTCATGCTCGGCCTGTGCGTGCTGCTCCTCGTGATTATCCGGATCATCACGCGGCTTGTCACTGCAAAACCGCCGATCAAACCTGAGCCGCCCGCCTGGCAGATGCTGGTCGCCAAGGGCACACATCTGGCGCTATATACATTCATGCTGGCAATGCCCCTCGCGGGCTGGCTGATCCTGAGTTCTGCTGGCAAGACCATTCCATTCTTCGGACTTGAGCTTCCTGCACTGGTTGCGCCGGACAAGGCTCTCTCGGGGCAAGTGAAGGAATGGCACGAGACATTCGGCACGGTCGGGTATTTTTTGATTGGCCTGCATGCTTTGGCGGCGCTGTTCCATCATTATGTGGTCAAGGACAATACACTCCGGCGCATGCTCCCCGGCAAGCGCTAGGGGTTGCAGCTACTAACTGAACGGTCACCGCTCAGGAAATCATTGCCTGCAATGTAATGATCCGGTCGGCTTCGTCTGCTGGCTTGTCCTTGCGGATACGGTGGATGCGCGGGAAGCGCATGGCGAGGCCGGATTTGTGGCGGCCGCTTTCGTGGATCGAGTCAAACGCAACTTCCAGCACCAGCGATTTCTTCACTTCGCGGACCGGGCCGAAGCGGCCCATCGTATTCTGCCGGACAAAGCGGTCGAGCCATTTCAGCTCTTCGTCGGTGAAACCGGAATAGGCCTTGCCGACCGGCAGCAGTTCGCCATCCTCGGTCCAGCAGCCGAATGTATAATCGGAATAGAAGGACGCGCGCCGCCCGTTGCCACGCTGCGCGTACATCATCACGCAGTCGGCGTTCAGCGGGTCGCGCTTCCATTTATACCAGTGACCGGTCACCCGGCCCGCCAGATAGGGGCTTTCCCGGCGCTTGAGCATCACGCCCTCGATCGCTGCGTCGCGAGCCCCGGCGCGCATCTTTTCCAGCGCGGCAAAATCATCGACATCGACCACCGCCGAAAGATCGAAATGGTCGGGATGGAGTTTCGGCACAAAGCTTTCGAGCCGTTGGCGCCGTTCGTGCCAGGGCGACAGGCGCAGATCGTCTTCCCCGTCCATCAGCAGGTCATAGACCCGGACGAATGCGGGAAATTCCTGCCGCATTTTTTTCGAGACAGTCTTGCGACCGAGGCGTTTCTGCAGCGCATTGAAACTGGCCGCCTCGCCGCCCTGATCGGTGCCGCGGACCAGCAGCTCGCCGTCAATCACGCCGTCGCGATCAAACGCCTCGACAATATCAGGGAATGACGCGCTGATATCATCGCCGCCGCGGCTGTAGAGCCGGGTCTCGCCGCCGAGATGCACGGCCTGCACCCGGATGCCGTCCCATTTCCACTCCACCGCATATTGGTCGAGATCGAGATTGTCGCCCTCGAACGGATGCGACAGCATGAACGGACGAAAAAAGGGCGTTGCGGAAAGATCGGGACGGTCACCGCCCTGCTCCGCCCATTCGAATAATTTCTCATAAGGCGGGTCGAGCGCGTGCCAGAGCTCCTCGACATCATCAAGCGCCACATCAAAGGCCTGCGCGAAAGCGGTTTTAGCCAGCCGCGCCGATACGCCAACCCGCATCCCGCCAACCGCCAGCTTGAGCAGCGCATAGCGGCTGTTGCTATCCAGACTGTCGAGCAGGGACGCTACAATGTCGGGAGCGGTCGCACGATTGGCGGCAGACAGCGCCTGCACCACCTCGTCGATAGTCGGATCGCTCTGCTCCCGCCCCTCCGCTTCGGGCCAGACCAGCGCTACCGTCTCGGCGGTATCGCCGACATAGTGGCGCGACAGGCGGAACAATTCCGGATCAATCCGCGTTCCGGCCAGATTGCGGATGGTGGCGGATTTTACCGCCGGAAAGTCGAGGCTATCGGTCAAGGCCGCCAACGCCCAGCCGCGATCGGGATCGGGCGTTTCGCGCAAATAGGTTGAGATCGCCGCCAGCTTGGCGTTACGCGATCTTGTGTAGATCAAACTTTCGATCAGGGCGGCAAAGCGGCGCATCAGCCGTCGTCCCCTTCTTCGCGCCCGACCATCGCCAGCGCCCGTGCCTTTATCTGGTGCAATTCGCACCAGCGCAGCAGGCCGTCTTCGCTGCCATGGGTGATCCAGGTTTCTTTCGGCGCGAGTTCGCGGATGGTTTCGGTCAGTTCGTCCCAGTCGGCATGGTCCGAGATCACCAAAGGAATCTCGACCCCGCGCTGCCGCGCCCGCCCGCGCACCCGCATCCAGCCGGAGGCCATGGCGGTCACCGGATTGGGCAGCCGCCGGCTCCATTTGTCGGTCAGCGCCGAGGGCGGCGCGATAATGATCTGTCCGCGCATCTCTTCTTTCGGCGTGTCCATCACCAGCCGCAGCTCGCCGAGTGAGACGCCGAGTTCCTCATAAAGTTCGCACATCCGGACCTGCGCACCGTGCAGATAAATCGGCTTGTTCCAGCCCGCCCGGCGCAGCTCGGCAATCACCCGCTGCGCCTTGCCCAGCGCATAAGCGCCGATCAATATGCTGCTATCCGGCTCGGCTTCGAGCCGCGCGAAAATCTTGGCGATTTCGCCCGTGATCGGCGGATGCTGGAACACCGGCAAACCAAAGGTCGCCTCGGTAATGAAAATATCGCACGGCACCAGCTCGAACGGCGCGCAGGTCGGATCGGGGCGGCGCTTGTAATCGCCGGTGACGACCACCCGCTCGCCCTGATATTCCATCAGCACCTGCGCCGAGCCCAGCACATGGCCCGCCGAATGCAGGCTGAAACGCACGCCGCCGCGCTCGAACCCCTCGCCATAAGCGATCGGCGTTCCCGCCTCCGTGCCATAGCGCAAGCCCATGATCGCCAGCGTCTCCGGCGTCGCCCACACATCCCCATGCCCGCCGCGCGCATGGTCGGCATGGCCATGGGTGACGACTGCATTTTCCTTGGGCGCTGACGGATCGATCCATACATCGGCAGGCCGCACATAAATGCCCTGCGGATGCGGCTCGATCCAGTGTTTCGCTTTTGCCATGGACTAATAGCGTATTGGGTTGGGAAAGGTTCCGGTCAAATGGAAAGGCGGAGCGAAGAAGTGATGCTGGCGTCTATCAGCTCCTCCTCTTCAGAGGAGGGGCTCAAAATGGAGTCCTCCTGAGGTGGTGACTTCTATGATCACATTTCACATTCCACGCAGCCCCCTCTTTCCTACATCACCCCGCCAATGCTAAAACGCGACTATGAACAAAACACCCTCATATCCGCCCCAAAACCGGCCCCCCGAGCCGCTTTTATCACCCCCCAGATTTTCAATTCTATAACCCTGTAAAGTGTGTAAAGTTTGAAATATAATTTCGCAGCCAGCGACACACTATGTGACCTCAATGTGATCTTTGTCCTAGACCAATCACATTTCAATGTGATAAACGATTCGCAACATCACATTGAAAGGCCGAGTCCATGAGCAAAATTCTGATAGAACAACTGGTCGAACTTATCGAATCCGGTGAGGAAACACGCGCCGGCCTCGCGCGCGCTGCCGGTCTCCACGCCAATAGCCTGCGCAGCCTGGGTCAGGAGGACTGGAACCCTACCGCGGAAACGCTCGGCAAGCTGGAGACCTATCTGGCGCGCGGCGCCAGCGGCGTGATGGCGACGCCGGAAGAGATTATCAACGAGGCGCGCAACGGGCGGATGTATATCCTGGTCGATGACGAAGACCGCGAAAATGAAGGTGACCTGATCATTCCGGCACAGATGGCGACCCCCGATGCGATCAACTTCATGGCCAAATATGGCCGCGGGCTGATCTGTCTGGCGATGACGCGGGACCGGGTCGAGGAACTGGGTCTCGACATGATGAGCGCGAACAACCGCGGCGCCTATGAAACCGCCTTCACCACCTCGATCGAAGCACGCGACGGCGTTACCACCGGAATCAGCGCCGCCGACCGTGCCCGCACGGTTGCGGTTGCGATCGATGGCACCAAGTCCAAGGACGAGATTGTTACCCCCGGCCATATATTCCCGTTGCAAGCGCGCAATGGCGGCGTTCTGGTCCGCGCCGGCCATACCGAAGCGGCCGTCGATGTCTCCCGTCTTGCCGGCCTCAACCCCGCCGGCGTGATCTGCGAGATCATGAAGGATGACGGTGAAATGGCGCGGCTCGATGACCTGATCGAATTTGCCCAGCATCACGGCATGAAAATCGGCACGATCCGCGACCTGATCGCCTATCGCCTGCGCCACGACCATCTGACAGAGCGCCGCGAAGAAGCGCGTTTCACCAGCCGCTGGGGCGGGGAGTGGAATGCGATCACTTTCTATAACAGCGCAACCGAGAGCGAGCAGATCGTCCTGCAGAAAGGCCATGTCGATCCCGACAAGCCGACTCTGGTGCGGATGCACGCGACCACCATCTTCCCCGACCTATTCGGACAGGATACCGGCCGCGCCAATATGCTGCAGGAATCGATGAAGATCATCGGCGAGGAAGGGTCCGGCGTTATCGTCTTCATCAGCCCGCGTGTACCCGACCTATATTCGCGGCAGGTCCGCAGCCTTGGTGGCGGCAAGCCGCCGGCGATGGATCAGCTGCGCGACTATGGTGTTGGCGCGCAAATCCTCAGCGAACTGGGTGTGCATGACATGGAGCTGTTGACCAATACCAGCCATGATATGGTCGGGCTCGACGCATTCGGATTGCGCATTGTCGGACAGCGCGCAGTACCGGCGGCAAATGCGAACGCGAACAGCAAGGAACTGGAGAGCGCCTGACCGGCTCGTCATCCTGAATCCACTTCAGAACCTCCATCGAACATCCACCAGATCCTGAAACGAGTTCAGGATGACGAATTTGAAAGAAGATAAAATGGCAAAATTCCTTATCGTCGAAGCGCGGTTTTACGACGAACTAAACGACATGCTGATCGCAGGCGCGACCGATGCCCTGAAAGCGGCGGGCCACGAGCATGAAATCATCACTGTGCCCGGCGCGCTGGAAATTCCCGCCGCCATCTCGATGGCGATCGACAGCGATCTCTATGACGGCTTTATCGCGATCGGCGTCGTGATCCGTGGAGAAACCTATCATTTCGAAATCGTCGCCGGGGAAAGCGCGCGCGGCATCATGGCACTGACCATGGACGGCGCGGCGATTGGAAACGGGATCATCACGGTGGAGAATGAAAACCAGGCGCTGGCGCGCGCTGACAAGGTTCGCAAGAACAAGGGCGGAGAGGCCGCCCAGGCAGCGATTGCAATGTATGAGCTGGCGATGAAATTCACCGCCCAACTGCAATAGTCTGAAATTTAGCGGCGGCAGGCCCATTCAGCCGCCGCCGCTAAAATAATGGCTTATTGAGTGCCGGTAAGCGCAGCGTTGAACTGGTCTTCGGTCATCGTAATGGCAACACCATCCGGCCTGTCCATGAAGGCATCGACAGGCAGTTTCACGGGCTGGCCATCATGGTCCACGGTCACATAGTCGGCATCGACTTCTTTAATTGTACCGATGACCGCAGCCCCGTTTACGCTTTTCACTTCGGTTCCCGGAGTCAGCGCAGCCAGCAATTGGGCTTTGGCGTCGGCAGCCGCTTTTTCGATGGCGGCGTCGAGATCAGCCTGGGTCATCATGATCGACAGGCCATTTTCTGCTTTGGCGAAGGCATTGGGCGCGAGCGCTGCCTTGTTCTTGCCTGTATCCACAATCACGGCGCCATCGGCGACCGAATCGACTGTACCGACTTCACCGCCATTGGGTCCGAAAACCTTCATGCCAGCCTGGGCTTCGACAGTCGGAGCGGCATCTTGCGCCAGCGCTGGTGTAGCAGCGAGAAGCGCGGCGCCGGTCACGAGAGTCAGAAAATTCTTCATATTTTACTCCTTAAAGTTCCAAAAAATGGCGCTCAACCGCCAAAGCCTTCTAGGTAAAAAGCCATGGCCGAATTTGTTAAGGCGATTGAGGCGAGTTGAGCCATGAGCAGGACAGAAGACAATTATGTAACAATCGTCCAGCAAAGACCGGCAAATTAGGCCGCTTTTTGTGCCCGCCGGTGGATGCCTTCCCCGACCTCCTCGATGATCTTGGCGCTGAAAGCGTCGAGATCGCCGGGATGGCGCGATGTGATCAGGCCATTGTCGACCACCACCTCGCTATCTTCAAATCGTGCGCCGGCATTGATCAGATCGGTCTTGATCGAAGGGTAACCGGTAACCTTGCGGCCCTGCACTAGATCCGCCTCGATCAGCAGCCATGGCGCATGGCAAATGGCTGCGATCGGTTTGCCGGCATTGAAAAAGGCTTTCACGAAATCAACGGCCTTGTCTTCGACCCGCAATAAGTCCGGGTTCATCTGTCCGCCCGGCAAAACCAGCGCGTCAAAATCGCTTTCTCTGGCATTGTCCACGGTCATGTCGACGGCGATGCTTTCGCCCCAGTCCGTTTCATCCCAGCTTTTGATCGAGCCGGATTGCAGCGACACTATGGTAACATTGGCACCCGCGTCGATCAGTTGTTTCCTGGGTTCGAAAAGCTCCGATTTTTCAAAACCGTCCGTCGCCAGGATTGCTATTTTTGCGTTTGAAATGTTCGTCATTTCTGTCTTCCTTTCGTTAGAGGTTGCAACAGGTCTACGCGGCCCGGTGCAAATTCGTTCCAGAAATCCGGGATATTTAACGCGGTCGCTCTTCCCTCACCTACCGTTTCGTTTTTCAGACGGAAACATGGAACCACATCATCATCGGCGCGTAAGTTTGACAGATACCGCGCCCCGCCAAGCCGTCGGGCGCGACAACAAAGAACAAAAAGAAAGCCAAATATATGACTGTCAAAACCGCAGACCTCCGCGAAATGAAGAGCGATATCAAAAAGGCTGACCGTGCTGATGTCGCCGACAAGCTGGGCGAAACTCTGGCCTCCACCTATGTGCTTTACCAGAAGACCCAGTCGGTCCACTGGAACGTCACCGGCCCGCAATTCCTCGGTATCCATAAGCTGACCGAAGGCCAATATGAGGATCTTGCTGCCTCGATCGATGCAATCGCCGAGAGGATCCGGGCGCTGGGCGCAAAAACGCCGGTTGGTCTCTCCACCTATATAAAGAATAGCGTGATCGACGATCAGATCGATACTGGCGATGTCAAAGCCATGCTCAAGCAGCTGTCGAGCGATACGCTAACCGTGGCAGACCAGATGCGCGAATTTGTGAAAGTCGCTGACGAGGCAGATGATGTGTTCACCGCGGATCTGCTGACCGCACGGATCGGTGCTTTGGAAGAAGCATCATGGATGCTCTCGGCCAGCCTGTAATCCACTCCCATCATAATGATCACAAGAAACGATAGGAAAATCAGATGATAAAATTAGATAAAACCGACGCCCGTCAGGGCTTCACCGCCCGCCACATGATCATCGTGCTCGGTGTATCGACCCTGGCGGCGATCATCGCATTGGCTGTTGTGACGGGCTTTTTCTGAACCGGTTTAACGCTTCCTTGGCGCCCCTGCCGCTCCTGCCTCGTGCAGGAGCGGCTTTTTACTGAGCGGGCGTTTTACTTTGGCTTGGTCAGTTTCAATATGAACCGGTCGGTCTGGCCGCGCACGGCAGGATCAAAGACATTTTTGCTATGATTGTCGCCATCACCGGCGAGCAAATCTTCATTGAGTTCGACGGTGAAACCCGCCGCCTCCGCAACCGCGACCGCTAAAGCCGGATCGAGCCGGTGATAGGCTTTGTTATCGCCATCGGGATCACCGACATGGTCAATCAACCCGAAACTCCCGCCCGGTTTCAGCTTGGCCTTCACCGCAAGCAACATGCCGGTTGCCGCCACGGCCCCGTAACTATTGTAGACATCATGGAAATTGAGCGCGGTAATCGCCACATCGATACTGTCGTTGGCGACACCGAGATCGGTAATTTCCCGGTTCAGCCGTTCGATCTGCGGCAGGTCATTGGCCGCGAGTCTGGCGCCTATTTCCGTTTCATAGGCGCCGTCACGCATTTTTAGCGCCTCCGCCGGATTCTGCGCATAGACCTTGCCTTCCGGCCCGGTCGCAATCGCCGCCGCTACGCTATACCAGCCGCCGGACGCGATCAGATCAAGCACGACATCGCCTTTTTTCAAGCCGAGAAAGGCCAATACTTCCGCCGGCTTTCGGCTGGCATCACGGGCCTTGTCCTCATCCGACCGGCCTTGTGCAGCGTCCAGCGCAGCCTCGGTGGCAGCCACGTCAATGGTCCCCATTGTCTCCATTTCAGCGGCTTCATGATGTTTGGCAAGCAATGGCAAGGGCGCAAGGGCCGTGGTCGCAAGACCAAGGGCAGACAGTTTCAGCAAAGTGGTTTTCATGGCATTCCTCCTGTTGAGCCATGTTCATCTTCCCCGCGCCTCCGGTCAAGCATTATGCGATAAAGCCTGTTGCGCCTGATGCTGCAAATCGTGAACAGACTTGACCAAATCCGTCCGTTCTATATTTTAGAACAAATCATGAACAATATCGATTCGGATTCGGGTCAGGCTCTCGAGCCTTCACCGGACACATCTTCTGCTGTGCCTCAGGCAACACCAGCGAAACCCTCTGCCTTGCGGGCGCGGCTCGCCAGAATATTGGCGACGTCCGGCGTCAGGACTGCGGAGGATGATGGCGCGCCGTCGCATTTTACTTTTGGCATAGACAGCATCGACACAGGCTTGCGCGGCAATGCGGGAGTCGATGGGCTGCCCCGCGCGGCACTGCACGAACTGCACGCCGCGAGCAAGGATGACCGGACCAGTACAGCGGCGCTGGCTTTGTTGCTGGCCCAGCGTTGCCGGAATCTGGATCAGGAGGAGCGACCGATATTGTGGATCAGCGAAAGCGGCGAAGCCAGACGGCAAGGCCGTCTCTACCCGCCCGGCCTGGCGGAACTCGGCATTGATCCGGACAGCATCATCCATATCGATGCGCCGGACAGCATCGCGGCACTGCGCGCAGCCGCCGACGGCGTGCGGTCTTCGGCGCTGGCAGCGGTGATTATCGAACTGTCGGGCAAGAGACCCAAAGGCCTCGACATGACAGCTACCCGGCGCCTGTCGCTGTCGGCACAAAAGTCGGGCGTGCTTAGTCTGGTCCTGCGTTCCGGCAGTGATCCGGACAATCCCTTGCCGACCGCTGCCTTCAGTCGCTGGCAAGTGGCTACCGCGCCTTCGCTCGCGCTGGAGGCCAATGCTCCGGGCCATCCTGCTTTCGACATCACCCTGCTGCGCCATCGCAGCGGTCTTTACGGGCTGAGCGCCCGACTGGAGTGGAACCGTGACGAACAAATCTTCCGCGAACAGCAAAGCGAGCAGAGAGCGCCGGACATTGGCGCTGTTCCTGCCCTGGTTGCCGTCCGAGCGGATCATCAGGGCACACGGGCCGCCTGACCATCCCTTTGCGCTGACCGAAAAGATACGCGGCGCGATGGTGATCATGGCGGCGGACCGGCAGGCCGTGTCGCTGGGTCTTGGCCCGGGCATGAAGCTTGCCGACGCAAGGGCGCGGGTGCCGGATCTGCTCTCCTTTAATCACGAGCCGCTGGCCGATGCCGACCTGCTGTCACGGCTGGCCGAAGCCTGTGAACGTTACACACCGATGGTGGCGGTCGAGCCACCTTATGCGCTGATCCTCGATATCACCGGCGCGGCGCATCTCCACGGCAATGAGGAAAAGCTGGCGCAGGATGCCGAAGACCGGCTTAATGCGGTCGGTTATAGCGCCTGCTGGGCCTTGGCCGGAACCGCCGACGCCGCACTGGCGCTGGCGCGACATGGTCTGAAACAAGGCGCAGAAGCACAGCTGCCGGTAGCGGCGCTGGCCATGGACGAGAAAACCCACCAGTCGCTCGAACGGGCCGGGCTGTACAAGATCGGCGATATTGCCGAACGGCCCCGCGCCAATCTGGCGGCTCGTTTCGGGATGGAGTTGACGGTGCGGCTCGACCGGATTCTTGGACTCGAAGACCGCCCGATCGACCCGCTGCGCCGGATTGGCAATGTCGTCACCGAGCGCCGTTTTGCCGAGCCTTTGACCCATATCGACGGCGCGCTCACCTGCCTGTCGGAACTGTTCGCGGAAGCCTGCGAACGGCTCAACGAGCGCGGCCTCGGCGCCCGGATGGTCCGGATGATGCTGTTCCGCTGCGATGGCGATGTCGCGCGACTCGGTCTGGAAACCGGCGCGCCGACCCGCGACGTGACCCTTTTCAAACGCCTGCTGCGCGAACGGATCGAGGCGCTCAATGACCCGCTCAACCCCGGCTTCGGCTATGATCTGATCCGGCTGAGCATTACGGCTTCGGAGGTGCTGGCGCCGCAGCAATTAAGGCTCGAGGGCGGCGAGGACCGGCGCGGCGATGAGGTCGCTCTGGTCAGCCAGCTCAGCACAAGGCTCGGCCGCGACCGGGTCCAGAAATTTGCCCCTGCCGACAGCCATATCCCCGAACAGGGCTTGCTCGCCCTGCCCGCGCTCAACGCTCCGCCGCCGGTGCCGTGGCAGAGACTCTCGGCCGACAATCCGCCGATGCGCCCCTTGCACATGTTCGACCCGCCGCAGCGCGTGCAGGTGATCGCCGAAGTCCCCGACGGCCCGCCCTATCACTTCACCTGGCGGCGCAAGAGCCATCAGGTGATCCGCTATGAAGGGCCCGAGCGCATCGCATCGGAATGGTGGCAGCGCAAGGATGGACAGCAGCCCGGCAACGGCGGCCTGACCCGCGACTATTATCGCGTCGAGGATGCCCGCGGCCGGCGCTACTGGCTGTTCCGGCACGGGCTTTATGGCGAGGAGAAAGCAAACCCGGACTGGTATGTGCATGGGCTGTTTGCTTGAGAAGCCTTCTCCCCTGGGGGGAGAAGGATACGGCGCCTTGCTTGCAAAGCAAGCTAGGCAGAGTTGGATGAGGGGGTTCGCGGATCCGATAGAGCGGAGCACCCTCACCCAGCTACGACTAGCGAACAAGTTCGCAAGTCTGCGCAACCCTCTCCCTCAAGGGAGAAGGTAATGACGGCCTTCGCAGAACTGGCCGCTTCCACCCATTATAGTTTCCTGCGCGGCGCCTCCTCACCCGCCGACATGGTGATGCAGGCGATGGCGCTGGGCATGACCGGCATAGGTATAGCTGACCGCAACAGCGTTGCGGGTGTCGTGCGGGCGCATGCGGCGCTGCGCCGGGCGCGCGAGGATGCAGCGGAAGAAGGGCTCACTTTGCCCGATCTGAAACTGATCGTCGGGTCGCGGCTGGTCTTTGCCGACGAGACGCCGGAGGTGATTGTCTATCCCCGCAACCGGCGCGGCTGGGGGCGGCTGACGCGGCTGCTCTCGACCGGCAATTTGCGGGCTGAGAAGGGGGATTGCTTTTTATATGAGGCGGATTTGCTGGAATGGTGCAGCGAGGATTGGGCGCTGATCATCCTCCCTGAAGCGTCAGCTTCGGGGAGGGGGACCGTCAGCCAGAGCGAAGCGGCGGCTGATGGTGGAGGGGCCGGTGACGGGATTGCTACATTAAGGGTGCCCCTCCACCATCCTTCGGACGGTCCCCCTCCCCCCGCTGCGCGCGGGGAGGAAATATTTGGGCACCTCCTCTCCCATACCCCCCATATCTGGCTGGGCGCCGCCATGCCGCGCTCCGGACCGGACAAGCGCCATCTCGCCAGACTGCACAGCCTTTCCGAAGCGAACGGCATCCCGCTCATCGCCACCAACAATCCGCTCTATGCGACGCCGGAACAGCGCGCCCTCCACGACATCCTCACCTGCATTGCCGAGAAGACCACGGTTGCCAAAGCGGGCCGCCTGCTTGCCGCCAATGCCGAGCGTTTTCTCAAACCTCCTGCGGAAATGGCGCGCCTGTTCCGCGACCATCCGGAGGCGCTGACCGAGACGCAGCAGCTGCTCGGCCTGATCGATTTCACGCTCGACGAGCTGAGCTATCATTATCCCGAAGAACCGGTACCCGAAGGCTGGACACCGCAGGGCTGGCTCGCGCATCTGACATGGGCCGCCGCTCATGAGCGGCATGGCGAGGCCCTTCCGGAACGGTTGCGCATCAAGGTCGAGGAGGAATTGCGGCTGATCGAAAAGATGAAATATGCGCCCTATTTTCTGACCGTCCACGATATTGTCAAATTTGCTCAGGATCAGAAAATCCTCTGTCAGGGGCGCGGGTCCGCGGCGAACAGCGCGGTCTGTTATCTGCTCGGCATCACCTCGGCCGACCCGATGGAACATGACCTGCTCTTCTCCCGCTTCATTTCCGAGGAACGCCGCGAACCGCCGGACATCGACGTCGATTTCGAACATGAACGGCGCGAGGAGGTGATCCAGTATATCTACGCCCGCTATGGCCGCCACCGCGCCGGGATTGCCGCGACCGTGATCCATTATCGCTCGCGCAGCGCAATCCGCGAGGTTGGCAAGGCGCTGGGCCTGTCGGAAGATATTACCAGCCGCCTGTCGAGCACCGTCTGGGGCAGTCACGGCGGCAAAACGCCCGACAAGCGTTTTGCCGAGACCGGACTCGACCCAGACAATCCGGAAATCCGGCGGCTCGGTGATCTGGTCCAGCAGATATTGCAATTTCCCCGCCACCTGTCGCAGCATGTCGGCGGTTTCGTGCTGACCCAGGACCGGCTCGACGAGACCGTGCCGATCCACAATGCCGCGATGGACGACCGTACGTTCATCGAGTGGGACAAGGATGATATAGACACGCTCGGCCTGATGAAGGTCGATATTCTCGCGCTCGGCATGCTGACCTGTATCCGGAAGGCGTTTGATATGCTGGAGGACATCAATATCCTCCCTGAAGCATCAGCTTCGTGGAGGGGGACCGTCAGCCAGAGCGCAGCGGCGGCTGATGGTGGAGGGGCCGACGGTGGCAGCGCTGCACCGGAGCCACCCCTCCACCATCCTTCGGATGATCCCCCTCCCCGTGCTGCGCACAGGGAGGAAAGAAGGTGGACCCTCCAGAATGTCCCGCACGAAGACCCGGCGACTTATGACATGCTGTGCAAGGGCGACAGTATCGGGGTGTTCCAGGTCGAGAGCCGGGCCCAGATCAACATGCTGCCGCGGCTGAAACCGCGCGAATTTTATGATCTGGTGATTCAGGTGGCGATTGTCCGGCCTGGCCCGATCGAGGGCGATATGGTCCATCCTTATCTGCGGCGGCGCAGCAGGGTAGAGAAAGTAACGCTGCCCTCACCGAAACCGCCGCATGATCCGAGCGAGCTGAAATCCGTACTCGGCCGGACCTTTGGTGTGCCCTTGTTTCAGGAACAGGCGATGAAGCTGGCAATCGTCGCCGCCGATTTCTCGCCCGCCGATGCCAACAGGTTGCGCCGCGCGATGGCGACCTTTCGCAATGTCGGTACGATCCACCATTTCCGCGAGAAGATGGTCGAGGGCATGGCCGCCAAAGGCTATGAACGGGAGTTCGCCGAGCGCTGCTACAAGCAGATCCAGGGCTTTGGCAGCTATGGCTTCCCGGAAAGCCACGCGATCAGCTTTGCCCGGCTGGTCTATGTCTCGAGCTGGATCAAATGCCACCACCCGGCGGTATTCGCGGCGGCGCTGCTCAATTCGCAACCAATGGGCTTTTACGCGCCGGCTCAGCTTGTCCGGGATGCGCGCGAGCACGGGGTGGAGGTGCGGGAGCCGGATGTGAATTATAGCGAGTGGGATAACCGGGTAGAGAGAGAAGGAATAAGCCCCTCCCTTTCAAGGGAGGGGGAAGGGGTGGGTGCGGCACCGCAAGGTGACGCTCGCGAAGCGAATGGAGATACGAGAGACACCACCCCAACCCCTCCTCTAAAGAGGAGGGGCCAAATGCCCTCCCTCCGCATCGGCGTCCGCCAGATCGACGGGTTCCGCGAAGCCTGGGCCGAACAAATCCTCGCCGCCCGCCCGTTCCGGACCATCGAGGAACTCGCCCATAAGGCCGACCTTCCCGCTCGCGCCCTGCGCCTGCTCGCCGACGCCGACGCCTGCCGGTCGCTGGGGCTGGATCGTCGTCAGGCCCTGTGGGAAGTGCGCCGGACTCCGGTCAACACATTGCCGCTGTTCGAGGCCGCACAAGCTAAGGAGCTCGGGCTGGAAGCCGACGCCCGTCTGCCCGCCATGACCAAGGGCGAACATGTCGTCGCCGATTACCAGAGCGTCCGGCTGTCGCTCAAGGGCCATCCGATGGAATTTCTCCGCGAGCGTTTCCGCGCCATGGGTGTGCTCAGCTGCGCGGAACTGGCGCGCGCCAAAAATGGATCTCAGGCAAAAGTCGCCGGCGTCGTGCTGATCCGCCAGCGGCCCGGCAAGGGCAATGCGGTCTTCATCACGCTGGAGGATGAAAGCGGGGTTTCCAACCTTTTGCTCTGGGCCAGCCGCTTCGAGAAAATGCGCCGCCCGGTGATGGCGGCCCGGCTGATGCTCGCCACCGGAGAAGTCCAGCGCAGCGTCGAAGGCGTGACCCATTTGATGACCACACGGGTCGAGGACCATAGTTTCATGCTCGACGAAATATCCGACCGCGACCGGCCCGACATGCCGATGTCCCGCGCCGACGAGGTCAAGCGACCAATCTATCGCAACGAGGATCGCTGGGCAGCAAGAGCCGCCGGATCACCGCCATCCCATGGCGCCAAATCCAACGGCGGTCATCCGCGCAATGTCAGGATATTACCGAAGTCGCGGGATTTTCACTAGACGGCTGCGGTCTCGAACTGCCGTTCACCGCTGCCGAAGACAAGATAGAAGATCAGGCCGAATGCGGCCACAGCCGCTGCGACCTGGAACACCAGCGACCATGATCCGGTGACGTCCAGGATCCACCCGCTGACCAGCACGCCGACGATGCCCGGAATGGTACCGGCGGTGTTGGTAATCCCCATCAACGTACCGGCATGTTCCGGTGCAATATCCATATGGTTGACGAAAAAGCCGCTGACCGCAAAAGCCCCGAGCGCGCTGCCAACCGTCATGATGGTGATCGCGGTGACCGCATCTTGCGCCTGTCCGACAAGCAGCAGCGCTATGATGCTGCCGCCGAAGCCGATCAGCATCATCAGCTTGCGCACGCGGGTAATGGTCATGCCGCTGTCGATCAGCCGGTCCGCAACAACCCCCGAAATGTTGATGAAAATGAACAGCGCGATATGCGGCATCATCGCGAAATAGCCGACCGAGGCATAGTCAACGCCCAGCCCCTTGGTGACAAAGGTCGGCAGCCAGGCGAGCAGAACATAGAACCACCAATTATTGCAGAAATGGGCGACGATCACGGCCCAGACCGGCATATTGGTCATCAGCGCGCGCCACGGCGTCGCGACTGCCGGCGTGTCGGCAATCGTGTCGGCGGCAATCAGGTCCAGCTCTGCCTGACTGATGCCGGCCTGCTTGCGCGGGCTCGATGCGATGAGAAAATACCAGATCGCGCACCAGATGAAACCGACACCGCCGAACAGATAGAACACCCATTCCCAACCCCAGGACGCCACGATCACCGGCGTCGCCAGCAGCGCGAAAACCGTGCCCAGCGGGATGCCGCTATTGGAAAATCCTGCGGATCGCGACCGTTCCCTGACCGGTATCCAGCGGGCGTAGAGCGCGTAAATGGCCGGGAAAGTGACAGCTTCGCCCATGCCCATCAATATCCGGGCGACGATCAGAACCGCGATTCCGAGTGCCGCAGCGGGCGGGGCGACCAATGTGAAGAGCGACCAGATCAGCACGCCAAAGCCGAGAACGACCTTGCCGCCATAACGATCGGCCAGCTTTCCGCCGACAACCTGGGTGAGCAGATAGCCGATGAAGAAGCTCGACAGCACCAGCCCCTGTGTCGACAGGTCCCAGCCATAGGTTTCGACCATCGGAATGATCGCGACCGAGATCGCGACCCGGTCCATATAACAAATGAAAATGGCCAGAAACGCCATGAATGCCAGTTGATGGCGTTTTTGCATATTCACCCTCCCCGATGATGCCACCTCATCCTTTTATATGGATTGGGTGGGCGGCTATTCACTTGCATATCCAGTGCAAATCCCCTATAGTATCATTTGTAACTATACTGCGGCTTTACGCATATTATCCCGAGGAAATCCTGTGACTGATCTGTTTGAAAATCCCGTTGGTCTCGACGGCTTTGAATTTGTCGAATTTTGCGCGCCCGAGCGCGGTGTGCTCGAACCGGTCTTTGCGGTCATGGGCTTTACCGAGATTGCCCAGCATCGCAGCAAGGACGTCCATCTGTGGCGGCAGGGCGGCATCAACCTGATTATCAATTACGAGCCCAAATCGGCGGCTTGGTATTTTGCCCGCGAGCACGGCCCGTCGGCCTGCGGCATGGCGTTCCGGGTCAAGGACGCGCGCAAGGCCTATGCCTATCTGCTCGAAAAGGGCGCGGAACCCGTGCACATGCAAACCGGACCGATGGAATTGCATATCCCGGCGATCCGCGGCATCGGCGGCGCAATTCTCTATCTGGTTGACCGTTATGACGGCGGCGAACGCGGCGAGAATCTGTCGATCTATGATATCGACTTTGAATATCTGCCCGGCGTGGACCGCAACCCCGTAGGTGCCGGCTTCAAGATCATCGATCACCTGACCCATAATGTTTATGGCGGCCGGATGAAATATTGGGCGGATTATTACGAGACCCTGTTCAATTTCCGCGAAATCCGCTTCTTCGACATCAAGGGCGAATATACCGGCCTGACCTCCAAGGCGCTCACCGCTCCAGATGGCAAAATCAAAATCCCGCTCAACGAGGAAGGCGACGGCGGCAAGGGCCAGATCGAGGAATTTTTGCGCGAGTTTAACGGCGAGGGCATCCAGCATATCGCATTAATCTGTGATGATCTGATCGCCTGCTGGGACCGGCTCAAGACACTCGGCGTGCCGTTCATGACCGCCCCGCCGAACACTTATTACGAGATGCTCGACGGGCGCCTGCCCGGCCATGGCGAAGATGTGAACGCGTTGCAGACCCGCGGCATATTGCTCGACGGCACCACAGAAGGCGGCGAGCCCCGTCTCTTGCTGCAGATTTTTGCCGAAGCGCAGGTCGGACCGGTTTTCTTTGAATTTATTCAGAGAAAGGGCGATGACGGTTTTGGCGAGGGCAATTTCAAGGCCCTGTTCGAAAGCATCGAACGCGACCAGGTCGCGCGCGGGGTGCTGAATGTAGAGGAGCCGGTATAATGGCCGCACCAAAGATCAACGGCATCCACCATGTCGCCTATCGCTGCAAGGATGCGAAAGAAACGGTCGATTTCTACCAGCGGGTGATGGGCATGGATTTTCAGCTCGCCTTTGCCGAAAATGAAGTGCCCTCGACCGGTGAATATGATCCCTATATGCATATTTTCCTCGATGCCGGCGGTGGCAATGTCCTGGCCTTTTTCGAACTGCCCGAACAGCCGGACATGGACCGGGACCAGAATACCCCGGCCTGGGTCCAGCATATTGCCTTCAAGGTGAACTCGCTCGACGACCTGATGGCGGCCAAAGCCAATGCAGAGGCCGAAGGGCTCGAGGTGCTCGGACCAACCCATCACGGTATTTTCAAGTCGATCTATTTCTTCGACCCCAACGGCCATAGGCTGGAACTGGCCTGCGATATCGGAACGGACGAGGAAATGACCGAATTGCGCCGCGTCGCCCCCGCGATGCTCGAGGAATGGAGCCGCACCAAGAAGGCACCACAACATGCTGCCTGGCTGCACGAGAAAGCCCGCGACGAGCATTAGCTTGCCTTGCGCCGCATAAGCTCCTTTATTACCGTTCGTGTCGAGCGTAGTCGAGACACTGAGCCCACACGCACCGGTCTCTCGAATCCTGAGCATGTCGAAGGGCTCGAGACGAACGGCAGACAGACCGAGGAACGCACATGAAACTCGCTACCCTGAAAAATGACACCCGCGACGGCCGTCTGGTCGTGGTCTCGAAAGATCTCACCCGTTGCTGCGAAGCGAGCAATATTGCCCCCACCTTACAAGCGGCCCTCGACGATTGGGAAAATTGTGCGCCGAAGCTGGAAGCGCTCTACCGCGATGTCGAACATGAGACCGTGCCCTGCGAACGCTTTCACGAGCGGCTGGCCGAATCTCCCCTGCCCCGCGCCTATCAATGGGCCGACGGCAGCGCCTATATCAACCATGTCGAACTGGTCCGTAAAGCGCGCGGCGCGGAAGTGCCGGAGAGCTTCTACAGCGATCCGCTGATGTATCAGGGTGGCAGCGACGCCTTCCTCGGCCCGCGCGATGATATCCCGCTCGGCGATCCCGCCTGGGGCTGCGACATGGAAGGCGAAGTCGCGGTCATCACCGATGATGTGCCGCCTGGCGTCAGCGCTGAAGACGCGGCCGGCCATATCAAGCTGGTCATGCTGTGCAACGATGTGTCGCTGCGCGGCCTGATCCCCGGCGAGCTGGCCAAGGGCTTCGGCTTTTTCCAGTCCAAGCCGCCCTCGGCCTTCTCCCCGGTCTGCGTCACCCCGGACGAGCTCGGCGACGCGTGGCAGGGCTCGGTCATCCATCTGCCACTGCAGGTCGACTATAACCGCGAGCCCTTTGGCCGCGCCAATGCCGGAGCGGACGCCACATTCAGCCTAGCCGATCTGGTAGCCCACGCCGCCAAGACCCGGCCGCTGTCAGCCGGCACGATCATCGGATCCGGCACCGTCTCCAACCAGGGCCCCGATGGCGACCCCGGCAAGCCGGTCAGCGAAGGCGGCCTCGGCTATAGCTGCATCGCCGAAATCCGGATGATCGAGACCATCAACGACGGCGAGGCCAAGACGCCGTTTATGAGCGCTGGCGATACGGTGAAAATCCAGATGCTGGATGCGGATGGTCACTCGATTTTTGGTGCGATCCGCCAGGATGTTGTGGCGGTTTGATGGGGCTGAATCTACGCAGGTAATGCGGAAAGTGGAGAAAACGCTGGAGGCATAAGCCCTGCCCGGCATTCAGCCCGCAGGAGCCGTCCCGCGGGCACGCGTCCGTCCGCCGATCAGGAAATGCAGCGGCACCGCGACTAGAATCAGCAGGATGCCGAGACCGCCCGCTTCCAAACCGGTTCCATAGAGCACCCAACAGCAGAAGCCGAGGCCAACCACCGCCAGGGTTCGCTGGATATGCACCACCAGAGCGGCGATGCAAATGGCTGCGTAGAACCAGATCGCCGAAGCGGTCGTCAGCCGCAGCAGGAAGTCCAGCACTCTCTCGCCGATGCCTGTCGCGCTCGCCAGCATCAGTATAATCGCCAGCAGACTGCCCAGTAGCAAGGGTCGCGCCGCCACGTCGTGGCTGCTGGTCGGCGCCATATATTCGGGCAGCTGGCCATCGCGGACCATACCCAGCGGGAGCTCGCCCATGAACAAGATTATGCCGTTGATACAACCGATCGCGGAGATCGCGGCGAATAACGCAACGGCATCTCCGGCCCACGGCCCCAGAAAACGCGTGACGAAATAGGCGATCGGGGCTGAGCTGGCAGATAGTTCGTCCGCCGGGCTTGCCATCATGATACCGGTGCTCACGATCATATAAATGACAAGCACCAGCGCGAGACCCAGTAATGTGCCACGCACGACGTTGCGAGCCGGGTCGCGCACCCGCTCCGCCACCAGGCCCGCGGATTCGAAACCGAGCAAGGCAAAAAATGTGATAGCCAGCGCCGGCGTCAGCGACGCCGCCGAAAAGGGAGCCGCCGGAGCCTGGCTATAGATAGCCGGCGCGCTCACGGCGAGCCACGCGACGATTGCAATGACAACGACGAGCGGTACTAGCTTGAGCAACGTAGCGGCCACCTGAAAATTGCCAGCGTTGCGCACGCCGCGGATATTGATCGCGGCCAATGCGGCAACGATCACTGTTCCGCCAATGGCTTGCTCCAGAGGGCCGTGGGGAAGCGACGGAAACAGATGCAGCAGATAGGCGGCACCGGCCATGGCGACCACCGATACACTGCCTATCAGGGAAACCCAGTAGCTCCAGGCGATCACCCGCCCCGGCAGCAGGCCGAGAATGTCGCCGCAGATCGTCAATATGCTGGGCTCCCTGGATCGCTGGATCGTGAGATCGGCGATGATACGGGCAATAGCCAATACGCCCATGCCGCCGACGATCCAGCTGACCGCACCGGTCCAGCCAAGCGGCGCGAGCTGTGCGGGAAGAACAAAAATACCCGCACCAATCATCGTCCCCACGACCATCGCAGTCGCAGTCCAGACACCGAATGGTCTTTCCAATTTTGCCATGTAACTTGTCCCCCCGGACGGAGACTTGCATGTAACTTTCTTTTTTCAAAGAAATTTATTGAATCGGGAAGTTCCGGCAGACGGTTCTGGCTTGCTGTGACAGCGCACTAATTTGTTTCTGCGTCTGAAGTAGAGTGCACTGCCACCGTCACGCAAACCGGTCAGCGAAGGCTGCCTCGGCTATAGCTGTATCGCTGGAATCCCGATGATCGATACGGACCGTCATTCGATATTCGGCGCGATCCAGCAGAATATTATGGCGGTGTGATGGGTTTGGTTGTTCGCGGGTATTTCGCAAGATCTAGTGAGCTTGAATGAACCTGCTCCCGTTGGGCACATGAGGCCAAAATGACATCGGCGACTGACTCTCTAAACTACGCGAACGAAAATGCGGGCATTGCCCGTTTCTCCTTCAGGGTGGCTCACAGTATAGTCTACATAGGTCACCCCTGTGAAGCCGGGAACCGGTGTGATTATAACCTCATTGTCTGCACCAAGTGAAGCAGAAACCTGTCCGTTATTCATGGTCGGCACTGAAACTGCAGTAATTTGCGTATCGT
Organism: uncultured Parasphingorhabdus sp.; assembly: GCF_963975555.1. GTDB lineage: Bacteria > Pseudomonadota > Alphaproteobacteria > Sphingomonadales > Sphingomonadaceae > Parasphingorhabdus. The sequence goes on along the minus strand of NZ_CAXBHH010000001.1, from coordinate 560,486 downwards.
TGCTTCCGAAGAAGCCGATCGAACCCTTGGGTCCGTTTGCGTGGAAATCATTCTCAAGCGGGTGGCCAGTTAGACGACCGACAATTCTGCCAGACACGAGACGGAGTGGGGTGTTTGCAGTAGTTTCATAATGATCGGGCGCTGGAAGGAAAAAGCCTGTTGTGGTTACCGCGATATTTTCGCCATACCGCTCTATTTGCAAGAGAATTTGCGGAGTTGTAACCGCCAGCGCGTTTGATGCTGCCGCGATGCTATTCTCTTGTCTCAATGCAATAATTTGCGGTAGGAGATAACCTCGAATACCCATCAAGTAGCCAGAAGCCGGGTTGGCTTTGTTGATTTGGATTGGCGCCGCTGCAGCATAAGCGTTGATCAAATGCGCGATTGCGCTCTGCACTTCGGGACGTAATGTGGCATATTCAGGAACTCTTGAAACAACGGCGGCCATTTCAGCATTATCGTTGAACAGGAAACGATCGGGAGCATTGGCCAACGCGGCACTCAACACACTGGACGAATCAAAAGCAAAAATCTGCAAGTCTTCGGTTAACTCTAACGCGAGGATCGACATGGCACGGGCGTTTGCTGCAAATAGGCGGGCGGCATCAGCACTTCGTGCGGGATCGTTACTCAGCGCCTCTGCGAAAGGATCAAATGTTAGTAAATCGGGATCGATCGATTGCAGTCCAAACAAGCTTCCCGTAATTCCAAGCTGGCGCTTGAGTTTCGCTTGCTCCGGCCCATCAAGCAAGAGTGCCGTTACCGGTGAAATAATCTTGGCCGCTGCTGGTGCATAAAAACGTATATAGGCGCCAGTACTGGAATCAATCATCTCGCCGACTTTGGCTTGGTCTGATAGATCTCCAAAGGTTGAACCAAACGCGGAGCCTCGAAAAGCCCGTGCAAAGCTAGGAAAATATTCACCTTCCCGTGTACCAAAGCCCCCCACACTGGTATTGGCCTCGAAAGTTTCGTCCGAGTAGAACCTGAAGAATGAAGGTCCGACCCCAGTAGCTATAACACGCGCGGTGGCTGTGGGCGGCGGTGTAGGCGTCGGCGCAGGTGATGGAGCTGGTGTTGGAGCTGGGCCTGACGTTGGCAATACGACAGCGCTTCCACCGCTCCCACCGTCTCCTCCACCACATGATATCAACGCCAAACAAGCTGCGCCCAAAAGCCAGTTTCGGCCTCTTTGTTTCATCCTTCGGTTCCTCTACGTACTCACTTTAGAAATTTTCGGTTTGATTCATATCCTGACAAGTAATAATATCAGACAGACAATGTTTCGCAACAGTAATAGTTTGGATCTGTCGCCTCGCAGGAAACAAAACTGACTCGCAGTTGCTGAAAGACATTTAACGCCGAGCGCATCGAAAATGCCGGCTTTAATTACTTCGCAATCGATACTTTGTCATCTGCTCTACCCACTACTTCTCGATTTTATGCGGGTCGGAAGAAGCTGTTCTGGGGCCAGATTTGTAGTAATCGCTTTTACACATGCTACGGATGCAAGGTCTCGAAGAGATCTACACCATTTTCGTGACGCTACGCACCGTCACACCGGCACCGCAGTCTCATATTTGATCCGCTCCATCGCGAAGCTCGCCGATACGTCGGACAAAGGCACCGCCTTGATCAGTTTCTTGTACACCCGGTCATAATCGGCGACATCGCGGACCAGCAGTTTGAGCATATAGTCGACTTCGCCGGCCATCCGGTAGAATTCGACCACTTCCTCGATTGACGAGGCTGCGGCGGCGAATTTTGTCAGCCATTTGTCGCTATGATCACTGGTGCGGACGGCGACGAACACGGTCATTGACAGGCCGACCGCTTCCGGGTCAACAATCGCCACCCGGCGGGCGATGATCCCGTCGGCCTCCATCCGCTTGATCCGCCGCCAGCAGGCATTGGTCGACAGGCTGAGCTGCGCCGCGAGATTTTCCAGCGACAGGCTGGCATCGCGCTGCAAGGCTTTCAGGATATTACGGTCATTATCATCAATATTTTTGGCTTTATCGGTCATATCCAGAATATTATCACATTATTTGAGTGATACCACCAATAAATGACGAGGATTTCCCGCACGGCTGACTTCATATGTGAAGACAGATGATGACAGGGGATGTTACAATGCTGGATTTTGTAGGCCGGGAACGCGAAGACAAGTTGCAGTCGCTATCGGCTCTGATCGGCAATACGCCGGTGATCAAGATCCTGGCGCGCTGCGAGGGACAGGATGTCACCGTCTACGCCAAGGCGGAAATGTATAACCTCTCCGGCAGCATCAAGGACCGGATGGCGCTCGCCATTTTGCAGGATGCGATGCAGCGCGGCGATCTGCTGCCCGGCCAGACGATCGTCGAGGCGACCAGCGGCAATAGCGGCATCTCCTTTGCCGCCATCGGCTGCGCCCTAGGCCATCCCGTCACCATCTTCATGCCCGACTGGGTCAGCGCGGAACGGCGAGCGCTGCTCGCTGTCTATGGCGCAGATGTCCGACTGATCTCACGCGAACAAGGCGGCTTTCTCGGTTGCCTGGCCGCTGCCGAGAAACTGGGCGCGCAGGGCGCCTATATGCCGCGCCAGTTTTCCAACCCGGTCAATGCCGACGAACATGCCGAAGGCACTGGCCCCGAACTCTGGCAGCAGGTTGCAGCCGACGGTGGCACGCTGGGCGGCTTTGTCACCGGCGTCGGTACCGGCGGCACGGTCATGGGCATGGGCCGCTATCTGAAGGGCCGTGACCCGAGCATCGCCGTCCACCCGGTCGAGCCTATCGAATCACCCACCCTTTCGGTCGGCCACAAATGCGGCCAGCACCGGGTACAGGGCCTTTCGGATGAATTCATCCCCGCCATCCTCAACCTGTCCGAGCTGGACAATGTGATCGGCGTGCATGACGGCGACGCGATCCTGATGGCGCAGCGGCTGATCCGGCAATTCGGCCTCGGCGTCGGCATTTCCAGCGGCATCAATCTGGTCGCGGCGATCCGCGTGGCACTACAGCAACCAGTCGCCAGCGACGGAACCGGCAAGGCCGTCGCGACAATCTTCGCCGACAGCAACAGCAAATATCTGTCCACCGATCTGGCGAAGGAAGAACCCTGCCGCGACTGCTATCTGACGCCGAAAATCGAACTTCTGGATATGCAGATTATCCGCTGAGTTTCGCGATATTGCGCTCGTCAGCGGTGACCACATCGACCGCTAAGCCGATCAGGTCCGTATCTTCCGGTGCGTCCGGCAGCACGCCAATGGCGGGCAGTCCCTGCTCGTCTTCCAGCCAGACACTGGCCGCGCCGCGGCTGGCCTTGCCATAAGGCATGGCATAGCTTTTGATCACTGCCTTGCCGTTGAAATAATGGTCCGCTTTGACATGGTCCGGCTTCGGAATCCGCACCGGTTCCGCGATCCGGTCGGGTGACCAGCCGCCAGCGACCGGCTGTGCCGCATAGATGCCAACCGATTCCTTGTTGATCACGCCGCCATTGGCAGAGATCATGCCGGGCTTGCTGCCATCCTTGCGCAGCGCCTCGACCAGAGCGACCATGCCGTGCGCGCTGTAGCTGTTGCCAGGCCCACCAAAGAAGCTGAGTCCACCGGTCAGCGTATAGGACGCCAGCGACCGGTCCGGCGAACCGAGCGCGTCCATCGCCAGCGAAACCGCGACGGGGAAACAGCTGTAAATATCGATCGGGCCGAGATCCGCAGCGTCAAGTTCCGCCAGCTCCAGTGCCTTGGGAAAAGCGACCTGCATTGCGGGTGAAACCGACAGGTCATCCTGCAGGCTCATCAGTGGTACGCTCGCGTCGGCACCGCTGTGCAGATAAATCATCTTGTCTTCGGCTATGCCGAGTTCGGCAGCATGGCCAGCGGTGGTCAATATCACCGCCGCGCCCAGTTCAACCGCATCCTGCGCCACCATCCAGCGGCGGAAAGGATCGTTGAGCCGGTAATTGCCATGGTCGTCGGACAATAATTCCTCCGCCGTCCATTGCCGCGCGAATTGCGCATGTTCACGGGTCAGCGAAACGCCGGAAAAAGCCGACCATAGTTCGGCCATGCTCTGCGCATAGCTGTCCCGGTCCATGCCCAGTCGTGCACGCCGCGCATTTTCCACTATCCCGTAAGCCATCGGCATATTGATAATGCCCTGACGCCATTCATAGGCGGTGAGCATCTTGTCTTCGGTCGTGATCAGGTCGGTCATTTCGCGGGTCGCCGGCTGGCTCCAGTCCAGCTTATGGCCGCTGCGCCGCGCCCGTTTGACGGTACCCATATTCTCTGCGCTGGACAGGACCACCGCTTTATATTCACCGGCGTGAACCTGACAGGCGAGCTTGTTGAGATGCTTCTGCGGGCTCTGGCCACCGACATCGCCATAGAGCAGATGTGCGGGGTTGAGACCGGAGGCCGTGGCCACCGCTTCCGGGTGATTCTCCGGCGAACCAAAGTCATGCGGCAGACCGCTGTCGTGGAACAGGCGAATCGAAAGCAGGCAGTCAATCGACGCCGCCAGTTTTTCGGCAGCGCCGCTATCGGCAAGCGCCTGCTTGACCGCCGCCGATGCAAGATCGACCGTCGAGGGCCATTCAAGCCCCTGCGATTGCTTCAGTTTCGCGCCGCTCGCTTCACCGACACCGATCAGGACCGGTGCCGTAGGATCTGCCAAAGCCATTGTTAATTCCCTCAAAATAAACAGTTCATCAATCGATTAAAACTGATAACAGACAGGTTGATGATTGCACCTAACAATTTGAGGATTTTTGAATGAGCGGATGGCCAGAGCTGAAATGGGACACGGAACCGACAGGTCCCCTGAAGGGATTGAAGATCGTCGATATGTCGACCGTAGTGCTGGGACCGTTCGCGACGCTCAATTTCGCCGACATGGGCGCGGACGTCATCAAGGTCGAAAATGGCGATGGCAAATTTGGCGGCGACATGATGCGCCATGCCGGTGACAATCCGACCGGCGACCTTGGCCCGATATTCACCTCGCTCAACCGCAACAAGAAATCGATCACGCTCAACGGCAAGAACGAGAATGACAAGGCGGTGATCCTTGAACTGCTGAAACATGCCGATGTATTTTTCCACAATGTCCGGCTGGCCGGCATGGAACGGCTGGGGCTCGATTATGAAAGCGTCAAGGCGATCAACCCGGGCATCGTCTATGTCCATTGCGCCGGTTTCGGCCAGGGCGGCGAATATGAAAAACGCCAGGCCTATGACGATCTGATCCAGTGCGCTTCCGGTTTTGCCAGCCTGTTCGAAATGCGCGGCGACAGCGGTCGCCCGCTCTATATGCCGTCGCTGGTCGCCGACAAAACCATCGGCCTGTTCGCGGTCAACGCGACGCTCGCGGCGATGTATCACAAGGAAAAGACCGGCGAAGGACAATTTGTCCAGGTGCCGATGTTCGAAGCCTTTACCTGGTTCAACATGGTCGAAAATCTCTGGGGCGAAACCTTCATCCCCGGCAATGGCAAGCTCGCCTATACCCGCTCGATCAACAAGAACCGCAAGCCCTATCCGACCAAGGACGGCTATATCGGTCTGGTCCCCTATAATGATGCGCAGTGGCGGAAGTTTTTCGAACTCGGCGGCAAGCCCGGCGTCTTTGATGAACCACGCTTCGCCGATTATTCCCAGCGCACCAAGAATATCACGGAGCTCTATGCCCTGATCGAGGAAATTGCCGCGACCAAGACCACCGAAGAATGGCTGCCGCTGCTCGACAAGCATAATATTCCGGCAATGCGCTATAATCGAATGGAGGATGTTCTGACCGATCCCCATTTGCAGCAAGTCGGTTTCTGGCAGGAACGCGAAGGCGAGAAAATCGGCAAATACCGGACGATCACGCACCCCGTCCATTATTCCGCCAGCCCGGCAAATATCTACGCCGATCCGCCGACATTGGGTGCGGACAATGATGAAATACGCGGCGCGCTCAACATGCCCGCTAACGACGACTAATATAATAATAATAAACAGGACGAGGTTTGAACTATGAATTTTGATTTTTCTGACGATCAAAAATTTCTCCGCGACGAGGCACGCAAGTTTCTCGAAGCCCAATGCACGATGGCGCATGTTCGCGAAGTGCTGGACGATGACGAGAAGAGCCACAATGAAGGCGTCTGGAAACAGATTGTCGAAATGGGCTGGCTCGGCGCCGCCATTCCCGAAGAATATGGCGGGCTTGGCCTCGGCATGCTGGAACTATGCGTAATCGCCGAAGAACTGGGCCGCGTCCTCGCTCCCGTACCGTTCGGATCATCGGCCTTTTTCTTTGCCGAAGCTTTGAAACTGGCGGGCAGCGAAGAACAGAAACTGGCGCTGCTGCCGAAAGTTGCCGACGGCAGCCTGGTCGGCTGCATCGCGGTCAGCGAAGGCCCGGGCGAAATCAAGACCGGCAATATTGCCACGCGGCTGAAGGACGGCAAAATCTCGGGCAAGAAAATCCCGGTAACCGATGGCGATATCGCGACCCACGCGATCGTGCTGGTCAAAGACGGCAGCGGCGAAAGTCTCGTCATTGTTGACCTGAACCAGAGCGGCGTATCGCGCCAAGCGATCAAGACGCTCGAACCGACCCGCAGCCATGCGACGATCAGCTTTGACGGCGCAGCGGCAGAATTGCTCGGCGAAGCCGGCAATGGCATGGCGCTGCTCGACCAGATCAACGACCGCGCTGCTGTATTGATCGCCTTTGAACAACTCGGCGGCGCGTCCCGCTGTCTCGAAATGGCCAATAGCTATGCCAAGGAACGGGTCGCTTTCGGCCGCGCCATCGGCGGCAATCAGGCGATCAAGCACAAGCTAGCCGACATGTACGTCAAAAACGAAGTCGCCCGCTCCAACGCTTATTATGGCGCATGGGCTTTATCGAGCAACGCAGCGGAACTGCCCGAAGCGGCAGCCGCGGCACGGGTCGCGGCGTCGGAAGCCTTCTGGTTTGCGTCGAAGGAAAATATCCAGACACACGGCGGCATGGGTTTCACCTGGGAGGTGGATTGCCACCTCTTCTACCGCCGCGCCAAATTGCTCTCCGTTCAAGCGGGTAGCCCGGCGGTATGGAAAGAGAAACTGGTCAGCGCGCTCGAAGCGAAAAACGGTTAGAAGGAATTAGACATGGATTTCAATGACACAGCAGAAGAAGCAGAATTTCGCGCCGAGGCGCAGGCTTTTCTATCGCAGCATCTGAAGGCCAAAACGCCGGGTGCTCTCCGCGCCGGTGGCCGCGAGGATTTTCTCACCCGTGCCAAGGCGTGGCAGAAGATCAAGGCAGAAGGCGGCTTTGCGCAAATCACCTGGCCCAAGGAAATGGGCGGTCGCGGCGGTACCGTGATGCAGCAGGTCATCTGGGGACAGGAAGAAGCCAAATTTGACGCGCCGACCGGGCCCTTTGCCATCGGCCTCGGCATGTGCGTCCCGACCGTGATCGCTTTCGGATCGGACGAGCACAAGAAAAAATATGTCCGCAAAGCGCTAATGGGCGAAGAAGTCTGGTGCCAGCTGTTCTCCGAACCGGCTGCCGGATCGGATGTTGCCGGTCTCAAGACCAAAGCGGTCAAAGATGGTGACGAATGGGTCATAAATGGCCAGAAAGTGTGGACTTCCGGTGCGCATTATTCCGACTATGGCATCCTCTTGGTCCGTACCGATCCCAACGTGCCCAAGCACAAGGGTCTGACCATGTTCATCGTCGACATGAAGCAGCAAGGCGTCGACGTGCGGCCGATCCATCAGGCATCGGGCGGCAGCGAGTTTAACGAAGTCTATTTCACCGATGTCCGCATTCCCGACAGCGACCGGCTCGGCGAACCCGGCATGGGCTGGAAAGTGGCGCTCGTCACCCTTATGAACGAGCGGCTGGCGGTCGGCGGATCTCCGGGTCCCGACTGGAAGGAAATCATGGATTATGCCCGTTCGGCTGGCACCATGTCCGACCAGGCGTTCCGCGAGAAACTGGCCGACTGGTATGTCGCGGCGCAGGGTTACAAGCTGACCAAATTCCGTACCCAGACCGCCCTGTCTCGCGGAGAAACACCGGGTCCGGAAAATGCGATCGGCAAGATCATCAACGCCAACCATCTGCAGGATATCTGCAACAGCGCGATCGAGATGCAGGACCATTTCGGTATCATCGTCGACAAGGACGAAGCGCCATCCGATGCGATTTTCCAGGAAAGCTTCATGTGGGCTCCCGGACTGAGAATCGCTGGCGGCACTGACGAGATATTGAAGAACATCATCGCCGAACGGGTGCTTGGCCTGCCGCAGGATGTGCGGGTCGACAAAGACAAAACCTTCGCGGAAATGAACTAGGAACCAGATGATGACCGAACAACCCGTCCATGTCGTCGCCAATTTCACCGTTCAGGACGCGGCGAAATATCGCGAATATGAAAAGGGATTTTTCCCGATTCTGAAAAAACATGGCGGGGAGTTCATCACTTATGATGACGGCAGCGTCACCTTCGAAGGCGCGGTGCCGCCCGAAGGCCGGGTCGTGATGTTCAAATTCCCGGACGAGGCAGCCGCCACGGCCTGGTATAATGATCCGGATTATCAGGCCCTGTCCGAACATCGCCGGGCGGGAACGACGTTGAATTTCCTGACCATGGTCCACGCCATCCCGCCAAGAAATTAGGCGGCGGTCATAAATCCGCTTTGAGCGGACGCAGAAAAACTTGCGTGATCGATGCGGTTACAAATGCTACCGCTTGTCCAGAGCAACAAAGGCCAATCCAAAAAGGAATGATCCCATGACCGACAACCTCCCCGATTACACGCCCCCGAAAGTCTGGAAATGGGACAAGGCCAATGGCGGCCGCTTCGCCAATATCAACCGCCCGATCGCCGGCCCGACCAAGGAAGTCGAGCTTCCGGTCGGCAAGCACCCGTTGCAGCTCTATTCCATGGCAACGCCCAATGGCGTGAAGGTCACCGTCATGCTCGAGGAGCTTCTCGCTCTCGGCCACAAGGGCGCGGAATATGACGCCTATTTCATCAATATCGGCGAAGGCGACCAGTTCGGCAGCGGCTTTGTCGACATCAATCCGAACAGCAAGATCCCGGCGCTGATGGACCACAGCACCGACAAACCGACGCGCCTGTTCGAATCGGGCTCTATGCTGCTCTATCTCGCCGAGAAATTTGGCGCATTCCTCCCCAGCGATCACCATAAGCGCACCGAAGCGCTCAACTGGCTGTTCTGGCAAATGGGCAGCGCCCCCTATCTCGGTGGCGGCTTTGGCCATTTCTATGCCTATGCCCCGGTGAAGATCGAATATTGCATCGACCGCTTTGCCATGGAGGTCAAACGCCAGCTCGACGTGCTCGACCGCCATCTTGCCGACAATGAATATATGGCCGGCGACGAATATAGCATCGCCGATATGGCGATCTGGCCCTGGTATGGCGCGCTGGTCAAAAATGTCGTCTATGAAGCCTCGGAATTTCTCGACACTGCTTCCTACAAGAATATGAACCGCTGGACCGACATGATCGGCGAGCGTCCTGCCGTGCAGCGTGGCAAGATGGTCAACCGCGCATGGGGTGAACTCGAAGGCCAGCTACGCGAACGTCACGATGCGAGCGATTTCGAATTGCGCACGCAGGACAAGCTGGAACCGAAAGAAGAAGCGGCGGAGTAAAGACCGCTTCTAGCGGGTCAGACTCGCGTAAGCGCGACTGAGGAAGCTTGAGAGCATCAGCTCGTCAGTCTGAAACTCGGCATCAAATTCCGCCGTTGGTTTCGCGGCCATGATTTCCGTAAGGCTTTTGCCATCGTCGATCAGTGCCTGCACGCGGCCTTGGATGATGGTCAGCACTTCGATATAGCGCGCCAGCTTTGCGCGGTCCGTGACCGGGCCATGGCCGGGAATGACTTTGGTCTTGTCGTCGATTGCGTCATGGACCGCCTGACAGAAAGCGATCATCCCCGCCAGGTCGCCGCCATTGTCGGAGTCGATGAAGGGATAGCCCGCGTTGTTGAAGACATCGCCAAGATGGACCGCGTTGACACCGCGGAATATAACCGCTGCATCGCCGGTTGTATGAGCGGGACCGACATGCAGCAGGTCGATCTTCTGATCGTTGATGTGAAACTGCATGGTCGTGTCAAAAGTAATATCTGACAGGGCATGTTTGGGATAGGCTTTTTGCTCGGCCGCAAACGGACCAAAATTGACGATATTGTCGTGCTGCATCTTGTCGCGGCTGTTCGACTGCGAAACGATCCAGCTGCCTTCCTTGCCCAAAGCCAGATTGCCGTCGGCATGATCGAAATGCCAGTGGGTGTTGATCACGAAATCGACGTCGTCGCTGCCGATTTCCTTCAGCGCGGCCTTGATCTTCGGCATCAGCATTGGCGACTGGTCATCAACGATCAGCGTGCCGTCCTCGCCGACCGACACCGCAATATTGCCACCCAGCCCGAACAGGACATAAAAGCCGTCGGCGATTTTCTGGGTCTTGATTTCCGCCTTGTCGAAGTCCCAGCCGAATGCTTTCGTCAACTCGTCCATCGGGGTCAGCGTGCCATAAGATGGCGCGGCCTTTCCATCATGATCGTGAACGCCATGGGCCACGGCGGGTGTCGCTAGAGCAAGCGCAAGCGCGGTTCCAGCCAGTGTCGATACCAATTTCATCAGCCCGCTCCCCGATAGCAATTCAGTGTTTCAAAATACCGGCCATGATCAGATCAACCGTCTGCTCGCGATAGGCATCGCGCATCCGCTCGTCGAAATCGTCGCGGCCATAGCAATATTTCCAGACCAGCTTGCCGGTGAAGAAACGGTCTGCCGCGCCGGTCACCGCAGAATAAAAGAGATCGGGATCGACCGTGCGAAATACGCCGGACTTTATGCCTTCACCGATAAAAATCTTATAGGCCCCGGACAGTGGCTTCAGATATTTGTCCGCGATTTTGCGCGCGCCTTCCGGCGGCAATTCGCGAATCAGCCGCATGGTCAGACGGTTGAGATAGGGAAATTCATGATAGGTATCGATCACCGCGCCGATATGGTGACGCAGCTTGTCTTCCGGGGGCCAGTCCTTTTCGATCAGCAAACCGACCTGAACCAGAATATTGTCCATGTCCCGTTCCAGAATCGCTTCGAGCAGGCCATCCTTGTTGCCGAAATAATATTTGACGAGCGCGCTGTTGAGCCCGGACAGGACCGACAGCTCGCTGAAGGAAATATCAATCGTATCGCCATCACGCATGATATGGCTTGCGGTCTCGATCAGCTTGTCCCGAGCGCCCGCTTCATTCGCCTTGGCCACCAATTTTTCGACGGTCATTCATCTTCCCCTCAACGCACAATGTCACATTTCGGTCACTTATAAACAGGTTCTTCCCACCATGGGAAGCTGTCTGGTAAGTCACGGGACACTTTATCCGGATAGTCCGGACTGCGCTTCTCCAGAAAGCTCGCGATACCCTCTTTCGCATCGGCAGATTTGGCGCGATTATAGATGATCCGGCTATCGACTTTATGCGCTTCCATCGGATGCGCCGCGGCGGGCAATTGCCAGAGCATCTGCCGCGTCACGGCGATCGATACCGGCGCCGTATTGTCGACAATCTCGCGCGCCAGAGCATAAGCGGCGGGCAGCAATTCTTCCGGTTTGTGCAGCGAACGGACAAGACCGCCCTTGAGCGCTTCCTGCGCGTCAAAGACCCGGCCGGTCAGACACCATTCCAGCGCCTGAGCTCGTCCGACCAGATTGGGCAGGAACCAGCTGGCAGCGCCATCGGGGGCAATGCCGCGACGGGCAAAGACAAAGCCGAAGCGCGCGGTCTCGCTGGCCAGCCGCATATCCATCGGCAGCAACATGGTTGCGCCAACGCCGACGGCAACGCCATTGATGGCGCCGATCACCGGTTTCAGGCACTGATAGATACGCAGGATCAACAGACCACCGCCATCGCGGACGCGCGGATCGGAATAATCTTCCACCGGATCGTCGCTGGCGAAGGGTTTCTTGCCGTCTTCGGGAGTCAGATCGGCCCCGGCGCAAAAAGCACGGTCGCCGGATCCGGTAACCACCACCGCCCGCACATCGTCATCGGCATCGATGCGATCAAAGGCGTCGGTCATTTCCCGGATCATCGTACCGGTGAAGGCGTTCATCTTTTCCGGCCGGTTGATCGTGATCGTCGCGATATTGTCGGCGACGTCATAGAGGATCTGCGTGTAGTCGGTCATGAACTTCTCCATCAGATACAAAAAGGGCCGCGAGTTTCTCGCAGCCCCCTGATTTTCGTTGTCTAGCGCGGTGCCATCCGGATGCCGCCGTCGAGACGGACATCTTCGCCGTTGAAATATTGCGTCTCGATCATGCACATGGCGAGCGCCGCATATTCGTCGGGCTGACCCAGCCGCGGAGGATGCGGAACCATCGCGCCCAGAGCATCACGGACATTTTGCGGTGCACCAGCGAGCAGCGGCGTATCGAATATGCCGGGCAGGATGGTGTTGACGCGAATGCCTTCACGGGAAAGATCGCGCGCGATTGGCAATGTCATACCGACAACGCCGCCCTTGGAAGCGGAATAAGCCGCCTGGCCGATCTGGCCATCTTCAGCAGCCACCGAAGCGGTGTTGACCATTGCTCCACGATCGCCGTCGGCGAGTGGATCAAGCGTCAGCATACCGGCCGCCGATTTGGCGATGCAGCGGAAGGTACCGACCAGGTTCACCTGAATGATGAAGTTGAAGGCATCGAGCGGGAAATGCTTGATCGAGCCGTCTTCCTTGGAGCGGCTGACGGTCTTGATCGCGTTGCCGATACCGGCACAGTTGACCAGGATGCGTTCCTGGCCATTGGCGGCGCGTGCTTTTTCAAAGCCGGCGTCGACGCTGTCGTCTTCGGTGACGTTGACCTTGCAGAAAACGCCGCCGAGTTCAGCGGCCAGCGCTTCGCCTTTTTCTTCGTTGAGGTCGAACAAGGCGACCTTGACGCCTTTGGCAGCGAGACGGCGGGCGGTAGCCGCGCCGAGGCCGGAAGCGCCACCGGTAATGACGGCTGAAATGTTGCTATTGAGTTCCATATTCTTGTCTTTCTTCGAATGGCCGCCATGCTGAACCGAGTTCAGCATGGCGTAATATGTTGATTAACCGAGGCGCTCGATGATCGTGACGTTCGCCTGGCCACCGCCTTCGCACATGGTTTGCAGACCATATTTCGATCCACGAGCTTCCATAGCATTGAGCAGGGTTGCCATCAATTTGCTGCCCGACGCGCCGAGCGGGTGGCCCAAAGCAATTGCACCGCCGTTGACGTTGAGCTTGCTGCGATCCGCACCGACATGCTTCAGCCATGCCAATGGAACGGGAGCGAAGGCTTCGTTCACTTCATAAAGATCAATATCGCTCATCTTCATGCCGGCACGCTGCAGAGCGCGGTCGGTTGCGAACAGTGGTTCTTCAAGCATGATCACCGGGTCACCGGCGGTTACCGTCAGGTTCACGATCCGAGCACGCGGGGTCAGGCCATGATCTTTCAGCGCCTGTTCCGAACAAAGCAGCACGGCTGCCGAGCCATCACAAATCTGGCTGGCGTTGGCGGCGGTAATGGAGCCTCCTTCTTGCAGCAGCTTCACGGCGCCGATGCTTTCCTTTGTAGCGTCAAAGCGAATGCCTTCGTCGACCTTATGCTGCTCTTTGCCTTCGGCGGTTTCGATATCGATCGCGATAATTTCTTTATCGAATGCACCGGATTCAACGGCCTTGATCGCCTTGTGGTGGCTTTCCAGAGCGAACTCGTCGAGATCATCACGGGTGAAGCCATGCTTCTTTACCATCATTTCGGCGCCCATGAACTGGCTGAACTGGATTCCGGGATAGGCTGCCTGCAGTCCTTCCGACATGTTGGTGCCGAGGCCGGCGTCTTTGAACAGTTTGAAGGTCGAGCCCATTGGAACGCGGGTCATGCTTTCAATGCCGTGCGCCAGAACCATATCCTGGGTACCGGACATGATGCCCTGCGCCGCGAAGTGGATCGACTGTTGCGAAGAACCGCACTGGCGATCGATCGAAACCGAAGGGATGCTGTCGGGCAATTTGGATGCCAGAACCGCGTTGCGGCCAACATCGCCGCTTTGCTCGCCGCCCTGCATGACGCAGCCGGTGATCACATCTTCAATGGCACTGGTATCAAAATCATTGCGGTCGGCAATGGCATTCAGCGTCGCAGCACCCAGATCCACCGGATGGACACCGGCCAGACGACCACCACGGCGGCCTCCAGCGGTACGGACTACGTCGACGATATAAGCTTCAGCCATTTATTGTTCCTTCAATATGGGTTGGCGGTTGAATTTAACCGCCCGATTAAACCTCGGAAAGCCTAGCGTCAAATGAAAAAGCCGATCATCACAATAGTGATAATCGGCTTTTCCAATTCATATATCTGCCGGATCAGGCGGGTACATTGTCTTTCTTGACCGTGATCACCTGCGAATAGGTGAATTCGAGCAGGCCTTCCTTGCCATATTCCGCGCCGAAGCCGGACTGTTTATGTCCGCCAAAGGGAGCGAAAGGCGAAAGGTGGAGGAATTCATTGACCCAGACGGTACCGGTTTCAAGCTGTTCGGCAACCCGAACGCCTTCATCGGGATTGGCGGTCCATACCGCGCCGGCCAGACCATATTCGCTGTCATTGGCGCGAGCGATCGCTTCCTCGGTGGTGCTGAATTTCATCAGCGGCATGACCGGACCAAATTGTTCCTCGGCAACAATCCGCGCATTTTCCGGCGGGTTGTCGAGGATCGTGATCGGCACATAATAGCCCGGAATGCTGTCATCCAGCGCATCACCGCCGACCAGGAATTTATAGTCATTATCCTTGGCGTCCTGGATCAGTTCCAGCACCCGCTCATATTGCTTCTTGTTCTGGATCGGGCCGACCGCAGTGCCCTGTTGCGCGCCGTCGCCGACTTTCACATTCTTGGCAAATGCCGCGATGGCTGCGCTCAGCTCGTCATAAATATCCTCGTGGATATAGATGCGTTTCGCAGCGACACAGATCTGGCCGGCGTTGGTGAAGCTCGACCAGAACAATTGCTCGGCAACCTTTTCGACATTGGCGTCGGGCAGAACGATCGAGGCGTCATTGCCGCCCAGTTCCAGCGTGATCCGCTTGAGATCCTTGGAAGCGCCTTCCATGATCTTCTTGCCGGTCGCGGTCGAGCCGGTGAAGGTGATCTTGTCGATATCGGGGTGCGAGGTCATCAATGGGCCGAGGCTGTCTTCACCGGTGATGATATTGACGACGCCCGGAGGGGCTACATCCTTGATCAGTTCGGCAAGACGCAATGTCGTCAATGGTGTGAACGGCGATGGCTTGAGCACAATCGTGCAACCGGACAGGAGAGCGGGGGCAATTTTCTGCACCGCCATCATCACCGGGAAGTTCCACGGCACGATACCGGCGACAACACCGACCGGAACGCGGCGGGTGCGGCTCAGGCGCTCTGCCGTATCCTCGTTGATCTCGTCATCCATATCCAGCGTAGCCTGCGAACCGGCCATATAGGCCGCGCCCATGATTTCGCCTTGCGCCTGCGCATGGGGTTTGCCCTGCTCGGCGGTGAGCAAGCGGAACAGTTCGTCATTATTCTCGTTGATCACAGCGGCAATCGCCTGAACCACCTTGCGGCGGTCGTCGATCGGCTTTTTCGACCAGGTCTTGAACGCAGCGCGCGCAGCGGCAACAGCCTGATTGAGTTCGGCTTCGCCGCACGCGGGCACCTGACCGATTACTTCTTCATTCGCCGGATTGACGACGTCCAGCATGTCCGTCGTGCCGACCATCTCGCCGTTGATCAAATTCTTATATTGGGTAACCATCTCGCTCTCCTTTGGCGTCTGCCGTTCCGTTCTATTTGAGTCGCTTATACTGCATTACAAGGGCGCAAGCGCCATTCATTTTGATAAACTATATCGTATCGGCAGGGTTTTCAGCCCGCCGACAAAGGTGGATTTGGCGCGCTTCGGCTCTCCTGCCAATTCCAGCGTCTCGATCCGGTCGAGCAGTTCGTTGAACAATATCCGCATTTCCAGTCGCGCCATATGCAGCCCGAGACATTGATGCGCGCCGGCGCCAAAAGACAGATGCCGGTTGGGCGAGCGGCTCGCGTCGAATTTGCGTGGATCGGGAAACACGCTCTCGTCGTGATTGGCAGCGATATAGCTGATCATCAGCCAGTCATCCTTGGCGATTTTCTGTCCGCCCAGTTCGGTGTCTTCGGCAGCGGTGCGCATGAAATGCTGCACCGGAGTCGTCCAGCGGATCGCTTCCTCGACAATCCCGGGCAACAGATCGCGGTCGGCCTTGAGCCGCGCGAATTGCTCGGGATCCTGAGCCAGCGCCATCATCGCCCCTGCCGTCGAGGCCGAGGTCGTGTCGTGACCGGCAGCCGCGAGAATGATATAATAGCCCGCCATGTCGCGGTCGCTGAGATGCTCGCCGTCGACTTTTGCGTTCGCGATCACGCTTGCGACGTCATCGGTCGGATTGGCGCGTTTTTCTGCGGTCAGCTTGGCAAAATAGGCTTCGAAGTCGGCGACAGCGCCGACCACCAGCTGCATGATCTGCTCCGGCGTCATATTGGCCATGCCGGACTTGTTGAGATCCTCATCCTGTCCGCCGAACATCTGCTGGGTGAGAAACAGCATGCGCTGCTCGTCCGCTTCCGGCACTCCCAATATCTGCATCACCACGTGGAGCGGATAAGGCGCGGAAACCAGAGGCACAAAATCGGCCTCGCCGCCTGCATCGACCAGCCGGTCGACCGTGACTTTGGCCAGCGCCCTGATCTCGTCTTCCATCTTGCCGAGATTTTTCGGCATGAACCAGTCTTGCGTCAGCCGGCGATATTTCGGGTGGGTGGGCGCATCAAGAGCGACCAGCGAACGGACCAGATTGGGATCGCCGCCGGTGATCGATTTGACGAAGACGCCGCTCTTTTTATCGCTGAACGTGGTGCTGCGCGGACTGTTGAGGAACAGCTTGTTGTCCTTGCTGATCCGCATGACATCGTCGTAGCTTGTGACCAGCCAGAACGGATCATGGACCTCGTCATTGACCACGCGGACAACCGGCGTCTCGCTACGGAGCTTGTCAAACCGGTCGAGCAGACTGTCCCAGTCGACATAATTGGCCGGATCGACGATCGCCAGCGCATCTTCGCCGCTCAAGACTGCTTCTGTCTGCGTTGCCATCACACGATCCCGCTTTCCTGCTTGCCCCAATATTCGTCGCGCAACAGCCTCTTGTAGAGCTTGCCGGTAGCATGGCGTGGCAATTCGCTGCGAAAATCAATCTTGCGGGGAATTTTAACGCCGGAGAGCGACTGGCGAAGATAGGCTTCCAGCTCCTGTGCCAGATCATCTCCCGCTTCCGCCATATCCATCGGCTGCACGACCGCGACGACCTTCTCGCCCATATCCTCGTCCGGTGCGCCGATGACGGCGGCATCGGCAACCTTATGATGGCTGACCAGCAGATTTTCGATTTCCTGCGGATAGATGTTCACGCCGCCGGAAATGATCATGAAACTCTTGCGATCGGTCAGATAGAGAAAGCCGTCCTCGTCCAGTTTCCCGACATCGCCGAGCGAGGTCCAGCCCTGGGCATGGGTTGCGCCCTTGGTTTTCTCTGGGTCATTATGATATTCAAACTTCGCACCGCCTTCGAAATAAATCTGGCCTTCTTCACCTACCGGCACATCATCGCCATTTTCGTCGCAAATATGGACCACGCAATTGATCGGCTGTCCGACCGAACCCTTGTGCGCCAGCCAGCCTTCGCTGTTGCAGAAGACGAAGCCGTTGCCTTCGGTGCCGGCATAATATTCGTTGAGCACCGGCCCCCACCATTTGATCATCGCTTCCTTGATCGGAACCGGAACCGGGGCAGCAGCGTGAATCGCGCTCTTGATCGAGGACACGTCATATTTGGCGCGAATTTCTTCCGGCAATTTCAGCATCCGGACAAAATGGGTCGGAACAAACTGCCCGGCATCGCAGCGATATTTTTCAATCAGCCGCAAAGCCTGTTCGGGATCGAATTTTTCCATGACAATACTCGTGCCACCCATCGCCTGCACCGCAAGGTTCCAGCGCAACGGGGCCGCATGATAGAGCGGCGCGGGAGACAGATAGACGCAATCCTTGTGCAGGCCGAAAATCATCTCGGCCAGCGCGCCAAGGGCGTTGCGCCCGGCAATATTTTCGTCTTCTGGCAGCGGCAGCCTTATGCCCTTGGGCGTGCCGGTAGTGCCCGACGAATAGAGCATGTCGATGCCAGCCCGTTCATCGGCAATGGCGGTGACCGGCATGGATGCCAGCGCCGTCTCCATATTGCGCTCGTCTTCGGCACCGAACACCAGCTGGCTGATTTCGGGGTTGAGAGCCTTTACCTGATCGAGAACCGGCAGCATCTGCTTCGAACCGATCAGCATCTTCGCGCCGGAATCCTTCAGAATATAGCTGACCTCGTCGGCGGTGAGGCGGCTGGAAATGGCAACCTGGATCAGGCCGGAGCGCTGCGATCCCCATGTCACCGGGAAGAATTGCGGATGGTTTTCCATGCAGATCGCAACCGTATCGCCAACCTGCAGACCGCGGGACCGATAAAGCTGGGCTATCTGGTTGGAGCGCTTGTCGAGTTCACCATAAGTGATGACTTCTCCGGATCCGGCCATGATGACGGCGGGCTTGTCGGGATTTTCCCGGGCGTGCAGATAGGGATGCATAGGTTGGCGCTCTCCAATTGATCGATCACCCGTCCGGGCGATTCGCAATGGCAGCACCTTGGTTTAATCGTGCAGTTAAATCAATCGATAGTCACACCGATTGGCGATAGAAAGCAGCAACTGCCCCTAATTTTCTACATAAATGTCCACCGGCACGGCTAAATCGGCGAATATGCGGCCGATTGGCGCCATGCTGGTCGCACCCTGTTCGATTTCCGATTCGAGCACGGTCTGGTTCGCCGCACCCTTGAGCAGGACGATCACGGTCCGCGCTTCACAAATCGCTGCCTTGGTCAGCGTGACCAGCGGCGTGTCACCATCATCGGGAAGCAGGCCAACCACCAGTTTTTCCGGAGGGCCGTCAAGCGCCTCTTCCATATCTGCGCTTTCCATGATCCCGGCGGTGCTACCGCCTTCACCCATGCCGAGCCAGACCAGATCCGCAGGCCATTTGGTATCGCGCAGCCGCGCATCGGCAGCGGCGCCGGCCATATGATAATCCTCGTGATCCGGTGCCAGTGGCAGCACCCGCGCACCGCGGGTCAGGAACAATTGCGCCAGTTTCTTGACGTGGCTGCGCGGATCGTCGAGCGGTATCAGCAGATCATCGGTCGGGATGATCGTGACATGTTTCCACTTGATCTGTTTTTCGGCCAGCGCCTCAAGCACCGGCATCGCTTCGTCACTGACGGGCAAGGCGAGCAGGGCATCGCCGCGCGCATCAAGAGCGCTTTCGATTATGAACTGGATGTCTCCGGCGACGGCAGCGACCATCTCGTCGGCGTCGTCAAAATCCCACCACTCGAGCATCGATTCCTCGTCTTCCGGCAGGTCATCCGAGTCAAAATTTTCTAATGCGTCTTCGAGTTTGCTCATCGCGATATCCAGATCTGTATAAAGTCTCACGGCTTCTAATCGCTGCAGACCTCAGCACAAGGGTAAATCCCCCTTTTAAAATTCTCCACTTTGGGCCAATTGGGGCCCGAAAAGGCGATATCCATATGACCGACAACTATATTCTTACCCTCACTGCCGATGACCGGGTCGGTCTGGTTGCCGCTGTTGCCGGATTTCTGGCGGAGCATGAGGGCTTCATTCTCGACAGCCAGCAATATGCCGATCTCGATCAGGACCGCTTTTTCATGCGAGTCGAGTTCAAGGGCGCGGGCGCGAAATTCCCGGCCAGCCTTGATATGCTGACCGAGAAATTTTCGGTGATCGGCAAGCAATATGCGCTCGAATGGACCCTGGTCAGCGGCGCGGTGAAGCCGAATATGGTGATCGCGGTGTCAAAGGGCAGCCATTGTCTTAACGACTTGCTGCACCGCTGGAAGACTGGCGGGCTACCGGCGAATATTGTCGGCGTGGTCAGCAATCATGAAAGCCTGCGCGACCTGACTGAATGGCACGGCGTCGCCTTCCACCATTTCCCCGCGACCGACGACAATCGCGCCGAACAGGAACAGGCGATATTGGATGTGATGGAGCAGGGACAGGCCGATTATCTGATCCTGGCGCGCTATATGCAGATCTTGTCCGATGACCTCAGCGCCAGACTGGCTGGCCGCTGCATCAATATCCATCACAGCTTCCTGCCCGGGTTCAAGGGCGCCAAACCCTATCACCGGGCCCATGCGCGCGGCGTCAAGCTGATCGGCGCCACCGCCCATTTCGTCAGCGCCGAACTCGACGAAGGTCCGATCATCGAGCAAGCGGTAGAACGGGTCGACCATCGCGCCAGTGTCGAGGAAATGATCCGGATCGGCCGCGATATCGAGGCACAGGTTCTGGCCAAGGCAGTCAAATGGGCCGGCGAACACCGGATATTGCTCAACGGCAACCGGACAGTGGTGTTCCGCTAGAGAAACAGGGGAGATGGTTGGACGCTACTCGTCAGCCGGTGGCGGCGGCTCGACCGCGCGCAACTCTCCGGCTGGCCGCAATATCGTCAGCGACGCCGGGGCACCGCTGATCTTTTCCCGCGCGGTGATATCGACTTGCACGAATCGCTCGTCATCTGCGATTCGCGCGCTTTGCGTCCAGATCCAGTCGCGGCCGCCATTTTGTTCCTCGCCGCTGCTGTCGCCAAGGCTCGGCGGGCGCGGGTCGGTGAGAATTTCGACCGCGCGGTTGCGGACCACCGATTGCGCGACAACGCGCAGCTCCAGTTCGGCGGCATTATGGGTGGTAAAGGCCTGCAGCCGGATCAGCGCCAGAGCGGCGAGGCTGAAGACCGACAGCGCGACCAGCATTTCGATCAGGGTAAAGCCGCGCTCGCCAGACTTTCTCATGGTGCCGATCCGGCCAGTTTCACGTCGCCCATTGGAGCAATCAGGACCCGCCTGCTCTGATCTTCGCGCTGCAAGACAAGCTCGGCCTGTTCGCTGGGCAGGCCCGTGCTTTCAAAGCTGATCATCATCGGTCCGGTCTCGCCGGTGGCCGCGCTGACGCCGCTGGACCAGCTGGTCGACACGAACGGTTTGTCCTCGATCACCGACCAGCTGCCCTTGCGCCGTTCGAGAAAACTATAGCCGGAGGGCGTAACCTGCACCGCCATCGGCCGCGATTGCAATATCGCATTGTCGCGCAGCGCCGCCGTGCGCGCCGCAAAGCGCTGGGCATCTTCTTCGAGATCACTGCTGCCGGTCGGGAAGGAAAAGACGACGACCGACGCCATCAGCCCGATGATCAGCAGCACGACCATCAATTCCACCAGGGTGAAGCCGGCAGCATTATCGCTAGTATCGGGATCATTCTGCGGGATCATTGACCTCCATTTAGCGATTTGATCGGAGCGAGTCTTGCAGAATCCGTTGTCCCCTGCAATGACAGGGGCATAAGAAAAGACCATAAGAAAAGAAACGCTGGGAAAAGGAATTTTTGATGTCTGACGTCATTCTCTACGAGAAAAATGACCGCATCGTTACAATCACGCTGAACAAGCCGGAAACGCGCAACGCACTGTCAACGGATCTGTGCGAGGCGATAGTCAATGCGATCAACAAGGCCGATGCCGATGCCGGCGTCAGCTGCGTCGTGCTCGCCGCCAATGGCAAGAGCTTCTCCTCCGGCGGCAATCTGCACGAGATCAAGGCGATGACCGCCGAGCAGAAAATGACTCCGCTGGAAATCGAGAACTGGTACAAGACCGGTATCCAGCGCATTCCACTGGTTTTCTCGCAAATTTCCGTTCCGGTGATCGCGGCGGTCAATGGCCATGCGATCGGCGCGGGCAATGACCTGAGCACGATGTGCGACATTCGCATTGCCGGCGAAGACGCGATATTTGCCGAGAGTTTCCTGAGGGTCGGCCTCATTCCGGGCGATGGCGGCGCATGGTTGCTACCGCGGATTATCGGACAGGCACGGGCCAACCAGATGCTGTTCACCGGCGAATTTATCGATGCCGCCAAGGCGCTGGATTACGGCCTGGTGTCGGAAGTAGTCGCAAATGAAAAACTGCTCGAGCGCGCCTATGAACTGGCCGAAATGGTCGTCGGGCTACCGCCGCAGGCCATCCGCAAGACCAAAGAACTGGTGCGGACCGCGCAGAGCGTGACGCTGAAGGAAAATCTCGACCAAGCGGCCCTGTTCCAGGGCGTGTTGCAGCAGGCTGATGATCATCAGGAAGCGATTGATGCGATACTCGAGAAAAGAAAGCCCGTGTTCAAAGGGGCGTGAATTTTATCTAGCGGCCAGCGAGACAGCATTCCCGCGAAGACGGGAGCCTGTTTCCGGCCGGTATATATTGGAAATTTCGGGAGATGGGCCGCTGCCTGCGCAGGGGTACCAGAAGGAGGGATAGAATGAACAAGACCGCTATTTTGATCGTCGCCTTGATGTCGGCAGCGCCGATACTGGCAGCTCCTCCGGTAGGAATCGCCACCGAAGCGACCAAAGCGGCCAATGCCGAGGTCGCCGCCAGCCTGCCGATTGCCGACCAGACGGATTTCGAAAATGCCAATCGCGGCTTTCTCGCCAAAATACCGGGGGACAAGATTCTTAACGAAGACGGTTCCGTCGCTTGGGATTCGCGCCAGTTCGACTTTATCGACGGCCCGGCGCCCGACACGGTCAATCCTTCGCTCTGGCGGCAGGGCAAGCTGAACAGCATTCACGGCCTGTTCGAGGTTGTTCCCGGTATCTATCAGCTCCGCGGCTATGATCTGGCGCAGATGACCTTGATCGCCGGCAAGACCGGCTGGATCATCATCGACCCGCTGACCACGCCCGCACCGGCCAAGGCTGGTCTGGCACTTGCCAACAAGACGCTGGGCGACCGACCGGTCGTCGCGGTCATCTTCACCCATAGCCATGGCGACCATTTCGGCGGCGTGTCCGGTGTCGCTTCGCCCGAAGACATCCAGTCGGGCAAGATACAGGTCATCGCACCGCACGGCTTTCTCGCCGAATCGATCGGCGAGAGCGTGATCGCCGGCACAGCGATGAACCGGCGGGTGCAGTTTCAATTCGGCACCGCCCTGCCGGTCGGCAAAAGCGGGCAAGTCGGCGGCGGGCTCGGCCAGAAACTGTCGAGCGGCAATGTTGCCTTGGTGCCACCGACCAGATCGATCAGCAAGGATGGAGAAACCCTGCTCGTCGATGGCATCAGCTTTGACTTCATGGATGCCGGCGAAACCGAAGCGCCAGCCGAGCTGGTGTTCTACCTGCCCCAGTTTAACGCGCTGCACACCGCCGAAGTTGCCACCCGCACCTTTCACAATGTCCTGACGCCGCGCGGCGCGCTGGTGCGCGATACGCTCAAATGGAGCAAGGTTATCGACGCCATGCTCGCCAAATATGGCGCGAAATCGGATGTCATGCTGGCCTCGCATCACTGGCCGACTTGGGGCAGCGACAATGTGCAGACTGCTCTGAAGAACCAGCGCGGCATCTATCGCTATGTCCACGACCAGACCATGCGGCAGGCGAATCAGGGCGCGACGATGGACGAGATTGCCGAGAATATCGGTGAGCCGGATTTCGCCAAGACCGACTTTGGTGTGCGCGACTATTACGGGACGCTCAATCATAATAGCAAAGCGGTCTATCAACGCTATTTCGGCTGGTGGGACGCGGTTCCGGCCCATTATCATGCGCTGCCACCGGTCGAAGCATCGAAAAAATATGTCGCGGCGATGGGCGGTGCGAAAAAGGCACTGACTGTTGGCGAGAAGGCTTTCGAAGCCGGTGACTATCGCTGGGCCGCGACCGTGTTCAACCATCTGGTCTTCGCCGATCCGGCCGATGAAGCAGCCAAAAAATGGCTGGCCTCAACCTACGAGCAGCTCGGTTTCCAGACCGAAGCCGGGACGTGGCGGAATATCTATCTGGTCGGCGCCAAGGAGCTTCGCGAAGGCAATAACGTCAAGAATTCGATCAGCACGGCGAGTGAAAAGGTGCTGAACGGCATCCCGGCGGTCGACCTGTTCGATGCCATGGCGACCCGCTTCAACCCGGCGAAGATGCAGGGCGATGGCGGCATCATCCGCTTCTGGTTCCCCGACCGCAAAGAAGCGGTCAGCATCGATCTCGGCAAGAGCGTGATGTTCCCGCGCAGGGAAGATTATGCTGCCACTGCCGCCGGATCGGATACCCAGATCACCATCAGCCGCGCTCTGTTCACAAAATTGCTGATGCGTCAGGCCAATGCGATGGAACTGATCCAGAACAAGGAAATGCTGGTCAGCGGCAATGCTGCCCTGATGGCCGCCATGTTCGGCGCGCTTGACGAGGTGGATCCGCAGTTTGATATTGTGACGCCGTGATACAGAGGCTAACTTCCGTTCGCCCTGAGCCTGTCGAAGGGCGCTTTCCCGAGACAGGTGCTTCGACAAGCTCAGCACGAACGGATTGGACCACATAAGGATTGCACCATGCAACGATTTAACTTCCCCGTCGTCCAGCCCGATCCGGCGCTTGAAGAGTTGCGCCGCGAATTGCAGACGTTCCTGAGCGAAGAGCGCAAGGCGGGCAATTTCAGACCGGAACCGGAATGCTGGATGGCCTCCGCCGATCCGGAATTTTCGAAGAAGATGGGCAAGCGCGGCTGGATCGGTCTGACCTGGTCGAGCCAATATGGCGGCCACGACAAGAGCGCGCTCGAACGCTATATCGTCACCGAGGAAACCTTGCGATCCGGCGCGCCCGTCGGTGCCCACTGGATCGCCGACCGGCAGCACGCACCGATGCTGCTCAAACATGGCACCGAGGAACAGAAGCTCGACATATTACCGCGCATCGCCGCCGGTGAATGCTATTTCGCCATCGGTCTCAGCGAGCCGGGCGCGGGCTCCGATCTCGCCAATGTCAAAACCAAGGCCGAGAAAGTCGCCGAAGGCTGGAAGATCAACGGCCAGAAAATCTGGTCCTCCGGCGCGCATATCTCGCATTATATGGTAGCTCTGCTGCGGACCTCGCCAGCCGATGGCCGCAACCGCCATGTCGGCCTGTCACAGATCATGATCGATCTCCGCCTGCCCGGCGTGACGATCAAGCCGATTGTCGACCTCTCCGGCGATGCGCATTTCAACGAAGTTTATTTCGAGGATGTGATCGTTCCCGACGACTGCCTGCTCGGCGAAGAGGGCGGCGGCTGGAAGCAGGTAACCGGTGAACTGGCGATGGAACGCTCCGGTCCGGAACGATTCCTGTCCAGTTATATCACCTTGGAAACCGCGCTATACCAACTCAGCGGAAAAATGGGCTCGGACAGCCACGCCCGACTGGGCAAGCTGATCGCCAGCCTGCGCACGCTGAAAGGCATGTCCTGGGGCATTGCCAATCTGCTCAAGCAGGGCGTCTCGCCCGAAACCGAAGCGGCGCTGGTCAAGGATCTCGGCAACCGCCTGGAAAATGACCTGACCATGCAAGTCCGCGCGATGCTCAACGACCTGCCCACGGAAGACTGGAGCCCGGATATGCGCCGGATCATGAATATCGGCGTATTGCGCTCTCCGCCAAACACATTGCGGGGCGGCACGACCGAAGTAATGCGCGGGATCACCGCGCGGCAATTGGGGTTACGCTGATGATCAACACCGAAGGCATGGTCGCCGAAACCGCGGCGAAAATTTACACCGATCTGTGCGGACGCGAAGTTCCCCACGAAGCCGAAGCCGGGAAATATCCGCAGGTACTGTGGGACGCACTGACCGAAAACGGCCTGCCGCTGGCTTGGGTCAGCGAGGCCAATGGCGGATTTGGCGCCGACTATGACGAGACGTTCGGTGCGATCTGGGCTTCGGCGCAGGCGGCATCACCGGTGCCCTTCGCCGAGACTTTGATCGCCAACTGGATGCTCGACCGGGCCGGTCTGGCACCGGCGGACGGCAGCGCCAGCTTCGCACTTAGCGGTCACACGCCGAGCGCCGATATTCCCTTTGGCATGCACGCCGACAAGATTGTCCTGTTCGACGAGGCGCACCACGAAATATCCCTGTTCGACAATCGCGCTGCGGTCCGTTCGCCCGAAGAATCGCTGTCGTCCGATGGCATGACGCAATTCGTATTTTCCGGCCATGTGGTGGAGCAATCGGCGAAGACCGATCTTTCCCGCCGCGCGGTGGAAGCGCTGATCCTGACCGTTCGCGCCGTACAAATGGCAGCGGCGATGGAAACTGCGCTGAATCTGTCGATCGACTATGTTTCCCAGCGCGAACAATTCGGACGGCCCCTGTCGAAATTCCAGGCGATCCAGCAGCAACTGGCCGTTGCCGCATCCGAATGCGCCGCTGCGACCATGGCCGCGACGCAGGCAGCCAGCGCCATTGCCCGGCACAGCGACGATCCGGAACAGGCCTGGCACGAGGCGGTCATCGCCAAGGTCCAGATCGGCCATAGTGTCGAGGCGGTCACTGTGCCTTTCCATCAGGTGCACGGCGCGATGGGCTATACCCAGGAATATGACCTGCACCATTATACCCGCCGCCTGTGGGCGTGGCGCGATGCGCTGGGCAACGAGCATCACTGGTCGAAATTGCTCGGCGAAGCGCTTGCCGTAACGTCACCGGACCAGATCTGGAAAGGCGTGACAACAGGCCAATGGATTGCTAGTTAATCGCCCAATTAAAGTGATTCCGGTAGGGAGCAGAGATGCTTCCATATCTTCCAAAAACAGGAGCTAACCCTATGAAAACACGCATTACAGAGCTTTTCGGTATCGAACATCCGATCATCCAGGGCGGCATGCATTATGTAGGGTTTGCCGAACTCGCCGCTGCGGTGTCCAACGCCGGCGGACTGGGCATCATTACCGCGTTGACCCAGCCTACTGCAGCAGCACTGGCCGATGAAATCGCCAAATGCCGCGAGATGACCGACAAGCCGTTCGGCGTAAACCTGACCTTTCTGCCCGTGGTCAATTCCCCCGATTACGAAGGCATGGTCAAGGCAATCATCGAAGGCGGCGTCAAGGTCGTCGAAACCGCCGGCAACAATCCGGTCCAGGTGCTTCCCGCGCTCCACGCTGCCGGCATCAAGGTGATCCACAAATGCACCGCCGTCCGCCACGCGCTGAAGGCCCAGAGCATCGGCTGTGACGCGGTTTCCGTCGACGGCTTCGAATGCGGCGGCCATCCCGGCGAAGACGATATTCCGAACATGATCCTGCTGCCGCGCGCTGCCGACGAGCTGGACATTCCGTTCGTCTCGTCCGGTGGTCAGGCCGATGGCCGCAGCCTCGTCGCCTCGCTTGCGATGGGCGCAGAAGGCATGAACATGGGCACCCGTTTCATCGCCACCAAGGAAGCACCCGTGCACCAGAATGTGAAGGACGCGATTGTCGCCGCCAGCGAGCTCGACACCCGTCTTGTCATGCGGCCCTTGCGCAACACCGAACGGGTGCTGACCAATGCGGCGGTCGAACGGCTGCTCGAAATCGAAAAGGAAAAAGGCGCGGATCTGCAATTTTCCGACGTTATCGAACAGGTCGCGGGCGTCTATCCGAAGATCATGAAAGAAGGCACCATGGATGCCGGTGCATGGAGCTGCGGCATGGTTGCCGGCCTGATCAACGATATCCCGACCTGCAAGGAGCTGATCGACCGGATCATGGTCGAAGCGGACCAGATCATCAATCAGCGGCTCAAAGGATTCATGGCCGACTGAACGAACAGAAAAGCCCCCGGAATCGCTTCCGGGGGCTTTTGTTTAATGGTTGATCGTTCGGTTTAGCGAGCAATCGCGTTGCCGATAACCGCCCCGATAAGGCCGCTGGTGATCGCGATCAGGACCGCATCATTGCCGGACCGGACCCACTGGTAACCGCGTGGCGCAGTCGAAAGGCGATAATCACGGGGGTTGTTGATCACGCGGTAATTGGTCGCATAGCGCCGGTCAAACTTCTGACCCTTGGACCAGTTTCTATGGTTCTGCTTCACCGCGACCGAAGTTTTGCTGTAGCGCGCAGGAGCAGCCTTGTGCTGGGTGACCGTTCTGGTGACGCTATGATTACCCTTCTTGTTCGAGACTGTTTTCTGGACCGTCTTATGCGTCGTTTTCTTCGACGTCTGGTGCGAAGCTGCCTGAGCCTGAGCGGTAACCATTGGAGACACCGCCATGGTTGTCACTGCTATAGCCATCAGAAACTTTTTCATCTTCAATTCCTTTTTCTATCCGGCGCCAACTGCGGCGTCACAAACAGAAATAGGGGAGACCTGTCCCAGACATTTGTCAGATTCACGCTAATTTGTACTAGATTGTCGCAGAACCCCGCTTTCGTTCATCTGGCAATCAGCTAGCGGGCCGTTAATCCGTCCAGAGAGCCAATATCGACCGCAACGCCGTTACCAGAGCCAGCGGTTGATCCAGCATCAGATGATGTTCTGCTTCGGGTATGGCGATCATCGGCAGATGATCCCCGCCCAGCTCGCGGAGATATGCGGCGCTGTCACTATCGAAAAGCTTGCTATTCTCGCCATAAACGATCGCCAGCCGATGTGGCAGATCGACGATACGTTGGGGCGTGTGCGC
The DNA here is from genome assembly GCF_963975555.1 of uncultured Parasphingorhabdus sp. Classification (GTDB taxonomy): domain Bacteria; phylum Pseudomonadota; class Alphaproteobacteria; order Sphingomonadales; family Sphingomonadaceae; genus Parasphingorhabdus. Next base: position 531,730 of record NZ_CAXBHH010000001.1, on the reverse strand, counting down.
CCATTTCGCCATGTCATTTTCACTACGATGGAACACCATCGGGTCAAATTTCCATGACCAGCCCTGTTGCTCGCCGTCCTGCACCGGGCGCAAGGAATGATAAGCCATATATTCCAGCAGGAACTGCTCCTGCACCGGCTGCGGCGGCGACAGGACAAAGCGGCCACGCGCACTCTCATAGTCGGGATAGACTTTATTCGGCCGGTCCGACCGGCCGGAACCCGGCGGACCGCCGCCATTCTTAAAATGGGCTAGCAGCTTCTCGGGGCGCATGACCATCAGATCACAGATGATCAGCCCACCAAAGCGCTCTCCCGCCATTTCCATCGCGGTGAGGGCAACGCCTGAACCAAAGCTGTGCGCTATGATCTTCGGCTTCACCGGGCCGGAGAACAGATCAAGCGCTTCCGCTACGCCAACCATCGCTGCGGCGCGCTGGTCACCATCGCAATCGGCGGGGATTTCACTGTCGCCCATCCCGGCAAGGTCATATGCGACAATATCATAATTTTCGGCGAGAAACGGCGCGATAAAGGCAAAGCAGCGGGCATGCGCCAGGAAGCCGTGGGTCATCAGCAGCGGCGGCTTGCCGCGCTTGCCCCAACGGAAATAATGGACCTTGGCACCGTCGACTTCAACAAAGGCTTCCTCACGCGGCACGGCCATCGCCTGCACGAACCATGCGGGCAGGCCTTGCGACGCTGCCCACTGGTCTACAATATCTGTGCTTGTCATAAGTGGGTTTATTCACCCTTCCAGTCGGGCTTGCGCTTCTGGGCGAAGGCCAGCGAGCCTTCCTGCGCATCCTTTGAAGTGAACACCGGCTTGGTGATTTCAGCCTGTTTCTTCCAGGCCTCTTCGCTGGTCCAGTCATAGCTTTCGTTGATGATCCTCTTGGTCGCCTTGAGTGCCAGCGGGCCATTGGCGGCGATCGTTGTCGCCAGTTCGATTGCGGCATCCAGAGCAGCACCTTCGGTGACCCGATTAACGAAGCCAACTTCATAGGCGCGCTGGGCGGTGAAGAAATCACCGGTCAGTGCCCATTCCATGGCAACGCGTTTGCCGACGATCTGCTGCAACTTGATGACGCCGCCTGCGGCCGCCACGAGGCTGCGTTTCACTTCGGGAATACCGAATTTAGCGTTGACGTTGGCAACGCACAGATCGCAGGCCAGAGCCAGTTCGAGGCCGCCAGCCAGCGCATAGCCTTCAACCGCAGCGATCAGCGGCTTTTCCGGACCCTTTTCGGTGATCCCGCCAAAGCCATAGCCTTTGACCGACGGCGTTTCGCCGCGCAGAAAGCCCTTCAGATCCATACCGGAGCAGAATGTGCCGCCGGCGCCGGTGATGATACCGGCGTTGAGGCTGTTGTCATTGTCGAGCTGCTCCATCGCCGCGCGAATGCCTTCGGCGGCGGCCTTGGTCATTGCGTTTTTAGCGTCGGGCCGGTTGATGGTGACGATGATGAAACCGTCCTGAATATCGGTGAGTACTTCAGACATTTTATTTCTCCTCAAATTATCTCGCACGAAGACACTAAGAATGATGTGCTATTGGCTTCGTGACTTTGTGTCTTTGTGCGAGTCTAAATTTCCTTCTTGTTCCGCTGCGCGGGCTATGTTCAGTCAAACAATAGGTTGGCCAGTTTCGACCTCTGATAAGCAGCATCGCCGATCAGGGCACCTGACAAAATCGCTTTGCGCCGGTGCAACTGAGCATCACAGTCATGGGTGAAGCCAAAGCCGCCGTGGAACTGGATCGCCCGGTCGGCAGAAGTAGAATAGCTCGAATGGGACTGGGCCGCCGCCATCCGCACCGCAACCTCGCCGCGTCCCTGCTCGCCCCAGCTGTGGGCCGCGCTATAGAGATGCGTCCGCGCTTTTTCATATTCGACATAATTGTTCACCGTCGGGTGCTTCAGCGCCTGATAGCTGCCGATGATCTTGCCGAACTGTTTGCGAGTCTTGAGATATTCCAGCGTATAGTCGATTACCGACTGCGCCCCGCCGGTCATTTCGGCGGCATGAATCAGGCCCGCTGCCAGCTCGATTTTCTCGAGCGTCTCACGGGTCCGGCCCGCATCGAACAGGGCATCGGTCGACACCGTCACACGATCCAGATTCACTTCATAGCTGCGCGCGGTTTCGTCGATCACCGTCTCGCGGCGCAAAGCCTTGTCGGACAATGCAGAGCGCTCGATCAGGGCAAAGCGGACCGCGCCGTCGATCTTCACCGAAGCGATGATCAGTTCCGCGCTGTCGGCCCAGAGCACCAGTTGCTTCTTGCCGGACAAGGTGACCTTGCCGCCGCTCTCCACGCCAGTCGCTGCGATATTGGACAGGTCCCAGTCGCCATTATCTTCGCGCAAAGCCAGCGTTGCCACAGCGCCTGCCGCAATTTTCGGCAGCCATGCGGCCTGCTGCGCTTCGCTGCCACCAGCCAGCAAAGCCTGGGCAGCCAGCGTGGTCGATCCGAAAGGATTGCTCATCAGATTGCGGCCCATTTGCTCGGCAATCGGAACGACTTCGGCCATCGACAGGCCAACCCCGTCATGCGCTTCGGGTATCGCGATCGCCAGCCAGCCGAGCTCGCCGATTTCCTGCCAGATCGCGGGATCATAGCCGAGTTCGTCGTCGATCAGCGTCCGGACCTTGTCTATCGGGCTTTTGTCGCGACAGAAATTTGTCGCCACATCCATCAGTTCAATCTGCTCTTCGGTTGTCCCGATTGTGCCTAAATTATCCATATCATCCTCGTCTTTCACGCCGTTCGCCCTGAGCTTGTCGAAGGGTCTTTAAAAGGTGCTTCGACAGGCTCAGCACGAACGGGTTTCTATCCTGATTATTATCTCGTTTTCGGCAATCCCAGCGCATGCTCTGCGACAATATTGCGCTGGATCTCCGAGGTCCCCCCGCCAATCGTGGCGGAGAAACTGTTGAGATAGCTGCGATGCCAGTAACCGTCGTCGACTGCATTCTCGTCGCCGACATAATAGCCCGCCTTGGTGCCTTGAAAGGCCAGCGAGAATTCGGTCAGCTCGCGGATCAATTCGGTGCGCGCCAGCTTGTTCATCAACGGCAGCCCCATCGGCTTGTCCTGCATCAGCTGCGGCATCCGGCGGCGGGTGTTGTTCAAATTCAGCGCTTGGATATCGATCATATATTGCGTCATCTTGTCGCGCATCACCGGATCATCGAGCAAAGGCTTGCCGTTGCGGACCGACTTTTTGGCCAGCTCGACAATTTCCATCACGTCGAGTTCCTTGACGAAGTAACCGCCAACCGGTTTGACCTTGGTGCCGCGCTCATATTCAAGCGTCTTCATCGCCATCGACCAGCCATTGCCTTCGCCGCCGAACAGGCAGTCGCCGGAAATGCGGGCATCGGTAAAGAAGGTCTGGACGAAGCCATATTCACCGGTCAGCTTCTTGATCCGGCTGGTGGTGATGCCGTCGATCTTCATCGGATTGAGGAAGAAGCTGAGGCCTGCATATTTATTCGGCGCATCAAAATCAGTGCGCGCGAGCAGGATCATATATTTCGCGCGGTCGCCGAGCGAGGTCCATATTTTCGAGCCGTTCAGGACATAATCGTCCCCGTCCTTGACCGCTTTCAGTTGCGCGTTGCCTAGATCGGAGCCGTTTTCCGGTTCGGAAAAGCCCTGGCACCAGATATCCTCGGCGCTCAGCATCGGCTTGATATATTTCTGCTTCTGCTCTTCGCTACCGAGATCGAGAATCAGCGGGCCAGCCCAGCCGTTGCCGATCGCGTTGAGCATGATCGGTGCGTCATGCTTCTTCATCATCCGGGTCGCGGTGCGCTGAAACTCGCTGTGCAAGCCCCCGCCACCATATTCCTTTGGCCAGCTGGCACCGAGATAGCCCGCTTCATAGACTTTGCGCTGCCAGTCGCGGAGGAAGTCAAACTGCTGGTCGGTCGACACTTCCATGAAAGTCAGCGGCAGCATGAATCCGGGATCACGTACCGAATTCTCCTTGAACCAGGCATCCGCCTGTTCGCCATATTCCTTGAGTTCAGCTGCACTCGGTTTGTCGGCCATGGTCTTGCTCCAGTTTTCTTATCAATAGGGCCAGTGGCACAGCCCCATCGCCTGCGATATTGCTTGAATCACTAGTGAGTTAATTGAACGATTAAATTGCAAAATGCAATGGTCGGGGCCCGCTAAATTTAGCCTGTGGAGAGAAATATGGTCACCGAAGCGTTTACCGGACAGAAACATGTCATGTGCCGGGCCTGTCACGCCCATTGCGGACTGGTCGTCGATTTCGAAAATGGTGTTCCGGTGAAGACCCATGGCGACAAGGATAATCCCGAATTCGAAGGCTATAGCTGCATCAAGGGACGTCAGCTGGCCAATTACCACAGTTTCGATACGCGGCTTCTGACCAGCTATACCGGCATGAAGCACGGCGAGAAACAGGCGGTCCACTGGCGCGATGCCGCACGCGATATCGCAGCACGCCTCGAGCGGATTGTCGAGGACCATGGTCCCGATGCAGTCGCATCCTATGTCGGCACCTTCGGTTACAACAACGTCAACGCCCATGCCTTCATGCTGGCGCTGATGGAATCGATCGGCTCGACTTCGGTATATGACAGCGTCACTATCGACCAGCCCGGCAAGGGTATTGCCCGTGCCCTGATCGGACCATGGCTCGCCGGAGCACCGCGGGTTGGAGACTGGGACGGGCTGATGCTGATCGGCACCAATCCGGTCGTGTCGATGAATGGCGGTCTCGGCATGAACCCGGCGAAAAAACTGCACGACGCCAAGAAGCGCGGAATGCAGTTGATTGTGATCGACCCGCGCGTCACCGACAGCGCAAAGCAAGCCGATATCCATCTCCAGTGCCGCCCCGGTCAGGATCCGATCCTGCTCGGTGCGATAGCCAAGGTGGTGATCAACGAAGAGCTGTACGACAAGGATTTCGTCGCCGGCGATGTCGAGGGTTTCGAGGCCCTCAAAACAGCCGTGCAACCCTTTGATGCCGGACCAGCCGCCGACCGCGCTGGAGTAGCGGCGGAGGACATCGTGCGTGCGGCGTGCATGTATGGCAGCTGGAAGAAAGCCAGCATCAGCGGCGGCACTGGCACCAATATGTCGGGCGGCGGCAATATCACCGAATATCTCAATCTCGCCCTGACTTCGATCATGGGCCACTGGCTGCGCGAAGGCGACCTGAATCGGCGCACCGGCGTGTTCACCAAGCCGGCCCCGCCGATCGCCGCCACGCCCGGTCCCATGCCGGCATGGGGCTTTGGTCGTAAGCTGCACAGCCGCGATCTCGAGCAGAGCATTTCCGGCATGCCGACCTCGGCTTTGCCAGACGAAATCCTCACACCCGGCGATAAACAGGTGAAAGCACTGATTGTTCTCGGCGGCAATCCGATGCTCGCCTGGCCGGATCAGCTGAAGACCTTCGAGGCGATGAAGAAACTCGATCTCCTCGTTTGCATCGACCCGCGCATGTCGAAAACCGCAGAACTGGCCGATTATGTTATCGCGCCCAAGCTCCATTATGAAGTGCACGGCAATAGCGCCGCTCCGGAAATCTATGGCGGCTTTGGTGCTGGCTGGGGCTTTGAAAATAATTACGCGCAGGCCAGCCTGCCGATCATGGAAACCCCGAAAGGCGCGGATCTATGCGAGGAATATCAGTTCATCCACGCGCTCGCCTCCGAGATGGACAAGACGATCAAGGTCAAATCCTGGGCACTACTCGCCCATCCCGACGAGCGCGACGAGAAAGCCACGGCATTTCCACCCGGCAAAACCCCCGATCCGATCAGCGCGTGGAGCGCATCGCTGAACGGCTGCCCCGCCGATATCGCCAAGCTCTATGAGGATGAAGAGGTGCAGAAGGGCAAGATCGTCGAGGCGCAGGCGCTGCTGGTGCAACCCAAGCCCGCTGGCTGGGAAGCCAAGCTGTCGGTCGGCAATGGTGCAATGATGGAAGAACTTGCGGAATATGCCGCCAAGCTGGGTGAGCCGGTCGAGGACGGCGATTTCCCCTTCCGGATGATCGGCCGGCGGATGACCGAAATCCACAACAGCAACTGGCACGAAGACCCGGTCCAGCGCAAACGCGTGCCGCATCATCCCGCCTTCATGAACCCTGCTGATATGGAAGCGCTCGGCCTTTCCGAGGATCAGCCGGTCGAACTGGAATCAGCACGCGCCTTCATCAGCTGCGTTGCCAAGGCCGACAAGACCGTACGCGCCGGCTGCGTTTCCACACCGCACAGCTGGGGCACCAATCCGGACGAGAAAGAAGACCCGCTCGGCGCGGGCGGCAACACCGGACGGCTGTCTTATAACGACCGCGACTTTGACAAGCGCACCGGCATTCCGCTGATGAGCGCGATTCCGATACGGGTAAGAGCGAAGCGGACGGAAGTGCTGGAAGCGGCTGAATAGAGATTTCACCCTCTCCCTATGGAAGAGGAAAACGTAGGAGACTCAATATGACCAATCCCCTGTTCGACCTCACCGGCGAAGTTGCCGTCATCACCGGCGCGGGCCGGGGTATTGGTGAAGGCATGGCAAAGACGCTCGCCGATGCGGGCTGTAATGTTGTCTGCGCTTCACGCAGCATCGACGAGATCAGCCGGGTGGCGGATGAAATCAACGCTGGCAGCAGCAGCGGGCGAGCCATCGCCCACGCCACCGATGTCACCAGCGCCACAGATATGGATGCACTGGCCCAGAGAGCGGTCGATGAATTCGGCAGGCTCGACATCTGGATCAATAATGCGGGCGGTTCGCTGGTATCGGCACCGCTGACCGAACTGGACGAAGCGGAGTGGGACAAGACGCTGGCAACCAACCTGACCTCGGTATTTCACGGCGTCCGCGCTGCCTGCAGATATTTTGGCGAGGGCAGCCGGATCGTCAACACCAGCTCGCTCGCCGCCGAGGAGCCGTTCCCCGGCAGCGGCCATTATAGCGCCGCCAAGGCTGGCGTGCTGATGCTCACAAAAACGCTAGCTTACGAACTCGGCCCCAAGACGCGCGTCAACGCCATTCTGCCGGGCTTCGTCCCGACCGACACGGTCAAGAAGGCGCTGAATATGACCGACAAGGATTTTATCGGCTTTGAAGACAAGCTGGGCCTGCCCGCCGGCCGGCTGGGTACGCCACAGGATATCGGCGCGCTGACGCTCTATCTCTGTGCGCCTGCTTCAGAATGGGTAACCGGCCAGTGTATCCGGATCGCCGGGAAACCTTGATCATTACCGTTTACTGATCAGCAAAGCTTATTCGCAAGCTTCCATAAACGGCCTTTCCCGTCATTAAGCTCTGCTGGATTTCCGGCGGCAGGACGATTATGTTTCAATGGGGGGGAGATACTAATGAACATACTCAAACTTATTGGGGGCATTTTCTTCGTCGCCGGATTGGCGATGCTCGCGGGCAGCAGTTTCAGTTATGTCAGCCAGAAGGATTTCATCGCCAGCGCCAAACATGCGGAGGGCGAGGTCATTGATCTGCTTCGCAAGGTATCGCGGGATGACGATGGCGACAGCACAACCTATTCGGCGGTTGTGCGCTTTACCGACGACAAGGCCATCTCCCATGAATTCGTGAACCGTGTCAGCTCGAATCCACCAGGCTATGCCAAAGGCGAGAATGTCGATCTGCTCTATGCACCGGACAATCCGACCAATGCGATCATCGATGATTTCTGGGGCCGCTGGGCGATGGTGGCGATCCTTGGCGGCATGGGCAGCATTTTTTCACTGGTCGGCGGGACCCTGTTTTTTTCGCAAATTCGCAACGACTGGATCAGACGATGGCTACGGGCAAATGGTACAGCATTTGCCGTCGATTTCCTCGAGGTGGAACGCGATCTCAGTCAAAGCATGAATGGCCGCCACCCCTATCGCATTGTCGCCCAGGGGAAAAACCCGTTCACCGGCAAATTGGAGCAATATCTGAGCGGCGCAATCTGGGTCGATCCGACAGAATATATGGCCGGCCGGAATCTGCGGGTTCTTATCGACCCGAACAAGCCATCGCGCCATATGCTTGATACTGACTGGCTAGCGGACCTGCTCTAGCGTTAAAATAGCGGGGCAGGTCATCCCGCCGTCGCCTGTGGCAAGCAGGCGCCTACCGTTAGCGAATGGGATGACCACCTCGGGGCGGGGAGCGCTCAGGCTGCTTCCTGCCATCCTGCGTCCGGACATTGGTTAGCGGTGCTGTTGTCAGCCCCCGCTAGCCAAAGCGCGCCAATTGTAAGATCCAGTTCCGGAGGATCGAACGGATCCAGTCCGGAGCCAGGATAAAAAGTGACTTCGCCGAATTTTGCTTCTCCGGCAATTTCATAGAAATCGATGCGCGCGAAATCGAAATCCATTGCTATTTTTTCGGCACCCTCCAGAATTTTCTCCAGATTCATCGGAGCCACCGGAAGATCGTCATCTCCAAGCCGGGAAAGCTGGTTCCATTGTCGATCAAACAATATCCAACGGTGGCCGGAATCGCGATCGAGATGGACTTGAATGAAAGCTGCTCTACCGGAAAATACATAGATTTTATAGTCGATCGGCAATGCGGTACCGCTACCGAGATAGGGTTCTACAATATAGCCCCGCGGGATGTCGCGATACGCCCATTCGTCGAGCCACAGACCATAAGGCGCGCCTGTCCATTTCACGGCCCGTCGCCGTGCTTTTTGCCAATCGGCCTGATCGCGGCAGACGATATTCTGATTGCAGCCATGACTTGCCTTGAGGATGAACGGGTAAGGCCACGCAGCCTGTTCGGGCAGGGCGCTGCCACTCCAGCAAGTCGGGATGGTCCATTCGCTGCCCAATATCCGTGCGACATGCTTTTTGACCGCGATCTTGTCGGCCAGGACCGGCATCACCGGATTGCGATCATGCAGTTTGCGCCACTGGACAAGCTCGGAAAAACGGCGCGGATTGGATAAATCCGGCCATCGGCGATGTCGCCACAGGTAGATGATATATATTCTCAAACGGGCAGAGGGAATCAGCCAATGCGGCAAGGAGGGCAGGCGCCGCAAGTTCATCATCATCTTACACCCAAGAGACCATATGGTTCCCGGCCCTTGGCTTTGCTGGCTCCATCGCCATCACCGGATCGGAAACCACTGCCAGACCAACCCGGATCAGGGCCGCGAAATCATACCACCGTCGAGCACCAGCGCCTGGCCGATCATCCAGGAGGATGCGCGCGAACACAGGAATAACGCGGTTCCGGCGATATCTTCCGGTGCGCCCATACGGCCGCGCGGTATCTGCGAGATCGCCGTCTTCGTCATGCCGTCATTCTCGACAATCTGCTTGGTCATATTGCTCGGGAAGAAGCCGGGTGCGATCGCGTTGACGTTGATATTATAGGGCGCGAGATCGGTGGCCAGATGTTCGGTCAGATTGATCACGCCGGACTTGCTGGCGGTATAGGCATAAGTCGGCATGCCCGAATTACGGATGCCGTTGATCGACGCGATATTGATGACTCGCGCCGGTTCATCCGCAGTGCCGGACGCCTTAAGCAGCGGCAGGAATTTCTGGGTGGCGAAGAAGATCGACTTGATGTTGATGTCCATCACCTTGTCCCAGCCCTTTTCCGGGAAGTCCTCGATCGAGGCGCTCCAGTTCGCACCGGCATTGTTGATCAATATGTCGATTTTGTCTTCGCGTTCGCTGATCGCGGCGACCAACGCCTCGATGCCCTCGACGTTCGACAGATCGGCCGGGATGGCGATGCACTCGCCCAGTTCGGAAAGCTCGGCGGCTTTCGCCATCAGCCGCTCTTCCTTGCGAGCGGTGATATAGACTTTTGCGCCATTTTCGATCAGGCCGCGCGCCATCATCGCACCAATGCCGCTGGATCCGCCGGTCACCACAGCAACTTTGCCACTGACATCAAATAAGCTCTTCATCGACACGCTCGTTCTCCTGTTGGAATATATGGCCGCACTCCTTTCACATCGGCTGTGAAAAGTCCACGCGCTATCCTCTTGTAACCCGCGATGAGCAGGTCAGAACAGGCGGGTCAGCCAATAGAAAAGAGCCCCCACCGCCGCGCTCGCGGGGATGGTGATGAACCAGGCCATGACAACCCGGCTGGCGACGCTCCACCGCACGGCCGACGCCCGTCGCGCCGCTCCGACGCCGACCACACTGCCGGTGATGGCATGGGTGGTCGAGACCGGGATTCCCATTGCCGAGGCACCGAACACGACAAGAGAGCCCGCCGTGGACGCACAAAATCCGTTGTGATGATTGAGTTTGGTGAGCTTGGTACCCATGGTTTTTATGATACGCCAACCACCGGAAAGCGTCCCCAGCGATATCGCGACATAACAACTGATAACCACCCAGTTGGGGACATAAAATTCGCTGCCGAGATAACCCGTCGAATAAAGCAGGACCGCGATAATCCCCATTGTCTTTTGCGCATCATTCGCGCCGTGGCTTATCGAATAAGCGGCCGATGACATGAGGTGAAAGACCTTGAAAACACCCTCGGCCTTGCGTGGTTGCACCGGTTTGAACAGCCATGCCGTCACCAGCATCAGCGTCATCGCGATCATGAAACCGATCATCGGAGAAAGGAAGATCGCAACCAGTGTCTTGGTCGTACCGGAAGATTCCACCGCGCTGAACCCGGCATGGGCTATGCCCGCGCCCAACAGCCCGCCGATCAGGGCGTGGCTTGAGGAAGAAGGAATACCCTTGAGCCAGGTCAGCACATTCCAGAACATCGCACCGATCAGCGCGCCGAACACGACCGACGGCGTGACGACATCCTTGTCGATAATACCTTTGCCGACGGTTTCGGCCACATGCAGACCGACCAGCCAGTAAGCGGCAAAATTACCGCAAGCCGCGAAGAGAACGGCTGCAACCGGCGACAACAGACGGGTAGAAACCACGGTTGCGATAGAATTGGCCGCATCGTGCAGGCCATTGAGAAAATCGAAGGCGAGCGCGAGCGCGACAAGCCCGAACAGGAGCGGAAAAGCGATGCTGTTGTCCATTATCCCTGGCCGCTTCAGCCGTGGTCAATCACGAGACCGTCGATCTCGTTCGCAACATCTTCAAACCGGTCGACCACGCGCTCCATATGCTGGTAAAGTTCGCGCCAGATAATGAAACGGAGCGTGTCGGTTTCACCATGTTCCTGAAACAGCTTTTTGAGTCCCGACGCGTGAATTTCGTCCGCATGGCCTTCCATCCGGACCAGCCGCTCGGTCAGTTCGTGCAGGCGATCGCCATTGTCGGCAACATCGCGGAGCAGCGGCATGGCCTCCGCGGTCAACCGCGCGGCATCGACAATGATCGCTGCCATATCGATCATTTCCTGATCAAAGCTGGTGACGTCATAGAGTGCAACCGCACCGGCGGTTTTCTGCATCTCGTCAATGGCATCATCCATGGAAGCGATCAGGCCGGAAATTGCACTGCGATCAAATGGTGTCAGAAATGTCCGGCGCACGGTGTTCAGAACTTCGCGGGTTATTTCATCGGCATCATGTTCGCGTTCAACAATTTCAAGAATATGGTCCGCCATGCCGTTGCCGCCCTGAACCAGTCTTGCCAGCGCATCGGCCCCCGCCACCAGCGTCGCGGCGTGGCGTTCGAACAGGTCGAAGAAATTCCCCTGATGCGGGAGCAGGCGTTGGAACCAGGCAAACATTGTATTGACCCCTGTTTTTTGTGCGACTGTATCAATAATATTGGTTGATCTGGTGGCGGCCCAGAAATCGGCGGCTCCAAAGGAACGGATCAGATTGCGCAAATCTTCCTCGTCAACCGCCTCCGCTGCATCCTCCAGCGAAAACCAGCGGCGCTCGCGCTGATGCTGTTCGTCCCATGTGGGTAGCTCCTCGGTTACAGCAAAGGGAAAAACACTGACGTCGACCCAGACCGATGCGCCGTTGCGCTTTTTCTTGCGATAGCGATAGCTGCCCAGCGGCGTCGGGCAGGTTGCACCCAATATACCCGCTTCTTCTTCCGCTTCTTGTGCAGCGGCGCTGTGAGGCAGTTGCCCCGAGCCGATATTGCCCTTTGGAATGATCCAGCGTTTGGTTTCGCGAGAGGTGATCAACAGGATCCGCGCGGGCGAATTTATCGCAAAATCATCCGTTCGATAAGGAAGTGCAGCTATCTGCCGTATCGACATTGCAAATTCCCCCAAATATCTCCGCCACAGATTTTGGCTTCTCGATATTCGAAAAGGCCCTAGTCGAGCGACGTCATTCATGCAAGCAGCGCAATCTCCCGAATCTGGCGCGACCCGTTGGAGATCGTTAGCCCGCCGGTCGCCATCCTATTCTGGCTGAACCACTTTTTACGCCATGAGCGAACCTCACATTTGGCAGCCGGCTCATAAAAAAGGCCCCGGAAACAGTCCGGAGCCCTTTTCTTCGTATATCGTTCGGTTGGCCTAGCCGACCACGATCATCACCAGCGATGTCGCAATCAGTGCCGGCGTTTCGATGCCGTCAATCTCGACAACAACATTGTAGGTCAGCAACCAGCGGCCCGGCTGTTTTTCAACCGCGTCAACCAATGTGTGGCGACCGCGAACCTTTGATCCTGCACGAACAGGGTTGAGGAAGCGGACTTTGTCGAAGCCATAATTGATACCCATGACCGTGCCTTCGAGGCCCAGCGTGGTACCATAGGATAGTTTCGGCAACAGCGAGAGCGTCAGCAATCCGTGGGCGATGGTGCCGCCAAAGGGTGTTGCCTTGGCTTTTTCCTCGTCGATATGGATGAACTGGTGATCCTCGGTGCAGTCGGCGAATTTATTAATCCGGTCCTGATCCACGACGACCCAGTCGGATACACCGACTTCTTTGCCCTTCCAGGATTCCAGTTCGCTTGCTTTGATCGTTGGCATATTATCTCTCCTAAAATGCGTATCAATTTCCGTTAGCCCTGAGACCGCCATAGAGTACTTCGCGACGAGAGGCACGCTTCGACTAGCTCGGCACTAACGGAAATTTCCAGGTTTTGCTTGTGACTAGCCGTTCATGACTTCCTGCATCCGGCGGAAGAATTTGCCGCCCTGTCCGCCGCCATTGGCATATTCCTGCATGCCGGTTTCGTCGAGAATCTGGTCGATATTTTCAGCAATCGATTCGGCACTGCGTTTTTCAACCGGCAACCAGATGCCTTCTGTTTCGAAAATTTTCGCAGCAGCATAACCACCGGCACCAGCCGTCAAAATGGTCTTCGATGGCGCGCCATCGCTGCACAGGTAAACCACTGCAGGAGTTACCGCTTCAGGGACCAGAGCTGCCAACGCTGCTTCCGGCATGATATCTTCGGTCATGCGGGTCGCTGCAACAGGGGAAATACAGTTGGTGTGAATGCCCTTGCCGGCGCCTTCCTGGTGCAGGCTGTTCATCATGCCGACCAGAGCGAGTTTTGCCGCGCCATAATTGACCTGACCAAAGTTGCCGTAGAGTCCAGTCGACGATGTGGTCATTACGATCCGGCCATATTGGCGTTCGCGCATATGATCCCAGACCGCCTTGGTACAATTGGCACTACCGGTCAGATGGACGTCCATGACAAACTGGAAATCTTCGATCGACATTTTGTGGAAGCTTTTGTCGCGCAAAACGCCGGCATTGTTGACGAGAATGTCGACATGGCCCCATTTGGCGATCGCATCGGCGACCATTTTTTCAACCGCAGGCATGTCGGTAACGCTGCAACCGGCTGCCATGGCGACGCCGCCTTCGGCTTCGATTTCCGCAACAACCTGCTCTGCCACGGTGGCGGAACCACCTGTGCCATCACGCGCGCCGCCAAAATCATTGACGACAACCTTCACACCGCGACGCGCCAGTTCCTTGGCATGTTCGCGGCCCAGACCAGCACCGGCACCAGTGACAATGGCGACGCGGTCGTTAAATTCTACTTTGCTCATGACGAGTCCCTTTTGTTAATCGAATGATTAACGGAAGCGATGCTCAATCAGGCCCGATGAGTCAAGCGTCAAGGCGGCTATTTCCCTGTTGTTTTGACTCGAATCCTGCCTGCCGTAGCGGCAGAGGGCGAAACACGTTTTTTCGGCTTTTTCGGCTGCTTGGCTTTCTTTTCCCTGGTCTTTCGTGTCGCCGCTTTCATTTCCTTGGCCGCCGCGGTCATCAGATCGGAAAAACTGTCCGCAATGCAGGTCGCGTAAAATTCCGGATCGGGCATGATATTGCGATCCGCCAGAAAGGTCAGGATGACCTTGCCATTGTAACTCGTCACCACATGGAACAGCCCCTGCCCCTCGGCCAATATTCCCATGCCGAACGATTTAACCAGCTCAGCGCCGGCAAAATACATCGGCATCATCGGTCCCGGAACATTGGTGACAACCGTATTCACCGCCGGATTGAGACGGTCAACGAGACCAGCGCGGACCATCATCTTGGTCCCGGCGGCGGTCAGACCGGCCGGCATTGCTCCGGACAATTCCATCAGCGTCTTTGCCCCCATCGCCTGGGTCATCGCCTTGGAACGCCGGGTTTCCTCCATGATGAATTTCAGCCGGTCGCCCGCATCTGCGAGATGGGTGCCGACACCGACCTGCATCATCGTGACCTGATTGCCTGCCGAACCCTTGTCATCGTCCGTCCGGACCGATACCGGCGCACCGATTTTCAGCGTTTTGTCCGGGAGGTCATCCTTGGCTTCGAGATAGCTGCGCATCGATCCGCTGACCACCGCGATCATCACGTCGTTCACCGTCGCGCCGGGATAGGCCTCGCGAATTTTCTTGATGTCGGACAGGGCAAATTCACGCCCGTCAAACACACGGTGCGGACTAAGCTTCTTGTTGAAGCGGGTCTTCGGGATACTGCCCTTCGCGTCATCGCGCTGGCGATATTCGCGCTGCACGTCGAACAGCCGTTTCGGCATTGGAATCAGTTTTTGCAGATTCTGCAGCCCGCGCACCGGATTGGCGATATTGTTGAACTGTGCCTTGGCCAGCAAGACAACCGGATTGGGGTCCTTTTCCGGTTCGAACTGCATCTCGAATTTGCGCGGCTTCATCTCCGCATCGAGATCGTGCAGCGCAAGCGTCATTTGGAGACCGGACTGGCCGTCAATCGCCGCATGATGCATTTTGTGCAGCATTGCAAAGCTGCCTTTTGGTACGCCCTCGACATTGTCGAGCCCTTCGATCACCGTATATTCCCAAAGCGGCTTGTTCATGTCCATCGGCCGAGCATAGATGCGCGCCGCCTGGATGCACAATTGCCGCCAGTCGCCGGGCTTCGGCAAGGCGATATGGCGGACGTGAAACTCGAGATCGAAATTCGCGTCATCCACCCAATAGGGATGATCGAGATCCAGCGGGACCCGCACCAGTTTTTGCCGGAAAATGCGGGCACCGTCGAGCCGCCCTTCGATATAGCGCAATATGTCCTTGAAACCGACCTTGCCGCCGGGGGCGGTTGAGGGATCATAAATCAGCAATTGCCCGATATGCATCGGTGTATTCGGTGTTTCCGTGTAGGCAAACATCGCATCCAGTGCGCTTAGCTGTTTCATGACAATGTCCTCAAGCTGCTCTTCTGACCCACAGCCTAACGCAAATCTGTCGGATAAGCGAATCCGTTAAGCTTCGATCGACAGGAGCGGGAGCGGTCATTTCCGGCCTCGAATAATTCCCGGATATTAGACCGATGATCCGCACCAGTCCCTGACCAGATATTGGGGCGGAATCGCATGCCCCCAGTAAAAGCCCTGCCCCTGATCCGCGCCAAGCAGCCGCGCTTTTTCCAGATGGAAGGGCGTTTCAATACCCTCGACCACCGTCGTGGCTCCTCGCATATGGCAAAAATCGATGATCGATTCCAGGATCGTGATCGGCAGACGACCTTCACAAAAAGCCCAGAAAATCTCCTTGTCCAGCTTCAACTCGGCAAAGGGAATTGCGGCGATCCGGTC
This sequence comes from uncultured Parasphingorhabdus sp., assembly GCF_963975555.1. GTDB lineage: Bacteria > Pseudomonadota > Alphaproteobacteria > Sphingomonadales > Sphingomonadaceae > Parasphingorhabdus. The sequence goes on along the minus strand of NZ_CAXBHH010000001.1, from coordinate 515,771 downwards.
GATATTGCTATTGCCCGTGCCATAATCGTCAATTGATACCTTCAGTCCGTATCGCGACAGCATGTGACAGATTTCCGCAACGACCTTGATATTGGCAACCCGGTTCTCTTCGGTAATTTCCATGATAATCGACCCGGATAAATGCCCGCACCTTTGCAAGCGACTACACAGCGCGTCGACGAAATCGCAACGGGTCAGCAATATCGCACTGCAGTTGAACGATACCGGCACGCTTTTTCCCCGCCCCTTCAGCAAGCCTGCGAGCTTCATCATGTGATCGACAACATTCAGCGTCGCCTCTATTTCGAGATCTATTTCGGTCGCTGCTGAAAAAATTGTCGCCGGACTGATCGCCCGCCTCGTCTTCAGCCGCGACAAGGCTTCATAACCCGTGACCCGCCCGTCGGTTAGCGCGTGCTTCGACTGAAATTCGACGACGAGATTGTCGAGCAACCGGTTGCTGGCAATCAGGGCAGATATATATTCTGAGTCCAATATGGTCTGTTGACTGACTTCCGCATGTTGATCGATCAGTTCAGCGAGCACATTGGGTTCGAACGGCTTGGCTATGGTGGCAACAATTTGCGCGTTGGCCGCCTGCACCGGATCCGAGGCGTCCTGCGTCAGTTTCGTGTCACTTCCGGTCATCAGGACCAGCGGCAATTTGTGCGAAATTTTGGCAAATGCCTGGATAAGCCCAGCGGACGTATTTGCGAGTATGTTTTTATCGATGACAACCGCGGTCGGAGCAAAGGCCATGGCTCCGTTCTCGTCTCCAGGAGAATAGACACAAGCCACGGATATTGCGCGCTGCTCAAGGTCGTCTTGCAAAAGTCGCGTGAAGGCGCTCTCCTCGTCAATGACAAGGACCCGTTTATTTGGCATGATGTGAGGCTTTCGATCAGTGAAGGTCTGCAGGCGGGTCTTCCATCGGGTGCGACCCTGATATAGCCAGGCTATTCCTAGCTAACCCGGTTTTCGGTACGATATTTCGACAGATAGCTGACCCGCAAACCTGGCAAACCAGACTTGTCGATGGCTTCTTGCCATGAGCAGAATTCTTCCATCGAAAGATCATATCGGGTGCAGGCCTCTTCGAGGCTTAGCAAACCACCATTGACGGCAGCCACCACTTCCGCTTTCCGCCGGATTACCCATCTGGTGGTATTGCTGTCGGGCAAATCTGCAAGACGTAACGATTCACCAAAAGGACCGATAACTTGCACTGGCTTTGTGTGCCGATGAACTTCCATAAAACCTCCAACAATATGCGGTTTTGCGCTGTCTCATCATGCACATGTATCGGAACACCTGATAAGCGCCCCCGTTACAGTCCGATACTCATAGAGCGCGGCCGATTAAGATTGGGTTTTTAGGTCTGGTTAATGGATAAAAAGAAACCCCGGCGTAAGGGACGCCGAGATTTTTGAAAGTTTGTTTAGTCAAAATGTGGCCGCTTGTTGGGGAACTGCGGCTCTTGGATTTTTCTTTAATTGCTGACGAGCATCGCGGTTTCGGCGGGCTTGCCTGATTTGGCCGCCGCCATGATTGTTACACTGGCACGCTGGGCCGAGGCATTGGCCTGATCTATGCAGATGCCGTGATCTTGCACTTCCGTCAGGTCTCTCGCATCATAGCTTCCACAAACCTTGCGGACAGCCCCTTTCAGGCGACCTTGCAGGGTAGACTGGCCATCTACGCTGGCCAGATCAAGATCGGCGTAGCTGACCTCAACCGAACGCACGGTCCGGTTCTGGGCACTGGCGCTGACCGAAAATCCGGTCGCGGTAACAGCAATGGCGGCAGCGGCACAAAGGGCTTTGGTAAAGATAATATTCGACATTTTCTCACTCCTCAAAATTTGTTCGGGGCGATGCCGGAAAAGGGGGAACCGGCACTGCCCGCTAGGGGGCGAGGTCGGGAGCGGAATATCCATTGGACCGGGGTCGGACTGTCTGGAGAGACGTAGGGTCATGCTCCCGCCTCACCATCTTGGATAGGGGAGTGATCCGGGACGAGCATCCGAACTTCGATAAACCGCTATAATGTTCGGCCAACGGCGGTCGGCTTCGACCAACGACAATCGCTGATCGACAAATGTACCGACAGGTAACTTTTGTTACGAATCAAATGGTTACAGATGACCCCGAATCATGCTGTATTAGGACACTAAATCAGACCCGACAGCGGACTTGAAGGGTCGGCGTACATCCTGCGGCCCATCCGGCCGGACAGATAAGCCTCCCGTCCGGCCTCGACGGCAAGCTTCATTGCCCGCGCCATCCGTACCGGTTCTTTCGCTTCAGCTATGGCCGTGTTCATCAGCACCCCGTCACAGCCGAGCTCCATCGCCACCGCGGCATCGCTCGCGGTCCCGACACCGGCGTCAACCAGCACCGGCACATTGGCGCCCTCGACGATCAGCCGGATCGTAACCCGGTTCTGGATGCCAAGCCCGGACCCGATTGGCGCGCCGAGCGGCATGATCGCCACCGCGCCTGCGTCTTCCAGCTGCTTCGCCCCGATCGGATCATCGACACAATAGACCATCGGCTTGAAGCCTTCCTTGGCCAGCACTTCGGTCGCCTCGAGCGTTTCGCGCATATTGGGATACAATGTCTTCGCCTCGCCGAGGACCTCCAGCTTGACCAGATCCCAGCCGCCGGCTTCGCGCGCCAGCCGCAAGGTGCGGATCGCGTCTTCGGCATTAAAACAGCCGGCGGTGTTCGGCAGATAGGTAATTTTCTTCGGATCAATAAAGTCCATCAGCACCGGCTGGTTGCGGTCGGTGACATTGACACGGCGCACGGCGACCGTGACAATCTCCGCGCCTGAAGCTTCAACCGCAGCCGCGTTCTCGGCAAAATCTTTATATTTGCCGGTGCCGACGATCAGCCGGGACTTGAACGTCCGTCCCGCGACCGTCCAGCTGTCGTCGCCGGAGCCACCGCCAACGAAATGCACGATTTCCAGTTCATCACCCTGCTCGACCATGACGTCTTCCAGCGTCGACCGCGTTACAATCACCCGATTGCGTTCCACCGCCACCTTGGCCGGCTCCAGATCGAGCGAGCGCACGAGATCGGCGATCGAGCCGCCAGCCGCAATCTTGTGGTCATCGCCGTTCAACTTGATCTGAATTTCAGCCATTTCGGTAACTTTCATGTCTTTGATCTCGCTTTTCAAAAACGAGCCATATAAAGAGGTCGCTCCAGTCGCAACCAAAAGCCTTTGGGAAGGAGCAATATCTTGGCGGCAAAGACCATCTTTGTATTGAACGGACCCAATCTCAACCTGCTCGGCATGCGCGAACCCGAAATTTACGGTTCGGAAACGCTCGACGAGATTGCCGGACAGATTGAAGACCATGCCCAGACGCTCGGTTACGACGTCGACATTCGCCAGAGCAACCATGAAGGTCATCTGATCGACTGGTTGCACGAAGCCTCCGCGGAAGGCGCGCATGCGGTGATCCTGAACGCCGGAGCCTTGACCCATACGTCGCTCGCCCTGTTCGACGCGATCAAGGCAATCAACACGCCGGTTATCGAGGTGCATATTTCAAATCCCGCCGCGCGCGAGGAATATCGCCACAAGAGTTTCATTGCACCGGTTGCAAAAGGAAGCATTTGCGGCTTTGGTACTTTTGGCTATCAACTGGCGCTGGACGCCGCGAGCAAGTTTTAAATATAATATAGGGACAAAATATGTCTGCAAAAAAAGAAACGGGTGAAGGCATGAACGTAGATATCAAGCTGGTCCGTGATCTCGCTGCCATTCTCGAAAAAGCGGGATTGACCGAGATTGAAGTCGAAGACGGTGATCGCAAGATCAAGGTCGCGCGCGGTGGTGGAACATATATTTCCGCGCCCGTCGCCGCTGCACCGGCCCCCGCAGTTGCAGCCCCGGCGGCAGCAGCAGCACCAGCCGCTGTCGTTGACGACCACGCCGGCGCGCAGAAATCACCGATGGTGGGCACCGCCTATCTCGCCGCCGAACCAGGCTCTCCCAATTTCATCAGCGTCGGCGACAAGGTTGCAGTCGGTGATACTTTGCTGATCGTCGAAGCGATGAAGGTGATGAACCCGATCACCGCCGAAACATCCGGCACGGTGAAAGCCATCCTGGTTGAAAACGGTCAACCGATAGAATTTGACCAGCCTCTGGTCATGATCGCTTGAGGCTGACAGCGTGACCATTGAAAAAATCCTGATTGCCAATCGCGGGGAAATTGCTCTGCGGATTCTGCGCGCGGCGAAAGAACTGGGCATAGAAACCGTCGCCGTACACAGCACCGCCGATTCAGACGCGATGCATGTGCGGCTCGCCGATCAGGCGGTCTGCATTGGCCCGCCACCGGCAGCCGACAGCTATCTGTCGATCCCGGCGATCATCTCGGCCGCTGAAATCAGCGGCGCGGATGCTATCCATCCCGGCTATGGCTTCCTTTCCGAAAATGCGCATTTTGCCGAAGTCGTCGAAGCGCACGGAATCAAATGGATCGGCCCCAAGCCGGAACATATCAAAATCATGGGCGACAAGGTTGCGGCCAAGAAAACCGCCGGCGATCTCGGCATTCCTCTAGTGCCCGGCTCCGATGGCGCGGTCAGCGAAATCGAGGAAGCCAAGCAGGTAGCAGAAAAAGTCGGTTACCCGGTGATCATCAAGGCCGCTTCCGGCGGCGGCGGTCGCGGCATGAAAGTGGTCAACAGCGAAGCCGAGCTCGAAACCCAGATGAAACAGGCGGGTACCGAAGCCAAGGCAGCCTTTGGCGACGCCACTGTTTATATCGAAAAATATCTCGGCGACCCGCGCCACATCGAATTCCAGGTGTTCGGCGACGGTCGCGGCAATGCCATCCATCTCGGCGAGCGCGATTGTTCGCTGCAGCGCCGTCACCAGAAAGTGCTCGAGGAAGCGCCTTCGCCGGTGATCAGCGCCGAGCAGCGCGAGAAAATGGGCAAGGTCTGTGTCGACGCGATGAAGGGCATGCAATATCGCGGTGCCGGCACGATCGAATTTCTCTACGAGAATGATGAATTTTACTTCATCGAAATGAACACCCGCCTGCAGGTCGAGCATCCGGTCACCGAAATGATCACCGGTTTCGATCTGGTGCGCGAACAGATCCGCATCGCCGACGGTCGCGATCTGTCGGTGAAACAGGAGGATCTGGTATTCAGCGGCCATGCCATCGAATGCCGGATCAACGCCGAAAATCCGAAGACCTGGGCGCCATCGCCCGGCAAGGTCACCAGCTACCATGCACCCGGCGGCATGCATGTGCGCGTCGATAGCGGGCTCTATGCGGGCTATTCGATCCCGCCTTATTATGACAGCATGATTGCGAAGCTGATCGTCTATGGCCGTACCCGCGACGGCTGTATGATGCGGCTTGCACGGGCGCTGGACGAGATGGTCATCGAAGGCGTCCAGACTACCATTCCACTCCACCAGAAACTGGTCCACGACAAGGAATTCCAGTCCGGCGAATATACGATCAAATGGCTGGAAGAGTGGCTGGAGAAGGATAATCTGAAGGATTAGGTTGGTGGAACCGGTCCTCGAATCTGTTAGGCTATATCTTCCTGTAATTGCGGTGATTTACTGTATGACACGCGCTGCTTCCGACATTAAACAAAAGAAATATGTCTGGGCAGTCTTTGGGGCAATAAGTGCTTTCATTATTTTAGCCGTGCCGGTTCCCGTTGTCTCACAGGTTGTCTCGATTGATCTGCCGGCCCCTTAATCCATCTAGGGCCAATAGGTTCGCCGGTACTAGAATGTCCTGCACCGGTCGCCGAAATCCATATCCCGAACGTCCATCAAACTGAGGTAGCATTGGTTCGCGCTGGTCATTTGTGGGCAAGAAGATCGAAATAATAATTCGGTCGTAGGACGAGTGCTGGCCTCCGGATCGGGTCTGGGGTTAGACTTATCAGACGAAAGCTGTTCATATAAATCAAACCTTTCCTGAACATAACAGGTCAGTTCAGGAGTCAGACAGGGTTAATCCCCTATCTCCTGTTGCACAGATGCGGCACAAGAGGGTCGCCAGCAACAGGAGTAAGCCATGCGTATATTTTTAGTCACAGGCCTGATGGCGGCTACGATGTTGACGCCCGCCGCTGCGTCCGCCGCCGAAATCGCGCCCCGGCTTGATTTGGCCGCCAACGCGGTGCCAGCGAATCTGACCGGCAAGGCAGAAGCGCAACGCGATCGCCGCGCTAATCGCGGCACCAGCAGAAACAGCAGCCGCGGCCAGGCGCGGGCACAGAATAGCAACAACCGTGGAACGGCACAGGTTAGTCGGCAGAGCCGGACAGAGTCCCGCAGTGATCGCACCGAAACGCGGACGAATCGCCGAGCGGAACGCACCGAGCGCAGTGCCAGTAGCGGTCCTGCCGCGCGGGCGAACCAACGGACCGTACGACCGGATCGCAACCGTAACACGACGCAAAACCGGCAGGTCGCACAACAGCGCAATAGCAACCGGAATGTAACGCAGAGCCGTCAAGTCGCTCAGCAACGGGCGGCTAGACGTGGCGACAACAATCGGGATGGTCAGGTCGACCGGCGCTATGATCGCAACCGTGACGGTCAGATTGACCGCCGCTATGACCGCAATAACAATAATCGCGTCGACCGGCGGGTGGACAGCAACCGCGATGGCAGAATCGACCGGCGCTATCGCGATAATCGCAAGTCCGCGCGGAACAGCCGCAACTGGAACCGCAACTGGCGCAGTAACCAGCGCTATGACTGGCAGCGCTACCGTCAGGCAAACCGCAGCTATTACCGGCTCGGCCGTTATAATTCACCCTATCGGTCGCACAGCTATCGCCGCTGGAACATCGGCGTCTTTCTGGGCACATCCTTTTACGGATCGCGCTACTGGATCAATGATCCGGGCCGCTACCGTCTGCCAGCCGCATATGCTGGTACCCGCTGGGTCCGCTATTATGACGATGTCCTGCTGGTCGACACCTACACCGGCGAAGTCATCGACGTGATCTACGACTTCTTCTGGTAAGACAGAATGATTTACAGAAAGACCCGCTACCTGAAAGGGCTGCGGGTCTTTTTTTGCGCCATCCCGACGGACTAGTCGAGATAGAGCAGCTCGAAATTGCCCCAATATTCGCCGCCGAACCAGAGCGGAACGAAGACCTGTTTGCCCGCCGTTGATTTATCATCGGCGGTTCGAGTAAACCGGTATACCGAGACACTGAACGGCCGGTTTTTTTGCTCAATCGCGCGCTTGGTCATATCGTCCAGAAATATACGCCGATTGCGGCAATATTTGTCATCATGTACCGGATCACCGGTGGGCGCTCTCGAACGCTCGCTGACATGGGTTGGCAGATAACCGTCAATATTGGTCGCCCCACAACTGATAATTGCATCCATCTGCCGGTATTTATCCAATATCGGCTGAACCTTCGCGTCAGCAAAAGCATTGAACTGGTTATCATACCGGGTGGGGTTGGATCCCGGTATCTCGCAATATTCCCGGTCGAACAGCTGCTCCCTGGTCAGCTCTCCACTGGCCAAAGCCTGTTCAACTATTGCAACCAGTTCGTCCTTGCCGGTGATCGCCAAGTCGACGAACTTTCGGTCCTCCGTCGCAAAACCGCTCTGGACCAGCTGGTCGAACATGACTTTCGACATTGTTTCAAGGTCGCCCACCTTCTCTTTTGCGGCTTCCAGACTAATATTGTTCTTTTCGGCACTTTCCGAAAAATGATCGAGAACATCTTGCACCTGCTGCACTTTATTGTGGATCAGGCCGGTGTTTTTGGCGATGTCGCTATTCTGCTCATCGACCTGTGAAACCAGATCAGAAATCCGGTTGACCGTGTCATCGATCTTTTGAAAATTCCGCTGGGCATCATTGCTCTTGCTGACGCCTTTTTCGATTTTCTCGACCAGGGTTTCGGCTTCGACGCCCAACGAATTGACCGTGGCCGATATCTCGTCTGTCGCTTCGCGTGTATTGAAAGCCAGTTGTTTGACCTCTGCTGCGACGACCGCAAATGTCGCCCCTGCAGCACCGGCGCGATGCGCCTCAATCGCAGCATTGAGAGCGAGAATGCTGGTGGTATTGGCGATCCTGTCAATATTCTGGGAAACCCGGCGCACTTGATCCATGGCACCGGCAAATCCGGTAATATGTTGGGCAAGCTCGACTACCAGACCGGTCAAATCACCGAATTCCTGCATCGACATCCGGATGACGTGGGTACTGTCGTACAGATCGTCCTTCGCCCGCTTTGACAGCATTCTTGCCTCGTTGGTGGACTCCGTTACGCGTTTCTGGCCGTCAGCCAATTTTGCGATCACATCCTGCAACACTACCCGGCGCTCGCGCATTTCATCCGCATTCGCCATCACTTCCTCGACCAGACCGCCTACATCAGCGCAACCGACGGTGACTTCTCCGCACGAACGGGCCACAGCATCAATCAGCGCCGGGTCGGTGATATCAAACTTCTCATGCTTCATAACCGGGATCAATTTCCTATTGATAGAAAGGGCGACAATCCACAGCCCTAACCCAATCAAGTTAGCGATCTATTAACTGTAAATGCGACTATTGCAGCTGGCGACACCCGATCGGTTGATCCTATTGAGAAATATCGACTTCTGACAGAGGTTGGCGATTGAAATATCGCCGTTTCTTGCGGCCCATAATAGGGTCGATGTTCCGCGCAGTTTCGATTTTAAATTTGCCGAAAAATTATGATCCATCGAGGCGTTTTGAACCGGCTCCACAGCCTCAAGGCAAAAATCCTGGTCAGGGCAGATTCCTTTCTTGTTGCAACTTGCAATAGCGCTCCGCAATAAGGCCCCATAACGACGGAGAGAAATATCATGAGACGTGCGCTTGGTTTGGCTATCGCCGCTTTTGTAGCGGTCACAATTTCGGGTAGCGCGTTCGCGCAAGACCAGATCATTCGCGTAGGTAGTCTGCTGACCGATGCAGCCGCTCAGCCAACCGGCCCCGCAACGATCATCGTCCGCGAAGGCAAGATTGCCGAAATCCGGATTGGCCCAGATTCTGCGCCCAACGCTGCGGCAGAAGTCATCGACCTTTCCGACAAGACCGTAATGCCCGGCCTGATCGACCTGCACGTCCATCTAACCGGTGATCCGGGTGGTGATTTCTGGAAAGAAACCACCGAACCGGCAGAATGGGGCGTGGTTGTCGGTGCGAAAAATGCGCTGGTTACCGCCAAGGCCGGCTTCACCACCGTGCGCGAAGCGGGCTCCTCGCAATATAGCGCCTTTTCGCTACGCCGCGGCACCGCCGATGGCGTCATTCCCGGACCCCGCATCATCGCGGCCGGACCGCCACTGGCGATCGTCGGCGGCCATGGCGACGTGTCGGGCTTCACCGAAGACGTCAATGCCCTGCTTACCAGCGGCTATGCCTGCACCGGCGCCGTCCAGTGCGCGGAAAAAGTGCGCAAGGCCAGTCGGGCCGGTGCTGATATTATCAAGATCACCGCAACCGGCGGCGTCCTTTCCCAACAGGGTCGCGGGCTGGAAGCGCAATTTACCGATGAAGAAATGCGCTCGATCGCCACCACTGCCCATTCGCTCGGCCTGAAAGTCATGGCCCATGCCCATGGTGCGCGCGGGATCGAAGCGGCGTCGCGCGCCGGTATCGATACGATCGAACATGGCACGTTTGCGGACGAGGCTGCGCTCAAGGTCATGAAGGCCAATGGCACCGCAATGGTTCCGACATTGATGGCGTTCAAGGGCGTCAGCGAAGGTCTCGGCAAGGGTATATACACTCCGGTCGTCGAGGAGAAAATCCGGATGACATTGAACACCATCGGCAAGGCGGTGGCATCGGCCAAAAGACTGGGCGTGCCGATCGTATTCGGGACCGATGCAGGTGTCTTTGATCACGGCCGCAATGCCGAGGAGCTCCAGCTGATGGTCGATGCCGGCCTGACGCGGCGCGAAGCTTTGGCGAGCGCGACCACATCGGCTGCCAAAGCGCTCGATATGGAGAATGAAATCGGCCGGATCGCGGTCGGCTATTCCGCCGATCTGATCGCTTTTGACGGCAACCCGCTGGACGATGTCCGGGTGCTGGAAAAGATCGACTGGGTGATGGTGCGCGGACGCATCATCGACTAGGCTGACAAGCATGGCCCGGGTCTTTACGAAAAAGCAGAGCGAACTCTATAACAGCCCGAAGCGGATGGCAGCGCTGGGCCGGCGGGTTACCGAAACGCTCAACGCCCATCCCCGGGTCCAGTGGCTGGAAAGCCCATATGTGCAGCTCTATGTATGCCAGAATTTCATCAATGATGCCGACTGCGACCTGCTGATCGAGATGATCGACAGCGATAGCCAGCCCTCGACGCTATACGAAGGTACCGAACGCGAGGGCTACCGCACCAGCTATAGCTGCAATGTCGACCCGGCCGATCCCGACATCCGGCGGATCGACAAAATGATTTGCGAGCTGATGGGCCTGCCGCAAACCCATAGCGAAGTCCTCCAGGGGCAGCGTTATCAGGTGGGGCAGCAGTTCAAGGATCATCATGACTATTTTCACGAGACCGAGAAATATTGGCAGTTTGAAGGCCCCAATGGCGGCCAGCGTACCTGGACCGCGATGGCCTATCTCAACGAACCGGAAAAAGGTGGCGCAACCGCTTTCCCGCAGCTGCAGTATCAGGTCGAACCGCGCCGTGGCATGCTGCTGATCTGGAATAATATGCGCCTCGACGGCACGCCCAATATCGACACGCTGCACGCCGGAACACCGGTGGAAGAGGGCACCAAATATATCATCACCAAATGGTTCCGGCTGAACCAGTGGCAGAAAGCCTGGGTCCCTTAAAATCCGGCTTGCCGATCAATCGACGACGGGTTTCGACCAACGACATTAATTGACCGGTGAAATCGTTGCGAGTGATACTTTAGCGTGTTAGCTGGACATAACAGTTTTGGATAGGAACCCTATATGATCAAGAAACCACTCGCCCTTCTCGTCGGCACCAGCCTGCTCGCCATCGGCAGCGTCGCCACTGCCCAGCCGCTTGCCGCAACCAGCGCAGCGGCGATGGAACATCACGAAGAAGCGGAGATGACCGAAGGCGAAAAGCTGAAGGCCCTGTTCGCAAAGAGCGACGAGGAAAGTCTGAAACGCAATCCGATCGGCGCCTTGTTTCGCGGCGATGAACGCTATGCCGACCAGCTTGGTGACTATATTTCCGACGAATATTTTGCCGGCGAAAAAGCGGCCGAGACAGCCGAACTGGCTGCGCTTCTGAAGCTGGATCGCAGCAAGCTCAGCGCTACCGACAAAATCGCCTATGACGTGTTCAAGCGTGACAAGCAGCAGGCGCTCAAAGGCTATTCCGACGAAATCATGGCCCTGACCGTCGTCCGTCCGGTCAATCATTTCAGCGGCTTTCACACTTTCTATCCCGACTTTGCTTCCGGCAAGGGCGGCGCGCCGTTCAAGACGGTGAAAAATTACGAAGATAATCTGAAACGCCACAAACAATTCATCATCATCGGCGACCGCTCGATCGGCCGTTTCCGCGAAGGCATGGAAAGCGGCGTGGTCGAAACCAAGCTGACGATCACCAACGTGATCGAACAGCTCGCCACCCAGATCGGCCTGGGTCTCGAGAACAGCCCGTTCATGGCGCCGACCAAGAATTTCCCCGATGATTTCAGCGACGCCGACAAAAAGCGGCTGACCAAGGAATATGCCGCAGCCACCAAGGATATTTTCGCCGGCTATCAGCGCATGCATGATTTCCTGAAAAACGAATATCTGCCGGTCGCCCGCAACGAGGTCGGTCTGTCGCAGATGAAGGGCGGTGCAGTTCTTTATGAAAACATGATCGAGAACACCACCACGCTGCCGCTCAAGGCCGACTATATCCACAATCTCGGCCTCAGCGAAGTCAAGCGGATCAAGACCGAGATGGAAGAGATCAAGACCGAGGTCGGCTTTGACGGCACCCTGTCCGAATTCTTCGAATTTCTGCGCACCGACGAGCAATTCCACCCCGAATCCCGCGAAGCGCTGACCCAGGCCTATTATGACATGGGCAAGAAGGTCGACGCGAAAATCGGCGAGCAGTTCAAGGTCCTGCCAAAATCGCCGCTGGAAATTCGCCCCTATGATGAATCGGTAGAGAAATTCCAGGCCGGTGGTTCCTACCAGAGCGGTACGCCAGACGGTTCGCGTCCCGGCGTCTTCTATTTCAACGCCTATGACCTGCCTTCGCGCAGCACCTCCGGCATCACCACGCTCTACCTGCACGAAGGCGCGCCGGGCCATCACTTCCAGATTTCACTGGCTCAGGAAAATGAAGCGCTGCCGGCATTCATGCGCTTTGGCGGCAATACCGCCTTTGTCGAAGGCTGGGCGCTCTATGCTGAGAAGCTGGGCTTCCCGATGGGCCTCTATAACGATCCATATCAGCGCATCGGCCATCTCGACGACGAGATGCTCCGCGCCATGCGGCTGGTCGTTGATACCGGCCTGCACAGCAAGGGCTGGAGCCGGGAGAAAGCGATCAAATATATGCTCGACAACAGCAGCATGGGCGAAACCGACGCGACCGCCGAAGTCGAACGCTATATCGCAATTCCCTCGCAGGCACTGGCCTACAAGATCGGTGCGCTCACCATCCAGCGGTTGAAGAAAGAAGCGCAGGACGCGCTCGGCGACAAGTTCGACCCGCGCGAATTCCACGACCAGGTGCTAAACACCGGCGCGCTGCCGATGACGGTGCTGGAAAGCAAGATCCGCGACTGGATCAAGTCGCAGGGCTGAAAATCACCCTCGAATAAATCGATGCACTAACTATTGCCCCTCCGCTTGATTCGATACTATGTTGGATCAGGTGGGGGGGGTTTTACATGATACGGTCGCTCTTTGGTTTTGGCTTGGCTTTGACTTTTTTGACCACACCGGTGCAAGCGGCGTGGCATGAAGCAAGCAGTGAGCATTTTGTCATTTACGCGAATGAGAGTGGCAGCAGTGTCCAGGAGTTTGCCGAAAGACTGGAAAAATTTCACGCCTCTATGGCTTTCATGCTGGAGAACGAACCCGAATCCCCCAGTGCCTCCAACCGGATCACGGTCTTCGTTGTCAAAAATGCGATAGGCGTTCGCAAACTAGCGGATATAAACGGCAGATATACCTCTGGAATCTATCTTCCCAGAGCGGGAAATATTATTGCACTTGTTCCACGTCGCGGTTTGGGTTCAAGCAAGTTTGATCTGTCGCCCGAAACGATATTGCGGCACGAATATGCCCATCACTTTCTGTTCAACATAACCAGTCGCAGCTTCCCGCTATGGTTTCAGGAGGGCTTCGCCGAATTTTACGCCTCTGGCACAGTCAAATCCGACGGGACGGTCCATCTCGGCAGTCAGGCCGTCCATCGCGCTTATGAACTGAAGCAATCCCGGGAAGTCGCGATAGAGCAACTGCTGGATACCGCCAGTTATCTGGCAAACAAGCGCACGGGATATGACCAGTTTTACGGACGCAGTTGGCTGCTTTATCATTATATGAGCTTCGAAAAATCGCGAGAGGGGCAGATGCTGAAGTTTCAGCAACTGATGGGTCAAGGAGCGAGTGACATTGATGCTGCGCGGGAGGCATTCGGTGATCTTGCCCAACTCGACGGGGATCTTGACCGTTATGCCGAGCGCCGCAAAATAATGGGACTTGCCCTGCCGCCTGACCGCCTCGTTACAAGACCGGTAAAGATTCGTGAACTGCGCGATAGCGAAGCCGCCATGATGCCGGTGATTATGGAATCGCGTACCGGCGTAGATAAAAAGGAAGCCCTCGAGGTCGTCGCCAAGGCGCGCAAGGTCGCGACAAAATATCCGGATGATCCCGCCGTTCAGGAAGCATTGGCTGAAGCGGAATATGATGCGGGTAATGATAGCGAGGCGATTGAAGCAGCAGATCGCGCTTTGGCACTCGATCCGAAAAGAGTGCGCGCCCAGATCCAGAAAATCTATGCCTTTGCCCGACGGGCTGAATCGGCAGACGATCCGGAAGTCGCATGGAAAGCGGTTCGAGCCCAGATTGTCGTCGCCAACCGGATTGAACCCAACCATCCGATTCCGTTGATGGAATTTTACCGCGCCTATCGCGCCGCCGGACAGACGCCACCTGACATCGCAATCCAGGGTTTGCAGCGGGCGCTCGAACTAGCCCCGTTCGACCAGAATTTGCGCATGACCGTCGCCGCACAATATATGGAAGACCAGCAATATGAAACTGCCGCTGCGGTCCTGCGTCCTCTCGCCTATAATCCTCATCGCAGCGACGCGACCGAGGCAGCCGAGAAATTGTTGAAACTGGCAGAAGAAGCGGCAAGAGATCCGCCGGCAAAAAGACCGGCTAAAACTGAAGCCATCATCGATTGAAGACCACGATTGGCCAAGATTGTTCATCCAACTGGTTAGCGGAAACGGATGACTGGTTTCGGGTCTCGCTATCGTTCCTTGTCATCCTAGCAAAGCTTGATACGCGCGGGGTTCAGCACCAGTTCAAATCATCTGCAGGATATCCCGCTTCTTTGTGAGGAGAGTGCGATATGCGATATTCCGGATTGGTGCTGGCTCTCGGTGGAGCAACGGCCTTGTCGTTATCGCCGCTGCAGGCCACCCCCGATAGCAAGCCGCAGATTGACTATCCCGGCTTTCTCGATCTGAGCAATGAAGTCGCCGCAGTGCGGGCGGAGCGGCTGATCGATCTGGCCGAATTCCGGCAGCGGGCGGCGAAGCCTGAAACGCTCATTCTCGACACACGTTCAGCCGCGGCCTTTGCCGAAGGTCATATGGCGGGCGCAATCAACCTTCCCTTTTCCGACTTTACCGACAGCAAATTGCGCGCTGTCATCGGCGACAATCTGGACCGGGAAATATTGATCTACTGCAACAATAATTTCAGCAACAATATCCGCCCGATCATGACCAAACGCGCACCGCTGGCGCTCAACATCCCGACCTTCATCAACCTTTACGGCTATGGCTACCGCAATATCTACGAGCTCGGCGCGACCGTCGATCTCTATGATCCGATGGTGCAATGGGTGGCTGATGATCAGTTGCGCGCTCCCCTTCTCCCGTGAGGGAGAAGGGATTCCGAGAAAATTGCCTGTCCTACATTGTGCTTATTATGATAGTCGTACTACATGACCGACCGCAAAACCTCGCCCAAAAACCTGCCAATTTTAGCCATTTCGGGGCCAGTCCGTTTTGTTTCTTTTAACACTGTAAAGTTTGTAAAGTTCATATCCCGATGACCGACAATCTTCTCCCCGCCGCCCGCGATATTCTTGCCCGGCTGATCGCCTTCGATACGACATCGCGGAATAGCAATCTCGAACTGATCGCCTGGGTCGAGGATTATCTCAGCCAGCGTGGCGTCACATCGGCGCGCGTCGTTAACGCCGATGCGTCCAAGGCCAATCTTTACGCCAGTGTGGGGCCGAACGTTGAGGGCGGGATCATTCTTTCCGGTCATAGCGATGTTGTGCCGGTCGACGGACAGGACTGGCTCAGTGATCCGTGGACGGTGACCGAGCGAAACGGCCTGCTCCACGGACGCGGGACCTGCGACATGAAGGGCTTTATCGCGCTGGCACTGGCCGCAGTGCCGCTGTTCAAAGACTGCGCGAAACCGGTGCATCTGGCGTTCAGCTATGATGAAGAAATCGGCTGTCTCGGCGCTCCGGCAATGATCGAGGAAATGGCGGCGAAACTGCCAAAACCGGCGCTGGCGATTATCGGTGAGCCGACGATGATGAAGGTTATCACCGGCCACAAGGGGATTGCGGTGCACGAGGTCGAGGTGCTGGGTCACGAAGCCCACTCAAGCCTCACGCATCTCGGCCTGTCCGCCAATATGGTGGCGGTCGAACTGATGCACGATCTGGCCGAACTGGCACGCGGTCTTTGGGAAAATGCCGATCCCGCCTCTCCTTTCATCCCGCCCCATGCGACGCTGACCATCGGCAGGATGCAGGGTGGCACCGCGCCCAATATCCTCGCCCGCCGCGCGCATTTTGTCTTCGATCTGCGCTGCCCGCCCGATGTTGATCCGGAGGCCGTGCTGGCGCCGTTCAAGGCAAAAGTGGCGGCGCTTGATGGCGAGATGCGCCGCACCTTCCCCGAAGCGGGTGTCACCATCACCCGCCTGTCCAACGCCCCGCCAATGGCGCCGGCGGGTTCGCAGGAAGCTGCAGATTTTGTCCGCAGTCTGACCGGCGACAATGGCCCTTCGGGCGTTGTCTCTTATGCCGCCGAGGCGGGACAATTCCAGCAGGCGGGCTTTGCCACCGTAATCTGTGGTCCCGGGTCGATCGAGCAGGCGCACCAGCCGAATGAATATCTGGCAGTCGAGCAATTTGAACGGGGCGCAGATTTCATGGTCAGACTGGTACAGGCGCTGGTTTGACGGGTGAATAGATTTCCGTTCGTGGCGAGCCGGTCGAACGACCTTAGCGCGCGAATCGGTCCTTCGACCAGCTCAGGACGAACGGATCGCTGGCAATTCGGGATAACGCTACGGCATCGCCAACATTTGTAAAACCCGCAGAAAACAGCTATATTGAGGGTAGAAGGATTACATTATGCCCGCTGTAAAAGCTGCCAAACCCAATGAGATTTTCACCCGCGAGGAGTGGAAGGCCTTGACCCGCGTTTCGCGCTGGCACGGTCTGTGGCTCACTCTCCATGCGTGGCTGATGGTGGCGCTGGTCACCGGCGGCACAGCCTTATTGTGGCAATGGCACTGGCTCGCCGGTCTTGTCGCGACCCCGTTCGCGATCTTGCTGATCGGCGGCCGGCAATTGGGCCTGTCGATCCTGATGCATGAAGGCGCGCACGGCCTGCTCCACCCCAAACGCAAGATCAACAATTTCGCCGGCCAGTGGCTGACCGGATCGGCGACCGGCAGCGATCTGCACAGCTATCGCGCCTATCATCTGACCCATCACCGCTACACGCAGCAGAGCGAGGACCCCGATCTCGGCCTGTCTGCGGCTTTCCCGACAACGCCGGCCAGCATGAAACGCAAGATCATCCGCGACTTGACCGGACAGACATTTCTCAACCAGCGCAGCAACCAGTTTGCGGTGGCCTGGAAAGGCCTGAAGGCGATGCTGTCCGGTGCAAGTGAGGCCGCTCCGCAGGCCAAGCGGGACACATCGGCGGGAACCCCGATGAACCGCAACGGCGCTGCCGGTGTCGCCGCTCCGGTGGTCGATCTGGACGGCGCCAAACGGACTACGCGGACGGTAGGGCGCTTCCTGCTGATCCAGCTGGCGGTGCTGCTGGTCAGCCTGGCGACACTGGGCATCATCCCGTTCCTGATCTGGATTGTCGCGCTGGCGACCACATTCCAGCTGATCCTGCGGATCCGCAATATCGCCGAACATGCCTGCACCACGACCGGCGGCGAGGACCCGTTCAGCCATGCCCGCACGACCAAGGCCAATATGCTGATGCGGATGACGCTGGCGCCCTACTGGGTCAATTATCACAGCGAACATCATCTGTTCATGGGCGTGCCCTGCTATAATCTGCCCAAGGCGCATGATCTGCTGATCGCCAAGGGCTATGGTCCGCGGATGACGATCGCGAACAGCTATGGCGAAGTGTTGCGGACGGTGACAAGGCCGGTTCCGGCCTAGGCCTGTCCGTCCCGCTTTTGCGGCGTTGTGAAAACGCGCTGATGCGGTAAACAGGATAGTGGCCTCAAATTATATCATAGCGCTGGCTTTCATTCTGGGATTCGCCCTTGGCCGGGCAGCGACCTGCACGGTCGCGGCGACCGGTCGCTGGGTCAATCAGGGCAAGATGGATTGGCTGTTCGGTCTCTTGGTCATCGCGAGCTGGGCGGCAATCGTGCTGGTCGTGCTGGTGGAATGGACCGGTCAGGCCCATTTGCCGCTCGATATTCCGCTAAGCGGCAAAATGTTTGTCGGTGCGGTGCTGATGGGATTGGGCGCGATCGTCAATCGCGGCTGCTTTGTCGGAAGCGTCGGCCAGATCGGGACCGGCAAGTTCGCCTATTTACTGACTTTCGTCGGATTGGGCCTCGCCTTGTCGCTGACAGGGAAGTTCGGTCTCGACCTGCTCGGCCCGACAGAGTTTCTGCCACGCACAACGATCGAGCAGAGCCGGGCCAAACAAATTGCCTTGGCGATTTTCGCTATGATCGCGATGGTCAGTCTGTGGCTGGTTCTGGTCAGAAGAAACAAAGCCTTTCTCGCGCTTGTCGTCATCGGTATCTGCGCAGCAACAATCTACGGCACCCGTCCCGAATGGGCCTATACCGCCCAGCTCAACGGTTTCCTGCAAGGCCAGAGCCTCTCGGTCGGCAAGACCGTCGAGCTGGCTGTGATCGCGCTGTTCGCTGGCGCGATTCTCTCGAACTGGCTCAAGGACCGCTTCAGACCGGAATGGGGCGGCTGGAAATTGGCATTGGCCAATCTGGCTGGCGGCTTCCTGATGGGCATTGGTGCCACCGCGGTGCCGGGCGGAAATGATGTGCTGCTGATGTGGACGATCCCGGGGCTGACCTTATACGGGCTGGTCGCCTATCTGACGATGATTGCAACGATCGCGGCCGTGATGCTGGTCGGGAGAATATTCAACCGCCCGATTTCACCGCCGTCTTGATCTCGTTGAGATCGGATTGAAGGCTGGTGATCTTCTCCAGCATCAGCAGGTCGATTTTCTCGTGCAGGCGGATGATGTCGAGTTCGGCGCGCAGGTTGACTTCATAATCATGCGCAGCGGCGATCCGGTCCTTGTTGGAAGCCCGGTTCTGACTCATCATGATGATCGGCGCCTGGATCGCGGCCAGCGTCGACAGCATCAGATTGAGAAAGATGAAGGGATAGGGATCGAAGGCTGCATCGAAACGGCCCAATATCTTAGAATTCAACAGCATCCAGCCGAAGAGAACGACAGCAAAAGCGATGATGAAACCCCAGGAACCGCCAACGGCGGCAACCCGGTCGGACAGACGTTCACCGAAGCTGGTCCGCTCGTCCGCCAATATGCCTGCATCATCCGCAACAATCTCGCGCGACACGATCGCTTCCAGCACACCCCGTTCTTCGGGGGACAGCGCCGCCAGCGGCTTGTTGAGCAATTGCTCGCTGAGTTGCTCGACCGTACGCATCGTCATCTCAAACTCCCCCTGTCGCTACGACTATATACCGGAAATAATCCTATTCACTGACGAATCTGTGCGCCGAGCGATCCTTGTGCGTTTTCGCCGGATCGAAAACCTCGCCGTTCATCGCGATATAGACGCCATGGGGCAAGGTCTGGGTCGCGGCCAGGGCAAAGCCGACGTTGAACTGGGCATCGCTGATCCGCAACGACGCCGGCTGCATCGCACCGGTCAGCACGATCGTCTTGCCAGAAATGTCGGAAAGCACCCGAGCCGTATCGACCATCGTGTCGGTGCCATGGGTCACGAGAATCATGTCGGCATCGCTCGCGACAACCGCCTCGTGGATCGCTGCCCGGTCCGCGTCGGTCAGCTCGAGACTGTCCTTGCGCATCAGCTGCGTCACCCGGTGCGCGACAAAGACATTATTCTCCTGCAGCATATCGGGCAGTGCTGTCGCACCAATCTGATATTCCGACAGGGCATCGAAATAGACCTTGTCGATCGTGCCGCCTGTGGTGAAAATATCGATCATTACAAAGCCAGCGCCTGAGCGATCAGCTTGCGGGTATTCTGCACGCCGTAGAGAGCGATGAAGCTGCCCATGCGCGGGCCTTGCGAAGAACCGAGCAGGGTCTCGTAAAGCGCCTTGAACCAGTCACGCAGGTTTTCGAAGCCGCCTTCCTTGCCGATTGTATAGACAATCGTCTGGATATCCTCGGCCGCCGCACCGTCGGGCAGCGCGCCCAGTTCGCTGTCCAGCCGTTCGAGAGCAGCCATTTCGACGCCTTCCGGTTTGCGCCGCTGCAAGGTCGGAGCGATGAAATCCTTGTGATAAGCCATGGCATTGCCGATCAGCTCGTCGAGATCGGGATATTTGTCCGATGTCGCATCCGGCGCATATTGCCGCAAATAGCCCCAGATCTGCTCGCGATCGGCATCACCCATCACGCCAACCAGATTGAGCAACAGACCGAATGTTACCGGAATGGTGTCGGTCGGCACGTCGCCATTGTGGACATGATGGACCGCATTGCCGAGCCGCTTTTCCGGTGTCTGCTCATGCCATAGGGCGCGAGACTGGAAATATTCGTCAACCGCTTTCGGGATGACGCCCATGTGCAACTGCTTTGCCGATTTGGGTTCGCGAAAAATGTAGAATGCAAGGCTATTTTCGGAGCCATAGCGCAGCCATTCCTCGAGACTGAGACCATTGCCCTTGGACTTGGAGATTTTCTCGCCCTTTTCGTCGAGGAACATCTCGTAGATCAGGCCCTCCGGCTTGCGCGCGCCTAGAACCTTGGCAATCTTGCCCGACTGCACGCCGCTGTCGGTCAGGTCCTTGCCGTACATCTCATAGTCGACGCCCAAAGCAGTCCATCGCATCGCCCAGTCGACCTTCCACTGCAGCTTGGCGCCCCCGGAAAGGATATTATGCTCGATCATCTCGCCATCGTCTTCAAAGCGGACAGTCCCGGCTTCGGCATCAACGATCTCGACCGGCACCTGCAACACATGGCCGGTTTTGGGACTGATCGGCAATATCGGCGAGTAGGTCGCCTGACGCTCCTTGCCCAGGGTCGGCAGCATGATGTCCAATATCTGCTGGTTGCGGGCGAGCACCAGCTTCAGCGTCTCGTCAAAAGCGCCGCTTTGATATTGTTCGGTTGAAGAGATAAATTCATATTCAAAGCCGAATTGATCAAGAAAATCCCGCAGCATCGCATTATTATGCGCGGCGAAACTCTCGAATTTTTCAAACGGATCGGGGACTTGCGTCAGCGGCTTGTGGAGATGTTCGGCCAGCATTTCCTGGTTGGGGACATTGGTCGGCACCTTGCGAAAGCCGTCCATATCATCGCTGAACGCGATCAACCGGGTCGGATTGCCGGTCAGCGTCTCATAGGCATGGCGCACCATCGTGGTCCGCAACACTTCGTTGAACGTACCGATATGCGGCAGCCCCGAGGGACCGTAGCCGGTTTCAAACAGCATCGGCTCGCCACCCGGCTTTGGCGCAGGCGCTCCGCGCTCGCCGCGATAGCGTTTGAGCAGCTTGCGGGCTTCCTCGAAAGGCCACGCTTTGGAATTCTCTGCTGCTTCACGATAATCGTTCACAATTTGTCCTTTTCACTCAATCCTGCGCAAATAGTAGCCTTAGCCTATATGGCAAGGTAGAACGCAACAAAAGCAGGAGATTGAACATGGAAATGCTGATCACGGGGGTTTGGCTGTGGAGCCTGGTACATTTGATGAAGTCGGTCACGCCGGGACTGCGCGCCTCGATCCAGGGTGCTATCGGCGAAGGCCCGCACAAGGGTCTGGTCGCCTTGTTATTGCTGGTTTCACTGGCCTTGATGATTTTCGGCTGGCGCTCGACCACCGCAGAATTTGTCTATGACCCGCCAAGTTGGGGCCGCCATGCCAATATGACGCTAATGTTTGTCGCGATCCTGCTGCTCGGCGCAGCCCAAGGCGCTTCCCGCATACGGCAGTGGGTTCGTCACCCGATGCTGACCGGTGTGCTGATCTGGGCAGTCGGCCATCTGCTCGCCAATGGCGACAATAAGTCACTGGTGCTGTTCGGTGGACTAGGCCTGTGGGCGCTGATCTCGATCTTCACCATTTCGCGCAACGAAGGCGCCTGGGTGAAACCGGAAAAGATCGCGACCGCGGGCCGCGAATTTTTGAGCGTGGTTATTGCGGTGATATTATATGCCGTTCTGATGTTCCTCCATCCGTGGTTCGCTGGCGTACCGGTCGTCGGCGGCTAAATGGTCGCGCCGCTCCCCTATCCCGCGCTGCATGCCAGCCATAGCGGCATCTGGATTTGCTCGGTCGATGGCGAAACCCGCGCGATTGGCAAGGGCGAGGCGATTGGCCGGGTTGCGGAAACGCCGCATATCCTGCTCAACGCGCCATTACTGGGTCAACGGCTCGGCTATCCCGATCTTTCGGGACTCGACCTGCTCGAGCTGTTCGCCTTCATCCATCCGGCCCAGTTCGTTGTCCCGACACCGGCCGGTCTCGCCAAGACGCTGGGGCTGACCCCGCCTGAGCAAGAGGCGGATATTGCTGCTCTGTGCCGGCAAGCCGCAAGTTTGCTATTGGAAGGATTGGAAGCACCTTATTGGAAAGAGCGTGAAGGGGCTTGGAGCAGCGCTCAGGCGCTCTACCGGCTACGCTGGCCCTGGGCGCAGGAGGTCGGACGCAAATTGGAGAAGCCGGTCGAGGCTGAACGCTGGCTGTTTTCCAAGCTGACCGAATGGGAAGAAGAAGCACCGCGCCCCGCCCCGAGATCAATCACCGTGGACAAGGACGAGGCACTTGCCACGCTCGATGCCCTGACCGGGGAAGGCTCCGAGGAACGCGAGGGCCAGAAAAGCTATGCCGCCGCCGTGTCCCAGATTTTCAATCCGCGCAAGATCAAGGGCGTGCCCAATATGTTGCTGGCGGAAGCGGGAACGGGAATCGGCAAGACGCTCGGCTATCTCGCGCCGGCATCCTTATGGTCGCGCCAGGCCGGCGGCACCGTATGGATTTCGACATTTACCAAAGCGCTGCAGCGGCAGCTCGACCGGGAAACCCGGCGCATCTATCCGGACGAAGAGACATTTCGGAAGAAAGTCGTCGTGCGCAAGGGACGGGAAAATTATCTCTGCCTGCTCAATCTGGAAGACGCGCTGCAAGGCGGCTTTACCGGACGAGCGGCGATTCTCGCCCATCTGGTCGCGCGTTGGGCGGCCTATAGCAAGGACGGCGATATGGTTGGCGGCGATCTGCCCGGATGGCTGCCCACATTATTCCGTCGCAATGGAGCCACGGCGCTGACCGACCGGCGCGGAGAATGCGTCTATGCCGGCTGTCCGCATTACCGCAAATGTTTCATCGAGAAAGCGGCGCGTGCCAGCCAGCAGGCCGATATCGTCATTGCCAATCACGCATTGGTCATGGTCAACGCAGCTCGCGGACGCGAACAGCAGAACCGACCGACCAGACTGATCTTCGACGAAGGCCATCATCTGTTTGACGCAGCCGATTCGATGTTCGCCGCCCGGCTTTCGGGTCAGGAAGCGATAGAGATAAGGCGCTGGGTGATAGGGCCGGAAACGAAAAATCGCGGCCGCCGTCGCGGACTCGCCGCCCGGCTTGCCGATCTCGCATCCTATGACGAAGAAGGTGGCCGCGCGATTGAAAGCGCCCGTGTCGCAGCCGAGGCTCTGCCCAGTGACGGCTGGCTCCAGCGGATCGGTGAAGGCGAGGCTTCTGGTCCGATCGAGGCGCTGCTCCAGGAGGTCCGAGCAATGGTCTTCGCCCGCGATGAAAGCCAGAGCGCCGATGCCGGCTACGGGCTGGAAACCGAACTGACCCATATCGAAGGCCCGATGATCGACGCCGTCGCCACTGCAGCGCAGGCGATGGATGCCCTGCTCAAGCCTCTGGTGCGTCTCGGCCAGCGGATCGAACATCTGATCGAGGAAGGCCCCGACTGGATGGACGCCCCGGCCCGGGCGCGCATGGAAGGCGCATTGTCGAGCCTCGGCTGGCGCCGCGATACCTTGTCCGGCTGGCTCTCGCTCCTGTCGCGGATCGGCGGACCGGCTGACCCCGATTTTGTCGACTGGCTGATGATCGACCGTTTCGAGGGCCGCGAATATGACATCGGCATCTGCCGCCACTGGCTCGATCCGACCATACCGGTTACCGAAGTCGTCACCAAACCCGCCCATGGCGTGATGATCACATCGGCTACGCTGAAAGGCGGCGGTGGCTGGGATACCGCGCGGGCGCGCAGCGGTGCGATTCATCTCGAACATGCCCCGCAGGAATTCGAAGTCGCCAGCCCGTTCGACTATCCCAATCAGGCGAAGGTCATCATCGTTACCGATGTAAAGCGCGGCGACATGGCCGGACTTGCTGGTGCCTATGCGCAATTAATCGAAGCATCAGCGGGCGGAACTCTTGGCCTGTTCACCGCGATCAGACGGCTGCGCACGGTCTATGCCCGGATCGCCGACCGGATGGCGCAAAGCGGGCTGCCGATCTACGCCCAGCATGTCGATCCGATCGACACCGGCACATTGGTCGATATTTTCCGCGATGACCCCAAGGCCAGCCTGCTCGGTACCGACGCCTTGCGCGACGGCGTCGATGTCCCCGGCCAGAGTCTTCGCCTCGTGGTGATGGAATCGGTGCCGTGGCCACGGCCCAATATTCTCCACCGCGCCCGCAAGATGGCTGGCGGCGGCAGCGCCTATGACGACCGGATCATTCGCGCCCGTCTGGCCCAGGCCTTTGGCCGGATCATTCGCCGCGCCGATGACCATGGCCATTTTGTCATCCTCTCCTCGTCCTTTCCCTCGCGTCTGTTCTCGGCCTTCCCCGAAGGGACGCCGATCGAACGCATGCCACTGGAACAGGCCCTGACCGAGATCCGCCAGGCCAAATCAAAAATGGAACAATCCGGTCTTCCAACTGAAACAAGTTTGATGCATGACAATCCGCAATGAAAAAACTCACACTCCTGCGCCACGCCAAATCCAGCTGGGATGACCCGGTTGATCGCGATTTTGACCGGCCTCTTAATAAAAAGGGCAAACGTGCCGCTGCGGTCATGGGCCGTTTCATCAAGCGCAATGGCCTGACTTTCGATCAAATCCTGGCATCCCCCGCCGTGCGGGTGATCGAGACACTCGAAAATGTGGAGGAAGGCAGCACTCTGGCGATGGAACCGACCTGGGATCGCAAGATCTACCTCGCCTCTTCAGCTACTTTGCTCGATGTATTGCGCGGTGCCCGTGCCGATGCCGACCACATCCTGATGGTCGGCCACAATCCGGGTCTGGAAGACCTGATCTTCGATCTCGTTCCCGATGACGGAAGTTCCCCGGCGCGTGACGAGGTGGAAACAAAATATCCCACCGCGACGCTGGCCGAGATGACGCTCGCCATCGAAAACTGGGCTGATATCGGTGAAAAATGCGGCACGCTGGACCGCTTTACCCGGCCGCGCGACCTCGATCCGGAACTGGGCCCCGATTACGATTAAGCGTGGTTCAGCGCGTTCGTCAGCTGATCGCGGATCGTTTTCAGTTCCGCCAGAATCAAACTGTTATCCTCCTGCATATTGCTCGCCAGCGGCAGAGCAGCAGCGGCCAATTGCGGGGCATCCTCAACCATCTCCGGACCCCTGCGCCGTGAGGACAGAAATTTGCGGGCGCCTTTGATTGTATAGCCTTCTTCGTTGAGCAGACGGTTGATCGTCTTGACCATCATAACATCTTCGGGACGATAATGGCGCCGCGATCCGGCCCGTTTGAGCGGCGTCAGCACCGCAAACTGGTCTTCCCAATAGCGCAAAATATGGGGTTTGATGCTAAGCTCTTTCGACAGCTCTCCGATGGTCCGGAAAGCCCCTTGTTCCTTGGTCATACTCTACTCCCCCGGTTCACCGGGCCATTAACCTGCGGCGATAATTCTGTCACGCATCGTTTGGCTGGCGCGGAAGGTGAGAACCCGGCGTGGCGCGATCGGCACTTCAATGCCGGTCTTGGGATTACGACCGGTGCGTTCGCCCTTGTCACGCAGCACAAAGGTACCAAATCCCGAAATCTTGACATTTTCACCATCGACCAGTGCCTCGATCATATGATCGAGAATCGATTCCACCATGACAGCGCTGTCGGCTCGCGACAGGCCAACCTGCCGGTTCATTGTTTCGGCCAAATCGGCACGGGTCAGGGTGTTTGTATAGCTCATCACAACATCTTCCATCAAGAGATTGAAAACTAACCAAAGCTATAGATCAAATCCAAGCTTTTGTAAATGTCGCCCGCAAACTTACCAGTGGATTTCAGGCAATTAGCCCGATATGCGGAAAAGATGACCGATAAACATCCTCAACCCGTCGCCCTTACCGAACTGCTCGACCAATGCGGGCCCGGTGGACCGGACAATCCCGTCACTCTGCCGCAAAGCTGGACGCAGGGCCGAACGGCCTTCGGTGGCCTGTCCGGCGCGCTTGCCTATCACGCAGCCAGCCATATAGAAGATGACCTGCCGCCGCTCCGGTCGGCACAAATTGCCTTTACCGGCCCTCTGTTTGGTGCGTTGACTGCGGAAACCGCGATGCTGCGTCGTGGCAAGAATACCGCCTTTGTCCAGTCGGAGATTTTTGGTGACAAGGGTCTCGGGCTCCACTGCAATTTCATTTTTGCCGCGCCCCGCCTGACGGAAGTCAAAACCTCCGACATTGTCCATCCCGATTTCCCCGCTTTGCCCGATGGCGATGATCTGCACAGCGGACCGCCGCAATTTTTCACTTCGAACATGGAATATGTCGGCAAGCGGATCGACACCAGCACCAAGACCAACCGCCTGACCCGCTGGATGCGGCTGAAACAGCGCGAGGGGCTCGATCCGATGGCGGAAATCCTCTGCATGTGCGACAGCCTGCCGCCTTCGGTGATGGGATTGCTCGACCAGAACGCGATGGTCAGCTCGATGAACTGGCAGGTCAACATCATCGCCGAAGAACTCACGACCGAGGATGGCTGGTGGCTGATCGATTCGCACACCCACCATGCCGATCACGGCGCTAGCAGCCAGTATATGAGCATCTGGAACAGCCGCCGCGAACTGATCGCAACCGCGATGCAAAGCGTGGCCTATTACGCCTGACGAGGGGCGGTAACCGCCAGCAATGACAATCGCGTCGGTGAGCTTGATGCGCTGTTTCCCGACCGATGCCCACTCGGGCTAATGCGGCAAGTGCCGGGGAAACCATGCTCGAAACATCCTGTTGCAGGAACCGTGCGAAGCTTATACATATCGGTTTCTGGGAGACCAACCGATGGTGCAAACTACTCGACCGCCGAATGGCGCATTACAGTCTTTCTCTTCTGTACAGGCCAAGCTGGCCTCATGTTCCAAAGTCGTGGGAGAAGCCTTTTTCCCGGTAATGGTGGAGGCGCTGGCTGATGCGCTCTCGGCCCGCTGGGTGTTCCTGTCTACCCTTCATCCAGCCACCCCCGGGCAAGCCTGCACGGTTGCGGTCTGGGACAATGGTCCCGGAGAAAATTTCGAATATCAGCTGGAACATTCTCCCTGCGCCAATATTGTCGGACAGGGCGCCTGTTGCTTTCCGGATAATATTATTGGCCTCTTCCCCGACGACCAGGTGCTGAAAGATATGGGCGCAGAGGCCTATGTCGGAACACCCCTTCGGTCATCATCAGGAAAAATTCTCGGTTTGCTGGCTGCGCTTGACGACAAAGTCATTGAACATCCCGAACAGGCGGCGGAAATCATCGAGCTGTTTTCCGGCCGCGCGGCTGCCGAACTGGAACGGCTGGCGACCGCTTCGCTCAACGAACGGCTCGGACGGATCGTCGAGGATTCGGTTAGTGAGATATATATATTCGGCGCGGACAGCTATCATTTTGAACTGGTCAACCGGGGCGCACGGGAAAATCTCGGCTACTCGATGGAGGAACTTCGCGAGCGCACGCCCTGGGACCTGAAGCCGCAATATACAAAGGAACAATTCATCGATTTCGTGACACCGTTGCGGAATGGAGAGGTGCCAAACCTGCTGTTTGAAACGGTGCACGAACGGAAAGACGGTTCAACCTATGATGTGGCGGTACAGCTACAGTTCTTTCCCGGCGTCGAAAATATTTTCTATGCCTCGATCACCGATATCACCGACCGGAAGCGCGCGGAACAGGCCCGCGCCCATCTAGCGGCCATCGTTGCATCGTCCGATGAAGCGATCATTTCCAAGACCCTAGATAGCACAATCACAAGCTGGAACGATGGTGCCGAGAAAATCTTCGGCTATTCTGCCGGAGAAATGATCGGCAAATCGATCCGTCTTCTCATTCCGCCGGACCTTCAATATGAGGAAGATGACATTCTTTCGCGGCTGAACAGCGGCGAGAAGATCAGCAATTACGAGACGGTCCGCGTATGTCGTGACGGTCGGCGGGTGGACGTGGCCGTCAACGTTTCGCCGATTTACGATGCAGCCGGCAATATCGTCGGCGCCTCGAAAATCGCGCATGACATAAGCGAACGGAAGCGCGCGGAAGAGCGCGAGCGCCTGCTGATGGGCGAGGTGAACCACCGCGCGAAAAATATGCTGACCCTGGTGCAGGTCATTGCGCGGCAAACCGCCGCTAGTGACGCCACAACCTTCGTGCAGCGCTTCGAAGAGCGCATACTTGCCCTGTCCGCCAGCCACGATGTGCTTCTCAACAACTGCTGGCAAGATGTCCCGCTCGACGAACTGGTGCGGTCGCAGCTTGCCCATTTTGGCGATGCGATAGGGCCGCGGATAAAATTGTCCGGCCCGCCGCTCAGGATTACCGCACCGGCGGCCCAAGCGATCGGAATGGCGTTGCATGAGCTTGCCACCAACGCGGCCAAATATGGCGCGCTGTCAAATGATGAAGGCGTCATCGAAATCCTGTGGAAGCTCGAGCAAAAGGCCGGAACGGATCAGGATTTTTCGATGAGCTGGGGCGAAAGCGGTGGCCCGAGAGTCGAAAAGCCGTCGCGAAGCGGCTTCGGATCGACGATTATCGATCGCCTGCTCGAGGCCAGCCTCGAGGGAGAAGTTGATCTGGATTGGCGGCCAACCGGCCTTTTCTGCCAATTATCGTGCCGGGCCGGCAAAGTGCTTAGCGGATCACAACCAACAACGCAGCAAAGCGATGCGGTCATCGGGCTCCGGCAGGCGCGATCCGATACAACCCACCGGATCCTGGTGGTGGAAGACGAAATCCTGATCGGAATCGAGATTGCGGAAATACTGAAAGACGCCGGTTTCGACATTCTCGGCCCGGTCACCACAGTCGGCGGAGCGCTGAAGCATCTCGAGAACGAGATGTGTGATGCGGCGGTCCTGGACATCAATCTGGGCCAGGAAACTTCCGAGCCGGTTGCCAAATTGCTGTCCGAAATGGGAACCCCCTATCTCTCGGTCTCCGGTCGCAGCATCGAAGACCGGCCAGCGGCATTCTCCGGCTCGCTCCATCTAGCCAAGCCGATTCAGTCGAAGCTGCTGGTAAAAGAGCTGGGCCAGATGCTCGGCGCGGTGACCTCTTAGCATTTCGGTCGGGCTGGTTCGGTGCTTTTTCGGCCGTTTGCCCGCCACATATTGCGTTGTCGCAAAACCCAATGTGAGCCGGCAGCAGTCGGCGCGAATTAAAATTCGATTATCGATATATTTCGATCAGTTAGAAAATTATGGTGCCAGAAGAGGACTAGAGTTCGAGTACTAGAAAACCCCAGAAAACGTGACTTTCAACGAGTGTGGTTGCCGCGTTTGTGGTACCCCTTTGTAGCAAATGGAAACAAGCTTGGCAATGTGGGTCCCTGTTTAGGACCCGAACCCTTTATCTCAAAAACGGTAGGTACCCCAAAGGTTCCCGAAATTACTTCAATTATATTGAAATAGATTTTGTTCGGTAACTTCGAGGTCAGTGGTTAATCTTCTATGGTTATTAGATGAATTGAGCCATAGGATAAGATAGATATTGGAACAGGGGGATTAGAGTGGCTGTTCGTGAAACCACCTTAGAGGGCCTTACATCGGCGGAGTTCAAGAAAGCAGAGCGACTATTTAAACGAGCCTTCTACAGTCAGTTGATAATCGCAGCATTCGGGATGCTAACGATATTTATAACTAATGGAAACTGGTCTCTAATATTCGCTGTCGCTGCGATGATAGGATATATGATCTGGTTCTTAATAAGTTTATATCACCGGGAGAGCCGAGGACAGGCAGAACGAGGAAGAAGAGCGATGCTCATCTCGGACGGGTTGAGCGAACATTTATCTCCCTCTGAAGCCAGAGATATTGAAGTAGCCTTTACGGTCACAAAGGAAGACGGCAAGTTTTCTGAAAACCCTGATTTCTTCGCAACCGACAAAGCGGCAGGCAATGATAGGCTTGCCGAAATGTTGGAGGAAAGCGCGTTCTATTCTTGTAACTTGTATGCCGCCAGTGCGAGGCAAACTTGGGTCAGTCTATTTCTGTTTATGTGTATCGCAATAGCGATGTTCGCAAGTTCGATGCTATTTTTGGACGTTAGTCAGATACAACTCGGGGCTCGATTGTTGTGTGCAACCTTGGTTCTCTTGATGTCACAAGACATAGCGGGCAATGCAATGGCATATGCATCAGCCCATAGGCAGTTGGCCGGATTTCAAAGTAGGCTTAAGAACTTAAGATTATCCGGTTACCCACAGCCAGACCTTCTTTTGTTGTTAGGTGACTACAATTCTGCCGTAGAAAGCGCGCCAATGATGGCCCCGGGCGTATACCAACAAAATCGTGTAAGACTAGATGAGCTTTGGCGCAAACATGCTGAAGCATAAGGGAGGTTAAAATCCCAAAAACAGTGGACGAATGTTTCGACATGTTATTGTCTCGGCTTAGCGCCAGTTCATCAGAAACTACTAGCGCCGCTTCACACCGGGCTAGCATAGAAGCCAGCCTAAAATCCGGATTTGGCATGACATCCCTTTTCCGTTCCGGTTCGTTTGGACATCAGACAAGCGTCCGGTGGTATAGCGACGTTGACTATTTTGCTGTTATACCACGGGCAAATCTAAAGAAAAACTCTACTCAATCACTTCAAGCAATCCGATCAACATTGCACGCTCGGTTTCCAAGAACCGGTGTTACGGTCCGAAGTCCTGCGGTCATTGTTCCATTTGGGAGCCAGCCGGGGGAGCGCCACGAAATTGTCCCAGCAGATTATGTTCGTCAATCAACCGGTGGCTTTAATATTTACGATATACCCGACCGAGCGGGGGGGTGGATGCGCTCAAGTCCACAGGGGCACAATGCATGGGTTAACATGCACAACAATAATCTGAATAAGAAGCTCAAACCGCTCATAAGATTAATAAAGGCTTGGAACTATTACAACACTGTAGGGATCAGATCGTTCTACTTAGAACTTCGAACGACTGAGTATGCAAAGAATGAAAGTGTTATAATATATAAGATCGACTTTCTATCGTGTTTGCGGGCTATTCGGCGCAGCGAATTAGCCTCCATGCAGGACCCGATGGGAGTATCAGGTCTTGTCGCGCCAGCTACAGCAGCCATAAAAACATCAGCCATTTCAAAGTTGGACACTGCAATACGGAGGGCTGAAAAGGCACGTGAAGAGGAGAATGCCAATAACATGCCCATGGCGATTTTCTGGTGGAATTTAGTATTCAACGATTGGTTCCCCAAGTGGGATGCCTGAGCTGATAACCGAAAAACGATAAAGAAATTCGAGGCCCCAACTCCGACAACGGTGGGGCAAAAGCTCCCCATTACCCCCCACGCGCCACCTTTAAGCTAAGTCGTAAATGCAC
The DNA here is from genome assembly GCF_963975555.1 of uncultured Parasphingorhabdus sp. Taxonomy (GTDB): domain Bacteria; phylum Pseudomonadota; class Alphaproteobacteria; order Sphingomonadales; family Sphingomonadaceae; genus Parasphingorhabdus. The sequence goes on along the minus strand of NZ_CAXBHH010000001.1, from coordinate 484,186 downwards.
TATTGTTTTATCCTTGTTCACAGTTATACGGTGGCTCGCCAGTAAACAGTCAGAACAGCCTGTCGTCCTAACTACACCGCTCACAGCTTAGCCCGCCATAGCGATGTAGTGCCTTTTAGTTCCAAACCCGATGACATTACCTAATCCAAATCCTCTTCCAAATCATCGGGATTTGGGTTGCCAATGTCGCAAAGCTTGACCCCCTTGTAAGCCCAATATGCCATGCCGCTTACCGACGGCCATTCATATCCCATTTCATGCACAAGCGTTAACGCCGCTGCGGAAGGGCTAGTAATTTCATCCCTGAATTGGACTTTCCGGGCGCTTGCAACTGTGCACTTGATTTGATCGTCTTTAACGAATGTAAGAGTGCTGCCAACCGGCACGTTCAAGGTCTTGAAGGTGCGCACTTCACGCCGAGAACGCATATCCTCAATCTCTTGACGTTCGTTGGCATCTATGTCCTGCTCTTCATCTGTGATCATGATTTTGTCGATGGCCACTAATTCGATTATGGCTTTCGCCAAGTCAGGTTCGATTGTGAAGAATTCCCTGTTACGGCGCGCACGGTTCTCGCCAAACACGAAGTGCAACGTACGCTCAACCTTTCGGCAATCTGCAACGTTGGCTGCAAAATAGCACTCAAACGGGACTGGTATAGAAGTATTATCTAATTGCTTTACCCTATCGCCAACGTCATTTTGCTGCGTCAGCCCAATCTTGACATACCCCGGCATCGCTTCATTTGTGAGTATATAGACAATGCCACCTGTCATTATTTGCACCTTTGTAAATTAGCTTAAATCATTTGCATTGTTGGACAGCACGTAATCAGGATATTATGTTTTTCGCAAGCTCGTAGGGACTATCCGTTTCCTCTTGGTCCCACCCGTGGATCCGAAGATCCACTTCGATGCTATTCTACCCTAAGACCTCATCCTCAAAGGCCTCTTTAAATTCGGCGTTGGTCTGCCCTGCCTCATTGTAGAATGGCAGGCCAAGGACCGAATAATCACGACCTTGGAATACCGTCTCAAGTCGGGCCTTGTTTTTCACCTCCTCAAGAAGAACCTGCTTCCAGTCATCTTGTGGGCGGAGCTGGTCGCCCTTCGGTTCGATGAATAGCTGCATAATCGTGCTGGCCTTTTTTCCCTTCTTCCTCAGAAACAGAATGAAGTCCGGTTCAAAGGCGCGTCCAGTATCAAAGTCGTAGAGCTTCACTGCCTTCTCGTTCCTTAGCAGATAGAAGTCATCATACACGCCGCGCAGTCTGGCTTCCTGATCGTGCATATACTTGATGAAGAGCTTTTCCTGATCCGTGCCGTAACTGTCATCATAGGCGTGCCACTCCTTACCGCTCAGGTCGATCTGATCCAGCCCCGGCACGTTACTTTCGCCCTTCACCCAGCTCAGGCCCGTCTCGCCTTCGATCCGCAGTTTCAACGTCTTATCGGTGAAGCGGCCCTTGATGGGATACGGCTTGAAATCCTTGGTACCGATAAACTCGACGCTTTCGCGTTTCACGCCGCTTTCGATCTGGTGCAAGACGTAGTGTGCGATGTCCAGCTTTTGCCGCGCGGTCAAATTGTCCAAGTCATCGGGCAAGCCGCGCACGTTCACTGTCACGTTGGCAAGATAGCTGTCAGAGGTGACAAACTGCGATGCACTCGCAAGTTGCGGAAAATAGGTTCGCAGATTGGCAAAGTGGAAGAAATCATTGGCATCCAACGCAAAGCCCAGAATGGCCCTGCCGAAATCGGCCAGCTTGAAGTCACGTGAGATAGGTTCCTTGCTCGACGGCTTCAGCGTCAATTGACCACCGCCAAAGGCAGAGGCCTCCGTCACCTGACCTGTCATCAGGTTGAGATAGGTAAAGGTGCCTTCAATCTTGTATGCATCCAGCCCGTCCACATTGTCACGTGGGTTTCTCACTCGGTCATTCGTCCAGATGTATTCACTCTCATATAGAGATGTCTGCTTGAAGCTGTCCTTGAGCCGCAGGTGCACCGTCCGTGCGGTTTCATCCAGCATTCCGGTTTCGCGCAGGGCATTGCGGATGTCTTGGATGTACTTCGGATTATGGGAACAGTGGTAGTGCAGTCCCTCCAGCACCCGCAACGGATGGTCCACTGCGCTGTCATACTTGCGCTTTTCGCGCGCGGCGTCGGGTTGATCTGGGGCGACAAAGGGAAAATACCGCGCCCCGCGTCCGATCAACTGTGCCTCGGCCATGGTGGTCTTGCCCACCTTGTTGGCCTTGCCGTCGCGGGTGTCGTACAGGCGCACGATGTCGAACAAATTCAGCACGTCCCAGCCCTCATTTAGCTTATCGACGGCAAAGATAACCCGTATCTCGTTGTCCCGATCCTCAAGCGCGTTCAACTCTATCTGTCTATTTTCCAAATCCTTGGGGTTGTTGACATTCACTACCTTCTCGGGGGCAAAATCGCTCTGAAGCTCACGGGCGAAATCAGCCGCCTCCATGCCCCTTTCGTCCATGATGAACGCGAAGGCGCGGGAAAGAGTGTCATCGCCCTCAGAGGCTGCTCTGATCGCCTTTACCGCATCGCTAGACAATCCGGCCACCATTGCCGAGAACGCGGCCTCGTTGTCGGCGCTGTCCTTGATCGTCTTGGACTTCATCAGGATCACGGGCTTGCAATGCAGCCCGTGTGCCTCGGCGACCTTGCGGCGGTACTGGCTCAACACCATCGCCTGCATCATCCGGGCCTCAGGCGGCAAATCGGCCTGTCGCAACTCGATGTCCTTGGAATAGCCGTCTTCCCGAAACTGGCGCAGCGAATAGTCGTACAATATCTTGTCGTGATACTTCGCCCTAATCGCCTCATGGCTTAGGTCAACGGTCGCGGTGAACTCCAACAGCATGTTTTCGGGGTGCTGGCGGAATATCTCCGATACCGTACCTTCCCAACTGGCCTTGTCTTCCTTCTCGCCGACAGTAAGCGTCTTCTTGGTCTCTGCATTTAGGTGGTGCGCTTCGTCTGAAATCATCACCACCTTGTAGTCGCGGAAGTCCTCGATGGTGACAGCGTTTTCCTTCGGGGCTTGCATCCGTGTGTGCAGCCCTTGAATGGTAGTGAAGTGGATGTTGATTGCCTCACCGCTCACCGCGTCAAAGGTATCCACCGCGCGGATGTCCACCGGCTTGTCGTCAATCCGAACCTGTGGCGCAAATAGATGCTTAGCCGATGCAGGGTTGAGGAAATTGTCCTTGGTCTTTTCGATGATCTGGGCAGAGTTCACGAAGAACAGAAAGTTGCGATAGCCGCGCCGGTAAAGGTCCAGGATCAGCGCCGCCATCAACACCGTCTTACCGCTGCCCGTGGCCATGTGGAACAGAAGGTGCGGGGCTTTCGGTCGTCCCTCGTATTTGTCGATGTAGAACAGCCAACGCTCCAGCGCCGTGCGTTGATAGGGGCGTAAGGTGATCTTGGGTGCAAGGTTTCCGGTGATGTCATCGGGGATGTCTGACTTGAGCGCCCCATACTTGGCCAGCGCGTCAAACTCTTGGCTCAGGCTTTGGGTCATTCGGTGATCCCGTAGAATGAACGGGTAGCAGTTGCGTCGTCCTCCGAGATGTCAAAATCCGCATCCCCAAGGCAGCCGAGATTGACATAGAGATGGTTGGTATCGAGGCAGTCCATCAGCACGCGCTTGGCGTCGTCCAGCGGCAGCGCGGCGAAGTTGTCGGTATCGAAGGCGCTTAGGTCCACCTCATAGCGCAGATAGCCTGTGGCTTGGATATCGGCATGGATGGTTTGCAGCGTGGCGATGTCTTCGGCGGCTTCTATGCGGTCGGCAAAGGCCGAGTTGGAGGCCGCAAGTTCGGCATAGACAAATGATCCACCGCCTTGCCACTCTACGGCTTTGGATATGCCGCTTTGCTCACCTTCGATAACCTTCTTAAAGCGAGAAGCAGGCAAATCGAGGATGTAGTCCATTTGCTCGATAGCGATCCACTTTCGTTGCATTTTGTGCGCAACCGCCGCAGTCGTGCCTGAACCAGAAAAGAAATCGAGCACGATGTCGTTTCTTGATGACGAAAACATCTGTATGATCCGACGCAATAGGGCTTCGGGTTTCTTTCCTGCTGGAAAGCTAATGCCGCCTTCGGACTGCAAGTTGTTTGTAGGAATATCAGTCCAGAGATTTGATACGGGACGCGCAACTAGTCTTTCTCCATCTATTTCTCGAAGCCCCTTTCCCAAGAAATAAACCTGACGACCTTGATACAAGTATATTGGATCAAGTCCTTCTCTATCTAACTTGATCACATGGTCCAACTCTCGTGACTTTCTGAGAGGCTCCGTCAACCAAGAGGAGGGCTTTTGGAGAGTTTTGGTTTCAAAGACCCTGTAAGCATTTTCTAGTGCAAACTCATTGGCCTGCTCTGTAACCGCTATCGTTGCTTTTTCGGCTCCAAGTTCTCGCTTGGCTTTGGCCCACTGACTGTTTGCGGTGTCTCCGTTGAACCCAAGCCCATCAAGAATATGTGAAGATATACTCTTGAAACGCCATTCATCGCATGGATCATCAAAGTTTTCGATAAAGCGCGAAAAGTGCCCCAAGTCCACCTCCGCGCTGCCGATATAGGGCACGTGATACTCGAAACTTGATTTGCGCTTTGAATAACAAAGAATGAAGTTGGTTACTTGTGTCGGTCCCGTGTTCACGGTTTTGAAGCTGGAAGTGGTAGCTGCTTCGACTGAGATCGTGGTGATATAGTTCGCCGCTCCGAAAATCTCGTCCATCAGCACCTTGCAATAGTGGATTTCGGTGTCATCAAGGATAACCGCTACCGCTCCTTCATTGGACAGCAGGTCTCTTGCCACTTCCAGCCGGTTTCGCATAAAAGTCAGCCAAGTTGAGTGATTGAAGCGGTCATTGTACCGGAAACTGTCATCTCCCGTGTTGAACGGCGGGTCGATATAGATCAGCTTAACCTTTCCCGCATAGCGCGCTTTCAGCGAATGCAGCGCCAGCAGGTTGTTCCCCTTGATCAGCAGGTTGTCGTCCTCCGACACCTCGCCTACGGGCTTGGCCTCACCCTCTGCCACGGCCTTCGCGTCCCAGCGTTCCCAGCCGGTGAACACCTTGGGTTCAAACAACCGCGTGATGTCGTCCGGGGCCAGCGTCGTGTTCCAAAACACCTCGTTGCGGCCCCGGTCTTCTTTTGTCATCCCACCTTCCAGCACGCAATCCTTGTAGGGCCACGCAAGCACCACGTCGCGCGACTGGCTTAGGTAATTGCCGTGCCCGTCAGTCAGCCCTATGCGGTTTTTGAATGCCGTGTAGCTGTCGGGCAAGAAGGCTTTGTTGGATACAAAGTCTTGAAACTTAACCTTATCGAAAACCAGCGTGCCTGCGACTTCAGTGAAGAAATGCGCCTTCAGCGTATCGGACTGGATCAGCAGTTCCAGCAGCCGCACGTCCATGTTCAGCGCCGCCTCTATGACCGCATTTTTGAGGATCGCCCCATCCGAAATGAATGCCTGTTCGGCTTGGAGAAGCTGCTTCAGATCATCGAGAAGGTTTTGCATTGATGGTTTTGCCCTTGGCTTTAGTCTTTCCGCCCTCGTGCCTGATCAAGTGACGGAAATCTAGCTCCCTCTTATTAGCACGCTAACAGGAGTTGGTGCCGGGTTGTTTTGAACGCCGAAACCAGATTGTCGCCTCCCACCCTTATGGCACCTGATATAGCCAGTGTAAGGCCATTTGCCCTACGACCTAAAAATGATGGAGATTTGCGAGGGGGCACCTCCGATCAGATGTGGCCCGGATTACCCCCCATACCCCCTTGCCGGGGGCTAAAAATAACCAATTGACAGGAGCTTATATAATTGCCTAACGAACGATAGTCATTCTTATAAGGGAACTGATTATGTGCCGTGTCATTGCTTATTACCGCGTATCGACTGAGGAGCAGGCCCGCTCCGGCCTTGGCTTAGAAGCCCAGCGGCAGGCCGTGCAATCGCTGTGCGCGGGGAGAGGATGGGAGATTATAGCCGAACATACCGAGGTCGAAAGCGGGAAGCGGTCCGACCGTCCTGCACTTATGGAAGCGATGCGCCATGCAAAGGTAACGGGGGCTGTGCTAGTGGTCGCCAAGCTGGACCGCCTGAGCCGCTCGGTAGCGTTCCTGTCCGCTTTACAGGACAGCGGGGCTAAGTTTATTGCAGCCGATATGCCAGAGGCTACCGAACTGAACGTGCATATTATGGCTGCTGTTGCCCAAGCTGAGCGAAAGGCTATCGGACGGCGGACGAAAGAGGCTTTAGAAGCGGCAAAGGCGCGCGGTACATGGACCAAAGCGGACGGGACGCCCTACAAGTCTGGGAAGCGTCTAGGCAATCCCAATGGCGCTGCTGCACTAAGACGCGCTGGAAAAGGTAATGCGGACGCTGTGGCGGTAATCCGGAGCGGGGCGGACAGCTTTGCGCGGGAACTGGCTCCGGTCATTGAGGACATACGCTCAGCGGGGCACAGCTCCCTGCCTGCAATAGCGAGCGCACTTAACGACCGCCATATACAGACGAGACGCGGGGGCAAATGGCATCCTACGAGTGTTAAAAACCTGCTTGCTAGGCTGTGACATTGGGATTGATACCATTTAGAATATCGAGCAACTATTACCCGAGAATAACGGTTTTCGGTATTTTCCTGCATAGCAAACGGGTTAAAGCATCCGATATTCTGCCTTTGTCGTTTCTAACCCTACCCCAGCCATTGCCGTTCATAGGACTATCAGCCGATTATAACTGATCAATATGAAGCCTCGACGCACGGCATCTGTCTTAAGCGGTATATTTAGCAATTCATCGATCCCGACATTCCTGCCATCGCTTTCGCTTGCGACATAAACAACCGACTGCCATGGCCCACTTATAATGTTATATCGAGTTTCGGGAGATTGGGATGCATGATATCCCGCCAGCTGCAAAACGAGTGCGGCAAGTTCAGGCAGAGCTAAACCGTGTTACAAGAGAAGCGGGGGAACGATATCTAGCAGAGCAACCAGACAGGGCAGGTTTACTTCTATCGAACAAGGGCAATGTTTCTAGGAAACCACCCAACGGATACGGTGAGGCAATCGCGCAGTTAGCTTGCAATCTTATCGCGAACTACGGCTTCCGACAAAAAACTAATGAGGAGCTTGTAGCTTGGCTACAAAAGTCGTTCCTTCACTTTCCTATCGGCATCGGGGTTATGACAAAACCCCTTAGTGCTAAGCAGCTTAGTCAAGTTCAATCTACGCTAACAGAACACGGCAAGCCTCTCTCACTGCCAGACAGGGTGACGGCTTCGCAACTTAAGATGGCTCTCCGCGCGATGGACAAAGGGCAGAGGGCCGAAATAGCAGGCACTTCACGATCTTATGATGCAAAAGTAACCTTCACCGATGCTGAAGTGATAATCGATGGAAGAGTTCTCAAGATAGGGTCCGATGGTCGTATCACCACAGCTGGAGGTAAAATCAAGGTCGCAACCCTAGCAACACTTTTTACCGGCTCACCGAAGGCGGCATAATCTCATTTATTATTCTATTTATAGAATAGGAGATAATCTTGACAAAATGCCTGCGTCTATCGTTTTGCCTGCCCCCGCTAGGCTTTTACATGGGGCACGTTTTACTTATCACCTGCACAGCAGTAAAGCCTGGAAAGCCGTCAGATGCTTAGATACGATCCGCGCTTTATCCCCCACCATCGTCAGCCCCGTGCCGGTAAGTTGGACAGACGCCAATTCGATATATGCCAAAAGGACCTTGCATATAGAGCGGCCTTGGAGGAACGTGTCGCAGACCCCCGGCGCTTTGCGGCTTTCATGGCAGGCGTGTCCGAATACATCCGCATAGGGGAGCCTTGCCCGACGTGTTTGAGCTTTCGCAGACGGGTTAGAGACCGTTCTTGCTATACCTGCCACCTAAGTAGGGGAAAGGATAACTTCGAGCGGATGAAGGCGGGCATTTCGCCAATCAAAAAACGCAGCCGTGCTGGCCATCTCGACTTGCTGGCGAGGGAAAAAGCGGCAGCGGCGGACGAATTTCTAGAAAGGCAGTTTGGCGAGTTCACGTTGCGCCAGTATCCCACCGGGCGGCTATGGGTAACTTTTCCTGACGGCTATGTGACAGAAGACTTAAACACATATGAACCCCAAGTTGTCTGGGCGCTTAGGAACAAGCACTCGGACTTTAACGCGGCGCTCAATTGGGCAGGCTGGCGTTAGCGCCGGATAGATCGACTAATTACCGCACGTTAGGCAAACACTTCGGCCGGTACGGCTAAGCCTTCTCGGTTTAGCATCTCAAGCAACCGAGATTGTGCTTGTGCTCTGATCTCCCTACCCAATGTCGTGGACGTTCTCATATGTCCTAGTGTGACATAGGTTACGACTTCCGGACTAAACTCGCCCAGTGCGAGCACGCTAGCCTCTAGGTCGGCTATGGTTTTAGCCGGTAGCCCATCAATGCTTCCACGCATTCCAATATATTGAGTGTCCCTTGTGCGCTCAATTGCCTCAAACCCATCAGACAGTTTCGTTAGTATTTTACCTAGGCTTCGTTGCTCGGCAATAGATAACGGATACGGAAATGGTTTCCTAAAAATAAGCCACCTCACCAACCAGAATAACAGTCCGCCCAAAGCTAGTGAGATCATGAAATCAGCCATATACTCGCTTCCTTAAATGGGTCTTAAATACCGTGGTCTTATAAGGCCCTATGAGCGACTTGTGAGGGCATGGCAAGGGTATCTGGACAAACTGATCACGGACAGCTTCTGAAAGCCCTTGGCGGGGCTATTCGGGCAAAGAGAAAGGCGTTGGGTCTGTCCCAAGAGGCGCTCGCAGACGCCGCTGGCATTGACCGATCTCACATGGGCAAAATCGAACGCGGCGAACGCAACGTCACCATGTTGAATATAGCTCGCATAGCAGCTGCACTCGACGCCAAGCCATCGGAAATCTTACACGCAGCAGGTCTATGACTAAGCACTAACTCGGGCGGTGTCTGCTATCCTAGTTCAAACCTAGGGAACTTGGCCAATTGCACCTGCAACATTGGCAGGGTATTGCTACCGTAGGTTCGACCCACGCCCCTCGACGCGTGGCCTTGCATGTAGTCCATCGCTCGCTCTTCGATACCGGCCTCAAGGCAAATGGTCTTGAACGTATGCCGCCAAGCATGATTGGGTTGCAGTGATCGATCACCAACCTGTCCTATGCCTAAGCCTCTGACCCACTCTGCCAGTCGCATACCTACGCGTTTGTATTGACCGCGCTGTAGTCCAACTCCAGATTTGTCGGGGTCGTAAAACAAAGGGCCCTCGGGACAAGCATCAATATACTCAAGAAACCCTTGCTCGATTAGATGTTCGTGGATTGGAACCAGTCGCGCCTCGTCTGTTTTAACATCTCCAGCCACCGGTGTTATCTCTACTGCCCAGACGTCATCTATCTTGGTGATGTCTTCGCGTCTCAATTGGGTCATCTCATTAACACGTGCACCGGTATAAGCGCAAAGCCACGGCACCCAACGTAAAGCCCCTACGAGCTGGGCGCTTCGCCTACCGGCATCTATGCTTAGGGACGCTGATAATATTGCCTTACGCTCGGCCTTCGTGAAATCGGGACTTCTAAGCCTTATCTTCTTTTCCGCTCGCACCTTGCCGACCAAGGCCACCGGGTTCTTTGGTATTAGCCGCTCATTGAAACCGTAATCGAACGTAACGCTAGCCGCAGCAAGATAGCTATTGTTTATCGTTTGTGCGCTTCTAGGCTTGCCCTTGACAGCTGCTTCCTTCTGCAAGAATTGCCGCCATCGAATTAGATCATCTGAGCTGACCTGATTGGCTATATCGTGCCCAAGAAAGTTGATTAGGTGATTTATGATTGAACGAAATTGGCGAACGGTTGCCTCACGCAAGCCCGGTTGTGTAGCATAGCCCTCGTACATTGCTGAGATGGACGTCTGCGCGCTACTCACTGGGCCAGCCGCACCGCTCTGCTTTAACTGGCCTTTGGCGTTACTAGAGTTCTCAGGCCGCTCACCGCCCGCTCTCTCAGGCATCCGCTTTTCTTGAGATAGCTTGAGTTCAAACTTTAGATTGTCGATTATGTCTTTTGCGGCCTGCTCCTCTGGCGAAAGCTTATCCACCGACAGTTTGAGCTTCTGCTCCAATGCCGAAACAAGAGGTTCACGAGCTATCGCGGCCTCTTCTTGCTCCATGGAATGTTGATATTGGTACTCTGCCGCTTCTTGTTTGTTTTGCCATAGGGCGAAATCAGCTGCTGCCCTCATCGGTGAAGGGGCCGTGTCTGGGCCGTGAGAAGCCGCTGCATCCAATATCGCCTGTGTCTCTGTCGTATACTGCGGGATCATACGCTTGGCCTGCTCGCGATCTTTTACACCCAAGCTAATCAAAAACTCCCGCTTCCCGATTATGCTGCGAAGTGGCGCAGGAATGCCCCGGCGGAAATAATACATTCCGCCCTGTCGAGGTCCATGAAGATAGGTACACATTGCTTGTTTTTCCTTGCTACATTTGTAGCAACCAGTCGCATCTAATGCCTAGATTTCAGGGGTTTATCAAGCTATTCAATCACTTAAAAGTGGCTGGTGCCCAGAAGAGGACTCGAACCTCCACATCCTTGCGAATACATGCACCTGAAGCATGCGCGTCTACCAATTCCGCCATCTGGGCCCATGCAGGTGGCAATCATCTTCATGCCGCCTGATAGAGGCGGGCGATTAGCCGCTTGATGGTTCTGCTGTCAATGATTCATATCGGCAAAAGCGCGATCCCGGGGGGTCGGCGGTGCGTGGCGGCTGTCGAACCGGTGTGGCGGGACCCATATTATGCTATGCCGAGCGGGGAATCGTTGTTGCGTCAACCGCGCGGCTGGGGCAGAGGCAACGCAGAAACCAAGGCACGAGTGGAAGATGAACATGGATCTTGATGGACGATTGATTTGCATATTTGGCGGCGGCGGCTTTTTAGGCCGCTATGTCGCGCAGGCCTTGCTGGCGCGCGGTGCGCGGCTGCGGATAGCCGAGCGCAATATCAAGAATGCCATGCATATCAAGCCGCTGGGCAATCTCGGCCAGACGCAATTTGCCAGCGCCGACATCACCAAGCCGGACAGCGTCGCCCGCGCGGTCCAGGGCTGCGATGCCGTGGTCAATCTGGTCGGTGTCCTGAACGGCGATTTTACCCGCATCCATGTCGAGGGCGCGCGCAATGTCGCCGAGGCCGCGGCGAAAGCGGGCTGTCGCACTTTGCTCCACCTGTCCGCGATTGGCGCCGACACCGAATCGCCGTCACGCTACGGCCGCAGCAAGGGCGAAGGCGAGCAGGCGGTTTTGAAAGCCTTTCCCGACGCCATCATATTGCGACCTTCGATTGTCTTTGGCCGCGAGGATGAATTCATCAACCGTTTTGCCGCGATGATTGCGATGTTGCCGGTCGTGCCGGTCATCGGCAGCGCGACCAAATTCCAGCCGGTCTTTGTCGGCGATGTCGCCGATGTCGTCGCCGAGGCGTTCGGCCAGCCCGAGCTTTACGCCGGACAAACCTTTGAGCTGGGCGGTCCGGAAGCGATCAGCATGGGCGATCTCAACCGGCGGATAGCTAGGATGACGGGGCGCGAGCGGACTTTTGTCGACGTACCGGATTTCGCTGCCAGAATATTGGCGATGCTCCCCGGCTCACCGATCACGTCGGATCAATATAAGATGCTGCAGAAAGACAATGTCGTGGCACCGGCGGCCAAGGGCCTGAGCGCCTTTGGCGTCGCACCGACCCCGCTCGCTGCGGTGGCAAATGGCTGGATGGAAAAATATACCGACCACGGCCGCTTCGGCGCGCGCGCCAAGGCAAGCTGAGCCGCTAGAAAAGAGCGAGTAAGGCGATACCCATCGCGACGCGGTAGATAACGAAGACCATCATCGACGCCTTGCGCAGAAATTGCATCAGGAAGGTCATGGTCGCCAGTGCTGCGATAAAGGTCAGCACGCCGGTGATCAGCGCTTCCTTGAGCAATTCGGTGCTGGCCCCCATCAGATCGGGAATGATCAGCACGCCGGCACCAGCCACCGCCGGTATCGAGAGCAGGAACGAAAAGCGCGCCGCCTCGACCCTAGTGTAGCCGAGGAAACGGGCAGCGGTCATGGTCACACCCGAACGGCTGGTACCGGGGATGAGAGCCATGGCTTGCGCCAGTCCGACGATGATGCCGTCCTTCAGCGTCAGATCCTCGAAGGATTTGACCTGCCGTCCGAACCGGTCGGCGATCCCGAGCAAGATACCGTAGACGATCAGATTGACGCCGACCAATGTGGTGCTGCGAAAGCCGTCGAGATAGCCGCCGGTCTTCAGGAACAGGCCGACGATGACGGCGGGAATCGTGCCGATGATGATCCACCAGAACAGCCGCCGTTCGGCTGGCGCCTGGCCGATGCCGATGGTTGCGAGGCCGCCCCGGCCCAGCGACCAGACATCTTTGAAAAAATAGGTGATGATCGCGAGCAGCGAACCGACATGTACGGCAATGTCGATCATCGGCCCCTGATCGGCAAAGCCGGTGAACACGGGCAAGAGGATCAGATGACCCGAAGAGGAGATCGGGAGAAATTCGGTAACGCCCTGCACGATTGCGAGGAGCAGCATTTGAATGAAGGTCATGGACGTTCCGTATGTTGGCTTGGCCGTATATTGGTTTGACGCGCAATAGCGTTTCGCCAAGCGGTTGTCGTGAGGAAAATATAGGGCCGATACGATACCAATAGGTACTTGTAGTCAAGGCATAACAGTCAGCTGGCTACGTCAAACATATATATAGGACATAGAAGCTGTCCTATATATTAAAATATGCGTGACTCCCGCCGCTTTTTTGGTTATTCCATCTGCCATAGCCGCCGGGAACGGCCGCTGATTATAATCATATATTACGGGAAACGAGTATCTGGCATGGCAAAAAGCCCGCAGAAGTTGAAAATGCTGAGATTTGTCGAGGAGGGCCAGGCCTATCCGGAAAAGCGCAACCCCGATCTGCGCGCGGAAGATTTTCAGGAAATTGCCGACCGCTATGCCCCAGACAAGGCGGCGGAACAGGCAGCCCGTTGCTCGCAATGCGGCGTGCCTTATTGTTCAGTCCATTGCCCGCTGCACAATCATATCCCCGACTGGCTCCGCCTGACCGCCGAAGGCCGCTTGCGCGAAGCTTATGAAATGTCGAACCTGACCTCGACCATGCCGGAAATCTGTGGCCGCATCTGCCCGCAGGACCGATTGTGCGAAGGCAATTGCGTGATCGAATTCTCCGGTCATGGCGCGGTCACCATCGGCGCGGTGGAAAAATATATCACCGACACCGCCTGGGAAGAAGGCTGGGTCGAACCGCTGCAGCCCGGACGATCCAAAGGCCAGTCGATCGGCATCATCGGTGCCGGACCAGCCGGCCTGACCGCCGCCGAATATTTGCGGGTCGCCGGTTACGACGTGCATGTCTATGACCGCCACGACCGCGCCGGCGGATTGCTGACGTACGGCATTCCCGGCTTCAAGCTTGAGAAAGAAGTGATCATGCGCCGGGTCCAGCGGCTCAAGGACGGCGGAATCAACTTCCACGAAAGCTTCGAAGTGGGACGCGACGCGACGCTGGAAGAATTGCGTGACAAGCATGATGCCATCCTGGTCGCGACCGGTGTCTACAAGGCGCGCGAGATCAAGCTGCCGGGCGTCGGCGCACCCGGGGTCGAGGAAGCGCTCGATTTCCTGATCGCCTCCAATCGCAAGAGCTTTGGCGACGATGTTCCGGAGTTCGGTCCTGACTCAGGCGGGGGCCGCTATAATGCCAAGGGCAAGAATGTCGTCGTCATCGGCGGCGGCGACACCGCAATGGATTGCGTCCGGACGTCGATCCGTCAGGGCGCGAAATCGGTCAAATGTCTCTATCGTCGCGACCGCGCCAATATGCCGGGTTCGCAGAATGAAGTCCGCAATGCCGAAGAAGAAGGCGTCAAATTTGTCTGGCTGTCCGCTCCCAAGGCGATCGAAGGCACCGGACATGTGACAGCGGTCAGAGCGAACAGAATGCGGCTAGGCGCACCCGATGCCAGCGGCCGCCGCTCACCCGAGATCGAACCGGACAGCGATTTTACCGTGGATGCTGATCTGGTAATCAAGGCACTCGGCTTTGACGCCGAAGATCTGCCCAATCTGTTTGATTGCCCGGACCTCTCGGTTACGCGCTGGGGCACGTTGCGGGTAGACCACAAGTCGATGATGACCAATATGGAAGGCGTGTTCGCCGCCGGAGACATTGTCCGCGGTGCCAGTCTGGTCGTCTGGGGAATCAGGGACGGGCGCGATGTGACCGAGCATATGCACCGGTTTCTGAAACATAAAAAATTGGCCGAAAAGGTCGCGGCATAGACCGCAAACGGAGTATGATCATGAAGACATTATTTGTAACTTTCGCGAGCACCCTGGCGCTGGCCTTGAGCGTTCCTGCGGTGGCACAAGATATAACCACAACAGCGGGCAATCTGGAAAATACGGCGATTGCCCCCGCTCGCCTTGCCGCTGCCCGGACCACTGTCGACCATCTGTTCCCGCTCGGCACCTACGAACGGATGATGAAGGGCACGATGGACCAGATCATGGATAGTATCATGGGCCAGATGTTTGAACGTCCGGTGGCAGAGACCCTGCAAGGCTATGGCATCGAGGATGAAGAGCTCGATGACATGGGCGACACCTCGTTCAATGAGCTGATGAAAGAAAAAGATCCGCATTTTGAAGAACGAATGAAAATCTCGACCAGAGTGATGATGGACGAGATGGTCAAACTGATGACCGCGATGGAACCGGAAATTCGTACCGCGCTGACCAAAATCTACGCCCGCAAGTTTACCGTCGGGCAGCTCGCCGAGATGAACGCCTTTTTCGCAACCGACACCGGCAGTATATTTGCTCGCGACTATATGATGGTCTTTGTCGATCCGGAAATGATGCAATCGATGATGAGCATGGTGCCTGAAATGATGCAGGCCATGCCGGATATCATGAAGAAGGTGGAGGACGCCACCAAACATCTTCCGCCTGTAACAACAGGCGAGGACGAAGAACTGGACGTCCATGCCGATCCGGATAGCGCGGAGGCCGCGTAACGATGGCCCGGTATTTTCTATATTTTGTCTTGCTGTCACTTCCGTTCGGGCCGGGACAGATTGCATTTTCCCAATCCGCTCCCGTTGACCCGGTCAGCGAACAGACCGGCACCATGGAAACAGTCTCCGATCCATCGTCCCATTTCGACGCCGCCTATCATATGACCAGCCTCTCGGTTGGCGGAGTAGCGCTCAGTTCGACAATCAAAAATTCGATGCGCGAACAGCTGCTGAATGGCATCCAGCAAGACGCGGATTTTCAGGAACTGGAACAGGAGTTTCCCGGCATCGCGGTTGCGATGGTCGATGCGGCTTTGCCGGTTGCCGTGCGCCAGACAGAGGAGACGATGCCGGCGCTGATTGAAGATCTTGCGACAGTTTTTGCCGAAGGAATGACAGCAGAGGAAATAGCCGTTGCAACCAAATGGTTCTCCAGTCCTGCTTTTTCGCGGATCAACGCCCAGATGGAATCGAACATGGATATCTCGAAAATCATCGATGATGCGTTGGCCGATGCCGAAAGCCAGATAAGCAGTGAGGACCTCCAGACCATTGGTGCCGACAGCGCGGCAAGATCAGCATCTGCCATGGCGTTGGAAGACAAGGCAATCATGATGCGCTTTTCCGGAACATCGGCTTTTGCCAAGATCGAGGCCCTGAAACCGAGAACACAAGTCATAGAAGCCGCATGGACCAACGAAGAGAATCCGGATCATGATGTCGAACTGGAGAATGTCATGCTCAAGGCGATGGAAGAATTCAGCGGCCTGGATTTAAGCGAATGAAGGACTGGACCAGACGCAAATAAGCGCCGCGATCCAGCTGAAGAGAGAATATAGATGACCCACCATTACCCTACCCCCGAGCATGAACGGCTCGCTCGCGAAGGCATGTACCGGCCGGAATTCGAGACTGATGCCTGCGGTGTCGGCCTGGTCGCGGCGACCGACGGCAAGCCGTCGCGGCGCGTCGTTTCCTCCGCCATTGATGCGCTGAAGGCGGTCTGGCACCGGGGCGCGGTCGACGCGGATGGCATGACTGGTGACGGCGCGGGCCTGCACGTCGATCTGCCCGAGCGCTTTTTTGACGATGCGATTGCCGACAGCGGTCACAAGGTCCGCCCGAACCGGCTGGCCGTCGGCATGATCTTCCTGCCGCGCACCGATCTCAACGCTCAGGAAAGCTGCCGCACCATTGTCGAGGCGGAAATCATCGAATCCGGCTATACGATCTATGGCTGGCGTCAGGTGCCGGTGGATGTGTCGGTGATCGGACCGAAAGCACAGAACACCCGCCCCGAAATCGAGCAGATCATGATCGCCGGACCAATGCCGGACCGGCAGGACGCGCGCGAATTCGAGAAGAATCTCTATCTCATCCGGCGCAGGATCGAGAAGAAGGTGATCGCCGCGCAGATTCAGGATTTCTACATCTGCAGCCTGTCCTGCCGCTCGATCATCTACAAGGGCCTGTTTCTCGCTGAATCGCTGTCGGTCTTCTATCCCGACCTGCTGGATGACCGGTTCGAAAGCCGGGTGGCGATATTCCACCAGCGCTATTCGACCAATACATTCCCGCAATGGTGGCTGGCCCAGCCGTTCCGCTGCCTTGCCCATAATGGCGAAATCAACACGATCCGCGGCAACAAGAACTGGATGAAGAGCCACGAGATCAAGATGGCGAGCCTCGCCTTTGGCGACCATAGCGAGGATATCAAACCGGTGATCCCGGCCGGCTCCTCCGACACGGCCGCGCTGGACGCGGTGTTCGAGACCATCTGCCGCTCCGGCCGCGACGCGCCGACCGCGAAGATCATGCTGGTACCCGAAGCCTGGCAGAACAACCCCGATATCGATCCCGCCCATCAGGCGATGTACGAATATATGGCCAGTGTGATGGAGCCTTGGGATGGTCCTGCCGCGCTGGCGATGACCGATGGCCACTGGGCGGTCGCCGGGGTTGACCGCAATGCGCTTCGGCCGCTGCGCTACTCGATCACCGCCGACAATCTGCTGATCATCGGCTCTGAATCCGGCATGGTGGTGGTCCCTGAAAGCCAGGTCATCGAGAAAGGCCGGCTCGGCCCCGGCCAGATGATCGCGGTCGATCTCGACGAAGGCGTCCTGTTCAAGGATCGTGAACTCAAGGACCGGATTGCGTCGGAAGAACCCTATGCCGATCTGGTCAAGGGCTTCCAGACGGTAAACGACTTGCCGCCGGCACCCGAAAATTCCAGCATGAGCTATTCCAGGGAAGAGCTGATCCGCCGCCAGACCGCTGCCGGCCATACGCTGGAGGATATGGAAATGATCCTCGCTCCGATGGTCGAGGATGCCAAGGAAGCAATCGGCTCGATGGGCGATGATACTCCGCTTGCGGTGATCAGCGTCAAGCCGCGGCAGATCAGCCATTTTTTCAAGCAGAATTTTTCACAGGTCACCAACCCGCCGATCGACAGCCTGCGCGAACGCCACGTGATGAGCCTGCGCACGCGCTTTTCCAATCTGGCAAATATCCTCGAGCAGGACAGCCAGAACGAGGACGTGATGGTGCTGGAAAGTCCGGTGCTCAGCTGCGCGCTATGGGAGCGGCTGAAGCTCGGCTTTGGCGACGCGGTGGCACAGATCGACTGTACGTTGAGCACCAGCGGCGCGGCCATTGAACTGCGCGACGCACTGGCCCGGATCCGGACCGAAGCCGAACAGGCGGTGCGCGCCGGCAAGACCGAAATATTCCTCACTGACGAGGATATTGACGAAGACCGGATGGCCATCTCTATGGTGATTGCAACCGCAGCGGTGCACACGCATCTGGTCCGCAAGGGGCTGCGCTCCTACGCATCGATCAACGTCCGGGCGGCGGAATGTCTCGACACCCATTGCTATGCCGTGCTGATCGGGGTCGGCGCGACCACGGTCAACGCCTATATGGCGGAAGCGGCAATTGCCGACCGGCACGCCCGCGGCCTGTTCGGCGATCTGAGTTTTGACGAATGTCTACAACGCCACAAGAAAGCGGTCGACGAAGGCTTGCTCAAGATCCTGTCGAAAATGGGCATCGCGGTTATTTCCAGCTATCGCGGCGGCTATAATTTCGAAGCCGTCGGCCTGTCGCGCGCATTGTGCAACGACCTGTTCCCCGGCATGCCGACCAAGATATCCGGCGAAGGCTATGCGTCTTTGTTCATCAACGCCCAGGAAAAGCACGAGGCAGCCTTTGAGCCTGCAGTGGTGCGCCTGCCGGTCGGCGGTTTCTACAAGCAGCGCGATGGCGGCGAAGCCCATGCTTATGGCGCGCATATGATGCACCTGCTGCAATCGGCGGTCGCGCATGACAGCTACTCATCCTACCTGCAATTTTCGCAAGCCGTGCGCGAGATGGAGCCGATCTATCTGCGCGATCTGATGGAGTTCAACTATGCGCCGGTGCCGGTGCCGATCGACGAGGTCGAGGCGATCACCGAAGTCCGCAAGCGCTTCAACACGCCGGGCATGTCGCTCGGCGCGCTCAGTCCTGAGGCACACGAGACGCTGGCGATCGCGATGAACCGGATCGGCGCGAAATCCGTGTCCGGCGAAGGCGGCGAGGAAAAGCGCCGCTACAAGCCCTATGAAAATGGCGACAATGCCTCGAGCCCGATCAAGCAGGTCGCCTCTGGCCGCTTTGGCGTGACATCGGAATATCTCGGCGCCTGCGAAGAGATCGAGATCAAGGTCGCCCAGGGCGCCAAGCCCGGTGAAGGCGGCCAGCTGCCCGGTTTCAAGGTCACCGAATTCATCGCCAAGCTGCGCCATTCGACGCCCGGGGTCACCCTGATCTCGCCGCCGCCGCATCACGATATTTACTCGATCGAGGATCTCGCCCAGCTGATCTACGACCTCAAACAGATCAATCCGCGCGCGCAGGTCTGCGTCAAGCTGGTTTCCTCGGCCGGTATCGGCACGATCGCCGCTGGTGTGGCCAAAGCCCATGCCGATGTCATCCTGATCTCCGGCAACACCGGCGGCACCGGCGCATCGCCGCAAACCTCGATCAAATTTGCCGGCACGCCTTGGGAGATGGGACTGTCGGAAGCCAATCAGGTGCTCACCCTCAACGGCCTGCGCCATAGGGTAAAATTGCGCACCGACGGCGGCCTGAAGACCGGCCGCGACATCGTTATCGCCGCTATTCTCGGCGCCGAGGAATATGGCATCGGTACGCTCAGCCTCGTTGCCATGGGCTGCATCATGGTCCGCCAGTGCCACAGCAACACCTGCCCGGTCGGCGTCTGCGTGCAGGATGAGAAATTGCGTGCAAAATTCACCGGCACGCCGGAAAAAGTGATCAATCTGATGACCTATATGGCCGAGGAAGTGCGCGAGATACTGGCACGACTCGGCTATCGTTCGCTTGGTGAAATCATCGGACGGACCGAACTTCTGCGACAGGTCAGCCGCGGCGCGGAGCATCTCGACGACCTCGATCTCAATCCGATCCTCGCCAAGGTCGATGCGAGGGATGACCAGCGCAGCTTCAACATCGACACGCCGCGCAACGAAGTGCCGGACAGTCTCGACGCGGAAATGATCGACGACGCCAAGCCGGTATTCGAACGGCGCGAGAAAATGCAGTTGACCTATACGGTCCGCAACACCCACCGCGCCGTCGGCACACGTTTCTCCGCCGAAATCACCGCCAAATATGGCATGAGCACGTTAAACGAGGATCATGTCCACATTCGCCTGCGCGGTTCCGCCGGCCAGTCGCTCGGCGCGTTCCTCTGTCAGGGGATCACGCTGGAAGTGTTCGGCGACGCCAATGACTATGTCGGCAAGGGCCTGTGCGGCGGCAAGATCGTCGTCCGCCCGATGGTCAGCTCGCCGCTGATCAGCCAGGAGAATACGATCATCGGTAATACCGTGCTCTATGGCGCGACCGCCGGACAGCTCTACGCAGCCGGACAGGCGGGCGAGCGGTTCGCCGTGCGCAACAGCGGCGCGGATGTCGTGGTCGAGGGCTGCGGAGCCAATGGCTGCGAATATATGACCGGCGGCAATGCCGTCATATTGGGCCCGGTCGGCAGCAATTTCGGTGCCGGCATGACCGGCGGCATGGCTTTCATTCTCGACACCGAGGACAATTTCGGGAAAATGGCCAATAGCGAAAGCATCATCTGGCAACGCCTCGACAGCGCTTATTGGGAAAGCCATCTGCATTCGCTAATCGAGCGCCATCAAAAGACCACCGACAGCAAATGGTCCGAATCGATCCTGCGCGATTGGGATCGCTGGCGGGACCGCTTCTGGCAGGTCTGCCCGAAGGAAATGGTCAGCCGGATCGCGCATCCTTTATCGGATAAAGAGGTGATGGAAGCCGCGGAGTGAATCCATGAGCTGGAAGGCCCGGCGAACATATTGAGCCAGAAAGCTGTCGCGGAGGATGTCGGACAATGTTCTTGTTTTGATCTCTTCGTCGCCTTATTCTTGCCTGACCGAATCGGAGAGGAAATACCATGACCAAGATCACTCCCAATTATCTCGAAATGAAAGCCCGCAACCTGCCCGCCAGCAAGGCTTTTTATGAACAGGCCTTCGGCTTTGCCTTTACCGATTATGGTCCGGACTATGCCGCCATCGAAGGCGGGCCGGTGCAGATCGGCATTGCCGCAGGAGCGGAACCGGTTGTTCCGATGCCGACGCTCGAGACCGACGATCTCGAAGCATCGCTGGCGCAGGTCAAAGCGGCCAATGGCGAAATCGTCAAAGAGATTTTTGCCTATCCCGGCGGCCGGCGATTCGAATGTCTTGATCCGGCCGGCAACCGGCTGGCCGTCTATAAGCCGGACTAGGCTTTCCCGCTGTTACAACTGTTTACCCTGTGCCATCGGGGGGTTCAGCTTCGACTCACCCCCTCCACGCTATCCACAGGCCATCGACAATCATCCGATGGAGAACGCCCGTGCGCCATTTTACCCTTCCTGTTTTCGCTGCTGCCCTGACATTGGCCAACCCGGCTCAAGCACAGGACTATCAACCGGATTCCGAAATGGTCGAACGGCTCAATGATCCGGCCTTTCAGGACGATATGGTTTCGATGATGTCGGGCTTCATGATGGCGATGATGGACCTGCCGATTGGCCAATTTGCGCAGGCTATGGACAAGGCGATGCCGGAAGATATGCGCGGCGATGACGGTTTTTCCGCGATCAGTCCCGATGCCACGCTGGGCGATCTGGCCCGGCGCGATGACCTGGATTTTGACCGCGATGCGCAAGCGGAGATGCGCCGCGGCACCGCGATGATGGGAATCATCGCCTCGGAATTTGGCGCGCTGCTTCCACAACTACAGGCTATCGGTAATCGGATGAAACGGCGCATGGATGCGTCGGAATAATGCTGCCCGAACCCGACCCCAGAACAATGTCGAAATCGGACATCAAAGCTCTTCCACAAACCCCTGTTCGCGACTAACACGAACCCATGTGGCAGTTGTACCAATTCCCCTTATGTCCGTTTTCCCGTAAAGTCCGCTTACTGCTGGGCGAGAAGTCGGTTGGCTATGAGCTTGTCCGCGAATCGCCCTGGGATCAGCGCGACGATTTTCTGGCAATGAACCCGACTGGCCGGACTCCGGTCATGAAGCATAGCGAGCGCGATATTCAACTCATCGATAGCGTGGCGATTTGCGAATATATCGAGGAAACGGTCGAGAAAGTCCCGATGATCAATGGCACGGCGATCAACCGGGCCGAGATCCGGCGTCTGGTCGCCTGGTTCGATGAGCAATTTTACGGTGATGTGACCGCACCGATGATGCATGAACGGATGCACAAAAGACTGGTCCGGCGCGAACCGCCCGATGCCAAGATTTTGCGCGAAGCGATGCGCCGCGCAAATTCCCATCTCGACTATATCGACTATCTGATCGACCACCGCAGCTGGCTCGCCGGGGCGACGATGAGCCTCGCCGATCTTGCCGCAGCAGCACAGATTTCCGTAGCCGACTATCTCGGCGCGATCGACTGGGCCGGGCACGAACAGACCAAAGCGTGGTACGCGATGTTCAAATCGCGGCCTTCGTTCCGGCCTTTATTGTCCGAACGGATGGAAGTGATTGCCCCGCCGCCACATTATGAAAAAGTCGATTTCTGACGCGCGAGCATATGCGATAGCTAAAGCTGCTTGATCATCAACACCTTGTCCATGCCGGGCGCGAACCCGTCTTTTTCGCGACCGGTTTCGACAAATCCGAATTTAGCGAAAAAAGGAGCGACTCTGGGCGTGGTCGACAGGTCGGCTTCTTTATAATCGCCGGACCTGATAATTTCCTGCAGCCGATGCTCGGTCAGCAGCCGTCCCAGACCATCGCCGTGATGCGCCTGATCGACCATGCCCCAGGTGAAGCGCGCCTGCCCCCGGTCTTCTCTGGCAAAGCCGCCGCAACCGACAATCCGGCTGGCCTTCTCGATGCAGAAATAATGACCTTTCGGCTGGTCGAGAAAATCGACAAATAAGTCCCGCTCTGTCGGATCGAAGAAATCCGGGACATTGCTGTCAAACAGCGCAAGGCAGGCATTCTTGTCGCCAATCGCATAGGGCCGGACAATGGTCATGAGGCTTTGACGACAGTCATCAGATAGTTGAGTGACAGATTGTCGGACAGGGAAAAACCCTTGGCCGGACTGTAGGAAAGACCGGTGGTATCAATGACTTCGAGACCGGCGTTGTTCAGCAATTTCTCCAGCTCTTCGGGCGTGATAAATTGCTCGTGGTGATGGGTTCCGCGCGGGATTTGTCCGGTCCGCTCGGCCAGCTCGACCAGCAACAGCTTCGACAATGCCGTGCGATTGGGAGTCGAGATGATCATCAGGCCGTCCTCAGCCAGCGAACCCGCGAGACCGTCAACGAATCCCTGCGGGTCATCGACATGTTCGAGGACCTCCAGCGAGGTCACCAGATCATGGTCCTTGCCGCCGAAATTCTCGATTGCCTCGTTGCGATAGTCGATGTCCAGTCCCTGCGGCTCGGCATGCGCCCGCGCCGCGGCGATATTTTCCGGCGCCGCATCAAGACCAGTCACCTTTGCGCCCAGCCTTGCCAGCGGTTCGCAAAGCAGGCCGGCGCCGCAACCGACATCGAGCGCCTTTTTCCCGACAAGCGGCTTCAACAGGCTGGAGTCCGCGTGAAAATGCAGGTCAATCGCATCCCGTATATAAGCGAGCCGGACCGGATTCAGACGGTGCAGCATGGCCGATGACCCCTTGGGGTCCCACCATTCCGCTGCCAGTGCGCCAAAATGCGCGGCTTCGTCGGGTTTGATTGTGCTACTTGCCTTTGTCATGCTGCCTCTTTATCAGGCTTTTCAATCCTGTTCAGGCCCTTTTTATCGAAAGTTTTACCGACAGCAGCATGGCACGCATAGTGATGAAATTTGGCGGCACCTCGATGGCCGGAATCGAACGCATCCGCCGGGTGGCGCAGATCGTCAAGCAGCAGTCCGACGCCGGTCATGAGGTTGCAGTGGTCGTATCCGCCATGGCGGGAGATACCGACCGCTTGGTCAATTTCTGCCGCGAATCCAGTTCGCTCTATGATCCGGCAGAATATGACGTGGTCGTCGCGTCCGGTGAACAGGTTACCGCGGGTTTGCTTGCCGTGGCATTGCAATCTCTGGGCGCAAAGGCGCGCAGCTGGCTGGGCTGGCAGATGCCGATCCGTACGATCGAGGCGCATAGCAAGGCACGGATTGATTCGATTGATGCAACAGCGCTGACCGCAGCCATGCAAAGCGGAGAAATCGCGGTGATTCCCGGCTTTCAGGGCCTGAGCGCAGAGGGCCGGATCACGACATTGGGGCGCGGCGGGTCCGATACCAGCGCAGTTGCCGTGGCAGCAGCGGTCAAGGCCGATCGCTGCGATATCTACACCGATGTCGATGGCGTCTATACCAGCGATCCGCGCATCGTGACGCGGGCGCAAAAGCTGAATAAAGTCACGTTCGAGGAAATGCTCGAACTGGCCAGCGTCGGCGCGAAAGTTTTGCAAACCCGCTCGGTCGGGCTGGCGATGAAAGAAGGCGTGCGCATCCAGGTGCTCTCGTCCTTCACCGATGAAAATAGCAACAGGACCGCCGACGACCTGCCCGGCACGATGATCGTCGGCGAAGACGAAATGGAGATAGACGATATGGAACGGAAGCTGATCACCGGCATCGCCCATGACAAGAATGAAGCCAAGATCACCCTGACCCGCGTGCCCGACAAGCCCGGCGCGGTTGCCGATATTTTCGCGCCGCTCGCCGATGCCGCGATCAATGTCGACATGATCATCCAGAATGTCGGCCGCGAAAAAGGCGAAACCGACGTGACCTTCACCGTGCCCAGCGTCGATCTTGACCGCGCCACGCAGGTGCTGGAAGGCGCGAAGGAAAAGATCGGCTTCAACCGCCTGATCCCCGACACCAATGTCGCCAAAATATCGGTCGTGGGCGTGGGCATGAAAAGCCACGCGGGCGTGGCTTCGACGATGTTCAAGGCGCTGGCCGATCGCGGCGTCAATATCCAGGCGATCACCACATCGGAAATCAAGGTCAGCGTGCTGATCGAGGAAGATTATACCGAACTGGCGCTGCGGGTTCTGCACACGGCTTACGGGCTCGATGCGGACGAGGCTGCCTGATTATTTTCCCTCGCCTTCAGGGGTGGGACTAAGGGAGGGGGAGCCATAATGGACGGCCTCCGCCCCCAACCCTCTCACCTGAACGGAAGAGGGCTTTAGAAAGAAACTGAATGACCCAATCAAAACTCCAGCATCTCATGCAGCGCGGCACCGATTTTCTCGGCTGCGAAACCGCGATCATGTGCGGGGCGATGTCCTGGGTATCGGAGCGCAATCTGGTCAGCGCGATTTCCAACGCCGGCGGCTTTGGCGTGATAGCCTGCGGCGCGATGACGCCCGACTTGCTCGACACTGAAATTGCCGAAACGAAAAAACGCACCGACAAGCCGTTCGGGGTCAACCTGATCACCATGCATCCCGATCTGATGGCGCTGATTGCCGTCTGCGGCAAACATGCGGTGACCCATGTTGTTCTCGCTGGCGGCCTGCCACCCAAGGGCAGTCTCGAAGCGATCAAGGAAACCGGCGCGAAGGTGATCTGCTTTGCCCCCGCGATGGCGCTCGCCAAAAAATTCGTCCGCTCGGGCGTCGACGCGATTGTCATCGAAGGCATGGAGGCCGGCGGCCATATCGGTCCGGTCTCGACGTCGGTGCTCGCACAGGAAATATTGCCGGAGATTGCCAGCCAGCTTCCCGTCTTCGTCGCCGGTGGCATTGGTACCGGAGAGATGATCGCCGCCTATCTCGAAATGGGCGCCAGCGGCGTCCAGCTCGGCACCCGCTTTGTCTGCGCCCATGAATCGATCGCCCACCCCGATTTCAAGAAAGCGTTCATCCGCGGCAACGCCCGCGATGCGATCACCAGCGTCCAGGTCGATCCCCGTCTGCCGGTGATCCCGGTTCGCGCTCTGAAGAACAAGGGCACGGAAGAATTTACCCGCAAGCAGATCGAGGTCGCCAAGCTGTTGGATTCGGGCGAGATCGAAATGGGTGAAGCACAGTTACAAATTGAACATTTTTGGGCAGGTGCGTTACGAAAAGCGGTCATAGATGGCGATATCGAACATGGAAGTGTCATGGCCGGACAGTCGGTCGGCATGGTCAAAGCCGAAGAATCCGTGGCCGAAATTATCAAATCCCTGATCGAACAGGCCGAGACCGCTCTGGCGCGATAGCTCTGCGACGCGGGAAGTCGGGCGCGATCCGTCTTGCCTTGATAACACAGTTTCGCCATAGCTGAACCATGACAAAAGATGCTTCCAAATCTTCCATTTCCGATCAATATTCGGCTGTGGAGCCGGACTTGCAAAGCACCTATAATCAAGGCCTTACGCCGCTGCACCCGCCGCAGAAAAACCTGATCCGGGTCAACATGATCATTCGTTCGCTGGTCCTGCTGGCTGTAGCAGTGGCCGGCGAGATTCTGCTCCACATGCAATTGGGTACCCGGCCCGGCATGATCCTTGTCCCGGTGGCAATATTTGTTGCTCTTCAGGTTGTCGTCCTGCCCCACCGCATCTATCGCCGCTGGGGCTATGACATGGGCGACGAGCAATTGCGGGTGCTCCGCGGTTTCCTCTGGCGAACCGACACGATCGTCCCGTTCAACCGGATTCAGCATATCGACGTCGCGCAGGGCCCGTTGCAGCGACTATTCGGCCTTTCGACCCTGATCGTGCACACGGCCGGGACCCACAACAGCATCGTCACCCTGCCCGGCCTTGCCACTGCCGATGCCGAAACGATGCGCGAGACGATCAAGGGCCATATCCGCCAAGACATGATATGAGCGAAGAAGAAGCTCCATCGCTGGCTCCGGACGCCGCCTTCCGGCGGCTGCACCCGCTCAGCATCATTCTGAAATCATTGTCGATGCTCAGCCGGAATATCGTCGCGATCCTCGTGCTCCATTTCAGTCTGTTCGACCAGAATATCGCTTATACCGCGCTCGCCGCACTGGCGCTGGTCACGCTGGTTGTCGGGGTCACGACGCTGATCTGGTCCCGCTTCACCTATCAGGTGACAGACCGGGAAATCCGCATCAAGAGCGGCCTGCTCAACCGCAACAACCGCTCGATCCCGTTTGACCGGATTCAGGATGTCAGCCTCGAACAAAAGCTTGTCAGCCGCTTGCTCGGGCTTGCCACAGTGGCGCTGGAAACCGGTTCTGGTGCTGGCGAAGACGGCAAGCTAGACGCGCTGTCGCGCACCGATGCGGAGGCACTACGCGACACAATACGGGATTATCAAGCGGGTGTGATCGCTGCTGATGCCGCAGCAGACGCCCGGCCCGTCACAACAGAAACTCCACCAATATTTGCGATGGACAACCGGCGTATCTTCATCGCCGGACTGTTCAACTTCTCTTTCGTCCTGCTCGCCATTCTCGGTGCGCTGGCCCAGAATCTGGATTTCCTGCTGCCCGACGGCTTTTTCGATCCCCGCACCTGGATCGATGCCCTGCCGGAACAGGAGACGATCAACGGGCTGAGTTCGACCGTCCGGATGGGCTGGGCGCTATTCGCGATCCTGTCGCTGATCACGATAGGCTTTGTCAGCGGCATCGTCCGGACATTCGTCCGAGAACATGCTTTCCGGCTGGACCGGGTCGATAGCGGACAACCGGGATTCCGGCGGCGGCGCGGGCTGTTCACCCTGACCGACATGGTGATGCCGATCCACCGGGTTCAGGCCGCGATATTGCAGAGCGGTCCGGTCCGCGAATATTTCGGCTGGTATCATCTCAAATTCACATCACTGGCAGGCGATGCCAGCGGCGAGACCGACCATAGCGCGGCCCCCTGTGCGAAACTGTCCGAGATCGAGCCGATCCTTTTCGAATGCGCCATCAGGCCGGCCTCGCCCGATCTCGATTTTCAGACCGTCAATCCTGCCTTCTGGTGGCGTCGCGCGCTCATCGTCTCGCTGGCGCTGACGGTTGCTGCCCTCGGTGCAGGGCATTTCATTCATAGCGGCTATTGGGCGATACTCCTGCTTGCCATCCCGATCGTCCTGATCCTGATCCTCAATTGGCGCCATCATCAATATGCCCTTGCAGACAGGCAATTATATGTCCGGTCCGGCTGGTGGCGCCGCAAGCTGACCATCCTCCTGCTCCGGAAGGTGCAGAGCGTTGATGTCAGCCAGTCGCCGCTCGACCATCCGCTGGATTTGGCTACGGTCACCATCGGTATCGCCGGCGGCTCGACGACCGCGCCGCTCCGGATCGTCGATATTCCCTTGCAAAGCGCCATGGATTTGCGCGCCCGGATAGTCGCCCGTCAAAATCATGCTTGACTAAAAGCTCCGATCATTCACGATAGTTGCCAGAGATATTATAAAATATGTTGAGGGAGAATATGATGCGTAGAACGAGTTTAGCCATGCTGGCACCGCTAGCGATGCTGGTCAGTCCACCCGTCTATGCCCAGATGGAGACTAACCGGGAAGCAACCGCGTTACATTCGGTCATTGATGACTATTGGTCCTATCAGCTGGAACAATATCCCGAATTTGCTTCTTCTCTTGGGGTCGACGATCCGGTTGGCCGGGTCAGCGATGCCAGTCTCGAAGCCGAAGACAGCCGCGTGGCAAAAGCAAAGACCTGGCTGGCGAAACTGGATGCAATCGACGCAGCAGCGCTGAGCGAAGACGACAAAACCAACTATGGCATATTGCGCCGGACGCTCGCCGAACAGATTGAGGCGAACAGCTTTGGCCAGCGTACCATCAATTTCACCAATCGCGGCGGCTGGCACCAGAGTTTTGCCAGCATGCAAAACAATCTGCCGTTCCGCAACGCGCAGGATTACCAGACCTATGTCAACCGGCTGAAGCAATATGCGCATGTGAACGATCAATCCATCACGGTCGCCAACAAGGCACTGGCAGGCGGCTATGTTCAGCCATGCGTGTCGATGGAAGGCTATGAAACCAGCATTTCCGGTCTGCTCACCGATGATGCCAAACAATCGCGTTTCTATCAGCCATTCACACGCAAGCGGCCAGAGACGATAGACGAAGCAACGTTCGACAAGCTGGCGGCAGAAGCTGCGGGTACCATCACCAGCGTCATAACCCCCGCGGTGAAAAAGCATCTCGACTGGTATGTAAAAGACTATGCCCCGAACTGTGCCAAGGCTCCCGGCGTCTCGGCCCAGCCCGGCGGCGCGAAATATTATGATTTCCGTATCCGCCAGATGACGACGACCACCAAGACTGCCGACCAGATCCACAATATCGGCCTCAGCGAGGTGGCGCGGATCCGGAACGAAATGGTCGAAGTTGCCAAGGAGGCCGGTTACGAAACGCGCGAGGCGTTTATCGAGCATCTCCGCACCGACCCGCAATATTACGCAAAAACACCGGAAGAGCTGATGGAAAAGGTCGCCCGGGTGAACAAGATCATCGACGGGAAAATGCCTTCGATCATCGGCAAGCTGGCGCGCCTGCCTTATGGCATCAAGGAAATCCCGGCCGAGACCGCGGAAGGCACGACCACCGCATATTATAATCCCGGCTCGCCGGATGTCGGCATTGCCGGCTTCTATTATGTCAACACATCGAAGCTCGACCAGCGCCCCTTCTGGGAAATTCCCGCGCTGAGCGTTCACGAAGCGGTGCCCGGCCATCATCAGCAGATCGCGTTGCAACAGGAACTCGATATGCCGGACTTCCGCAAACATGGCGCGTTTTTCACCGCCTTTGTCGAAGGCTGGGGACTCTATTCGGAGCGGCTCGGTATCGAGATGGAGCTGTATGATACGCCGGCCAAGAACATGGGGCGGCTTTCATACGAAATGTGGCGCGCATGCCGACTAGTCGTCGATACAGGCATCCACAGCAAGGGCTGGAGCAAGCAGCGGGCAATCGACTTCATGACCGACAATACCGCGCTCAGCGAGGCCAATATCGAGGCCGAAGTGAACCGATATATCAGTTGGCCCGGTCAGGCTTTGGCCTATAAAATGGGCGAGTTGAAAATTCGCGAACTACGCAGCAAGGCGACCCGCGAACTGGGCGACAAGTTCGACCTGCGCGCGTTTCACGATGTCGTGCTGGGACAGGGCGCTGTGCCGCTCGATATGCTCGAAGCGCAGGTAAACCGGTGGATAAAAGCCCGGAAGGCTAGCTAGGATCGGGGCCTAATCATTCATCATCCGGACCGGGGGTTTCATCTGCCCCCGGTGGCACGGCCAGATCGTTGGTCGCATTCAGCGCGTCGGCGTCCTTTGCATCAAGCCGGTCTCTTGCTTCCTCGGCTGCTGCTTCCCGCGCTTCGCGATCGGCTTCGATTTCCAGCACACGCTCTTCCACGGCATCAGATTCTGCATCGATCCGGGATAGCCGGTTCTGGCGTTCCTCTTCGATCAGCTGACCCCAGTTGACCGTGTCATCAATGCCTTTTTCCGCATAGGCCTGACTAAGCAGCGCTTGCGTACAACCGGTGAAACCGCCTGCTCCGGTAGGCGAGCAGCTGCTGGTTCCGGATTTTCCGACATATTCGTAGGATCTGACGCGTTCCGACCAGGCCTGGTTTTTGGCGTCGCCCAAACCGCCACTTCTCAAGGTTTCGGGAATGCGGTAACGCTCGCCCTCGTCCTTGCGGGCGCAGACGACAATCTCTTCATCGCTGCTTACCGGACAGGGGTCGTCGCCATAAATGACGAGTTGATTGACCCGGTCTCCGGCCTGATCCTGGGCCAGCGCCGGTGCGGCCATCAGGCCAGCGCTTGAAAGGGCAGCGGCGGAGAATAAAAATTTATATATCATAGCATTTCCTTTGTATCCGCCGTCCTGAACCAACGGTGAAGCGGATTGCGCTTCCTAGATGCGTTTCGACAGGCCGATGGCAAATCTGCAACCCAGTCTGATCACGGCGCTCAATGCCGGATAGCCCGGCGCGTCTTCTGCTCCCGATGCAATTGCCGTTGCCTTATGCTCTAATTCCTCTTCGCGAAACTCCGCAATAATACGGGTTAGCTCGGGGTCATTTTCTGATTCCAGCGCTTCGAGCTGTTCCTGATAATGGTGATCGATTTCGGTTTCGACCGCAGCCGTACAGGCCATCGCCGCACGAGGCCCCATCGCCGCTGTTGTCGCGCCCAGCGCATAGCCGGCAATTTTCCAGAAGGGTTGCAAAGCGGTCGGCCGCACGCCGCGCTCCGCGATCATCTGGTCAAAAGTATCGAGATGTCGCTGTTCCTGCTCGGCCATATGGTGGATCGCGCTGCTGTGCGGAGCATTATCGCCCATCACTGCCAGCTGTCCTTTGTAAATTTGTGCCGCGCCATATTCACCGGCCTGATTGACCCGGATCATCGATGCGATATCGGCATTATTCCGTACCAATTTTGCTTCAGGCATCGTTGGCATCCTTGCGCCCGGTTGCCACCATGATCAAAATGAGAATGGCGCCGCTAACCGACCAGAGAAAATTAAATCCGGCCAGCGAAATACCGAACAGCGACCATGGCGCTACATCGCAACGGACCAGCGGTGCGTTCATGATCGAATCGAGCATGTCGCCACCCGCAGCAACATTGGTGGCGCAAGAGGTAAGCCCTTCCCACCAGTCATATTCCACACCGGCGTGAAAACCGCCGATCAGGCCGCTGATCAATATTGCGATAGCTGCCGCAACCACCAATAGCTTCGACCAGCTTCTGGAACGACACAGCAATGCAGGCAGAGCGAGAATGATAGCGGCGAGATGCGGCCATCTTTGCCACATACACATTTCACACGGATGAAGGCCAAAGCCATATTGGCTAATCAGCGCGCCGCCGAGCAAGGCGAAGGGCAGCAGAAAAGCCAGCCAGTTGGCAGTGCGAACAGATCCCATCACTATGGCCCTAGTTTTTCGCTACCACTGTTTTCTTGGCAGGTTTTTTAGCGGCCTTGTTGATCGCCACTTTCAAGCCTTCTGGGCCAAGACGCCCAATCGTTTCCAGAGCATAATGGAGCTGAAAATCTTCCACGCCCTGCTCCTTCAACTCTTCGGCGGTCTGGGCGAAACGCGGATCATCCTTGCTATCTTCTTCGAGAACCTCGTCCTTGAGCTTGACCTCGTTGATAAGATGTTTCCGCAAATCGGATTCGCGGAACCGGGGACGGGACTTGTAATCCGGGTCGGACAGTTGCGGCACATTGATATCGGGTTCAATCCCGCCCTCCTGCACCGATTTGCCCGATGGCGTGTAATAGCGTGCCGTGGTCAGGCGCAATGCGCTATTGTTGGACAGCGGCAGCAAAGTCTGCACCGAGCCCTTGCCGAAGCTACGCTCGCCCATGACAAGCGCACGGTGATGATCTTGCAGCGCGCCGGCAACGATTTCGGAAGCCGAAGCCGAACCCGCGTCGATCAGAATGATGATCGGCAGACCGTTGGCGGCATCGCCGGTCTTGGCGAAATAACGCTCGATATCGGATTTCTCCCGGCCGCGCTGCGAAACAATTTCTCCACGCGAGAGGAATACATCGGAAACCGACACGGCTTCATCGAGCAGACCACCCGGGTTGGACCGAAGGTCGAGCACATAGCCGAGCGGTTTCTTGCCAAGCGACTTGTCGATACCGGCAATCGCGGCGGCAACATCAGCGCCGGTGTCATTGGAGAAGCTGTTGATGCTGATCACGCCGATCTGGTCCTTGACCTCCCATGTGACCGGCTTGAGATCAATGATCGCGCGATCCATCGTAACGTCAAAAGGCTTGTCGCGACCGGGCCGAACGATCGTGATGCTGATCGGCGTGCCGGGCTTGCCGCGCATTTCCTCGACCGCTTCATCCAGCGTACCGCCGTAGATAAGTTCACCATTGATATGGGTGATATAGTCGCCTGCTTTTACGCCGGCCTTGTCAGCAGGCGTATCCTTGAACGGAGCAATGACCTTTACCGCGCCGTCTTCAAGAGTCACCGAAAGGCCGAGGCCACCGTAATTGCCGTCGGTCTGGGTCCGCAGATTTTCAAAATCCCGGACATCGAGAAAGCTGCTGTGCGGGTCGAGGCTAGCCAGCATGCCTTCAATCGCGCCCTTGATCAGATCGGCATCGTCGACCTGATCGACATAGTCGTTCCGCACCCGTTCAAAGACGCTCATGAACTGCTCCATCTCGCGATAGGTATTTGCATCCACGGCGGAGATTGCCGACGTCGTCGCGGGCAAAAGCGCAACGGTCAGAACAAGGGCGGCGGCTTGCAATACGGGCTTTTTCATCAATGCTATCCTGTATGTCTAGATCGGGATCAAATATAGGCTGGAATCACCCCTAAAGCCAAGCAGCTTAACCAAAAATGACGGAAGTGTTCGATGAACAACAATTTTTCCGTAATCTCATTGGGTTTCAGCCAATCAACGCGGCAATATCAATAGGTCGGCCATTGCGACGCAGTTCAACGGTAACGGTCGGATCGTCAGACCCCGACTGTCCGACAGGCGCGCCCTGCACAACCCGGTCACCGACCGCGACACGGATCGTCGCCATATTGGTGATCAGACTGGTCCAGCCCGCCTCATGTTCGATAATGATGATATTGCCATAACCCCGATAGCGTCCGGAATAGGCCACCCGTCCTGCAGCCGGCGCCACAATTTGCGCACCGGAAGAGACGGCAATCGTGAGACCTCGCGAGCGATAACCGCTGTCGGAAATTTCTCCGAGACCGGTAACAATCTCCCCGCTCACCGGCAGGAGATAGGCATTGGCGACATCATTGCCTCGAGATTGCGTGCGAAGCGCCGGGTCGCGTCCCTGACCGGGTCGCAGCAGCGGCCCATCCAGTTCCGCCAGCGCTTCGCGGACCGCGCCACTTTCGCGAATCTGGTCCATCAAATCCACGATATCCCGGGCTTCCTCGCCCAGAGCCAGTGCCCGATCCTGTTCGATTCCGGCATCGTCGGAAAATTGCGCTGCTTCGATCCGTTCGTTCGCCTCGAGACGAGCCAATTGCCGCCGCCGCTCCGTCAGACGCCGCTGGCTCTCGTCGAGCGACGCGATCGCCCGGGCGGCCTGCAGCCGAAGCTGTTCCCCCTGCTTGACCTCTTCGCGCAGACTGGCGGTGCGCCGTTCGATTTCCGGCATGACCGCCGACAGAATCGACCGCATATAGATAAGCTCGTCGAGCGAGCGCGGTTCAACCAGCGCAAGCGCGGTCGGCTTGCGGGTCATCATCTGGAGCGCGGCGGTCAACCGGACCATCGGCCCCTGCTTTTCCGCCAGCCGCGCGCGCTGGCGCTCCTGAAGACGGGCCACGATATCGATGCGGGTGCGCGCTGCTTTTATGTCGGCTTCCGCCCCCTGGATGCGCGCAGCCAGAGCGGCGGCTTCGCTGGCGATCCGGTCGGCATCATTGCTTGCCGCCTCGGCCTGACGTTTCAGAGCATCGCTGCGCTGGCGCGCCCGCTCGGACTGCTCTCGTGCCGAGATCAGACTGCGTCGCTGCTCGGAAAGGCTTGGGCCGGGCGCCTGCGCCGAGAGCAGGGCCGCTCCGCCAAATGCAACGCCAACAACTGCAATCATCACCAGAACGAATCGCAGCATCGTGGTCATCCTTCCCTGTGATAGGGATGGCCAGCGATAATAGATGTTGCCCGAAACAGCTGTTCAGCCAGCATTGCCCTCGCCATCATATGCGGCCAGGTCGCCTTGCCAAAGGAAAAGAAATGATCCGCACTGGCACGCTCTTCGGCGCTCAACCCATCGGCAGCACCGATCAGAAATCGCGCTTCGCGCGCTCCGTCATCGCGCCAGACAGAAAGCAAATCGGCAAATTTCTTCGAGGTCCAGTTTTCGCCCGCTTCGTCCATCGCGATTATTTTCGTGACGCCTTCGAGCTTGGGCGACTTGCCACCCTGATCGGGTAGCTCGCTAATTTTAACATCCCAGCCGATCCGCTTCACATAGCGGTTCACCATCTCCGCTTCCGGGCTGCGGCCAATTTTTCCGCGAGCGACGATATGCAATCTCATCGCGCCGCAAATTCAGGCTTCGACGACAGCCGCCGAGTCATCTTCCTCGTCGACCGCCCACATGCGTTCGAGATTATAGAAACTGCGCACCTCGGGCCGGAACAGATGGATGATCACATCGCCAGCATCAACCAGAACCCAGTCGGCATTGGCAAGGCCTTCGACTCGGGCGACTCCGCCGGCCTGTTTGATCCGTTCGGAGAGTTTCTGGGCAATCGACGCGACCTGTCTGGTCGAACGCCCCTCGGCGATCACCATATGGTCTGCAATATTGCTTTTGCCCGCCAGCGGGATGGAAATAACGTCTTGTGCCTGATCATCGTCGAGCGATTTCATGACAAGCGCATGGAGTGCGTCCGACTCAGCCTTCCCTTCCTTGGAAGTGGCAGATTTCAGAGCTTTTACCTTCGGTTTCGTCAACTTAAATCCTAATCTTCTGGGCCTATCAACCGGTGTGTCACCGCGTCACGAACGCGGCGATCATCATATTGCTGATGCCAATGGGGCCGGGCCATCCGGATCGCGGTGGCCGAGCGTGGGTCTGGACGATAGCGCAGGAATGTCAGCGCCGGCGTACTCCAGTTGGTCCAGTTACCACGTTGGCTCGCGGGGTGGACGAAGCGCCGCAGCCAAGCCATTGCGGGAGCCGCAAAAGCATCGTCATCATAGCCGGGTCTCGAAATAACTGCAATCGGCAAAAGGCGGGCAATTTTTCGCCAGTCTTTCCAGCGGTGGAATTGCGCCAGATTATCGGCACCCATGATCCAGATAAATTGCCGCTTCGGGTAGCGGCGAACCAGTTTGAGCAACGTATCATAGGTATATTTCGTGCCCAATTGCTGTTCTATGGCTGTCGGCCGGATCGCGCTCCGCCGCGCCATTTTCCGGGCCGATGCCAGACGCGCATGCAGTGGCGCCATATCTTTCGCTCCCTCTTTCAGGGGATTTCCCGGAGAAACCAGCCACCAGAACTCATCCAGCGCCAGTTCCTCCATCGCAAACAGGCTGATCGACCGATGGGCACCATGGGCCGGATTGAACGATCCGCCAAGAAGGCCGGTAGTTTTCACCGAATCACGTTCAAGGCCGCACTTGCCCGGTTCCGCGAACCACCCATTTATAGGTGGTCAGTCCTTCCAGCGCGACCGGGCCGCGCGCATGCATGCGTCCGGTAGAAATACCGATTTCCGCGCCGAGCCCGAATTCACCGCCATCGGCAAACTGGCTGGAGGCATTGTGCATCACGATCGCGCTATCGGCGCGCTGGATGAATTTTTCGGCAATCGCCTTGTCCTCGGTGACGATAACATCGGTGTGATGCGATCCATGGGCAGCAATATGCTCCAGAGCTTCATCGACGCCGTTGACCATCGCTACGGCCGCGATCGGCGCAAGATACTCGGTATCCCAGTCAGCCGCTTCTGCCGAAACGATACGTTCGTCCAGTTCGAGCACCGAATCGTCGCCGCGGACTTCGCAACCGGCATCGATCAACGCCCGCACCAGGGCTCCGGGTGCCGGATAATCCTGATCAATCAACAATGTTTCCATCGCCCCGCACACGCCGGTCCGCCGCATCTTGGCATTGACGGCGATGGCAATGGCTTTGTCCTGATCCGCGTCCTTGCCGATATAGGTATGATTTATGCCGTCGAGATGCGCGAGAATCGGAACGCTTGCTTCATCCTGCACCCGCTTGACCAGCGACTTGCCGCCGCGCGGAATGATGATATCGATCAGCCCGTTGGCCTTCAGCATCGCGCCGACTGCCGCCCGGTCTGTAGTCTGGACAAGCTGGATGGCATGTTCGGCCAGACCGGCTTCGATCACGCCTGCCGTCATGGCGTCAAAAATCGCCCGGTTGCTTTCGATCGCCTCCGATCCACCGCGCAGGATAACAGCATTGCCGGATCGCAGAGCCAAGGCCGCTGCATCGGCGGTAACATTGGGCCGGCTTTCGTAAATGATGCCGATTACACCGAGCGGAACCCGGATGCGCTCCATTACAAGGCCATTGGGCTGCTCGCTGCGGTCGATGATTTGTCCGACTGGGTCGGGAAGATTGGCGACCTTCTCTACCGCATCAGCAATCGCTGCGAGCCGACCTTCGTCGATCATCAGCCGGTCCAGCATGGCGTCACTCAACCCGCGCGCGCGGGCATTTTCCATATCGCGTTGATTGGCGGCCAATATGGCGGCCTGGCTGGCGCGCAAATGTCGCGCAGCGGCAGTCAGGGCATCGGATTTCTGGGCATCGCTCACGCCGGCCAGCATCGTGAATGCAGCCCGCGCCTTGTGTCCCATTTCGGCGATCAGTTTTACAGCTTCTGTCATAAGTGGCTGCTAGCATGGCGGCGTGAGCAATTTAACCCTCAATCGCTACCCTCGGGACAAATGAAAATTTACTTGTTGGTAAACAGTAGATTCGCTCGAATCCCGCCAAATTAAAATTAATTTTCCATAAATTTCGCAGTTCATCGCGTGACTCGTTCGACTCGTCACGAGTCGTTGCCCTGTGATTCGCATCACACCAGAGTCTCTGCTACCCCTTGGATGGGGATTACGAATAACAACGGCGGGTCATGCAAACACAAAAAACCAGACAAGGGCTTATAGCCCGGCTGGACCATATGTTTACCGATCGCGAGTTTTTCATGCGGTCGCACGGACAGGTCCGTTTTCTAACCATTTCGGCAACATTGCAGAAGCGTGTCGCCTATTCTATCGCTGCGGCACTGGCTATCTGGCTGGTGATCACGCTGGCGATGATGATCAATCAGCTTACCGTTACCGGCGAGCGCATGGCCCTCGCGCAAAAAGAAGCCATGGTGAACAGCTCGGAAAGCCGGATCGAAAATTATAAAGCTTCGATAGATGACGTCGCCGCCGATCTGGAGCAGCGTCAGGACATACTCGATCAGATGACCGAGCAATTTGTTGGTGAACAACCCCAGGCTGCTGATGCAGCGGGAACAAAGCAAACCGATGAACAACTGTCCAAAAATACGCAAAAGATCAGTGCAGCTTTCCCGGAGGCAGCCCATCTGGCGCAACTGGAAGCCCGACAGATCCTGTTTGCCCGGCGCCTGACGTCGGCGGCCATAATACGCACCGAACAAGCAGCAGAGGCGATTCGCAAATTCGGTCTGAACCCCGACAAGCTGGCCCAGAACTCCATGGATGCCATGGGTGGTCCGTTGATTCCTTATTTCAAAAAACAACACGAGCAGCTCCATCCCACGCTGGAGAGGCTTAATCTGGCGTTGCAACGGATGGATGCGCTGGAACGGACGCTGATTGCAATTCCTTCCGGCAAGCCGTCCAGCACCGAGATGCTGTCGAGCAGCTATGGCTATCGCCGGGACCCATTTACGGGCGGCGGTGCTATGCACAGCGGGATGGATTTCAAAGGGCCCCTGGGTCAGCCGATTCTGGCAGCAGCCGGCGGCAAGGTTACCCACGCAGGGTGGAAATCCGGTTATGGCAACACGGTCGAAATTACCCATGGCAACGGATTGATGACGCGATATGCGCATTTGTCACGAATTGGAGTGACCACTGGCCAGAAAATTGAACAGGGGATACAATTGGGGGCTATGGGAAGCACGGGACGCTCGACCGGAACGCATCTGCATTTCGAAGTGCGGCTGAACGGAAAAGCAATTAATCCCCGTCCATTTTTGGAGGCGAATACAGATGTTCTCAAGATTAAAGCCATCGCACGACAACGTGCCAACGCGCCAAAGCGCGCAGAGTCAGGCGCCAGCCGTGGCTAGAAGCAATGGCAGCAGTGGATCAAGCTTCTCGATCATCGGTGATGGTATCACTATTACCGGCAATATCGAATCGAAGGTCGACCTGCATATCGATGGCGAAGTGATTGGCGACGTAAAATGTCTGTCGCTTGTCCAGGGGCCATCAAGCAAGATCAAGGGCGCGATCATCGCCCAGCACGCCAGCCTGTCAGGTTCTGTCGAGGGGTCGATCGACGCCGGCGATCTTGCCATCGCTTCCACCGCCCGCATCGGCGGTGACGTCACTTATGAAAATGTGACTATCGAACAGGGCGGCCATGTCGACGGCAAATTCAAGCACCGGAGCAACCAGGCGCCAAATCTCGCCAAATCGACGCTGAACAAAAGCGAGATGGCTATCCCGCTGGAGCTGACAGAAGGCGACAGGTCCCTTTGATTCCGCTGTTGTGCGATCGCGCTCGATCGGGACATGAGCGGATCGCTTTCGTTCCAATCTAGTGCGAATCCGTACTGATCGACAAACATTCACAAACTAATTGCGAGGCGCTTGACGCCGATAGCTGAGCGCTTCCGCCACATGAATGCGGCCCACTGCTTCTGCGCCGGCCAAATCAGCGATCGTCCGGGCCACCCGTAAAACCCGCGTATAGCCGCGCGCGGACAGCCGCATCGCTTCTGCGGCCTGGGCCAGCAGTTTCCGTCCGAGTTCATCAGGCGTGGCGTATTTCTCCAGCGCATCACCATCGATTTCCGTATTGGTTCGCGCATCGAGATCAGCATAGCGCTGCCGCTGGACCGACCGTGCCCTGGCGACCCGCCCTGCCACGATCTCGGAATTTTCCGCCGGCGGGGGCATGGTGAGATCCGCAGCAGACAAGGCCTCGACTTCTATATGGAGATCAATACGGTCGAGCAGCGGCCCAGAAACTTTCGCCTGATAGTCGGCTGCGCATCTCGGTGCCCGCGAACAGGCAAGAGCAGCGTCTCCCAAATGCCCGCACCGACACGGGTTCATCGCCGCAACCATCTGGACGCGAGCCGGAAAGGTAACATGCGCATTGGCGCGGGCCACGCTGACTTCGCCGGTTTCGAGCGGTTGCCGCAGCGAATCGAGCACCGCTCTCTGGAACTCGGGCAGTTCGTCGAGGAACAATACCCCGAGATGCGCCATGCTGACCTCTCCGGGACGGACCTTCAGCCCGCCGCCAACCAGCGCCGCCATCGAGGCACTATGATGCGGTGACCGGAACGGTCGCTGCCGGGACATTTGCCCGCCCTCCAATGTGCCGGCGACAGAAGCCACCATCGATACTTCCAGCGCCTCCGGCATTATGTAGCAATTGCACCAACTATATAGACGACTGCCATCATACGCAATGCTAAAGCCATTAAATGACAGATTACATGGTAACAGGGTTGGTTAAAAAGCGCGGCGAAGTAGCAGGTGAAATAGCCAGCCTGCACGACAGGATAAATCAACTGGTAAAGGATCTAGACCATATCGACGGGACGCTGCGTATCGTAGCGCCTGATATGCCGGTTGAAAGCATAAGGCCAAAGATGTTCCGGCCACCGTCCGACTGGTCAAAGCGCGGCCAGATGAGCCGTATCGTTCTGAACATACTGCGACAGGCCAAAGAGCCGCTAACATCGCGTGAGATTGCCGCGCAGCTTATCCTAGAGCGCGGTATGGCCATGGACGACAAGCTACTCAGGTTGATGACCAAGCGGTGCGGGGTGGCGCTGCGTATCCAGCGCGACAAAGGGCTTGCCGTATCGACCGAGGGCAACGGGTTTCATTTGCTTTGGGTTATTGTGCGGTAGAAATAACAGGACCCCCAAGTCGAAACTTGGGGGCCTGATCAAACTATGCCAAGACTTGTTATCGTCGTCTGGCATAGCCGCCTCTCACGAGGTCTTGAGGCTTAATGGTTTCCCACAAGCAATCTATGTTCATATGAGTCATAGGTGATTAACTGTCAATTAAAGCAGGCCGAGTGATATTCTAACTGTTTGTTTTATTTCATCAAAAACTTCTTCTGAAACCTTCAGGTTACTCAAATATTTTCGTTTCCCGCTCTGATCGCGGTCAGTTCTGAACAGGTCCAGTCTTGAGAAACTGACGGATGCAACCATGTCAGCTTTTACCCACCAACAAGTTTCAGCATAAGGTTCAGGTAAAGCCGAATCCAATTCAATTTTACAGTGATATTTTTCAGATGATTCTGACCCACTTAGTGGAACAACGGTCATCAAGTTATCCCGCCTTGGGAGTCTTGCAGATAGCACTATGGCCGGTCGTCTTTTAACCATTTCAGGTGGCTTAAAGCCGCCCATATCATAATTACACAAAAGTATCGTTCTGGGCGCAACAGCGTATTTCAATGACATTCTTTTGATTAGCTTCGTTTTGCATTATTGCCAATATCTTATGCTGCCCGCTGCCAGTACCCTGCCCATTTCCGACTGACGTTTGACCGCATGGCCGCTTCCGTAACCATCGCAGCTTGGCGTCCGTTATCAACGCGGCGGTGATCTTCGCGCCATACCGCCTCCGCAGCATAGTGCGAGAGATACGGTCCAGCTATATGATGGTGCGTTCCGACTTCCATCCGGCGAAGGCGGCTAAAGTAGCTTTCGGCTTGGTTGGTGCAAACGCCATCATCCATGAACTGGACACTGTGGTTGACGCGCTTTGTATCCCAGCCAGCGTGAAGGGCATCCCAGCCCGTTCCTTCGTCAGCATAGATGGTTGCAAGGTTGGCAACGTGATCGCGCACGTAAGGGACTGCATCACCTTCATTGGCGACAACAAAGGACAGGCTCTTGCCGTTCCGTTCCCGCATAATGACGACGCATTCGCGTTTGCCCGAGCGATTTGATTTCAAGCGCAGGTCTTTGCGGTCCGCCTTGCGGTTTTCCGGTTTGACGTAGCCACCAAAATAACCGCCATCCATTTCAACAATCCCGTCCAGCTTGCGGCCCTGTTGCTCTTGAGCCATTGCCTCGCGCAGCTTGTGCGTAAGGATGAAAGCTGTCTTGTATTGGCAATCCAGATCGCGTGACAGTTGAAGCGCAGCAACGCCCTTCGCGCCGTTCACGAATATCACGATTGCAGCCAACAGATCGACATAGGACATTTTACGCGATGCAAAGATAGTGCCGCTGGTCACGCTGAACTGGTGATAGCAGGCTTTGCACTTGAACCGCTGGCGGGTCGTGATGTTGTAGGTGTCCAAGCAGCCGCACCGAGGGCAAATTGCTTCGCCATCGGTTTCAGGCCAGCGCATGGCTTTGAAGGCTTCGTAAGCCTGGCCTTCGCCCATGGTGAAAACTGCCTTGAGAGACAGCGTCCGCGCTTTGGCAGAAAGTAAAAAATGTTGGCCTTTGGTTTTCATTGTCATCATATCCGTTGCTTATGCATCGTTTATAGTGACATATTGAACTGTTGTCAATGGCAATTGTATCGTATATGATGATATTTCACATCATAGGGATTACATCGGATGAAAACGGACAAAGACTGGGCGGATCAGGCGAAACGGCTCTTGAAGGTGGAATTAGCAAAGCAAGGCCTGACCTATGCCGATCTAGTCGGGAAGTTGGCAGATGTAGGAGTCTTTGACTCCGAGCCTAATATCAGGAACAAGATCAGCCGTGGAAAATTTACAGCGGTATTTTTATTACAATGTTTGGAAGCGATAGGGGCAAGTTCCCTAAGATTGTCGGACTAATATTAGCGGCTCTAGCCGCAGTTACGGCTTGTTTTGCTATATCGGACTTCTCAACAGTTGATCGCGCCTACATAGACTATGCGGCCCATCAATCCCAAAATTATGCAGAACAAGCCCAAGACCGCATACGGGATTCCTGCGGAGCCTTGCCCACGGTTAGTTACCCAGATTGCGTAGCAAAAGAAGAAAACGCCGCCCGCGAATATGAGCGTAACGAGTATGATCTTGCCGCCCAAATGACTATGGCATGGTGGACCAAAGTTATGGGGAGCGCTGCGGTAATTGGGGTTTTTCTGAGTTCGGTCGGGATATTCTTGGTTTACACTACCTTTAGTGAAACTAGAAAACAGGCCGCCGAAGCTCAGGCTTCCAACAAATTTATGAGATGGCAGGATGAGAGGGCCAATGAGCCGAGACTGCGGTTCATAGAGGCTGGGGGAACCTTTGTCAGAGAGGGGCAAAACGTAACAGGGGATTTCACCGGCATTATCACGAATGACGGCCTGATAAGCGCGAGAGAAATTGAATTGGCTTTCTATTTGCACTTTGGTCTGAAGTGGATTGATCCGCTCCCAGTTTTTGAAAAACTTGAAACTAAACGGATTGGCAGCTTGATAGGCGTCATTCACGCCGATCAGAAGCCAGTTTCTTTCGAGGATTTGGCCGCAACCCTTCCCGAGAATCCGCTCACAGACAATGGGCCAGTTCATAATTTCATGCCCCGCCTTTTTGTCAAAATATCCTATGTTTGGGGAACCGACAGCAAGCTGACTGAAAGGATCGCCAGTATGCACATTGACCGAGTTGGCGGCGGTCATTGGAATGAGGATAAAGAGCAAAGATACTCTATTCACAATCGTGAACTTCAGCAGGGCTTTCAAGAAGTCTGACAACTT
Organism: uncultured Parasphingorhabdus sp.; assembly: GCF_963975555.1. Taxonomy (GTDB): domain Bacteria; phylum Pseudomonadota; class Alphaproteobacteria; order Sphingomonadales; family Sphingomonadaceae; genus Parasphingorhabdus. The sequence continues at coordinate 441,041 of NZ_CAXBHH010000001.1, read as the reverse complement.
AATCACGCTCGGCACTCCTTAATGGAGCGGCTATGTAGCTTGGTGCAATTGCTACATAATGCCGAGCGCCTCGGATGGCGACAAGGGCGGCAATATGCCGGGCAAACAGGACGCAAGCAGCGACTTCCCCGACCCGGGCGGACCGTTCATCAACAGATTATGCCCGCCAGCCGCGGCAATTTCCAAGGCCCGTTTCGCGGTTTCCTGTCCCTTCACATCCTTCAGATTCGGTCCATAATCCGGTTCCGGCGCGGCCCCCGTTTCCGGCGGCGTCAATATCGACTGCCCCTTGAAATGGTTAAGTAGCGCCAGCAGGTTCATCGGTGCCAATATCTCGAGATCACCGGCCCAGGCGGCTTCCGAACCCTGCAACTCCGGACATATCAGACCGAGATTTTCACCCGATGCATGGAGCGCAGCCAGCAACACGCCCGGCGTAACCGCCAGTCGCCCATCAAGTGATAATTCCCCGACGACAATATAGCTCGCGAGTGTCTCGGCATCGACGATGCCCATCGCACCCAGCAACGCCAGCGCAATCGGCAGGTCATAATGGGAACCCGCTTTCGGCAGATCGGCGGGCGACAGGTTGACCGTGATCCGCTTCGGCGGCAGCGACAGTCCCATCGCCGAAATCGCAGCGCGCACCCGCTCGCGGCTTTCTGCCACGGCCTTGTCCGGCAGGCCGACGACGTTAAACGCAGGCAATCCCGGCGCAACCTGACATTGCACTTCGACACCCCGCGCTTCCAGTCCGAGATACGCCACCGTCTGAACCAGCGCCACCATCATAGTCGCCCCAATTTCATACCCGGAATAGTGGCGACGACCCAAGATTGAGTCGAGCAGCAACCGCAGCTTGGCCGCAACCGTCAAAACTCCCGACAAGTCGCGGGCCATAGGCGGTTAATTTTCTCGCAACCACACGCCCTTACGCTTTGGCAAGCGCCTGTGCTGCAATAGGGCAGGATGAAACGGCAGAACCAATCAGAATCAACGGGCAATAACAGCGCTTCAGGCGGATTTTTTATCAGTGTCTTCCTGCTCGTGGCATTTCTGGTGCTTCCCGCCAATGCGGCCCATAGCGCCAGCAGCTATGTGGTTACCGAGACAGTCGAAACGCTGGAATATGAGATATTCGAGCCCGCCCCGTTGCAGGCGTCGGCGTCCAGTTCCTTTGGCAACGCCGTTGCCCAATATGGCCCATTTCAAGTAGTCGCGCCGGACATGGTGGTCATGACCGGAACCGTGGATAGCTATACTCCGGCAGTTTTTCGCCAAATGCTGAACCGATATCCCGGAATCACACGGATCGAAATGCTCGATTGCGACGGTTCGGTCGACGAAGAAGCCAATCTCGAACTTGCCAGAATGATCCGCCGCGCGGGAATCAGCACCCATGTGCCGGCCAACGGCTCGGTTCGCTCCGGTGCGGTGGAACTTTTTCTCGCCGGGGTCCAGAGGACGGCCCATCCGAATGCAGAATTCATCGTGCACAGCTGGATGGACGAAGACGGCCGGGAAGCGAATGACTATCCAGCCAGCGATCCGGTCCATGCCGAATATCTCGATTATTATCAGGAAATGGGCGTATCAGCACCGACTGCAAGAGCGTTTTACGCCTTGACCAACAGCGTGCCTTTCTCTGACCAGTTGCGTCTGTCCCGCAACGACATGGCTCGCTTTCAACTCGTCCACTAGGACCTTCCTCCCAGCCTGCCGTTCATACTTTATCCATCTGACGGAACGATAATCACATTTGCGCGCTTTAGTTGTACCGGCAAGGCTTGCGAGTCTGGGCCCGAAGCACCAATTGGAATGTGATGAACGACGAACTGACGAAAAAACGCTGGAAATACACATCGGGTTCGCGATTCGCCCTCGCGGTCATCGGATTCATGTTAATTCTGGTTTCGCCGATCATCGGCGCGATTCCCGGCCCCGGCTTCATCATCGTTTTTCCGATCGGTCTCGCTCTGGTCCTGCAAAACTCGCGCTGGGCAAAAAAGCGCTATGTCGATTTCAAACGGCGTTTTCCCCATTATGGCAAATGGACCGACTGGGCCATGCGCAGACGGCACCACAAGACACTTCCGGAGGATTTTGAACTGCCGATTTTCGGCAAGGTAAAAACCGGCAATCGGGACAAGAAAGTCTAGCGCAAACGCTTGACTTTCAGCGCCTGCCTGCCTAATCGCAGCCACAACGTACCGGCCGCAATTTTTGACGGCCCCTTTTTATTGAAATTTTGACGTAGGATAACCGCGATGAAGCGTACATTTCAACCGAGCCGCCTGGTCCGCAAACGGCGCCATGGTTTCCGCGCCCGCAAGGCCACCGTCGGAGGCCGCAAAGTATTGGCTGCCCGCCGCGCCCGTGGCCGTCAGAAGCTCTCTGCCTAAAACCAACATGACCGCCAGTGCTGCGCCTGTCGAAGCACGCTCATCGCTGGATCATCTGGACTTGAAGCAGCCTTCACCCGAATCGGCATCAACCGAATCAAATCGGTCTATCGAAGTGATTCGCAAGCGGGCAGATTTTCTCGCTGCCAATCGCGGCAAACGATTCGTCACCCCCAATTTTGTCCTGCTGGCGCATCGCCGCCGCAGTGACCATCCCGTTTCGGCAGCGACGATTCGTCGCGGCATCACGGTTACCAAAAAAATCGGCAACGCCGTCGCGCGCAACCGCATGAAGCGCCGCTTTCGCGCTTTGCTCGCCGAAACATTGCCCGGTGACGGAATGTCCGGTGTCGATCACGTCATGATCGGCCGCAAGGCCAATAAGGAAGCGGACTTCGCCGCCATGAAAGCCGAACTGGAAAAGGGCCTGAAATATCTGGCCAAAAAGCTCGCCTAGCGATGCTCAAGTCCGTTTTCATCTTCTTCGTGCGCTGCTGGCAATGGGGCCCGTCGCGGATATTACCGCCGACTTGCCGCTACCAGCCGACCTGCAGCAGCTATGCGATCGAAGCGATCGAGAAACATGGTGCAATTAAGGGTGGCTGGCTCGGGGCTAAACGGCTATTGCGCTGCCATCCTTGGGGAAGCTCGGGTTACGACCCGGTGCCTTGATACCCTCAAACACCTATCCTATTTGCAACAAATAGCCGAAAACAGGACGATATAGTGGACAACAAACGCAATATAATCATGGCGGTGCTGCTCACCGGAATCATCCTGTTCGGATGGCCGATGCTGATGGAACAGTTTTTCCCGGATATGGCCAACAAGAATGAAGTGGTCGAACAGGCCAATGCTCCGGCTAATGATCAGGTCCCTGGCGATAAAATGACTCCGGTGGCAGGCTCGTCATCCACTAGCACCGAGATTGCCACGGACGCCGGATCGGACAAGATCCGGCCATTGGCGACCGTATTGCGGGAAAATCCTCGCGTCCTGATCGACACACCGCGCGTCAAGGGTTCGATCAATCTCAAAGGCGGACGCATTGACGATCTCACGCTGACCGATCACACGGTCGATATGAGCAAGAACAGCGGATCTGTTCGACTCTTTTCGCCCTCTGGTACCGAGAACGCCTATTTCAGCCGCTTCGGCTGGGCCGGCGAGGGCGTCGCCGTTCCGGATGACAATACGATCTGGTCAACCGACCAAAGCAAACTGACTCCCGAAACACCGGTGACACTCAGCTGGTCTAACGAGACCGGACAAACCTACGCGATCAAGCTGTCGATCGACGCTGATTACCTGATCACCGCCGAACAGAATGTGACGAATCGCGGTGAGAATGCTATCGCTATCAAACCTTATGGCCTGATCAACCGGAAACGGGATCTGGCAAATATCCCGGCGAGCGAAGCCAGCACATGGACCATCCACTCCGGTCCTGTCGGCGTCTATGAAGGCGCGGCAAATTACGATGTAGATTATAAGAATCTTGCCGGTGAAGAACCTGGCTTCTTTGCGCGCATGTTCGGTACTTCCGCTGTCGCAGGCACCAATGCTTATGACACGGACGTCAGTTGGCTGGGCTTTACCGACAAATATTGGCTGGGCGCCCTGATCCCGGACAATATTTCTGACGTTGATGCCAAATTCCGTTCTGGCGGCGGCGATATCTTCCAGGCCGAAATCGCGAAGAAGAGTGCTCAGATCATCGCCCCGGGCAAACAGCTGAAGACCACAACCCGTCTGTTTGCCGGAGCGAAGGAAAACGCCGTTCTGGTAAAATATCAGGACGAATTGGGAATCATCAATCTCGATCGGGCGATCGACTGGGGCTGGTTCTACTGGTTCGAGAAACCGCTTTTCTATCTGCTCAACTGGTTGTTCCAGTTGGTCGGCAATTTCGGGGTCGCAATCATTCTGATGACCTTCGTCGTCCGCGGGATCATGTTCCCGATCGCGCAGAAACAATTCAAATCCATGGCGCAAATGCGCGCTGTCCAGCCAAAGATGAAAGCGCTTCAGGAAAAGCATAAGGACGACAAGCAAGAACAGCAGCAGGCGATCATGAAGCTGTACAAGGAGGAGAAGGTCAATCCGCTAGCGGGCTGCCTTCCGATCTTCCTGCAGATTCCGATCTTCTTCGCGCTGTACAAGGTGCTGATGCTGTCGATCGAAATGCGCCACCAGCCCTTCATCCTGTGGATCAAGGATTTGAGCGCACCCGACCCGCTAACGCCGGTTAACCTGTTCGGCCTGTTGCCTTTCGATCCGCCAAGCTTTCTCGCCGTCGGCATACTGCCGATCCTGATGGGCATCACCATGCACTTCCAGTTCAAGCTGAATCCGGCACCGATGGATCCGATGCAGAAGCAGATATTCAGCATCATGCCGTGGATATTGGTGTTCATCATGGCACCTTTTGCCGCCGGTCTGCAGCTCTACTGGACCGTGTCCAATATTCTCACCATCGCCCAGCAAAGCTGGCTCTATTCCCGCCATCCCCAGATGAAGGAAATGATGGCGAAGGAAGCCGAAGAAAAAGCAAGAAAAGCTGCTGCTGACAAGGCCGGGGCATGAGCCCCTGCCTTGTCATTCCAGCGGAAGCGACCCCAAACGGCCGCCTGTCACACATGATTATGGTGACGGGCATCGTGCGGGTTTGCGATCGTCAGGATGACAAGTAGATGACTGCCCCACTCCACCCGAAGCTGTTCTCCGGCCCGATCAGCTTTCTGAAAAGCGCGCCGCAACTGCAGTTTCTGCCGGACCCGAAGGTCCCGGAGATCGCATTTGCCGGCCGGTCCAACGTGGGCAAATCGTCGCTGATCAACGCGATGACCAATCGCAATGGCCTGGCGCGAACCTCCAACACGCCGGGACGGACCCAGGAACTGAATTTCTTTGATATTGGTGATCCGCTGATCTTCCGCATCTGCGACATGCCGGGCTATGGCTATGCCAAGGCCCCGCCGAAAGTGGTTCAGAAATGGCGTTTTCTGATCAACGACTATTTGCGCGGTCGCGCCGTGCTGAAACGGACGTTCGTCCTGATCGATTCGCGGCACGGCATCAAGCCGGTCGACGAAGAAGTGATGGAAATGCTCGACAAGGCAGCGGTCAGCTACCGGGTCGTGATGACCAAGGCCGACAAGGTGAAGCAGGAAGAACTGGATATCACGGCGGAAAAAGTCGCGGCCATCGCCAAAAAACATCCCGCCGCCCACCCGGATCTGATCCTCACCTCTTCGGAAAAGAAACAGGGTATCGACGAACTGCGGCTTGCCGTTCTCGAGGCAGTGCAGAGCTAGACGCCGCCCCGAAGACGCTTTTCTATACACAGCGCACCATATTTGGTTATGGGACAGAATATGAAACTGATAATCGGAAACAAAGCCTATTCCAGCTGGTCGATGCGCGGCTGGCTCGCCTGCAAACAATCGGGCCTGTCCTTCGAGGAACTGACCGTGCCCTTATTCGGCGACGATTGGGACCATGTCCGCGAGAGCGAGAATTTCGCCCCTTCGGGCGGTAAAGTTCCGATATTATGGGATGGCGAGACCGTGGTCTGGGACAGTCTGGCGATTATTGACTGGCTCGCCGACAAGACCCACCGGGACCGTTTCTGGCCCAAGGACGAGACCGCACGCGGCATGGCCCGTTCGATGGCCGCCGAAATGCATTCCGGTTATATGGCACTGCGCCGGCAATGTCCGATGAACACACGGAAAATTTACGAAGGCCTTTCCCTGAGCGACGAGGTCAAGGCCGATGCTGCTCGCATCATAGAATTGTGGGCTCAGGCCCGGGCACGATTTGGCGGCGGCGGACCATTTCTGTTCGGCACCTATGGCGCTGCCGACATCATGTTTGCGCCAGTCGTCTCGCGCTTCCAGACCTACGGATTCCGCCTGCCCGGCTTCGCCACCAGCTATATGCAGACCATAATCGATCACGAGTGGACCGCCCAGTGGCTGGAAGCGGCCGAAGAGGAACCATGGGTGATCGAACGCCTCGAACAGCCGGAAACGGCAAAAAGCTGATCGGCCGCCAATGACCCGTACAAATACTATCGACTATGCAAAGCGATTGATCGCCCAGCCCAGTATCACACCTGCGACCGGCAGCGTGTTTGACGAGATGGAAGCGATGCTCGCGCCTCTGGGATTCGAAATATCGCGGTTCATTGCTGGCGATGCCCCGGAAGAGGCGGAGCTTGGCGGACCCGTCGAAAATCTCTTTGCCATTCGCCACGGCGCGCCCGGATCGCGCCATTTTGCTTATGCCGGTCATCTCGATGTCGTCCCCCCCGGTCAGGGCTGGCAGACCGATCCTTTTGTTCCGGAAGAGCGCGGTGACTTGCTCTACGGTCGCGGGGCCGTCGATATGAAAGGCAGCATCGCGGCCTTTGTCGGCGCGCTGGAACAGCTACCCGATGATCTCGGCACGATCAGCCTGATCATCACCGGGGACGAAGAAGGCCCTGCGCGGTTCGGCACCGTCGCGATAATGGATCTGATGGCCGAGCGCGGTATTGTCCCGGACCTCTGCCTCGTCGGCGAGCCGACATCGGTCAACCGGCTCGGCGACATGATGAAAATCGGACGGCGCGGATCGGTCAATATGTGGATCACGGTGAACGGCATGCAGGGCCATGTCGCCTATCCGCACAATGCGGACAATCCGATCACCAAGCTTGGCAAGATTCTCACCGAGATTGATTCGCTTCAGCTGGACGAAGGGACCGACTGGTTCCAGCCGAGCAATATCGAGTTTACCGATCTCCACGTCGGCAATCCGGCGCATAATGTCATTCCGGCCAAGGCCGAAGGCCGACTGTCGATCCGGTTCAACGACCGTCACAGCGGCGAAAGCCTCAGTGCGATGGTGAAGGAGATTGTCGAGCGGCACAGCGGCGAACTGAAGCCGATTATTTCCGGCGAACCGTTCCTGACACCGCCCGGAGAATTTTCCGACATCGTCGCGGGCGCGATTCGCGAAGTGACCGGAGTGGAACCGGAACTGTCTACTTCAGGCGGGACCTCCGACGCGCGCTTTCTGGCCAAGATCATGCCGGTGGTCGAATTTGGCCTCTGCAACGCGACCATGCACAAGCTCGACGAAGCGGTGGCGATCGAAGATCTCGAACAGCTGTCGAAAATTTTCGCGCTGATTATAGAACGCACCCTCCGCTAGTCGGCCTTTGAAAACGGCCACGCCGCCTCCGGCAGCGCGCTGCTCAGCGCGGCCGGCGCAATATGATATAGAGCGCCCCGGCGCCGCCATGCCGCGGATGGGCATTGCGGACGGTCGCAATGCGGGATGCATGGCGTGATGCCGCGAGCCAGTCGGAGATGGCAGACCGTATCGCTCCGCGACCGCCCGCACGACTGCGCTCATCGTCGCTACGCGCTTTACCGGTAATCAGAAGAATTGCGCGATGGCCTGCCGCGATGCTCAGTTCCAGTGCACTGTCGAGACGCCCATGCGCCGACGACAGCGTGTAGCCGTGCAAGTCAACGGTTACATCGGGTTGCACCATGCCCTTGGCCAAGCGGCGGTCCCAGCCGCCATCGAGACCGTGCCGGGTCGGCACCGGTTTCTGGTCACGTAACGGAACCGCTTTGCTCGGCTGGCCGCCAAAATATTCGGCTGTGATTGGTCCGGCATCTTGCACCCGCTTCCTGGCGACGGGAAGCGATTCGATGCGTTTCACCCGCTCCTGATCGAGCGGCTTTACGGTCTCGATAAATTTCTGCCAGAGCGCCTTTTCACCGGCGGTAAGGGGCCGGTCGGACACGGTTTACTTGCCCGGGGCGCGTTGTGACGCATAAAGCCGGGAGACGGTACCTTTGGGCAGGAAGATCAGCGCTTTGCCGCGCGAAGACATGCCACCTGCTATCCGCGCTGCTTCTTCGCCGGCGCCCCAGAATGTATCAAAACGGTTGGGACCCTTGATCGCCCCGCCACTATCCTGTGCGACCCAGAGGCCGTCGGCAATATCATGCTCCATATCGAGATAGACCGGAGCACCCAGAGGCACGAACATCCGGTCTGCGGCGACCGAGGTCTGCGCGACCACAGGATGACCCATGGCACCCAAAGGACCCGGGCCGGTCAGTTCGGTGAAGAAGACGTAGCTCTTGTTCTCGCGCATGATCCGCATGCCTTCTTGCGGATGTGCCCGCAGCCATTCGACAATGCCCTGCATATTGGTCTTGCCGTCGGCGAGCAGCCCGCGTTCACGCATCACCCGGCCGATACCGGTATAATCATGGCCGTTTTGCCCGGCATAGCCGATCCGCATGACCGAGCCGTCGGGGAGCGCCAATCGGCCGCTGCCCTGTATCTGCAGAAAGAAAAATTCGATATAATCCTGAGCCCAGGCAATCTCGAGCCCCTGACCGGCGATGGCGCCGTCGTCAATGGCCGCCCGGTCTTCATACGGTACCAATTTAGTGCCCTCGACCTTGCCGCGGACGCGCTTGTCTTTCAGCTCTTCGGAAAACAGACCCAGATCGACATCGACCAGATTGGCCGGCCGCCGGTAGACGGGCACTGTATAATTGCTGTTTCTGACTCTCGACCCGCGAATCTGCGGTTCGAAATAGCCAGTCGCGAAGGCCGCGCCATCGCCGACCTGGACGGTTTCGAAATAGGATGTGAAGAAACGTGCCGCATCATTGGCCGGCCAGTTCTGGGCAGCATCGCACGACACTTGCCAATCGGCACCATTGGTCAGACCGCTATTATCTTCCCGCCGGACCAGCGAGGAACAGCTGGTGCGAAAAGAGTCGAGGGCCGACGTCGCTTTGGATTGCGAAAGATTGAGCGCCGCAATATCCGGCCCGGCAGCAATACCGGCGCCCAATGCACGGGTCGGATCATTGCCGATTTTTACAAGCTGAGTCGCCTCGACGGTCTGAAAGCCGCGGCTCGGATAGTTGACTACGGTCGAACTCTCGCCCGACCCGATCACGCTCTGTTGAGGGGTTGGCCGACTTTGTGCCGCCCCTTGCGGGATGATCGACATCGAACAGGCACTAAACAGCGTCAGCGCGCCAAAAAGCGTTCCGATTTTCACGATGCTGTTCCCTGACGGCTGAGGATCAGGCCTCATCGGTCTCGTCGAGCAGCCAATTGGGGTCGGCGCTGGAAAGATCCCGGCTGAACGTCCAGACATCGTGGGTTTCGGCCGCGTCGGATAGCGACCCGCCGATCAATTTGCCCTTTTTGTCCTTGACCACCGCAGCGATGTCGGCATCAAACTGCACCGTGATACGAGCGACCGGCCGCCGGTATTCGGCTTCGGAAATGCGTGCATTGTCGATCCGCACCAGCTGGTTTTCCAGCACTTCACCACGCTTTTCGCGGGCATCTATGACTTCGACAAAGCTCTCGTAAACATCGTCATCACAAAGCAATTTCAGTTCTTCCTCGTCGCCCTTCCAGAAGGCTTCGAGGATCATGCGATAGGCAGCTTGCGAGCCCTCGATGAACCGGCCCACATCAAAATTGCGGTCGGCGCTCAGGATTTCCCGCATGCCGGCTTCGGCGCTGCTGTCATAGACCATCGCCGGCGCACCTGCCTGGGCCGGAACGATATCCGGAACATGTGGCTTGGAATCGTCCAATGGTCTGCGGTCATTTGCGCGTGGCTCAATGCTCCGCGGCGTATGTTCCTGCTCGTGGCCGGTGCGTTTGCCCAACACGGAGTAAAGCCGCAAGCCGAGAAAGGCCGCTACCATTGCCAATAATACGATTTCGATGGTCACTGTAAGAATCCAATCTTTCCTGTTGCCCTATACATAGGCAGAAAAAGGGCCGGTTTCAAACGGCATTAGAGAAAAAGCCGCCAAGCCGCAATCGGCCAGTATCTTGTACCGGCCAATTTGTGAACCGGTGCTGACGAATTCGCCGCAATGCCGGGCTCCGTTACTCCGGTTAACTCTTTAATTGCTCTCGGTTCCGTCGCCTGCTAGGCGCGCTGCGAATGGCGGCGCAATATGCGTCAAAAGACATTTTTGACTGATTTTCCGAAAGGACAAGCCCGATGGCTGACGAGAATGACAATAACGAATCCGGCGCAAATCCCTCTGGACACGTGACCACCCCCAATCCGGCTGCCAATGGTGCAGACACCCAGCCCCAGATTGGCGTGATTTCGCAATATGTGAAGGATCTTTCCGTCGAGAATCCGAACGCACCGGATGTTTACCAGTGGAACGCACAGCCGCAGATTGACGTGCAGTTCAATATCGGTTCGTCGAAAGTCTCGGATGAAGTCCATGAAGTCGAACTGAAAATCGAAGTTACAGCGAAAGCCGATGAAGGCGTCGCCTTCGCCGTAGAACTGCTCTATTGCGGCCTCTTCGGACTACGCAACGTGCCGGAAGAACAGGCGCATCCGTTTCTTTTCGCCGAAGCACCGCGGCTTCTCTTCCCGTTCGCCCGGGCGATCATTTCAGATGCCGTCCGCGACGGCGGGTTCCAGCCCTTGTTGCTCGAACCGATAGATTTCACGGCGCTCTATATGCAGCAACGCGAACAGATGGCAGCAGAGCAAGCGGGTGAACAACCGGTCGGGAATGCCTGAGCTGGTTAGCCACCTATTGAGGGCTTGAGATGAGCCTGATCAAAAATACCGGGACGATTGCCGGATTTACTATCATCAGCCGCATATTCGGTTTCGTCCGTGATATGCTGCTGGCGAGAGTATTGGGTGCGGGCCTGGCAGCCGATGCTTATCAGCTGGCCTTTACCCTGCCGAACACCTTCCGGCGGCTTTTTGCCGAAGGGGCCTTTTCGGTAGCCTTCGTACCCATGTACAGCCGCCGGCTTGCCGACGAGGACGGCGAGGCGAAAGCAAAGGAATTTGCCGATGACGTCTTGTCAATATTCATCTGGATCTTGCTCGGCTTCTCGGCGGTAGCGATGCTCGCCATGCCGTTGATCGTTTACGGTCTGGCATCCGAATTCCAGTCCCAGCCAGGTAAATTCGAGCTCGCCGTCTTCCTGAGCCGGATGACTTTCCCCTATCTGTTTTTCATCAGTCTGGTGGCAATGCTGTCCGGCCTGCTCAACGCCCGCTCCCGCTTTGCGCCGGGTGCCATTGCGCCAGTGTTGTTCAACATCACACTGATCAGCGCCATCCTGATCGGCTATTATGTTCGCGGCGATACGACCAATGATGTGATTGTCGTTCAAATTCTTAGCGCAGCAGTTGCCCTGTCTGGCCTCGTCCAGCTGATCTACCTGTGGTGGGCAGTGAAGCGCGCCGATGTAAAACTGCAGATCAAGCGCCCGCGCCTGACGCCCGAAATCAAGCAATTGGGCATGGTTATCCTGCCCGCAACATTCGGCGCCGGAATTTACCAGATCAGCCAGTTTGTCGACACGTTTTTTGCCACTTCCCTGCCTCAGGGATCGTTGACGCTTCTGAAAATGGCCGACCGGCTGAACCAGATGCCGCTCGGCATTGTCGGTATCGCGCTCGGCACGGCCATCCTGCCGATGCTGTCGCGCCACATCCAGAATGAAAACCAGGCGCTCGCGCAACGTCTGCAGGCCGACGCCTTCGAGATGGCAACCTTGCTGACCCTGCCCGCTGCGGCTGCGCTCGCCATCTGCGCGCCCGCCTTTACCAGTGCGTTTTTCGTCGGCGGCAAATTCACGGCAGCGGACGGCGCGTTAATGTCCAATATCGTGGTTGCGCTGGTAGCCGGCCTGCCCGCTTATGTGATCATCAAAATCCTGATACCCGGATTTTTCGCTCGATCCGATACGAAAACACCGGTGCTTACGGCTCTGGCCGCGCTGATCGTCAATATTGCGCTCAATATCTATGTCGTCATGTATGCCGGTTACGGCATCGTCGGACTGGCGGCGGCGACGGCGGCATCTGCCACGCTGAACTGCGTCCTGCTTTATACCATTCTCCACCGGCGCGGATTTTTCCACTTCACCGCCGCTCTGGCATCTCGGATTTTCCGCCAGTTGATCGCAACCGCGGCAATGGCCGCTATATTGTGGTTCCTGATGGGCCGATTGACGCCTTATTTCGCTGCCGATGTCTGGTCCCGGATTTGGTCGCTGGTGGTGCTTGTGGCCGCTGGTGCAGCTGTTTATGCTGTCGTTGGCTTCATGGTCGGCGCGGTGGACAAGCAGCGGATCATCGCGCTGGTCAAACGCAAACCCATTCCGACGGAGGAAACATAGAATATGTCGCCAAAAATGCGGACAGTATCGGGCATTCAGCCAACCGGAAATCTTCATCTCGGCAATTATCTGGGTGCGATCAAGAACTGGGTGAAGATGCAGGACGAGAGCGAATGCCTGTTTTTCCTCGCTGATCTTCACGCCATCACCGTCCATAATGATCCCGTTGAACTGGCCACCAACTGCCGCGAAATGGTCGCAGCGCTGGTTGCCGCCGGGGTAGATCCGGAAAAATCGATCCTGTTCAACCAGGCCCGCGTGCCGGCTCATCCTGAACTGGCATGGATGCTGATTTGCAATACCCCGATGGGCTGGCTGGACCGGATGACCCAGTTCAAGGAAAAATCCGGCAAGCACAAGCAGCGCTCCTCTCTGGGCCTGTTGGGCTATCCGGTGCTGCAGGCGGCCGACGTCCTTCTCTATCAGGCCACTCATGTTCCGGTCGGCGACGACCAGAGACAGCATCTCGAACTGGCCCGCGACATTGCGACAAAGTTCAATAGTGATACCGGCACCGAAACCTTCGTTCTGCCGGAACCGTTTTTCGGCAAAACAGCGGCGCGGATCATGAGCCTGCGCGACGGCAATGCGAAAATGAGCAAGTCGGACCCGTCCGATCTCAGCCGGATCAACATGACCGACGATGACGAGACAATTGCACGGAAATTCAAGAAGGCAAAGACCGATCCGGAGCCGCTACCCGACAATATGGACGATCTGGCAGAGCGGGCGGAAGCCCGGAACCTGGTCGGCATCTATGCTGCGCTGGCCGACCTCTCGCAGGACGCCGTGCTTGCCGAATATGCTGGCAAAGGCTTTGGCGACTTCAAACCGGCGCTGGCCGATCTGGCAGTGAGCAAATTGTCACCCATTCGCCAGCGGTTCGAAGAATTGCGCAAGGACGAGACCGCGATCGACACGATTTTACGCAATGGCTCGGAAAAAGCCTCTGCAATGGCACGGCCGACGGTGGAAGCCGCCTATGCCGCGCTCGGGCTGCTGCGAAACTAGCGCGTTTTGCTGCGATTTCGGGGTGCAAGCGGCGCAATAGACTTGCCTGCATCCCCGTTTTCGGTAAATGCTAGACCATGGATATTATCTCAATACGCGGCGGCAATCGCCTGTCTGGCACAATTCCCATTTCGGGGGCCAAGAATAGCGCTCTGACTTTGTTACCTTGCGCGCTGCTGACCGACGAACCGGTCACGTTGCGCAATCTGCCAAGACTGGCCGATGTCGACAGTTTTGGCCATTTGCTCAACCAGCTCGGCGTTTCGACCACCATCGAAGGCGCAAGACCGGAAGATTTCGGTCGGGTGATGACGCTCAAGGCAGGCCGGATCACCTCGACCGAAGCACCATATGATATCGTACGCAAGATGCGGGCATCAATACTGGTTCTCGGCCCATTGCTGGCGCGCGCCGGTGAATGCCGGGTCTCGCTGCCCGGTGGCTGCGCCATCGGCAACCGCCCGATCGACCTGCATCTCAAGGCTATCGAAGCGCTTGGTGCCTCGATCGAAACTACCAGCGGCTATGTAATCGCACGCGTTCCCGATGGCGGCCTGCCCGGCGGAGATTTCACCTTTCCCGTGGTATCGGTCGGCGCAACAGAAAATGCATTGATGGCGGCGGTGCTGGCGAACGGCACCAGCATCCTCAAAAACGCTGCACGCGAACCGGAAATTGTCGACCTTTGCAACATGCTGGTCGCTATGGGTTCGGAAATTGAAGGCATTGGCTCTTCAACCCTGACCATCCACGGCGTCGATCGGCTACACGGCTGCACCTATCGTGTCATGTCGGACCGGATCGAAGCGGGCAGCTATGCCTGCGCGGTCGGCATTGCCGGCGGCGAAGTCGATCTGCTGGCTGCCAAGGCTGATGAAATGGAAGCGACGCTCGATGCGCTGCGCCATGCTGGTCTGCAAATCGATATACATGCCAAGGGGATCAAGGTCTCTTCCGATGGCAAGCTCAAACCGCTTACCCTGTCGACGGCGCCCTATCCCGGTCTCGCAACCGACATGCAGGCGCAGCTGATGGCGATGCTCTGTCTCGCCGACGGCGCCAGCGTGCTCACCGAGACGATTTTCGAGAATCGCTACATGCACGTGCCCGAACTCAACCGGATGGGCGCGGATATCGAGACCAAGGGCCGCACCGCCGTGGTCCGCGGCGTCAAGAAACTGACCGGTGCGCCGGTGATGGCAACCGATCTGCGCGCTTCGATGAGTCTGGCCATTGCCGGACTTGCAGCGGAAGGCGAAACCCGGCTGCAGCGTATCTACCATCTTGATCGCGGCTATGAACGGCTGGAAGAAAAACTCGCAGCCGTAGGTGCGGATATCGAACGTATCAGCGGCGATTGATCCACCCCCGCTAGCACTTATGGCAGCTTGTTTTTCCGGCGCTTTTGCCGTGTAGTCTCTCCATAATCAGGAGAGGATCAGTCCATGTTTTCAGGACCAATAGAAGACCGGTTGGCCATCCGGGAATTGCACGACAGCTATTGCGACGCCGTGCTGCGCAAGGATCCCGACGACTGGGGCGCGCTGTGGACCGAAGACGCCGTCTGGTCGCTGATGGGTACCGAAGTCATCGGGCGCGAAAATATAGTCAATCTCTGGAACGGCGCGATGAGCCAGTTCGATGCCGTCAGTTTTCTGGGCATACCTGCCTCCCTTGACGTTACAGGCGATACCGCCTCCGGCCGATACCAGACTCATGAAATTTTGGTCGAGAACGGCGAGCCGCGCGTTGCCGGCGGCCGCTATGATGATGAATTTGTCAAAATCGATGGCCAGTGGCTTTACAGCAAACGCATATTTGTCGTCGTCGCGCAATTTGGCGGCAACAAGCTTTAGGAGAATTTCGAGCATGGCCAAAATACTGATCGCTGCGCATATCGACGTGGAACCGGCGACACGCGCAGAATGTCTGGAAAAGGCACAGCCCTATATCGACGGCGCTCTGACGCAGTCCGGTTGTCTCAACTATAGCTGGGCAGCCGATATGCATAATCCGTCGCGCATCGAAGTGTTTGAAGAATGGACCGACGAGGAAGCCCTCGCCCAGCATTTTCAGGATGTCCACTATGCCAATATGCTTGCCCATATCGGCAGCTTTGGCCTGATCAATGCCGTCAGCGCCAAATACCGGGTCGATGCCGAAGGGCCGGTTTATAATGCAGAGGGCAAACCCACGCCATCATTTGACTAATATAAGCAGGAACCTGTCATGAACGAAGCCGTGTCAAAATCCCTTTTTCAACCGGATATTCTGGTTGATCCCTTTGAATTTTATGAAGAGAAGCGCGCCAAGACGCCGGTCTTTTTTGACGAGGCAAGCGGCACATACGTGGTTCTGGACTATGAGCTGATATCGGAAGCTGTCGGTCGGCTGGATGATTTTTCGAATAATTTCAATGCACTGCTTTCTGGCGGTAAATCCGACGAAGAGCTTGAGAATGATGCGGAATTGCAGGCGATACAGGCAAAGGGCTGGCCGCAGGTCAATACCTTGCTGACCGCAGACCAGCCGGTCCACACGCGGTTCCGCAAACTGGTCAACCTCGCCTTTTCCATGCCCAAAGTGAACAAGCTGGAAGACAGCATGCGGGAGATGTCGAACGAACTGATCGACAATTTCATCGACAAGGGCGAATGCGAATTTGTCGATGAATATGCGATTCCGATGCCGGTCCGGACCATTGCCGTGCAACTGGGCCTCGATGTCGCCGATGCCCACACGATCAAACGCTGGACAAATGCCTTTGTCGACCGGCTTTCCGGCATGATGACACGCGAACGGCAACTGGAAACCGAGCGCGAGGTGGTCGAATATCAGCACGCGCTGAAGGCCAATATGGATGAACGGCGCAAGGAAGCGAAAAACGATATCCTCTCTGACCTGGTCAACGCCCAGGTTGACGGTGAACGGCCGCTCGATGATGCAGAATCCCTGTCCATCGTCCAGCAGCTGATGGTCGCCGGCAATGAAACCACAACCGCAGCGCTGGCCGAAGGCATGCGTCTTTTTGCCACCAACCCGGATCAGTACAAGAAAATCCAGGATGATCCTTCGCTGATCCCCAATGCGGTGGAAGAAGTGCTGCGCATGTCGAGCGGCTCTTCCGGCATCTGGCGAGTGATGCACCGCGACGCCGAACTCGGTGGTGTGATGCTGCCCAAGGGCGCGATGGTGATGATGCGTTATCACGCCGCCAACCGCGACCCTAAGCAGTTTGAAAATCCGAACGAATTTCAGGTCGACCGCAAGAATGCGCGCACCCATCTCGCTTTCGGCAAAGGCATCCACATGTGCGTCGGCAATATGCTGTCACGCAAGGAACTGACCGTATCATTCCAGCAATTTGCCAAGCGTATCGATAATATCCGGATCAAGGAAGGCGCTGAACTCAACTATCCGCCCAACATGATGTTGCGCGGGTTAAGCAATCTGCCGATCATTTTCGACAAGAAATAGGCCAAAGAGACAGGAATATATAATGGGTATGATGGACGGAAAAGTCGCGCTGATTTCAGGCGGCGCGGAAGGCATTGGCGGCACCGCCGGACGACGGGTTATCGATGAAGGTGGCTCGGTGATGCTGGCCGATATCCAGATCGACAAGGCGAAAGAGCTGGCGGCCTCTCTGGGTGACCGCGCGGATGCGGTCGAGTTGGACGTGCGCAACCTCGAGCAGTGGCAAGCGGCAGTCGACGCCACCAAGAAGCGCTTCGGCAAGATCACCACCCTGTTCAATGTCGCGGGCATTTCCGAGCCCGGATCGGTTGACGAGGTTGATCTGGACAGCTGGAACCGGACCATAGATATCAACATGCAGGGCACCTTCTACGGTTGCCGTGTCGGCCTCCCCGCAATCCTGGAAAGCGGCGAGGATGGCGCGATCGTCAATATCGGGTCAATGCTGGCCATGCGTCCCGGCGCGCAGTTCGCAGCCTATTGCGCCAGCAAGGCGGCGGTCACCTCGCTAAGCAAATCGCTCGCGCTCCATTGTGCTGCCGAGAAATATCCGGTGCGGGTGAATACGGTGCATCCCGGTGCCATCGACACGCCGATGTACCAGCGCTATCTCGCGGCCTATCCTGGGCCGCATGACGAAGCGGTGGAACTGTTCAACCGCAACCATCCGATCAACCGGGTCGGCCAGGCGGTCGAAGTTGCCAATGCGATGCTATGGCTGGCGAGCGACCTGAGCAGCTTCACCACCGCCAATGACATCACCGTCGATGGTGGCGGCAGCTACCGCGAATAGAATAAAAAAAGGTGGCCGGAGCGGGCCACCTTTCGATGCCGGACAATGTGTAATGCGACGTCCGGCGCTGTTTTTCTGATCTAACGACCGTTGCTGGCGACAATATCGACAACCGTTCCGCCACCCGAGCGCTCGTTCAGGGTGATCACATAAGCACTGTTGGCGTTCGGTTTTGAGCCTCCCAGAACATGCTCGCTGCCGCGCAAGAGATATTCGGCGTCATATCCGCCACGCTTTGCCTGGGTGTAATAGAAATCGACGATGCTCTTGATCGGCGTCGCGGTGGTGAAACTGACAACGCGAAGATCGCATTTGCCAGCCGCTTCCTGCACATTTGCCTTTGGATAAACCGCAAATTCCGGTGGCATCTTGTTCGCCCAGCCCATGTCATAGGTCAGCTTTTCCTTGCATACCGGCTTGTTCTGCCGCGTCTCCTGCAGTTCGGCTTTGTCGCCCAGCGTCAGGCCTTCATCGGTCGATGTCATCTGTCGGGGCTTTGGCGCAGCAAGAATCTTTCCGCCAAGCGCTGCCTTGGCAGCGGCTCTCCCGTCTTCACCGGTCCCCGGCGGCACCGAGCCATCCGCTGCACCATTGGCACCGCGAATGGCGTTGCGGTTTGCCTGGTCCGTGAGATCAGGGTCGACCAATATGGCATCTTCCAGCGCATCATTCATCGCCGGGTCGGAGGTCAGGTTATCGTCCAGTTTCGCCAGCTCTTCTTCGCTGGCTTCATTGCTCCCGCAAGCGGCGAGCGTTAGCGGTAACGCAAAAGCTGCTGCGGACAGCAATAGAGAACGGGAAAAATGTGACATGCAATTTGCTCCTGAATATGGCGGAACAGATGCATCAAAAAGCGTTAATATTTCGTTAGGGAATTTGGTTAATCCGGTGACTATTCGTTAACCCTTTGTGCCAATTCGGGATTTCATCCGAACGTTTCAGGTCCGTCGATTTCGCCAAAACGAATCAACCGGGATGTCAGAACAGCCGCCTGGCGATTGACTACCGCCTTTTTATAATCGGGGTCAGTGACCATTTCCAGGAACGCGCCGCTATTCGGATAATAAGCGATGAAAGAGGAATCCCACTGCTTGTCATCCGGCCCGGTCACCATAGATTCCATTTTCCCCCGCCAGATGATCGTGCCGCCCACCCGCTGGAATATCGGGCCGCTGGTCTTGCCATATTCTTGATAGGCGCGTTCGCCGCTCCATCCCTTGCCGGCATTGGGATGATCCGCAGGATATTGTGCCACCTGATGGAAACGCAGCAGATTGAGCATGTTGATCGGCACATCGCGGGGCAGCGCCTTGAATGCGTCAAAGCTTTCCCGCGTGGGATCCACATAGTGATCTTCGACCATGGTCTGCTCTCCTACTGAAACTGCTTTCTATTCTCTTGCCACTGTTCGCGCGATTGGCCCCAGTCGTCAACCCGTGCATCCTGATAGGGCGCAGGCAGCGTCGTTGGCCCGCGATTGGTTGAACCTACCCGCTCCGCCAATCTGATCGACGCCAGATTATCCGGATCAATCGTATGACAGATATCGCTCCAGCCGAGCGTATCGACGGCATAGTTCATGCTCGCGACGGCAGCTTCCAGAGCATAGCCCTTGCCCGCATATTCCGGCGCGACACCCCAGCCCACCTCGGTGCCGGGCCAGCTGTCGGGATACCAGGGACCGATACGGCCAATCCACTTGTTGCTATCTTTGAGAATCAGCGAGAACATCGCATAGCCGCGAACATGCCAGGCACCGACCATGGAACATAGATCCCGCCAGCTTTCGGCCCGGCTTTTGACTCCGCCAATGAAAGTCATTGTGGCTTCATCGGACTGAAACCTCGCCCACTCTTCGAAATCATCACCATTGGGCGGACGCAGGATCAAGCGTTCGGTTTCAATTCTGATATCATCAATAGCCATGGTCATCCCTCTCCGGGGAGCAAATCTACAACGACCCAGGCAATTTGAAAATACTTGAAATATCGGTGCGTTATGCCTATAATACAGTTATGTTCAATCTGATCTCAATTTTCATCGGCGTCATTGCCCTCATTCTCTCTTTCATCGGTCTGGTTCCCCTGTTGGGATGGACCAACTGGCTGATCTTGCCGATCGCCGGGATCGGTGCGCTATTCGGCCTCATCTCCTCGCGCACCAGCGGTATGTATTTCTGCATCATCGTCATGGGCATCTGCGCCTTGCGGCTGTGGATCGGTGGCGGCATTATCTGATCAGGTTCCGGGTTTTCCCGGGGATAGGATTTCTTGATTGCCCGGTGGCCACGGTCAGCTTAATCGCTGAACTATGTCCACTGCGCCATCCACCAGCCGAATCGGTCTCGTACAGGCACTGATCGCGTGCCTGTTCTGGGGCTTGATGCCCGTCTATTTCAAGCTGCTGCAAAGCGTTGACGCGCTGGAAGTTGTCGCGCATCGTATCATCTGGTCGGTACCACTGTTGCTCGTCATCCTCTATTTCCGGAGAAATCTTGTTGGTCTGGGAGCCGCCCTGGCGGACCGAAAATTGCGTTGGGCGATGCTGGCCAGCGCCTCGCTAATTGCCGCCAACTGGCTGATCTATGTCTGGGCCGTGCATGAGGATCATATTCTCGCAGCCAGTCTCGGTTATTTTATCAGTCCGCTGCTCAGCGTCTTGCTCGGCAAGTTATTTCTCGGTGAAAAGCTCTCCCGCAACAAATGGATTGCCATAGCCATAGCCGTCGTAGGCGTTTCCGTTCTGGCCGTGCAGGCGCTGGACACGCTCTGGATCAGCCTCGCGCTGGCCATTTCATGGAGCAGCTATGGACTGGTCCGCAAGATCGCGGATATCGGACCGATCGTGGGGCTGACGGTCGAGACGGGGATGTTATTCCTTCCCTTCATCCTATTTCTGGTCTGGCTGGTTTTCGGCGCGGCGCCATCCTCCACCAGCGTGCATCTTGGCGATGACCGGATGATTGATCTGTTGTTGATCGGCGGCTCCATCGTCACCGCGATCCCGCTGCTATTATTCGCCTCGGCAGTCAAGAAAATGACCCTCGGCGCTATCGGATTGTTGAATTATCTCGCGCCGACGATCCAGTTTCTGGTCGGCGTGCTGGTCTACAAGGAAGCGCTGACACCATCGCACATCATTTGTTTCGTGCTGATCTGGATCAGCCTGGCGATCTATTCGACCGATAATATTCTTGCAGGCAAGGCAGAGCGGAAAGCGATCGCCGGTCAGGCCTGAACGATATGCCAAACCAGTTCGGAACCCGCGTGAAAGGGAACGAGCGTGGAGCCACCGGTTTCGAGACTGTCGGGCACAACAAAACTGCTCCGCTCCAAAGTCACGCGCTCTTCGTTGAGCGGCAAGCCGTAAAATTGCGGGCCATGTAAGGACGCGAAGCCCTCCAGCCGGTCGAGCGCGCCTTCTTCATCGAACACCGCGGCATAGCTCTCCAGCGCATAAGGCGCGTTGAAAATACCGGCGCAACCGCATGCGGATAGCTTGGCGTGAATTTCATGCGGCGCGCTGTCGGTACCGAGAAAATATTTCGCAGACCCCGAGGTGGCTGCCTTGCGCAGCGCCAGCCGGTGTAGCTCGCGCTTGGCAACGGGCAGGCAATAAGCATGGGGACGAATTCCGCCGGTGAACATGGCATTGCGATTAATATGCAGATGATGCGGCGTGATTGTTGCCGCAACGTTGGAACCTGCACTATCGACAAACTGCACCGCTTGCGCGGTCGTGATATGCTCGAACACGACTTTCAGGTCCGGCAGTGCACCGATCAGTTTTTCCAACACCCGCTCGATAAACACGGCTTCGCGGTCAAATATGTCAATATCGCCATCGGTCACCTCGCCGTGCACCAGCAGCGGCATGCCAATATCCTGCATCCGTTCGAGCACCGGCATGATATGCGCTACATCGGTCACCCCGTGCGCGCTGTTGGTCGTGGCATTGGCGGGATAGAGTTTCGCGGCAGTGAAGATTCCTGCTGCGTGACCCGCAGCGATATCATCCGCGTCCGCATCATCGGTCAGATAGCAGGTCATCAGCGGCGTGAAATCCGACCCGGCCGGCAAAGCTGCCATGATCCGGTCGCGATAGGCAGCCGCACTGGCAGCGCTGGTCACCGGCGGCGAAAGATTGGGCATGATGATCGCCCGGCCAAATTGTTTCGCGGTAAACGGAGCGACCGCTTCCAGCATTGCGCCGTCGCGTAGATGCACGTGCCAGTCATCCGGACGGCGAATAGTAATCGTATCGGTCATATAGCTCCGCGCAAGGCTTGGTTTTTCGGTTCGTACACCCTACCTAAATGCCATGACCGAAACCAGACTTAATGACCGCGCCGTCATCCGCCTCTCGGCAACGGACGGGTCCGAAGACATCCGGCAGTTTCTGCAAGGGCTGGTAACGCAAGACACCACCGCTGTTATAGCAGGCGCGCCCCAATGGGCAGCGCTGCTTACCGCGCAGGGGAAAGTGCTGTTCGATTTCTTCCTGTGGGCCGAAGGCGATGATATATTGATCGACTGCGAGAAGGAGCAGGCCGAGGGACTTGTCCGCCGCCTGAAACTCTATCGGTTAAGGCGAAAGATCGAGATCGCTCTGGATGATTCGGTGAATGTTCACTGGGCTTTGGCAGCTGAAAACAAGCCGGTCGATCCCCGCTTGCCCGCATTGGGCCACCGCTGGCTGGAAGACGCGAGCAACGGTGACAGCGCGGACGAAGATTTTCGAAAGCACCGCCTGTCGCTCGGCGTGACCGAAGGAACCTGTGAACTCGGCAGCGACAAGACCTTATGGCTTGAATGCAACGCCGCAGAACTGAATGGCGTCAGCTTTACCAAGGGCTGCTATGTCGGACAGGAAAATACCGCACGGATGAATTACCGGCAAAAGGTCAACCGGCGACTGGTCGTCGTCCCGATCGCGCAAGCCGATGAAAAGCGCCAGCGTATCGCCTATCCCGCCGATGATCTGTCGGTTGAACATCGGCGCGTCGACGATTTGAAAGGGCTTGATCTCCCCGGCTGGCTGGCAGCAGCCATTGAGGGACTGGACGCCCCATAATCGCAGCGCCGCTGTTGACCGGGCCTGCGATGAACGTCCGATTGGCCGCAGTTTCGCGATGAGCGCCAGCCATAGCTGGATACTCATCGCTATCTGATTCCGGCCAAACGGGTCTTAGGCGGCGTCGCCTTCTTCAACCGGCTTCGGCTTGGGAACACGCTTTTTACGCGCCGGTTTCTTTTCAACTTCGACCTCGATCGATTGCGAAATCGCTGGCGGCAGAGCGCTGGCATCTAGACCGTTTGACTCACCGTTCTGCTCCGCTGTGTCGTTGCGGGTTGCTACAGTTTCAACCTTGCGCGGACGGCGGCTACGAACCGGCTTTTTCTCTTCGGTCGTATCATTCGCTGCTATATCGCTATTATTATCGCGACTTTCGCGATTGTCCCGGTCTTCACGCGGCGGACGATTTTGCTGTACCTGCTGTGGCCGGCCGCGACCATTGTCACCATCATTGTCGTTTGAATCGCTCTGGCCTGAAGCATTGCCGCGATTGTCACCCCGATTATCCGACCGATTGTCTCCACGCGGCTCTTCACGGGCGATCCGCTGTTCTTCGCGGCGAGCCACGGTATCAGCATTGACCCGGAAATAATGATCGGCGAATTGATGATAATATTCGGCCTGGACACGGTCGCCATTGACCTGTGCATCCTGCGCCATTTTCTTGAATTTATCGAGCATCTGCGCTGCATTGCCACGGGCGCGGCTATCGATCCGGTTATCGCGGTCCGACCCACCACTACGGTTGCCCTGGGGGCGGTTATTATTATTGGTGTTCCGGCCACGTCCACGGCGGCTAGGCTGACGATTGTTCATCAAATTTTAGGTATCCTTATACCGTTTATAAACTTGGTCTTTCTCAAGTTATAGCCACGCGCTGGTGGCAATTGCGCTGCAGACAACCCGTTCACAGCGGCCCATACAAGACAAATTCTCGCCGAAAACCAGCAAAATTATCAAGTTGGGGGCAGGCCAGGGATTTAGGGAAAAGCCAGAAATCATCTGCGCCTGTACAAGTCTTAGCGACTCGCCTCGTCAAAACCAAGCCCTTTTTACCGCCGGAGGATTAACAAACGATCATTTTTTCCCAAATCTTTCTTTAATTCAATATGATAGCCGTTGTCGGAGGCCAATTCCGAAACCTCATCCGCTTGATCGAAACCGATTTCGAGCAAGGCCATTCCGGTGGGCGAAAGCAGGTTTTCGAGCCCGGGAATGATGATCCGATAATCATCCATTCCGTCTTCTCCGGCGAACAGCGCCCGATGGGGTTCATATTCGGCCACATCCGCAGACAATTGGGCGTTGGTCGAGACATAGGGCGGGTTGGCAAGGACCAGATCGAAACCGGAACCGAGTGGCCCAGTCCAGTCTGGCAGCGTCCAGTCGAGCAGCAGAAACTTGGACTGGTCGGCCAGTCCCAGCGCATCGGCATTATTATGGGCAATTTGCAACGCAGCGGTGCTGGCATCGATACCCAGGCCGCTGGCCGCGGGAAATTCGTTGAGCGCCGCGAGCAATAGCGCACCACTGCCCGTACCCAGGTCCAATATCCTTTGCGGATGCTGTGCTGCAAATAGGCGAACCGCTTCCCCGATCAGCAATTCGCTGTCGGGACGGGGTATCAGGACATCCGAGCTGACTATAAAATCGAGCCCCCAGAATTCTTTCGTGCCGATGATATGGGCAATCGGTTCGGATTGCCGGCGCCGTTCGAGCAGCGCAGAAAACTCAGCCGGTGCGGCCAATTCCGGCAGTTTCAGCAACAGATCGGCGCGCTCCATTTTCAGCGCATGCGCCATCAGCAATTCCGCATCGAGTCGCGGACTGTCGGAAATTTCGCCTAATATCTTTGTCGCTGCGCGCAAAACACCGGCGACATCACCCATCCAGATTGGCAAGCCGGCTGGCTTCATCCTCTGCGATAAGCGCATCGACCATTTCACCCAGCGCCGTGCCCTCGATAATTTCGGGCAGCTTGTGCAGCGTCAGGTTGATCCGGTGATCGGTGACCCGGCCTTGCGGATAATTATAGGTGCGAATACGCTCCGAACGATCGCCGGAACCGACCATCGACTTGCGTGCTTCGGCTTCCTCGCTTTGCACGGCATCGCGCTCCTGCTCATACATCCGCGCCGCCAGCACCTTCATCGCCTGCGCCTTGTTCTTGTGCTGGGATTTACCATCCTGGCATTGCACAACCAGACCGGTCGGCAAGTGAGTGATGCGGATCGCACTATCGGTCTTGTTAACATGCTGGCCACCGGCGCCACTCGCCCGATAGGTGTCGATGCGCAGATCCTCGGTGCGGATCTTGATATCGACTTCTTCCGGCTCCGGCAGAATTGCAACCGTCGCGGCAGAGGTGTGGATGCGCCCGCCGCTTTCCGTCTCCGGCACGCGCTGCACCCGGTGGACACCGGATTCGAACTTCAGCTTGGCGAACACGCCCTTGCCCTGGATATTGGCGACGACTTCCTTGAACCCGCCGACTTCCGAAGCATTGGCGGAGATCATCTCGACCTTCCAGCCCTGATCCTCGGCATAGCGCGTATACATGCGGTACAGATCACCGGCGAAAAGCGCGGCCTCGTCACCGCCGGTACCAGCACGGATTTCGAGCATCGCGGGCCGGTCGTCGGCGCTGTCCTTGGGCAGCAACTGCAGCGCGAGCGCATGTTCGGCCTTTTCAAGCGCCTTCTTCACGCCATCGACCTCGTCGGCGGCCATCGCCTTCATCTCGGCGTCATCGCCCGCGAGCATTTCGGCGAGCTCGTCTTTCTCGTCACGCAGGGATTTCACATTGGCAGCAGCCTCGGCGACCGGTTCGATTTCGGCATATTCCTTGGAAACAGCGACAAATTTTTCGCTGTCCAGATCGCCCGAAGCCATCATCGCCTGAAGCTCGGCAAAACGCGCCTCGATCTGCGCCAGTCTCTGGGGGGTGATGGCGGTCAATCATTGTCTCCCGATGTCTTTACATCCTGTTCCAAAGACAGGAGTTCGGAGTCGAGATCATCAAGCTCATCCGTGAATCTCAGATCCCACATTTTTTCAATGACTTCCGCAACGTCCAACCCGGTTTGCTCACCCGTAGCTAGATTTTTGAACTGCAGCTTGCCGGAGGCCAGCTCGTCCTCGCCGATGATGATTGCCGCCAAAGCACCCGCCTGATTGGCGCGTGCCATCCGTTTCTTGAACTTTCCGCTTCCGAATATATCGGCTGAAAATCCGGTTTTGCGCAGCTCGTTCGCCACCGACAGCGCCTTGACCGTGGCTTCATCGCCCATCGGCACGATGGCCAGCTCCAGAGATGCTTCCGGCACTTCGGTCAGCAACATACCGAGCCGCTCGATACCGGCAGCCCAGCCGACAGCGGGGGTCGCGGGGCCACCGAGAGTCTCGATCAAACCATCATAGCGTCCGCCAGCCAGAACCGTACCTTGTGCGCCCAGCCGGTCGGTGACAAATTCAAACGCGGTATGGCGATAATAGTCCAGCCCACGCACCAGACGGCTGTTGCGCGTCCAGACCACACCGCAAGCATCCAGCCCTTCGGTGACCTGAGCGAAAAATTCCTTCGCTTCGGTCGACAGATAGGCGTCAATATCCGGAGCCGCATCGGCGATCGGGCGGTCCTGCCGTTCCTTGCTGTCGAGAATCCGCAGCGGATTGCGCTCCAGCCGGTCCTGACTGTCCTCGGACAGGTCCTTGCGGTGCGCCTGAAAATGCTCGACCAAAGCGTCGCGCCAGGCATCCCGGCTTTCCGCGTCGCCCAATGTATTGAGCTGCAGGGTCACGCCATCGGCAATACCCAGTTCCTGCAGAAGCTGGTCGGCGAAACAAAGCAATTCGACATCCGCAGCCGCTTCGCCCGCCCCGATAATCTCTGCGTCGAGCTGGTGAAACTGCCGGTAGCGGCCCTTCTGCGGCCGCTCATAGCGGAATATCGGGCCGTGGGCGGAGAGTTTGAGCGGCATGTGCTGCTGCCAGCCATTGGTCAGGAAAGCGCGCGAAATCCCCGCAGTAAATTCGGGCCGCAGGGTCAGGCTGTCGCCACCGCGATCCTCGAAACTGTACATTTCCTTGGAGACGACATCGGTGGTTTCGCCGAGCGAACGGGCGAATACCGCGGTCGGTTCAAACACCGGCATTTCGACGCCCTTATATCCGTATAGCCGCCGCACGCGTTCAAACGTCTCCACAACATGCTGGAAGCGCTCCTGCTCTTCGCCGAAGATATCCTGGGTGCCGCGTACGGGCTGGGGTGTCTGTATCTTTGCCATAGGGAGCGCTTTAGCCAGTGAAGCGGCAAAGCGGAAGTGGCTTATTTCCAGCAAGCCTCTGGACGAAAGTTCCGAAAAGCGCCATTCAGACTCGCTCGTCACTATAGGGGTTTTCTACGCATGCGTCTGGTTGGCATATTGGGTCTGATCTTGGCCTTCACCATTTCTACAACGGCGGCAGCCATGCCGGACAGCCTTAGCAAACCCAGCTATGTCGCGCCGCAGGAGACGATTCCCGCACCGCAGGATATTGCCTATCCCGGCACCATGACCCTGACAGTCGATGCCCGCGACCATGATCAGGGAATTTTCCGTGTCACCCAGACTATTCCCGTGGCCCAAACCGGTCGCCTTACCTTGCTCTACCCCGAATGGCTCCCCGGCAATCACGCGCCGCGCGGCGAGATCGAGAAACTCACCGGACTGGAATTCACCGCCAATGGTGAAATATTACCGTGGGTCCGCGACGACGTCGATGTCTTTGCCTTTCATCTGACGGTTCCGGAAAATGTCAGCACGATTACCGCGAAATTCCAGTTTGTCTCGGCCACCACCAGCAGTCATGGCCGCATTGTCATGGCACCAGCCATGCTCAACCTGCGCTGGCATCAGGTTTCGCTATATCCGGCCGGCTATTATGTCCGGCAAATTCCGGTCGAGGCGACCGCCATTTACCCGGATGGCTGGCAGGCCGCGAGCGCCATGCGGCCCAAATCACGGACCGGTAGCAGGATTGCCTATGAAAAAACCGACTATGATACTTTGGTAGACAGCCCGGTTTTCGCCGGACAATATTTCCAGACCCATCAGCTGACCAGCCGGGTCCATCTCAACATCGTCGCGGATGACGCAAAATTCCTGAAGCCTAAAAAGGCCCAACTCGCTCCGCATATAAAACTGGTCAAGGAAGCCG
The DNA here is from genome assembly GCF_963975555.1 of uncultured Parasphingorhabdus sp. Classification (GTDB taxonomy): domain Bacteria; phylum Pseudomonadota; class Alphaproteobacteria; order Sphingomonadales; family Sphingomonadaceae; genus Parasphingorhabdus. Next base: position 412,859 of record NZ_CAXBHH010000001.1, on the reverse strand, counting down.
AAGCGCTGTTCGGCAGCCACCCCTATGACCGGTACGATTTTTTGCTCGCGCTCACAGAGGAGATGGGCGGCATTGGTCTGGAGCATCACCGCTCATCCGAAAATGGCGTGGACCGGGAATATTTCACCGACTGGGATAGCGGCCCGGGCCGCCGCAACCTGTTGCCGCACGAAATGACCCATGCGTGGAATGGCAAATATCGCCGTCCCGCCGGCATGTGGACGCCCGATTTCCGGCAACCGATGCGCGACAGCCTGCTGTGGGTCTACGAAGGACAGACGCAATTCTGGGGCTATGTGCTCGGCGCACGGTCCGGTCTCTATTCGGAGCAGGATACGCTCGACGCCCTCGCTGCCATCGCCGCGGGCATCGACCAGCGGGTCGGACGGAGCTGGCGGCCGTTGATTGATACCACGCTTGATCCGATCATCGCGGCGCGGCGGCCGAAACCCTGGACCAGCTGGCAGCGATCCGAGGATTATTACAACGAGGGCTTGCTGGTCTGGCTCGAAGCGGACCAGATCATCCGCCGGGAATCAGGCGGTAAAAAATCGCTGGAGAATTTTGCGCGGGACTTTTTCGGCGGCAAAAATGGCGATTGGGGTGTGGTCACTTATGAACGGTCGGATGTCATCGCTGCCCTCAATAAGGTCCAACCCTATGACTGGGCCGAATTCATTGAAGAGCGGGTTTACCAGACCGGCACAGAAGCACCCAAAAACGGTCTCGTTCTCGGCGGCTATCGGCTTGTCTATGTCGACACGCCGAGCGCCTATATTCTGGCCAATGACAAGCGCCGGAAACAGCTCGATCTAAGCTACAGCATCGGTCTGATCATGGGCGGCAAGGGGACTATAAAATCGGTGATCTGGGACAGCCCGGCCTTCAAGGCAGGCCTCAAACCCGGCCTCACCATCTCGGCGGTCAATGGCAAGGCCTATAGCGACGAAGCGCTGAAACAGGCGGTCGAGGAAAATCGCGGGGCAGAAGGTACAATCGAAATTTTTGCGAAAAATGGTGAGGCCTATCATAACTTTATGGTCGACCATTCCGGTGGCCTGCGCTATCCGGCGCTCGAGAAAATCACCGGAGAGGGTGTTGATCAAGAAAGCGGCATAGACCGTCTGTTGCAACCGAAAACCAGATAAGGAATCCCTTTTCCATGGATATTAACAAAATTCCGATTGGCGATAACCCGCCAGAAAGCCTGAACGTCGTCATTGAAGTTCCAGTTGGTGGCGAACCCGTCAAATATGAATTCGACAAGGCATCCGGCGCGCTGTTCGTCGATCGTATCCTGCACACTCCGATGCGCTATCCGGCCAATTACGGCTTCGTTCCGCACACTTTGTCGCCCGATGGTGATCCGCTAGATGCGCTGGTTGTAGCGCGTTCGCCCTTCATGCCAGGCTGCGTCGTGCGCTGCCGTCCGATCGCGGTGCTCAACCTCGAAGACGAACATGGCGGTGATGAAAAATTGCTTTGCGTGCCGATCGACGCGACATTCCCATATTATCGCAAGATCGACGAAGGCAATGATTTGCCCGAAATCGTGATGCAACAGATCGAGCATTTCTTCACCCATTATAAAGACCTAGAGCCAGAAAAATGGGTCCGGGTTGGCAAATGGGGCGATGCTGACGATGCCAAGCGCGTCATACTCGAAGCCATTGAACTGGCGAAATCCAAGAAATGAACGCGAACCGGATGATTTGGGGGGTGATAGCGCTGTCGGCACTTGCCGGTTGCGCAACCCCCGAAACCCGGGTGCGCAACGGGTTGATGAGCGCAGGACTTTCTGCGCCGATATCGGCCTGCATGGCGGACCGGATGGTTGATCGGCTATCCCTCGGGCAACTGGGCAAGCTAAATGGTCTCGGCAAGCTCAAGAAACGCAATCCGGGCGATGTGACGTTCAAGGAATTCGTCAAACAGACCCGCTCGCTCCAGGATCCGGAAATCGTCGGCGTAGTCACGTCATCCGGGCTAATCTGCGCGGTTAAATAGGCGCGACGCAAAGATGTCCGGCATTTCCATTCGACTAGCGACCGTCGATGATGCAGCGTTATTGCCGGATATAGAGAGATCGGCAGCCAAGGCTTTTCTGACCATAGCTGGCTTGGAGTGGATCGCCGGCGACACGGTAATGTCCGCTGAACTACACCGGTCCTACATTGATGAAGACACAGTCTGGGTAGCGACGGCGGGAAAGCGCTGTATCGGGTTCGTCACAACGGCAACATACGGCGATGCGTTACATATAGTCGAACTGTCGGTCGAGGATGGGCAGCAAGGCAAAGGCGTCGGTCGACGTTTGCTGGAGACAGCCAAAGAATATGCGAAGGAAAACGGCTTGGCCGCTCTCACCCTGACAACTTTTCGAGACCTGCCTTTCAACGAGCTATTTTACCAGAAGCTGGGCTATCAGACGCTGGAAGAGAACGCGCTGCCGGAACGACTCGCGGACATACTCAAGGCGGAAGTCGAGAACGGCCTTCCCGGCGATCGGCGCTGCGCCATGCGGCTGCCGCTGTAAAAGCGCTGGGCTTAAGGGCATATATTCCGGAGAGTCGAATTTTTTAGCTATGTTCCGGCGATTTTCCCGATTCTCGTGAACATTTCCGGTTGCGGTCGATGCTATGTCGGGGAACAGACTAGGACATCTGATAATTATCACGAAACAGGGTGGAAATAGGGACCTGACTGTGCTTTAGCCGTGCCAAATTAATCGCTTGTCTTGAGACTCAAGACCTCCATTTTGAAAGGTGCTTACCCTTCCCATGAACATCCACGAATATCAGGGCAAGGAACTGCTTGCCAAACACGGCATCGCCGTTCCTGCCGGCTATGCCGCGCTCTCCGTTGAAGAAGCAGTCGCCGCGGCCGAAAAGCTTCCCGGACCGCTTTATGTGGTCAAGGCCCAGATTCACGCAGGTGGACGCGGCAAGGGCAAATATCAGGAACTGGGTCCGGATGCCAAAGGCGGCGTGCGGCTGTCGAAATCGATCGACGAAGTGCGTGCCAATGCAGAAGAAATGCTCGGCAACACATTGGTCACGATCCAGACCGGCGACGCTGGCAAGCAGGTCAACCGCCTCTATGTCACCGACGGCGTCGATATCGAGAAAGAATTCTACCTCTCGATGCTGGTCGACCGGGCCAGTGGCCGCGTTGCAATCGTCGTTTCCACCGAAGGCGGTATGGATATCGAGGAAGTCGCGCATAGCACGCCAGAAAAAATCAAGACGATCACCATTGATCCGGCGCAGGGCTTCATGCCGCATCACGGACGCACCATTGCTTTCGCGCTGGGGCTGGACGGCGACCTGAACAAGCAGGCGCAGAAGCTCGGCAAGAAGCTTTATGAAGCCTTCATGGCGATGGATTGCGAGATGGTCGAGATCAACCCGCTGGTGGTGACCGAGGATCAGCAATTGATCGTGCTCGACACCAAGATGAGTTTCGACGGCAATGCGCTGATGCGCCATCCCGATATCGCCGCGCTGCGCGACGAAACCGAAGAAGATCCGGCAGAAGTCGAAGCCAGCAAATCCGATCTCGCCTATATCAAGCTCGACGGCAATATCGGCTGCATGGTCAATGGTGCCGGTCTGGCGATGGCGACGATGGATATCATCAAGCTCAATGGCGCCTTTCCTGCCAACTTCCTCGACGTTGGCGGCGGCGCGACCAAGGAAAAGGTCACCGCAGCATTCAAGATCATTCTCGCCGATCCTGCGGTCGAAGGCATTCTCGTCAACATCTTTGGCGGCATCATGAAATGCGACATCATTGCCGATGGTATTGTTGCCGCGGCGAAGGAAGTGGAACTAGATGTGCCGCTGGTCGTTAGACTGGAAGGCACCAACGTTGCGAAGGGCAAGGAAATCCTGGCCAACAGCGGTCTGCCAATCGTATCGGCCGATGATCTGGGCGATGCAGCAAAGAAGATTGTTGCACAGGTTAAAGCAGCAGCCTGAATAGAATTCTCCCCTCCTCTTCAGAGGAGGGGATCAAGGGGTGGTGGTGATGCGCATGCATCGCTCGCGCAAGCGACAGGACCGACTGCTCCACCCCAACCCTTCCCCTAAAGGAGAGGGGCTAAGCATTTGCTGCACCGCAGCGCAAAAACTTGACGTTTACGTGAACGTAAGTTAATCGCGTAGTGAAATTTAAAAAAAGGAAACAGCAATGAAAATCCTGGTACCCGTAAAACGGGTCATAGATTATAACGTGAAACCGCGGGTCAAATCCGACGGCAGCGGCGTCGATCTCGCCAATGTCAAAATGTCGATGAACCCGTTTGACGAAATCTCCGTCGAAGAAGCGATCCGCCTGAAAGAGGCTGGCAAGGCAGAAGAAATCATCGCCGTTTCGGTTGGGCCGCAAAAGGCACAGGAAACGCTGCGTACCGCACTCGCCATGGGCGCGGACCGGGCAATTCTGGTAGTGACCGACGAAGAAGTCGAACCGCTCGCAGTCGCCAAAATCCTCGCGAAGATCGTCGAAGAAGAAGCACCGAAGCTGGTCATCACCGGCAAGCAGGCAATCGATGACGATTCGAACCAGACCGGCCAGATGCTCGCAGCCTTGCTCGGCTGGGGCCAAGGTACCTTCGCCAATGAAATCGATATTGATGGCGACAGCATCACCGTCAAACGCGAAATCGATGGCGGCCTGCAGACGGTCAAGCTGAACCTGCCCGCCGTGGTCACCACCGACCTGCGCCTCAACGAACCGCGCTATGCGTCGCTGCCGAATATCATGAAGGCAAAGAAAAAGCCGATGGATGAGAAAACGCCAGCCGATTATGGCGTCGACATCAGCCCGCGTCTGACCACCATCACCGTCACCGAGCCCCCGGTTCGCCAGGCTGGTGAAAAGGTCGAAGACGTCGATGCGCTGGTCGCGAAACTCAAAGCTGTGGGAGCGATCTGATGAAAACTCTTGTACTCGTAGAACATGACAACACGAATATGAAAGACGCGACGCTGGCTGTTGTCACCGCCGCGTCGCAACTGGGCGAAGTCCACGCTCTGGTCATCGGCTCCGGCTGCGGCAGCGTTGCCGAACAGGTTGCCAAGGTTGCCGGTATTGCCACCGTCCACGTTGCCGACGATGCCTCGCTGGAACATCAGCTTGCGGAAAATGCCGCACCGCTGATCGCCAGCCTGATGGAAACGCATGACGCGTTGCTCGCGCCAGCGACCACCACCGGCAAGAATATCGCTCCGCGCGTCGCAGCTTTGCTCGACGTCATGCAGATCAGCGACATTCTCTCGGTCGAAAGCGAAGACACGTTCACCCGGCCGATCTACGCCGGCAACGCAATTGCTACGGTCAAATCTTCCGATGCCAAGAAAGTCATCACCGTTCGCGGCACGGCTTTTGACAAAGCGGCAACCGAAGGCGGCTCCGGCACGATTGAAGCCGTTGGCGGCGCCAGCGATGCTGGCCTGTCCAGCTTCGTCAGCGAAGAAATCGCCAAATCCGAACGGCCTGAACTGACCAGCGCAAAAATCATCGTCTCCGGCGGTCGCGCTCTGGGTTCGTCCGAGAAGTTCGAAGAAGTGATCACGCCACTGGCAGACAAGCTCGGCGCCGGCATCGGTGCCTCGCGCGCCGCAGTCGATGCGGGCTATGTCCCGAACGACTATCAGGTCGGCCAGACCGGCAAGATCGTCGCTCCGGAAGTCTATATCGCCATCGGCATCTCCGGCGCGATCCAGCATCTCGCAGGCATGAAAGACAGCAAGATCATCGTCGCGATCAACAAGGACGAAGACGCGCCGATTTTCCAGGTTGCGGATATCGGACTGGTTGCGGATCTGTTTGATGCGGTGCCGGAACTGACTTCGAAGGTTTGAAGCCAGCGCGGTGCCACGCCCCACTCGTCATGCTGAACTCGTTTCAGCATCCCTCGAGAGGCTGGCGCGAACCGCATGAGATCCTGAACCAAGTTCAGGATGACGAAATAAGAAATAAAAAGACCCCGGTGTTTTCACATCGGGGTCTTTTTATTTGCTACTGTGTCTGGCAAAACACCTAAACCGTGAAACTCTCCCCACACCCGCAAGCACCCTTGGCGTTCGGATTCTCGAACACAAAGCCAGCGGTGAAATCATCTTCCACCCAGTCCATCGTGCTGCCGATCAGGTAGAGCACCGATCCGCCATCGACGTAGAACAGCCCACCGGGGGTGACGATCTTCTCGTCGAACGGGACTTCCTCGGTGATATAATCGACCGAATAGGCCAGGCCCGAGCAGCCGCGGCGCGGGGTGGATAGCTTTACGCCGATCGCGTCTTCTGGCGCTTTGGCCATCAGGTCGGCTATGCGCTGCTCCGCGCCGGGCGTCAGGATGATCGCGGCGGGTATTTCGCGGGTCTTGGTTTTTGTCTCGGTCATATTCTTGCTCCAAATTCTCCCTCCCCTTCAGGGGAGGGATCAAGGGAGGGAGAGTCATGGTGAACACCCCCCTCTCCCGACCCTCTCCCCTGAAGGGGAGAGGGCTTTATATTACAACATCCCCAGTTCAAGCTTCGCTTCGTCGCTCATCTTCTGCGGGTCCCATGGCGGGTCCCAGACGAGATTGACTTCGGCGTGGCCGACGCCGGGCACGCTGCCGACTTGCAGCTCGATCTCGCCGGGCATGGATTCGGCGACCGGGCAATGCGGCGTGGTCAGTGTCATGGTCACAATCGCGTGATTATCCGGCGTAATCTCGACGCCATAAATCAGGCCGAGATCATAGATATTCACCGGAATTTCCGGGTCAAAAATGGATTTGAGCGTATCGATCACTGCCTCGTAAACATCGCCACCGGCTTCGCCAGCAGGGGTCTCGGCTGGCTTCTGCGCCAGAAAGCCCTCAAGATAATCCTTCTTGCGATTGAGCTTTGCCGCGTCGGTTTCCGCTTCATAGGGCGAAGGTGCCATCACCGGGGCCGGCTTTTCCGTGGGAATATCCACCGCATCCTCAACCTTCGCCAGTTTCGGCTTTTCGACCGACTTGACTTCTTCCACCAATATTTTGCGTTCTTCGTTCATATCGTCACCTTACCCGAAAATCTTTCTGACCCGATTGATGCCGTCCACCAGAGCGGCGACATCATTGTCATCACTGTAAATCCCGAAACTCGCCCGCGCCGTCGCCGGTACGCCGAGATAGTCCATCAACGGCTGCGCGCAATGATGGCCGGCGCGTATCGCAACGCCGCCTTCATCCAATATAGTGGCGACATCATGCGGATGCACGTCGCCGACCGCGAAACTTAATATGCCCATGCTCTTGTCCGGGCCAAAAACCCGCACCGAGTTGATCCCGGACAAGGCTTCGCGCGCCTTGGCTAGGGTAGCATTTTCATGCTCGGAAATCACATCAAGACCGATACTTTCGACATATTGGATCGCTGCATCCAGCCCGACCACGCCAACAATATGCGGCGTCCCCGCCTCAAAGCGACCCGGTGGCGGCGCATAGGTGGTGCCGTCAAAAGACACGCGATCAATCATCGACCCGCCGCCCTTCCAGGGAGGCATGGCTTCGAGTGTTTCGTAAGGCGCCCACAAAGCACCAATGCCCGTCGGTCCGTAAATCTTGTGGCCGGAGAATACATAAAAGTCGCAACCGAGGTCCTGCACATCAACCGGCAGCCGCGGCGCGGCCTGACAGCCGTCGAGCAACAGTTTCGCGCCAACCTTGTGCGCAATAGCCGCAGCCCGTTTCGCGTCGAGCAAAGACCCGAGCACGTTGGAAACATGCGCCAGCGCGACCAGCTTGTGTTGTTCGGTCAGATGATCTTCGATCCAGTCGAGATCAATCTGGCCATCACCGGTCAGCGGCGCGACATCGATATGCGCCCCCACCCGCTCGGCCAGCATCTGCCAAGGCACGATATTCGAATGATGCTCCAGCTGCGACAGCATGATCCGGTCACCCTTGGAGATATACTTGTTACCCCAGCTTTCGGCGACCAGATTGATACTGTCGGTCGCGCCACTGGTGAAGACGATTTCATTCTCGGATGCAGCGCCGAGAAAGCCCGCCACCCGTTTGCGCGCGGCTTCATAGGCAAGCGTCATATTGGCGGAGCGCGCATAGACACCGCGGTGGACGGTGGCGTAATCCGGGCCGTAGGCGCGCGCGATGGCGTCTAGTACGGCCTTTGGTTTCTGCGCGGTGGCTGCGGAGTCGAGATAGTGCCAGTCGGCGCCGACACCGGGAAAATCGGCACGATAAGATGCCGCAACACCGTTCGTGTCGAGCGCAGTCGAGACACCGCTACCGGCCACAACCGGCTTCTCGACTTCGCTCGACACGAACGGAAGAGAGCTGCTCTCGCTCACGACAAAGCCTCCAATACCTCAAGCGCCTTGCCTTCAATCGCGTCCCGCACCGCATCATCATCAACCGAAACAAATGCATCGGCAATAAACGCCTGCAGCATCAGCTTCTTCGCCAGCGTCGGCGGCAGGCCGCGCGAAGCCAGGTAGAACAAAGCCTGCTTGTCGAGCTCGCCAACGGTCGCGCCATGGGCGCATTTCACATCATCGGCGAAAATCTCCAGCTCGGGCTTCGCGTTGGCGGTCGCGCCGCGATCGAGCAGCATCGATTTGACCGACTGCGCCGCATCGGTTTTCTGGGCGTGGCGGGCCACGTTGATGCTGCCGAGGAAGCTTCCGGTCGCCGTATCCGCCAGGACCGAGCGCACCACCTGGTTGGAAGTCGCATTGGGTTCGGCGTGGATCGTCTCGGTAACGATTTCCAGCGTCTGCTTGCCCGACCCGAGAATCGCGCCGCCCAGTTCAAAATGCGAGCCATTGCCCAAAGTCGCCTTGACCTGAATCCGGCCATAGTCGGCATTATGCGCCAACACATGGATGTTGAACGTCGCATTGTCGCCAATGGTGACATCGAGATCGATCATGCCAACGCCGTCGATCACCGGCAGTTCGGCAATCTGCCGCGAAACAGTTTCACCTGCCGGCACATTGATTTTCTCTGGTCCGTCGAGCTTCGCCCAAACGGTTTCAAGCGCTTTGAGATCGGCGTAGCGCCAGCTCTCGTCACGACGCGTAGGGAGCGGAGCGGTCATATTTTCCTCCCTGTGCCGAAGGCATGGGGAGGGGGGCTATGCGAAGCATGGTGGAGGGGTAATGCGCGAACCGCCCCTCCGTCACGCCGATGGCGTGCCACCTCCCCATGTCCTGCGGACACAGGGAGGAAAGAGTTAGCGCGTAACATCATGCCGCCTCCGCGATCGCTTCATAGCCTTCATTCTCAAGCTGAAGCGCCAGTTCCGGTCCACCGGTCTTCACAATCCGGCCGTCCGCCAGCACGTGAACAAAATCCGGCTTCACTTCGTCGAGCAGGCGTTGATAATGGGTGATCAGCAACACCGCCTTGTCGGGCTTGCGCATGATCGCGTTGATACCCGAACCCACGGTGCGCAGCGCGTCGATGTCGAGGCCGCTGTCGGTCTCGTCGAGAATCGCCAGCTTGGGATCGAGAATGCCCATCTGGACCATCTCGTTACGCTTTTTCTCGCCGCCGGAGAAACCGACATTGACCGCGCGCTTGAGCATATCCATGTCCATCTTGAGCAGCGCCGCCTTTTCCTTGGCGAGCTTGATAAACTCGGCACCATTGAGCGCCTCTTCGCCACGCGCCAGCCGCTGTGCATTCAGGCTCTCGCGCAGAAACTGCAGGTTGGAAACGCCGGGAATTTCGACCGGATATTGGAAGCCGAGGAAGATACCCGCCGCGGCCCGCTCATGCGGATCGAGCGCGAGCAAATCCTGTCCGTCAAAACTCGCGCTGCCTGCGGTCACTTCATAACCGGGCCGTCCGCCGAGCGCATAAGCCAGTGTCGACTTACCGGCCCCATTGGGCCCCATGATCGCATGGATTTCGCCCGCGTTTAGTTCGAGCGAAAGCCCCTTGAGGATTTCGGTGTCGCCGACTGTGGCGTGGAGATTTTCAATTTTTAGCATTTGGTTTCTTTTCAATTACGAATTTTATGGTTTTGTCCTGAGCGGGTGCAACCTCGGAGCTCGACGCCTATCACCCGACCGAACCTTCCAGCGAAATCGCCAGCAATTTCTGCGCTTCGACCGCAAATTCCATCGGCAGTTCCTTGAGCACTTCCTTGGCAAAGCCGTTGACGATCAGGCTCACCGCCGCTTCTGCATCCAGCCCGCGTTGCTGGGCGTAGAACATCTGGTCGTCGCTGATCTTGCTGGTCGTCGCTTCATGCTCGATCGTCGCGGTCGGATTCTTGACCTCGATATAGGGCACAGTATGCGCGCCGCTCTGGTCGCCGAGCAATAATGAGTCGCACTGGGTGAAATTGCGGACATTTTCCGCATTGGGTCCAACCCGCACCAGACCGCGATAGGTGTTGTCGCTGTGACCGGCGCTGATGCCTTTGGAGATGATCGTCGAACGGGTGTTCTTGCCATTGTGGATCATCTTGGTGCCGGTATCGGCCTGCTGATAATTGTTGGTCAGCGCGACGGAATAAAATTCGCCAACGCTGCCCTCGCCGTTGAGGACGCAGCTCGGATATTTCCACGTCACCGCGCTGCCGGTCTCGACCTGGGTCCAGCTGATCTTGCTGTTCTTGCCCTGGCAGAGCCCGCGCTTGGTGACGAAATTATAGATGCCGCCCTTGCCGTTCTCGTCGCCGGGATACCAGTTTTGCACGGTCGAATATTTAATCTCCGCATCATCCATCGCGACCAGTTCCACCACGGCAGCGTGCAGCTGATTCTCGTCGCGCATCGGTGCGGTGCAGCCTTCGAGATAGGAGACGTAAGAGCCTGCTTCGGCGACAATCAATGTCCGCTCGAACTGACCGGTATTTTCCGCGTTGATCCGGAAATAGGTGCTGAGCTCCATCGGGCATTTCACACCCTTGGGGATATAGACAAAGGTGCCGTCGCTAAACACGGCGCAATTGAGCGTGGCGAAATAATTGTCGTGCATCGGCACAACTTTGCCGAGATATTTTTTGACCAGTTCGGGATATTCCTTGATCGCTTCCGAAATCGAGCGGAAAATCACGCCCGCATCTTCCAGTTCCTTGCGGAAGGTGGTCGCCACCGACACGCTGTCAAACACCGCGTCCACGGCAACCTTGCGCGCGCCTTCGACGCCGGCGAGGACCTTCTGCTCCTCGATCGGTATACCGAGCTTTTCATAGATGCGCAGGATTTCCGGATCGACTTCGTCGAGCGAACCCAGCTTTTCCTTGGCCTTGGGCTCGGCGTAATAATAAGCGTCCTGATAATCGATCATCGGGATTTCCAGCTTCGCCCAGTCCGGCGATTCCATCTTTTCCCACTGGCGGAAAGCCTTGAGACGCCAGTCGAGCATCCACTCGGGCTCGCCCTTCTTGTCGGAAATGAACCGCACCGTGTCTTCGTTCAGACCCTTGGGCGCGAAATCCTGTTCGATGTCCGACGACCAGCCGAATTCATAGGCACTCGCCTTGTCGACCGCTTCCTGCGCTTCGGCATTCATTTCCGTGCGTTCTGCGTCATAGTCAGAGGTTTTGACTGAATCACTCATAGCATTATCCCGTTCGTGTCGAGCGAAGTCGAGACACTCCGCCCGCTGTCACCGTCTCTCGATTTCACTCGAGACGAACGATGGTTCATGTTTGTTGAAGGCAAATCCGACAGGCTGGCCAGGCTGACATCGTCCAGCGCTTCGCGGATCGTCCGATTAATCACGCCCCAATGGGGTTTCACTGTACAACCACTCTCCAGCACGCAATCATGATTGCCGTCGATCGTGCAGCAGGTGATCGCCAACGGGCCTTCGACTGCCTCGACAATATCAGCAAGGCTGATTGATGACGGTGGTCGGGCGAGCCGGATGCCACCGCCGATGCCGCGGGTCGATTCGAACAGGCCAGCGGCGGTCAAGCGGCTAACCAGTTTTTTAGCCGTGGGCAGCGGGACGCCGGTTTCCTGCGAGAGCTTGGTTGCGTTGAGCTTGCCTTCCGCGAGCAGCGCAGCACCACAATGGCGCGCGGCGGCGGACATCAGGACTACGGCATAGTCGGCAAGGTTGGAAAGGCGCATATTTCTCGAATCGCTGGGGGTTAAAAACTAAACAAGACTGATTTAGTCTCATTTATCCAACATTGCAAGCGCAGCGCGGCTTCAAGCGGTTTGAAAAAAGCAAAAACATGCTTCCAATTCTTCCAATCACGTATCGGAAGTGAGCGGTGCAATCTTGCCCTTCAGATCACCGCGCTGGTCGATCAGCCGGGCGGTTTCGCCCTCGCCGACGCGAAGCTGGGTCGGGGTCACACCGGCGAAGAATTTCACTTCGCGGATCATATGCGACTGATCGTAAAAGGCATCGATCAGCTCGATCAGCTCTTCTTCATTATGTTCGGCATAGGCCCGGGCCGCACGCAATGCGCGATATTTGCGCGCCAGATATTTGGGTGGCATGCCGTAGAGCTTGTTCACCGTGCGCAGAACCTGCCGAGAGCTTTGCGTCGACTGTTCCATCAGCCGGCCGACCGGCGGCGAGGGTTCCGACGACAGCCATTCGTCGATCATCTTGGTGAATGCAGCCGTTTCCGGCTTCAGGCGCGGTTTCAGTGCCCGGTAGATCTTGTCCGCCCAGGCCACCATCTCTTCCGGGGTCTTGCATCCCCGGAAATATTCAAGATTTTTGTCGATTTCCTGGCTGAACACCTCGGCGGCCTTAACCGCCCGATCGGTATAGTCCGCTGCCGATTTTCGCGTGGAGATTGCCCAGCCCGCTGGCAATATGCCCACTCCGAACATCCGGAACGGCCCGGTCACGTCAAAATGCATCGCCCCCGTCGACGGTCCCTGCAACATCGCATCTTCGGCCGGAAAACGGCTACCATCTGCGAAACTGATGACCGCGCTGCCTTCCAGAAGAAAGCGCAATTGCGCGATCGCCGCTCGCTCGTTATCGGCAAAACGTGCCTGATCCACCTCGAACAGATAATAGACCGAGACTAGATCCCGGACATCCTCTGCAGGCGCAAAATATCTCAAACTAACCAAGTTACGACCCCTCGATCTACCCTCCCCCCAAGCGCAGATTACACACCGATGCGCCTTTATAGCCCGAAAACATAGTTAAAAAAAACAAAGTTAAAAAAAAAGGCCTGACTAAATGAATAGTCAGGCCGATAAGGAAAAGAACCACATGCCATCACCTTGGCGATGGCGAGAGCCCTTCGGGTCGCACCAACCCTATGCACATGTCGTGGCTCCGATTAATTGGACAAAAACGACAGATTCATTCAGAACGTTTGACTATTCAGGCCATGGCACCCGATCGCTGCCTCAACTCAGCTGCTCGAGGCGATCCAGGCGTTCACCCGCTCTTCCATAATATCGAGCGGCACCGGACCACTTTTCAGGATCACGTCATGGAACTCGCCCATGGTGAACTTGTCACCCAGCGCTTCCTGCGCCCGGCCACGAAGCTCGATGATTTTGAGTTTGCCGATCATATAGGCCGTCGCCTGACCGGGGTAGACGACATAGCGCTCGATCGCCTTGCGGATATCACCTTCGGGATTGGGCGTATTGTCCGTCAGATATTGAATGGCTTCCTCGCGGCTCCAGCGCTTGTGATGGATGCCGGTGTCGACAACCAGCCGGCAAGCCCGCCACAATTCCATCCCGAGCCGGCCAAAGTCGCTATACGGGTCCTCGTAAAAGCCCATATCCTTGCCGAGTTCCTCAGAATAGAGCCCCCATCCTTCGGTATAGGCGGTCCAGCCGCCGAATCTCCGGAAGGGCGGCAAATCACCAAGTTCTGTCTGGATTGTTCTTTGCAAATGATGACCCGGCAACCCCTCGTGAAACGCCAGTGCTTCCAGTTCGTTCTTGGACATGCTGCGCAAATTGTAGAGATTGACGTAATAGGTACCGGGGCGTGAACCATCGGCAGCAGGGCTGTTATAAAATGCCTTGCCCGCTGATTTCTCGCGAAACGCCTCGACCGGTTTGATGATCAATGGCGCTTTGGGCAAGGTGTTGAAAAATTCGGGGAGCTTCGCTGTCATCGCCGCCAGCTTGCTGTCGACATCCGCCAGATAGGCCTCGCGTGTGTCATAATAAAATTCATCGCCGGTCCGCAAATGCTGGAAGAAATCCTGCAGGTCACCGTCGAAGCCGACATCAGTCATGATTTTGCGCATGAGCCCGTGAATCCGCTCGACATTCTCGAGACCGATTTGATGGATTTCGTCCGCCGTCAGATCGGTGGTCGTGTAATTGTTCAGCCGCTCGGCATAATAAGCAGCGCCGTCCTTGAACCGCCAGATACCGTCACCTTCGACCGCCTTTGCCTGCTGACGTTCCATCTCGACAATCAATTTCTCGTAAGCCGGCTTAAGGCTATTGTTCAGCGCCGCTGTGCCACCCGCGACCAGCTCGGATTTTTCCGCATCGGAAATATCGAGAGCCATCACCTTCTTTTTGAGATCAGCAAAAATGGGAGAGTCATCGCCTTCACCGAAAGGCGCGCCGCTGATCACATTTTTGGCGTCGGCTATCACATAGGGAAACACCCAGTCCGGAACGATGATGCCGTCGTCCGCCCGCTCGGCCGACTGGACAACCAGAGACTCAATCAACGGACCTGCTGCATCAAGGCGGCTGACATAGGCTTCCGCTTCCGTTTTGTTCGACACCTGATGAATGTTGATCATGAATGCCGGAATCTGGCTTTGTGCGCCATTCATCTGGTCAAAAATATAGGCATTGTGGCGGAACGGAAAGGCGTTGCTGGAACGCTCGGCCCGCGCCTGAAACAGACGATAGCTCAGCTGGCTGGCTTCGCTCAATTGATCTTTGGAAAATTCCTTTTCCATCTGTGCGCGCGCCATTTGGCCGCGTTCATATTGCGCTACTTCAGCGGCGTCGCTCGGATCGTCCCATTTGCCATAGTCAGCATCCCTTATGCCGCGATAGGCTTTGGACATAAAGGAATGAGCCAGTTCCTGATCATCATAATCTTTGAAAAATGCCGATAACTGGCTGTTGATATCCTCCTTCGCCTGGGTCGCGGTTTCACCGGTCTGCGCATAAGATGCCGGGGCGATGGCGACGGCAGTCAAAGCCAGAGCAGAAGCGGCGGTCAGCAAAAAATATCTCATCCAAAAACATCCCTTATTTGGTTCCAATTTCTCCGGTCCTTATCATTCCGTTTCGATTTGCACAAATTTTCCACACCGCGGACATGGCAGCCCGATCACAAAGTCATTCTGGCGTTTGCGGATTGCTGTCACGATGGCGCGACGGTAAATCTCGAACCCCAATGAACAGGCATTCACCAGACGCGTTGATCATCGACAGGAGCGATAACACTCTGGTCAGTGCACCCGTTCAAAATCCCGCTAAAACCATACTGCGAGACCGCAGTTTTCTGGTCGATGGCGCATTTGACGCTACGTCAGGCTTGCCTAACCAGCTGCCTATTGCAGTCTCTCCTCGAGAGGGATAGCTTCGCGAGAAAGGGATTGGGAGATTCAAGATGCGTAAACCATTGATATTGGCAGCCTGCACGGCCGCTTTGGCTTTGTCAGGCTGTTCGAAAACCGACAGCAATGACAGCAACAGCGCAAAGGTCACCAACACCGAATATCCCGAACAGGTTTTCTGGGGCGACACCCATCTCCACACAGATAACAGCATCGACGCATTCGGGTTTGGCGATCGACTGGATGCCGAGAACGCCCTCAGATTTGCGCGCGGGGAGGAAGTCACTGCGAGTAAAGGCGCCAAGGCCAAATTATCGCGGCCGCTCGATTTTCTCGTCATCGCCGATCATAGCGACGCAATGGGCGCGACCAAAGCGATCATGGAAGCCCCGCGTATTGCCCTGCTCACCAATAAATTCCTGCTCCGCTGGCACGATATGATGAACGAAAGCGACGAGGGCTCGTTGCGCGTTACGTCAGAACTTATCGATGGCGCCGCCAAAGGCACATTGCCGGCGGCCTTGACCGACCCGGAACAAAGCAAAAAACGCACAGCGGATCTCTGGGAAAAGCATGGCGAAACCGTCGACCAGTATAATGAACCCGGGAAATTCACGGCGTTCATGGGATTTGAATTTACCTCGATGCCGGATGGCGACAATCTCCACCGGGTTGTCATGTTCCGTGATGGTCCGAAAAAGATGGGCGATACCCTCCCTTATGGCGCGCTAGGTTCGCAGGACCCGGAAAAGCTCTGGGCCTATATGGACGCCTATGAAAAAAATACCGGTGGCAAGGTGCTGGCCATTCCGCACAACAGCAACGTTTCCAATGGCCGGATGTTCGCTATGAACAAATTTGACGGCAGCCCGATTGACGCGGCCTATATCAAGACCCGTGCTCTGCGCGAACCGCTCGTCGAGGTAACCCAGATCAAGGGGGATAGCGAAACTCACCCGTTTCTGTCCCCCAATGACGAGTTCGCCGATTTTGGTGTCACTGGCTGGGACGAATGCAATTTGAGCTGCACAAGGGACATGCCGCCAGAAACCTACGCCGGAAGCTATGTTCGTGAAGCATTGAAGCACGGCCTGGAATTGACCCTCACTATGGGTGCCAACCCGTTCAAATTCGGCATGATCGGTTCGACCGACAGCCACACATCGCTGGCGACAGCGGATGAAAATAATTTCTTTGGCAAGCACACTGGAAACGAGGCAAACAACAGGGCGCGCGCGCTAGACCCGCAAAATCTCGGTACGCGGGAAGGCCGTTTCGGCTGGAATTATCTGTCCAGCGGCTATGCGGCCGTCTGGGCGACCAGCAACACACGCGAAGCCATATTCGATGCGATGATGCGCCGCGAAGTCTACGCAACCACCGGCCCGCGGATGCAGGTCCGTTTTTTCGGCGGCTTTGATTTCTCCGCCGACGATATCAATGATCTGGTCAAAACCGGCTATGCCAAGGGAGTTCCGATGGGCGGCGATCTGAGTGGCAGTGACGGCGAAGCGCCGAAATTCCTGATCAGTGCGCTGATGGATCCGGAAAGCGCCAGCCTGGATCGCGTACAGGTTATCAAGGGATGGGTCGATGCGACCGGCAAGAGCCAGGAAAAAATCTATAATGTCAGCTGGAGCGATGCCGATACGCGCAAACTCGGGGCCGATGGCAAGCTGAGCCCGGTTCCCAATACGGTCGACCTGACCAAGGGCACCTGGGACAATGCGACCGGCGCGCCTGAGTTGGTCACTTTCTGGCAGGATCCGGATTTCAACGCTGCGCAAAATGCATTTTATTATGTGCGCGTACTGGAAATTCCGACGCCGACATGGCCGGTCTATGATGCGCTCAAATTCAGTCTGATCTTGCCCGATGAGGTGATCAAGATTCAGCAGGAACGGGCCTATAGCTCGCCGATCTGGTATACACCGACCGCGTAAGCCAGCTTCACCTTATCTCACGGCGCCCGTCACCGGACGGGTCCGTGATCCATCGACTGGCTGCGGCTGAATATAATGGGTTACACGAAATATGTTGCGTAAGTTTATCCGAGAACCGCTGGTCCATTTTCTCGGCGGCGCGCTCCTGATTTTTGCATTCTTCTGGGCCACCGGCAGTAGCCGTGATCCGGCGGATTATGCGATTAACATCGACGAAACGGATATCGCCCGGCTCAAGACGGACTGGGTCCAAAGTTTCCGCCGTGCGCCGACCCAGCAGGAACTCGATGGCCTGATCGATCAGGAAATTGCCGAAGAAATTTACTATCGCGAAGCTTTGCGGCTGGGGCTCGACAAAAATGATCCCATGATCCGGCGTCGGCTGTTTACCAAGATGCGCTTCGTCGATGGCCAGGACGCAGATAATGTCGCTCCTACCGACACCATGCTCCAGCAATGGATGGAGAAAAATCCTGACAAATATGCTTTGTCTCCACTCTATGATTTCGAGCAAATCTATCTCGGTCAGATTAGCGCGGCGGAAGCAGCCGAACGGATCGATCAACTGAACGCCGGCGCCGGGTCCGGGACCTTTGCACAATCGATTTCCCTGCCAAAGACTCTAAAGCAGGCCAGCACCGAAGATATTAGCCGCCAGTTTGGCGATAAATTTGCCGGACAAATGGAAGGGCTGAAAACCGGTGTCTGGAGCGGACCTGTGACATCGGGTTTTGGCGTGCATGCGGTAAAGGTCACCGCGAAGGCACCTGGCAAAGCGGCTGCTCTGGACGATGTCCGGCAGCGGGTGGTCAATGACTGGCATGCGGCCCAACAAACCGAACAGAAAGCAAAAGCACTTTCCCGTTACCGGGCGCAATATGAAATCACCGTAGTCGGTCGGCCATGAAACGCTGGTATACTGTCCTGTGGACATGTCTGTTGCTCGCCCTTTGTCCGACCAGCGCCCGTGCCGACGAACTGCGTCCAGCCTATATCGAGATGACCGAACAATCGCCGGGTCAATGGTTGCTGCTGTGGAAGGCGTCGGCCAATTCGCGTCTCGGCCATAGCGGCGAAGTCTCAATCCCCGACAATTGCCAAATCGAAGGCGAGCGCCAGCGCGAGTTTTCCGGCAGCAATATTCTCACCCGTTTTTCGCTGCGCTGCGACGGATCGGTGCAGGGGAAGTCTATTGGCCTGAAGGGTCTGGAACTGTCGACTACCGATGCACTGGTACGTATTGCGCCAATCGACGCTGCTATGCAGACCGTACGTCTGACACCGGACCAGCCGACGGCCACATTGGCCAAGCCCTCGATAATCTCCAATGTCGCGGCGACGTATACGATCCTCGGCTTCGAGCATATTCTGCTGGGCTTTGACCATCTGTTCTTTGTGCTGGCTCTGGTGCTGCTGCTCAAGGGCGGCTGGCTCGTCGCCAAGACCGTCACCGCCTTCACCATCGCGCATAGCCTGACATTGGTCGGAACGACGCTAGGCTTGCTGTCGCTGCCGTCCCAACCGGTCGAAGCGGTGATTGCGCTATCGATAATCTTTCTCGCCGTCGAAGTCGTGAAATCCAAACCCGGCGATCTCCGGCTCTCGGAACGCTTTCCCTGGATCGTGGCCTTTCTGTTCGGCCTGCTCCACGGTTTCGGCTTCGCCGGCGCGCTTGCCGAAATCGGACTGCCGCAAGACGATGTTCCTCTGGCGCTGCTGACCTTCAACCTTGGTGTGGAAATCGGACAGCTGGCGATCGTAGCCGTCGCTCTGGCAGCGCTATACGGAATTCGGAAACTGCGGGGCCAATGGTTGCAGCCAACCAAAACCGCAATGGCCTATGGCATCGGGATCATCGCCACTTACTGGTTCGTCGAACGAATGATCGCCTGAGACGTCAACCATTTCGACTGGCGAACAAAAAATTTGGCCTCCGCTCCAACGACCGGAGCAAAGGCCAAAATATTCATGTCATCAATAACAGGCTGGGAGGGAAACTATCCCGCCGGCGGTCTGTGCGCGTCTTCTGACCAGTCTTGCCGTGCGGCCCATTGTTCGAGTGTCTCGAATTCGACTTCCGGCAGACGCTGCTGCATGAAATCGGTATCCACTTCAAAGGGCCTTGTTACGTTGTTATTGTTATATTCGTAGAAGGCAGTGATCCCGGCAGCCATGGATTCGCGATTTTCCGGTGCAACATCATCGCCAAAGGCCTTGACCAGATAGTCTCCAAATTCCTTTGGTGTGCAGGGATCATATTTGATCTCATGGCCGAATACGCGTGACAGAATTTCGGCGACTTCCGGGGGTTTGATGCGCTGCGGCCCGCCAATATTGAGCCAGGAACCTTCAAAGTCCGGACGGTCCATCGCGGCAACCATACATTTGCCGACATCATCCAGACTGATCCAGTTCGCTTCCAGAGTTGCATTGTGTGGATAGACATAGCGCTTTTCGTCCATAATGAACGGCCGCGCCCAATTGGTCAGCAGATTGTCCATGAACAATACCGAGCCAAATACAGTCGCAGGCATGCCGGAACGGAAAATCTCGTTCAGCGCAATCGTGTTATTGCCATAAGTAAACGGGTCACCGGGACGCTCCGGAATCCAGCTTGATGTATTCCAGACAAAACGCTCGGTGCCGGCTTCTTTGGCAGCGGCGGCTACACGCCCGACCATCGAGGCGCGATCTTCCCGCGTCTGCAGCGGGTGGGTATAGAAAACGGCATCAGAACCCTCAAAAGCCGGGATCCACGTGGATTCATCGGCGAGGTCGATTTTCCGGCACTCATCGGCAACATTGGAGCCGCCCAGATCTGGCGTTTCACTACGCGACAAGGCGCGAACCTTGTGACCGGCTGCTGCCAATTGCCGTATTTGTGCGAGGCCCTGCCGACCGGTTGCACCCACGACTGATACTAATGCCATGATATTCTCTCCTGTTGCATTTGCATGCGACGCTAGAGCCGAAAAAGCCGAGTCCCAATGCTCCTTTTTGTCAGGACATTTTTGTTAGGGGCAGATTCTGTCGAATATCTGTCAGGAAGTCTGTTCGGTCAGCATCGCCTGCCAGCGCTGCATACCCGAAATCCAGCGTTCTGGGTCGGCGCCTTTCTGCCTGACATAATCCCCCACCTTCGGGTGCGGCAGGATCAGAAACCGCTCATCGCCGATTGCCCCGACGCAGATATCGGCGACATGCTCCGGCGTTACGATCCCGTCCTTGGCAACGGTAGATGTGTCGACACCGGCAATCATCGGCGTGTCGACGCCTTGCGGACACAGGACCGAGACTTTCAATCCTTCTGCGCCGTGGGTAATCGCCAGCCATTCGGCGAAGCTGACCGCGGCATGTTTCGTCACGGAATAAGGCGCGGAACCGATTTGCGCCAGAAGCCCGGCCGCCGAAGCAGTGTTGAGCAAATAGCCGCCGCCACGTTCCAGCATTTTCGGCACCAATATCCGCGCGACCCGGATATGAGCCAAGACATTGATGTCCCAGATATTCTGCCAGTCCGCATCGTCCACTTCGACACCACCGCCGGTGATGATACCGGCATTGGAAACAAACAGATCAATCGGACCGATATCGGATTCGACCGTTTCAATCAGATGGCTGATATCTGCTGCCAGCGACACATCGGTCTTGATCGCTACGCCGCCGATTTCGTCTGCCACTGCCTGCGCACCGGCAAGATCACGGTCAGCACAGACAATCTTCCTTGCCCCTTCCGCTGCGAACCGGCGAGCCATCGCCGCCCCGATACCGCTTGCGCCGCCGGTGATGACGATGATTTTGCCTCTGATTTCCATGTTCGCCTACACTCCTGCTTGAATAAATTAATCACTCGCTTAAAGATGCGAACGGGCTAGAACAAGAGCAAGATTGCCTTCGGACCGAGACTCACCCGAAAGTCTAACCCGAAACAAAGCGACACAGGCCATAAAACGGGTGGCAATGTTGAAAGTGCAAGAATTTGGTGCGGTTTACCGAGATGAAACAAAGGAGAGAAAAATGTACAGTCACATGATGGTCGGTTCAAACGATATGGACCGATCGAAAAAATTCTATGACGCCTTGTTTAAAAGCGTTGGCGGCCCCGAGGCCATGGTCGACCCAAAAGGTCGGCTGATGTATATCCATAATGGCAGCATATTCATGGTGACATCCCCGATTGATGGCGAGGGTGCCACATGTGGCAATGGTATGACCGTCGGATTTGCAATGGAAAATCCCGAACAGGCCGACGCATGGCACAAGGCTGGCCTCGAAGCTGGCGGCACCGCGATTGAAGATCCTCCCGGTGTTCGCGACAATCCGGGCATGAAACTCTATCTCGCCTATCTGCGCGATCCCGATGGCAATAAGCTCTGCGCCTTGCACCGCATGGGTTGAGGCACGTGCCCGACAAAATAATACGCATTGGCGGTGCGAGTGGCTTTTGGGGCGAAAGCGCCATGGCCACTCCGCAGCTGCTCGGGGCAGGCGTGGATTATCTGGTTTATGATTATCTTGCCGAGATCACCATGTCGATCATGGCGCGCGCTCATGCAAAGGATCCAGCAGCAGGCTATGCTGGCGACTTCATCAGCGCGGTCCTGAAGCCGCATGCCAAAACCATTGCCGCGCAAGGGGTGAAGGTCATTGCCAATGCGGGCGGGGTCAACCCGGCGTCTTGTGGCGAAGCGGCCCGCGCTCTGATCAAGGAGCAAGGGCTGGATCTGAAAGTTGCCGTGATCACCGGCGATAATTTGCTGGCCGATCTGGACGCAATCGCCGCCAATGCGCCAACCGAAATGTTCACCGGTGCGGCCTTTCCCGACAAAAACAAAATCGCCAGCATCAACGCCTATCTCGGGGCGTTCCCGATTGCACGGGCGCTGGCAGAGGGAGCGGATATCGTGATCACCGGCCGCTGCGTCGACAGCGCAGTGACTCTCGGCGCCTGTATCCACGAATTCGGCTGGACCCCGGGCGACTATGATCTGCTCGCCAGCGGTAGCCTCGCTGGTCACTTGCTCGAATGTGGTCCGCAGGCGACCGGCGGCAATTATACCGACTGGGAAGACGCCGGCGACATATCCAATATCGGCTATCCAATTGGCGCGGTTTCCGCTGACGGGTCGTTCACTGTCAGCAAACCTGAAGGTACCGGCGGCTGCGTGACCGTCGGTACGGTGTCCGAACAGATGCTTTATGAAATCGGCGATCCGCAGGCCTATGTGCTACCGGACGTGGTCTGCGATTTCTCGAATGTCGAGATTGTCCAGACCGGTCCGGATTTGGTTCACGTTTCACCCGCACAAGGGTATCCCGCACCCGACCATTACAAGACCTGCCTGACCTATGGCGAAGGTTTTCGTGGCGGGACTTCGGTCAGCTTTTACGGTTTTGACGCGGCCAGAAAAGCACAGAAATTCTGCGACAATGTTCTTGTCCGCGCCAATAATATTCTCCGTGGCCACAATCTCGGCGACTATAGCGAGACCAGCGTAGAGATCATCGGCGCGGGCAGTCAGTTTGGCGATTTTACGCCCGGCCATGAACCCCGCGAAGTGGTTGCCAAGATCGCCGCCAAACATAGCGAAGCGGCAGCGATTGGCATATTGCTCCGCGAACTCACCGGCCTCGGCCTGGCAACCCCGCCAGGGCTCAGTGGCTTTTCCGGAGCGCGCGCAAAACCGTCCCCCGTAGTGCGGCTATTTTCCTATCTCACTCCGAAAAATGCACTGCCGGTCGAGATCAACGTCGACGGCAAGACAATCGCGTTTCAGGATGCCAACGGCGTAGCTTTTGATTCCGCTGCCATCTCACGCCCGCAGCCTCCACAAGCGCCGGATCGACAGAATGCCGTTATCAATGTGCCCCTGATCCGACTGGCCTGGGCCCGCTCGGGCGACAAGGGCAATAAGGCCAATATCGGCGTAATCGCGCGCGACCCGGCCTATCTTCCCTATATCTGGGCAGCTCTGACCCCGGACTCCGTGGCTGAACATTTTGGCCATTTTATCGAAGGCGGTGCCGATGCGGCCAAGGTGGAGAAATTCAGCTTGCCGGGCTCCCACGCGATCAATTTCCTGATCGACACGATACTCGGCGGCGGCGGTATGGCTAGCATAAGAAACGACGCCCAGGGCAAAGGCTATGGCCAGATATTGCTCGCTCATCCGGTTGCCATACCGGCTGCGCTGGCCGATAAGCTGGACGATCAATAAGGAATATCTCGATGATGCAGGAAGCCCAGGATTTCAAAGACGAGAGCGATACGCTCGCAGCCGTGCTCGCCGATGCTGGTGAAGACCTGTTCGCCACAGTCACCCAGTTCAAGAACTGGACCATCGAAGACGTAATCGGCCATCTGCATATCTGGAACGCAGCAGCATTGATGACCCTGCAGGATCCGGATGCTTTCAAGCAGTTTCTCCGCGACATCATGGGCGCCTTCAAGACCGGAAAGGGTCATGTCGAGGTGCAATATGAATGGCTGGACGCAAATGCGGGCGGGATCCGCGGCAAGGCTCTGTTCGATGCATATTGCGACTATTATCCAAAGCTCGCCGCTGCCTATGGCGAAGCCGATCCCGAGGCCCGCGTGGCCTGGGCCGGACCCGACATGACCACGCGCTCCAAGATCATCGCCCGCCAGATGGAGACGTGGTCGCACGGGCAGGAGATATTCGACATATTGGGCAAAGAGCGCCCCGACGGCGACCGCATCCGCAACATCGTCCATCTTGGCGTCACCACTTATGGCTGGACCTTCCGCAATCGCCGTCAGGAACCGCCCGCACCGAAACCCTTCGTCCAGCTGACCGCACCATCGGGTGCCGTCTGGGAATGGAATGACCCGCAAGAAGACAATGTCGTTCGGGGCAACGCAGTCGAATTTTCGCAGGTCGTGACCCAGACCCGCAATATCGAAGATACTTCGCTCGAAACGGTCGGCGATACCGCTCGCCAATGGATGGAAATCGCCCAGTGCTTTGCCGGCGCCCCGGAAACACCACCCGCCAAGGGAACGCGGACTATCGCGACTGGCTGATATGGAGGAGATGATGACAGCCAGCGACCGCATCGCCGCCCTCGCCTCGTTTTTCTCCTGCTCGCAGGAAGAAGCCGCGAAGGTCGATGCTGCGACCCGGATGGCACAATATAGTCATAAGGAAATTCTCGCCCATCAGGGCGATCTCGGAGCCAAGCTGTGGATCGTTCTCGAGGGGCGGGCCCAGTTGCAGATCATCGGCATGGACGGCCAGATTAAATTGCTCGCGTCTCACGGCCCCGGAGAATTATTCGGTGCTTTCCCGCACGAGCGGATCGTGATTTCCGATATCGTGGCCCAGAACCGGCTGTCGGTCCTGGAAATCCCCACCGCCAACATGACCGCCCTGCTGCAAGCGGAAGCCCGGCTTGGCAGCGGTCTGTCGAGAATATTGGGGCGGCAATATAATGCGGTGCTCGACCGGATGGCAGCGCGCATCACCTTGACCGCCAATGGCCGCGTCTATGCCGAATTGCTGCGCGAAGCAGGGGACGATGGCAGAATATCACCGCCGCCGGTGATCGCAGCGCTGGCTTTATCTGCGCAAACCACCCGCGAAACCGGATCGCGGGCAATCAATGCATTGGAACGACGCGGGATCATCCGGCGCGACGATCAAAGGCTGGAAATCATCTCGCATGGCTTGCTGGAAGAACTGGTCGTCTGAACCGCGCCGTTTACGCCAATGACCACAAGGGCAGCGGCCCGTTAGCCGTCTGCAGTTCACCAATCTCCTCGAGCGTATGCTTGCCCGGTTCAAGCGTCAAAACCATCGCGGATTTATAATCGGTCAGAACCGCTCCCCCGCTGGATGCGCGTGCCATATCACTGGCCTGTTCCAGCAACGAGGCTGCGGGCCTTTGCGGGTCAATGATATCGATCAGCAGACTGATCCGGTTGTCAACGTTGTGCTGCAGCAGCGATCGACTGGTCGCCAAGAGGTCCGCCAGATCGGTTGAAATCCTGTAACGGGCATCGCCGGCAGGCTGAAAATTACGCCTACCCTCAGGCAGCGCAGCCAGTGCATCCATGTCTAGGCCATCCACCCACAGGATGGCGGCAATCTTCTTGGTCTCCGCATCTGCAAGCTTGGTCATCGAATGGTGATCCACCTTGCGGGCAACGGCTATCATGAACTGATCATGCCCCGTATCGGCCCAGACCAGATGCTGCCGTCTCGGTTCATCGCCAATACCGGTGATCGTGAGCGCCTTGGGCCGGCTCTGCAGCACCCCGGCATTGCGGACGCACTGGCCCATGGTAACCAGATCGGCCAGTTCCACCGCAACCCCGATCGACCGCTCTTCCTCGTCCGGCAATTCGGTCAACACATCCAGCTGGACCGCCACCTCAACCAGTGCATCAAAGCGGGCGAGCCAATGGTCACCAGAAGGTGCAACCGACAATGCGCGAAAGCGGTCGACCGGATAAGGCAATATGATGTGAAGCTCTGCGCCCGCTTTGTGCAGTGCCTCGGCGATCAATATATCCGCGCCTGCCGCCAATGCGCCAAAACCAAAACCGGGCTGTTCCCGAGCGATGATCGCATCGATATCCTGCCGGATAGCCTCATCCTTGTCGTCGAGCCCGATGATACCGCTGAAATAGAGACTGGGCGGCGGGCGGTGCCGGTCAAGCCACCCCGCATCCCTGCCCTGTTCGGCGAGGATCAGTTCAAACTGCCCGATGGTTGCCGCATGATCTTCCCACGCCCGGGGCAGCTGCGCAATTCCATCCGCCAGCGCTGCGCGGGCACCGGTGTCATCGCCGAGCAACAGCAAAGCCTCCGCCCTTGTAGCTTCCCGCCAATAGGCATTTTCACCTTGATCGGGACCGCTCTCAAGCAACGCCAAGGTTTCTTGCGCAAGCGAATGCGCCCGTTCCGGTTTGCCTCCAAGCAGCGCCAGCGCCGCAGCATTGATTAGCGGATAGCTATCCCGCTCCAACGCCGCAGCCGCCGCATAAGCCTCCGCCGCCTCCCCATATAGCCGGACACGATCTGCGCCCTGCGTCGCTTTCGCCTGATCCTTGAGCAAACGTCCTTTTAAGGTGAGCGCCTTAGGATCGTCCTTGCGTTCATCCCAGCCCAAAGATAGAAATAAAGCCCAGGCTCGCGCGGAGTTACCCCCACGGGCTATGGAGAGGATTTGATAGTGGGGGGTCAAGTTTCGTCAATCGTTCCAGTTAATGTTGTAAAAAATGACTTTTGGTCGCCTTTAATGATCGTCTTGTCTTCCAGTATAGACTCAGGCGGCTTTGGATTACCAACATCCGGATCGATGGTGATTGGAAGCCACTTATTGTTACCCTGTTGATAATCTATATTTAGATTAAAGCTATGAGTGTCCAAGTGGTGATGCTGATTCTTTTTGTTGTGTTTAGCAAAAAAATAAAACTCTCGATCGCTCACGATATTCACATCGCCGTACACTGAACGATAATTGTCTTTCCCAGATATCACAAAGTATTGACTAGACCATCTCCACTTTTTTTTGGGATCAAGCAACATTGTCACTTTGCAATCTTCAAGGATCAAAAAGGACAACGGCGGCAATCCTGACGGCATTGCCGGGTGATTTACGGGAGTAACTTCAAAACGGAATAAAATATGCTCGGAACCTGGGCTCTCCGGTTCATAAGTCAACATCACCCTCAATTCAGGTTTGTGGCTCGGCCAAGGGAAGCTACCGCTTGACAGGCTTCTATGGGGTGGCAGTTCTCGCGCCATTATTACAACTCCTTTTCATGCTATTTGCCAATATTGGTTTCCGCGACGCAAATTTTTCCCAAATTTTGTTGTCGGGATCTTGTTGAGTTAAATCTGCAACCAATTCTCGAAACAATTCTTCGTATCGCAGCGCGTTTTGGGAATCACAGGCCTCAGCACTAGTCTCTGCCATGGCCAAGTGGGATTTCATCAATAGCTCTTTGCGTTGAAAATTGTTCGGTTCAGCGGCCAAGAGTCTTTCCAACAATCGTTCCTGGTTTCGCCTCTGATACAGGGCTTGATCAAGATTCCCGTTCGCTTTCCATGCATCGGCCAGCCAGGCGAAACGATTTGCTACATTCTGCAAAATCTCCGGATCATCAGGCTCTCTGGTCTGTATCTTTTGCATCTCTTTCAGGGCGATAGTGCATTTTTCGAGTGCCTCCGTTGGATCGATTGGTTTGTCCAATGCCAAGGCACATAGGTTTCCTTCCGCATAGCTTAGTTCTTGGATGGAGCGTCTCATGTTTGGCTCTATTTCCTCCAATGCCAATGAGAGATTCCGATATTTTTCCCAACGATCTAGCGTATTTATCTTGCGGTTTTGTGCGTAGAAAATTGATCCCACCCAAAACTCGCTTTGTGCATGACCAAAGATCCGATCCGGGTGCTTTGGGTCACGTAACAACAACGCTTCTGTTACCCGATGCGCTTCGTTAAAAATGGATAGAGCTTTTTCAAGACTCCCATCGTTCCTATTTACCTCATCCTCACCCATCGCGTGCAAAATCCGGGCACGCCGCTCCAGACTCTCGGCGGGCATATCGGATAGATCACCCTGATCTTCATAATAGTCCATCGCCCGTTCGTTGACCTTGGTCATCACGTCGAGCCGGCCGACACCCCTCAACTCGGTGCGCAAATCGGTCAGCATATATTCGACCAACCCTTCGGCTTGGGCCTGTTGATGCTGCGCTTCGATGCGCGACTGGATTGCGAATATTGTCATCCCGATCATGACTAGCAGCGCGACGAGCGCACCGCCCGTGACCGCCATCACGCGGCGAATGCGGCGGGTCGCATCGCGCTGGACCAGCGCGTCGAGCGGGACGCCGGCAATGCCCGCGACGATCTTCAGAAAGCCCAGCCGCCAGCCATCGCCTTCCTTGCGCAGGTCCGCCGCCAGCGGTTCTGCGCCGTGCAGCAGCGCGTCAGGAAAAGCTTCTTCCGGTTCGCCGCGAACCAGCGCCGCCAGCACCGGCCGACCGGGATGCAACGCCCGAAACAATTCGATCTCCCGCGCCACCCAGATCGACGCCTTGGCGTCGGGAGAGCAGATCACAACCAGCACTTCCGATCCCGCCAACGCCTGCTTCACCGATTGCGAAAGATCCTCGGCCGCCGGCAAGTCCTCGCGATCGCGAAAAATCTGACCCAGGCGGCCATTGTCCGGATCAGCGTCTCGGCGATCCCGCAAATGCTGCGGCAGCCGGTAGGTTTCGATTTTCCTGTGGAGCTTTTGCGCGATCGCGGCATCGGCATGGCTGTAACTGACGAAGGCGCGAAAACGCACCGCTTGCGGATCAGATTTCTCTGCGTCTCCCAATTTTGCCCCGCGATCGAATGTTCAGACGACATTTGCCCGATAGCTACATGTAAAATGCTATAACTTTTCGCTATCGCTGTCACGGTCTAAAGTTTTCGGCCGCATTATATCGATCATCATGCATCATATTATTGCGCGACCATGTCCATGCTGTCGAAATCCGCCACTAGATATATTCATTTAGAGCGATAGCAAAAAGGCGCGGCAATTAATTTGCCGCGCCTTGAACATTTGGAAGATTGAGAGGCTATTAGAAACGCTTGGTCAACCTGAGCCGTCCGGTATATCCCTTCAGATCGCCAAACTGGCCCTCGGCCTCCGCTGCGATTGTCCAGCCGTTGCCAAACCGGTGGCCTACATTGGCTTCGATCACATATTGATCATTGACCCTCGAGCCAGTGGTTGTGAAATTGAGACCACCATTGCTCACCGAAGTAAATTGCGAGGCAAGCACGGTCTGGGTGTCGCCGAAATGATGCAGACCCGATGCGCGAAGCTGCACAAATGTTCCTTGATCCCACGCATGATCAACCACCGCTCCATAACCGATTGTGAAGCGATCAGCCTTCACACCGCTAATGTCCAGCGAGGTGGCTGCTGTGTCACCGATGTTGAAACTGTCTTGATGGACGGTTTCCCACGCACCCAAGATATAGGGCTTTATCGGCCAGCTCTTGCCATTTGTTCCATCGACCTGGAACCGCGCAACCGCACTGAAGCTATCAATATCCGTCGATGCCGATTGTTCAACATCGAGACCAATAGCAGGCGCATCGATATTCAAATCAATATCAGTGGAACCGGTAGCAAACCCCAGAGCACCGTCAAAACGTGCGTTCAGTCCAGATCCTTCAGGATTGATGCCAACCGTACCATGGGCGGCGATCCGGAATATATCGGTGACCACACGATCGGAACCAAATCCGCGAGTGTCAGACGTCAGCCGAGCATAACCACCCGCTATACCAAAGGTTACTGGTCCCGAGCCGAGATCCGATACGCCGGTCGCGATTTCAAACCCATTGGTGTTGAAACCGATGTTATTGAAACTGCCGTTCTGATCGACATGATTGAACTGCATGCTTCCCCAGACATTTGTACCGTTTTGTGCCGGAGCCTTCGAACCGCCTGCTACGCCGTTTTTCATATTGGCAGGATTATGCCCCTGCACATTCTGCTGGCTGAACAAATTCGTCATGAACGCTAGCTGCGAATTTTGAAAAACCTGGATGCCGACATCCGCTATTTCCGGGCTCAATTGATCAAGACTGGAACCCAGATCACCCGCATTGTCCAGGAATGCCAAGCCATTGGCAATGTCGGTCAGACCGTTGTTCAAATCGCCGTCAGCCAGCTGCGTCGTCAGATTATTGGCAAGTGCAATCTGGTTGGGACTCAACCCTTGGATCGTGGCAGCGTCGACGATGCTGCTCGTCAGATTGACATCGAATGCATTGCCATCCAGCTCGATCGATCTGGAGACCAGCAGGCCGTCGGAAAGGCCGATTACCGTGTCAAAATTACCGGCTAGTGCGATAGCGCCGTTGATCAACGTTACACTGTCGACGAACACGTTGGCACCGGTAAGGTTCAGGGTGCCGGCCAGCGCCACTCCGCCTGTAACGGTGAGCAGATCCGATGAAAGAGGACCACTCAAATCAAAGGCCATGCTGCCCGTTGCTGACTGGAGGAGATTACCGTCTATATTAACCGTACCGCCATTGTTCGAAACGACCGTGAACTCGCCGGCGTTGTGAAGGTCACCGATGATCGCCGCTCCCTCCATAGCCTGAAGACTTGCGCCATCATTGATAGTGACATCATTCGATTGCAACGAACCGGATAAGATATGATTTCCGACGTTGAAATTGGCTGCGGTCAAACCGATATGACTACCGGCTACCGTATAGCTGCCATTGTTGAAATTATATGTTTCAAATTCGGCAATCCCGTCGGCAGGGTCGCCGCTATTGTTGATGACATCGCCAGCGGCGTTGAAGTTGATCGTGTCAAATCCATCACCCCCGCGAATGTCTCCATTGACCGTACTGCCAAGACCAAGCGTCAGGATATCATCGCCCTGAAACGTGCTGATCCCGTTGTTCACGGTACCCAATATGGTCAGATTGTCGTTGGAGGTTATGCTACCGCCCTGCGCCTTTGTGGAGATGCCTACACTACCTAATGTGCCACCCGATACCGTCTGTCCTGCGCCGAGGGTAAATGCCGTACCATTCCGGGTGGTGGTGCGAATCCCGCCGGATGTGCCACTAACATTTCCTGACACATTAAGCGCGAGATCACCGGTGCCCGCGTCGATGGCAATGCCGACCCCGCCCGCCGCGGTCACATTGCCGACTGTGACGGATGTATTGCCCGACCCACTGTTCGTAACCGAAAGGCCAAAATTGTCGGCGGTTATGTCCCCAATAGTGATGGAGGTGTCAGATGTGTTCAGAACATTATCGGCACTGATAATTACCCCGGATTGGGTCGCCGAAACTACATTGGATATTGAAACATCAGTCGCGCCCAGGCCCAGGTTTTGGATACGGGCACCGAGAGTTTCTCCTCTAACCGTACCGGTGGCCGTCACCGATAGATTGCCGGTTGTTCCCAGTTCGCCGATCCGGGCTCTAATACCCGCATCATTCACGCCAGTAACGTCGGTCGCTACAACCGTCAGGTCACCGAAACCGTTGTTAATTGCTTCAATTCCGTCATCACCGCCAGTGACCAGACCGGTAGCGGTGACAGACATGTCCAATCCCTGGGTGGTCACCAATATGCCATCGCCGGTCCCACCGGTAACGGTCCCCGCCTCGACGATCAGATCTGTTGTACCGTTGTTATTTGCTCTAATACCATCATGTCCACCAACCACATCACCACTGGCAATGATCGACACGTCGCCAGTTCCATTGGAGTTATTGTTGTTGGCGTTAATGCCATCGTTCAAGGTACCGTTAACACCAGCAGTCGATATGGTAATGGCGCCCGAGCCATTGTTGTAGGCAATGATACCGCCTTCACCGCCCGACACGTCACCAGTCGCCGCGATGGTGATATCCGTTACGTTGTTGCTGTCACCTATGGCTGCAACTATCGCATTGTTGATAACCGCGGTGACGCCAGTCACGTCAACGTTAATCCGTCCGAGACCTTGGCTAATGGCAGAAACGCCGGTTTTACCTCCAAAAATGTCGCCCGTGGCTTCAATCGAGATATCGCCACGGCCATCGGCACTAATGCCCATCGCGTTGGTGCCAGTTACATTGCCTGCAACAACCGAAATCGACCCAGTGCCTGCAGAGGCGGTAATAATTCCATGCTCTCCGCCGGTAACGTCGCCGTTTGCGCTGATCGAAATGGCACTAGCATTGGCGTTGTTCTGGTTGACGACGCCGATGCCAAATTTGGTTGCGCCCGATACGTTCGTCGCCATGATATTAATAGCGCCAAGCCCATCTGTAGCTGCTTGAATGCCCGAACCGCCGCCGCTCACATCGCCGGTTGCTGTTATGGTGATATCGCCAGTGCCGATATTATTTGTGTTGACCGCACTAATACCTGCTTCCGCCGTGCCGGTTGCGTTATTCGCGTTCACGGAAATGTCGCCCAAGCCTTCATTTTCGACGTAGATGCCGTATTCACCGCCGGACGTATCGCCTTCGGAAATAATGCTGATATTACCGGTGTTCACGATGTTGGTAATTTCCGCGTGGATACCGTCGTTATTGAAACCCGTTGCGGTTGTAGACCGAATGAAAATATCACCGGTGCCATTATGGTTTGCAACAATCCCGGAATTTCCACCGATAACGGTTCCGCCATTGATGATAGTAAGATTGCCAATTCCGTTTGTTATCTGGATATCAGCGCCATTATCACGCCCGCGGACCAGCGAGCCCGCATTAATGATGTTAAGAGTTTGGTTCCCGCTTCCGGTCATTTGTACCGCATCGCCAACGCCGCTGACGACGGTTGTGGCGGTTCCCGGGCTGCCGATGTTCAGCGTTACATTATCCGTATCGGTCTCTATTGGGTCGATGACAATTGGCGCTGGAGCGACACAAGTCGCCGTCCCACCATCAATGAGCGGATTGGGCGCGCATTCGCCTGGCAAGACCTGACCATGAGCCGAGCCCGCCATAATCATGGTGATGACGCCGACTGACGCTGATGCCAGGAATTTCTGAACCATGTTGGATTTTTGCTTAGCCGATTTCGCGTCGGATATTGCAGCGTGATTGATATTTGTCATTTGGCTTCTCCTCAAGAATATGGACAAGCGGTCTCTAGTAACCCTCTAGTAAGGACACTTGGTGTTCGCCTGATTGAGAGCCGTTTGGAAGATGTATATTGTAGGAGCAATCTCTATAAAGTACCAAGCAGGTCTCAATTGTATCAATTGTATGGCGACCAATTCAACCATGTATCATCCCTGAATTCTGGCGGGTTTTGTAGTGAGTCCAATCGACCGACGGGCCCTGAAAATGCAAAAAAATGACGAGTGACGCAGCCATGGGGAGGGCGCGTCACCCGTCGTGGGGTCGATCGAAGAAGCGGGTGAAACTCTTCAATCTATGCTACCGGTGCGTCGCGGCATCGGATCTGTTTTACGCCGGGTTTCAATCCGGAGTGCGAACCCGGGGCGTGGTCACCCGCGGAACCACTTTGACTGGCTTGCGAACGATTTTTGGGCGAGCCGGCAATATTTCTCTGTCGCTTTGCGCGCTATTCCCAGGGGCAGCATTTGTGCGAGCGGGAATTTTTGACCGGTCGCCGGTCTTGCGCGTATTCACGCTCGAATGGGGCGCGGTGGCTATCTTGCTCGCAAGGCAGCGAAGCGACACGGGATAGACAAGCGAACTACTCTCAGAACTATAAGGCTTGCTAATATCCGGAATCGTTGTGGCCAGATCAGGACGGGTAACCACGGCGTTCATCGAGAAAGACACTCTTGCCGGGACCACCCAGTCCTGAGACAATACCGATGCCCTGGACTTTCCCTGTTGCATCTTCTCTTCGAGATTCGATTGGCATAGGCCCGTCGGGCTGATGAGACCGATCCAGATCACTTTGTCCAAATCGATGGTAGGAGACAGTTGCATATTCAAGGTTCTATTGTTTCCACTACCCAGCGTAGTTTTATTTGGCTGATAGCTCCAGAATTGCGGATCCGGTGCTTCAAAAGCATCCGCGCCGTCTCCTGATTCGACGGTAACGTCCCAAATCCGCTTGCCCGATTTCGCTTCGACTTTGATCGCAAGCGCAAATCTATGGTCTTTGGTTTTTATGCCGGTGTAGCTATTTCCATCAGATGCAATCTCGATCTCTTTGATGTCGACACCATCCTTTGTGAGCTCAACCTTGTCTATCCAGTCCTTGGCAAACGCACTGTTGGGCGTGGCGGTCATCGCGGTAACAGCGATGCCAGCTAATAATATGGTGTTGATCTTCATCTCACGTCTCCTTCAAATCCGATTGGCATTGGGCCATCGCTTGAAGAACTGATGAAACTTTATCTTGTCATCCCGATGTTAAGATCGGTTTCAATCGTAACATTTAGGATGTGCTTTGACACAATTGGTACATTCAGGAACGTCGTTTTGATACGCAGCCATGCTTTATTATGGTAGATCAAGATTCTAAAGGCGAAGCCGCGATGATCAAAGACGGGTGCGTATGACCAGCAAGATTGCGAATATCGATGGCACGCCAGAAGTGCGCGACGTACAAGGCCGCGCACAGGCTCAGGAATATGTGCCTACAAAGGACGTGATTGACGCGCTGGATGTCGCGCTGGTGCTTTACGATGTCGATTTGAACTTCGCCAGTTGCAACGAAAAATATCGTCAAGCATTCAAAAGTGGTCAAACACCGACGACTGAAGCTGGAGAGAATATCTACGCAGAAATGGAGCGCTTGATGGCGGTCGGTTTGC
The DNA here is from genome assembly GCF_963975555.1 of uncultured Parasphingorhabdus sp. Taxonomy (GTDB): domain Bacteria; phylum Pseudomonadota; class Alphaproteobacteria; order Sphingomonadales; family Sphingomonadaceae; genus Parasphingorhabdus. The sequence continues at coordinate 378,117 of NZ_CAXBHH010000001.1, read as the reverse complement.
ATGCCGTGCCGAATACCATGTCCAAGCAAGATTTCATGGACGCCATGATCAACCACATAAAATCCTATGCAAAAGATGTTCCGGTGGAAACAGAATCCGGCCTTGTCCTGAGTGTTTCGGTTCACAAGCCGGCGACGCAGGGATATTTGCTCGCCTTCTCGGACATTACCGAGCAACATCGTGCGAAAATAGATTTGGAACGTCGATGCGCAGAGGCGGAACAGGCAAACGCCCGCTATCAGGAAGCGCTCGAAGCGTTGGACGATGGCCTCGCCCTCTGGGATTCTGATTTGCGTTTCGTCATGGCAAACCAACGCAGTCTCGATATGCTTTATCCTGGCGATATCGAGAAGCCAAAGTTGGGCGATTCCTTTGAGATGCTTGTCGAAAGGCAGGCGCGCGCCGGTGTGTATTCAATACCCGAAGGCATGTCATTCGAGGATATTTCCGGCGGCTGGATCGCTGCGACCAAGGCCCACCAGCAGGGCGTGGATTTGGGACTCGCCGATGGTATGTTTTTAGAGGCGTCCTCACATAAAACCACTTTCGACGGATATTTGCATGTCTTCAAGGACGTGACGGAAAAACACCTCGCCGAGGAAAACAGGCTCGCAACCGTCAACGACGTGATCCAGACACTTGATATAGGCTTGGTACTCTGGGATTCAGAAATGAATTTCGTAATGAATAATGACAAACATATTGCCATGTTTCATGCGGACAATCCGGTGCCCGAAGTCGGGGAAAATCTGGGCGATATAATGCAGCGCTTACTTGCCGACGGCTTTTTCAAAGTACCCAAAGGTGTGCCGGACGAAGTCTATATCGAGACCTGCCTGTCGGTGATCAAAAAATATCAAAAAAATATAATGATGATGATGGCCGACGGTCGCATTTACAATTCGTCGATCCATAAAACGGCGCTGGGCGGATATCTCAATGCATTCACAGATATAACGGAACAACGGAAAACCGAAGCAGAACTGCAACGGCAGCGCGAAATCACGCATCAGAACGAGAAGCTTTCAGCGTTGGGCGAACTTCTGGCAGGCGTCGCCCATGAACTTAATAATCCTCTTTCTATTGTGGTCGGCTATGCACAGATGCTCGAAGGACGATTTGACGATCCTGTCCTGAACACTCGTGTTTCACGCATTAGTCAAGCCGCAGACAGAAGCGCAAAAATTGTCAAAACCTTTCTGGCCATGGCCCGGCAACGCCCGACCAAAATCGAACAATGCTCCTTGAACGAAGCGGTGCTGATGGCGCTCGAGATGGCTGGTTACGGTCTCCGTTCGAACGGCAATCAGATCATATTGGATTTCGACGACAATCTGCCCCTGGTTTCGGCTGATATCGATCAATTGGCTCAAGTGTTCACCAATCTTATCGTCAACGCGGAACATGCCTTGGCCGATAAAAAGCAAGACGGCAGGTTGGAACTGCGGAGTTATTACGATAAAAAAACCGACCATTCAGTTGTCGAGGTTCGCGATAATGGGTCGGGCATAGCGAGTGATATACAGGCGCAGATCTTCGAGCCGTTTTTTACCACCAAGGATGTCGGATCGGGAACTGGGATCGGCCTGGCCTTTTGCCATCGAATCATTGATACGCATGGCGGATTTCTGACCGTGCAATCGAAGGTAGGGAAAGGCACAAGTTTCTTTGTCCAACTGCGCTCGGTAGAGAATAAACTGCTTTCGCAAGAGGCTACCGTCTCGGCAACCACAAACCACAAGGTCTATAATATCCTGGTAGTTGATGACGAAGAAGGGGTCGCCGAACTTGTCTGCGACCTTCTACAGGACAAGGGGCATGCGGTTATCGTGTCGACTGACGCACGAGAATCGTTAAAGCTCATGAAACAACGTTCCTTCGACGTGATCTTGAGCGACTTTAAAATGCCTGGACTGGACGGCGCAGGCTTTTTTCAGATCATTCAGGAAGAGATGCCGCATTATGCCCAACGGATCGGTTTTATTACAGGCGATGCAATGGGGAAGAAGGTCGCGAGTTTCTTTGATGACACACGGCGCCCTTACATCGAGAAACCGATATCTACGCATGAACTGATTGAACTTGTTGATCGGCTGGGGGGAGAAATCAAATGAATGATCGGATGACGCGCATTCTTGTGTGTGATGACGAACCCCATTTGCGTGAAATGATATGCGAATATCTGACGGAGCGCGGATTTGGCACAACTCAAGCCTCTGACGCCAAAATGCTGTTGGCCGCTGTAGAAGTTGAACTACCCGATCTTATCATTTTGGACGTCAACATGCCGGGTATGGACGGATTGTCGGCGCTCCGGGAATTGCGTACATCATCGACCGTTCCGGTCATCATGCTGACGGCAGCGGTCGACGTAATCGACAGGGTATTGGGACTGGAAATGGGCGCTGATGATTATGTTGGCAAACCCGTTGATCTACGGGAGCTCGAAGCCCGCATCAAAGCTGCGCTACGGCGGCAAATCTTCTCCAGCGAAGAAGTGAAGAAGAAGGTTCGGATAGATGGGACTGTGGCCATTGGACAATGCCGTTTGGATATTGACGGCGCTAAACTCTATGGCGCGGACGGCAATGAAATCGCAATTACCGCGATGGAATTCAGCCTTCTCCGGGTCTTTGTTGAAAATAAAGGCCGGATCTTAAACCGGGATCAGCTGCTTGAACAAGCGCATGATAGAGGCTGGGAACCGTTCGATAGATCCATTGATCTGCGAATTTCCCGAATCCGTCGCAAGATTGAGGCTAATCCAACGAAACCGGAAGTGATCCGAACGGTTCGGGGTTTGGGCTATGTTTTCGAGTGAGGGGCGGCTGTCGGCGATGCGACTATCCCATCCTCCTTATTCTAATCGCACGGCGTCTGTATTTTTTTTACACCACCATGCCCTTGGCAGGCACTAACGTCTGTCACCTCGTCTCCGAGTTCGAACGTTGTACCGTCCGCGCATTCTACTTTGCGGAGCGGCTTAAGCGGCCGCACTGAGAAACTATTTCTTGTGTCTGAGCCGGTCGTTAAAATCGCGAGGGCAGACAGTATGTGGTTACGCATTATCTCTTCGCTTTTAATTGGGGCCTCTCGAGAGGATCCGCATCTGTCACAACAGGGTCGCGTTTTCTCCGCGACCCTGTTTGCTGGTCCTGAAGACGGCTCACAGGAGAAACGCAACTATGTGTAGCCGCTTCGGGAAAGGCCAGTTCTGGATTTTCAGCTATCAAGACATTTCTGAAGAAGCGCAGCGTCTGGATTGCTCGCGCTAGGCCCGAATTCTGCATAGCAGCCCGCAGTCCATGCCGGTGCCGTATTATCAAAACCGTTGGATTGGGTTCCGGCATTGGCCTGCACCTTAACAGCACGCGGCGTCGCCAGACGTGGCTTGACGGCACGCACTTTCGGCGTAGTCTGAACCGTTGGCGTCGTTGTAATGGCTGATCCACCAGCGTTCGTATCTTGAGCCCGAGCCGGTGCGACAGAGAGACCTGAGACCAGCGCAATCGCGGTGAGCGAAGAAATCAATGTAATTCTAGTCATCCAAATTCTCCATTTGGTCATTTAATTGCTGTCAGCCTTCAAGCGGACAATCCCAAGATGGAGTGCGAAGTTATCTAAACTATGTTGCGGCAAGCCTCAATTGTATCAAAATTGTCGGATTCACCTCGAACTATACATTTGATACCAAAGCACCTCAATCGCGACGTCCTAGCGTTACAAAGCCCCTCCAAAGTTGCTCCATCAAAACGGTCGAATGGTTCGGTCTGCTATGTTTGGAAAGAATGTGAAATGGTGGCTATCGCTCACAAATGGAGACGGACCCTAGCTAGTTTAAACATCAACTGCAGATTACCGGAACCCGTGAACGACAATGGCACGCCCGAAGACCTATTGGCCTATGTCAAGAACTGCGACATCTACGCCGGCTCCGAATATAGGCCTGCACGAACCCAAATGTGGTGGCTGCCTTGAACATTGCCAGCGTCACAATGCGGATTACGCTATGTTGAAATCCTGGATGCTCGCCCCGTATAGTAGCCAATCTGTCGGTTGATAGCTCAAGATGGGGGAACAGTTCTCTATCGGGTAATCGCCCTATACCTGTTCAGAGAGCCATTTCGATGAATTCCCCGCGCATGCAATGGTTTGAACTCATCGACGCGCCATAGCCCCCTGCGTTGAGAAGCGCGATATAATCATCTTCGAAAAGCGGCGGTACGGCGACGGTTTCTCCCCAGATATCAAGGGCCTCGTTGATGTTGCCAGCAATGGTGGCGCTTTGCCAATCAGCGGGATCGCGGCTTCGAATAAGACAGGCGACCGGCTCACAGGGCATATCGTAAAAGGCCGGTTCGGGGTGCAGGTTGAAGCCGCCATCAACGCTGACGAACAGCGTGTTGCGTTTGCGCTCTACATCGGTGACACCGAGCACAAGCATACCGGCGTCCTTGACCAAGAAATCACCCGGCTCGACCGCAACGGTCAGACCGGTTCCGGAAAAATGCGACCGCAAAACGCCGGACCAGCGTGTCAGGTCGAGCGGCCTGTCGGCTTCGCGGTGAGGCAGGCCAAGGCCTCCCCCAACATTTACCATTTCCAGATCTGGCAATTCCGCAATACAGGAAAGCGCGGAAGCGACGGCATCGCCCCAGCTTGCGAGCTGATCATCAAGATATCCGCATCCGACATGAAAGTGCAATGTCGTAACCTTCAGATCGAACCTGCGCGCCATATCCAGTGCTTCGGCCCATTGCTCCCGGTAGATGCCGAATTTGGTGGTGCGCGCACCTGCATAGGTCAGCAAGGCGCTATCACCATAGCCGGTACCGAGTCCGGGATTGACGCGAATACCGATGGCGCGCCTTGGCTCGCGCTCGCCGATCCGCCGGATCATGCCGATGGAATCACAATTGATTGCCAGTTCGGGATGAGCGATCAGCCGATCGAGATCGCGATTGGCGACGCCGGTGCCGGTAAAGCTGATCTGGTTGGCGCGGAAACCGCAGGACAGGGCGAGATCGAGTTCATTGGGAGAACAAATGTCGACGCCGCATTTTCCGGAACGGGCCATCATCTGCAAGAGCGGCGCAAAACGATTTGCCTTCATCGCATAATAGACGCGGTGCTCGCATTCGGTTGTATCAAGCGCCTGCAAAAGGGTATCGAGCCTGGCAGCTACGCGGTCGAGGGAGTAAAGATAAAGCGGTCCGTTCGCTTCCGCCGCCAAGCCGCCGACATCATGGCCGGCGAATTGAAGCCGATCGCCATGATAATGCAGATCATTCCGCTCCCACCAGAATTCTTCGCGGGGAGGCAGGCTTGGCGATATTGTCATCACCCGGTCTAGTGCCGATGATCGGCGTTGTTTATATCGTTTTCGGGCGGCTCCCCCGCTTCGATGCGGCCGACGATCCAGTCGCGGCATTTCTCGGCGCCGCAGCTGCAGGAAAAATTGATAAACAGCCGGTCCTCTGTTTCTGCATAATCGATACTGAGTAGCTCGTCAGGAGCAATGTCACGCAAGGCAACCAGCTCCTGCCGCTGCATGTCGAGCCGGCAATTGGGATCACAACCATGGGAAATATAGCCGACGAAACGGGTACCGGAAATGTGCCAGCCCGGGCTCACCTGCAAGCTATGTTGGGTGAGTTCCGGTCCGATTTTACCGGTAAAACGGTCAAGCAGATCGCCCTTGGAAAAATTTACCCGGGCAACCACACCAACGCCCACCGCTTCATCATAGCAAATCGCCAGATCATCATTCGTATTACGACGGGCAAATAACTCGGATGATGATTCTTGATACATCTCAAGATTTTCCCTGTCTGACGCAATTAATAAACAGCGCATGATTGCACTAAGTGGCTTCTAGCGGGAAGACTTTAAAAAATCGTAGCCTGTTCCAGCCATCCTTCCGGGAATAAACGATATCATCCATAAGTTTGCGCACGATATGCAGGCCCAGTCCGCCAAGCGGCCGGTCTTCGACAGGCAGATCGGTGGCGGGATCCGGCTGGGAGAGAGGATCGAATGCGGTTCCGTCGTCGGCAATTTCGACGCTGACAGAATCTTCCCGAACATCAATCTTAACATGCACGGCAGGCTTACGGCCATCAGCTCCATGGCTAAAGACATTGCTGATCACCTCGTCAAAAACAATCATCAGTTGTGCCACGGTTGCGGACGGAACGCATTGTTCATCCAGATAGGATTCGATGGCCTCAAGGAACCCCGCAAAGCCTCCCTGCCCGTCTTTCAGGGTGCGCTCAAAACTGGACATCATGAGCCTCGATCCCTGCACCTGCCATATAAATTTCCCGAAACCAGCTTAATCGAGTGGAAAAATTTCTCAATCTCTTTAACATAGAACTTATAAACAAAACCATTGGCACAGAGGCGATAGATGCAGATCAGCGAAGAACTGAAGTCCGAGGCGCTGGTGATTGTCGCTTCTGGCCGGATAGACAGCAACACGGCATCGCAACTCGAAGCTGTCCTTCCCGAACGGGTTCAGGTCAATGATGCAACCGTGATGGATCTAAGCGATGTTGCCTATGTCAGCTCGGCCGGACTGCGCGTATTGTTGAAAGGTGCAAAAATCGCAAAAACCACAGGGCACAAGCTGGTCCTATCCGGCCTCTCGCCATCGGTTCAGGAAGTTTTCGACATCAGCGGCTTCACCAGCATATTTGCTATCGAACCCGATATCTCAAGCGCTCTGGTTGCGATCAGCTGAGCCGGACGCGCCGACCGCTACAAATATGCCGGAAGGCGCAAGCAGCAACTCGATCGCGGCGAGCCATTCTTCCGGCATCGCTCCAGGATTTGCCGATACATAGCGCTTTGGTGCGGCAGCCGTGTGCGCATCGGCAATACAAAGTAACCGCGTATCTTGCGGTAACGGTTCGTCGCTTCGCCAGGCAATGCTAGCCAGTTCTTCGATCCGATAGGCCTCACGCGCGATAGCAAGGCATTTTTCTGCCCCCATATCGATCCAGTTATCTTCGATGAAGCGCCGCGCTGCTGCGGCCTGGGCCAGCGCGCTGAACGGGTCTTCGGCAACACAACAGCCAATCACCGCTGACGCCTCATCATCCGAAGCAGCGAGGGCAAAAAATGCGCCTGGCTGTGCGTCACCGCAGATCCGCATCGCAATCCGGGTACCGGCACCTTCCCGTTCGAACGGCTTGAATAGTAGGGCCCGCGATCTGAGTACCGCTTCGCCAAGATTCCGCTTCCGGTCATTCCTGGCGATAACCCGGCGGTCCCGCATTTCGGTAGCAACTTGGCTAGCCCCCATCAGCCGGACAGCATCGGCTAGGTCACGCGTTTCCCGGATCCGCAAACCATCTTCATTTGAAACAGTTTCACCCGCTGCAATCGCCGCGAGCGACTGGCCGTTAATCCGCAATTCGCGCTCGATACGACGGGCAACGAACCAGCTAAGCCCGGCGGAAAATATACAGGAAACCAGCACGATAAACAGGATTGCGCGCTTGATTTCCTCGATCTGCGCAAACATCGGTTCGGCGTCCAGCCGTGCAGCCACGAAACGTCTGTTGCCAGCGGGAGCAAAGGCTGCAACAAAGCGGGATCTGTCGGTGCCTGCACCCGTCCTGACAATGCGCCCCTCGGTAACGGGAGCATAAGACTGCGGCGTCCAGTCAATCGAGTCTGTCGTGAGCGACATCGCTGCACCGTCAGCATCAACCAGGTAAATGGCTTGCAGGCCGACGATCTGACGGCTTGCTGCATCCATTGCCTGACGTCTGAGCGGCTTGGCCAATTCTTGTTGCGGCGCATCCATTGCCGCGACAAATTCGGCAGTAACCACGGCTGCTGCCAGTGCCTGCTCGCCGAGGGCCCGCGACATTTCCGCTTTCTGTTGAAAATAGAGCAGTGCCCCGTTCACGGACGCCATGACGAGAAACAGCGGAACCGTCAGCAGAATGATAATCGATCGGATCTTCATGCTATGCCATCCGTTGCCAGCGCAACCAGTCCGACCACAAAATCGGGGCATTCCCGCGCAATCGTGAATAGGTGCGGTTTCGCCAGGCAGAGGGCTTCCAACCCGTTGGGGCCTGCGAGAATGGCATCTGGAACCGGCAGGCCAAAGAGCGCGGATGAGGGGTCGAATATGGTGGGCGCCCGCTCACCCAGAACATGAGCCTCGCCGGCAATGGTTATAACCAGCATGTCCGCAACCTGGCCAGCGGCAAACACCGTTGCGCCGGGCGGATAATGGCGTTGGAGCGCGTGCATTGCGATCAGCAATAGTTCGCTCTGGGTCAGCACATCAAACGGCTTGACTGCGCCGAGCGCGAGCAGCTTGCGAACCGTGTCGATCGCAATCATTACATCCGACCTTTCGCAAGGCTCACATAACCACCCGCAGCGACCCGCACGGCATCGACCGCCGCGTCGAACGCGATGGGAAATCCGGGAGTGAGCGAAAGCTCCCGACCATCACAACGGACGGTAACGTCTGCATTTCCCACAAGTTCGATCACCTGTTCCCGGTCATGCATGACAAGGCATGCGCCGTGATCACTATCCACGAGGGTCCGCCAATGTTTCGCCAGCTCCGGGTTTTTCAGGAAACTCTGGGCCAGCCGGACCATGGATTGTGACGCCAGCACAGTTTCGACATTCTGGTCGCCACCCGAAAACCAGAAGATGCGCGCACCGTCCCGTTGCGTAAGCATTATGATCTCATCACTGTTCAGCCGGACCTCTTGCAGCAGCAAGGCGGCATCGGCATCATTTTCATGGCGTACTGCAGCCGTTTCGCGCGAAGCTCTGGCCTGGGCCATTTTTTCGGCCAGCGCCGCGAGCGCATCGCGTAAGCTGGCCACTTCGCGCGGCCCCGCTGCCAGCGACGACGCATGGCCATCGCCTGTTGCCAATTTTAGCGCATCGTCCTTGAGTGCCTCAATCGGCCCGGCAACCCTGCGCACAATCGTCAGCGCGACCAGCAGGCATGCCAATATCGAGCCAATGCCGATGAGGGCGCTGGCAAAGAGGGTGTTCTGCGTGGCCACCTGGATCACCGAAATATTCACATCGGCGCCTGCGGTCGCGGTTATATGCCCGTCACTGCCATAGACCGGTGCAAGGGCAGTCTTCAACAAGCCCCACTGCTCCTGATATTCGATCGGCGAGACAAAAATCCCTCTGCCGGCCTCTGCATTATAGAGCCCCTTCATGGTCATATCGGACAAGTCATCTTCCGAACCGATCGGCGAATGGTCATCTCCTTCCGAACCATCAAGAATATAGGTTACGTCCTGCGAGCCGCCGACCGCCTGGCTATAGAGATAGGTCAAATCCAGTTTCGACCGGATCCGTCGAATCGGGAGGACATTTCTCAAATAGGGTGCAGACTGCTCGACCATATCGGAAGCTTCTTTGGCAAACGCTGCGCGCATCAGTTGGTCGTGATCGACCGGATCGATCAACGCTCCGGTAAGTGCGCTGGTCGTAGTGAGCTTGCGGTCAAAACCGTCGATGATCGTGTTATAGAGCCAGTTGTAAACGAATATGGCGAGAAGCATCGACACAAGGACGACGGCTGGCACAAAAATACGCAATAAAAGCGTTTTGATCGGGACGGTCTCACGCTGCATATCGACGCCCATCCATTGACCGGAGCAGAACGAGAGCGAGATCAGAATAGCGCGTTGCTATATCGCGTATATCGCTGTGCAGAATCCAGCCGGGGGTATCTTTGACCGATATCTGCAACGCGGATCCATCGGGTTCTGACCATCTGGCTTTTTCCGCAAGCGTCAACAAGGATTCGAGGGTTGCGCCACCAAATTCCTTTGATTGGCTCAAAGCCTCAAGAATTTGGAGGGCTGGCGGACAACCCGGTTTTGCGAGACCGTGAAGCGCCAGCAATTGACCGCGCAAGACCCACGGCATGTCCGGGCAGACAAGCGACTGCATGCGGCGGGAGAATGCCGCATCATCCAGCATCTCGTGAAGGATATCTGCCGCTGCTGCCGCTTCGGTCGATCGGCCGCTTCGCAGGGCTTTTTCGAGAAGATCGTCTATATCGCCCTCCCCGCTTTCCTCGCCAGCCACCGGGCGATGAGCCCTTAGCAGCGGTTTCAACTGCCGGAATGTCGCATTATCTACGCCACTCTCGATGGTTTCGATGGCGTTGCCACGCACTTTCGCATTGGCGGAATGGAGCGACACGATCAGCAGGTCGGCATTGGGTAACCGCCCGCCAAGCGAGAGCAATTCAAGCGCAAAATCGATTGATGCGGCAACCCGCTCACGCTGGATACGGGCTAGCAAGACAAGAGAAGCAGACTGCCGATCACTTCGTTCCAGCCGGTCGGCACTGGCAAGCAGCCTGCCGGTGTCGCGAAGCTCCATTTGCACCAGCTTATCCAAATGCGACATAAATTGCGCGAAGGACAGTTCGACCAAAGCCCGTGCCGCGATCGAACGGATGCGGTAGCTTTGGGTTCCGTCGCCCATCGCAAGCAACAGGCGCGGGATTGCCGTTTCGCCCATTGCCGCAAGGATTGCAGCGACCGCTCGCCGGTCGCGCGGCGAAAGCCCGCCAGCTGCGGTAAGGATTTCTGGTATGGCCTCGACGTCGCCGATCCGGCCGAAGAGATCGATGATCATCAGCCTTTGTTTCTGGTTCAAATCCGGCAACCGGGCAGCAAGTTCGGGAATCAGGTAGAAATCTTCGGCAGTCGCAGATGTAGCCAATATGTTTAGCGCAACCTCCCGATCCTCTGGACCTGCATCCAATTGCAGGACAAGACGTTCGAGATCGACGGCGGACTCCGCTGGCAGTGCCGACGGCTCCTCCACCTGTAATAAATCCCGGGCGATATTGCCTTCTGCTCCGTCATCGATCCGCGCAATCGTCTCGAGCAATTCATATGCGTCTGGATCATATTGTGGAGATTGGGCACTGCGATCGCCGAAGTTCAGCCAGCCAAACCGCATATTTGCAGCCAAGGCGGCAGGATATAGCTGGCGGAGCGCCACGACCACAGCAATCAGCACGATACCAGTGATAACACCGATACCGGATAGCTCCCGCATATCGAGATAGTTTGCCGCATAGAGCAGGAAACCGCCCGCAACGAGACTGGCAACCGGTTCGCACATGCCCTCCATCACCGTTCGCAGAGGCCGTTTCACATGGGAGGGCACAGCGTTGAAAAGCAGGTTTTCGTTATTGTACTGGATCGAGGTCAGAACGCCGTGATAGGCGAAAAATGCTGCGAGGGCGGCTCCGGTGCCGCCTTGCAGAAAAAAGTAGCCGAAGACCGCGAAATAGGTGAGCGGCTGGATGAAGGCGACATTGCGCACGCCGAACCGGGCGACAAGCCGGTTGAAGACAAACAGACATACGACGAGATTGAAGAGGTTGGCCGCCGCGTAAAGCGCGCCCAGAAGCGATGCCAGTTCGGCCTCGCTCCGGCCATCTTGCAAAACTTTCGAATATTGGAACTCGGCAAGATTGGTCATCAACAATGTGACGAACAATGTCATTGTCAGGACGATCGCATAGCGGGAATTGCGAAATGCCCGGCCCACTTCGGCCAGCTGGCTCACTGTGCCGCCATCATCTTCCGTAGCCGTCATATCATTTTCGGCGATCTGCCCCCAGCGCCGCCTCAAATAACGGGCGAGCGGTGCGGTGATCAATGCGATTGCGGCCCATATAAGCAGGAAATAATGCATCGGGATTGATCCGGCGAACAGGCTGACAAACAGCGCCCCCGTTGCTGTGCCAAGCGCACAAAATGCTGCAAACAGCGGAAACAGGCGTTTGGCATCCTGAATATCGAAATAGGTATCCGTGAAGTTCCAGAACAGCGTGTAAAGTGCGATATACCAGACAGCCAGGTACAGTTTGAGCATGTAATATAAAATTGTCTGCCATTCGGGATCGAGTCCCGCATCGAGCAGCGCCCAAAGCGTCGCGCCGCCAGCGATCAGCGCGCCCAGCGTGAAATCGACCATGTTGCCAATGGAAGACCGGACCAGAAGATAAGAGAAGACTCCTGTGTAGAGCAGCATGACAACGGGAGTAAGCAAGAAAATGACCGGCAGGCTATCGGCGCCCACATTGCTGAGAAATGCAGCATCGCCCGCGCTGAAACCGATACCCATACCCATTTGCAGCAGGAACCCGAAAAGCCCGAACTGAACCAGCTTTGGCCATTCCCCATGCTCCAGACGGAAGATATGATTAACGAATTTTTGCAATTATCCCCCTGATGGCGCTGGTACCCGTTATTTCTTAATCAATTCCTTTTACTAAATTCTTTAGAACAGGCTATCCAGTCGGTTCGGGGCATCGGGGGTTTCATTTCAATCATGGTCGAGACGGTACAGCGGAAGCGCAGGTTTGGCCTGAAGCCACAATTGGTTTTGTTACTGCTTTCCCTAAACCTCATTTCCGCCTTTGCCTATACCACCGCACTTTATACCAACAGCAAATCGGAGATCATTGCAGGTATCGATGGCCGATTGGCCGCTGCGGTGAATGCCGGACGCGAGATCATCCCGGAAGGTTATCATCGGAGAGTCGAAGGCGCGGATTCTATTCCACAGGATGAATTTGACGAGGTGCAGAAGCGTCTGTCCCGTTTCGCCAACGATTCCGGCTTTGTTTACGTCTATTCCTATATGAAGTTCGGCGACGAAATCCGCACCGTCGCCACCAGCGCAACATCATCCGAACTGAAAGACGGCGCGCAGACCGGATATTTCGCCCTTTACAATACGGCTCCGGTGGAACTCTTCCGGAGCTTTGCAGACGGCCGTGTCCGGTTCGACGAATATCATGACTCCTTTGGCTCCTTCAGATCGATATACAAACCGATCCGCAGTGAAGACGGCCGAATTCACGTCATCGGAGCCGACATCGATCTCGCGAGTCTGGACAAACGGCTGCATCAGGCTCTGGTGAAATCGATCCTTATCGGCATCATGATGTTCGCTCTGGCCATGGCTGTGGGATTGCTGCTGATAGCGCGCATTGTCGGACCGCTCGTGCGTCTGACAGCCTATACGCGGAATATGGAGCAGCGCAGCTTTGAGCCTGACGAAGAGGAAATGGCTGCAATGCATAAGATCAGCCAGAGCCGGGGTGACGAAGTCGGCAGTCTGGCCGAGGCCATGGCCGCCATGATTTCACGTCTGCAACGCTATCTGATTGAAATGGAAGTCGCCACCGCCGCACGCCAACGCGTAGAAGGCGAACTGTCCGCCGCTCGTGACATCCAGATCGGTATGCTGCCTCGCAAATTTCCACCCTTTCCGGAACATAGCGAGCTGGACGTTTTTGCAATGCTCGAATCCGCGAAGGAAGTGGGCGGCGACCTCTATGACTATTTCCTGATAGACGATCACCGGTTGTTTTTCGTGGTCGGTGATGTGTCAGGCAAGGGCGTTCCCGCTGCGCTGTTCATGGCGATGACAACCACCCTGTTCAAAGCGCACGCCATGTCGTCCAGCTCGACCGGCGAAATCATGGGGAAGGTCAACTCCGAGCTTTCGCGCGAGAATGCAGCGGAAATGTTCGTAACGGTTTTCGCCTGCATCCTCGACCTGCGTGACGGAACGGTGGAATATAGCGATGGTGGCCATGAGGCACCCTTCATCGTCCGGGCCGATGGTTCGGTCGAGCGGCTGACCAAGCATCAAGGCATTGCCCTGGGCGTATTTGGCGACGTTGCGTTCAAGACTGACCATTTCCCGCTTCACCGGGGAGATGCGCTGGTCCTGTTCACGGACGGCGTCTCGGAAGCGACGGATGCCGAAGACATGTTGTTCACCACCAGCCGCATCGAAACCGCCCTAGCTGCCGCGCGATCCGAATTCTCGGCGCGTTTTATTGCGGAAGGCCTGGCTGATAGCGTTAGCGGCTTTGTCGGGGCCGTGCCTCAATCGGATGATATTGCGATTCTGGTTGTCTGTTACGAGGGAACATCCATCCCCGACAGCTGATCGGCGCATTCACTTTCCGATCTGGAAAGCGTCCCGCTCGATCCCGTGCATCTTCCTCAAATATAGTCGCATATCATCTATTGCGCGACGCAGCGTGTCATTGTCGGTGGGCAAAGCATCGGTCACTGAAGCGGTCATCGAACAGGTTTCTATCTCCCATGGGAGGAAATCGAAACCCGTCTCGGCATCTGCCATCCAGATGATCGGATAGGGCCTGCCGAACAGGACCCCCTTCAACTCCTCGCTTCCGACCAGATAGAGCGCGACCGATGACAAATTGTCAGCACCAAGCAGCAGTTCCACAAGATCGAGAGAAAGAACCAGACTGGCAGGCCGCGCAAATTTGGAAAGCCTGAAGCCGAGATCGAGATCGGGGCCGATAAAATCAACGTGAGGAGCCGCGTCGCTATACGAAAGCTCGGGAATATCGAGTTCAATATTATACTCGCCAAATTCGGCAAGCCATGCGGTGCCCTTCAATCGCAGCGGCAATTTTTCATAATGCTGCTGTTCGTATAGCTTCATGGTGCGCAGCAAAGCCCGGAGGATCGACGCCAATTCCTCCGCGCTCGACGGCTGCGCCATGAAGATCACTTCATCGCCCATCATCTTCCAGACATCAACCGCGGGTGTCTCTTCCTTGTCGAGAAATTCAAAACCCAGCTGGCCGGCAAGCATCAGAGGAAAATGGGTGAAAAAAGTATGAAACGTATCAAGCCAGCCATCGCTGGCGCGACCACTGAATTTTGCCTTGAACTGGGTTGAACCCACCATGTCGACGGAAAGGAATAGACGTAGCATGTTCAATTCGACCTTCAGAAATCCACTGCAATAGACGCTACTAGACCGCTGCGGCCAAGTCTGCCAGCCTCACCCACGCCACCATAATCACTATCGACATAGGATAGCGACGTGGTGAATTTGCCGAAAGCATAGGCAATGCCGGCTTCCCAGTCCCATTTCTTGATGAAATCGCTGGTTTCACGGCCAACACGCGCGGTTGCGGAGAATGGCGTCTTCGGGATGGCCATTGCCGCTGTACCGGAAACATAGACATTATCGCCGGGATAGTTCTTCTGGTCAGGAACATATGCAATCTCGACCCCCAGAGTCGCCAGACCCAGACCCTTTTCCACACCGGCGCTGACTTCATAATAGTTTACGCCGCTGCCCCCGGGATAGAGATAACCCAGCGCGGTCACCGAATAGTCCAGACCTGCTGCCGATCCGGCATATCCGCCATAGAGATCAAGCTCGACATTGGACCCGCCAGTATCAGCAACGGTGGAGGCCCAGCTGCCTACGAACAGGCCATTGTCCATGCTGACATCGATACCGCCCTGAACAGCGGGATCGCGATCAGAAAGACTTATCCCGCGAAACCGGTAATCGGAAACGATCGCGGCATTGGCCGACAGCGTAAAGCGCGACGCGCTCTCGCTTTGCCCGCTCGACTGCGCACAGGCAGGTGTTGCGGCGACCAGACTGACGGTGGTGCCCAATAGCAAACAGAATTTCAACCGCGTCATCTGTACCTCGGATTTTGTGTAGATCGAGTTGTAACATCCTCCTCATAAATAATCATTAACCACCCCCGGAAACCATGGTCGCCGCTTTTTAAGCTAATCGCGGCCGAGCAGCACTGTTCCATAAGGATAGCTAGACACCAACAATCCGGCTCCAATCCATACATGATCTGGTAAATCGATTGCTGTGCTGGAGCCGTCCAGGACGGCTTGATACGCGACCCGCTCCGAAAAGAAGCCTGCCGCCAAGCATCTCAACCACCAGACCCATTGCATTTCAGTGATAAATAAATGGCGGAGACGGAGTCCGTATAAGTTTTAGATTAAGATATTGAATATTATATAAATAATTTACGTAAATTAATCTAATCCCACACTTATTCCCACATTTGAGGGTCGTCACTATCAAATTGGTTCTCGTTTCCGGAATGCCGAGCCACTTCTAAAACTTATAAAACGGCCATCGGTCGCATAGTACAATGCACCGGTCAGAACGTGCTCCGATGCGTTTGCGGTCAACCGCATATCGATAAACACGACAAGCAGATTTGACACTCGTTAACGGATTTGACTCGACTCGCCGACAAGCGTAATTTTTACTTCCTCACTAGGGAAGGTCTAAAGGATGAACTAGCGACCCGCTGACCTTGGGCCTTCCCTATTTTCTAAATCAATATTGGCTTACCTTACCAATCGCGCTCCTAATTACACGCGCGCGGGCGAGAAACTGTATTAACGCTATCACTGGTGATTGGAGCCGGTATCCGGATTAGCGGCTGGAAAGATTTTGACTGCCCCCCGCCGCTATTTACACTCGCGCGCGCGTATTGGTCCTAAAAGGATTCAGTTGGCGTCAGCGTGACCGCACTCCTAACAGGCGACAAGCGTTATGGTAGATAGGTCCTACGGATGAGCATGAGATGAAATTTTTAAAAATCGTTGCGGTAATAGTGGTAATTTTTCTGTTGTTATCGACTTTTACCCCATTTGGTCGCATCACATTCATAATCAGCCAAGCACCCGCAGTCCTGCTTATACCCTTTGCAATTATTATGTTGATGGTAGTTTGGGGCATCCTAAAAAAAATGTGGAAATTAGTAACATTTTGGAAGAAATAAGCACTTCCTATGCGGCTTTCTTAGGATGCAAACCGACCTTTCAACTTAGCACTCAACCGTTTCGCCTGCCCCCTTCCCGCGCGCGTAAAGGGTGTAAATAATTCGCTCTAAGCCGTCGGGTCCGGTTCATCCACGCCCCAGATTCCTGACCTGCCATTGCAGCCTATTGCGCCCACAATCTCGGTTTTAATGACCATCATGCTATCATTGCTCAATTGGTCAGCAATATGCTTGGCAATACGAGACACCGCCGCATCGCTGACCGTGGGCAGCTTCGACCGCATCCCCTGCTTAACAGTCTTGGGAGCGGTCTTGATTGCCACAGCCACAATCGTTTCCAGATAGCCATTATCGAGTCGATGCATTTGGACGAAAGAACACATGGAGAACGCAAAGGGAAGCCCTATATACACGCGTGCGCGTATTGGTCGGAAAATCAGCCCAGCGGCTGGAGCAATTCGGGATAATTGTTCTTCACGTTTCCAACGTCGTTCGACACCGGCACGATGGAAAGCCCCCCTTCAAACGGTTCTAACAATCCAGCCGCCTGCTTCCATTCCCCTGCCAGCCAATCGCCAATTTGATCTTTGACCAAAATTGCAGGCATGCGGTTATGTATCGCTTCAAATGTTGCCGTGGCTCCCGTGGTGACCACAGTATAAGTTTTGACGCCCAGAGAGCTGCTCTCAGTCCATAGACCGGCCAAAAGCATAGGACGACCATCAGCATGCTCGATCTTGTGCGCCTGCTTGTCTTTGCCGTCGAGTTTCCATTCATAGAAACCTGATACGGGAACAATGCAGCGATGCGATTTCAGCAATGGCTTGAACGACGCTTTTTCCTCCAGCGTTTCGGATCTCGCATTTATCATTTTATAGCCGACTTTTTTGTCCTTTGCCCAATGTGGAAGCAACCCCCATTGCAACAATTCAAGCGAACGCTCCCCGTCCTGTTCAATGCAAACCGGAACCTTGTGCGTCGGCGCAATATTGTAATTCGGCTGGAAATTTGTGTCAGGCGGCGCTTGGGTGATATCGAGTATCTCCCGATATTCGGCCCAAGTCAGTTCTTCGCTGGCATATTTACGACCGCACATTACCCGCCCTCTGCGACACATCATCCCAAGCTAACGTTCAACCTTCAATCGCTTAGTTCGAAATTAGGCCTAATCTCAGCATTGCCAAGACAATTAGCTAGCTTTGAGCTTGTCGACATAACGCTTTTTAAGGACAAAATAGGCATGTCGGTCGCGCTCAACTTCATCACTATGAATGTGATCTAGAATATTTCTATCCACCAAACTCGTTAGAGTATTTTTGATCGTATGCCATCTGGTTCCGGTCAATTTCACGGCCTCGGTCACATTGATATTTTGATGTTCAGCAACATAGTTTACGATTCTCCGCTCCTGTGCGGATAAGCTTTGACTAAGCTCTTTTCCTAGAACACCAAAAGCATCTGTATCAACAAATTGGCGACGATGCTCAACATTGTTCATCAAGGTCAACCTGACACTTGCTGAGTTAAATGTGATCTCTTGAAACAATGGTGATGGCAAGCCAATTTCATTCATTGAGTCTCTAATCCTACGCGTGCCCTCATGTTCACAGAGAACGTATTTCAAATAGAAGAGCGCATCCATCAAATGAGGGTTTCTGGGTGAATGAATATCGTAGATATTTTCAGGGGTAACCAACGGCGGAAACCCTCCGGGACTCTCAACTTCAAGTCGGTTATCAAACATTTTAATCACGATGTGCATGGCCCGTAAGTTGTATGACCGGTGCGCGCATGCATTTACAACCGCTTCATACCAAGCATCTTTTGGATATTCTGATGTTGAGACAAATTCGCCCTTTGGGCCAAGCCGCATATACTCCCTTAACTGGGCTTCAAGAATTTTTTCTGACTGCTGGATAAGACTCGGAATAGGGCCTTCTATCCAAAAGCTTTTTACAACGTTGTGATCTTTCCCTGTTTTTTCATCGATCCCGTCAAACCTAAGGAAACGTATTTTGCATCCCGGGACAACAAGCTGGGGGTCTTTTGAGAATAATAGAGCACAAGCCAAATTGGGAACGAATTGCTTATCTTTTATCTTTCCTAACCGCCTAAGTTCCAGCACCTCTTCGGTGGTATGGGCATCTGACATACTACGGGATTCACGGACCGATTCCACAAAACCTTTCACGAGGCTCATGTCAAAATCATCGGGATATTCCAAGGGAACAGGCTCTTGTTCAATTTCCAGCTGCCCCTTGGACAACTGCAATTCACGCACCTCATCGCCTCTAAGCAATCGCTTTGACGAACCCCGCCTGATATAAGATTTACCCGCTGTCGTTTCCACCACTTTATCTTCACGATAAAGTACTCGAAATACGATGATAGAATCAGGCTTTCCCATATTATTAACGACTTGCACTTCTTTGACGACATAACGGGCTTCAGGACAATAAATGTCGCCTGCCCGTTGAAGTTCGTTAATGTGAGACTGCTCGTACCTCGCACAACCAGTCACTTTACCATCGTTTTCAACGCCGATGATTATGACGCCACCGAAAGGAGCTGTATTAGCCCACATAGAAAAATAATCACCGAGTTGTTTCTGCCCATACTGGGCGGACTTGCGCTCCACTCTTAGATTCTCATCAATGTCGACGGCGATTTTCTGCGACATTCTATCGTATATTTCATCGACAGACATATGCCGGGCGCTTTCACGCCCTGAATATTTAAACTCAAATCCAATTTGTTCCATAGTGCACTCATCTTACCAAAAACTCTCAAGCGTCGACATGCTTAAGACTCACTTTAGGCTCTGCGACCGCCCCCATCGCTTGCCGACTATCCTGCCCCCGTCATTTGATCGTGGCAAGGCAAGTTCGCGTGCGACCTCCTTCGATGCCCCTTTGAGCAAATAGCAGACAACCAACTTACCAAGATTTTCGCGGTATATCTCAGGCGCACTGCGATAGTCGCTAGCCCGTGGTCCGATTGTGTCAAACCTTGCCGCACCCTTGACATATTTGCCACCCGCCACCCTCAGCAGCCAGCGTCGCGTCATGCGCCTCGTAAATTCGCCTATTATAGGCTCCGGAATATGCAGCAAGATATGAACGTGCTCACCCTTCATACCATCGCCAAAGTCATTTTCGCGTATCCAGAGCCAACCGATCTCGTGTCCACGCTTGCGCGCCCAGTCTCTCGCCAGCCTGAAAAAACTTGAAATTGCAGACATACAATCGGCTGGAGCAAGGCCAAGTTTCTCCCAATGAACGGTAAGGAAACGGTTAGGTGGAACGTCTTTGGCAATCATGCTGCTTAAGGCTTTCAAAATGGCCTCGCATTGCGCTCGCGTTAAGGCGTCGGAATATCGCTCTTTGCTGTTGCGCGCACCGCCCCAGCTAACCTTAGTCATGGGAAACGGCCTGCACTCTAAACGCGCGGGTATAATAGCAAGGCTTGTGCCATTTCCCACTAAAGTAGTGAAAAATAGTGAAATCTCGCCAATTTTTGACGATAACAATGCATAACAACTGAATTCACTTTCCCAAGTTTCAAGATTGGTATTTGGAGAGAAGGGCGACCGTTGCCAGCCGCCCCTGTTATTGCGCTGTACTAACAGCCATCAGTCATGGCCATAGCACCGCTATTCAAAGCGATTTTAAGCGCCGTTAGAGTCGATCTCGGCCTTGGCCGCCGTAATGGCCTCGCCAAGCTCCCAGAGCCGTTCTGGCGGCATCTGGAGTCCGTTACGGATATATTTCGGATTGCACGGCTGGAGCGCCCCGTCGGCATCCTTGAACCAAGGCCATAGCGACACCCTAACATTGCCACCAAAGGTGCAAAGCTGCACCCGCCAGACATTGTTGCGATATGGCTGTTCAAAGATAAACTCCCTGTCGTTGGGTGCGGTCATGCGATCTCTCCCAATATGGTGACAGGCGAATGAAGCACGTATCGAGCATGCCAGCCACCGATGTCGTCGTGCGGTTCTCGGATGGTTTCTATTTCCAGCCCCTGCTTTCGCAAGTCATGCACATAGGCTCCCAACCGCAAGGCCCAGGTGTTGGAAAGCTCCAGCGCAATTACGCCGTTGTCACCATTGCTGACCAAGGCGCAAAGCGTCATCGCCCTTTTACCCGCTACTGAAAATTCACCGGATGGGCCTTCTGCCAATAGACGCTTGCGTCGACGCAGGAACTGCGTGTAATCAGCTTCCATTCCAATTGTTGAGAGACTTGCGGAATTCACCCCTTTGGCCGCACCACCGGCCTTAGGGGTTTTTCTTTGGATATTCATGCTGCCTCTCCCTGATAAGTGGGAAGGCTTGCTGCCCATGCTTCCGCATCGGTACATCTTATGCGGCTGGCTGTTCCCATTTTCAAAAGCGGGATTTTGCCCTGATTGACCAGCCGGTAGACTTGCGTTCGGCTAATCGAATAGCGCTCCATAAAATCGTTTATTGTCAAAAGTTGTGCCATCGAATTCCCTTTCTGGCGTCTGTGAAAGCGCCAAGGTTATCCTTCGGCGCACCAGCGTTTGCCGGTGTCACCTTCACAACAAGAAATGTCGTATGATTTCAATGTACGCAAGGGTACTAAATGGTACGCAATTGCTTTCTCAAGACCCTTAAAATTCCCGCACTGTATCTTTCCAAATTTTGCTGACTTGGCGGTGTTTCGGAAATTTTAAGATACTCGTCTTTTAAATCTAATGACAAGGAATCTACCGTGTACAAATCCAACTCCTCACTATGAAGTTTGGCAAGTTTTAAGGTCATTGATGCAATAGCATCGCCATGCTTGGCTCCCCGTCTACCACCTTTTAGTTTTTTAGTTTTTTCACCTGCAACCTCCAAGCCCGTGGCATTTCGCTTACGGTGTTCAAGAAGGCTTGAAGTTTCTGATATTTTGAAGTTTTCGCGGTCGAATTCAGGGCTATTGAGCCACTTCCATTCTTTTGGAGGAACGGTAACATGGTAGATTGTATCTTCTAAAAAGAAAACGTCCGATGCGAGCCGCATGTCAAATTCATCGTCAAATAGCTCATAAAACGGTGAGTATCCGTTAGCATCCTTCACCCCAGTTTTGGAGTATCCGAAACTGCCTCCACCTTTCCAATTGGTCGATGAATGTGCAACATTATACGGTAACTTGACTTCGTCCTGAAAGTGCAACCAGAATGCAGGCGATAACAATTTATATTCAGGCAGCGTCTTACGGATTGCGGCGTCCCTTTTTTTGCTATTCTGCTCGGACCATATCTGAAACTCTTCTTCATCCATAGTCGCTTCTAGGCTTCGGATTTTTTCCAGCTCATCGGCGGGAATTCTTTCTACACCAAGAATATTTCGGCATATAGCAACGACCTTCCCAGCTATCGCTAAGCCAATAAGCCTTTGTCCAATAGGCTCTTCAATACCTCCTTTGCTGTCAACGAGATATTTTGCCAATTCATAGGCAACGCCAGTTGGAAGCCAAGCCGGGACATAGTCGTCTTCCATTTACTTGCCTCCTATGGTAATTTTAACTATATTTTGCGAGCTTGAAGCGTTCGTGTAATCAGCCCAATTATCCATTAATATCCGTCGCTTATCGAGCATACTCCCCCTGCGATAAGCCGCCTCCGTTTTGTCCTTTATGGTATGCGCCAAAGCCATTTCAGCAACGTCACCGGCAAAGCTGGTTTCCTCTCCCACCCAATCGCGGAAGCTGGAACGAAAGCCATGCACCGTGAACGGCAAGCCTTGGTCCCGCAATATTTTGGTCAGCGTCATATCGGAAAGCGGCTTGCCCTTTTTCGTTCCCTGAAACACAAAGTTGCTGCCTGCTACGCGATGACCCTTGGCTTCCTCTAATACGGCCAGAGCGGCTGGAGATAGCGGCACGATATGTTCTCGCCCTGCTTTCATCCGTTCAGCTGGTATCGTCCACGTTGCCACTTCAAAGTCGATTTCATCCCATGTAGCCAGCCGCACCTCACCCGACCGCGCCGCCGTCAATATCACCGCGCGCAAGGCCAGTGCGCCAATGCTGTCCTTCTTTTTTAGGGCATGACAAAATTCGGGAACGTCATGATACGGCATGGCGGCAAAGTGCTTTTTCTGGCCCTTGGGGACTTTGGGAAGCGACTTGTTAATAATGGCCATAGACAAAGGCGCATCCCGATAGCCTTTTGCCACCGCCCAATCGATAATCGTATTGATACGTTGGCGCACCCGTGTTGCAGTTTCGTGCTTGGTTAGCCAAATAGTCGCCAATATGTCGCGAACGGCTGGACCATCGATCTGGTTTATCGCCCTGTCCCCAATGGCAGGAAAAGCGTAAGCCTCCAGAGACGAAATCCACTGGGCATTGTGTTTCTTGTTTTTCCATGCCTTGCGCTGTTCGGCATAGACCAGAGCCGCTGCCTCGCGGAATGTCGGAATGCCAGCCGACTTGCGCCGTTCGGCTATCGGGTCAATTCCCAGTTCAACTTGGCTTCGCACGATGGTCGCACGGTCGCGCGCAATGGCCAGCGAGACTTTCTTGGCACTCCCCAATCCAATGTCGCGCCGCCGTCCGTCCTTTTGAACGCGAACCATCCACGAACGCGAACCGGACTTGCCGACAACCAGATAAAGCCCGTCACCATCGCCATAGCGACCAGCCGCCTTTGTTGCCTTTACCGCAGTTGCTGTCAGATTACCCATTTTACTTTTCCCACACTGTTACCCACATCGTAAGCGGGTTAGTAGGGAATAGCAAGCGACAGCCAGTTACACGAAAGGCGCTTATACCCTAAGGGTAAACTAAGGGTTTGGTATTTTCAGGAATGGGCAGAAATAGGGAAGTGGCGGAGACGGAGGGATTCGAACCCTCGATAGGTTGCCCTATACACGCTTTCCAAGCGTGCGCGATCGACCACTCTGCCACGTCTCCGCATATACCGTCTGACCCGTGAATCTGGTCGAATATCAGACAGCGCCGCTTCCCTAATGCGGGAAACGGGCTTTCGCAAGCGATAGTGTCGGGTTAGGGTGCCGAGGAACAGAATATTGGGAATTTAAACCGTTCGTCCTGAGCTTGTAGAAGGACGCCTCACGACGAACAGCGTGGCTCGACAGGCTCACCACTAACGGCAGGAAACGGGAAATCTTATATGAACAAATTGCTCTCCATCGCGTCACTGGCGGCGCTTGCCGTATCTGCACCAGCCCTGGCTCAGGAAACCGAAAAAACCGAATATCCCAGCCCCAATGCCATTGTTGATACGGCTCCGGCCAGAGACTGGGTGAAAATTTCACCGAGCGACCTGCTGGTCATGGACCTGGCCCCCGACGCAGAAGGCAATGCTCGCCGGGTGGTCATCCAATTGATGCCGAAACCTTTTTCGCAAGGATGGATTCGCAATATCCGCAAGCTGGCCGCCGCGCATTGGTGGGATGGCACCAGCATCAACCGGGTGCAGGACAATTATGTCGTGCAATGGGGGGACGCCGGATACGACAATCCGGAATCGGGCGAAACGGAGCAGAAGGCTTTACCGGAGGGTTTGGAGATAATGACGGATCGGCAATATGAAATGATACAACAGCCGGTTGCTTTGATTAAACTACCGCAAAATATGGTCAAAGCTCGGGAAGATCAACGAGGCGATGGATATGCAACTTGGGTCAGACACAAACAAGGCTGGCCAATCGGAAGCGGCAGATTTAGTCAATGGCCCATCCACTGCTACGGCGCAGTCGGTGTCGGCCGGAATCTTTCTCCTGACACAGGCAGCGGCGCAGAACTCTACACCGTGATCGGCCATGCGCCGCGCCATCTCGACCGTAATATTGCGGTAGTAGGCCGCGTCATTGAGGGAATCGAACATCTCTCCAGCCTGCCGCGTGGCAAGGGGCAATTGGGATTTTACGAGGATGCGAGCAAGCGCGTGCCGATCACCTCAATCCGGCTGGGTGAAGCACTGGCCGAAGACCCGTCTCCCGCGTTCGAATATCTCGATACCGAGAGCGAGGCTTTTGCCCAATATGCCGATGCCCGCGCCAATCGCCGTGATCCGTTTTTCATCAAACCGGCTGGTGGCGCAGATATCTGCAATATTCCGGTGCCGGTGCGCCGAGTGAGCGGGGAGTGAGAGTCACCTTTCCTACACCGGCCCAATTGCGTAAACCGAAGCCATGATGATAGGCACACCAGCATCTTCTTTATGCTCGATTTTCGGCAGTTTTCTGGCTCAGCTTGGGGAAACAGCTTATTTTTCTTTAACACTGTAAAGTTTGTAAAGTTCGCAACGGGAACAGCCTGATGAAAAAATATCTTTGGAACGCGCGACCCTCTATTCTTTGTGCGCTGGTTGCAGTCTCTTTCTCACTGGCTTCTCCGGTGCTGGCACAAGAGGAAGCGGAAGACACACCCAAACTCACACCGGCTGAAGCCCTCGCCGCTGCCCCGGCCGAGCATTGGCTGCCGGTCCCGCTCAATGATCTTCTGATATTCACCCTGCCCGATGCTACCGACGGAACGAAGCGCCAGACGGTGATCCAGCTGCTGCCGGCGAACCTCTCGGGCGGCCACGTTCGCAACGTTCGGACCTTCGCAAAGACCCGCTGGTGGGACGGCACCAAAATCTATCGCGTCGCCAAGGACTTCGTCACCCAATTCGGTGGGAATCCGGATGCCAAGAAGATCCCCAAAGGCCTCGAGACGGTTCCGGAGAGTGAATATTATAACGCGGCGCTCGGGGTGAAGCGCGATGCCGATATGGTGGCCCTGCAGGCAGCGGTCGATTACAGCAATCAATATCAGGGCACCAAAATCCGGCCACTGATGAAGATGATCTATGAAAATGGCGGCGCACAAAAAGTCGGCTTCGGCGGCGGCTGGCCGATTGGCAGCAAGAGTGTTGACGGCGAGACGAAATATTATCCGCTCACATGTCGCGGATCTTTGTCGCCCGCCCATTATGACCCGCCAGACACCGGAACGGGCGCGGAAATGTCGGTGATCACCGGCGAAGCGGCGCGCAGTCTTGATACGACATTCGGCATGGTCGGCCGGGTGATTGACGGGCTGGAGCATTTGCAGAATCTGCCGCTGGGCACGGACTCGGGCGGTTTTTACGCCAATAAATCCCAGCATATCGAGATCCGGTCGATCCGGCTGGCCAGCGAGTTGCCGCTCGCCGAGCAGCCCGCTTATGAATATCTCGCCAGCTACAGCCCGGCGCTGCTGCAATATATCGAGGCCCACGGCGGCTATGGCAATATTTGCACGGTGGCCACACCTGTTAGGAAAGTTTCAAGATAGGGTAACAAAATTACAACGTATCTCGCGCACGCCGATATTTGCTGTTATTGTTAGCGAATAGACTCGAAAAAAAGGAACCTCCCCATGCGTGTCGGAACCCCGAGAGAAATCAAGAACCATGAATATCGGGTCGGCCTGACCCCTGAGTCAGT
Organism: uncultured Parasphingorhabdus sp.; assembly: GCF_963975555.1. Lineage (GTDB taxonomy): Bacteria > Pseudomonadota > Alphaproteobacteria > Sphingomonadales > Sphingomonadaceae > Parasphingorhabdus. The sequence goes on along the minus strand of NZ_CAXBHH010000001.1, from coordinate 352,021 downwards.
CCGGGAATTGACCGCCCACGGCCATGATGTGCTGGTCGAGACCGGCGCTGGACTCGGTATTGGCGCAGAAGATACCGAATATGTCGATGCGGGCGCGACGATTGCCGCTACCGCTGCCGAGGTCTTCGAAAAATGCGACATGGTGGTCAAGGTTAAGGAACCGCAAGCCATCGAACGGGCTATGCTGCGCGAAGGCCAGATATTGTTCACCTATCTCCACCTCGCGCCCGATCCGGAACAGACTGCGGATCTGGTCAAATCCAAGGCGATTTGTATTGCCTATGAAACCGTAACCGGTACCGGCGGATTGCCCTTGCTCAAACCGATGAGCCAGGTCGCCGGACGCATGTCGATCCAGGCCGGTGCGACTGCGCTGGAAAAAGCCCATGGTGGCCGCGGCATCTTGCTCGGCGGCGTCCCCGGCGTTGCTCCCGGCAAGGTGACGATCATCGGCGGCGGGGTTGTCGGCTTCAACGCAGCGCAAATGGCGGCGGGTCTGGGCGCAGATGTGACGATATTGGATCGCGATCCGGACGTGTTGGAATCGGTCGGCACACATTTCGAATCGCGCGCCAAAACGCGCTTCTCGAACAAGGCCAATCTGGCCGAATGCGTCGCCGAAGCTGATCTGGTAATCGGAGCGGTGCTGATTCCGGGAGCGGAAGCGCCGAAGCTGGTGACCCGCGAAATGCTAAAAACCATGCGGCCCGGTTCGGTGCTGTGCGATGTCGCGATCGATCAGGGCGGCTGTTTCGAAACCTCCAAGGCGACAACGCACGAAAACCCGACCTATGTCGTCGACGATATCGTCCATTATTGCGTCGCCAATATGCCAGGCGCGGTATCGCGGACATCGACCTACGCGCTCAACAATGTGACCCTTCCGCACACGTTGGCGATTGCCAACAAAGGCTGGAAAGCAGCGCTGCGGGATGATCACCATCTGGCCGAGGGGCTTAATGTCTGGAATGGTCATGTTACTTACAAGGCCGTCGCCGAGGATCTGGGCTATGACTATATGCCGGTGTCGGAAATTGTGGGATTGAAGGCAGAAGGTTGATATCTGTTGGTCTTGTCCGTTCTTGGTGAGCTTGTCGAACCACGCCTCTCGGACGATAGATGTCGTTGAGCTTTGCTCGCCCTTCGGGTCGACAAGCTCAGGACGAACGGTAGCAAGACAGGAAATAACAAATGGCAGCAGCAGACCAGAAACCGCTCGGCTCGGGATTTCACGCCAAAAGCGAGCCGCACGAGATACTCGCCGGCATCGATCTGACCGGCAAGACCGCGATCGTCACCGGCGGCTATTCCGGCATTGGTCTGGAAACCACCCGGGCTCTCGCGGGCGCTGGCGCCACAGTGATCGTGCCGGTGCGCGATCCGGCAAAAGCAAAAGAGAATCTGGCGACCGTGGACGGCAATGTCTCTTCGGCGAAAATGGATCTCGCCGATCTCGTTTCGGTGCGTGATTTTGCTGCCTCGGTTGCTGACGATGTCGATGCGCTGGACCTGCTGATCAACAATGCCGGCATTATGGCTTGCCCGCTCGAGCGTGTCGGGCCCGGCTGGGAAAGCCAGTTCGGCGTCAACCATATGGGCCATTTCGCGCTGACCAAGGCGCTGATGCCCTCGCTGGAGAAAGCCGTCGCGCCTCGCGTGGTCGCGCTCTCCTCGGTCGCCCACCGGCGCAACGGCATATCGTGGGATGATATCCAGTTCGAGAAAAACGAATATCAGAAATGGGTCGCTTATGCCCAGGCGAAGAGCGCCAATGCCCTGTTTGCCAATGCGCTGAGCCGCCGGATGCAAGGCTTTGGAGGCCGCGCTTTCTCGGTCCATCCGGGCGGGATTTTTACACCGCTGCAGCGCCATTTGCCCATCGAGGAACAAGTGGAACTGGGCTGGCTGAACAAGGACGGCACTGTACCACCGATGGTCGCAGAAATTTTTAAGACGCCGGCACAGGGTTGCACCACCAGCCTGTGGGCCGCCACTTCGCCGCTGCTCAATGACATGCCGGGCGTCTATTGCGAGGATGGCGATGTTGCGCAGCTGATGGGCGAGGATAGCCTGCCCTATCAGCATTGCGCGCCGCATATCACGGTGGATGAAGACGCCGAGCGACTCTGGGAGATCAGCGAGACCTTGCTCGCCGCTGCATGATGGTGACGGAAGACTACGAAACCATAGAATATGCCGGTTTGCTGCAACGTGATGCGACCGGCTTCTTTCTGCAATGTGACGATGGCGAGCGCTATCGGCTCGAACTGTTGCGCACGCCGATCGACGAAGTCGAGAAATGGGTAGTGGTAACCGGCCGGATCATCGATAGCGCAATTCTCGAAACCGAAGGGATCAGACTGGCATGAATTTCGACCGCGCAAAAATCGATGATATCACCGCGCTCCACGCGCTGGTCGAAAGTGCCTATCGCGGGGAAAGCGCCAAGCGCGGATGGACCCACGAAGCGGACCTGCTCGATGGACAGCGGACTGATGCCAAGGCACTGCGCGAGATTATCGCGGCGGACAAGCAGGTCATCCTGCTCGCGAAGGATGGAGATGCAATCGCCGGATGCGTCCAGCTTTCCCATGTCGGTGACGGGCTGGCCTATCTGGGGCTGCTGACCGTCGATCCCGCTTTGCAGGCGGCTGGTCTGGGCAGGGAACTACTAGCGGCGTCGGAGCAATTTGTCCGGGAACAGTGGCAGGCGAGAGCAATCGAAATGACCGTCATCCGCCAGCGCGATGACCTGATCGCTTATTATGAACGCCGTGGCTATGTGCGGACCGGCGAACAGCGCCCGTTCCCCCACGGTGACCCGCGCTTCGGCCGGCCGAAATCTGCGGAGCTGGAATTTGCGGTGCTGCGCAAGCCTATCTAGGCGGCCTTGCCCTCGAGCGCCTTCTGCCGGCGACGCTGGACCGAGCTGCCCATGCCGAGCGCTTCGCGATATTTGGCAACTGTGCGCCGGGCAATGTCGAAGCCCTTGTCTTTCAGCAGCGTGACCAACTTGTCATCGGACAGGATCTTTTTGGGGTCCTCGTTGTCGATCAGGGATTTGATATGACTCTTGACCGCTTCTGCCGATGCCGCCTCACCACCGGTCGACGACTGGATGCCGCTGGTGAAGAAATATTTGAGCTCGAACGTCCCGCGCGAGCAAGAAAGATATTTGTTCGATGTCACCCGGCTCACCGTCGACTCGTGCATCTCGATTTGCTCGGCAACATTCTTGAGCGTCAAAGGCCGGAGATGCGCCACACCTTTGCGGAAAAACTCCTCCTGCTGCTTGACGATTTCCGTTGCGACCTTGACAATCGTGCGCTGTCTTTGATCAAGCGCCTTGACCAGCCAGTTCGCGTCCGCAAGGCATTCGTTCAGCCAGTCCTTGGATTCCTTGTCCTGCGCGCCGTCTTTCAGTTCGGAATAATAGCTACGGTTTACCAATACCTTCGGCAAAGTGGCGCTGTTGATTTCGATAATCCAGCGGTTCGCACGTTCGGCGATAAAGACATCGGGCACAACCGCCTGCACCGCGCCACCGCCAATCTTGCAACCCGGTTTTGGATCATAATTGCGCAATTCGCCGATCATATCCATCAGGTCTTCATCGTCGACACTGCATATCCGCTTGAGCTGCGGCAATGCGCCTTTGGCCAGCAGGTCCAGATTCTCGATCAGGCGCTCCATGGCAGGATCATAGCGATCTGCATCTTTGGCTTGCAGCGCCAGACATTCTGCCAAATCCCTCGCGCCGACACCTACAGGGTCAAGCGTCTGGACAATAGCCAATATGCGTTCAACGTCGACGAGCCTGACATTCAGACGCTGGGACAGTTCGAGCAAGTCGGCTTGCAAATATCCGCACTCGTCGATCTGGTCGATGATATGCTGCGCGACGAACAGTTCCATGCCCGAAAGAACGGCTCCTGCCTGATCCATCAGATGGTCGGTCAGGGTAATTTCGGCGACCAACATATTCTCGAAGTCGGGCGCATCTCCGCTAGCAGTCGAACTGGAGCTGGAACCCGATCCATTCAACCCCAGCTGGCCGTCGAGCGTCCCATCACTTTCCGACAGGCTATTATTGGAGAAACTGTCCGTGTCACCCTGCATGTCGAGAGTGGATTCCGATTCTGCCGGACCGGAGGTCAATATTTCATCGCTACCCTGCGCTGCCGCCTCGCTAGGTTCAACATCTCTATCGTTCGCTTCACCGCTCTCCGTCGAAATCTCGCCGGTGTCCAACAACGGATTTTTTTCGATCTCGTCGGAAATAAAGGTTTCCAACTCGAGATTGGACAAGGTCAGCAGCTTGATCGCCTGCTGTAATTGCGGCGTCATTACCAGCGACTGACTCTGCCGCAAATCAAGACGAGGCGCGAGTGCCATGTCTAGAGGGCGAAGCCTTCACCCAGATAGAGCCGTCGTACATTGGCATCCGCAACCAAATCTTCCGGGCTGCCGGCGAACAACACCTGACCGTCATAAATGATGCAAGCCCGATCAACGATATCGAGCGTTTCGCGAACATTATGGTCGGTGATCAGCACACCGATGCCGCGCTCGCGCAGCTGACACACCAGATCGCGGATATCCGCGATTGAAAGCGGGTCGATACCGGCAAAAGGCTCATCCAGAAGAACGATCGATGGACTCGCGGCAAGCGCACGGGCAATCTCGCATCGCCGCCGTTCGCCCCCGGACAGTGCCATTGCTGGCGAACTCCGCAGCTTGGTCAAACCAAATTCATCCAGCAGACGGTCAAGCGTTTCATGCCTGATTTGGGAATCAGTCTCCACCATTTCCAGAACCGCCATGATATTCTGTTCAACCGTCATCCCTCTGAAGATAGACGTTTCCTGAGGAAGATAGCCGATTCCGAGAATCGCGCGGCGATACATGGGGAGTGGAGTGATGTCCTCGCCATCGAGCATGATCCGTCCCGCATCCGGTCGAACCAGACCCATCACCGAATAGAAGCAGGTCGTTTTTCCTGCACCATTGGGACCAAGGAGCCCTACTACTTCGCCCCGTCCGACAGACAGTGATACATCAGACAGGACCGAGCGCTTGTCGTAACTCTTGGCGATCGAAACCACAGCGAGGCCGTGCTCCATGGCATCACTAGCCATAGCGGCCCCCGGGTCGGCCATTGCCGGAATGTCACTAGCGGCTGTGTCGGTCATTATTCGTCCTCATTTGCACGGGCAGTTTTATTCGCTGCCTAACAGCATGCCCCAATCTGGTCCAAATTGGCAAGCTTTGTGCATGGTTGATTGAAAATGGCCTTTTCGCTACAAAAAATCAAGCAAGGCCGGGGTCGGAATAAGCATGATTCTTCTGATGCCCGATCGGGACTGACATTTTACATTCATTGCTGGTGATCTCAGTCTTTACGCTGTGGAACGGTGAACGTACCCGATACCCGCCCGCCGGAATCTTGCGTACCAACAGAAGATCCCCCCGTCGAACGCCCGTCTATAGTCGATTTCCCGGATGCGAGGTCGATGATGACGCGCCCACCGGACAGACGATTTGTACCTTGGGTAAGCGTAACATTACCCAATAAAGTGATTAAACGTCGATTGAGATCATATATGGCGACATTTCCCGACGCGGTGTCTCCGGCTTTGCGGACGGTGACGCCGCCGGACGCATCGATCCGGTCAATCTCTATCCCGCCGGCGTTCCGGTAGGCCACCGTCATCCGCGCCGCGTTGAGCACCAGGCCAGCTTGCTCGACCCGAACAGCACCTGAAAGCACGACACGATCAGCACGATCCTGGACCTCGATACGACCGGCATCGAAGTTCACCGGCGCGTTGCTGTTGTGGCTCCCGAAAACCTGTGCCGGAGCAGGGCCTGCGAGCAGCAATAGTCCCGAAGCTACAAAAGCCGTACCAGCAAGGGAAAGGAAAAGTTTCAATTTCATCTAAGGCCTTCTTAATCCATTTTGTTCGATCCGCAAACTCGCATTGCCGTCCAAGCTTACAGTGCGCTCAGTCAAATCTGCTTCCAGCCGATCGGCGCGAAATGTACCGATATTGGTCCGGCCTTCAACCGCGCCGCCACTTTTCAATGTGCGTTGCTTGAGATCAACCGTCACATTGTTGGTCGAAAGTCGGTAACCGCTCGCTGATTCAACCTGCACTGGCCCAGGCACCAATACATTTTCCTGATCCATATCATAGCTACCCTCGTTTGCCCGTATCTGGGCCGGGCCGTCTTGCAACAAAATGCGAGCCGAGAGATCCTGCAACTCAACGACGGCTTCGCTGGAACTTTTCTGGACGGCAGAGCCCGCTTTCAGCGAAAATGGACGTCCTTCACTATCCTCACCCCGATAGAGCGCTTCAGTGACCCTCATCCGTTCCTTGGCTACGTCCACACTATTCTTGTCGAGAACAAAACTCAGTTCGCCAGACATGGTGAAGGGCGCCAGCGCCAGCATCGACCCCAGTGCGCCAACCCCGACAGGCAATATGAAACGCAACCATTTTACGTTCCGGTCATGCTTGCCATTCGGAGCAGCGAATTCCTGACGTTTCGTCCGGACTGGATTGGCGGCGGTCGACATAGATGAACTACAATCCCAAAAATCAGAATTTACGATGGTTGAGCGAAAGATCCAACCATTTAAGCATGAGCAAAAATATCGGTTTCCGCCCAACCCGCCAGATCCAGCCGTGCGCGGTCAGGCAAAAATTCAAAGCAAGCCTGAGCGAGCGCAGTTCTACCCTCCCGTTCGAGCCGGATTACGAGTTCGTCCATCAATCTGTGCAAAAAGCGGACATCTGATGCGGCATATTCCCGCTGGGCCTCGCTCAGTTCGGGGTTCCCCCAATCACTGGATTGCTGCTGCTTCGAAATGTCCTGGCCAAGCAGTTCACGGACGAGTTCCTTCAGTCCGTGGCGATCCGTATAGGTGCGGATGAGACGGGAAGCGATTTTCGTGCAGAATACGGGAGCCGCCGTCACGCCCATATAATGCTCAATGGCCGCAAGATCAAAACGGGCAAAATGATAAAGTTTCAATCGATCGGGATCGGACAGGATCGCGCGGAGATTGGGCGCTGCATAGTCACTATCGGGACCGAAACGTACGAGATGCTCATCACCGCCACCATCTGATATCTGAAGCAGGCACAGGCGGTCACGGGGCGTCTGGAGTCCCATGGTTTCGGTATCCACCGCGACCGGTCCATCGCTCAGAACGTCAGCGGGAAGATCTTCTTCATGAAAAAAAACTGCCATTATATTTTACCTGTCTGTTTTTATTGCTGGAACATATCCATTTTCTCAACCGTGACGCTGGCACAACAACCATTTTAACATTTGGTTCTGGATCATGATCAGAACGCCAGCTGGGGAAATTGACAGTCCCGTATCCTTGGATATGCTATGTGCCGCAGGCGGGTTCAAACAGCAAGTTTAGTTTGACCATCAAATCGCGTCTGACACTAAAGCGCCCAAACAGGAGTTTGCCGATATGACAGAGAAAATGCCAGAAACAGTCGCTCCCGGCTTCGATTTCAACAAATCGACCATAATCTCTCTCCTCTATATTGGCGGATTCGTTATCGGGATAACCGGAATTATCGGCTTTATACTTGCGTTGATCTGGAAGGATGAGGTCGCCGGGACATGGGAAGAAAGCCATTTGCAATTTCATATCAGGACATTTGTCATCGGACTGGTGATTGGTATTATTGGCATTATTCTCTCTTTCGTTTTGATCGGGATTCCTATTCTTCTCGCACTTTTCATATGGATATTGGTCCGTTCCGTGATTGCATTGTTGAAAGCCCAGAAACAGGAATCCATCGCCGATCCGAAAACTTGGCTGTTCTGATCGGAGCCGTCAGAATGTCAGATTCGGCCAAGCTGCCACGCAAACGCCGATTTCATTCGCTTATTACTCCTTTTTTCTATATAGTTGAGCCGCGCGGCAATTAGATTCGCGCGAAGCAATGTTCCGGAAATCGTCCGCTGTGACATTGGGATTATTAGATAGGGCGAATTGAAAGTGGCGATTTAAGAATGGGTTTTGACAGAAACCGGCGAGGTAGAGGCCGGGACAAGCGCGACGGCTTCGGTGACGAAAACTTCGATGGATATCAAGGTGATAACGGTCCGCCCGTAGAAAGATATACGCGGCCAGACAGTGATTCGGGCGGCGGCAGACGGGGCGGCGGCATGCCGGATCAGGTAGTCGGCGAAAGCACCGGGACCGTAAAATTTTTCAATGCGCAAAAAGGTTTTGGCTTCATCGTGCAAGATGGCGGCGGCGAAGATGTTTTTGTTCATATCAGTCAGGTCGAACGCGCGGGCCTGAAAGGCCTTGCAGAAGGTCAGACATTGCGCTTTTCGCTGGTTGATCGTGGCGGCAAGGTTTCGGCTTCGGACATTCAGATCGAAGGCGATCTTATCGAAGTTACCGATAGCGCCCCTCCGCGTGAAGAACGCGGTGGCGGCGGAGCCCCTCGCAGAGAACTTACCGGAGAGAAAGCCACTGGCACCGTCAAATTCTTTAACGGCAGCAAAGGTTTCGGATTCATTCAGCGTGATGACGGACAACCGGATGCATTCGTCCATATTTCAGCCGTAGAACGCGCCGGTATGCGCGGACTGGAAGAAGGCGATAAGCTGGAATTTGAACTGGAAGTGGATCAGCGCGGCAAGACCGCAGCGGTGAACCTGGTCGCAAAATAGCTGATCAGAGTATATCCACTACATCATGAATTAGGCGGGCTTTTTGGCCCGCCTTTTTTTTGCCTCCCTGCCAGCTTGAATCCCTTTCGAGACAGGTCTGTAAACGGACACAGAAAAGCCCGCCGGACCTGTCCGACGGGCTTTTCTGGCCTTTTCAACTATCAGAAGTGGAAGGTAACCGCCGCTGAATAGACCTGACTTTCTACATCGCTGCGACCGACCGAGGTATCAACCATCAGGTCGAACGACGCACTACCCGCGTTGTAACGAAGGCCAACACCCAGCTCACCCCAGTTCCGGTCAACCGGTGCCAGAGCGAAGCCTGCCAGAGCCCCGGTACCACCAACGAAATTTGCGCCGAACGTGCTTGGGTTATCGTTCAGGAACTCATGAACATAGTTCATCGAAACACGCGCCTGCAATTTCTTGCCGGGCTTGCTCTTGAACTCGACGCCAGCCAGTCCCTGAATACTGTTATAATCAGGCCGGACAATCGTCAGAGCGGGTCCGCCACCAGCTTCGGAAATAGTGTCGAAATTGATGTGGGCGGATCGTGCACCAATTCCCGGCGCTATAATCGTATCGAGAATATCGAGTTCTTTCGAAAGACCAATTTCAGACGCATAGATCAGACTGTCATCATCGGTGGTCAAAGCGAAAGTCTGCGCACCCACAGCGACGTTGCGCAAAGTTTGCGCGTTGAACGTACCAATACTCAACCGGGCATCCAGAACATAGTCCCCACCCAAGCGCGACTGGCCGTAGACAGATCCCATGATGGTGCGGCTCTCTGCTTGTTGCCCCAAAGCCACTCCGGCATCGAGGTCCGAATAATATGCCGACACCCCGATCATGCTGTTTTCACCGAGATAATATTCGACGCCGCCAGAGATGAAGAAGCCGTCAAATTCATCATCTGACGCCGATGCGTTGCCCACCGGCATAGTCTGCGTATCGCCGTCGACGAAGCCTCCGGACAGATAAACTGCCAAATCCTCATTGACACCACCGGAAGTCACCACGCTGTCAGCTGCATTTATAGCCGCATCACTCATGAATGCCGGAGAACCTGGAATATTGGCGCCACTAAAAGAGGCTGAAGCCAATTGCAGCGGTTTACCACTCACCGCGATCGTACCACCATTTGTGGAACGGTTGGCAAAGCTCATACGACTGTCATAGAACCGGCCGATATTGGTCAAAGAACCGCGGGCCATGTTCTGGACACCAGCCTCTGTCGTTGGAGCCCAGCTGTCGAATGTGGCCTGAACGGTTCCTGCATCTGCAAAGTCAAGAAAGTCGAACAGTCCAGAAACCGCGGCGTTCCCGCGATTGCGATCCATTAATGCTGCATAGCTGACTTGGAGCGGATTGTTTCCGTTAACAGCCGTTTGATAGCTTTGAACGCTGATCGTCATGTCCACTGCATTTGCACTATACAAAAATTCAGAAGTCAAAACCGCGGAAATTTGGGATGCACTATCAAACTGATCCGTCACGCCGCCGGTTGCGGTAAGAATGCGATAGGTACTTTCGGTTGTTTCAAAACCGCCAACGGGCGAAAACACAACGTTACCGCCAATATCGGCGACGCCGTTAACAGCTAACAGATCGGAGTCTCCCGAAGCGCCTATATCAACCATCAATGTGGAACCCGAAGACAGGATGACATTGCCATTTACCGTCAATGTTCCAATTGTTCCAACCGTGCCGGGAGCGATTCCACCGGCAATACTGGTCAGGAATGGTACGTTCAGCGTTCCGGAACCCGACAGCAATCCTGCGAACAGGGAATAGTCCCCGACACTGTTCAATGTACCGTCAACAGCAATCCGGCCTGCAGTCTGGTTGACATCAATCTGAGCCGACAGGCTCGATCCGGAATTGATCATCAATCCAGCGGCACCGCCAACATTCAGTCGATCGATTGTCACGTCGCTGTTCAGACTTGTTGCGCCTGCCTGATCCAATGTGACTTCAAAATAACGAGCCTTGACCCCGCCTGCGACATCGGCATCTATGTTATCGGGGACAAAATCCGTTGCGCCGACAAGACCATTATCCAGTGTCGCTGCCGGGAATGGATCGCCTGCGGCCTGCGCCACTTCTTCAGCGCCTTCCGGTCCGCCATTGGCTTCTGCGACAAGATCACCAACCGGCGTGGCACCGCTAATTGCCACATTTTCAACGATCATGGCTTCACCATCGACCGCGATATCTGCTGAATCTTGCACATCCGGAACTGCCGCAACGCCTATCGCTGATGTTGCCGCGGGCGTAGGTGCTGGACGCGATGGAGGTGTATCCGTTCCAGTCGCGAAATCGAAACAAGCATCGCCAGGATTATCGCCGGCTTCATCAAAACAGACTTCACCAAACTGCGGCGTTGACTGCGTGATTCCATCAGTCTGCGCATCGGGAAACCCGTTTACCACATTGCCGCTGGCATCGATGATGCGATAGGCCGGATCGAGATCCGTCTGCCAGTGGGTTGCATCTTCCCAAGCGCCGTCACCGGCCTTCGCACTTACATAGCGATAGGGGTTATTCGCTGCGATATAGTCAGCGAACAGGAACAGCGGCTGGTAAAAGCTTTCGGTGCCATAGGAACTGAAAACCTGCGGGCCAAAGAAGCGCGAACCGCCGGACAGGACACCAATCTGGAGATCTTCGGTCGAGAGGCTGTTATTCGCCGCATCGAGGATCAACGGACCGCCGGAATCGCCGCCAGCCGTCGTACCTTCGCCGACACGGGCTTCATCTTTGTAGAGATTGAAGTCAAATGGATCGGCTTGGTTCGGATCGTCGAAGTCGATACGATAAAGAACCTGCGGCAGATCACCAAAGGGATCACCGAAAAGAAACGTGTTGCGGTCATCAAACGAGGTCAGCGCGCCGAGCATATTCTCGGCGGCTTTCCGTCGCCAGTCGATGCCCACATTATCACCCGCCGTGCCGCTACCGGTGCGGCCGTAGCCTGTGATGTTAACATGATAACCGGTGCCATCCGTATCATCGATTGCGCCAGGGTCGGGGAGCGGAGAGAATAACAGGGCCCATGTCGGGATATTGGCTGCCGGATCGGACAGCGTTGCCAAGGCAATATCACCTTCGAGAAAACCAAAGCTTTCGGCCCGTGCTACAGAATCGGGATTATAGGCAATCTGACTGATATTATAGACAAACAGATCGGGGTTGGATGCGAACCCATTGTTAATCCAGTCAACAAAACCGGGAAGCGCATTTACGTCGAAAGAGAAGGCAGATGAAATCGTGCCGTTGGTTTCATAATCACTTTCAGGACGATCGTTCACGCAGTGCGCAGCGAACAACACGGTCCGCGGGTTGATCAAGGTACCAGTGCAGACAAAACCATCATTGCGGAAAAACATGCCAACACCGTTCACACCGCCATCATTGTCAACAATATCATCCGGTGTGAAATTGTCATTTGGCACAATCGCCTGTGCTGGTGTTGCCAGAACGAGTGTAGCAATTGCTCCGGCAGCTGCGGTACGCAGAAGTATCGCTCGCGTGGAATGTCCGAAATGCTTGATCATGAAAGAAAGCCCCCTGTAATATTCTGTTAGAATAGACCCCGGCTGCGGCCTTGCTTTATTTTCCTATCCAAATCAAAGTGTTAATAGTTCACTGGATTAATGATGGCCGGGTAAATGGGAGATTTCTGGGATTTCCTTTAAACGACAAAGTTAAAATTTTGTTATGGATGTGATGATTGGGCAACAGGCTTTGGCCAATTTCCGCCAAAAATATCCGCCGTCTGTTTACTTATGCACCCAGACGGCGGCAATGCGAGTGGGCTGGCGAATTCTACCCAATCCAGCTGAGATTGCTTAATCTTTCTGTGCAATCTCCAGCAAGAACCAGGCGCGTTCTTCCGCCTGGTCTGTCCAGTCGTCCAACAGGCCGTCGGTCGCATTGTCGCCAGCATCTGCGGCCAGTTCTTTCGTCTCCCGCAGTTTTGCCACGAGCTTCAGATTGTCCGAACGCAATTCCTCCAGCATATCCGCCGCTGCAACTTTCGCATCGTCATTGTCGGACACGCTCTGCCGTCTGGCGATATCGCCGATGGAAGTAAGCGTGCGATGGCCATTCTTCCGAACCCGTTCGGCGATCAGGTCAGTGGTGGCAAGAATTTGCGCCGCATGATCATCGAACATCAGATGATAATCACGGAAATGGGGACCCGATACATGCCAGTGGAAATTCTTGGTCTTGAGATAGAGTGCGAAACTATCGGCCAGAACCCCATTAAGTGCTTCCGCTACGGCTTTTTTTGCATTGTCTCCGGTGGTCATAATCTTGCTCCTTTTCATTTTTCCATATCAGGAGAAATACAGGTGCGAAGAGGTTATTCCCAACGGGAAAACTGGTTGTCACAGATCGACAATATCGATCAGATTGGCGCTGTTAAGGATTCCCGTGATTGAACTAGAGAATGCCCCATGCGCTGAGTGCCAACATACTGCCGATCAACAGAAAGCTGACGGCACCGAAAAACCGAACCGCCCGCATGGGGATTTCATCAGCCATCCGCCGTCGCAATAAAATGGCGGGCACACAGGCGATCATCACACCAACCCATCCTCCGGCAGCGGCAAATATCCCCATATCGGTTCGCGCGGCTGTGGCCGCCAGAATGAATTGGCCCTTGTCGCCGAATTGCAGAATGAACAGTCCGAGGAAAGATGTCCAGAAAGGCCCGAGGCTCCAGCCTTCCAGCAAATCGGTCGGGCGGCGCCATACCACCATGCCGACTCCGGCAAATATCAGGGAAAGGGCATAAAAAAGCTGCAAAGGTTCTTCGCTTATCCACTGGTTGACAGCAGATCCCGCTATCGCCGAAATCGCGCAATTGCACAGGGTCGCGAGGCCCAGTCCCCAAATGATCGGAGAGATGCGCCCGTATCTCATCGCCAGAGCCGCACAAAGAATCTGCGGGCGGTCGCCAAATTCAGCGAGTGCCATGGTAAAAAGAGAAGTTAGAAACGCATCCACTATATTATACGGTTAAGGCTGGCCGCCGAGGCGAAGCGCTACATTGGCCATTAGCGCTTCGGTCATGGCCGGGCTAATCTCTTCGCAATCCAGAGTCGCGCGCATCGCTTCAAGATAGAAGCGCGCTACCGTAGTCGCTCCACCATTTTGAATGGCGGGCTGCAAGGCGGTTTCGAAGGCGCAACTAAGGGCATGGAGCGCGGACAGGTGGTGCTGTGTGGCCTTTTGCCGGACATGGTCCAGATGCATCAGAAACTGCACCGGGTGCCTGGCAACCAATTCTACTGGCAGATCGTCGAGCAAAGCCTGCATTTCTGCCTGCACGAATAGATTCTGATCATGGTTCATCGCAACTACCCCTGTTTCAATGATATCATTGCAAAACATGGTTAAGAACCGGTGAACAAGGTAAAGTTGCCCGGCGGGATCATAGTGCAGGCTTTTTCTTGACATTGATCGGTCTTTTCACCATTAGCGCGGGGAACGAATGCGGCGCCAGATAGCGTCGCTGTTTTTATTTCAGCTTCTGCCTTAAGGAATGCACCATGGCGAAACCAGCCAATGTAAAGATCAAACTCGTCAGCACGGCGGATACCGGCTTTTTCTATGTAACCCGCAAAAACCCGCGGAATCTCACCGAAAAAATGGTGCAGCGCAAATATGATCCGGTTGTGCGCAAGCATGTCGAATTTAAAGAAGCCAAAATCAAATAAGCCGGCTTTGGCCTGACTTTAGCGGTGCAGAACGTGCTGTACCGATTCGATGAATTTCGCGACCGATATCGGCTTTGAGACATAAGCCTCTGCTCCGGCACTCAATATCCGGTCTTCATCACCCTTGCCGGCATAAGCGGTCACGGCCATGATCGGTATGATCTTGAGCTGACCGTCTTTCTTGATCTGCTCGATCAGCTCCAGACCGCTGATGTGAGGTAACTGGATATCCATCACGATCAGATTCGGGACAAAGCTGCGCGCCTTTTCGAGCACTTCCCGGCCATCGCTGACCGGCTCGACCACAAAACCATGGGCCCGCAGCAAGTCGCAAAATAGTTTGAGGTTCAATTCATTGTCCTCAACCACCAATACTCTTTTTGCCACGACCGGTTTTGCCCTTTCAAACTTGCTGCCGACCCATTAGGCGAAAGCGGCAATGGAAACAAATCCCAATCTCGGACCCGACGCCGACATCATCGCTTTGCAGGCACTCGGCTGGGTGTTGCAGGATCAGGATCGCGCCGAACGCTTACTGGCCCTGACCGGTCTAGACCCTCGCGAACTGCGGTCAGGTCTTGAAGACCCGACAATGCTCGCGTCCTTGCTCGGTTTTCTCGCCAATCACGAACCCGATCTAATTGCATGCGCGGAAGCCATTGGCGTGCCCCCCGCCAAACTGGCCGCTGCAGCAAATTATCTAAACGCCACCGGAGATTTTTATGAGTAATAGGCCGCTTCTGATCAGCGATTGCGACGAAGTACTGCTCCATATGGTAGTACCCTTCCAGCAATGGCTGGACAGCGACAAGCATATCCATTTCGATCTTGAAAATGGCAGCGATTTCGCAAAAGCACTGCGTCACAAACATGATGGCACTCAGGTTCTGCCGGAGCAGATCTGGCCGATGCTAAAGGAATTTTTCGACACCGAAATGCACCGCCAGGGCGCGATCGAAGGCGCGGTAGAATCGATCAACAAGCTGAGCGAAGTTGCTGACGTCGTGATATTGACCAATCTGCTGGATGATCGCCGCGAAGCGCGGGCGGAACAGCTCAAGGCCGTCGGTATCGATTTTCCCGTCTATACCAATCAGGGGGGCAAGGGAGAGCTGCTGACCGGCATAATCGCGGAATTTGAACCCAGCGTCACCGTATTTGTCGATGATCTGGGTCATCAGCATGGCAGCGTCGCCAAACATGCACCCTATGTATGGCGATTACAATTGGTCGGCGAGCCGATCTTGGCAAAGCATATCACGACCAACCCTGCTGCCAGCGCCCGTATTGATGTCTGGGGCGAAGCCCTGTCCTGGATATCCGGAAAATTTGACAATGCCCAACCGGCTCCGGCGATCGATCTGTCCTCGCAAGAGCTTGACCCCGCCAACCATGCATGAGAGATTTGCCTTATGACCGACAATATTGAAAGCGCCCTGACAGCCAAAGGTATCAAGCTGCCGACGCCCGCTGCCCCCGTAGCCTCTTATGTTCCCGCTGTGGAAGTGAACGGCCTGCTCTATATCAGCGGACAGGTCTCGATGGCCGACGGCCAATTGATCACCGGACGGCTTGGTGAAAATATGTCTCTGGAAGAAGGGCAACAGGCCGCCAAGGCCTGTGCATTGATGATTGCGGCGCAGATCAAGAAAGCGACCGGATCGCTCGACCGGGTTGACCGGATCGTCAAACTCGGCGTTTTCGTCAACAGCACCGCGGATTATACCGACCATCCCAAGGTCGCCAATGGCTGCTCCGACATGATGGAAGTGATTTTCGGTGCCGCAGGACAGCATTCCCGCAGCGCCGTCGGCGTGTCGTCTTTGCCGCTCGGCGTAGCGGTCGAGGTCGACGCCATTATTGCCCTGAAACCCGAGTGATCGGGGGCCTGCTAGACGATGCACTCGCGCCCGCTCCGGCGCCTGGCCGTGTAGCGTTCCTGAAGGGCCAACCATATGCCCATCGGGGATTGCACGGCAATGGCGTGCTGGAAAACAGCCCCGCCGCCTTTGCGGCCGCGATCAAGTTGGGTCATGGAATCGAATGTGACGTTCAGGCAGCAGAAGACGGCCGCGCCTTTGTCTTTCATGACTATGAACTGGACCGGCTGACGGACCAAACCGGTTCAATCGGCAAATTGCGCGCCGACGATATTGACCAGATCCAGCTGAAAAACGGGCATGGCAAGATTCCGCGTTTGCGCGAAACGCTGGCGCAAGTGGCGGGCCAGGTACCAATTCTGATCGAAATCAAGTCACGCAACATGCGGGTTGGTCCGCTGTGTCTTTCGGTACGCCGCGCTCTCGAAGGCTATGGCGGCAGAGCGGCTATCATGTCTTTTAATCCGCTGGTCGGCGCATGGTTTCGCAAAAATGCCGACCATATCGTTCGCGGGTTGGTAGTGACGGAAGAGGACAGCAAGAACTGGCGCGGCAGAATTGCACGCCACCGCAATCTTTGGACAGCGAAGCCCGATTTTCTGGCTTATGATATCCGCGACCTGCCTTCCCGCTTCGCCGCTGCGCAACGCGCGCGCGGTCTGCCAATCGTGACCTGGACGGTACGCTCTGCCGAACAGGAAGAAATCGCGTCAGTATATGCCGACGAACCGGTTTACGAGATGCCACAGAGCTGATCGCGATGGCTGATTCCTCCACTGGTCCTGTTGAAATTCACGCCCGCGTTGCCGATGATATCGCCAGCCTGCCGCCGGAACAATGGGATGCCTGTGCTGGCTCGGCCAATCCTTTTGTCTCCCACGCTTTTCTTTCCGCGATGGAGTTATCCGGGAGCGTCGGTCCGGGTACCGGCTGGAAGTCCCTGCCGATCATCATCGAAGATGATGCCGGCCAAATCGCTGCGTGCCTGCCCAGCTATCTCAAATCGCACAGCCAGGGCGAATATATTTTCGACCAACAATGGGCGCAAGCGTTTGAACATGCGGGCGGCCAATATTATCCTAAAATCCAGATAGCCTCGCCCTTCTCGCCGGTGCCCGGACCCCGTTTGCTGTTGCGCGACAAAACACTGGCTTTGCCGCTATTGAAAGCAGCGGAACAACTCGCGGAAAATAACGGGATTTCGTCGGTGCATGCGACCTTTGTCAGCGAGGATCAGCTCGACTATTTTCGCGAAGCGGGCTGGATGATCCGCACCGACAGCCAGTTCCACTGGCGCAACGACGGCTATGAGAGCTTTGATGATTTCCTCGCTGCCCTGTCTTCGCGGAAACGCAAGGCGATCCGCCGGGAACGGGCAAAAGCCCAAGAAGAAGTGGAAATCGTCCACTTGTCGGGCGATGATATACAGCCGGAACATTGGGACCATTTCTGGCAGTTTTATCAGGATACCGGGATGCGCAAATGGGGACAGCCCTATCTGACACGCAGCGCCTTTGATCTGCTGCACCAGAAAATGGCAAGCAAGCTGTTGCTGATATTTGCAATGCAGGACGGTATTCCGGTGGCTGGCGCGCTCAACGTCATCGGCGAAGAGACGCTCTACGGGCGCTATTGGGGTTGCACGCGCGATATCCCGTTTCTGCATTTCGAGATTTGCTATTATCAGGCGATTGATGCGGCCATAGCGCGAGGATTGAAGACAGTCGAAGCAGGAGCGCAAGGGAGCCATAAACTGGCGCGTGGCTATCAGCCTGTGCCGACCTGGTCAGCCCATTATATCGTCGATCCGGGATTTCGGTCGGCGATTGCCGACTATCTGGAACGCGAGCGGCAGGCGGTTGCTGCCGATATTGAATTTCTGGCCGATATGGGGCCGTTTAAAAAATCGTCTTAATCTAAGCTACGCGGCGTGTATTATCCTGCAACCAGCTGCGTGCTTCCCGCTGGGCTTCGGCAATTTCACGAGCCGTCATTTCCAGCGAAATTTCTGCCCGGCAGATCTTGCTTTCATCATGGCCCGATAAAGCGGCCAGATTGAACCATTTATGCGCTTCGATCAAATCAACATCGATGCCCTCGGATCCGCTAGAATAGATCATACCCAGATCAAAATATGCATTGCTGCTGCCTTGTGCTGCCTCGGAGAGGCGGCTTTCTATAAGAAAGGCGGCGCTTTTCATGCTATTGCCCATATTGTCAGTCCCTGTTCTTGTTGCCGCAATTACTGGCGACAGGACGACTTTCACCGGATTTTCCTAAAGAAATGGTTAACGCGAATTGCAGAAAATCGATTCGGTCCCGCAAAAATGGCGAGAAATCAACCAATTTTACACTATTGGATGGTTAACATAACAACAGTGTAGCCTTAGGAAACGGGGATATTGTCGATCAGGCGGGTGCGGCCGATATGGCCGGCGGCAAGAAGACGGGCCGATTTTGTAAAATCGTGCAGTAACGCAAGCGTATCGGCATCACGCAGCTCAAAATAGTCGACTTGGTGAAATCCCGACCCCAGCAATCGAGCCTTTGCATCCGCCAATGTTGCTGCCACCGGCTTGCCCGATGCTATCGCTATCGCGGCCTCCTGCATCGCTTGAGGGAGCGCTACGGCCTTTCCTCTTTCCTCTGCCGTCAGATAGGCATTGCGCGACGACAGGGCCAGACCATCGGGGTCGCGAACGGTCGGCACACCGACAATCTCATGGGTGAAGTCAAGATCGCGCGCCATCCGCCGGATGACCGCAAGCTGCTGATAGTCTTTCTCTCCGAAAAAGGCAGCATCGGGACGGGTCTGGTTAAACAGTTTTGCAACAACCGTGGCGACGCCGTCAAAATGGCCCGGTCGTGCCGCGCCGCAAAGCCCGTCGCTGATCCCGCTGACGCTGACATTGGTGGCATAGCCCGATGGATAGACCTGGTCCGCTGTCGGTGCCCATAGCAATTCGACACCTGCGGCCTTTAGCAGCGCGGCATCAGCGGCCTCCTGACGCGGGTAGGCGTCCAGATCCTCGCCCTCGCCAAACTGGGTCGGATTGACGAAGATCGAGGCGACCACCGCGTCGCATCGTTCTTTTGCCACTTCCACCAGTCGCATATGCCCCGCGTGCAGCGCACCCATGGTCGGGACCAGCCCGATTTTAAGGCCCGCTGTGCGAAACTCCGCCAAAGCATTGCGCAGCGGATTCAGCTGTCGAACAATTTGCATGCATCACTCTTTGCGTTTAGATTTTTCTGTAAAGCTCTGGTAGGCTATGCGACGGTGAACCGCCCTCCGCAAGGGCCAAGAACAGGGATTTAACTGAAAACGTGACCAATAATGCGCATCATATCGTCTTCGCCAATGAAAAGGGCGGGACCGGCAAGTCCACCACTGCGGTTCATGTCGCGGTTGCGCTTGCCCATCAGGGTCACAAGGTCGGGATCATCGATCTCGATCCGCGTCAACGCACCACCTATCGGTATCTGGAAAATCGCGACGCGACGATGAAGCGGCTGAATATTGATATTCCGCAGCCTTTTTTTGAAGTCTTCGAAGAGGACAGTGTGCCCCGGCTCGAACAGCTGATCGAACGGATGTCGCACGGCGTCGATTTTCTGCTTTATGATACGCCGGGCCGCGACGACAAATTTGCCCGCTATGTAGCAACCCGCGCGAATACACTGGTCACGCCAATCAATGACAGTTTTGTCGATTTCGATCTGATCGGACAGGTTGATCCGGAAACCTACAAGGTACGCAAATTGAGTTTCTACGCGGAACTGATCTGGGAGGCTCGCAAAGAACGGGCCAAGGCCGACGGCAAAACGATCGACTGGGTGCTGCTGAGAAACCGGACCCAATATGTCGAAGCACATAATATGAAACGGATCGTGGCAGCGCTTGCCGAATTGTCGCAGCGCGTCGGATTCCGCATCATTCCCGGTCTCAGCGAACGGGTCATCTACCGCGAACTTTTCCCTTCGGGCCTGACGATGCTCGACAAGAAGCATCTCGGCCGCCTGGCCACCAGCCATTTGGCTGCGCGTCAGGAACTGCGGGAACTGATCAAGCATCTCGCGCTGCCGCCGGCCGCCCTAAGGCAGCCGGAAGAGAATAAGCCCGTTCTCGGCAAACCCAAGCTGGTGGCCTGACCAATGGTGCCATTGCTCATATTCGGCGGCGCCATTCTCGCCTGGCTGGTGTTGTCGGGTAAGGCAAAGACCATGACTCCCAACCAGTGGCTGGCCTTGGTAATGGCGCTGGTGGGCGCGAATTTCCTGCGCGGCGGCGGGTGGATCATGGGCGGGGCGATGATTGCCGGCGCGGCTTTTCTGAGCGGCTGGCGGATCTTGATACCGGCCCGCGATCGGGCTGAGCCAAAGCGCAAACCGCGCAATTTCGAACTCGACCGGGCGCGATCCTTACTGGGAGTCAGCGATGGCGCCGGCTTTATCGAGATCAATGCAGCCTGGAAGGAACGGTTGGCGGAACATCATCCCGACAACGGTGGAGACGAGCAGTTGGCAAAGATGATCAACCGGGCGCGGGACCTGTTATTGGAAGATTTGGAAGCATCTAACCGGCAGTAGACCTGCGGTTCCTATCGACGGTAATGCTGGATTTTTAAGCATTTGCCGCTTACAAACCGGAAAATCCAACAATCCGGGACTTCCATCATGACTTCACCTTCCTCGCATGATTTCCACTCCAGTTCGCTGCGCGAATATGATATCCGCGGGATCATCGGCGAGACGCTGGGCGCGGACGATGCTTATGCGATTGGCCGCGGCTTCGGGACGCTGATCGCCCGGGACGGCGGTAGTGCGGTGGCAACCGGATTTGATGGCCGGACCAGTTCTCCGATGCTCGAAGACGCGCTGGTCCGCGGTCTCAATGACGCCGGAATCAATGCTATTTCTGTCGGAATGGGCCCCACTCCGATGCTTTATTATGCCGAATCCGTCCTGAAAACGGTCCAGGGCGGCATAATGATTACCGGTAGCCACAATCCGGCCAATTATAACGGCTTCAAGATGGTGTTTCAGGGCCGCCCCTTTTTCGGTGCCGACATATTGGGACTTGGCACCATGGCATCCGAGGGCGACTGGGATCAGGGCAGCGGGACATTCGAACGGATCGACATCGAAGATGAATATGTCGAGCGCCTGCTGAAGAATTTCACCGGCAAGGCGTTCAAGGTCGGCTGGGATTGCGGTAACGGCGCGGCGGGACCGGTAATAGAGAAACTCACCAAGCTGCTGACCGAGCGCGGCGCCGGCAAGCACCATCTTCTCTACACCGATGTCGACGGATCCTTCCCCAATCATCATCCCGATCCGACCGAGGAAAAGAACCTTGAGGATCTGAAAGCATTGGTCGCAGAGAAAGGTCTCGATTTCGGCGTGGCCTTTGACGGTGACGGCGACCGGATCGGCGCGATTGATGGTCAGGGCCGGGTCATCTGGGGCGACCAGTTGCTGCAAATCTATGCCGAGGATGTGCTGAAAAGCGAGCCCGGCGCGACGATCATCGCAGACGTCAAGGCGTCACAGGCGCTGTACGACCGGATTGCGGAACTGGGCGGCGAACCGCTGATGTGGAAAACCGGCCATAGTCTGATCAAATCGAAGATGAAGGAAACCGGCTCGCCACTCGCCGGCGAAATGAGCGGCCATGTGTTTTTCAAACATGATTATTATGGCTTTGATGACGCGCCTTATGCCGCGATCCGCCTGATTCAGGCGGCGACCAATATCGGCAAGTCGGTAACCCAGCTGCGCAGCGATATGGTCGCGATGATCAACACGCCGGAAATGCGCTTTCAGGTCGACGAAAGCCGCAAGTTCGCGGTGATCGACGAAGTATTGGCGCGGCTTTCGGCCAGCGGCGCGGAAGTCAATGACACCGACGGTGCGCGGGTCAATACCGAAGATGGCTGGTGGCTGCTCCGCGCCAGCAACACCCAGGATGTGCTGGTCGCGCGGGCCGAAGCCAAGTCGCATGACGGGCTCGACCGGCTGATGGCACAGATTGACGAACAGTTGGCATTATCCGGACTGGAGCGCGGCGAGCAGGCTGGGCATTAAATCCGGCACGGTGTAAACCATCTGGCAGCTATCAGACGAAGATTGCGCCATTGGTTCCCGGACCAACCGCAGAGATCACGAAAATTGCCGAGCAGAACATAGCGGCGATACTGGCGGCGATTTCCTGACGAAAAGTGAAGCGGGGCATGATATTTTCCTTCCTGCTGGTTGGCATTATGCGATCAACGATGCGCTATTTTGAACTGCGGGACCGACGCTTGCAGCGACCAAAACGGCAGCAGAGAAAATAGCGGCGAAAGCGGCGGCGATCTGGTTCTGGACATTGACGTTCGACATTTTAAAATTCCTTTTTCAAATTTGGGCCTTCGAAACCTGTTGTTAGCGAAGATACCAAGAGCTTTGCATGGGCTGTGCCAGTTTCTATCTATTCATATATATCAATGGCTTATGCAATTTGTCCCAATCACTTGTCCTATATAGATCCCGACTAGTAGGAATATTTCCCAACTTTTAGTCTGACGCTGCCCGGCAGATCCGATGTGCCTGTTCAAATGCACAATGGCGCGATAGTGCTGTCTCTGTTTAGATGATCCAAAGCGAAGCCGGGATACACCGGCATGGACGAGGGTGAGGAGCGATCATGGCGATACACTATGACTTGGTAATACGCGGCGGCACCATTGCCGATGGCAGTGGCGGTGAACTGATCGATGGAGACATTGCCATCAAAGACGGCCGGATCGCGGAAATCGGAAAAATTTCCGGTGCAGGCCGCGAAGAAATCGATGCCGCTGGCAAGATTGTCACCCCCGGCTTTATCGATGTGCACACCCATTATGACGGCCAGTGCATCTGGGCGGAAGAGCTCAGCCCATCCTCTTCGCACGGCGTGACCACGGCGATCATGGGCAATTGCGGCGTCGGTTTCGCGCCCTGCCGCAAGGAAGATCACGACATGCTGATCAACGTGATGGAAGGCGTCGAGGATATTCCCGGCGTGGTCATGGCCGATGGCCTGCCGTGGAGCTGGGAGACATTTCCCGAATATCTCGACGTGGTCGAGAAGGGCAAGCGCGATATCGACATCGCCGCCTATCTGCCCCACTCTCCCTTGCGCGTGTACGCCATGGGCGCGCGCGGCGCGTCCCGCGAACCGGCCAATGATGATGATCTGGCGATGATGCGCAGGTTGGCGCGCGAAGCAATGGAAGCAGGAGCGATCGGCTTTGCCACCTCGAGGCTGTCGATTCACAAGACCGCAGACGGCGGGTCAATCCCGACATTCGAAGCCGATGTGGCCGAGCTGGAAGCGATCTGCGGCGGCATGAAGGATGCGGGCACGGGGACCTTTCAGGTCGTGCTCGACGCCTTTGTCGGCTGGGACAAGGAATATAAGGTGATCGAACGGGTGGTGGAAAGCTCCGGCCGGCCGGCCACTTTCACGCTCGCATCCGGCAATGACGGACCACCGCGCTGGCGCAAGGTGCTGGATATGATCGACGCTACCCATGCCAATGGCGGCAAAGCAACCGCCCAGATCATGCCGCGTCCGATCGGCCTGATCGCCGGACTGGAGCTGACCGTCCATCCGTTCATTCTCTGCCCAAGTTGGGCGAAGATTGCCGACCTGTCCGTAGAGGAGCAGGTTGCGGCGATGCGCGATCCGGACTTGCGCGAGGCGCTGCTGAGCGAAGAATTCGAGCCCGGCCATCCGTTCAACGCGCTGGCCCGCGACTGGAACTGGCTGTTCCCGCTCGACAATCCACCGGATTATGCGCCGCCGAAAGACATGAGCATGGCAGGGCAGGCGGCGGACAAGGGCTGCACGCCGCAGGAGATTGCCTATGACCGGCTGCTCGATACCGACGGCAAGGGCCTGTTCCTCGCCGCTTTGGGCAATTACGAGAATGGCACGCTGGCCAGCGCCCACGAGATGCTCAGCCACCCGC
This sequence comes from uncultured Parasphingorhabdus sp., assembly GCF_963975555.1. Classification (GTDB taxonomy): domain Bacteria; phylum Pseudomonadota; class Alphaproteobacteria; order Sphingomonadales; family Sphingomonadaceae; genus Parasphingorhabdus. The sequence goes on along the minus strand of NZ_CAXBHH010000001.1, from coordinate 327,694 downwards.
ATTGCATCCCCGGTCTTGGCGATGGCGGCGCCCATTATGGCGCGATCTGCGACGCCAGCTACTCGACCTATTTGCTGACCCAATATGTCCGCAATCCGGGAGCCGAGAGCTTTGAACTGGCGGAAGCCATCCATATGCTGTCGCACAAGGCCGCGAAAGCGATCGGGCTGGACCAGCGCGGCCTGCTCAAGCCCGGCGCAAAGGCGGATATCAATGTGATCGACCTCGACAAGCTGCAATTGCATCTGCCGGAGATCGTCCGGGATCTGCCAGCGGGTGGCCAAAGGCTGCACCAGCGCGCAACCGGCTATGATGCAACGATCGTGTCCGGCGAGATCATCCGGCGCTTCGACCAGTCCACCGGCGCGCGACCGGGACGGTTGATCCGGGGGGCATAGAGAGCGTGGAACAGTCGCTTCCGGCAGAGACAGCGGACATATTCGATCGGCTGCCGGAGGAAATGGCTGGCGCGCTGCGAAATCTTCGCGCGCTCATTCTGGAAACGGCGGCGGAAAACCCCGCCGTGGGGCCATTGCAGGAAACACTGAAATGGGGAGAGCCCGCTTTTCTCCCGTCCGCCAGCAAATCCGGCACCACCGTCCGCATCAACGCCCACAAGAATTCCCGGACACAATATGCATTTTATGTCCATTGCAGCACCGATCTCGTCGAACGCTATAAAGCCCTCTACGGTGATGTTCTGCAATTTGAAGGTAGCCGTGCCGTCCTGTTCGATCTGTCAGACGCCCTGCCCGTCGATGCGGTCAAACATTGCGTCGCCATGGCTCTAACCTATCATCTGCGCACAGACTGAACGGCTATTCGACCGCTTTTTCCGGTTCTGCCTGCCCCTGTTGCATATCGGAGAAAATGCTCCAGAGCGCGATGAACAGGGCGGCGACCAACGGGCCAATCACGATACCATTGATCCCGAACAGTTGCAGCCCGCCGAGCGTCGAGATCAGCACTACATAGTCCGGCATCCGCGTGTCCCTGCCGACCAGAGTCGGGCGGACAAGATTGTCGACCATGCTGATCACGAACACACCGCAGAGAATCAGCACGACACCCTGCCAGACATCACCGGTGATGAACAAAAACAGCGCAACAGGAAGCCATACAAATCCTGTTCCGATCGCCGGAATCAGCGAGAAGATCCCCATCAGGACCGCCCATAGCAAAGCGCCCCGGATATCGAGCGCCCAGAAGACGAGACCGCCGAGACTGCCCTGGATGATCGCGATGATCAGACTGCCCTTGATCGTCGCGCGGATGACGACCAGAAATTTTTCCTTGAGAATCTGGCCATTTTCCTCGCTCAATGGAATGATCTGATCGATCCTTTCGGCCAACACGCGACCATCGCGCAGCAGGAAGAAGGTCAGATACATCATGACGCCAAGACTGAGTAAAAACTGAAAGGCACCCTGACCGACGCTGAGCGACCGGGTGACCAGAAATTCGAGAATGGCGGAAATCGACTGTTCGATCTCCGCCCTGATGGCGGCAAAATCATTATATCCATATGCGGCCAACTGGACCTGCATCCAATGGGGGAGCGAACGTTCAAACGCCTCGAACACCGTTCCGAAATCTATGTCGCCATCCTGAACGCGCACGTAAAGACTCGCCGCTTCCTGCGCCAGAGCCATGCCCAGCAGGATCGTCGGCACCACTACCAGCAGCAATATCAGCACCAGCGTGATCACCGCGGCCAGATTGGTCCGGCCCGGCAGATAACCCAGCAGACGTTCGTAGACCGGGCGAAACAGAACGGCGACAACGACGCCCCAGACGATGGCGCCGAAAAATGGCTCGACCAGCACCGCAAATGCCAGCGAGACGATCACCAGAAGCGTGATCAGAAAGCCCCATTCAACCCGTTTCTTCGATGCATCTGGATTGTTCATTTTGTGTCGCTCTTATTGGGTCTGCTGTCGCGACCGTGTTTATATTTCTATGGTCTGCAGATACGGGAATAATTCAGGGCGGGCAAGGATCAGGCGTCATTGCCAGTCGCGATATCTGCACTATCTATAGTGCAGTACACGCACGAAAGCACATCGACGGGAGGTAAGACGGAGCAAGATCAGTATAATGGCCGACGACAAAATCCCGCCGATCCTGACCGACTGGTTTGCCTCACGCGGCTGGGCGGTGCGGGAGCATCAGCTGGAAATGCTCGCGGCAGCGCAGGCGGGACGCCATGCCTTGCTGACGGCGCCGACCGGTGCCGGCAAGACATTGGCGGGATTTCTGCCCACGCTGGTGGATCTGATTGACAATGCCGAGGACAAACCCGTTGGTGCTGAGCCTGTCGAAGCATCTGGCCAGACACAAGCCAGCCTTCCAACGGCTCCGGGCAGACAGAGCGCTCTTCACACGCTCTACATATCCCCGCTCAAGGCCCTTGCCGTCGACGTCCAGCGCAACCTGCTGACCCCGATCGAGGAAATGGGGCTGCCGATCACAGTTGAGACCCGCAGCGGCGACACGCCGGCCAGCCGCAAGGCGCGCCAGCGGGTCAAACCGCCGCAGATCCTGCTGACGACGCCGGAATCGCTCAACCTTCTGCTCAGCCAGCCTGAGAGTTTCACTCTCTTCGCCGGTCTCAGGCGGGTGGTGATCGACGAGGTCCATGCCTTTGCCACCGGCAAGCGCGGCGATCTGCTTGCCCTGTCGCTGGCGCGGCTGCAGAGGATTGCGCCGGCGATGCAGCGGGTCGCCTTGTCCGCCACGGTCGCCGAGCCGGACGATTTCCGCGCCTGGCTCGCCCCTTATGGTGATATCGACACGGTGACCCATGTGCTTGGCGCGGAGGGCGCGCCGGCCGACGTATCGATCATGCTGCCCGAAACGCCCGAAGGCGACCCGGTGCGCGTGCCCTGGTCAGGCCATGCAGGCACCTATGCGATGCCGCAGGTGATGGAGCAGATTCGCAAGAACCGGATGACATTGGTCTTCTGCAACACGCGATTTTTGGCCGAATTTACGTTCCAGAAATTGTGGGATATTAACGAGGATAATCTCGCCATCGGCGTCCACCACGGCAGCCTTTCCCGGGAAGCGCGGCGCAAGGTCGAAAACGCCATGGCGTCAGGAATGATGCGCGCTCTGGTCTGCACCGCCTCGCTCGATCTCGGGGTCGACTGGGGCGATATCGACTGCGTTATCCAGATGGGCGCTCCCAAGGGTTCCTCGCGCCTGCTGCAACGGATTGGCCGCGCCAACCACCGGCTCGATGTGTCGTCCAAGGCTTTGCTCGTGCCCGGCAACCGCTTTGAATATCTCGAGGCGCAGGCGGCGCTCGATGCGGTCAACGAAGGACGCCGCGATGGCGAGCCGTTTCGCGCCGGCGGGCTTGATGTGCTGGCCCAGCATGTGATGAGTTGCGCCTGCGCCGGACCGTTTCAAGAGGATGACCTGCTCGACGAGGTGCAAAGCGCCCTGCCCTATAGCGCTCTGTCCAAGGAACAGTTCGAGCGGGTGCTGAGCTTCACCCGCGACGGCGGCTATGCGCTCAAGGCTTATGACAAGTTCAAGCGGCTGCGGCGCGATGCCAAGGGCGTGTGGAGCCTGACTCATCCGAAATTCGCCGCCCAGCACCGGCTCAACGCCGGGATCATCGTCGACGGCGCGATGATGAATGTCCGGTTCAAAAACGGTCGCAATCTCGGCAAGGTCGAGGAAGGCTTCGCCGCCATGCTCTCGGTCGGTGACACGTTTTTCTTTGCTGGTCTCAGTCTCGAACTGATCAGGATGGACAGCAGCGATGTCATTGTCCGCGCGGCCAAGAAGGCGGCGATGATCCCGAGCTATGGCGGGGCGAGACTGCCGCTGACCACCCATTTGTCCGACCGGGTCCGCGCTTTTCTGACCGATCGCGCGGGATGGGCGCGCTTCCCGGATGATGTGCGCGAGTGGCTGGAGATGCAGGACCATCGCTCGGTCATGCCCGAGCCGGGGCAATTGCTCGTCGAGACATTCCCGCACAAGAAGCTTCATTATATGGTCGCCTACAGTTTCGAAGGCTGGAACGCGCACCAGTCGCTCGGCATGTTGCTGACCCGGCGGATGGAGGATCGTGGGCTCAAGCCGGTCGGCTTTGTCGCCAATGACTATGCGCTGGCCTGTTACAGCGTCGAGCCGGTGGCCGATCCCCGCCCCCTGTTCAGCGCCGATATATTGGAGGAGGAATTTTTCGACTGGGTCGAGGGTTCCCACCTGCTCAAACGCGCGTTCCGCGAGGTCGCGGTGATCAGCGGTCTGGTCGAGCGGCAGCATCCGGGCAAGCGCAAGACCGGCAAGCAGGTCACTTTCTCGACCGATCTGATCTTCGACGTGTTGCGCAAGTACGAGCCCGACCATCTGCTGATGCAGGCCGCCTGGGCCGATGCACGGGCGCGGATGACCGATGTCGGGCGACTGGGCGATCTGCTCGACCGGGCAGCGGACTCCCTGATCCATGTCGATCTGGAAAGAGTCAGCCCGCTCGCGGTGCCGCTGCTGGTAATGATCGGCCGCGAACATGTCGCGCAGGGGGCGACCGATGATGCGCTGCTGATCGAAGCGGAATCGCTGATCAACGAAGCGATGAAAATGGATTAGCGTCCGGCGTCTCGTCGCACGATATTAGGAAGGACGCCAATAATAGCGTAAGATGGCAAAATGGTTTGTTCAACAATGTTGCTTCCCATTTGCACCTCGCTGTTTGCAGCCCAGCTTGCAGCGTCCATTCCGGTTGAGCCGGAAGCCGAAGCCTATATTGCCGATGCCCTGCCCGACCAGTTTCTCCATCCCGATTCCGAACAGATTGACATCGCGAAGGACCGGGTCGAACGGATGACGGTATCGGTCGGCATCGCTGATGGCGGCCCTTATCAGTTCATCATCGACACGGCTTCGCAGCGCACCATATTGTCCAAGGAAATTGCCGGCGCTTTGGCGCTCGATCTTGAAGATGATGTCAGGATTACCGCATTGGCCGGCACGACCATTGTCCAGACCGTCTACGTGCCCAGCCTGACCCTCGGCAAACGCAGCTATGACAGCCTGATTTCGCCCACTTTCCGTTCTGCCAATATCGGGGCAGACGGCATTCTTGGTCTCGACAGCCTGCAGGGTCAAAGGATCCTGTTCGATTTTGTCGGAAAACAAATCTCCGTCGGCGACACCAGCGAACGGTTGGTCAGCCGGTCTCGCCGGGAAATCGTGGTGACGGCAAGGCGGCGGTCAGGACAGCTGATTTTTACCAACGCCACGATTGCCGGGATCAAGACCAGCGTGATCATCGACACCGGCGGAGAGCTTTCCGTCGGTAACAAGGCGCTGCAAAAGCGGCTACGCCTGAAATCGTCCGACGTCGTGCAAACCAGCCTCATCGATGTCACCGGCCGCTCGATCGGGGCCGATTATGCGATTGCCGAGGAATTGATAATCGGTCGCGCCCGTTTTGGTATCATTCCGATTGCTTTTGCCGATATTGCACCGTTCAAGGCTTTAAAACTGGACAAGAAGCCCGCCCTGTTTCTCGGCATGGATGCCCTGCGCCAATTTGACCGTTTGGCGATCGATTTTGCCAACCGGAAGATCTATTTCCTGCTGCCTGCTGGTCTCTAGCGACGTTATTGGTCGAATCAGAAGGCTTGTTTGTAATATAGTTGTGACAAGCCGGAACCGGGAGCGTAGCTTGTCGCTGACCGGAGCAAACTGATAGGAGATATTATGTCTGCCTTTTTGACGAGCATGACTCCCGCTTTCCTGGCGTCGGCGCTGACGATGGCCTATCCTGTACCCTTTGGTCAGCCGGTGGCGCCCGAAAGCTTGCCGACGCCCGCAGGCGAAATAGTCGATATCGATCAGGATCGTGCCAAACGGATGACCGTACCGGTCAGCATAGAAGGCAACGGCCCGTTTTCCTTCGTCATCGACACCGGGGCGGAACGGACCGTGATTTCGCGCAAAGTCGCCGACAATTTGGCTCTGGAAGGCGAAGAGCCGGCCCAATTGATGAGCATCGCCGGTATTTCCATGGTCGACATGGTCTACGTGCCCCGTCTGACCCTGGGCCAAAAAAATTATGACGGGCTGGTTTCGCCCGTATTGGCGGCACAGCATATCGGCGCCGATGGTATATTGGGCCTCGACGGTTTGCAGGACCAGCGCATCCTGTTCGATTTTGTCACAAGCCAGATTATCATCGAGGATGCAGATGAAGCGCGCAACCGGCCACCGTCGCGCGAAATCGTGGTGACCGCCAAACGCCGGTCCGGCCAGCTGATTTTTACAGACGCGACGATTGCCGGTATCGAGGTCAACGTCATCATCGATACCGGAGCGGAAATGTCCATCGGCAACAGTGCGCTGCAAAAACGAATGCAGAAACGAGCCAAAGAATTGGGCGATGATAATCTGTTGATTGCCGTAACCGGAGAAACTCTGGGGGTGGAATTCGGGAGATTACGCGAATTTCGTATCGGTCGTGCCCGCTTCGCTAACCTGCTGGTTGCTTTCGCCGATGCGCCGCCGTTTAAACGCTTTGGCTTGGCCAACAAGCCGACCTTGTTGATGGGCATGGACATGCTCCGGAAATTCGATCAGGTCGCGATCGATTTTCCCAATCGCAAAATCCATTTTCTCACTCCCAGAAATGCCCCGTTATATACCAGCGACTCAATAGGCACCCGGATCAAGTTCTGACCAGGCAGCTTCGTGATCACGGCAGGAAAGTCTCGAAATTCGTCTAGCTTAGGGCCTAAACCGCCTTTGAAAAAATAAAATGGATTAAACCGGCAGTCCGGTTCGTTCCCTCCACACACAGACAAGCATCCGCCTCTTTGGCGCTTGCGATATCTTCATGGAGCGAAGCCGACATGCGCATTTTTCTTACTTTCCCGATCCTGCTCGCAGCCGCCAGCCCTGCCCTCGCGCAGGACAGCAGCGAACAACAAGACAAGAGCCCGCAGGACGAAACCCGTTTCCAGCTGCTCGCTGCTGTTGACCATGTCGAGGGCGATGTCGGCGAAGGCCTGAACTATAAAACCACATTTGCGACCACCGGCGTAGCGATGACCAAAGGCCGGTTCAGCGCGTCCGCGTCGATTCCCTATATCTCCTCCACCGCCCCGCAGGAGGTGATCATCAATCAGGGCGGGCTGTTCGGCACGTCTTTACTGTCGTCGGACGCCACAAAAACAGGCCAGGTGAAACGCGAAGGCATCGGCGACCTCTCGCTTAACGCCGCCTATCAGCTACCGGTCTCTGGCGTGAACGCCAGCATCGGGGCTTCGGTCAAGGTCCCGACCGCATCGCGGGAGAAAGGCCTCGGAACCGGCAAGGTCGATTATGGCGTCTCCGGCCAGCTCTCCAGGAAAATGGGCGCGGTCGTGCCGTTTGTAGGCGCCGGCTATACGATCATCGGAAAGCCGGATAATTTTGAAACGCGCAACACGCTGTCAGGAACCGCCGGCAGCCATCTGCTGCTCGGTGAGAACAGCGCGCTGACCGCTTCCTATAGCTACGAACAATCCGCATCCTCCAGCATCGGCGACAGCCAGAGCATCAACATGGGCTTTGGCACCAATCTCACCCGCTCGGTCCGCATCGGCGTCGATGGCGCCGTCGGCCTGTCAGATGCCGCACCGGATACGAAAGTTGGGCTGAAGCTTCGAGTTGGGATTTGATAAGGCGCGCGCGGCCTAAGCAGCTGCCTCCAAAGCAAAAACCGGCTCGACATCCCCACTCACCCACTGCGGATATTTCACCATCGTCGTGGCGAATATCGGCGAAGCAAGATGATCGCCGAGCCATTTCTGCAGCGCTGGCAGAGGCAATTGGTCGAACCAGTCGCGGTCATTATTGGCGAACTGGCGGACGAAGGGGAATATCGCGTGGTCGGCTAAGCTGGGCTGGTCGCCCGTTAGCTGGCCCGACTTCTGGATCATCGCGTCGAGCTTCCTGAGAAATTCCAGTCCGCCGGCGCGGTGGTCTAGCGGGTCGACATTTTCGTAGCGCGTCGGATATTTATAGCGGTCGAGATGGTCCTTGAACGGGCCATCGGCTTCGGCGATCAGCGCGGCTTCGGCGTCACTGCCCTGCAGCCAGGCTTGCGGGTCGTTGCGGGCCAAGGCCCAGTGCATGATCGCCAGGCTTTCATCGATGACCTGCCCGTCGGGCAACACCAGCACCGGCACGGTGGCCTTGGGCGATGCGACGATCATTTCTTCGGGTTTGTTGCGCAGCACGACTTCTCTGAGACGGACCGGAGTCTCGCTGATCAGCAGCGCCATCCGCGCGCGCATCGCATAAGGGCAGCGCCGGAAGCTATAGAGGACCGGCATTTCGGTCATGGCGGTCATGCCGTGCCGAGATGCTGACGGCCTTCTTCCGCCGCTTGCTCGACCTGACGCTGGCGTTCGCGATAGCGCGCGCGCTGTTCGTCGCTGCGCTGGTCGATGCAATGCGGGCAGGCTTCGCCGGGCACATAATCGGGCGAGGCACGGTCAGCGACATTGAGCGGCATCCGGCAGGCATAGCATTGGCCATAGTCCGATTCCTGCAAGCCGTGACCGACCGCAACCCGCTGGTCGAACAGGAAGCAATCGCCCTGCCACATGCTTTCCGCTTCGGGCACATGTTCGAGATATTTCAATATCCCGCCCTTGAGATGATGGACATCGTCAAATCCCTGCGCCTTGACATAAGCGGTTGCCTTTTCGCAGCGGATCCCGCCGGTGCAGAACATCGCGATCTTGGGCTGCTTGCTTTCCGTCTGCCGCAGCTGCTCGGAGAATTCGTCGAACCAAGCGGGAAAGTCGCGGAAACTCTTGGTGTCCGGATTGATCGCGCCGTCAAAGCTGCCGATCGCCACTTCATAACCATTGCGGGTATCGATCACCACCGTGTCGGGATCGGCGATCAGGTCGTTCCAGTCTGCCGGATCGACATAATTGCCTTGCTGGGTCGCGGCATCGACACCCTCGACACCCATCGAGACGATTTCCTTTTTCAGCCGGACTTTCATCCGCAGAAACGGCATCGTGCTGGCCTCGGAATATTTTACCTCTAGCCCGTTGAACAGCGGAAGGGCACGCAAACCGTCAATCACCGCGTCAATATCGACCGATGCGCCGGCGATCGTGCCGTTGATCCCTTCGTGGGCGAGCAAAATCGTGCCTTTGAGATGATGCTCCTCGCACAGGGCGAGTATTTGCAGACGCAGGGCAGCGGGGTCGTCGACCACGGCAAAATGATAGAGCGCGGCGACTTTTACGGGAGATAGAGATTCGGTCATGGCTGCGCATATAGGATGGTTGCGGCAAAAATTCCAATAGAGCGGCTTGCATAGCTTTGATGTTCATCGCATAGCGGGTCATGGTTCCCCTTATGTTCGCCAATCACCGCTTTGATATCGTGGCTCCTGCGGCGCTCTACTGGCCAGCGAAGAACGCGCTGCTAGTCGCCGATCTCCATCTCGAGAAAGCCAGCTTTTACGCGCGGCAGGGCCAGATGCTGCCGCCTTATGACAGCCAGGCAACGCTGGCGGAGCTGGCCGGTCTGGTCGCCGAAACCGGCGCGACGACGATTTTCTGTCTTGGTGACAATTATCACGACGACGAGGGCGAGGCGAGGCTGGAACCGGAAGCGGCAAGGCAGCTTGTCGCGATGACCGGCGCGCTGGAGTGGATCTGGATAACCGGCAATCACGATCGTGACGTGGCTGGCCTGTGGGGTGGCTGCGTGGTCGACGAATGGACCGGCGAAGGGCTAGCACTCCGCCACCAGGCCAGCGCTAACAGCCTGTTGCCCGAAATATCGGGCCATTATCACCCGAAATTCCGCATCGCGGTGCGCGGCCGCCATGTTGCGCGGCGCTGCTTTGTCAAAGGCCGCCAGCATCTGATCATGCCCGCTTTCGGCGCGCTGACCGGCGGTATGGCGGCACAGGATCCGGCGATCGAAGCCTGCGTCGGCGGACCGGCAGAGGCAATCATCGGTCTGGCGAAGAAGCCGGTGCGATTCCCGCTTCCGTTTCGCGAGGCCTCAATAGACATGATCGATGAAGGGCAGCTTGCATTGCCTCTGGCCACCAGCGGCTGCTGACTGCTAACGGCGCGGTCATGGATCGATTCACACCCTATCGCGAGCAGCTTGATGCGCTGGAAAAAGCAGGCCGCAAACGGCGGCTGTCGATTCCCGCCGGCAAGGATTTTTCCTCGAACGACTATCTCGGCCTATCCCGCAGTCCCTATCTGAAAGATAGCGCCCAGACCGCGATCGCCAATGGCATCGCACACGGATCGGGCGGATCACGTCTGCTCGGCGGCAATCATCCCGAACATGAAGCGCTCGAGGCCTTTGCCGCAGACCATTTTGGCTCGGAATCCAGCCTGTTCTTCGGTTCCGGATTTGCTGCAAACACGGCCCTGTTCGCGACTCTGCCACAGACTGGCGATCTGCTGCTCTATGACGAGCTTATCCACGCCAGCGTTCATGACGGCATGAAGCTGGGCCGCGCCAGCTTCAGAGCCTTTCCCCATAATGATTGCAACGCTGTCGAGCGGGATATTCAAAACTGGCGCACGTCCGGTGGCACGGGCACCATCTGGATCGCAGCGGAGAGTCTGTACAGCATGGACGGCGACCGGGCGCCGCTGGTCGATCTCGCGCGCATTGCCGACATGCATGACGCCATGCTGGTGATCGACGAGGCCCATGCGGTCGGGGTCTATGGCGAGGGCGGTACCGGTCTGGCCGGTGACATTGGCAGGCAGGATAACGCGATCCTGTTGCGCACCTGCGGCAAGGCGCTGGGTGGTGAAGGCGGCCTGCTGACCCTGCCGAAGCTATTGCGGGAATTTTTCATCAATCGTGCCCGGCCATTCATCTTTTCCACGGCGCCGAGCCCGCTGACCGCACATCTGGCCCAGCAAGCGATCGCCTATGTCGCGGACAATTCGTCGCTGCAGTCTGATCTGGCCGGCCATATCGCGCTTGCCCGGGACTGTTTCGCCGGCCTGTCCCTCGGCGACCACCAGAACAGCCAGATTTTCCCGATCATCCTCGGCGAAGACCGGGTGGCAGTAGAAGTGGCGGCAAGACTGCAGGGCCAGGGATTTGATGTCCGCGCCATTCGTCCGCCGACGGTGCCGGCAGGAACCGCGCGTCTGCGTATTTCTCTGACCCTGAACGTGACGCAGGACGATATTCGGGACCTCTCCGCCGCATTGCACGAAGCCCTGTTATTGGCAGACGCGGCATGAGCCGGCAATTTGTCATCACCGGTACCGATACCGATATCGGCAAGAGCGTTTTTGCCGCAGCGCTGACGGCGGCCCTGGGCGCCAGCTACTGGAAACCGGTACAGGCAGGACTCGCGAACGGCACAGACAGCGAAACCATAGCGCGGCTGGGGGGAATCGATCCTGCCCGGATATTGCCCGAACGCTACCGGCTCAAGATACCCGCCTCGCCGCATTTTTCGGCGGCGCAGGAAGGCATTGTCATCGGTCTGAACGATCTAGTCATCCCGCAGGTTGACGGTGTGCTGATCATCGAAGGCGCAGGCGGCGCGCTGGTTCCGGTCAATCCGGACCTGCTGTTCGCCGATCTCTTCGCCCATTGGGCCTTGCCGGTTATCATCGTCGCCTCGACGAGTCTCGGAACCATCAACCACAGCCTGCTGACGATCGAGGCTTTGCGCAGCCGCGGCGTGCCAATCCATGGTATCGCGTTTATCGGCGACGAGAATGTCGATAGCGAACAGACCATCTGCCGGATCGGCGCTGTGCCGCATCTCGGGCGCTTGCCGATCATCGATGAACTCACACCGGCATCCTTGCGGGACGCCTTTGCTGCGCATTTCGATATCGGAGACTTTGCATCATGAGTATCAACATCTGGCACCCGTTCACGCAACATGGCCTTGGCGAACCGATCCCGGAAATCGCGCGGGCTGAGGCCGCAGCGCTCTATCAGGCAGACGGCACCAAGATCATTGATGCAATATCGAGCTGGTGGGTACAGACCCACGGCCATTGCCACCCCAGAATCGTCAGCGCTATTCAGGAGCAAAGCACCAGACTGGACCAGATGATCTTTGCCGGATGGACGCATGAACCGGCACGGGAACTGGCAGCCGGATTGTCCGACTTTCTGCCCGAGTCACTCGAACATATATTCTTTTCCGACAGCGGATCGACTGCGGTCGAGGTCGCGCTGAAAATGGCGCTCGGCTATTGGCATAATCGTAGGGAATCGCGACAGAAAATCCTCGTCATGGAGCATAGCTATCATGGCGATACGATCGGAGCGATGTCGGTCGGCGCGCGCGGGGTGTTCAATCAGGCCTATGCACCGCTGCTGTTCGACGTCGGCACGATAGGCTTTCCGGAAGCCGGGGCTGAGCAGGCGACGCTCGACCAGCTTGAAACCTTTTGCAAGGATAGCGAAAACCCGCCAGCGGCGCTGATCGTCGAGCCGCTGATTCTTGGCGCGGGCGGCATGAAAATCTACGGTCCCGAAATATTGGCACAGATGGCCGCCATCTGCCGCGACCATGATGTGCTGTTCATTGCCGACGAAGTGATGACCGGATGGGGCCGCACCGGCACCGTCTTTGCCTGCGAACAGGCGGGCGTCGAACCGGATATATTGTGCATGGCCAAAGGCCTGACCGGCGGCGTCATCCCGCTGGCCGTTACCGCGGCCACAGATCCCATCTATCAGGCGCATTATTCCGAAAATCGCGCGCAGATGTTCTTCCATTCGAGCAGCTTCACCGCCAATCCGATCGCCTGCGCTGCGGCCAATGCCAATCTCGCCATCTGGCGCGACGAACCGGTGCAGCAGAGGATCGATGCCATCATCGCCTCGCATCTTGCCTTTTCCGACAGGCTGAAGCAGAAATCGAACGTCAGCGGTCTGCGCCAGTGTGGCACTATATTGGCTTTTGAAATCGACGATGGTGCCGGCGACTATATGTCCAGCCTGGGGCCGCAACTGCTTGCGTTTTTCCGGGATCACAAGATTTTACTTCGACCGCTGGGCAATACGATCTACATCATGCCACCTTATTGTATCAGCTCTGTGGAACTGGATGCTGTTTACGCCGTTATCGAGGAAGCAATTGACCATTTCCGTGATTGCTGATCCACAGGCGGCAGAAAGTTTTTTTGCATAAGCCCGAAAAACCCGCCAAGGATAGATGATGGAACTAGTTGACTCTCTCATGGTCAAGATCGCGCTGATCGGCCTCCTCGGCATCGGCGCGCAATGGATTGCCTGGCGGACCGGTCGTCCCGCCATAGCTCTCATGCTGATCGTCGGCATCCTAGCGGGCCCCGTGCTCGGTATCATTGATCCCGAACGCGATTTCGGCGCGCTGCAGGAACCGATCATCAAACTGGCGGTTGCCGTGATCCTGTTTGAAGGCGGGCTCAGCCTGAATTTCCGCGAATTGCGACAAGCGGGCGGCGCGGTAACGGCAATGATTTTCATTGCCGGGCCGATTGCCTGGGTGCTGGGCACCGGAGCCGCGCATTATGGCGCTGGCCTGTCCTGGGAAATCTCGGCCTTGCTCGGCGGTATCATGATCGTCACCGGTCCTACCGTGGTCGGGCCGATGCTGCGTACGCTGCGGGTCCCGTCGCGGGTTCGCAACATCCTAAAATGGGAAGGCATTGTGAACGATCCGATTGGCGCTCTGCTCGCTGTCGGCATCTATGCCTATATCACCTACGAAGGTCCCGATGCCAATATCGCCGTCATCAGCATGGACGTGCTTGCGGCAAGCTTCATTGCCGGCCTGATCGGCGCAGGACTGGGATTCGCCGTCACCTGGCTGTTTCCCCGGGGCAAGGTTCCGGAATATCTGAAAGCTCCCTTTCTGCTGGTCACGGTGATCGCCGGTTTTGTCATCGCCGATCTGATCAAGCATGAAACCGGATTGATCACGGTGACCGTGATGGGCATCGTCATGGCCAACCGGCAAATATATTCGAGTCAGGCGCTCTACCGGTTCAAGGAAGATCTGGCGGTGCTGCTGATTTCCGGGGTGTTCATCATTCTTTCCGCCACGCTGGACTGGGAAACGGTGCAGCAATTCCGGCCGCAATTTATCATCTTCCTGATATTGCTATTGTTCGTTGTACGGCCGCTCTCGGTGCTGCTGGCTCTGTTTTTCAGTTCGGTTCCGTGGCGCGAGCGCTTGTTTATCGCCTGGATCGCCCCGCGCGGTATCGTCGCGGTCGCGATTACTGGTCTGTTTGCCATACGCCTTGTCGACTACGGACTGCCGGGGGCCGAGGCGCTTGTCCCGCTCAGTTTTGCCGTTGTTATCGCGACGATTTTTGCCCACGGTTTTTCCGCTTCTTGGGTGGCTGAACGACTGGGCATCTCCGAAGGAAAAGGCGAAGGCGTATTGATAGCCGGTGCCAACCGTTGGTCGATTGCTCTGGGTAAAATGCTGAAATCTCTCGATATCGATGTTCTGATTACGGACGATAGCAAATTTGCCCTGCGCCGGGCGCGCAGCGAAGGCTTGACGATCCATCACGGCGATGTGCTCGAAGAGGCCCATGATGACAATATCGATATGGGCGAATTCCAGCATCTGATCGCTGCCACAGACAATGACAGCCAGAACCAGCTGATCACCGCCGATCTCGGCCCGGAAATGGGCTATGAACAGATCAGCCGGCTAGCCAACGACAGCCACAGCAAAAGCCGGGTCGGACATGGTCGGCTGTTGTTTGAATCGGGTGCGGATTTTGGCACTTTGCTCGACCGTGATCTGGCGGGCTGGCGATTCAGCAAAACCAATATTACCGAGAAATTCAGTGCCGAGGACTATCGGAAGAATCTGGAAAAAGACGAGGAACCGCTGGCTGTTCTCAAGCCTGACCGGCGGCTGCTATTTTTCGCAACAGATGCTCGTCCGGTAATCGAGGATGGCGATGTCGTGATCAGCTATGTCGCCGCTGACACGCCCGAAGAGCGCAAAGCGGACCGCGCGGCCAAAGACAGCGAAAAGAGCGGCGAAAAGAGCGGCGAAAAGAACGGCGAGAAAATCGACAAGGGCTGATTATGCTGCCTGTGGCGCTCGTTCACCAAACAGGGCCGTACCGACGCGTATATGCGTGGCCCCAAGCTTGATCGCCTTTTCGAAATCGCCCGACATTCCCATGCTGAGTCCGTCCAGCCCGTTGTCACGAGCAAGCTTCGCGAGCAGCGCAAAATAAGGCATCGCATTGGTGCCATCTGGCGGGACCGCCATCAGGCCAGCCACTTCGATACCGGCGTCGCGGGCTTGTTCGAGCAATTGCGGAACCGCCTTGATATCGCAGCCGCCTTTTTGGGGTTCTTCACCGATATTGACCTGCAGAAAACAGGGCAGACGACGCTCCTGCCGATCCATTTCCTTCGCCAGTGCCTTGATCAGCGAAAGCCGGTCCACCGAATGGATATAATCAAACAGGGCCACGGCTTCCGCAGCCTTGTTCGATTGCAGCTGGCCGATCATGTGCAGTTCGATATCAGGATAGTCCGCTTTCAATGCCGGCCATTTCTCCGACGCTTCCTGCACCCGGTTCTCGCCAAACACATGATGACCAGCGTCCAGCAGTGGCCGAATTTCATCGCTGCTGCGGGTTTTAGACACTGCGATCAGCGCGATATCGGATGTTTTTCGGTCCGCTAATCTGGCAGATTTTTCGATCTTGCCGCGGATGTTCTCGAGGGCTGGATTTGACACGTTTGAATCTCTCTCAATCATATTCTTTCGCCAAGCTTGCGTCTATAGAGCTGCTTATGTTGCGAGACCAGCCCTGCCCCCTGTTGCCGGACCAGAGAGGTTCGATCCTGCCGCGGATATGGTTGTTCACCGACGAGCGGAATGACGCGTTTCTCGAGCATAGCATCAGGCAACTGCCGCGTGGTAGCGGGATTGTCTTTCGCCATTATCATCTGCCGGAGCCGTCACGACGGGCGCGATTTGAAACGGTCAGAAAGCTGGCCCGGCGGCGCGGACATATAATATTGCTGGCCGGATCACCGGCACAAGCCAGACTCTGGGGCGCCGATGGCGTGCATCGACGGGCGTTGCGACGGTCGGGAATTGGCAGGCTGCTGCACAGCGCTCCGGTTCATGATGCCCGGGAAATCCAGCAAGCCAATCGTGTCGGCGCTGATTTTTATTTTCTGTCGCCGGTCTTTGCCACCCGGTCGCATCCCGGCCAGAGGCCGCTGAATCCGTTACAGGCTCGACGTCTGGCTGCCCTATCCAACGGCGCGGTGATATATTTGGGCGGGATGAATGGGCGCCGTTATCGGGCGCGCAAAAATCACCTCATCCACGGCTGGGCCGCGATCGACGCTTTAAGCTGACTGCAGATTTTTAGAAGCGGAACTGGGTTCCGACATAGACGGCCTGGCTATCCTGACGATTGTCAGTAAGCGGCGCCATCCGGTCACGCTCGTTGTTGATCCGGACACCGGCGGTCACAGCCAGATTGCGGGTAAGCGAGTAGCTGCCACCGACATCCAGTGTGTAATCTTTCTGGCTGGCATCCAGTGCGCGCGGCGCGGCGTTGATCGGCGCGGAAGCATCGATCGACATGCGCGTGTTGAAACGGCTCTTCTTGCCGGTATTTTCATCGCCCATCAATTTTTCGGAACCGATTTCCGACAGGTCAGGCATATTGCCAGCCAGTTTTCTGACCGGGATAGCAAAGCTCTTCAGGCCCTTCGCGGAGCCAAGACTGTAAGAAACAGGAGCAATTTTTGCTGCGCTTGTCACACCCGATCCGGATATTCCGGCGAGAATATTTTCACGGATGGAAACGGCACCAGCCGCCTTCTGACGAACCACCACAGTCACGGAACGTTCTCCGTCGCGAGTGCCGCCGGTCGGTGTAAATTTGAAGCTCGCATTGCCGCGCAACGCGCTGAGTTTGAACTGGGCTACGAGATCAGGGTCGGCACCGGCCACGGTGAAGGAACCGATCGATCCCAGCGTTTTGAGCGATACCATGTTGTCATCGCCGGAAAACACTCTGGCCAAGGCAGGAGTCATGGCAAGGCCCGAGAGTGCGAGTCCCGACGCTAACCAACCAATATGACTACCCTTTTTCCTCATGACGAGTGCGATTCCCCTTTAAGTGACTCTGGCTATACCAAAAATTGGCGTTCTGCACGAGTCAACTTTGCGTTTTGTCCGATTTTGCACATCTAACATCAATCTGTTGCAGTTCGGTTACGCTTTTGTCCGGACATTTGGCAAAGCCTAGCAGCCTGGAAATGAACCGGGCATGATTTTGCCGTCATTCAACTGCGGTTCAGTCCCTGCTCCACAAGAGCAAAACATGCGCTTATGCTTGCCCCTTGCGGCAAAGCATTTATAGAGAGCGCTGAAATGATATCATGTCCGGAACAAATCCCGTAAAAAGGGTTTGGTATCGGCGCAAAATGCAACCAGGAGCGCTTCATGTCCCGCCTCAAAACATCTCTCTTCTTGCGATCTGCAACCGCTAGTCTGCTGACATTGTCTTTGCTTTCTGCCTGCGGCGGAAAAGAGCGACCCAAAGCCGATCTGGCTGCATCGCAAGTCACGACCATTGGCGTGAATGCCTATTTGTGGCGTGCCTCGCTTGATGCCTTGGCTTTCATGCCCCTGACCCAGACCGACAGCAATGGCGGCGTGATCCTGACCGACTGGTATGTGAACCCGGAAAATCCCGGCGAGCGGATGAAAATCAATGTCTCGATCCTCGACCAGGATTTGCGCGCCGACGCTCTGCGCGTCGCGGCATCGCGTCAGGTTGCCAGCAACGGCACCTGGGTCGACGCACCGGTCAAGGCAGCGACCACGCAGAAGCTCGAGCAGATCATTCTCACCAAGGCCCGCGACTTGCGGCGCGGTGCGATTACCAACTAATTTTTCCTACCACATAATGGGGCCGCAATGACCGATCAGCGATTCAATCCACTGGCGGCGGACAAACGCTGGCAAAAGCGCTGGGACGAATCGCGCGTATTCGAAGCGGACGACGCAAGCAGCAAGCCGCGCAGCTATGTGCTCGAGATGTTTCCCTATCCGTCGGGCCGCATCCACATGGGCCACGTCCGCAACTATACGATGGGCGACGTGCTCGCCCGCTTCCGGCGGATGCAGGGCTATGAAGTGCTCCATCCGATGGGCTGGGACGCTTTCGGCATGCCGGCGGAAAATGCCGCGATGGAAAAGAAAGTCCATCCCGGCGAGTGGACAAGAGCCAATATCGCATCGATGCGCAGCCAGCTGAAGACGCTCGGCTTTGCCTTTGACTGGAGCCGTGAACTGGCGACCTGCGACCCGGAATATTATGGCCATGAACAGGCATTGTTCATCGACCTGTTCGAAGGCGGCCTGGTCTATCGCAAGGAATCGGCGGTCAACTGGGATCCGGTCGACATGACCGTACTCGCCAACGAGCAGGTTATCGACGGCAAGGGCTGGCGCTCGGGCGCGCAGGTCGAAAAGCGCAAGCTCAGCCAGTGGTTTCTCAAGATTACCGATTTTGCCGAGGATCTGCTGAGCGGACTGGGTGATCTCAAGGGCTGGCCGGAAAAAGTACGGCTGATGCAGGAAAACTGGATCGGCAAGTCGCAGGGTTTGCAATTCCATTTCGCTCTGGCCGAAGCGCAGGATGAAATCGCGACGGTCGAGGTCTTTTCGACGCGACCGGATACGATTTTCGGGGCAAGCTTCGTTGCCTTGGCGGCCGACCATCCGCTGACCCAGCAACTGGCAGCAAAGAACGAGGCGCTTGCTGCCTTCGCCCAGGAATGCAAAGCCGGTGGCACGACGGCAGCCGAGCTCGAGACGATGGAGAAAAAGGGCTTTGATACCGGTCTGACCGTTACCCATCCGCTCGATCCGGACTGGCAATTGCCGGTCTATGTCGCCAATTTCGTGCTGATGGATTATGGCACCGGCGCAGTATTCGGCGTGCCGGCGCACGACCAGCGCGATCTCGACTTTGCCCGCAAATATGACCTTCCGGTCAAACGCGTGGTTTCCGATGGCGACGAAACCGGCGCCGAATATGTCGGCAACGAGGCTTATACCGGATCCGGCAAGATCGTGAACAGCGCGTTTCTTGACGGCATGACCATAGAAACGGCGCAAAAGACCGTCATTGATCGCGCCCAATCCGAAACCTGGGGCAAGGCCCAGACCACGTGGCGGCTGCGCGACTGGGGCGTTTCGCGCCAGCGTTACTGGGGGACACCGATCCCGATCATCCATTGCGAGACCTGCGGTCCGGTACCGGTGCCGAAAGATCAGTTACCGGTCATCCTGCCCGAAGAAATCGATTTTGAAACGCCCGGCAATCCGCTGGAACGGCACGCGACCTGGAAACAGATAGATTGCCCGAAATGCGGCACAGCGGCGCGGCGCGAAACCGATACGCTTGATACATTTGTCGACAGCAGCTGGTATTTCCTGCGCTTTGCCAGCCAGCCGGACGACCGTCCCTTCGATCCCGAAGTGGTCAAACAATGGCTGCCGGTCACCCAATATATTGGCGGCGTCGAACATGCGATTCTGCATCTGCTCTATGCCCGCTTCTGGACCCGCGCCTTGGCGAGTATCGGCAAGCTGGATTTTGCCGAACCGTTTGAAAGCCTGTTCACCCAGGGGATGGTGACGCACGAAACCTATAAACATGGCGACGGCAGCTGGCTGTCTCCTGACGAGGTGGAGAAGAACGGCTCCGACTGGGCAACCATCGTCGACGGTTCACCGGTTACCACCGGCCGGGTCGAGAAAATGTCGAAGTCGAAGAAAAATGTCGTCGACCCCGATCCGATCATCGAACAATATGGTGCCGACGCGGTGCGCTTCTTCATGCTCTCCGACAGCCCGCCCGAGCGCGATCTGCCGTGGTCCGAGGCCGGTATTGAAGGCAGTTGGCGTTTCGTCCAGCGGCTGTGGCGCCTGTTCATTACGGTTGCCGACAACACCGATACAGGTAAAGACAAGCCGCTTCGCCGCAAGCTCCACCAGACCGTGGCCGGTGTTGCCGGAGACGTTGAAGCGCTCTCGTTCAACAAGGCGGTGGCGAAGATATTTGAACTGGTCAATCTGATCGAGAAATCCGGACCATCTGAAGACCGGACCATCGCGATCAAGGCACTGGCCCGGATCGTCGCCCCGATGGTGCCGCATATTGCGGAAGAAGCCTGGGCCTTGTTCGGCGAAAGCGAGCTGGTTGCCAATGCGCCATGGCCGGAGGTAGACGAAAGCCTGCTGGTCGACGATGAAGTGACCATAGCGATTCAGGTGCGCGGCAAGCTCCGCGATACCATTACCGTTGCCAAGGGCAGCAGCAAAGAGCATCTCGAAGAACTTGCCCTCGCGTCCGAGAAGGTGCAGCGTAGTCTGGACGGAGCGGAAATAAAGAAGGTGATTGTCGTGCCCGACCGACTGGTCAATATCGTAATATGAAGAGTATGATCGCCCGCATCACCATGGTTGTGACATTGTCAGCGATGCTGGCTGGCTGCAATTTGCGGCCGCTTTATGCTGGTGGCACAAATGGCGTCGTCGCGCAGGAACTCGGCAATGTCGAGATTGAACCGATCGCCGGAAAGGCCGGATGGCTGATGCGCAACGCGCTCAAGGATCAGCTCGAAACATTCGAAGGGCAACAGGCAAAATATCGCCTGACGGTTGCACTGGATGACAAGATTTCCGGATTTGGCGTCCGCAGCGATGACCGGATCACCCGCGAGCGCAGAACCTTGCGCGCCCGCTATCAACTGGTCCGCCTCGCCGATTCCGTGGTCGTGCTCGACGCAACGGCCGGTTCAGATGCCGGTATCGACGTGGTGTCTTCGGAATATGCGACTGTTGCCGCAGAAGAAACCGCGCTGGAAAATCTGGCGACCCGAGTTTCCAACCAGATCGTAACCCGGCTTTCTCTGTTCGCCCGGGAAGAGGCCAACGCGTCGCCACAGCCATGAAGGCAAAGCCGGAAGACATTGTCAGGCGCTTTCATGCCGGTTCCGATAAGTTTCGACTGATCCTGTTATGCGGCCCCAATGTTACCCGCTGTCAGGCGCTGGTCGACGAACTGGTGCAGCCGCTGGCGAAATCCGCCGAACGGGTGGACATGACCATCTCGGATCTCAGCGACAGTCCCGCCCGGCTGAACGACGAAGCCAATTCCGCATCGCTGTTCGGGGACAAGCGCTATATCATATTGCGGCTGAACAGCGGTGAAGCGGTGCGGGCAACCGCGGCGATCGAAACCTTGCTGGCGAGCGCGTCCGGCGGCGACCCCGTCTTTGTCATCGCTCCCGGCATGGGCGACAAGACCGCCTTGGCGAAATCGATCATCGCCGCACCGGATGCGATGATCGCGACCTGCTATGAAACCACGCCGGAACAGGCAGTGGCCGCCATCCAGACCATGGCAAAGAGCGAAGGCCTCCGGCTCAGCCGGGAGATGGCGCAGGAAATAGCCGCACTGACCAGCAATGATCTGGTGCTCGCCCGGCTGGAAGTCGAGAAAATAGCACTCTATCTCGACGCAACGCCTGAAGACCCCAAGGCACCGGAGGCCGATATCCTCCTGTTGCTCGGAGCCGAGAATGACGAAGAGGATATCAGCCTGCTGATTCATGCCGCGCTCAATGGTGATGCCGCCCGACTGGCACAGGAAATAGCCGCTTCGCGCGCGCAGGGAATCAGTGAAATTGGCCTGATACGAATCATGTTGCGCCACCTGACCAAGCTCGCGGAACTCCGCAGCAAGGTCGACAACGGCGGCAATATCGATTCCGTCGCCGGTCACCCCAGCGTCTTTTTCAAGGACCAGAAACATTTCAAGCGGCAGCTGCGGATTTGGCCGTCACAACATATAGCCCGGCTGATCGAACGGGTCCTGCAACTGGAGATCACGTTGAAAAGCAGCGGTCAACCGGACCAGGTTCTGCTGGAAGACGAATTGCTGCTGATTGCGCGGAAAGCCGCAAGCAGCCGATAGTTCACTCGTAATCGGCGGTGATGGCAATCCGACCGCGGAACTGGCCGCTGGCGTCGCCCCGCACTCTCAATTTACCGCCGAAAGCGAAGATCAGTCGGCCAGCCTGATCCAGTCGGGCCATAGGGGGTAGATTCGTCTCGAGTTTTTCCAGCTCCGCAGTCGAGCCATTGGCCGCGCTCAGCTGTATCCGTTCCGGCAGCGATACCCGCACGCTACGGCCCGGTTCGCCCGTCAGCCTTCCTTCGCCATGCAACGCCATTCCACCGAGATTGGCGATATTGCCGCTGATTTGTCTGGCGCCGGACGTCGGATCAATACTGACCACGCCGCCATTACTACTCAATAAAGCCATTCGCGAGAAATCCAGATTGGCCGTAATTTCAATTTGTAGCGGGATTTCAGACTTGTCTGTGATCGTTCCGGAGAGATTATCAGAAACCGGGCTGGTGGCACAAAGCCGACATTGCGCACGCACTGCGTCCGGCATGAATGCCAGACTTACGGTCACCATTGACCCGAACAGCAAGGATTTTGCTACCATCTTCATAGGCCTGCATATTGCTAAAATATGCTGAATATCCGGTTAAGATTTGCTGTGATTCGTGATCAAGCCATACGCCAGGTCCCTTGACCGACTGCGATTGAGGTCCCATTTAAAGGATATGGAAAAAACAACATTGAGCGACGAAGAATGGCGGCGACAGCTCTCGCCTGAACAATATCATGTGCTGCGCGAAGCCGGCACCGAACGGGCTTTCACCGGAGCGCTCAATGCGGAATATCGCGATGGCGAGTTTTTCTGTGCGGGCTGCGGTAGCAAGTTGTTTGAATCGCAAAGCAAGTTCGATAGCGGCTGCGGCTGGCCAAGCTTCTCCGCTCCTGCCGACAACGAAGCGGTCACCGAGATAGAAGATAATAGTCTGGGCATGCGCCGGGTCGAGGTCCGCTGTTCAAACTGCGACGGACATCTTGGCCATGTTTTCCCCGACGGTCCTCCGGAAACCGGGTTGCGCTATTGCATGAATAGCGCCGCAATGGCGTTCGAACCCAAGACAGACTGATTTTTCCAGTGCTTCCGTGTTCAGCCTGCAGTAAGGCGTTAACACGCTAGAAAAGCTTAAATTCAGCGTATAATGGGCGGAACAATATGGCGCGCGGAAAAAAACGCAGCAAAAATCAGGGGCCAGTACGCAAATGGCTGTGGCGGATCGCCAAAACCGGCCTCGTCGCTGGTTTGTTGGGGGCGATTATGTTGGTGGTTGCCGTGCTGGTTGCCCGATCCTCGCTCCCCGGTTTCGAGGACCTGAAGTCCTCACCCAATGGACAGATGATCCGGGTACTGGACGTCAATGGCAAGGAATTGTTTTCGATGGGGCCGAGCTACGGCGAGTGGCTGCGCTATGAAGATATCCCGGAAGTCATGAAGGCGGCGATGGTCTCGGTCGAGGACCGCCGCTATGAAAGTCATCCCGGCGTTGACCCGATCGGGATCGCCCGTTCGCTTCAGGTACGGGTACAGCGCGGCTATTGGGCCCAGGGCGGTTCAACCATCACCCAGCAACTCGCACGAAACATATTTCTGAACAACAACCGGACCTTTGGCCGGAAAGGGCGCGAGATATTGCTCGCGCTGGCGATGGAACGGAAATTTTCCAAAGAGCAGATTCTCGAACTGTATCTCAACAAGGTTTATTATGGTGGTGGTGCTTATGGCATTGATGCCGCGTCCCGCCGGTTTTTCGCACATGGCGCCAGAGAGCTTGATCTGGCCGAGGCCGCTATCATCGCCGGCCTAGTCAAGGCACCGTCCCGCTATTCCCCGACCGCCGATGCCAAAGCCGCCATTGGCCGGGCAACTGTGGTCCTCGAGGTGATGCAGGATGCCGGGGCGATCACCGCAGCGGAAGCGTCGCAAGCCAAGCCTGCTTCAGTCAAGCTGGCACCGGAGCCGCGCCAGAATAGTGTGCGCTATTTCACCGACTGGGCGCTGCCGCAACTGGACCTGCTGATCGACGAAACGATTGAGCCGATCGAAGTGTGGACGACGCTGGATCTCGATATGCAGCGCGCAGCTGCAGCCGCCATCCAGTCGCGCGTACCCGCCGGTGCCCAGGGCGCGCTGGTGGCTATCGACCGTGATGGCGGGGTTCGCGCGATGGTCGGCGGGACCGATTATGTGACATCCAACTATAACCGCGCAACCCAGGCCGTCCGCCAACCCGGCTCCGCCTGGAAAATATTCGTCTATATGGCAGCGCTCGAGGCGGGCTATGCGCCGGATGATATGGTGACCGATGCTCCCATCACCATTGGCAACTGGACACCGCGGAACAGCGGTGATCGCTATGCCGGCGACATCAATGTCCGCACCGCCTTTGCTTTTTCCAAAAATACCGTCGCGGCAGCGATTGGTAATGACATCGGCACCTCCACAATCGCCAATATGGCCCGTCGCTTTGGTATCACCACCCCGATCGACACCAACCCCTCGATGGTGCTCGGTACCTCCGATGTGCGACTGATCGACATGACTCGGGCCTTTGCATCGGTCAGCGCCAAGGGCGTCGCGATAACCCCGTTTGGCATCACCAAGGTGCAGACGATGAAAGGTGATATTCTCTATCAGAGCAAGTTTGACGGCAGTCGTGTGCTGGTTGATCCCTGGGTGGCAGCCGGAATTACAGACCTGATGCAGACCGCGGTTAA
The DNA here is from genome assembly GCF_963975555.1 of uncultured Parasphingorhabdus sp. Classification (GTDB taxonomy): domain Bacteria; phylum Pseudomonadota; class Alphaproteobacteria; order Sphingomonadales; family Sphingomonadaceae; genus Parasphingorhabdus. The sequence goes on along the minus strand of NZ_CAXBHH010000001.1, from coordinate 302,957 downwards.
CACCGGTACCGGCCGCGCAGCGCAAATCGGCAGGCCGGTTGCGGGCAAGACCGGCACCACCAGCAGCAACAAGGACGGCTGGTTTCTGGGCTTCTCAAGCGGCCTGACCACCGGCGTCTGGATGGGGCGAGATGATGCCAAGCCGGTCAGTGGCTTGCAAGGTGGCCGGGCTCCGGCCTCCGCCTTTGCCCGGTTCATGAAAATTGCCGTAGCCAAGCGCAAGGTCGAACAATTCGAGACCGAGCTTGTTTTGCCGGAATGGCAACTGGAGCCGGATGAAGACGAGCTGTTCGGAGCGCCGGAAGACGGTATCTACGTCGACGAAAACGGCATGCCGATAGAGACTGGCCGCGGTATCGAATATGATCTGGAAGACGGGGAAGCTTCTGATAACCCACGGCTGGACCAGGACTGGATTGATTCCGTGATCGGCCGCGGCGGAGATCCTGCTCCCCGCAAACCAGAGCCGGCTCCAGTCAAGAAACCGAAGCCGCTGCCTCCGCAAAAGCCGCCGGAATCCCTGATTCCGGATGCGATACGATCCGAAGTGCAATAAGGAAAAGGTTCAGTCGGTCGTCGGCGACTGCCGCTCCACGCCGACCATATGCAGCCCGCGACCATGGTCCTTGAGCCAGCGATCCGCGACACGCCGGTCCATTTCGTAAATCCGGTCGAGCAACGCATAAAAACGCGCACTATGATCCATATGGGTGAGATGCGCCACTTCGTGCGCCACCACTGACCGGCGGACATGGGCGGGTGCCATGACCAGCCGCCAGCTCAACCGGATGGACTTGTCACTGGAACAGCTACCCCAGCGTCGCCGCGCGTCCCCGACCGCCAATTTGGGTAAATCTGAGCCGGCGCGCGCGCAGTAAAATTGCAAATCTTCCACGAAGATCGTGCGGGCCTGCGCCTTGAGCCAGCGAAGAATGCGGGGCTCGACATGTTCGGCCGGGCCACCCAGTCTAATTTCTCCTTCGACGATTTGCGGTGTACGCGCAAAGTCCGGTGACCATCTTATGATATAGGGCTCGCCTGCAATGGCGATCTGGCTGCCATCCTCGACCGGTACCGGCGGCACGGCTTCTGCAAAGCGGGCGTTGAGCCAGTCGGACTTTGACTGGGCAAAGCGCAGCGCCTGATTTTCCGACGCGTGGGTGGGCACCGTCAGACGAACGATGCCCTTGACCGTATCCGCCGAAACAATGATCGACCGGGCCTGTTTGGATCGCCGCAAATGGAGTGGATATTGGACCCCGTCGAGGCTGATCGCGAGCGGTTCGGGACGCGATGAGCTAAAGAGGCGCATCGAGAATATGCTGTTCAAGCGGTCCGGCCTTGCTTTCGGGAATGACCTTGCCACGGATCGACTTGCCGGCCGCATGGATCGATTCCCGATCACCGGAGACCAGATAATGCCATGCCGGTAAAGGCAGGCCGCGGGCGCGCATTTTATAAGCGCAGCTGTCGGGCAGCCATTCAAATTCTTCCAGCTTGTTCCGGGTCAGCCGGACACAATTGGGAACATGGAACTTGCGGTGGCGATAATCGCTGCACTGCGCGCTCTGAAGGTCGAGCAATTTGCAGGCGATGTTGGTCATATATATCTGGCCATCATCCTCGTCTTCCGCTTTCAGCAGACAGCATTTCCCGCAACCGTCACACAAGGCTTCCCACTGGCCGCGATCGAGCGTTTCGAGTGGCTGTTCCCAAAACGGCGGATCGGAGTCTAGCGGACCCATCGGTTTATTTCAGCGGCAACATCCTGCGGCGTGCCATCAAAGGGAAGCAGCGCCAGCGGCTCGCCATCCGGCCCGAACAAATAGGCCTGACGGCTATGATCGACGAGATATTCGCTCGATGATTCGTCTTTGCGGATGTCATAAATGATCAGATATTTTTCCGCGACGGCCGCGATTTCCTCGGCACTGCCAGTGAGGCCAATAAGCCGGGGGTGGAAGGCGGAAACATATTGCTTCAGAACCGCCGGCGTATCACGCTCGGGGTCGACCGATATGAAAATCGGCTGGACCTTCTTGCTCAGGGCCGGATTTTCCTTTTCGGCCTGCTTCAATCCAAGCATGATATTGGCGAGGTCGATCGGACAGACATCCGGGCAGTAGCTGTAACCGAAATACATGATCCGATATTGGCCCTTGAACTGATCCTCCGATGTTCTGCCGCCATCCTGGTTTGTCAGCGTGAAGTCACCGCCAATTTTTGCCCCGGCGAGCGGTGGCTCGCTATCCGCCGCCGTGCTCCCGTCGGATGCGGCATTACAAGCGGTCATGAGGGTCAATAATCCTGCGCTGAGGATCGATTTTGCGATGTTTTTGAAATTGTTCATTACGAGGCCAGACATGGTCTGCTACTGGATCAAATTCAACAGATAATTGATAGTCAGCAATTATAACGGATCGGTGATATGTCACCGGTTAGCAAAATGGGGCCTAGAATGTTCAACAAAAATCATACGGATGCAATTTGGGCCGGTAAATTCGCGCTTTTCTTCCGCTTTGCGGGGATTACGGTCGCAGCAATGTCTTTGTCGACACCCGCCGCCGCGCAATTTTCGGACAGCTATAATTTTCTGAAGGCGGTCAAAGACCGTGATGGCGAAGAAGCGACCAAATTTCTCAGCCGTCCTGGATCGGTGATCGTCAATACGCGCGATCATTCCTCCGGCCAGACAGCCCTGCATATCGTGGTAGAGCGGCGCGACAATACCTGGCTCGAGTTCCTGCTTCAAAAAGGGGCGAATCCCAATCTTTCGGACAAAGAGGGTATTACGCCTCTCCACCTCGCTACCCAGCTGCGCTTTGTCGATGGCGTCAGAACCCTTTTGGCCAAAGAGGCAAAGGTGGATGAAACAAATAGACAAGGCGAAACCGCACTGATTCTGGCAGTTCATCTCCGTGATACGGAACTGGTCCGCGTGCTGCTTGCGAACGGCGCCGATCCGAACCGCACCGACACGCTGGCGGGCAAATCGGCCCGTGACTATGCTTCGCAGGATCGACGGACGGCTGCCATTTTGGCGGAGATTGAAAAAGCGGACGCCGATAAAAAACCGGCACCTGAAGGAAAGTTTTTCGGGCCGGTAGGCTAGTCCTCGTTCATATCCCGTCCGGTTTGTGCAGACCGGAGGCGGGGCTGATCCAGCCATCGGAGATCGCTGCACGTCGCATAGCGCGGCGCGCCAGCCGCATGGTCTCCGTCTTGCGCCGCGCCGGAGCAAGCGCATGGGTCGCAGCGGCACGCACCATTTCCGCATCATAAGCATCGGCGATAATCAAACCGGTGCGATCAGGCAGAAAATCAGCGCCATCGACGGGTGACGCATCAAATCCGGTCGGCAAGGCCCAGTAGAACCGGTCACAATAATCCAGATATTCCGTCCATTTGCTGTCACCGAGCAGATCGCTGCGCGCGACCTTTATCTCGACAATGACGATCTGTCCCTTGGCATCAATCCCCATCAGATCTGCCCGGCGCCTGTTTCGCAAACTGACTTCGGGCAAAACCATGATGTCATGTCTTAAAAACATCCGGGCGACACCACGAGCGACGGCCTGCGCGCCGGTCAACTCATCATGAACTGCCAACAAGCCAAGCGAATCATCGATAATCGTCATTGAAGCTGGTTAGAACATAAAAAGAACAAAATAAAGGCCCCCGCAAGGGAGCCTTTATGAATTCCATATTGCCGGAGCGATTAGCGATAGAAGATATGATTGTCGATCGATGCCAGCCGTTTGAGGCGCCAGCCCGGCGAAACATGACGGGCGTGAAAGAACAAGGCACCCTCTACAGAGCTTTTCCAGCCATCATTCGCTGCAATTTTGGCAATCGCCACCGCGTTACGCCAAGTCTGGCGTCCGGTTTTGATGCGCGGCATCTTGCCACCGCGAACGAACGAAAACTGGCTGCGCTGATAAACAACGCCACAGATAGTATCCGGAAAACGGGAAGATTCAACGCGGGCCAGAACCACACGGGCAACGGCAAGCTGACCCTGCAGCGATTCGCCCTTGGATTCAAAATAGACGGTTCCGGCGAGACACTGCATCTCGGCATCAAGGGAGCCGTCTACGGATTGCTGGCTCACCAGCTGGCTCAACGACAACGCATCATCATTTGTATAGTCAACATCTACACCAAAATCGCGCTCTGCGCCCTCATTGGCAATCTTGTCCGACTCAACAACATCCTTGGGGATTTCGGCGACAACTTCCTGTTGTTCGCCAAATATAATGGCCTGGTTCGATTCGTCGGCTTCCAAAAGAGCCGGATCGACAAAAATCTCGGTTTCAGGCGTCTCATCGGTTGCTTCCAACGCGAAGGACACATCGGTGACGGACAATGCCGCGACCGTAGTAAGAGCAAGCGAAAGGACGCTTGCGGCACGAAAAATTTTGCTCATAAACCTATTTTTTTATGCGGTGAGACCAGAGCGGTTCATGACTTACCCGTCAAAACTGCCAAAACAGACCCAAAAATCAAAGCGAAGGTCCGTTACTGCTCTCCCCGACTGCGTGTTTACCGCTTGTCATTCCTGACAAACCGAGCGGCAACCTGCGCATCAAAGTAGAGCGCCAAATATGGTTTTGCGGAATAAAGTCAAGTTTACTGACCCAGTAGGGCGATGAAGCGTTCCGCTTCCGGGACGTCCAGTTCAATTAACCACATATCGGGGTCAAAGCGGAATCTTTGATCAATATAACTGGTTAATTCTTTATTGTTATCAGTATCTTGCGGCCATATTTGCTGCCAGTTGGGAGAGCCGTCAAGCGATGGCATATTCTCTAGAAGCTTAGGGTTTGCACCCTTTTCCAGACATTGAATCAGGATCGCGCCGGATATCCGGTCACCCTTTTTCAATACGGCACCGAAACCACCATTTTGGCTAACCAGCCTGAGAAGGATTTGCACCTTCATTTCCGCAGACAGGCGCGGTTCAATCATCTTTTTTATAGCCGGGCAGTGTTGCCAGGGGGATATGCGACCGCATGAATGTCCCGGTACCGCGGGCAATTTCTTCACCCTCGCTATCGACCAGCCGGGCATCAGCGACAAACACCCGGCGTTTACCACTAACCCAGCGACCTTCGGCTATTACCGGCCCGGACTTGAGCGGCTTGGTGAAGAGCAGATTGAAGGCGGTGGTCAGGATGAAACGGTCAGAGACCAGGCTGTTGGCAGCGTAGAAGGCCGCATCATCCAGCATTTTGAAATAGGCCGTGCCGTGGACGGCCCCGGCTGCGTGATAATAGCGTTCGTTGACATCAAAAAATATTCTGGCCGTGCCAGGTTCACCGATTTCCAGCCGCGAACTGAACAGCCGGTTGATCGGGGCTTCGGCATAAAGCCGTTCCAGGGCGCGAAAATGTCCTTGTGCGCCGCCGCTTTCCAAACCAGTTTCGGGATTATCTGTCATGACGGATATCAGGCGGCCCGCTGTTCGCGCTGCTTGCTCAGCAGTGCATATAGGGCATCCTGACCCGATGCGCCCCGGAGCTTCGCAACCATATTGTCATCCCGTAGAAAACGGGAAATCTCGGCCAAAGCCTGTAGATGCTCGACTCCGCCTTTTGCGGGAGACAGCAAGGCGAATATCAGATCGACCGGCTTGCCATCTTGCGCATCGAATTCAACCGGTTCGGCAAGGCGCAAAAAAATGCCGACGCAGCGGTCAAGGTCGCCCAATTTGCTGTGCGGTATGGCGATCTGTCGCCCGAATCCGGTTGAGCCCAGCGCTTCGCGAGCCACCAGTCCTGTCCGCACGGCTTCCGCATCAAGACCATAGCATTCCTGACCGATTTCACCGACCAGGCGCAAGATTTCGTCCTTGCCGCCTTCAGCGGGGCAATCCCGAACGGCTGCTATATCCAATCGAACGGACGAGATTGTCATCATATATTCCTTTTATCCCGGCCTTTTATCCCGGAGATATTCGCCAAAAAGCGCAAATATCCCGAGATTTGGTAGCCGGAGCGCGGTGGCCCGATCGACAGAAACACCAATCATCTGCCGATTGGGCCACTAAGCGACCCTATCAGCTATGCGGCTCTACCCAACCAATTGTGCCGTCGGGGCGGCGATAGACCATATTATGGGTGCCAGTGCCAGAGTTTTTGAACAATAGCGCGCTGGTATTGCGCAAATCCATCATCATTACGGCATTCGAAACGCTGGCTTCCGGTATATCGGTGCTGGTTTCGGCGATGATCGGAGGAGAATCGCCATTCACTTCGCTCTCCTCTTCCTCATCATGGGAATCAAACACCCGATATGCAGCCTCTTCCTGTTTCGCAGCATATTGCGCCTGAACATGGTGGTCGTTGAGCCGCCGCATGTAGCGGCGCAGCTGTTTTTCGATCTTGTCAGCCGCCTGATCAAATGCCTGGTGGGCATCGCCGGCTGCTGCGTCAGCTTTCAGCATCAGACCCTGCATAACGTGATTCACAATATCGCATCTGAAATGCCCATGTGGCGCTTTACTGACAGTGACATTGGCGGAGATGGCCTTGGTGAAATATTTACTGGCGATCGCACGCATCCGGTCCTCGGCGTGGGTTTGGAGCGCATCACCGGTATCGACCTGGTGTCCTGAAACACGAACTTCCATAATTATTCTCCTTTTATTGGGCACCGTTACACAATTGGCGGAACCGTTAAACCTCTGTCCAAAGAGGGCTTTCGATACCCTCGATAAATTTCTGATGCCGCGCCAGTTCATCCGCACTCGCATGATGCTCTCGCGCGACCATAAATGTCCGGCGTTCCGGCCGCTGTGATGTTGATTGCAGAGTGGCAAGAGATTCCTGCCGCTTGCTGTCCTCCGCCAGCCCCAGCCCGATCTGGCGGCCGCCGGTCAGTTCGATATAGAGCTGGGTGAGCAATTCCGCATCAAGCAGCGCACCATGTTTCACCCGATGGCTACGGTCGATGCCATAGCGCGAGCATAATGCGTCGAGCGACAATTTGGCACCGGGATGTTTGGATTTGGCAATCGCCAGCGTATCGATCATGCGAAACCGCGAAATCGGTTTAAACCCGCATAAAACCAGCTCGGCATTGAGAAAATTGAAATCGAATTGCGCATTATGGGCGACGAGATTGGCATCACCCAGAAAATCGAGAAGCTCTTTCGCTCCGGACGCGAACAATTTTTTGTCGGACAAAAATACGTCGGAAAGCCCGTGCACATTCTCGGCGGCCTTTGGCATCGGCCGTTCCGGATTATAATAGCAATGGAAGCTCTGCCCGGTTTCGATCCGGTCAATCATTTCGATACAACCGATTTCAACCATCCGGTCCCCATTTTGTGGATCAAAGCCGGTGGTTTCGGTGTCGAAAATTATCTCTCGCATGAATCCAATATCGGAGCGAAACTTGGGTTACGCAAGGGATGCTTTCAGTTTTTGAACAAGTTTTTGCACTTGCCGTCGCGTTTCCGCGTGAGGCCGGGATGTATCGATCACAGAATCGGCCTTTTGCCGCTTTTCAGCGTCCGGCATTTGCAGCGCCTTTATCTGTTCAAACCGCTCCTCGGTCATGCCGGGACGGGCAAGGACACGGCTCCGCTGGTCTTCCGGGCCGGCGGAAACCACGACAATATGGTCAACGCCCTCGGCACCGGATTTTTCAAATAGCAGCGGAATGTCGAACAGGATAATCGGCCGGTCGCTATGTTGTTTCAGAAATGCCAGCCGCATTTCCCCTACTGCCGGATGAATCAGCTGTTCAAGCTGCTGCAGGGCAGCCGGATCTCCGAGCACTGCCGCTCCCAGCTTCTGGCGATCCACACCCTCGCTGTTCGTGCTGCCCGGAAACAGGGCCTCGATCGCATCGACCAGAGCGCCACCCGGTCCTTGCAACTGGTGCACGGCGGCATCGGCATCGAACAAGGGAACGCCTTCATCGACAAACATTTGCGCGACGGTGGATTTTCCCATGCCGATCGAACCCGTCAGACCGACGATATGGGGCTTGTCCCGCTTCGTCATGCGATCAGCAATTTTCTGAGTTCGGCATCATCTTCCATCGGCGGCGTCGCGCCAAAGAACAATTCGAAAGCCAGTGCTGCCTGGCCGATCAGCATATCCAGCCCGTCAACCACCGCCAGATCGCGCTTTTTGGCCGCCCGCAATAGACCGGTCTCAAGCGGCGCATAGACAAGATCGTAGACCAGAGCGTCAGCCGGCAAGGGATCCAGATCCACCTCCAGCGCTGCCTTGCCCGTCATGCCGAGCGGACTGGCATTGATCAGGAGATCGGCTTCCGGCAAGCGCGCATCCATCGGCAGGACACTGCCTTTCACCGAGGCCTGCATCAACAAGCCCGTCGCTTTCAGGCCGCTTCGAGCGAGAAATGTTATTTCGCCGATTCCGACCTGTTTCAGGGCGAATAATACCGCCCGCGCGGCGCCCCCTGCGCCGATCACGACCGCATGTTTCCCCGACCAGTCGGTATCCGCAATCGGTGCCATAAAACCGGCAGCATCGGTATTTGTCCCGATCAGGCTACCATCTGCCTGTCGGACAATGGTGTTCATTGCACCTATCTTCTCACGAACACCGCCGGGATCACTCACCAGATCCATGATCGCGATTTTGTGCGGCAGAGTCACATTGCAGCCGCGCCAGGCCGGATCAGAACGCCGCTGTTCGATATAATCCGCCAATTCGTCGGGCGTAACATGGTGACGGCGATAATCCGCCTCGATCGCCAGCCGGTCCAGCCAGAATTTGTGGATCAGCGGAGATTTGCTCTGGGCAATCGGGTCACCGATGACATCGGCATATGGAATGGTTGTGGTCATGACGTCAAAATACCCCGAATGCGAAGATAGTCGAGCAGGTGCAGCAAAGGCAGCCCCATGATCGTGAACTGGCTGCCGTCAATAGCAGAAAAAAGCTGGGCACCTCTACCCTCGATCTCGTAACAGCCGACACAATGGCGGATATTGTCCCATTCGGCCTCGACATATTGCTCGATAAAAGCGTCACTTAGCGGTCTTACCGAAAGCGTCGCGATATCGATATGGCGCCACACGGGAGTCCCTTGTTCGGCAATCACTGCCGCGCTGAACAGCTTGTGTTTCCTGCCCGACAGCAATTTCAGATGAGCGATCGCATCGGCAGGGTCGACCGGCTTGTCCAGCATCACCCCGTCGTCCATCGCTAGAATCTGGTCGGCACCCAATACCAGCCCGGCTCCGACCCGCCGTGACAGCCGGACCGCTTTTGCCTCGGCAAGCGCATCGGCAAGATTGCGGGCGGTCACGCCTTCGCTCTTCAGCCCTTCTTTAAGCGCGTCTTCGTCAACATTGGGGGCGATCGCTTCCGCAGTAATGCCAGCGGCGGCCAGCATCGCGCGCCGCGCCTGACTTTTGGAAGCCAGAATCAGCGGCAGATCATTCATCGCTGTCGGCCTGACTGCCGCTGACAACACTGTCTCCGGCGGCAACATGGCGCTCGTTATAGAGGTTGATAATCGCCGCTGCGGATTCTTCGATAGACCGGCGAGTCACATCAATCATCGGCCAGCCATTGTCGGCGAACATCCGCCGGGCATATTGGGTTTCTTCCTTGACCTTCTCTTCGTTGACATAATCGGTTTCCGGCGCCTGGTTCAGCGACAACAGGCGGTTGCGCCGTACCTGGACCAGCCGGGAGGCACCGGTGATCAATCCGACAATCAGCGGATTCTTCAAGCGAAACAGAACTTCGGGTGGCGGGGATTCCGGGACGATCGGAATATTGGCGGTTTTGAAACCCCGATTGGCGAGATAAATGGACGTTGGCGTTTTCGAGGTTCGGGACACACCGGCAAGCACGATATCGGCCGCCTCCCAGTTTTCCCAGCCGACACCGTCATCATGGGCAATGGTGAACTGGATCGCCTCGACCCGGGCGAAATAGGCAGCGTCGAGAATATGCTGACGGCCCGGTCGCGCTTTGGCTTCCTGACCGAGCATGTTCGACAAGGCATCGGTCACCGTATCCAGTGCCGGAACGGACGGCAGGCCGAGATGCCGGCATTCCCGCTCGAGCTTCGCCCTGATGTCGCGATTGACGATAGTGAATATGACCAGCCCCGGATTGTCCGCGACCTCGGCCAAAATCCGGTTGAGATGCTTCTCGGAACGGACCATGGGCCAGAAATGTTTGATAATCTCGACACCGTCAAACTGCGCAAGCGCCGCTTTGGCGATGTTTTCCAGTGTCTCGCCAGTGGAGTCCGATAATAAATGGAGGTGGAGCCTATTCATGACCTAAGCTTTGTGATTTCACGGTGGATAAAGCAAGGGATGAAGTTGGGGATAACCACTTGCGGAATATTCTTACCCGACTCCCACAAATTCATCCACAGCGCACCAACATTGATAGATTCCATCCACAGACTGTGGATAGCGGGGATCAAATTCTAGAATCGGTTAATTTTTCGTTTACGGGCACCTGTCAATCTGTTTGTATTTGCGGCGCTGGCAGGTTACCGCCTTTTCCACGCTCTATCATCAACAACAATTCTATAATTAATACTTAAATATATATAATGGATGACCGCCTTTCTATGCCGAACGGAACCGACTCCCCTAAAATTCTCCTCCAGACATTGCTCGGCAAGAAAACCGATCAAACGCCGGTCTGGCTCATGCGTCAGGCTGGCCGCTATTTGCCGGAATATCGTGAATTGCGCGCGAAAAAGGGCGGATTTCTCGAACTTTGCTACGATGCGGAATCGGCTGCGGAAGTGACATTGCAACCGATCAAGCGTTTCGGCTTTGACGGTGCGATCCTGTTTTCAGACATATTGATCGTCCCGCATGCGATGGGTCAGAAACTATGGTTTGAGAAGGGAGAAGGACCCCGGCTGGCACCAAGGCTGGTTGATGCCGCTTTGTCGTCTCTAGAGGGTGCTCCCGAGCATTTTGAAGCTATTTACGCCACCGTGCGCCGGGTTGCCGAACGGCTCGACGACAAAACAACCTTCATGGGCTTTGCCGGCAGTCCCTGGACCGTCGCGACCTACATGGTCCACGGGCAGGGCAGCAAGGACCAGGGTGTCACCCGTCGTTATGCGTACAAGGACGAAGCGGCTTTTTCCGAACTGATCAATGCGATCATCGAGAATACCGTCGAATATCTGCTCGGCCAGATCGAGGCCGGTGTCGATGCGGTGCAGCTGTTCGACAGCTGGGCCGGATCCCTGTCACCGGCACAATTTGAAAAATGGGTGATCGCGCCCAATGCCGAAATCATATCGCGGCTAAAAGCGGTTCATCCCGATCTGCCAATTATCGGATTTCCCAAGGGCGCCGGCGCGAAACTGGTGGCTTATGCCAATGAAACCGGTGCCAGCGCGATTGGCCTGGATGAAACGGTGGATCCGGTCTGGGCCCATGCAAATCTTCCAGCCGATCTGCCGTTGCAAGGCAATCTCGATCCGCTGGCCCTGATTGCCGGCGGCGAAGCGCTGGAGAAATCCGTGCGGCATATTTTGCAAATATTTGAAGATCGCCCGCATATTTTCAATCTCGGCCACGGAATTTTACCGGACACGCCCATTGAACATGTTGAAAAGCTGCTTACACTTGTGAGGCAATGAATGAAATTCTGTCCATGCTCTATCTCTGGTTGAAAGCGGCCCATCTGATCTTCGTGATTTTCTGGATGGCAGGGCTGTTCATGATGCCCCGTTTCTTTGTCTATCATCAGGAAACCGCAGTCGGTTCCGAAGAAGACGGGAAATGGATCGAACGCGAGGGCAAGCTCCGCAAGATCATTCTCAATCCGTCACTGATCATTGTCTGGGTGGTCGGCCTGTTGCTCGCCTATAATATCGGCGCGTTCAGCCAGGGCTGGTTTCACGCCAAATTATTGATGGTGCTGGCGTTGTCGGGCTATCATGGATGGATGATTGGCTATAGCAAAAAACTGGCGCGTGGTGAGCGGACGATGAGCGATAAAGCCCTGCGTCTGACCAATGAAGTGCCTGGCGTTGCCGCAGCGATCATTGTGATATTGGTGATCATCAAGCCGTTCTGAACGGCGTTGGTTGACACTCAAATGACAAAGGCGTAAATAAACGCCAAAGCCCGTCCGGGCTAAATTTTCATGTACATCGAATTTCGAAACCAGCAAATAGCTGCACACATGCAAAACAAATTATGATTTCCTAAAACATCTGGATAAACCTCCATGCATTTAAAAGAATTAAAAGAAAAATCGCCCGCCGGTCTCGTCTCGATGGCGGAAGAACTGGGCGTTGAAAGCGCGTCGACCCTGCGCAAACAGGATCTGATGTTTGCGATTTTGAAAGAGCTCGCTGATCAGGACGAACTGATCATGGGCCTCGGCACGATCGAAGTGCTGCCCGACGGATTTGGCTTTTTGCGTTCGCCCGAAGCCAATTATCTCGCCGGCCCCGATGATATTTATGTGTCTCCCAACCAGGTCCGCAAATTCGGCCTGCGCACCGGCGATACGGTCGAAGGCGAAATTCGCGCACCTCGTGATGGCGAGCGTTATTTCGCGCTGACCAAGTTGACCGCGATCAACTTTGACGAGCCCGACGCTGTCCGTCACCGGGTGAATTTTGACAATCTCACGCCGCTTTATCCGGATGAGAAGCTCAAGCTCGACAGTCTCGATCCGACCGACAAAGACAAGTCCGCTCGGGTGATCGATATTATTTCGCCGCAGGGCAAGGGTCAGCGCGCCCTGATTGTGGCACCTCCGCGCACTGGTAAAACCGTACTGCTACAGAATATCGCCAAGGCGATCACCGACAATCATCCGGAAGTCTATTTGCTGGTCTTGCTGATCGACGAACGGCCGGAAGAAGTCACCGACATGCAGCGTTCGGTGAAGGGTGAAGTGATCAGCTCGACCTTTGACGAGCCCGCTACCCGCCACGTGCAGGTAGCCGAAATGGTGATCGAAAAAGCCAAACGTCTGGTCGAGCACAAGCATGATGTTGTCATTCTGCTCGACTCGATTACCCGTCTCGGCCGCGCTTATAACACCGTTGTACCAAGCTCCGGCAAGGTTCTCACCGGTGGTGTTGACGCGAACGCGCTGCAACGTCCGAAACGCTTTTTCGGTGCTGCCCGTAATATCGAGGAAGGTGGTTCGCTGTCGATCATTGCCACCGCCTTGATCGATACCGGCAGCCGGATGGACGAAGTCATCTTTGAAGAATTCAAGGGCACCGGTAACTCCGAAATTGTGCTGGATCGCAAGGTCTCCGACAAACGTATCTTCCCGGCTCTCGATGTCGGTAAATCCGGTACGCGTAAGGAAGAATTGCTGGTCGAGGACGAGAAGCTCAAGAAAATGTGGGTGCTTCGCCGTATTCTCATGCAAATGGGCACAATCGACGCGATGGAATTCCTGCTCGACAAGATGAAGGATTCAAAATCCAACGACGATTTCTTCGACAGCATGAACCAGTAAAAATTCCGGATTGCCCTGGTGATATTGGAACATGCCATATTGCAGGTTCGGCCAGGGCAATCGGACAGTTTTGAAGCGGCGATGGCAGAAGCCAGACCGCTGGTAACCCGGCAGCCGGGTTTTCAGTCTATCGAAATACGACCGTCATCGGATGACCCGACCCGCTATTTGTTGCTGATTATATGGGACCGGATTGACTCACATCGGGAACGATTTCGGCAGTCAGACGATTATCAACAATGGCGCATCTTGCTTCACGAATTTTATGATCCTATGCCGGTCGTGAACTATTACGGACCTTCTATTTTCCATGATTGAACTTCTTCCGATTTTATCCGCTGCCGCAACCGGCCTTGGTTCTGTTTCAGATATCTGGGCGGCGATCGTCCATGATTTCTCCAATATCGGATCACCCGCCGCGCTTGCGGCTTTCGGGCAGGTGGTGCTGATCGATCTGGTATTTGCCGCCGATAACGCAATCGTTGTCGGTGCTTTGGCCGGCAGCTTGCCAGCGGAGCAGCGCCGCAAGGTTATCATGATCGGTATCGCTGTCGCGCTGATCCTGCGGATATTATTCGCCTTGATCGTCGTGCAGCTGTTGCAGATCGTCGGTCTGGTGCTGGCTGGTGGCTTGTTGCTGCTCTGGGTCGGCTGGAGTTTTTACCGCGAGATTTTCCACGAAGGCGAATCTCCCGGATCGGAAGAGATTGAAGGCGACGAACGCAGCGGCGTAAAGGCCCAGAGAAGCTTCTGGGCGGCTGTATGGGCCGTTACCGCAGCTGATGTGTCGATGAGCCTCGACAATGTTCTGGGCGTGGCGGGTGCGGCGCGCGAGCATCCGGGCATATTGGTGATAGGCCTGCTGTTGTCGGTCGCCCTGATGGGTCTCGCCGCCAATGTCATCGCCAAATATATCGAGCGTTACAAATGGATTGCTTATCTGGGACTGGCGGTCATCGTCTATGTTGCTGGCAAGATGATCTATTCCGGACTTGTGGGTGACGAGCAGACGATTGGTATTTTGACGCTGTTCTAGGAGATTAACCCTTCATCTTCTCCAGCATCTTGCCCATTTCTTCCCAGACTTTATTGATCGCCTTCAATGGGCGGATCATGACCTTGAAGTCCTGAATCTTGCCGTCGTCATTCCAGCTGATGATATCGACGCCGTTGACGTGAATCCCGTCGAGTTCGAGGGTGAACTCGAGCATCGCCATATTGACGCTCTCGTCGACGATTTCGCGGACATAGCGGAAGCTGTCGTTGCCGAGCACATTATCCGCGGCTGACAAATAGGCCATGACCAGCGGTTTTCCCAATTGCGGGGTGTGAACGACCGGGGAGTGGAACACCGCATCGTCAGCGATTTGCGCGCTCAGCTCTTCCGGGCTTTTGCTTTCCATCCGGTCATGCCAGACTTTCAGATTATCGTGGGCGCTCATGCCAGATGCTCCTTGAAAAAGGCTTCGGTACGGCTGTCCGCCAGTGTAGCGGCGGCTTCGTCGCGGCGCGCGCCAAATTCGGCGGCAAAGCCGTGGTCGAGGCCGTCATAGTCATGCAATGTCACCTTCGGGTGATCATCCAGCCCGGCGTGCATCGCTGCCTGCGCCTCTGCGGGTACAAATCCGTCAGCTGTGGGGATATGCAGCATCACTTCGTGAGCGATCGCATGTTTTTCATCCAGCAGACCGTCGATACCGACGCCATAATAGCCGACCGACGCCCGTATATCGGTGCGTGCGGCGGTCATGAAGGCGAGACGGCCGCCGAGACAGTAACCGACGCAACCGACCTTGTGGCTGCCGATTTCGGTCTGGGCATAATGGATTGCTGCTTCGATATCGCGGATGCCCTGATCCTGATCAAGTTTGTTCATCAGATCGATCGCGGTCTGGAATTGCTCCGGCACATCGGCGTCGAGATCGGTTTCTTCGTTGATCCGCCAGAACAGATCTGGCGCAACCGCCAGATAGCCGAGACTGGCCCAATGGTCGCATTTGGCGCGGATGCCTTTATTGACGCCGAAAATTTCCTGAATGACGATGATCGCGGCGCTGGCTTTGCCGTCGGGCCTGGCGACATAGCAGGGGAATTCTGCATTTCCGTTCAATGTTTTTACTTCTTCAATCGTGCCCATCTTGCAGCTCCTTTGCATCATGCCTTGATTCTTTGGGCACAATATCCCCATATCAGACGCAGGCAAGGTCGAACATCAACCTGTTGCGTGGAGGGGGAACTTCGTCGCGACGGCCAAACAGAGGAATATATAATGAAAGTCAGCGTTGAACTGGACTGCACACCGGAGGAGGCGCGCCGCCTGATCGGGTTGCCCGACGTCGCGAAACTCAACGAAAGCTATGTCCAGGAAATGTCGAAATTCCTGCAGGGTGCCAATTCGGTCGAGCAATTGCAGAATTTCACCAAGATCATCGCGCCAATGGGCGAGGCGGGTCTGAAGATGTTTTCCTCCTTCCTGACCGGTGCCATGGGTGCTGCATCGAGCGGCGGAAAATCCACTTCCACCAAGAAAAAGAGCGACTAGCTGCCGCGTTCCGTGATGTTGTCCGCTGATGATACAATTTTCGCATTGTCCAGCGGGCAACCGCCGGCGGCCATAGGGATCCTGCGGATCAGCGGTTCGTTGGCAGGGCAGGCGCTGAAATCTCTCACCGGTAATTTACCAAAACCGCGTGTTTCTGCGCTGTGTAATATCACCAATATGGTTAATGAAGAACTGCTGGATTCAGCTTTATGCCTGTGGTTCCCGGGGCCGAATAGCGCGACCGGAGAAGATCTGGCCGAGATCCATTGTCATGGCGGCCGGGCGGTTATCCGGGCAATCGAAAAGGCGCTGGAGCAGATTGATGGTCTGCGCCAGGCGGAGCCAGGCGAATTCACCCGGCGCGCGTTTACTCATGGCAAAATGGATCTGGCGGAAGCCGAGGGCCTATCCGATCTGCTGTTCGCCGAAACCGAATTGCAGCGCAAGGCGGCGGTTCGCAATGCCGGTGGCGCGTTATCGCGAAAAATCGATGACTGGCAGTTGCAGATATTGGCACTGTCGGCGCGGGTCGAGGCCGAACTGGATTTTTCCGACGAGGATGACGTTGCGCCGGAGCAAGCCGCAGTGGTTCAGAATAATGCGCGTCCGCTGGTCGAGGAGATGCGCGATCTGCTGGCGCGGCCACGCGCGGAAAAATTGAGGGATGGCATCAGGGTGGTACTCGGCGGTCCTCCGAATAGCGGCAAGTCGACATTGCTCAATGCGCTGGTCGAACGCGAGGCAGCGATTGTTTCTGATATCGCTGGAACCACTCGCGACGTGATCGAGGTGCCTATCGCCTTGGGTGGCATTCCGTTTCTCTTCATCGATACCGCCGGCGT
This sequence comes from uncultured Parasphingorhabdus sp., assembly GCF_963975555.1. Lineage (GTDB taxonomy): Bacteria > Pseudomonadota > Alphaproteobacteria > Sphingomonadales > Sphingomonadaceae > Parasphingorhabdus. Next base: position 286,107 of record NZ_CAXBHH010000001.1, on the reverse strand, counting down.
TCGGGACAGCGGAGCGGAGACGATCGAGCAGATCGGCATCGACCGCGCACATCAACAATTTGAAGCGGCCGACATTATATTGTGGCTGGGTGACGAAGGGCAGGGACCGGAGTTCGACAATCTCATCGAGATCAGTTCGCGCTGCGATCATCCGGAGCACGAACCAAAAGCCGATGCCGCTTTCACCCTCTCACCGGTCACCGGTCAGGGATTGGACGCTCTGGTCGATCATCTGATCATCCGGGCAAAAGACATTCTGCCGAACGGAGACCAGGTCAGCGTCAACGCGCGTCAGGCCAATCTGCTTTTGATCGCCTGCGACAATCTGGCGGAGATTATTGACCAAGCGGATTATCTGATCGTCGCGGAACATTTGCGGATGGCCCGCAAGGCCCTCGACGAGATCACTGGCAAGGCGAGCACCGAAGATATGCTCGATGGCCTGTTCGGAAAATTCTGTATCGGGAAATGATTGTTCCACGTGGAACAGTTGCGGGCACCGGTAGATTTTGACCTGCAAACCCGCTTGAGCTATGGGCTGCGCCATGAACAAGGAATTTGACATCATTGTGGTAGGCGGAGGCCATGCCGGTTGCGAGGCTGCCGCTGTCGCGGCGCGCATGGGCGCGTCCACCGCACTGGTCAGTTTCACCCGCGAAAGCATCGGCGCTATGTCTTGCAACCCGGCGATAGGCGGGCTCGGCAAGGGCCATCTGGTGCGCGAAGTCGACGCCTTTGACGGGCTGATCGGACGCGCCGCTGATGCCGCGGCGATTCATTACCGGATGCTCAATCTCTCAAAGGGCACCGCGGTACAGGGACCGCGGGTTCAGGCAGACCGCAAACTCTATAAGGCGGCAATCCACCGGATGCTTGACGCCCAGGACGATCTGACCATCGTCGAGGGCGAAGTGGCCAGTCTCACCATGTCGGATTCCCGGGTCAGCGGAATCGTCATGGCAGACGGATCAACGATCAATGCCAAAGCCGTGATCCTCGCCACCGGTACATTTCTCAACGGGAAATTGTTTCGCGGTGAGGAAAGGCATGAGGGTGGACGGACAGGCGAGGCCGCTTCGGTTTCGCTAGGACAACAGATCCGCGATGCGGGTCTGCCGATCGCCCGTCTGAAAACCGGAACACCGCCGCGTATCGATGGCCGGACGATCAACTGGGCAGTCTTGCCCGAGCAGCCATCCGACGATGACGGCTGGACGATGTCGCCACTGTCGAGAGGGCGGACGGTAGCGCAGACATTTTGCGCGGTCAGCCGGACCAATGCTGAGACCCACGAAATCATTCGCGGGTCGCTCGACCGTTCACCATTGTTCAGTGGGGCGATCGACGCGCAGGGGCCACGTTATTGCCCTTCGATCGAGGACAAGATTCACCGCTTTGCCGATCGTGATTCACACCAGGTGTTTCTCGAGCCGGAAGGCCTCGACACCAATCTTGTCTATCCGAACGGGATCAGCACGTCATTGCCCGCCGACGTCCAGCTCGCCTTCGTGCGCAGCATGGACGGACTGGAGAAGGCCGAGATCATCGTTCCCGGCTACGCGGTGGAATATGATCATATCGATCCGCGTGCCCTCGACCGGTCGCTGAAGGTCCGCGATCTGGAAGGGATTTATTGCGCCGGCCAGATTAACGGAACCACCGGCTATGAAGAAGCGGCGGCCCAGGGATTGATCGCAGGGATCGGAGCCGCATGTCTGGTGCAGGGCAAGGACGCACCCGTGCTCGATCGTGGCACCAGTTACATGGCCGTGATGATCGACGATCTTGTGTTGCAGGGTGTCACCGAACCTTATCGTATGTTGACGGCCAGAGCGGAATATCGATTGCGGCTGCGGGCGGACAATGCCTCGACCCGGTTGACGCCGATAGCCATTGCTTTGGGATGTGTGGCCGAGGAGAGGGCGCATTGGTTTGGCGACCGCCAGCGAGCGCGCGATGATATTTTCACCGCGCTCGAATCGATATATTCCAGTGAAGATCTCGTGAAGCTCGGCATCAACGTCCGCCGCGACGGTACCAAGCAGAGCCTGTTCCAATGGTTGCGTTTTCCGAATATCAGCATCGCTTCATTGGAAGATTTGGAAGCATGTTTGAAGACCGGCAATCCTGACCTGATGGCTGAGATTGAAGAGGATGCGCGCTATGCGCCTTATCTCGAACGGCAGGAATCGGAACTGCGCGATCTTCGCGCCAATGAACAGATCCGGCTTGGCGACGATATCGACTATGCCATTATCGCCGGTCTATCCAACGAGATGGTCGAGCGGCTGAATACGGCGCGACCCGATACTCTGGCTGCAGCCTCACGGATCAGGGGCATAACGCCTGCGGCGCTTGCCGCTATTCTCGTTCACGCCCGCCGCCGGGATTCAAGGAATATCGCCGCATGACGGAAGAAGAAGCGCAAGCCTGGCTTCGCGCAGAATATGATGTTTCACGTGAAACATGGCAACAGCTCGAAACGTTCGACGCGATGTTGCGCGACGAGATGCAGCGACAGAACCTGATATCCAAGGCCAGCGCAGACAGTCTGTGGTCGCGCCATATCGTCGACAGTGCCCAGCTATTGCGTTACGCGCCGCCGCCGGAAGCCGGAAAGGTCTGGCTTGATCTGGGAACCGGCGCCGGCTTTCCTGGCATCATCATTGCGATACTGACACCTTATCAGGTGCACATGGTCGAATCACGGAAGCGTCGGGCAGAGTTTCTCAATCAGGCGGTAGAGCAGACCGGCATAGGTGACCATGCCACCATCATTGCCGACCGTCTGGAGAATATGGAAAGCTTCCCGGCTGACGTTATAAGCGCCAGAGCCTTTGCCCCTCTGGATCGACTCATCGCACTTTCGCACCGTTTTTCCACAGAAAATACGGTTTGGCTCTTACCTAAAGGTAAAAATGCGGTAAGGGAGTTAAAAGGCCTGTCACCAAAAAGGCAAAAGATGTTCCACGTGGAACATAGTTTGACCGATCCGGACGCCGGAATATTGGTGGGAAAGGGCTAGAAACCTATTTTCTAAGGTTGAACTGAATATGGTTCGTATCGCAATTGCCAATCAAAAAGGCGGAGTGGGCAAGACCACCACAGCAATTAATATGGCCACCGCGCTGGCCGCCAGTGGCTGGAAAGTCCTGCTGATCGACCTCGATCCGCAAGGAAATGCCTCCACTGGCCTTGGGCTTTCGCAGGGCGATCGCGTCAACAGCAGCTATGATCTGCTGATCAATGACGTGCCATTGGCGGAATGTATCAACCAGACCAAAGTGCCCGGGCTGGAGATTGTTCCGGCAACCGTCGATCTGTCCGGTGCGGAAGTCGAACTGGTCGGATTCGAAGAGCGGACCCATCGTTTGAAAAAAGCTTTGGATAGCGCCGACAATGGTCGCTGGGATATTTGCCTGATTGATTGTCCACCCTCGCTCGGTCTGCTCACCCTCAACGCTATGGTCGCGGTGGAATCCTTGATGGTTCCGCTGCAGTGCGAATTTTTCGCGCTCGAGGGCCTGAGCCAGTTGCTGCAAACGGTGGAGCGGATTCGCGCGCGATTCAATCGCCAGCTTTCGGTGATGGGCGTGGTGCTGACCATGTATGATCGTCGGAACAAACTGACCGAACAAGTGTCGGATGATGTCCGCGCCTGTCTGGGCGATGTGGTGTTCAAAACCGTTATCCCGCGTAACGTCCGGCTTTCGGAAGCGCCGAGCCATGGCCTTCCCGCCCTGATCTATGATTACCGGTGTAGCGGGTCCGTCGCCTATATCGACCTCGCCCGTGAATTGATCGGACGCTTGCCGGAGAGAAAGGTAGCCGCCTGATGACTGACGAGACGATCGTGAATGACAGCAGCAAGAAAGCACCAAAGCGCGCTACCGGGCTGGGCAGGGGACTCAACAGCCTGTTCGGAGAAATCCAGCGGGAAGAACCGATTGTAACCGAGGCACCGGGAGCCACCGATGTTAGCGCCGCCGGCCAAGCGCCGGCGCCGGCTATCGACGGTCTGCGCTCGATTGCGGTTTCCGATATCCGGCCGAATCCGGATCAGCCGCGGCAGACGTTCAACACCGATGCGCTCGACGAGCTGGCCGATAGTATGCGGCAGCGCGGGGTCATCCAGCCGATTGTCGTACGGCCCCATGGCAAGAATTTCCAGATCGTCGCCGGTGAACGCCGCTGGCGGGCCGCGCAACGCGCCCGCTTGCATCAGATTCCCGCGGTCGTCCGTAATCTTAACGACGAAGAAACGCTGGAAATAGCGATTGTCGAGAATGTCCAGCGCAAGGATCTCAACGCGATCGAGGAAGCCGAGGCCTATGCCCGGCTTAGTACGGAATATGGTCACAGCCAGTCCAGGCTTGCCGAGATTGTTGGCAAATCGCGGAGCCATATCGCCAATCTGATGCGCCTGCTCGAATTGCCAAATGGCGTGAAGAGTCTTGTCGTCGATGAAAAATTATCGATGGGCCATGCCCGGGCGCTAATCAACGCGCCGCATGCAGAAGAACTGGCAACCCAGATCGTCAAACAGGGGCTGTCGGTCCGCGACGTCGAGCGTCTGGTCCGCAAATCCTTGGGTGGCGACAAACCCTTGTCGGCGAAGAAACAGGCAGCGCTGTCGGAAACCGATGCAGATATCCAGGCGCTGGAAACACATTTGGGTGATTTGCTCGGATTGAAAGTGAGCATTCAATCCAACGGGCAGGGTGGTGCCATGTCGATTGAATATGCCAATCTCGATCAACTTGACCTGATTTGTCAGCGTCTCACTGGCGAGCATATCTAGGCTGGAACAGCCAATCAGGTGTGCGATTTTCGCCTTTAGCCATGGAATTCCGTCAGTGGTGGAGCGCATTATAGCGGGATAAATATAATTATATCAGTGGTTTAACGGGTTAATTCAAAATTAACCATGACTGCAAGCAAAGCTTTATCCTTTCCCTAGGATAAGCAGCATCGAATGTTGGTACAGGCGACGTTCCGGTCAGTGGGTTTGACGGGAGCGCACCGCATGTGCCCTTTCGGTAGTAAGATAATAATAGGGACCAGTAACTATGACCAAATTTATGAAAGCCGCTTTGGCTTCTTCCGTGCTTGTGGCTTCCGCTATGGGTGCTAACGCAGCCAATGCTGCGACTGCGTCTGCGGATGCAAAAGCAAATATCCTGCAACAGGTTACCGTAACTTCCGATGGTAGCAAACTCGATTTCGGTACGATCGTAAGCGGCGCATCCGCCGGTACCATCGCTGTGAACGCTCTTGGCGTTCCGTCATGCACCGCAACAATCGTTTGTTCCGGTACAACTTCGGCAGCTGGCTTTGATGTCGGCGGCACGACCGGTGAAACCGTCACGGTTTCAGCTGACACGTCGGTTACGCTGACCAACACGAATTCCGACACGATGTCTGCTTCGCTGACACCTAACGTCTCCACCATCGTTCTCGACGGAACCGATGCGTTTGTAGTTGGCGGAACTCTTAGCGTTGCTGCGGGTCAGGCTGATGGTGCCTATGTCGGTAACTTCAACGTCACAGTCAGCTATCAGTAAAAACTGAACCGACGGCATAAAACCGTCGATCAATGCCGACCAGAACCCGTTCGCGCCTTGGGTCGCGAGCGGGTTTTTTTATGATCTTCCTCGGAATCCAGCGGTCGGCCACGAGTCGCCCATGGTTAGCGCTTTGGTAACCCTATTTCGTCATAAGGGCGGGGTGGGGCCGGCTGTGGGAAGCCAACCTCTCCGAATGACCAGTAGCCGGAGAATATCATGACCATCCAGAAATTAAGATTATTGAAGCGTTGTTGCATCGGGCTGGGCGCCCTGGCGTCCGCCATGTCCTTATCATCGAGCCCTGCACAGGCAGCGGGTGACCTGTTGGTCGCTCCGACCCGGGTTGTCCTGGACGGACAGCGCGGGACCGAAGTTATCTTGAACAATATCGGCTCGGAGACGGCCACGTACCGTATCTCGCTGGAATTGCGCCGGATGACCGCCGAAGGCCGTCTGGAAGATGTCACCGAAGAACAGGAAAATGACATCGAGCGAGCGGCAAAGGAGATGATCCGCTATGCGCCGCGCCGGGTGACGCTGCCGCCAAACCAGCCGCAGGCGATCCGTCTTGGCGTCAGAGCTCCCGACGGCCTGCCTGACGGAGAATATCGTGCGCATCTTCTGTTTCGCGCGATTCCCGAAGCCCGGTCTGTTACCGAACAAGCGACACCTGATCAGGGCTTCTCGATCTCCCTGACTCCGATTTACGGCGTCACTATCCCCGTCATCATCCGTCAGGGAAATTTGCAGGCAACGGCTGCGATCGCCAATGGCAGGCTGGAACAGCAGGCTGATGGCCAGGCCCTGACCTTTGACCTCAGTCGAACGGGTGACCGGTCGATATATGGCGAAATCCGGGTTACGAAACCGGGATCAAGCGAGCCGGTCATGGTTGCGCGGGGCATTGCCGTCTATCCGGAAGTCGGCCAGCGCAGCGTTACCCTTCCGGTACCGCCCGAAGTGGCAGCGCAGCTCAAAGGCCAGGTAACGGTGGAATATTACGAACCCGCAAATTCCGGCGGGGGGCTTATCGCCAAAACGGATATGGTTCTAAGGTAATCATTTCATAGCAATGGCTTAGTGCGGCTTCACGCCGTCACGAAGTCATGATGTGAACCATGAGAGCGCGATATAATATAATCGGCCAGAGCTACCACGCTTTGGCCAAGACCGCGGGGATCATTGCGATCTCGGCGGCTTCGCTGTTCATGGCATTCTCTGCGCAAGCGCAAGCGCTGTCCGACTGGACCGCAAACGACGATGATGCCTTATTGTTTGACCTGCGGTCGGGCAACTATCGGCTGGGAGACGGCGTCAGAGGCTATCAGACTGATAGCGGAATCTGCGTTGATCTCGCCGATATCATCATGGCGATGGATATTCCGCTCCGCCTCGACAAGAAGTCGCGCCGCGCAACTGGCTGGATTTTTACCGAGAACCAGACGATCACCATCGATCGTGACAATGAAATGGTGCAAAAGGCCGACGTGACGGCAAAATTGCGGTCCGGGCAAATATATGATGTGCCAGAGGGCTGGTGCGTTGACGTGAAAAGCCTGTCGGAATGGTTTGATGTGCAATTCGTCCCCGATCTGTCCAATGCGCTGCTGACCATCCGGTCCGACACCCAGTTGCCGTTCGAACGCGCGCTGGAGCGCAAGGAACAGGCGGCTAAAATCCGCCCGCAGAAGAGTTTTGATCTGTCCGGTCTGCCGCAATCGTCGGAACCCTATAAATTCTGGCGCACGCCGTCGGTGGATGCCGTGGTTTCAGCCGGTGGCTTGAGGGATAAGCAATCCGGGCAGCAATTTGACCTGCGGTACGAACTTTATGCGTCCGGGGAAGTCGGCAAAGCGAGCTTTGATGCACGATTGTCGTCCGATAATAGCGGCGTGCCCGAAAATCTCAGGGTTCGAGCCTATCGCACCGATCCCAAGGGCGAACTTCTCGGACCGCTGAAGGCCACCCATTTCGCTCTGGGCGATGTCTCGACATTCTCGACGCCCTTGGTGTCCCAATCGATTGCGGGACGCGGGGCATTGGTGACCAATCGTCCCGTTGAGCGGCCGGATAGTTTTGATCGCACCAGCTTCCGTGGCGAATTACCCAATGGCTGGGACGCAGAACTATATCGCAATGGCCAGTTGCTAGCCTTTGCCGAAAACCGCACCGATGGCCGTTATGAATTTCTCGATGTTCCGTTGCTTTACGGTCAGAATCGCATCGAAGTGGTGCTATATGGCCCGCAAGGACAGATAAGACGTGATACCAAGGTCATTCCGGTGGGTCTCGACTCTATTCCGCCCCGGGAAACCTATTATTGGGCGGGGATTCACGAAGCCGGAGAGGATCTGATCCGGCTCGGGGAGTTTTTGCCAATCCGTCAGGCCGGTTGGCGGGGCGGTGTCGGGGTTGAACGGGGTCTCAACAATAAAACCTCTGTTGCCGCATCATTGTTCAGTCTGCAAATCGACGGTGATCGCTATAATTATCTTGAGGGATCGGTCCGAAGGGCGGTGGGCCCGACGCTGGTTGAGCTATCGGGTTCATCGAACCTTGGCGAAGGAATGGCATTCCGCGGCCAGCTGCTCGGGCAGCTTGGCAACAGCTATATTACCGCCGAATCGATCTGGACCAAAGGCGAATATCTCTCGGACCAGGTCGAGGAATATATCGATTCACGCCATAGTCTGGCGATCGACCATAGTTTCAAAATCGGCAGAAAACTGGTGCCTTTTCATATCGATACGCAATATGAAACGCGTTCGGACGGCCGGGACATTCTCGATGTAACGGGACGAATGTCGTTTAATCTCAAATATTTATCTCTAACCGGCGAGTTAAACTGGGAAAAGCAGTTTAGCGATTCAGGTACAAATGCGCCGGATCAGCTGGACGCACGGCTGCTTGCTACCGGACGGATCGGCAAGGTCCGGTTGCGCGGCGAAGCGGTGTACCGCCTCGCGCCGGAAAAACGTTTCGAACGGGTTGATTTTACCGGTGAATGGCGGGCTGGCGAACGGTCAGACTGGCGGGCGGAGCTGGGCTATGATGCCAGTCTCAATCGTGCGCGTGCGGGCATCGGGATTGTTCGGCGGTTCGATCGCTTTTCGGTCACCGCGAGCGCCGAGGCAGCGACCGACGGGTCGGTGGCGGCCGGCCTGAATCTGGCGTTCAGTCTAGGACCTGATCCCCGGAGCGGGAAGTTCCGGTTGTCGAGCAACAAGCTGGCCAATAGCGGGCAGGCGCTGGCGATCGTCTATCGGGACGAAAACAGGGATGGAGTCCGTCAGGCCGGAGAGCCATTGGTGGAAAATGTCGAGCTGACCGCCGGACAGTCGGTGGCTTTGTCCGCCACGGATGCCAATGGCCGGGCGATTATCGACAATCTGCTGCCCTTCCGGCCGATATTGATCGGCATCGACAGCAGCAGCTTGTCCAATCCCTTCGTGCAGCCCGCTCTCCCCGGTGTGGTAATCACGCCGCGGCCCGGTGTTGCAGTGACCGTCGAGCTGCCGCTGGTCAGTGCTGGCGAGGTCGAAGGAACATTGGTGCGCAGGGGCGGCGGCCCGATTGCCGGAGTCGGCATGGAGCTGGTTGACGGTGAAGGCCGCGTCGTTCGCGAGGCCCAGACCGAATTTGATGGTTTCTTCCTGTTCGATGGCGTTCCCTACGGCAGTTATACGGTCCGTATTGCCAAACTGTCTGCGCAGGCGATTCAGGTTCCGGTGATCCTTGGCGCACGAGCGGTGGTGGACGAAGAAAATCAGGTGGCCCGGCTGGGCGCGATAACGGTCGGTACCAACGCCAATATGGCGCAAAATGATATCGGCCGGCCAGACCGGGGAAACATGCCCTAGCCCCAGATAGCTGCGGTTCTTGTAACGCTTGCACTTTCTGTTACTTATCCTGTTTTCGTGTAGTTCAGGAACAGCCCATGCAAGTCATCGCTAATGGTATCAATATCGAAGCAGAAGATCACGGCAACCCCGAGGATCCCGCCATATTGCTGGTCATGGGCTATACCGCCCAGCTGATTTACTGGCCGATGGATTTCGTCAATGGTCTGGTTAAGGAGGGATTCCGGGTCGTCACTTTTGATAACCGCGATGTTGGTCTTTCCTATAAATTTGACGGCGTGCGGCCACCGCACCCGCTCCGGCAGATGCTCACCAAACGGCTCTTCCCGAAAAGGCAAATGGCACCCTATAATCTGAGCGATATGGCGAGGGACGCGGTCGGCGTTCTCGACGCCCTCAAGATCGACCGGGCGCATATTGTCGGGGCGTCTATGGGCGGTATGATCGGGCAACTGATTGCGGGCGATCACGCCGATCGGGTGCTGTCCTTTACGCCGGTCATGTCATCGACCAACGGTCCGGGCCTTCCTGGAGCCAATGCCGAAGTGCGCAAGGTGCTGCTGCAAACGGCTCGCGCAAAAGTGCGGACGCCGGACGAGGCTCTGGAACTGGGACTGGCCTTCTCGTCCCTGATCGCGTCCGAGGAAGGCCGGAATCGGCCGGAGGAACGCCGGGCGATGATGAAACTGGCGCAAGAACGCGGCTTCTACCCGCCCGGGCCGAAGCGCCAGATGGCGGCGATCATCGATACCGGAAATTTGCGGCCGACGGCGAACCGGATCACCGCGCCGACGATGGTCATTCATGGTGCCGATGATCCGCTCATCCCGTCGGTCTGCGGTCAGGATATCGCGGCCAATGTCAAAGGCGCCCGGTTCGAACTTGTTGAGGGCATGGGGCACGATCTGCCGCCAAGCAAATTGCCGAAAATGGTCGATCTGATCGCAGCCCATTGTCGCGCCGCCTAAAGAGCGGGATTTATTCGGGTATCGGCAAACAATATGTAACGCTCTGGTCGGCCATCCTGATCTCATAGGGTTGTACCGCTAGCGTGTCACCGTCTGCCTGAAACGCGGCCAGTCGGGAGATTTTGTCTTTCGCGATTATCGTCAGCCGGGAAGCTGGCAGGGACTGGACGAAAGCGAGCTCTGCGGGGTCACGACCGCGCGCGATCTGGAGCAGGAAGCGGAAAAAATCCCTGCGCCGGGCGCGGGTCAGCAATATGACCTGAAAATGCCTGGATCCCAATTCTGCTGTCGGCGCGAGAACCCAGCTTCCGGCGTAATAACGGGCCTTGATTACGTAAACCGCGCTGCAGTTCAGATGTTCTGTCGTGCCGTCGGGCGCTTCCACCGCCAGCGAAAAGCGCAGCTCCGGCCAGTCGCCGAGCAGCTTTATCAGCGACCATGCATAAGCCGCCCCGCCTATGCGCTTTTTCAATGCCGGACTGTGCCGCGCGACGGCCTGACCGTCGGGACCGGCACTGATACAGGCGACAAAGGGCTGGCCGTCGCTGGTAACTAACGGGGCTTCCAGACGCGCCACTTGCTTGTCGAGAAATCCGGCCATGATCTCGCGCGCGAATATTTCCGGATCGCTGGAATAGCCGAGTTCTTTGGCGACCAGATTGACCGTGCCGGCAGGAAACACACATAGGGGTCTGGATATTCCGGAGCGAACCATCGATGCGACGACCAGCTGCAAGGCCCCGTCACCGCCCGACACACAGACGAGATCACAGTCGGAGAAAATCTCGAACTGCCCGTTCTTTTCGGTCCGGCCCAGCCTTACTTGCGCGCCGCATGCCTGGAAGGCGCGGGACAGGTCATCCAGCCGGGTTTGATTAAACGTGCCCGAGGCCGGATTGTGAATAAGTTCGACGATCATCATCCGCTCATGCGGTGGATGGACGTGATCCGTCAATGGCTGAACGGGAGATGCCCTGTCTCGCTCCGCCGGTGCCGGCGTCCGGTTACCTGTCTATGCCGGTACCTGCAGTCGCTCCAGGGCGATTTCCTTGGCCGCCTTATAGCCCGCCTTGCCATTAGCCGCGCGCGGAACCTCATCCACCACTATAATGGCCCGCGGCGCCTTGTAGGCCGCCAGTTTCGAGCGGACATGGTCGCTCAGTCCGGCTTCATCGAACCGGGCGTCGGGCGCCAGGGAAATGATAGCAGTGACTTTCTGGCCAAAGCGGTCGTCGGCTATCCCGACCACCAGACAGTCATAGACCGATTCATGCGTCTTGAGTGCTTCTTCGACTTCTTCGGGGAAGATCTTCTCGCCACCGCTGTTGATGCAGGCGGAACCTCTCCCGAGCAGCGTGATCGAGCCATCCGCCTCGACCGTCGCGAAATCGCCGGGGATCGAATAGCGGACACCGTCGAATGTCCTGAACGTGGCCGCGCTTTTCGCTTCGTCCTTATAATAGCCGAGCGGCACCATCCCGCCGTTACAGATCAGACCCATCTCACCGGAACCGGGCGCTATCGGCTTGCCATCTTCGGTCAACACTTTGGTCGTCGCATTCATTTCGAATTTTGCGGTCTGGTCGATATCGATATTTTCGGCGGTGGTGATCGAAACCCCCATGCTGCCTTCGGTCGAACCCATGCTGTCGACAATGGCCATATGGGGCAAATGTTCTAAAAGGCCGCGCTTGACCTCCGTCGACCACATCACACCCGACGACCCCATCATTAGAAGTGATGATAAATCAAAGACTTTCCCTGCCGTCTTGGCCTCTTCCAGCGCAGCGAGCATCGGCTTGGCAAATACATCGCCGACGATGGTGATATCGGTGACTTTCTCGTCTTCGGTCAGCTGCCAGAGCGCTACCGGATCGAAATGGCTGTTGTCGTTCAGCACCAAGCACCCACCGAGGCTGTGCGGGACCATCGCCCCGATCCACATGCCGGTACCATGCATCAGCGGGCATGCAGGAATGGAGCGTGACGTTGCGCCCATCGCGTGCAGTTGCTGTACCAGTGGCCCGAAGCCCGATGCATCGGTCGGTGGCTCCATCATCCGCATTTCGAACCCTCTGGCGAGCAGCGCGGTGGCAAAGCTCTTGTGATCATACATCACGCCCTTGGGCATGCCGGTCGTGCCGCCGGTATAGAGCATGTACAAATCGTCATCCGACCGTTCGATCACCGGCATGGGATCGGTGTTTTGCAACGCTTCTACATAGGAGACAGCACCCTCGAGATGCTGGCCCGATCCGTCATCAATCTCGAGGAAGAGTTTGACCTGCTCGAGCTGATCGCGAATCGCCGCGACGCGCGGGGCGAATTGTGCCTGATAGACCAGGGCTTCGCTGTCGCTGTTGTTGATGACATGAGTCAGTTCCGCCTCGAGATAGCGGTAATTGACATTGACGGGGCAGACGCGTGCTTTGAAGGCCCCGAACTGGGTCTCCATATACTCCGCCGAATTATAGGAATAGATTGCCAGCTTCGCACCGGCCTTCAATCCATGGTCGGTAAGCACCTGTGCGACGCGCGCTGCGCGATTTTCATATTCGGCCCAGCTATAGCGTTTATCGCCGTCGACGATTGCGGGTTTGTCAGGAATTGCTGCAGCAATATTTTCCCAGATATCGGCCATCTGCCAGGTCATGCGATTCTCTCCTTATTTTTTTCCAATAGAATAGCCAGATCGCAGACTTACGCAACCAGATGACGGGTGCCGCAATCAATTGATTCGATCTATGGTTGCGGGCGAGCCGCGATCTCGGCGAGGATGGCCTCGCTATGTTCGCCGAGCGCCGGACTGGGGCCACAAGGCGCTGGCTTGTCGCCGCCAAAACGGGCCGGCGACGTGACATGCTGGACCCGGCCAAGCAGCGGATGATCACTCTGTTCGAATATACCGACAGTCATGGCCTGCTGGTTGGACGGCAGGTCTTCCAGCGCCAGACAGGGGGCAGCCGGCACATCACGAGCGGCGAGACCGGCGACCATCTCGGCGCTGGTCAGGTTCGGTTTTTCATTGGCGATGATCGAGGCGAGCTCCGCCATATGGATGCTGCGGTTCGCCATGCCCTGATATTTCTCTTCCGTCTTCAGGTCGGGACGTCCGACTATGTCGAATATTGCCGACCAATGGTCGTCGGTCATAGCGGCATAGGCGATCGCTCCGTCGGTCGACCGGAGCGGCAATTGATAATAGTCGGCGAAGGGAGCGCCGTGAGCCACGTCTTCGCCTTGCAGCGTCAGGTGCATACCGCCATCGGGCCAGAGAAAGGCAATGCAGCTTTCGAGCATCGACAGGTCGATATGCTGGCCGACACCGATGCGCTCGCGTGCGAACAGGGCGGCGGTAATCGCCTGCGCGGCAGTATAAGCGGTGACCTTGTCGCAGATCAGGGTTTTGACATAGGCGAAACCTTCCGGATGGCCCTGCAGAGTCATGAACCCGGCCATCGCCTGCATCACATGGTCATAGGCCGGGCGGCCGGACAGCGGTCCTTCGTGGCCAAAGCCAGTGATGGCGCAATAGATAAGCTCCGGTTTCTCCTGGCGCAGCGCATCGCTGCCCAGTCCGAGCCGGTCCATCACACCCGGGCGGTAATTGTGAATCACCACATCCGCCGACAGACAGAGCTGGCGGGCATGGGCGATGCCCTCTGCGGTTTTGAGATCGAGCGTGATCGAACGTTTGGCGCGATTGCAATTGTGGAACAGGCCGGAGATGCCGGATTTCTGACTGCCCAGCCAGCGCATCGGATCACCGATGCCGGGCGGTTCGACCTTGATCACATCCGCGCCCTGCTGGGCAAACATCATCGTCGCCAGCGAGGCGGTGACCATCGTGGAAAATTCGATGACCCTGATTCCGGCCAGTGGCTGCGTCGGTGTTATATCTGTCATGCGATCCTCAATCCCGACTTCGTTCGAGCCGGTCTGGAGGAAGCATATGGTGCAATTGATCCCGCGACAAGCTCAGGATTGAGTAGGGATGGTCATTCGTCCAGATTGGCGGCCAGTCTTTCATATGCGGTAAGGAAATCTTCCTTGAAGCCCTGCACCACCTGACCGGCGGTCATCTGCTCATTCATCAGGCCAACGCCCTGTCCGACCCAATAGGTGGCCAGATCCTTGGCGCCCTGATTGTCACCCTGACTGAGCTTGTCGAGCACGCGCAGCGGGGGCTCTGCGACCAGAGACTGTAACGGCATGGGAAGCGGGGAGGGTGCGCCCTCAGCCTGCCAGGCATCGGTCCAGGGTGAGCGCAATTGCCGTGATGGCTTGCCGGTGCGCGAGCGCGCTCGCACGGTGTCGCGTGACGTGGCTGCCAGCATTTTCTCTTTCACCACCGGATTGGTTTCCGCTTCGACCGTGGTCAGCCAGACCGACCCGCACCAGACGCCGCTAGCACCCATCGCCATCGCGGCAGCCATCTGCGCGCCGGTGGCAATGCCGCCCGCAGCTAGTACCGGCGTATCGTCGCCAATCTGGGCCAGCGCGTTGCAGACCTCGGGGATCAGCACCATCGTGGATATATCGCCGGTATGGCCACCGGCTTCGCCGCCGACCGCAATGATGATGTCGACACCGGCTGCGACCTGACTCATCGCATGATCTCTCGTTCCGACCAGCGCCGCGACCGGAACATTGTGTCTTTGCCCCATTTCCAGCATCACCTGCGGCGGGATACCCAGAGCATTTGCGATCAGTTTGATCGGATGACGGAAAGCGACTTCCAAAATCGCTGCTGCCGTTCCGCCGCGCAGATTTTCGGCGGAGGCGACCTGTTCGCGGCGGACTGTTTCGATGTCCCCGGCGATGCGATCAGTGTTGACGCCATGGCGTTGCAATATCTCGTTGGTAAATTGCTTATGTTCGTCCGGAATCGAGGCTAGTACCGCTTCCGGATCGAGCTGTTCGCCCTTTCCTTCGACTTTATTCGGAACGATGATGTCGAGACCATAAGGTTTGCCGTCGACATGGGCGTCGATCCAGCTGAGCTCTTCCTCGAGCGTCTCCGGCGAGCAATTAACCCCGCCAAATACGCCCATGCCACCGGCTCTGGAGACGGCAGCGACAACGTCGCGGCAGTGGGAGAAGGCAACCAGCGGAAATTCGATGCCGAGCATGTCGCAGATTTTATTGTTCATTGGGATCTTTCCGTTCGTGCTGAGCTTGTCGAAGCATGAGTGTGCGTGGCCTGCCCTTCGACAGGCTCAGGGCGAACGGTAGGGATCATGCCTCTTCGCTTTCTTCATCCGCGACAATCTCCAGGATCAGATCATCCGCCGCAATCTGTTTGCCAGCGGTTGCCGCGATGGTTTCAACCGTCCCGTCAATTTCGGCCAGTATCTCGTGCTGCATCTTCATCGCCTCGAGCACAGCCAGCTTGTCGCCCCTGGCAACCCGCGCTCCGGCTTCGACCAATATCTCGAGCAACAATCCGTGCATCGGTGCGACCACGGTGCCACCGCCCCCCGCATCTTCCATCGCGCTGAGACCGGTCAGATCGCTGACGGTTAGCGAACGCTTCGGTAGCGCCAGATAGAGGGTACGATGGTCATCATAATAGATCGCCTCGATGGTCCGTCCGTCGACCCGCAATTTCGCGCGGTCGGCGGTGAGGCTGATCAAGTCCACCTCGACTCCTTCTTCGCCGGAGCTGACCCGGTAGTGACCGGGCTTGTCGACATGGACGTGGATCGTCTGGGCGTCTTCGCCATCGGCATATTGCGCTACGGTTTCCAGTGAACCGGTGCTGGACCAGTCGAGCATTTCCGGATTGACGTTCAGCGCCAGCTTATGCGCCGCCTGCTGCCGCAGCTTGTGATGGATGACCGCCGCGATTGCATAAGAGGAAAAGTCATGCGCCCCGAGATCCACCCCGCCTTCGCCATAATTTTCGGCGATGAAGGCCGTGGTTGCTTCGCCGGCGACAAAGTCCGGGCGGTCGAGCGCATCAATGAGGAAATCGCGATTGGTTTTTGGGCCGAACAGAGCGGTCTCCGAGAGCGCTTTGATCATCCGGCGCCGGGCTTCGTCGCGGGTAGCGCCGTGGGTGACGATCTTGGCGACCATCGAATCGTAAAAGGGCGATACCTCGCCGCCGGTCTGGATACCGCTGTCGACCCGCGCGAGGCCGGATGGCTGCCACAGGTGGATCGGGCCGGTGCTGGGCAGGAAATCATCCGCCGGATCCTCGGCATAGAGCCGGACTTCCATCGCATGGCCGGTGAGCGTGATGTCCTGCTGCTCAAGGCCCAATAAGTCGCCTGACGCAACTTTCAGTTGCAATGCGACCAGATCAAGACCCGTGATTTCCTCGGTCACCGGATGCTCGACCTGCAGCCGCGTGTTCATTTCGAGAAAATAGAAGCTGCCTGACTGGTCGAGCAGAAATTCGACGGTTCCGGCACCGACATAATCGACTGCCTTGGCCGCTTCGACCGCAGCCGCACCCATTTGCTCGCGTAATATTGGCGTCATGACAGGGCAAGGCGCTTCCTCGATCACCTTCTGGTGTCGGCGCTGGACCGAACAATCGCGCTCGCCGAGATGGATGGTATTGCCGTGGCTGTCGGCGAAGACTTGAATCTCGACATGGCGTGGCTTGATGATCGCTTTCTCGAGAATCAGCTCGCCATTGCCAAAGGCATTTTCCGCCTCGGACCGGGCCAGTTTGATCGCATTGGGCACGTCTTTCAGATCATGGACCAGCCGCATGCCGCGACCACCGCCGCCAGCGGCTGCCTTGACCATCAATGGCACACCGATCTTGCCGGCTTCGGCGACCAGCACATCATCAGCCTGATCATCGCCCTGATAGCCGGGCACGCAGGGCACGCCGGCGGCGATCATCGCGCGTTTCGACCGGGCCTTGTCGCCCATCACGTCGATCGCTTTTTCCGGCGGTCCGACAAAGATTATATTCGCGTCAGCGCAAGCCTTGGAGAAGGCAGCATTTTCCGAGAGGAACCCATAGCCGGGGTGAATCGCGTCGGCGCCAGTGTCCTTGGCGGCCTGGATGATCTTGTCGATCAGCAGATAGGATTCATTGACCGGTGCCGGGCCGATATGCACCGCATCATCGGCCATTCTGACATGGGGCGCGTTCGCGTCCGCGTCGGAATAGACAGCCACCGTACGGATGCCCTGCGCCTTGGCGGTGCGCATCACCCTGCAGGCGATTTCGCCGCGGTTGGCAACCAGGAGTGTGTTGATTCGGGTCATTTTATTTTCCTTCACCCCGTTCGTGCTGAGCCTGTCGAAGCATGGCTTCACGCCAGCTGTCCTCCGACAAGCTCAGGACGAACGGAAGAATTTGCAAATATCTGCTCATTCCGGTTTTACCACCCAGCTGGGCTTTCGCTTTTCAAAGAAGCTGGCGACGCCTTCTTTGGCCTCGTCGCTGACCATCCGGTCGGCGAAATTCTCCGCAGCAAGGCGGATCACCTCTTCGCGCGGCTGGCCCGCGATCTGGCCAAGCAGTTCTTTGGTTGCAGCCACGGCGCCCGGCGCTGCGCCCAGGACCTGTTTGCGGAGCTGCATTTCGATTGCTTCCAGACCCGCGACATCATCGGCGATAAAATCCGCGAATCCCAGTTTATGGGCCTCTGTTCCGTCAAACCGCGCGGCGGTCAGCATCAACCGGCGACCGGTGGCATAGCCGAGTTTCTGGATCACGAAGGGGGATATCTGTGCCGGTGTCACGCCAATGGCGGTCTCAGTCATCGCGAAGCGCGCACCACTTTCGCAGATCACGACATCGGCGCAGCAGGACAAGCCGAAGCCGCCGGCCATGGCCGCGCCTTCGATCAATACGATCACCACTTGCGGCGCGGTGTTCACCAGGTCGAAAATCTCCGCTGCGCCGCTCGACATCTTGATGATTGCCGCACGGTCGCCGCTTTGCTGGAAATTCTCTTTGAAATTCTTGAGATCCGCGCCGGCACAGAAGACGCCGCCGCGGCCTCGCAGGGTGATGCCGCGCACGCTGCGATCGTCGCGCACGCTTTTCAGGACAGCGCCCAGCTCTGCCACCAGAGCATCGCTCAGGGCATTACGGTTTTCCGGCTGGTTGAACCAGATGGTGAGCCAGCCGTTCTTCAGTTCGAGCTGCAGGGTCTCGGTTACGGGAAGGTCGGTCATATCCGCGCCACCCCGAAGGCATTGGGATGGAGAGTCCGGTTCTGCGCCTCGAAGATGGTCTCCAGCGCAAAACCCAGAACCTTGCGGCTATCGCGCGGGTCGATCACGCCATTGTCGAGTACCCGGCCGGAGGTGAAGAAGGCGCTTTCCTGCGCTTCAAAAATATCCTTGATCCGTTGTTCCTGTTTGCCAATAGCCTCTTCGTCCGGCTCGACGCCTTTGCGTTTGGCTTGCACCCGGGCGACATGGCTCATTGTGTTGGCGGCCGAAGCTCCCGCCATGACGCCAGTTTTGGCATTGGGCCAGCTGAACAGGAAATCGGGCTCGAAGGCGATGCCGCTCATCCCGTAATTGCCCGCGCCAAAGCTCGCCCCGATGTAAAGCGCCAGTTTTGGCACCCGGACGTTGGACACGGCCTGGATCATCTTGCTGCCGAGCTTGATCATGCCCTTATGCTCGGACTCGGTGCCGACAATATAGCCGGTGGTGTTGTTCAGGAAGATGATCGGCAGCTGCGACTGGTCACAAAGCTGGAAGAAATGGGTCGCCTTGGCCGCCGCTTCGGGATCGAACGGGCCGTTATTGCCGATCAGCCCGACCGCATGGCCCATGATGCTGGCCTGCATGCAGACCGTGCCGGGACCGTAGCGCGGCTTGAACTCCTCGAAGTCCGAACCGTCGACGATCCGGGCCGCGACTTCGCGGACATCATAGGGAATGGTATAATCGGTCGGCACCACACCGGCGATCTCGTCGATGTCGTAGACCGGCTCTTCATAGTCATTGCGGCGAATCGGCTTGGTATTCTTGTTCCAGTCGAGCCGGCCCATGGTTTCGCGGGCAATGGCAATGCCGTGGGCATCGTCATCGGCGAGATATTCGACGCTACCGGTGGTCGAGGCGTGCATTTCAGTACCGCCAAGCTCCCGGTCGTCGGCAACCTCGCCGGTTGC
Organism: uncultured Parasphingorhabdus sp.; assembly: GCF_963975555.1. Taxonomy (GTDB): domain Bacteria; phylum Pseudomonadota; class Alphaproteobacteria; order Sphingomonadales; family Sphingomonadaceae; genus Parasphingorhabdus. The sequence goes on along the minus strand of NZ_CAXBHH010000001.1, from coordinate 266,608 downwards.
CGCGTGGACCAGCGCTGCGCCACCGAGCGCTGCCATGCCGTTGTCGCGGATGCCGATCACATAGTCGGACATGCCGGGCATATAGGCGCCGCCAGCGGTCGATGGGCCGTGCAGCACCACCATCGTCGGGATACCCGCCGCGCTTAGCCATGCAAGGTTGCGGAACAGCATCCCGCCGTGAGCCCAGAGCTCAACCTTATATTCCATCAGATTCGCGCCAGCACTTTCGACCAGGTGGATGAACGGCAATTTGAGATCCTGGGCAATTTTCTGCGCGCCCTTGCTGGCATCCCAGCCGCCGGAGGTCGCCGCGCCAGCGCGGATGCCGCTGTCATCGACCCAGATCATGCAGCGAACGCCTTTGACAAAGCCAATGCCCAATATCACGCTGCCGCCGGGAATGCTGGTGTCGGGATTGCTGTCCTCGAGCAGATAATTGGCCATATTATACAGGCGCAAGAAGGGCATGCCGGGATCGAGCAAACGGGTCAGCCGCTCGTGCGGGGTCAGCTGGCCGCGTTTTTCAAAGGTCGGACGGCGTTTTTCCGACGCATCGACCGCGCGCTTCTCGAGGCTGCGAAGATGATCGATCAGCGTCAGCATGTCTTTGCGGTTTTGCGCAAAGCTGTCGGAGCCGGTGGCAATTTTCGATTTAAACTGGGGCATATTCAGGACGCCTTTGCGGGAAATGGCACAGCGGAATATTCGTCATTTGACACATTCAGTCTCCTATGGCTATTTGAATAGCACTCGGTATTTTCGAGTCAAGCTCAATAAAGGACAGGTTTTGGCGACTAAGGTGGTTACTCTGGAAACCCAGCGGAGCAAGCTGGAGCGCAAGGAACAGGCGATTCTGGACGCGGCGCGCGGCATTTTCGTCGACCATGGCTTCGACGGCGCGCGCATGTCCGAGATCGCGCGCCGCGCCGGTATCGGCGAAGGCACGATCTACAGCTATTATGAATCCAAGGCCGAGCTGATGCTCGCGGTCTTGCAGAAATTCTGGGACGGCCTCACTCTGGAAGCCGAGGCGGTCATGGCGTCAACGACGGCGGAGGATTTTTCCGACCGTTTGCGGGCGCTAGCGCAATATCATCTGAACACGGTGATTGTGAACGCGGACTTCATCAATCTCAGCTTCGCCCTGCGTCGCAACAATAGCGAGGTCAGCGTCTCGCGCGACCATCTGCGCCATTATGTTGCGGTTTTCGACCAGTTGTTCCGACGCGGGCAGGATCGCGGCGAATTGCGACAGGACGCGGTGCTGTGGCAGGCGCGTGATATTTTCTATGGCACTCTGGAATATAGTGCGCGTTCGATCGAGATGACCATCGGGGCAGAACGCGCCGAACGACAGCAAGGCCCGGTGGTTGAGCAGATGGTGGCGTTGTTCGACACCCATTATGGAGCGGACCGTACTGCTAAACCCGGGGATAACGCCAATATTGATCATATGTCCCGGCAGATTGAGCAGCTCGACGCAAAACTCGACGCACTGGCAAAACGGCTTTCCTGACAGGCAAAAAAAGAGCCCCCGAAGGAGCTCTCTCTAATCTTCGGTCGTTCCGGCTTAAGCGGCTTTGTAAAAAGTCTCGCCAGCGTCCGCTTTCTCACGAAAGCTCATCGGTGGTTTGAACCGTTCGCCATATTTCTGCGCCAGATTGTCTGCGATACGGACGAAATTGTCGACGCCCATCGTGTCGATATGACTCATCGGACCGCCGGTCCAGGGCGCGAAGCCCCAGCCGAAGATCGCGCCGAGGTCGGCGGATTGCGGATCGGAGACGACGCCTTCGTCGAAACATTGCGCGGTGGCGATCAGCTGGATGAACATCAAACGCTGTTTGACCTCTTCCACATCCGGCTGCTTTTCGGCCAGCGGGAAATGGTCGGCGAGGCCGGGCCACAATTTCTTCGAACCGTCGTCCGCATATTCGTAGAAACCGCCGCCAAAACGCCGACCACGACGGTCGATCTTCTTGACCATGATCTCCATCAGATCCTCGGTGCCGCTCGGAACATAGGCGTCGCCCAGTTCTTCCTTGGTTGACGTCATGATGTCATAGCCGAGTTGCAGGGTCGTCTCGTCCACCACGGCGAGCGGGCCGATTGGCATGCCCATCGCAATTGCGGCATTTTCGATCAGCGCCGGTTTCACGCCTTCGGCGACCATCAGCATCGCTTCATTGGCATAAGGCGGGAACACGCGGTTGGTGTAGAAGCCGCGGACGTCCTTGACTACAATCGGAACCTTGCGGATTTTCGCATTATAATCGAGCGCAACCGCCAGAGCCTTGTCGCCGGTTTCGGCGCCAGGGATGATTTCCAGCAACGGCATTTTCTCGACCGGCGAGAAGAAATGCATGCCGATAAACTGGTCAGGGCGTTCGCTATTCTTCGCCAGACCGGTGATCGGCAGGGTCGAGGTGTTGGACGCAAAGACCACATCCTTGCCGATGACCGCTTCGGTCTTCTTGATCACATCGGCCTTGATGTCGGGGCGTTCGAATACCGCCTCGATGATCAGGTCGACATCTTTCAGATCGTCATAATTATCGGTTGGTTTGATCCGCGCCATGAAAGCATCGGCTTTTTCCTGCGTCATCTTGCCACGCTTCACGCCCTTGTCGACGATCTTCTGGCTGTAATCGACAGCTTTCTGCGCTTCCTCCATGCTGCGATCGAGAACGACCACATTCATGCCTCCCTTGGCCGTGACATGGGTGATGCCGGAACCCATCAGGCCGGCACCAAGCACGCCGACGGTCTTGAGTTCGGTCGGTGGTACGCCTTCAGGGCGGGCTGCGCCCTTTTCCGCGGCCTGCTTGTTGATGAACAGGGTACGGATCATATTCTTGGCTTGCGGGCCGGAGAGCAATTTTGTGAAATATTTGCTTTCGACGCGCAGGGCAGTGTCGATCGGCAGCATCGAGCCTTCATAGAGGCAGGACAGGATCGCCTTGACCGCTTCGTAATTGCCCTTGCTCTGCTTCAGCGCAATCGCCGAGGAGCCGAGATAAAGCGGCACCGCGCGGGGATCCATCGATCCGGCGCCGCCGGGGAATTTATAGCCCTTTTTGTCCCATGGCGCGGATGCCTTGGGATTGGCTTTGACCCATTCTTTGGCTTTCGCGACGACTTCGTCAGCGGGGACAACTTCGTCGATAAAGCCCTGGGCCTTGGCAGCCTGCGGGTTGGTGGGCGCGCCCATCATGATCATCATGCCAGCAGCCTGCAGACCGGAGAGGCGTGGCAGGCGCTGTGTGCCGCCGCCGCCGGGCAGCAAGCCAACCTGTACTTCTGGCAAGCCAAGCTGAATCTTGGGATTGTCGGCGCAAACGCGATAATGGCAGGCCAGTGCGAGTTCGAGGCCACCGCCGAGCGCGAGGCCGTTCAGGGCGCAGGCGACGGGTTTTGCGTGGGCCGTGCCCTTGAGCAGGTCCTTGGCGCTGTTGCCGCCGGTTTCCATACGGCGCAACATGCCGTTGAGTTCCCATGCGCTTTCAAACGCTTCGGCCATGCTGGCGGCTTTCGACGCGCCGAGCATGTTGAGGTCGGCACCAGCAAGGAAACCCGATTTCTTGCCCGAGGTGATGACCGCGCCCTTGATTTCGTCCTTGCTGATCAGGTCTTCGACGAAGGTTTTGAAGTCAGTGATCAAGGCCTGGTTCCAGACGTTCATCGACTGGCCGGGAAGATCGATGGTGACCAGCGCAATGCCGTCGCTGTCAATATCGACTGTGAATGTTTCGTAGGTCATGTGTTCTGTCCTGTATTCGTTTTCCGGCAAAGGCCGGAATCCAGTTCAAAAAAGGGAGCCTGCGCCCGGTGTTGGCCGGAGCGCAGTCAATTAGTTCACCCGTTCGATGATCGTGGCGATACCCATGCCGCCGCCGATGCAAAGAGTCGCGAGAGCGGTCGACTTGCCGGAACGTTCGAGCTCGTCGAGCGCGGTGCCGAGGATCATCGCGCCGGTCGCGCCGAGCGGATGGCCCATGGCGATCGCGCCGCCGTTGACGTTCATCACGCTATGGTCGACATTCATCGCATCCATGAAGCGCAGAACGACGGCAGCAAAGGCCTCGTTCAATTCCCACAGATCGATATCATTTGCTGTCATTCCAGCACGTTCCAGTGCCTTCTTGGCGGCAAATTCGGGGCCGGTCAGCATGATCGTGGGTTCGGAGCCGATTGCGGCCATCGATATGATCCGCGCTCGCGGCTTCATCCCATATTTTTCGCCGGCCATTTCGTTCCCGACGAGAACCGCTGCGGAACCGTCGACGATACCGGAGCTGTTGCCTGCATGGTGGACATGGTTGATCTTCTCGATCTCGGGATGTTTGAGGATCGCGACATCGTTAAAGCCGGGCATGACTTCGCCCATCATCTTGAAGGCGGGGCCAAGCGCGCCGAGCGACTGCATATCGGTTTCGGGCCGCATCAATTCGTCACGGTCGAGCACGACTTCGCCAATCACATCGCGGATTGGCAGGATCGATTTGGCGAAACGTTTTTCGTCCCACGCCATGGCGGCGCGTTTCTGGCTTTCGACCGCATAAGCGTCGACATCGTCGCGGCTATAGCCATATTTCGTGGCAATCAGATCGGCGGAAATGCCCTGCGGGACAAAATATTCCTGAAAGACGAGAGTCGGGTCGGCCATGCCGCCGAGACCGTCGCTGCCCATCGGGATGCGCGACATGGATTCGATTCCGCCACCAATCGCCAGATCGGTTTCGCCGGAGCAGACCTTGCCAGCCGCGATGTTCACCGCTTCGAGACCGGAACCGCAGAAGCGGTTGACCTGGATCGCCGATGTTGTGTCGGCATAGCCGGCTTTCAGTGCTGCCATGCGGCTGATCACCGCGCCTTGCTCGCCGACGGGAGAGACACAGCCAAAGGCGATGTCTTCGACTTCGTGGCCCTCTAGTTCGTTGCGATCGTTGATCGATGCCAGCACCTGGGCGGAAAGGTCGAGAGCGGTGATTTCGTGGAGGGCGCCATCGTTACGGCCCTTGCCGCGCGGCGATCGCACTGCGTCATAGATAAAAGCTTGCGTCATTTGGGGTTCCTCTCGCTGGAAGAATTGGAAGGATGTTGCTTTATGCTAATGTTGCAGTGCAGCATAGTCAAGCAGTTTACGTAAACGTCAACTTTAGGAGAAGGCGACTCGCCTTCTCCTGGTGCCGTTTGCATCATAAACTAATCGAGGATCGATTGATATTTCTGGCTGAAAACGTCGCGGCCGACGATGTAGCGCATGATCTCGCTCGATCCGGCATAAATCCGGCTCATCCGGGCGTCTGTGAATATCCGGCTGATCTCATATTCTTTCATATAGCCGGCGCCGCCGTGCAGCTGCAGCCCGAGATCGGCCATTTCCCATTCGATCTCGCTGCCCAACATCTTGCCCTTGGCAGCCATATTGGCGGTCAGTCCGCCCTGGTTATGGATATCGACACAATGGTCGACATAGACTTGCAGCATGTCGATTTTCGCGTCCATTTCGGCCATTCTGAACTGGGTATTCTGCATATCTGACAGTTTCTTGCCAAAAACATCCCGATCCATGACAAATTCGCGCGTCACATCAAAGGCGCGCCGTGCGGAAGCAGCATAGCCGACCATCGCGATCAGCCGTTCCTCGGCCAGCCCTTCCATCAGATGGATGAAGCCTTTGCCGGGTGTACCCAGCGTATTTTCCTTTGGTATCTTGACGTCATTGAAGAACAGCTCGGCTGTATCCTGCGCATGCAGGCCGATTTTCTCGAGATTCTGGCCGCGTTCAAAGCCCTCCATGCCGCGTTCGAGGATCAAGAGGACCATCGCGTGCTTGTCTTCGACACCGTCAATCTTCGCTGCGGCGATGACGACGTCAGCGTTAATGCCGTTGGAGATATAGGTTTTCGATCCGTTGAGCAGCCAATGGTCACCCATGTCTTTCGCCGTACTTTTCATGCCGGACAAATCGCTGCCGGCGCCGGACTCGGTCATTGCGACGGCTAGGATAGTCTCGCCGGTCACACATTTCGGCAGGAAGCGCTCGCGCTGTTCTTCATTGCCGATATTCTTAAGATAAGGGCCGACCAGACGGCTGTGGAGGGTGTTATACCATTCGGCGCAGCCCGCGCGGGCGGTTTCCTCGATAATGATCTGCTCATAGCGGAAATCATTGTCGCCCATGCCGCCATATTTTTCGTCCGGCCAGACCATCAGGAAACCCTGATCGCCAGCCTTCTTGAATATTTCGCGGTCGACGATCCCGGCTTCGCGAAACTCGTCCATCCGCGGGGCGACTTCGTCGGCCAGAAAACGGCGATAGGCATCGCGGAACATATGCTGTTCTTCGGTAAATTTGCGCATGGAATAATCCTTTGGTCCGAGGAGAAATGAGCGCGCTCGAGGCCCGCCAGTTGTTGCCGGTCTTAATGTGCCTGATTTAATCGGTCAATTAAGAAACCGGCGCTTTGCACAAGCCCGTTGCAATTGGCGATCATTCGTCGGTATGGCATGATTGTGAAACAGACAAAAAAACCTTTCATCCTCGGCCTTGGCGGCACGACCAATCCGGCATCCTCGACCGAGCAGGCTCTGGCGATAGCGTTGCAGTCCGCCGCAGAGGCAGGCGCGGAAACCGAACTGTTCGGATCAGATCGCCTTCTGGCGCTGCCGCATTATCTTTCGGACCCCGCAGGCCTGAGCGACACTGGCAAGGAACTGGTTGAACTGGTTCGCCGGGCGGACGGTGTGCTGATCGCCAGTCCCGGCTATCACGGGACGGTTTCCGGTCTGGTGAAAAATGCCATTGATTATATCGAAGAGACGGCACGGGACGAGCGCATCTATCTGGACGGGGTTCCCATCGGACTGATCGTAACAGCCTATGGCTGGCAAGCGGTTGGCAGCACGCTGGCGGCCTTGCGCTCGATCGTGCATTCCCTGCGCGGCTGGCCCACTCCGCTCGGCGTCGGGATCAACGCCTCTGGCGGTATTTTCAGCGATGGCATATGCGCCGATGCCGGCGTGAACGAACAGCTGAAACTGGCCGCACAGCAAGTCATGCAGCGCGCCGAAGCGCGCTAGATCACTGCGGCGGCAGATTGCCGTAGAAATCCCGATACCAGCTGACGAAACGCTTCAACCCGTCTTCCAGCATCACTTTCGGTGCATAGCCGGTCAGCGCGCGCAGCTTGGAGACATCGGCATAGGTCGAGGTCACATCGCCGGGTTGCATGTCGCGCATGATCTTTTTCGCTTCCACACCGAGCGCTTCTTCCAGCGCCCCGATCATGTCCATCAGCCCGACCGGGCGGCTGTCGCCAATATTCAGGATGCGGTGGCCGTGCCGCTCGGGTGGATGGTCGAGCGCGCCCAAAATGCCGTCGACAATATCGTCAATATAGGTGAAATCCCGCGCCATCTTACCCTGACCGTAAACCTCGATCGATTCTCCCGCCAAGATCTTCTGGGTGAAACCGAAATAGGCCATGTCGGGCCGACCCCAGGGGCCATAGACAGTGAAGAAGCGGAGGCCGGTCATGGGAAAACCATAGAGCTTTGCGTAGGACTGGCTCATCAACTCGCCGGAGCGTTTGGTCGCTGCATAGAGCGAGACCGGATCGATGGCGGGTTCTTCTTCGGTGAATCCTTCCCCGCCCATCGGCTTGTCGCCATAGACCGAGCTCGAGGACGCATAGACCAGATGCTGGAAATTCTCCGCATGGCGGCTGGCTTCGAGCAACGACAAATGGCCCTGCAGGTTGGACTTCTGATAGGCGAACGGGTTTTCAATGCTGTACCGCACCCCGGCCTGTGCCGCGAGATGGATGATCCGTTGTACCTCGTTGTTCTGGACCAGCGTCTTGACGCCATCGGCATCGGACACATCCATCTCTACGAAGCGGAAGCCGTCCAGCGCCTTGAGATTGGCGAGCCGCGCGGCTTTCAGCGCCGGATCATAATAATCGTTGAGGTTATCGATCCCGATTACCGTTTCCCCTCGCTCCACGAGCCGGGTCGAGACGGCATGGCCGATGAAACCGGCGGCTCCGGTTACCAGAATGGGCGAAATGTCGGTATCAGGCATGATGGTTCCCGTTGATAGTAATCGCGGTGCCTCTAGCACGAACCGGTAAAGATTTCACAAGCGAAACCAGCTGTCCCCGCCGAGGGCAAAGAAAAACGGCGGCACTTTTCAGCACCGCCGTTTTTTTGATTTCTATGGGCCCGGCGCGATCTCGTGTCACACCAGGCCGGATAGGCTTTCGGCTCAGTAACCGAAGATCAGCGAGAGGCTCGCTGCCCGTGGCGCGCCGATCTGGACGAAAGGCGAAGAGCTTTCCAAGTCACCGCCAAAACCGCCGACATACAGCTTGTCGAACAGGTTGGTAACGTTCAGCTGCAACGCAACATCATCGCCGAATGGATTTTGCGTAATCGTCCAGCGAAGGTCGAGATCGACCAGCGTATAACCTTTAACCGATGTGTCGTTGGTATCATTCGCCCAGCGTTTGCCGGTGTGCTTGACCTGAGCACCCAGTTCGAAATCGCCAAATTGCTGCTGAACGCGGGCACCAACGGACCAGAGCGGGGCTCCGCTCTCGTTATTGCCAGCGGTCAATGCGAAGATCGGATCACCAACCGCCGTACATTGAGCAACGCCGTTGACTATGTCAGCAGCCGAGCAAACGTCAGTCTGAACATTATCCTGGATGTCCGATTCGTTGATCGAACCGAAGATATAGAACATTGTCGATGGTGTTGGCGTCCAGGCGATAGAGGCATCAAGACCATATTTGTCTACGCGACCAAGATTCCGGAATACTGATTCATCAAGAATAGGGTCATAAGACGACGCCAACCGATTATTATAACGGGTGAACCAGCCAGCAAACTGGGCCTGGATTTGGCCGGTCCGATACCGAACCCCCAGATCGAGACTGTCGGTCGTTTCAGGCACGGGCTGAACGCCAGGAGCATCCTCAGGGAAGTATAGCGAGTCATAGAGCGGATCGGTGGCCGGTACGGAAAGACCCTTGGCATAGTTTGCGAAGATGGACGCGCTGCCGAAAGCATAGGTCAGACCGATGTTGGGCAGAATGTCATCATATTTATAGGTCCGCGATGTCGGCAGGGCGGAGCCTGACACGGTGTTCGTCGCTGCATCATAGCTATACGGGTTTGCTGCTTCATAGGCTGCGCTTACGCCGCCGACACAATCGAGGAAACCGCTTGCCGAAGTGGTGTAGCAATTCTGGTTAAGTTCGCGCTTGAAGAACGGTGCCCGTATACCGAGGACCGTCGTAAGGTTACCGAAAGTACCGCGATATTCACCTGAAATCTGATGCAGTGTTGCATAGGACTGGCGATCGCGCTTGTTCAGTTCAAAGCCGTCGACGGTTACCAGACCGTTGTTGACCGGGAAAACGTCGGCAATATCGCCGTTCAGAAGTGCAACCGAGGTCTGGCCGGTCTGGCGATGGTTTGCATCGTCATAAGTATAGGCAAGACGGAAGCGATGGTCCGGGTTCAGCTCGAACGAAAGGTTCGAAATAACGCCGTAGCGACGTGTACGGGTCTGGCTGGGATCGTGACCTGTGACTTCGTCGAGTATATCGCCATCGCCGTTGAGATCGCGACCGAAATAATATTTTCCCGAAATAAAGCCGGTCATCGGAACGCCGCCTACGTTGCGGGTTTGTTCAAGCAATTCTTCGTCGCCGCCGCCGTTGGCTTTGACATATTGATAGCTTGGGTCAACCGTAAGGATTAGATTGTCCGCAAGGGTGAAGCGTGACGAACCGCGAATATTGCCGGTATTCGAAGGATTCCAGCGGCGATCGAATTCTGCACCACAATTATTGTCGCTCTGCGCGGTACCTGCAACCGGAGCTTCGACCGTGCAGGGATAAGCGATGTCGTAAAAGCGGTCTTCCTTGGTTGCCGGGAAGCCGCTGAGCGGGAACGAACCAAAGAAATTGTTGCGGTTCTCGTTATAATGGCCCGCTACAGAAATAAAGTCGCCATTGCTGCCGATATCCTGCCAGATACGGCCGTTATACTGCTGTTTTTCCACAGTGCCGTAATTGTTGAACGGGTTGTTGTAGCGCGTATAGCTAGCCGAGAAGAAAGCCTTGGTGCCGAAGCCGGTGATGTCGCCAGTGTCGATCATGCCAAAGCCGCGCATATATAGGCGGCTACGGTTGTCGGTGTCGCCATTGGCAAACGTGCTGCCGACGGAAAGCGTGCCGGTAAGCTTGAACTCGTCGCTCGGTTCGCGGGTACGCAGGTTGATGGTACCGCCAACGGCCGAAGCGGTCGGGCTGTCGACATCGGTCACGCCGAGATTGACGTTAACCTGTTCGATGATTTCAGAGTCGACCTGCTGGTTGGTGTAAAGCGCGTAGTTGCCGGAATCGTTCAATGGCAGGCCGTCGAGTGTCTGGGAGATACGGTCATCGCTGAAACCGCGGATCGTGAACGAACCGCCGGAAGAACCCCAGGGGTCGTTATTCTGGAAGCTGACGCCCGGGACCAGGTTGATAATATCGTTGACCGTCTGGCCGGGGCGCGCACGCCGGATGATTTCTTCGTCGAGAACCTGCTTTGCCTTCGGCGTATTGGGAATTTCTACTCCGCCAACATCACTGCTTCGACCGCCTGTTACGACGATAACATCATTCTCGAAATCGATCGAGCCGGTCGACTGGGCCGAAGCGGATGTAGCCATCAGGCCTGCTGTGGAAAGGCTGACTGTGCTGACAGCCAAAAGATATCTGATCTTCATGTTATGAATTCCCCGTTTGTGCGCCGCAATAGATTGTGCGCCGCAATAAATTACTGTCATGAGCTCGATTGCCGACACCAAAAATGTGCCACCAGATCAACGCCGGTCGTCTGTAGGGGCCAATAATGACAGTTTTGTCTCAATTGAAACGGCTTATGCCGCACTGCAGCATTTTAATTATTTTCCGCCGCGTGAATTTGCCGCAATATCGGTGGAAAAAAAGTGCTTTGGCGACCGAATATCCAAAATTAGGATATTGTTTTCAGTATTTTATTAGCGAAGCGATCTTCTCAAACAATGGGTCGAAAGCCGTTCCGCACTGTTGCGAATTTATCACGATATCGGCGTGGCTTTTTGATGGTTCGACGTGGAGATCGTGCATCGGACCGACTTGGTTCGAGAATTGTTCATGTACCGACTGGGCCGTACGACCGCGTTCGCGGACATCGCGTTCGAGTCGTCGGGCAAAACGAGTTTCGGAATCGCATTCGACGAAAATGCTGAGATCCAGCAGGTCGCGCAACGGCTGGTGCTGCAGGATCAATATGCCGTCGATCAAGATTAGTGGCCGTGGCTCGGTCCGCTCGGTTTCCGCTTTCGGCATATGGGTGGGAAAATCATACAGCGGCCGGTCAATCGCCTCGCCGCTCTTCAACTGGCGCAATTGCGCGCACATTTGATCAAAGTCGACGGCATTGGGATGATCAAAATTGGGGCCGCCCTTGCCCTTTGGCGCATCGCCAAAGCCGAAAAAATAGTCGTCTTGCGGCAGCACCACGCATTGATCCGGTCCCAGCTTTGCGAAGATTTTGCGGGTCAGTGTCGTTTTTCCGGAACAGCTGCCACCGCTGATGCCAATCACCTTCGGGTTCATATGAGGCCGATCTCGCGCAGGCGCTGCATCAGATAGTCATGCGCGGTGATCGGTTCCGGATAGAGATCGGGGTGGGTGTCATCGACGCAGCTCGGCAGCGTTTCGATCAGATAGTCGGGCCGGAAGTGGAGGAAGAAGGGCATGGAATAGCGCGAATGGCCACGCCGTTCCGGTGCGGGATTGACCACGCGGTGGGTGGTCGAGGGCAGGCGGTTGTTGGTCAGTCGCTGCAGCATGTCGCCGATATTCACGGCAAGCTCGCCGGCCTTCGGGGTAACCGGCCGCCATTGACCGTTTTTGTCGAGCAATTCCAGACCGGCCTCTTCGGCACCGATCAGCAGGGTGATCGTGTTGATATCCTCATGCGCGCCCGCGCGGACCGCTGGCGAATCTTCGGGTACGGGCGGATAGTGGATCAGCCGCATCACCGAATTGCCATCGCGCACCGTATCGACGAAGAAATCCGGTGCGAGTCCGAGGAAGCGGGCTATCGCCTCGAGGATGCGAGCGCCCGCCTTGTCGAAGGCGGCGAACATTTCGAGATATGTTTCCCGGAACCCGTCGAGTTCCTTTGGCCAGATATTGGGCGGCATATAGGGTTCGAAAGCATGGCCGGCTGGCAGGTCGCGGCCGATATGCCAGAATTCCTTGAGATCGCTGATGTTGCTATCCTTGGCGCTTTCGGTGCCAAATGGTGTGTAACCGCGCGCGCCGCCACCGCCAGCAATGTGATAGGAGCGTTTGACCTCTTCGGGCAGGGCGAAAAAGGTGCGCGACATGGTCTCGGCGCGTTCGATCAGTTCCGCCGGGATGCCGTGATCGGCGACCACGGCAAAGCCCCAATCGGCAAAGCTGCGGCCGATCCGCTCGGCAAAAGCGTCGCTGTCTTCGTCCGCCATGGTGAGCGAAACGGCGGCCAATGTATCCTGATTTTGGGTCATGCTCTTAAAATGCGCTCCGGTGCTGCTTTGTCAATCGGGATGAATCAGCCGAGCGACAGCAGGATGCCGGCGAGCGCTGCGCTCATCAGGTTGGCGAGCGATCCTGCGGCCAGCGCGCGCAATCCGAGCCGGGCGATGACCGGACGCTGGTTGGGGGCAAGGCCGCCGGTGACGGCAAGCTGGATGGCGATGCTGCTGAAATTGGCAAAACCGCACAGGGCGAAGATGACGATGGCGTTGGTCAGAGGCGAAATGCCGTCCTGCATCTTGCCCAGTTCGATAAAGGCAACAAATTCGTTGAGGACCACTTTGGTGCCGAACAGGCCGCCCGCTCCGAGCGCTTCGTTCCAGGGCACGCCGAGCAGAAACATGATCGGGGCAAAAATATAGCCGATGATCATCTGGAAGCTGAGATCCGGCATGCCGAACCATCCGCCAATGCCGCCGAGCAAGCCATTGGCCATCGCGACCAGCGCGACAAAGGCGAGCACCATCGCGCCGACCGCGACCGCCAGTTTGACACCGGTCTGCGCGCCCATGGCTGCGGCCATGATGATATTGGCCGGCTTTTCCTCTTCATATTCGACAGCGACAACCAGCTCTTCGGGGGCCGGATCTTCGGGATTGTCCGGCATGATGATCTTGGCCATCAATATCCCGCCAGGCGCCGACATGAAGGCGGCGGCGAGCAGATAGTCGATGCGGATACCCATCGCGGCATAAGCGGCGAGGATCGTGCCGGCGACGCCGGCCATGCCGACGCTCATCACGGTGAACAGCTGCGACTGGGTCAGGCTAGCGAGATAGGGGCGGATGACCAGCGGCGATTCGGACTGGCCGACGAAGATATTCGCCGCCGCACAAAGCGATTCGACCTTGGAGATGCCGGTGACCTTCTGGATGCCGCCGCCTACCCATTTGATGATGAATTGCATCACCCCGAGATAATAGAGGATCGAAATCAGCGCCGAGAAGAAGATGATGACCGGCAGCGCGGCGATAGCAAAACTGTTGCCGCCAATCGACGGATCGGCGAGCGGGCCGAAGATGAAATTGGTGCCCGCCGATGCATAGCCCAGCAGGTTGGAAACGCCGAAAGCCATGGCTTCGATGATCCTTTTCCCGGCTGGTATATAAAGCACGATGACGGCTATTCCGGCCTGCAGCGCAAAGGCGGCTCCGACCACGCGGAAGCGGATATTTTTCCGCCCGGTCGAAAGGCCGAAGGCGATCAGCAGGATCAATGCCATACCGGCCATGCTTGTCAGGAACGGTATCATCGGACTCTTCCAGTCAATATTTCGTGTCGGATATGGCTCACCAGGTGAAACTGCCGGTTTCGGTGTTGCAGGCGGCAGCCAAGCGGTCCAGGCAGTCGTCGATATTGTCGGAGATGATCAGATGTTTGCGCCGTTCGGCGGACACAAAACCCTGTTCCGACATTTTATCGAGAAAATCGATCAGCGAATCCCAGTAGCCGGCGATATTCAATATGGCGAAGGGCTTGTTATGATAGCCGAGCGCGTTCCAGCTCCAGGCCTCGAACAATTCGTCCATCGTGCCGACACCGCCCGGCAAGGCGACAAAGGCGTCGGTCAGATCGGTCATTTTGGCTTTGCGCTCGTGCATATTCTGGACGATGTGCAGCTCGGTGACGCCCTGATGCGCGACTTCCAGATCTTTCAGCATCTCGGGAATGACGCCATGAACCCGGCCACCTTCGGCGAGCACGGTGTCAGCGATGATTCCCATCAGACCGAGCCGGCCACCGCCATAGACCAGATCGACATGGCGCGCTGCCATGGCCTTGCCGAGCAATATTGTCGTTTCGGCATAGGCCGGGTCCTGCCCGGCATTGGCACCGCAATAAACTGCCAGTCTCTGCAAACTATCCCCCGATCGCGCGACACAAGGGGCCGCGATCTGCTGTGTTCAATATTCTTTTCCCTATAGAAAAAATCACACTTGTGACTATTTCTTTTTTTTCGCGGCCGATCACGCTAGGCAATCGCGATGAACGAAACTTCAAAAACCAACCTCATCCCGCGCTCCCTGTTTGTGTTCGCGGTCCTCTATGGCGGGATGACCTGCATCGCCGGAATATTGGGCGCAAAGCAGGTAGCGCTCGGGCCGCTGGCGGTCGAATCCGGGATCTTTCCGTTTCTTTTGCTGGTGGTATTGTCGAGTTCGGTCGCCGAATTGCATGGCCGGGATGTCGCCAACCGGCTGGTCCGTTTTGGCTTCATTCCGCTGATCACCGCGATCATTCTGATCCAGATCGTATTGGCGCTGCCGACCGATCCAGGGATGTATGAACCGGCGAAAGAAGCTTTTCCGATCATATTGTCACAAGGCGCGAGGCTGATGTTCGCCGGAATCATCGCTTATGGCGTGTCGCAGTTCCTCAACGTCTATATCTTCTCCCGCCTCGCCAATATGAAGGGCGCGATGCTCGCCTTGCGCGCCGCCATTGCCAGCGCCCTGTCGCAGATTGTCGATACGCTCATTTTCATCACCATCGCCTTTTACGGCGAACGGCCAATCGGACAATTGTTGCTCGGCCAAGGGTCGGCCAAGGTGGTGTTGTCCTTTCTGCTGGTTCCCTTCCTGATCATCTTCTTTGTGAAACTGGGTCGGAGACTGGATCGCGAATGAAGGCTCTTGCGGCCTGCCTCTCAGTTCTATTGCTCGGTTTGACCGGCTGCGGTCCCCAGCCACTTGCATCCCCGCCCGAAGGTGCAGCCATCATTACCGTGGTCGGTGCTCTTCACGGCCAGCATCGCAGCAGCGAGGATTATTCGCTGGACGTGCTGCGACAGGCGATTGTCAAATTTGACCCCGATATTGTCATGGTGGAACTGCCGCCAGATCGTTTTGGCATAGCCTCGGCAAATTTCGACCAATTTGGCGAGGTCCGGGAAAGCCGGGCCGACAATTTTCCCGAACTGACCGATGTCGTTTTTCCGCTGCGCAAGGATTTGGGCTTCGAGATGATTCCGGTCGCCGCCTGGACAGCAGAAATTGCCGCCGAACGGAGCGCGGTGGAAAAGCGGCTGGCAGCGGACCCGGGGCGGGCAGAGGACTGGTCAGAATATCAGGCGGCTATCCAGCAATATGGCAAAGCCTTGGCGGGTCGCTCGGATGACCCCGCTTTCATTCATTCCGGCGCTTATGATGCAGCGGTCAAAGCACGTCAGAAGACTTACGAGCGTCTGTTCGGCGACGACCTCGGGTCCGGCGGCTGGCGCGCGATCAACGCGGCGCATCTGGCCAATATCAACAACGCACTGGATCGGGTGAAGGGGCAGGAAAAACGTGTTCTGATCCTGTTTGGGGCGGCGCATAAATATAAGATCTTAGAAGGACTGGAGGCGAGAGAGGATGTCTTTCTTGCCGAGCCCGCTGTGCTTTTCGGCGAATAACTAGCCGATTTTATCAAATATCAGATTCGCCTCAGCCAGGTCTTCTTCGGTATCAATATCCATGAGCATGTGATCATCGCCCGCCACCAGACGGGCATCCGTCAGTAGCCTGCGAGCGCCTGCATCCCCTTCCAGTTCCATTAGCCTTTTCAGCGCGCCGGACGGGAAAATCGCTGGCGGCATCGCCTGCCCGCTGCGGGAGGAGGCGACCGTGCTTGTACGACCCGATTTATCGAAGGCCTCGATCAACTTGACGAGATGGTCGCGCGTGACGAACGGCATGTCGGCCAGCATGATGCACAGCGCTGCTGCGCCGGTGTCGATGGCATGAGACGCGGCCAGCCGGACAGAGGTTGCCTGGCCCAGGGCCGCGTCTTCATTGGCAATGATCTGATAACCCAGTCCGCGCCATTGTTTCGCGCAGCGATGGTCTGGCGAACCGATCACCAGCTTGTGCGCGAAGGGCAGGCCCGTTCCGGTTTCCGCCGCGTGCAGGCCGAGCATATTCTCGCCGAGCAATGCGGCCAGCTTGTCCTGATCACCAAATCTGCGGGACTGTCCGGCAGCGAGCAGCGCCAGCATGATGCCGGGATCTTTACTCAATTGGCGGTGGCGCTTTCGAGATAGGCGATGACCGCCTGTCTTTTCGCCGGATCCGCAATCGCGCCCGCGACCATCGTCGTGCCGGGAATTTTTGCGGCTGGATCGGCGATGAAGCTTTCGAGTTCAGCCGCTGTCCAGGTGACGCCCGAGGTTTTCATGGCATCGGAATAGGAAAATCCGGCAACTTTCCCGGCTGCGCTGCCGATAATCCCGAACAGATTGGGACCAGCCCCATTGGGCGCGCCCTGTTCCAGACTGTGGCAGGCGGAGCAACTGGCGAAGGCAGCTTTTCCGTCGGCGAGCAGCGCGCTGGCTGGAGCGTCCGCATTGGTCTCTGCGGCGGCAACGGCGACGGCTGGTGCCGCTCCGGGGTCGCGAACGATGATTTGCTCCACCGGTCCCGGCGCCGGATCGGCGCCACAGGCGGCGAGTAGAAAAACGGAAAGACAGGCAAGGTTTCGCACTGTGGTCATGTCTAGATTCCGATCAGGCAAAGCTGTGTTTGGACAAGGGCAGTTCACGAATTCGCTTACCGGTGGCGGCAAATATCGCGTTTGTGACGGCAGGAGCAATGGGCGGCAGGCCGGGTTCACCACCACCGCCCAGACGCTCGTGATCGCCGTTGATCAGTGCCACTTCGACCTCTGGCATCTCGTCGATCCGCAGCATTGGATAGTCGTGGAAATTGCTTTGCTGGACCGCGCCGTCCTTGAGCGTGATATCGCCATAAAGCGCTGCGGTCAGGCCATAGACAATCGCGCTTTCCATCTGTGCAGTAAAGCCGTCGGGGTTGATGACAAATCCGGGATCCGCGGCGACATAGACTTTTGTCACCTTCGGCTTGGGTCCGCTCATGTCGACTTCGGCAACCTGTGCGACAATCGACCCGAAGGACGGGACAAAGGCGATTCCCCGACCATGTTTTTCCGGTAGCGCGCTGCCCCAGCCCGACATTTTCGCGGCGGTATCGAGCACTTTCAAATGACGCGGAGATTCTGCCAGCAATTCGCGGCGGAAAGCATAACCATCCTTGCCGGCGGCATGGGCCATTTCATCGACAAAGGATTCGATGAAAAAGCCGTGCTGGCTGTGGTCGACCGAACGCCAGGGGCCGAAGCGGAGATGCATCGGCACGTCGACCTTGCGAATCTTGTGACTGGCGATGTTGTAATGGGGTATGGTGGGCGCGTCTGCGGGATCAAACAGGTGGGTGTGGATATTGTCCCAACTGACTGCCTTGCCATCCTTGTCGAGCCCGCCGCGAAAGCGACTGGTCGCCGACGGACGATAATGGTCCTGCGCCGTGTCCTCTTCCCGCGACCAGATCATCTTGACCGGATAGCCGGTCGCGCTGGCGATCCGCGTCGCCATGGTGATATAGTCGCTTGTCGAACGGCGACCAAAGCCGCCGCCGAGATAGGCGTTGTGATAAGTCACATCCTCGAACGCGAGCCCAGCGGCATCGGCCGCTGCCTGGCGTGCATTGACCGGAGCCTGATGGCCCGACCACACATCGCATTTGCCATCGCGGACCCAAGCGGTGCAGTTCATCGGCTCCATCGTCGCATGAGCGAGGAAAGGCACTTTATATTCGGCTTCGACCTTGGTCGCTGCACCGGCGAAGCTCTTGGCGACATCACCCGCTTCAGTTTGCATATCGCCGCCGTCTTCACCGGCTTCGTCCAGAGAGCTCGCGTAACGGGCGAAGATAGCGTCGTGATCGAGGCTGTCACCTTCGGTTTTGCTATATTGGGCGTTGATGGTGCCCAGCGCCTGTTGGGCCTGCCAATAGCCATCGGCAACCACGGCGACAAAATCCCCCATGTTGAGAATCTGCAGCACGCCGGGCATGGTCTTGGCGGTGCTAGCATCCATCGATTCAACCGCGGCGCCGATGACCGGAGGGGCCTTGACCGCTGCATATTTCATCCCCGGGACATCGGCATCAATACCGAAAACCGCACTGCCATCGACCTTTGCCGGAATATCGTGGCGGGCCTTTGGCTGGCCCATGATCTTGTAATTTTCCGGTGACTTGAGCTTGGGCTTGGCGGGCAGGCTTTGCTCTGCTGCGGCGAGAGCGAATTTCGCGAACGGTTCGGACTTGCCGCTTTTGGCATGGATGAGCATGCTGTCTGCCGTTGTGATTTCGCTCGTCGGGACTTGCCATTCGCTCGCTGCTGCCGCCACCAGCATCTCGCGGGCAGCAGCGCCGGCGGTGCGCATCGCACGCTGGCCGGTGGCGCGCACCGAGTAACTGCCGCCGGTGAATTGCAGACCCATTGCCTGCGCCAGTTCCAATATGCCGCCCGCGACCGTCGGTTCGAACAGCGCCGGGACTTCGAGATCGGGAAACAGAAAATCGCGACCGATGGAATCGGATACATATTGCTTGTCGGCAGGCGCTTCGAGAATCTGCACCTTGTTCCAGTCGGCATCCATCTCGTCCGCCAGCATCTGGGCCAGCGCGGTATAGACACCCTGACCCATTTCGACATGCGGGATGACGGCGGTGACGATATTGTCGGCATCAACCTTGACCCAGGCGTTGAGCAACTGCTCATTCTCGCCATTGGTGATTAGCGGACCCAGCTTGTCGATAGGATTGCCCTGACGGACGGCAACACCGACAACCAGAGCACCACCGGCTACCACACCGGCGCCGATGAATGCGCGTCTTGACCATTTGCCCATGATCTAAGCCTCCACTTTCGCGGGTTGTTCGATGCCCGCGGCAGCCTTGATCGCCTTGCGAATCCGGCCATACATCCCGCAGCGGCAGACATTGCCAGCCATTGCGGCGTCGATCTGTTCGTCGGTCGGCTGGGGATTCTTCTCCAACAGCGCAGTGGCCGACATGATCTGGCCGGATTGACAATAGCCGCATTGGGGAACCTGCGCTTCGATCCAGGCCTGCTGGACCTTGTGCAATGTGCCGTCTTCGCCGGCAATGCCTTCGATGGTTGCAACGCTCTTGCCTTCGGCGGCGGAAAGCGGTGTCGAGCAGCTGCGGATCGGCTTGCCATCGAGATGGACGGTGCAGGCACCGCACTGGGCAATGCCGCAACCGAATTTGGTGCCGGGCATTTTCAGATTCTCGCGGATGACCCACAATATCGGCGTCGCCGGGTCGGCATCGACCTCTTTGGCCTGACCGTTGACGTTCAGCTTGATCATGAGAGTTTCACCCGGATGATTGAATGGCAATATGCAACTTATAGGCGAACAAGCCCTATATGCCAATCAATCTGTTGGCCGGTACGAGCCGCTCGGTTTGCTTCAGGCAAACACGTCTGCCAGTGCGTCCGTATTTCCGCCCTCTTTCGCGATGCGAAGATCAACATAGACTGCGGCAATTCCGGTTCCCTGTATCGCGCCGGTCAGTGTGTTGATGACCAGACCGATGAGCGTGACTCCGACGGTGCCGGCAAAGGCAAAGGGTATCATGAAAAGACCCAGAACCGTCGCGATAACGATATAAACCACGAACAAAAGCAATATCCAGCGCTTCGATCCTTTGGTCAGTTCCGCGCTCCGCTTCAGAGAATCGATGATTCCCTTGTCTTCGGCCATCATGACCGGTGAGGCCACAATCCACATCA
This sequence comes from uncultured Parasphingorhabdus sp., assembly GCF_963975555.1. Classification (GTDB taxonomy): domain Bacteria; phylum Pseudomonadota; class Alphaproteobacteria; order Sphingomonadales; family Sphingomonadaceae; genus Parasphingorhabdus. The sequence goes on along the minus strand of NZ_CAXBHH010000001.1, from coordinate 246,377 downwards.
GCGCCAATATCATGCCGGGGATGACGAACAATATCAGGCCCAGCATTATACCCAATGTCATCAATATCCCCAGACCGATCAGAGGCAATATTTTGCCGATTGCCTGACCCACACATTCGCCGAGGCTGACTGTCTGTCCGTTGAGGTCCTTGACCGTGGCGATGATGAAGGTGGCCTGCAGCAAAATCGACAATATGATGAACAGCAGCCAGCCTCCGAATGCTGTTGCAATCATCGACGGGGAACTGAACATCGTCATCATTGCTTCCGCGTCGACGCCGGCTGCCGATGCGCCGGTCGCCATCTGGATAAGCGCCTGTGGCAGAGCGACCATCAGGAATGAGAGACCGAGAAACATCAACGGATTGCGTTTGATCACGCCGAAAGTATTGTTGAGTACTCGCCCAATATCCAGATGCTGTGCTGTGTCTGCCATCTCAAATCCCCCCAAATTTTCTGTGCCTGATTAAGTTGTCACAAATTGCGCAGAAGGTAAAGCTCTACAAAACAACGATCTTCGCTCTTGCCCGATCATCGGGATTCTGCGACACTTTGGCGGTGGTAAAAGCAGCGCAAGACAAGGGAAATGAAGTAGGCGCTTCTTTTGATGGTGCGTGGGATGACGTGCGCGCCGATGCTACGATTCAATTTACGCCCAGCCCGGCACCCCGGCCACCGGAAATTCCGCAATGGTGGCGGGATTTTCTCGACTGGCTTGGTGACTTGCTCAGACCCCTGTTCGAAATGGTCGCGGCGGCCTGGCCGATATTGCGTATCCTGTTGCTGGTTATGCTTGCCGTGGGCGTGCTGACTTTGCTCTGGATAATCCTTGCGCCTTATGTCGAGCAATGGCGCGGCCGGAAACGCCCGCCGGAGGACGTCTGGCAACCGCAACCGGCAGCAGCGCGGGAGCTGCTCGCGCAAGCCGAGGCGCTGGCCGCAGACGGCCAGTTTGACCAGGCGGTCCACTTGCTGCTCCATCACAGCATTGCCGATATTGAAAAGCGCCGGCCGGATTTGCTGCGTCCGTCGAACACGTCACGGGAAATCGAGCGATTTGACAGTTTGCCCGAAACCGCACGGGAGATGTTTGCGGTGATCGTCGGTCAGGTCGAGCGCGGCATATTTGCGGCTCTGCCGATTGACGAGAGCGGATGGCAGGTATCGCGCGATGCCTATGCCGGTTTTGCGCTCAAGGAAAGCTGGCGGAGCGCAGGAAAAGGATGAGCGTTCAGGCCAATCCATTTCAGCGAACCACGATCGCGATCATGTTCGCAGTCGGTTTCGCGGCGTTTGTCGCGCTGCTTTATGGGCTGGGTATGGGTGACCCTCTGGCCTCGGGCAAAAACGGCGATGCCCACGGCGCATCCAACAGCATTATCGGATATAAGGCCTTTGCCAATCTGCTCGAGAAAACCGGCGTTCCGGTGCAATATTCGCGGTCTCCGGCGGGCATGGACAATGAGGGTCTGCTGATTCTGACGCCGGGACCGTTTACACCCACCCAAGACATTGATGCGGTCGTTCAGCAGCGTTCCTATGTCGGGCCGACGATGATAATCTTACCGAAATGGCAGGTGTTCCAAAACCCGAAGCTAGAGAAAGGCTGGGTTGCACGCGGAGACCTGTGGGGCGGGGACCCGGGAGAGGCAATGCTGAAGGACCTGGCGGAGGTTAGCATCACCGTCGATGAGACGGCGCGTCCGGGAAAAGCATTGGCTTCGGCCGTTGGCGCGCGCGTGAAAACACCGGAAATGCCAGTCACCATCAAGGGCGATTCCATTCGCGCAATCGTGCGGGGGCCGTCGTCAGGGAGTGCGCTGGTCGCCTATGTCGATGATGGCGGTGTCTATGCGCAGCTGGACCGGCTTGATGAATCGCGCATTACCGACGAAGACGAAATAGATGAATCCTTCTATCCGGTGCTGATCGTCGCCGATGCCGACTTGCTCAACAACGCCGGCATGGCAGACAAATCAACAGCTCGTCACGCGCTTGCGCTGGTCCGGGCGGCTTCCACAGCCAGCGATGGCGGCGTGACATTCGACCTCACGTTCAACGGTCTGGGGCGTTCGGAAAATCTGCTGACTCTGGCCTTTGCGCCGCCGTTTTTATCCGCCACCATTTGCCTGATCACCGCAGCTCTCGCTGCCGCCTGGATGGCCTTCAACCGCTTCGGACCGCCGGTCATGGAAAAGCGCAGCCTGGATTTTGGCAAGACCGCGCTGGTCAATAACAGCGCTGCCTTCATCAGCCGGATGCAGCGCGGATATCTGATCACCGATCCCTATGCCGAAATGATCCGCACGCAATCGGCCGAAGCCATCGGTATCAGCCCGCATGCCGATGAACAGGAAATCCATCAGAGACTGGACGCGTTGGGGGAAAGGGACGGCAACCGATTCACCGCCCTGTTCCAGCAACTCGTTCGTGCCCGCAAACCAGAAGAAATCGCCGACGGGGCCGCGGCCCTCCACGCCTGGAAAAAGGAATTTATCGGATGAACATCGACGAACTCAAGACGCTAGCGGATAATATCCGTGGTCAGGTAGCCAAGGCGATTATCGGGCAGGAAGAAATTGTCGATCATTTGCTGATCGCGCTATTCTCGTCCGGCCATGTGCTGCTCGAAGGACCGCCGGGCACGGCCAAGACTTTTCTGGCGCAATGTTTTGCGGCCACGCTTGGCCTTGATTTCGGGCGCATCCAGTTCACCCCCGATCTGATGCCCGGTGATATTATCGGGTCCAATCTGTTCAACTTCCAGACCAGCAGCTTCACCCTGACCCGCGGACCGATTTTCTGCGACCTGTTACTCGCCGACGAAATCAACCGCACGCCGCCGAAAACGCAGGCAGCGATGCTCGAGGCGATGCAGGAACGGTCAGTGACCATCGATGGCGAGACCCATGGACTGAGTTCGCGCTTCATGGTGGTCGCCACCCAGAATCCGATCGAGCAGCAGGGCGTCTATCCGCTGCCCGAGGCCCAGCTTGACCGGTTCCTGTTCAAGCTGCTTGTCGAATATCCTGACGCCGAGGAAGAAAAGAAGATCGTCGCCCAATATGGCGAGCGCATCGGCGCGCCGGTGCCAAAGGACTTCGGTATCGAAACACAGGCCGACAGCGCGACGCTGACGGCCGCGACCGAAGCGGTAAAGACGGTCAAGCTGGTCGAGGACGTAGTCGACTATGTTGTTCGGCTGATCCGGGCGACCCGTGAAACCGCCGAACTGGAAAATGGCGCCAGTCCGCGGGCGGCGATCATGCTGGCCAATGCGGCACGGGCGCGGGCGGCTATTTCCGGTCGCGACTATGTCATTCCCGATGATGTCAAAGCGCTTGCGCCATCGGTGCTCCGTCACCGGACCATGCTGTCCCCGGCAGCCGAGATTGAAGGCCGGCAGGTCGACAGCATTATCACCGGTCTGGTCGAACGGACGGAAGCCCCTCGTTGAATTTCTACCCGACCGGACGGGCCATCTGGCTCATCGCGCTCGGCGCACCGATTGCTGCCGTGCTGGCGGCGATCATCCCGTCGCTATGGGCGATCGGTGCGGGATGGGCGGCGATGCTTTTGCTCCTGCTCATTCTTGACGGACTGGTCGCGGCCAAGGTGAACGAGGTGCGCTTGACGGTGCCGGGCAGCACCGAGATCGGTGCACCGCTGTCGCTCGGGCTGGCTGCGGATTTCTCCGGAAAGATCGGGCCACGGAGACTGTTCGGCAATCTCGGACTGGATCAGCGGCTGGCGGAAGACGGAACAGTCGCGTTTGCCCTGAATCGCAACACCGCAGACAGTCACGGTTTTTCCGGTCAGGCGACCACGATCCCCGTCAGACGGGGAACCGGAGACATCGGCAAGCTGTGGCTGAGGTGGACCGGGCCGCTTGGTCTGGCGTGGCGACAGATCCAGAAGCAGAGCAATCAGAGCGTGGCCGTGATGCCCAATATTTCGGCCGTGCGCAGCCCTTCGGTGCAAATGTTCCTGCGCGATTCCCTGTTCGGTCTGCTCGCCCGGAAAATTCGCGGTGAAGGCAGCGAATTTGAAGCACTGGCCGAATATCAGCCGGGCATGGACCGGCGGAGCATCGACTGGAAAGGATCGGCGCGGCACAGCAAGTTGCTGGCCAAGGAATATGATACCGAGCGCAATAACCAGATTGTTTTCGCGCTGGATTGCGGATCGACGATGTGCGAGCCGATTGCCGGCCTGCCGCGCATCGACCGGGCGGTGTCGGCGGCGCTGCTGACCGCTTATATCACGCTCAAGGCCGGCGACCGGACCAGCCTGTTCAGCTTTGCCGCCAAACCGGAATTGTCGACGCCTTTCCTTTCGGGCAGCCGCAATTTCTTCAGGCTCCAGCAGGAAGCGGCGACCATCGACTATCGCCATCAGGAGAGCAATTACACATTGGCGCTGTCGAGCTTGCAGAATCGGCTCCAGCGGCGTTCGCTGATCATCATCTTCACCGACTTTACCGACCCGACCGCAGCCGATCTGATGCTCGAGGCGGCAGGGCGGCTGATCGACAAGCATCTGGTGCTGTTCGTGGTTCTCGAGGACCGGGAACTGACCGCGATTATCGATAAGGCTCCCGAGAGCGCCGAAGATGTCGCGCGAGCGGTCACGGCGCGGAACCTGCTCGACCAGAAGAAGCTGGTCCTGACCAGATTGCGGCACATGGGCATTGATGTGATCGAGGGCGCGCAACAGGATATCGGCACGCGCCTGATCAACTCCTATCTCAATATCAAAAGGCGGGGCGCGCTGTGAGTACCGAGCAGGCATTGAGCGCAGCGGTGTTGCGCAGCGACCGTTTCCGGCTGGAGCGGGAAGCGGACTGGATCCGGCTCGAAGACATTGTCACCAAAATGGAGAAAGGCAAGAGCAAGCGCCTGTCCGATGACGATGTGCTGGCATTGCCGACGCTTTACCGGACGCTGTTGTCCAGCCTGTCCATCGCCCGGGAAAATTCGCTCGACGCCGGGCTGATCGACTATCTCGAAGGGCTGGCGCTGCGCTCCTATTTTCTGGTCTATGGCACCCAGACCAGCTTCCGTCGCTGGCTCGGCAGCTTCTTTGGCGGCGGCTGGAGCCGGGCGGTCCGGGCAATCCAGCTCGATATATGGATTGCCTTGTCGGTGATGATCGCCGGCGCGGTGATCGGCTATATATTGGTCGCGGGCGATAGTGACTGGTTCTATGCGCTGGTGCCGGGCGGTCTTTCCGAAGTCCGGGTGCCGGGTGCGAGCGCGGAAGCCTTGCGCGGAACGCTTTTCGGTACGGAGGATTCGGACGGATTGGGCGTGTTCGCCGCCTTTCTGTTCAGTAATAATGCGCAGGTCGCGATCCTGGCCTTTGCGCTCGGTTTTGCTTTCGCCATCCCCAGCATATTGCTGCTCATTCACAATATGGCATTGCTCGGTGCGATGCTCTGGGTTTTTGCCCAACGCGGTCTGACGGTTGATTTTATCGGCTGGCTCTCGATTCACGGTACGACCGAGCTATTTGCCATATTGCTGGCCGGAGCTGCGGGAATTCATGTCGGCCGTTCGATCGCCTTTCCGGGGGCAAGGTCCCATCTGAAAGCGGCCAGCGACGCGGGCAAGCGGGCGGCTGTCGTCATGGTCGGTGTTGTCATCATGCTGATCTGCGCCGGCCTGCTGGAAGGCTTTGCCCGGCAACTGGTCAATAATACCGCTGGCCGCTTTGGTGTCGGCGGCGGGATGTTACTGCTGTGGCTGCTCTATTTCATCGGCTTCGGACGCGAACGGCGGAGGCCCGGCGCATGAGCGAGAGCAAAGCTGTCGAGCCATGGATTCGGCGATCTGCCAATCCGAAACTCGACCGGATCATGGTTACCCCGGAAGGCGTGTCCCTCAACGTCACGGTTGCCGCGGCGGGCGCAAGAGCCGGCGCGCTTGCGCTCGATATCATGATCATTCTCGGTTTGATCCTTGTGGTTACGATCGCCGGCTTGCTGATTCTATGGGGGTTCGGACTGACCATTGAGGGCAATGGCGAAAACGCGCGCGGTCCATTGCAAATATTGGCGGTCCTCTGGATCATTTCCGTCTTTCTGTTCCGCAACGCCTATTTTCTCTATTTTGAGCTCGGGGATCGCGCCGCAACCTGGGGGAAGCGAGCCGTCGGCATCCGCGTGGCAGCGAGAGATGGCGGGCGGCTGACCGCAGAAGCGGTTATCGCCCGCAATATCGTGCGTGATGTCGAACTGTTCCTGCCGTTGATGTTTCTGACCTCGGGCGAAGCCAGTGGAACAATGTCGGATCTGACCGCCTGGGCCGGTTTCCTCTGGGTGCTGATGTTTCTCCTCTTTCCCTTGTTTAACAAGGACCGGTTGCGCGGCGGCGACGTGATCGCCGGCACCTGGGTGATCCAGAATGTGAAAAAGAATCTCGGTGACATTGTCGCGCCTTCGGCAGCGCAGCTTTTGACCGATGGAGCGCCGGTGGCCGCGCGCTATCAATTTTCTGACGAGGATCTGTCAGTCTACGGCGAATATGAATTGCAGACATTGGAAAATGTCCTGCGCAACGACCAGAATGACGCGCTGGAAAAGGTCGCCGCGTCTATCTGCCAGAAAATCGGTTGGGAACCGGGCAGCGGCGACGAGCGGATCTTTCTCGAGGCATATTATACCGCGCTACGCGCCCGACTGGAGCGCAGCATGAAATTTGGCAAGCGGCGTAAGGACAAGTTTTCCACGCATGAGTGATAAGACTGGGTGGCACCGATCCGGCGGTTCCGTAGCGTCACCTTAATTGCTTGGTTAATTGCTTGTTTTTGGCGGGTTTCGCCCTATAGTCCAGCCAAATTCTGACCAAGGAGCATTCCCATGAATCTGGAATTCACAGAAGAAGAAAAGGCCTTTCGCGCTGAAGTGCGTGAATTTATTGAAAATAACTATCCCGAAAATATCGGGACTCGCGGCGTGCAGGATGACATGAGTCCCGAGGACATGGTCGCCTGGCACAAGATATTGGGCAAAAAGGGCTGGTCGACTCCGGCCTGGCCGAAGGAATATGGCGGTACCGACTGGACGCCGACCCAGCGCTATATCTGGGGCGAAGAAAATGCGCGGAAAAACACCGTGATGCCTTTGCCGTTTGGCGTCGCGATGGTTGCACCAGTGATCTACACATTCGGCAACGAAGAGCAAAAAGCACAGCATCTGCCGGGCATCCGCTCGGGTGAAGTATGGTGGTGTCAGGGTTATTCGGAACCCGGCGCCGGCTCCGATCTGGCCTCGCTGAAAACCACTGCGGTTCGCGATGGCGACGATTATATCCTCAACGGCCAGAAAACGTGGACCACATTGGCGCAACATGCCGACTGGGGTTTCTTCCTCTGCCGTACCGACCCGGATGCGCCCAAGCCGCAAATGGGCATCAGCTTCATCCTCGTCGACATGAAGACACCCGGCATTGAAGTTCGCCCGATCAAGCTGATCGACGGCGGCTATGAAGTCAACGAAGTGTGGCTGACCGATGTCCGCGTCCCTGCGACCAATTTGATTGGTCAGGAGAATCAGGGCTGGACCTATGCCAAATTCCTGCTGGCGCACGAACGCTCCGGTATTGCTGGTGTCGCCCGCTCCAAACGCGGTGTCGAACAGCTCAAGGAAATTGCTGCTGCTGAAATGCTCGATGGCAAACCGCTGATTGAAGATATGGGTTTTGCCCAGAAGATCAGCCAGCTGGAGATCGATCTTTCTGCTCTGGAAATCACCGAACTCAGAACATTGGCAGGCGAACAGGCTGGCAAGGGACCGGGACCGGAGAGTTCTTTGCTCAAGGTCAAGGGTACGGAAATCCAGCAGCGGCTGACCGAGCTGACTCTGGAAGCGGTCGGCCATTATGGCGCGCCCGATTTCCGCAGTTTCCCGGATGACGGGTCGAACGACTTCCCGATTGGTCCGGATTATGCCCATCACGCGGCACCGACCTATTTCAACATGCGCAAGACGTCGATCTACGGCGGGTCCAACGAGATCCAGCGCAACATCATCACCAAAATGATCCTCGGCCTTTAACCGGACCGACAAAGGGGAACCAATATGGATTTCGATTTTACCGACGAACAAAATATGGTGCGCGACGGAATTTCGCGCCTGATCCGCGAACAATATGACTTTGATACGCGCCGCAATGTGATCGCCAGCGAATCCGGCTGGCGGCCGGAGCTTTGGGCACAGCTGGCCGAGCTCGGCATGCTGGCCGCTCCATTTTCGGAAGAAGATGGCGGTTTTGGTGGTGCTACCGAAGCGATGATCATCATGGAAGAATTCGGCAAAGGCCTTGCGGTCGAGCCGTTCATCCCGAGCGTCGTTTGCGCTGGCGGTTTCCTGAAACATGGCGGCAATTCTGCACAGCGTGAAGAATATATCGGCGGGATTATTTCCGGCGAGATGATCTTTGCCTTTGCCTATGCCGAACCACGTGGACGTTATGATCTGGCCAATCTGGAAACCTCGGCAAAGGCCGATGGCGGCGATTATATCCTCAACGGTCACAAGGCCGTCGTGATTGGCGCGCCGTGGGCGACGCATTTCGTCGTGACTGCGCGCACATCGGGCGGACAGACGGACAAGGACGGTGTCTCGGTATTCGTCGTCGACAAGGCAGCGCAAGGCGTCAGCACGCGTGACTATGCCACCGTCGATGGCCGCCGCGCTTCGGAAGTCTATTTCGAGAATGTCAAAGTCTCCGGTGATGCTTTGATCGGTGATGCAGGTAACGGCCTGCCACTGATCGAGAAAGTCGTCGACGAAGCAACCGCAGCGGTCTGTGCCGAAGCGGTTGGCGCGATGAAGGTGACCAACGAAACCACGCTCGACTATTCGCGCCAGCGCAAGCAATTCGGTACGCCGATCGGATCGTTCCAGGTGCTTCAGCACCGGATGGCTGATATGCTGATGGAATATGAGCAGTCGGTTTCGATGTGCTATCTTGCCACGATCAAGCTCGATGAAGACGATGCGACGCGGAAGAAAAATGTTTCGGCAGCGAAGGTGCGGATTGGACAGGCGGGGCGTTTCATCGGCCAGTCGGCGATCCAGACCCACGGCGGCATGGGCATGACTGACGAGCTTGCTGTCGGCAGCTATTTCAAGCGTCTGTCGATCATCGAAGGCGAATTCGGCAGCGTCGATCATCATATGCGGCGGCACATTGCCCTGACCGCGGGTTAGTCGAAAAAAACCGTCATCCCGGACTTGATCCGGGACCCAGAGCGTTAACGAGCAATGTTCATGATCGTGGCTCTGGGTGTTGAATCGAGTTCAGCATGACGATACATCCTATCATTTAAGGGGATAGAGCCTGTCTGGCTCTGTCCCCTTTTTCGCGCTAGGCCATTGCCATCCTTTGGAGAGGGTGCAGATGAACAAAAATTCCAGTCCGGTCGCTGGCGGCGTGTATCGTTACTATGTGTTGATCATGCTGATGCTGACCTTCATGTTCAACATCACCGACCGTCTGGTGATGTCGATCCTGATCGAGGATATCAAAGCCGAATTTGTCCTGAGTGACACGCAAATCGGCCTGCTTGCGGGGACGGCTTTCACCGTTTTCTATCTCATATTGGGCGTTCCGGCCGGTCGCCTGGCAGATCGCACCAACCGCAAGACTATGGTCGCCGTGTCGCTGTCCCTGTGGAGTCTGATGTCGGCGCTGTGCGGAGCGGCTCTGGGCTTCTGGACCTTGCTGCTGGCGCGCCTCGGTGTCGGTGTCGGGGAGGCTGGCGGTGGACCGCCGTCGGTGTCGATCATCACCGATTATTTTGCGCCGCATGAATTGTCGCGGGCGATGGGCATATATGCTGCCGGAGCTGTTCTCGGGCCTGTGCTCGGCTATGCCGCCGGGGGATTGCTGGCCGAGGCTTATGGCTGGCGGTGGACCTTTGTGATTCTGGGCCTGCCGGGCATCTTGCTAGGGATCATTCTCTATCTGACCGTCCGCGAGCCCCAGCGCGGCCGCTATTTCAGACAAAAATCCGCGAAATCCGGTGCCGACAAGCAGGAACCGTTCATGACCACGATGCGCTCTCTGTGGACGAACAATATCTTTGTGCGGGTGGTCCTGGCCAATAGTTTCACCAACATACCGTCCTTTGCCTTTGCCATATGGCTGGCGCCGACGCTGATCCGGAACTTTGATGTCTCAAAGGGCGAAGTCGGTGTTTATCTTGGTGCGGTGTTGTTTGCGGGCGGCGTTCCCGGGATGATTTTGGGTGGCTATCTCGCTGATTATCTCGCCAAGAAAAATCCGCGATGGCGGCCATGGTATTGCGCACTGGCGGTCTTGCTGACCTTGCCATTCTGGACCTTCTGCCTGTTGTCGACCAGTCTCGAAATGACTCTCGCATTATATATCTGCGGCTATATTCTGCTGGTATCCACGCAAGGCGCGGCGATCTCGATGGTACAGGCGGCGGTCTTGCCAACCGAACGCGGGACGGCTTCGTCGATCAGCAGCCTTTCGATCAATCTGCTCGGCTATGGCATCGGCCCCGCACTGATCGGCTTGATGAGCGACAATTGGGCTGATTCCTATGGCAGCATGTCGCTCAGCTATGCGGTTATTGCGACCGTGGTAGTGAGCCTGAGCATGGCGACGATATTATTCTGGTGGGCTGCCAAGGCCGTGAACGCGGAACCGGCGCCAGCCTGAGCTACAGCAGCAGGCCGCCATCGGCGATAATTGTCTGCCCGACAGTATAACCGGCCAGTGGCGACGCGAGAAACAGGACCAGCCCAGCCATATCATCCGGATCGCCAATGCGACCGAGCGGGATCGACCGGATCGTCGCTTCCCGGCGTTTGGGATTGTCGGTGGTCACCTTGGTCATCTTGGTTGCGATCAGGCCGGGTGCGACACCATTGACGCGAATGCCGTCCGGTGCCCAGGCCTTGCCCAAAGTACGAGTCAGCCCCACCGCGCCGGCTTTGGAAGCATTATAGCCCGGATTGCCGACGGTCGCATGGAAGGCGGCGGTCGAGCTGATGATGATCAGCGAGCCTTTTGTCTGTTTGAGCAGATCATAAAATTGCCCGGCACAAGTCATCAGGCTGTTGAGATTGACCTGAACGACCTTGGCAAAATTCTCCGGTTCAAATTCGGCGCGCTTGTACATCACCATGCCTTGCGAGCAGACCAGTGCGTCCAGCCGGGTAAATTTCTGCCGCAAGGCGATGATCGCAGCATCATCTCCGGCATTGAGTTGATGAAAGGTCAGGCCTTCCAGATCGGAGCCTTCGTCCGCAGCATAGTCAGCTTCGCTAGCGCGGGTTCCGGTCACATGGACCTCGGCGCCGCAACCGCGAAAAGCCTGCGCGGTGGCATTGCCGATTCCGCTAGAGCCGCCAATTATGCAGACGGTTTTGCCGGTAAAATCAATGGACGTGTCTATCATTATCTTCTCCTATGCAATTGACTATTGGCCGAGCAATTGCCGATCGTCTAGAGCCTGTTCTCTAATTTAGCCGGAGCAACGACATCATGAATATTCCCTTTTCCCTCAAAGGCCGCACCGCCCTGATCGCCGGTGCCTCCTCAGGCTTTGGTGCGCGCTTCGCCCGATTATTTGCAGCAGCGGGTGCGAATGTCGTGCTGGGTGCCCGGCGCACCGACCGGACCGATGCTTTGGCAAAAGAAATTATTGATGCAGGCGGTAAAGCGCTGGCGGTTCCGCTTGATGTCACGGATGAAGCGTCGATCATCGCTGCCTATGACGCCGCAGAGGCGGCATTCGGTACGGTTGATACGATCATCGCCAATGCGGGCGTATCCGCTGCGGGCAGATCCACAGACGTAGCGGCGGACCGCTTGCAGATGCTGCTCGATACCAATTTCAAGGGTGTCTATCTTGTTGCAAGAGAAGGCGCAAAACGGCTTATTGCCTCGGGTAGCCGGAAAAAGGAAAACGGCAGGATCGTGATTATCGGTTCGATCACGTCGCGACTGACCGGCGACGGCGACAGCGCCTATTCCGCCAGCAAGGCGGGCGTGGCCCATCTCGGCCGCAATCTCGCGCGCGAATGGGTCCGGCAAGGCGTGAATGTGAACACGATCCATCCCGGTTATATTCCGACCGAAATACAGGGCGACTGGTATCAGACGCCGGGCGGCGAAGCGCAAATCGCCGGTTTCCATCGCCGCCGGCTTCAGGATATCGAATCACTCGATCCGATGATGCTCTATCTGGCGTCCGACGCTTCGCGGATGATGACCGGGTCGGATATCGTCCTTGATGATGGACAATCGCTCTGAGAATCTGACCGACAGGCCCTAGCTAAACAAAGGGTGCCGGGGGCAAAATAAACCTGCCATATCTTTCCGATGGTAGAGGATATCCGCCCCAACGAGGGCATCGAGATTAAAGCAGATATTGCATCTGCCTCACGGCGGCGTGCAAATTATGCGCTCGCTGTCCTGTTTGTCGTCACCATGCTCAATTTCCTCGACCGGCAGGTGATTTCGATCATCGCCGAACCGATCAAGCGCGACCTCGGGTTGAGTGATACCCAACTCGGCCTGATGACCGGTCTGTCTTTCGCGGTATTTTACACGACATTGGCGATTCCACTCGCTGCATTGGCGGATCGCTGGAACCGCAGCCGGATTATCGCCATCGCGATTGCCATATGGTCTCTGATGACGGTGCTGTGTGGAATGGCGGGCAATTTCGTGCAGCTGTTTCTGGCGCGTATCGGGGTAGGCATTGGCGAAGCGGGTTCCTCACCGGCTTCGCACAGCCTGATCGCTGACCTGTTTCCGCCCGAACGGCGTGCCGGCGCGCTCGGTATCATGGGTGCAGCGGTTCCCGTTGGTGCGTTCATTGCTTATGCCGGTGGCGGCTATATTACCGAAATGTTCAGCTGGCGGGCAGCATTTTTGTTGGCTGGCCTGCCGGGAATCATCATCGCCTTGATTATATGGTTCACTGTGCCCGATCCGCGCGGCAAGGTCAGTCTGGCAAAGGCTCTGCAACCGGTGCCGGGTGAGGTGACGTTGCGCAGCGCCTTGCTCGAACTGTCACGGAAACCGGCTTATTGGCATCTGGTTGCTGCCGGCGTGCTGGTGCAATTTGTCTCTTATGGTCTGGCCAGCTTCTACGGTAGCCTGTTCGTGCGCGTACACGGTATGAACTATGGCGAGCTTGGCTGGAAACTCGGCGTGATGGTCGGATTGACCGGCGGCTTCGGTGCCTGGTTCGGCGGCAAGGTCGGGGACATTATCGGCAAGCGTGATCCGCTCATGCCGCTATTGGTCAGCGGACTGGTTCTGGTTCTGGCTGCCCCTGGCATGATTGCCGCTATCTATGCGGACAATGCCAATGTCGCGATCATGCTGCTCGGTTTCCCGACCTTTGCCGCGACCTTCTACTTCGGTCCCAGCTTCGCGGCGGTGCAGACATTGGCCGGCGACCGGACCCGGGCGATGGCGGTGGCGATCTATCTGATGGTGGCCGGTCTGATCGGACTGGGTCTTGGGCCGGTCTTTGTCGGCGGCCTGTCCGACTTTTTCGCCGGTGGGGCCACCGGGCTGGAAGCCAGTGCGCTGCAGCAGGCGCTGATGATACTTGCGCTGTTTAATCTCTGGGCCGGTTTTCACTATTGGCGCGTCTGGGTGTGGATGAAGCGCCGGCGGGCCTAGGAATTTATTTGCCGCCCGTCACATAGAGGCATTGGCCGGTCACCCAGTTCGACGCCGGAGACGCCATATAGACCACCGCAGCGGCGATATCCTCTTCCCGGCCGAAGCGGGCCAGCGGAATCTGGAACTGCTTGAGCAAGGCCTGGCGTTTCTCTTCGGAATCGATACCCATGGATTCGTCAAAATTCTCGGTCGGAATTGGTCCCGGAGCGACTGCATTCACCCGGATTTTGGGTGCAAGCTCGAGCGACAGGGTCGCGGTCAGGCTGTTCACTGCCGCTTTAGAGGCGCCATAGGGTCCGTTTTTGGCCTGGCCGCCGATGGCTGCGCGCGAGGAAATATTGATAATCGCACCACCATCATCGCCCATATGATGCGCCGCAGCCACGGCCCCCATCCATACGCTTTTCAGATTGAGCTCAATCTGCGCGTCCCAGCTTTCTTCGGGAGTGCGCGTTAGATAGCGCGGTGTGCCGTCGGGCAAGCCGCCGGCGTTGCTGACCCAGATGCTCAGCCGGCCCAGTTCCTCGACCGCACGATTGGCGAGATTTTCCAGCGCAGCGCGGCTGGTTACGTCGGTCGGTACCGCGATCGCGCGGCGACCCAATGCGCGGATTTCATCGGCAACCTTTTCCAGATCATCGGCAGAACGCGCGGCGACCGCGACATCGGCGCCCGCTTCGGCCAGACCCAGCGCGATCGCGCGTCCGATTCCCTTGCCGGCACCTGTTACGACAGCGACTTCACCGTCGAGTTTGAATTGATCCAATATGCCCATGATCTCGTTCCCTTGAATGGTTCGTTCATTGATTGACCAGCCTAGCCGCCGCGCGGCCGGCAATATAGCCGAAGGTCAGCGCAGGCCCCAAAGTGCCGCCTGCTCCGGCATAGACGCTGCCGGTCGGCGCGCTGATCACGTTGCCGGCGCCGAACAGTCCGGCAATCGGCTCGCCATCGACATCCAGTATCTGCGCCTGCGCGTTGGTTTTCGCGCCACCATTTGTACCGAGTGCGCCCATCCTGATTTCCACCGCGTAGAACGGCGGCTTGGTCAGCGATCCCAGAGTCGCTCCCGCGCCTTCTCTGGAACGGTCACCGTAGAAACGGTCATAGTCGGTCTTGCCACGACTGAAATCCTGATCGTCCAGTTGGTTGGCCAGCTCGTTGAAGCGGTTGACCGTGGCGGGGAGATTCTTTGCATCGACACCGATTTTTTCTGCCAGCGCTTCGAAGCTGTCTGCCACTGCCACCCAGTCGGGTAGCGGACTGCCGGGCATGAAGGAGGCTAGCGGATAGCGTTCCCGATATTGGGAATCGAAAATCAGATAGGCCGGCAGATTGGGATAGTCATAGCTTGCCGGATCGAAAGCATGGAAGGCACCGGCCAGCGCCGAGTAGTTCGCCGCTTCGTTACAGAATCTCTTGCCGTCGCGGTTGACCAACATACCGTGCGGCAGGGTCCGCTCGATCAGCACCGGCATGTTTCGTGTCTCGCCGGTCTGCCATTGCGCTTCGGGGATCGCGAGGGTCGGCACCCACCAGGCGCTGGTCATATTGCCCAGGCCCGCGCCCGCCGCCATCGCCATTTTCAGGCCATCGCCGTGATTGGTCGGCGGCGAGGCGGGTGCGTCGAGCGGCCCGCGCAAAAAGGCGTGTTTTAAAGCGTCATTCCATTCGAAGCCGCCGGTGGCCAATATTACCCCGTTTCGCGCAGTGATTGTTTCCCGCTCGGTACCTCGTTCGACGATGGCCCCGGTCATCCGGCCATTTTCGATGCAAAGCCGGTAGCCGCCACAACCGAGAACCGGCTCGATGCCGCGTTCCAGACAGGCCTTGAGCAGCCGCCCGACCAGCGCCTGCCCCCAGCCGCGTAAATCTCCTTCATTGCGCCGCTGCAACTCCTCCGGCTCGACCACGCCGCTGCCACCGCCAAGCGGTGTTTCGCGCAGCATCATTCTCGGCGAGGGACCATGTTCAAGCACCCGGTCTTTCCATTTGCCGAGCGAATTAAAATCGAACAGTTCATTGTCGAGTGATCGTCCGCCATCTGCTTTCGCACCGGGACGATCCTCGTAATAATCCGGATAGTCCGGCATCATAGTCAGCTTGATTGCATCGATACTGGTGAGGAAGGAGAGCATCGGCCCTGCTTCGGTGACAAATGCCCCGAGCACGTCCTCGTCCATCTCGCCATGATCGAGCGACAGGAAATAGGAGAGGGCTTCGGCGGCGCTGTCCTCTATGCCTTGCGCGGCCATCTGCTCATGATCGGGCAACCAGACCACGCCCCCGGATATCGCGGCGGTCCCGCCCAGCCGGTCCTGCTTTTCGATCAGCCGGACCGTGGCACCGGATTCTTTCGCCGCCAGCGCGGCAGCAAGACCTGCTGCACCGGCGCCGATGACCAGAACGTCTATCTCGCTGTCGACCATTGAACTCCTCTCCGTAATCGGACTGGAACAGGGTCTAAAGCCTTGCGGATATTGTCACAAACCGCACTTTGAATAGCGGGGAGGTTTCAGGCATCGGCCCTAGCGACCAGCGACGGCAGCGGACGGCCGAGAATATTTTCGAACCAGTGGTTGGTGGCTATGGCTTTGCGCAGATCGAGATCATGTTTGATACCTGACCGGTTGAGCAGATTGACCAGATCCTCCGTTGCGATATTGCCTGTCGCATTGGGCGCAAAAGGGCATCCGCCAAGGCCGCCGAGGCTGGAGTCCAGGGTTTTCACGCCTGCCTGAACCGCAGCCCAGGCGTTGGCAATGCCGGTGTTGCGCGTGTCATGAAAATGCGCGCGCATAGAAATATGGTCGGGCAATATTTCCCGGAGCCGCCCAAACAGGTCGGTGACCTGAGCGGGCACGCCGACACCGATAGTATCGGCGAGCGCGATTTCCAGCGGATTTTCAGCCGCCATTTCCTCGGCGATATGGAATATCGTTTCCGGATCGACCGCGCCTTCGAACGGACAACCAAAGGCCGCCGAGATGGTGACCTGCGCTTTCAGCCCTTCGGCTTTGGCAAAGCGGATCATCTCCCGATTCTCCTGAATGCCCTGCTTTATGGTCTGGCCCTGATTTTTCTGACCGAATGTGTCGCTCGCCACGACCACGCAGCCGACTTCGTCAATCCCGCGCTTGTTGCCCTCTCGCGTCGCCAGTCCGCGGAGAACGCCACGCTTGTTCAGACACAGGCCGATATAGGAAACATCATCGCGGTCGGGCAGGCCGGCAATCACGTCTTCGGCATCGGCCATTTGTGGCACGCGCCCCGGATGGACAAAGCTCGCCACTTCAATCCGGCGCACCCCTGCATCCAGCATATGATCGATCAGGCCGAGCTTGTCCGCCGTCGCAATAATTTCGGATTCATTCTGCAGACCGTCGCGTGGACCGACTTCCAGAATATTTACAAAGCTCGGGGTTTCTTGTGCCATATTATGCGTAAACAATCATGCTCCTCCTTTGTATAGCAGAAATGATGATGCGGGAGTATTTTTCATGATGCAAGGGGGCATTGGCACGGTTCCGGCTGACCTGAAAGACCGTGGCATCATTTGAAGGCCGGCCCGCTGAGCTTGCTCCACTGCGTGAGACGCGCAGTCGGGACGGCGCATTTCATGACCGCAAGCAAGTGGATGCGCCTGCAGCGAACGGTCCGGACCAGCTATAAATTCTGGTGCTGTCGATTGTTGTCGGTCGGCAAAGTTAAGCCTGCGACGGCTGACTATTTGCGGGGCCCTCGCAAGCATCTTCGGCGAATAATTTCTCATAGACGCGTATCGTCTGCTCCGCGATTTCTTCCCATTGCGGAAAGCGATTGCGGTTTACGCGGAAAACATCCGGATTGGCGTGGGCGCGGTCGAGTGCGCTGACCATGCTGCGCATATCCTCCGGGCTAAAATAATGTTTGGCGTTCAATCGCAGATCCCGGTTCTCGGGGAGATCACTCAACAGAACCGGACAGCCAACGCTGATCGCTTCGAGCAGGGTATTGGAATGTCCTTCGCGGATTGACGGGTTTACGAAAAACCGCGCACCGCGATAGAGCGTGGCCAAACGCGATCGCGGCAGGCTGCCAAGCATCTTGATCCGGTCGTCACCCAAAGCCTCTATTTGCTTGCGTCTGGCACGTTTGTCCCATTGTCCGACAATCACCAGCTGCATTCTAGGATGGCTTTCGGCAAAGACCCGAAAGGCGGCAATCAGACTATGAATGTTTTTCTGTTGAGAGATCTGGCCGACGAACAGAATATAGTCCCCCCTGACGGGCGGGCTCGAGTTTTTCGGAAAATCGTCCGCTCGGTCGAGTGCGTTCCCGATGATGTGGATGTCTTTATGAATGCCTGACGCGCGCAATTTTTTTGCCAAAGCGGGTGTGACGACGATGATTTTATCGGCCCAGCGCAATTGATATTTGGCGCATCGCATGAACCATTTTCCTGCTCTGCTCCAGGGACGCTGGTGACAATCGGCACCGAGGCGGACGACGATTTTGCACCCGATCAACTTATAGGCCCAAAGCAGAAACGCCGGTTCCAGTCCGGCCATATGGACAATATCCGGACGCCCCCGCAATGCTTTGAACAATGTCAGAAGCGAATAGATCAGTTCATCAATCTTACCGAAACCGGGCGTCGGCGCGCGCCATAACGACACGCCGCGAAAATCGCCGCTTTTGACATGGGGTTTCCAGCCCGCGACGCATACTTTCCAGCCTCGCGCTGCGATCAAAGGGAACAGGCTTTCCGCGTTTTTTTCGGCACCGCCTTCCACATCAGGCATGCCGCGGACGCCGACGACTAATATCGTTTTCATTAACGTCCCTCTGCCTGCCCCTAAAAATTGAGGTCATTTGAGCCAAGCCTGGTTAACAAATGCAACTGTGATCCGGTTAGTTGGCCGGTATAGCCAAATATTTACAATCGATCGCGGTTAATCAGAGTCATTTCATCCATTGTGGCTCATTTCATAATGATATTTTGCGGGAAGCTGTCGATTGCGTTATCAACGTGCCAACGAGGTTAAAGGCCTGTTGACCAGGCATGCAATTAGCAAGACGGAGTGGGCTATAATGCTTGAACATCGGGCCGATCAGTTGAAGCCACTTCCCTCTGTTATCCGCAAGTTTCTGGTACTGGATCCGCGTCGCGTTGAATTCAGGATCCGGGGCTTCGACCTTGCCGAGAAAAGCCATGAAGAACGGCTGGAATCGATCGGCAAGACATTTTTGCGCGGTTATAATCTGATATTGTCGGCCCGTTCTCTTGCCGCGTTCGAACAGGCGATGGCGGAGGAACCGGCTTTGCTGCGCGGCTTTTTCGTCGAAGGGGGAGCGATGGGCAGCGCGCTGGTCGATTCCATCCCGTTTCGGCGGCCGATGCTCGGGAAATTCCGGGAACGGTTCGAAGAGCGCTTTCCGCTGCTGGTCAATGCCGGCACCGGGCTGGCGATGTCCAAGCTTTCCTGGCGAGAAAAGGCCATTGTTGGTGCGCTGGACCCGTTTTACCGCTGGATGGCCTATGACGGCATGGGCTATCACAATGTCTATTTTCAGCAGGAAAAGACCCTCAACAGTCCCAAGCGGATATTGGAAGGCTACGCCTCGCGCGCTTATGATCAGGGTGTCGGACGCGGCATCTGGTTCGTCAGCGGTGCCGATATCGACAAGGCAGCGGCTCTGGCAGGATCCATGACGGCCGATCGGCAGGCGGATATCTGGTCGGGAATCGGGCTGGCCAGTTGCTATGCCGGTCCGGCGGACGAGAAGGTCTTTATCGACGGTTACCGGCTGGCCGGACCGAGCGGCGAGTGGTTCGCACAGGGGATAGGTTTCGCCTGTAGCGCGCGGATGAGCGACCAGAGCATGCCGGAAACTATCTGCGCGGCAATCAGGACCCTGTGGGATATGGAGCCCGAAGCGCTGGCAGCACTGGTGGAGCAACTGCGGCAAGACAATGTGACCAGGACTCGTTCGGATCGTCCGCGATACGAGGCCTGGAGGCATAGCGTCGCGGCGGCTTTTACTCAAAATATCGCCGGACGAAGGCTCAGTGATGCCAAGGGCATTCCCTTTCCGCCGGAAGGGGAACGGGAAGCGGTGCCATCGGAAACCCGCAGCCAGTCCACCTGAGGACCTTGGTCCCATTCAGGGTTGCGCTAATATCCGCAACGACGGTTTTGGTCATGGTTTAACGCACTGCCCGGCAATGTACCGGAACTTCTCCGCATCGAAGACTGTCTTTTCATCCACAGGCAGATCGGCTTATTCGCAGCCCAATATCGTATCGGCCACCGTACCCAGAGCCACCCGCGACAGGCTGAAATCGATCGACCCGGTCGTTGAAATCTGGAACGGAGCGTCCAGTTTGCGAACATCCGCTCCGGCATTCGCAAAGCATTTGATCGGTACGCCGACGGTCTGCCATTTTCCGACATCGAGTGTGTTCAGCGCGGCCGGCGCAATTTCTCCGCCACAACCATCGCCGCATCGCATCGATAATTTGACCGGCGCGCTGGACCGCTTGTCGTAGCGCATGGTAATCAGCAGCAAGACATCGCCATTGGTCTCGCGGCTGACGTCTATCGGCGCATGTGTCACCAGTTCGACGACGGTCGGTCCGCCGCCCCCGGAAATGAATTGCCGCGCCCCTTCCTGCGTTAAATGGTCGACCGCTCTGACCTGAACCCGTCCCCCGATCGCCTCCGCCGGGGTGGTGGTGATACGCGTCCTGTCGGACTGCCCGTCAGATACAAGCAACGACCATGATGCGGTCGGAAGGCCCTTGTCAAAAAACAATCCGGCACTGGCTTCCTCGTTCACGACTCCGGAGGCTTCAGACAAAGTCCCCAAGTCCGAGGCACTGGGAGTGGTCAGGCCATAGCCGAGATCGAACAGACGTGGTCCTTTGGCATCGGCGGTCATCGGCCAGGCGAAGCCCAGCCTTCCTTGAAATTCATGCGCAATGTTTCCGTCTGTCTTGCGGAAGAGCATGTCTGCAACGCCGCCACCTTCGGAGCCAGGCAACCACGCGGTCACAAAAGCATCGGACGCGTTGATTTCCGGATTGGTCCACAGGGGGCGTCCGGTCAGAAAAACGGCCACCACCGGTACGCCCTGCGCCTTTAATTTGCGCATCGTTGCCAACGGCCCCTTCAACTCGGGTTTGAGCTGCAATGTTTTGAGGTCGCCCTGAAATTCGGCATAAGGCATTTCGCCAAAGATGACGATTGCCGCGTCGGGTTTGTCGACAAAACTGCCGTCGGGCGCATGGCGGGCCGTGCCACCAGCGGCGGTGACGGCATCTTGTATCCCCTGCCAGATTGATGTCGCACCGGGGAATTTGTCATTGCCGATGCCGGTTCCCTGCCAGGTCAGCGTCCAGCCTCCCGAAGCCCGGCTGATATCGTCCGCTCCGTCGCCGGCGACCAGAATATTGCTATCGGGTTTCAGCGGCAGGAGCTGTTTGTCATTCTTGATCAGAACCAGCGACTTGCGCACGGCCTCGCGAGCAAGCGCCCGATGGTCCGCGCTGCCGAGCAGTTCGAAACGGCCGGAATAAGGTCTGTCGGATGGGCGGCCGGCTTCAAACAGTCCGGCGCGAATTTTGACGCGAAGGATATTGGCTACCGCATCCTCGAGCCGGTCCATCGGTACAATGCCGCTTTTCGCCTGTTCCAGCAGGCTGTTGTAGAGCGGTTTCCATGTATCCGGCGCCATATACATGTCGAGCCCTGCATTGATCGCCTGAGGACAGCTGGCATTGGTGCAACCCAATATCTGGCCATGGGCATTCCAGTCACTGACGATGAAACCGCCAAAGCGCATCCGTTGTTTCAGGACGTCGGTCAGCAATCCTTTGTGTCCGGTTATTTTCTCGCCATTCCAGCTGGAAAAACTGGCCATGATGGTCTGGACACCAGCATTGATCGCCGGGACATAGGGGCTGCCGTGAATATCGCGCAATTCCGTTTCGCTGATTTTGGCATCGCCCTGATCGCGACCTTGATCGGTGCCGCCGTCGGCCAGAAAATGTTTGGTGCTGGCCAATACATGGGGGCCAGATAAAATTGGTTGGTCGCCGGGCTTTCCCTGAAGGCCCTGGATAAACCGCCCGACATAGCTGGCGACTATAGCGGGATCCTGCGAATAGCCTTCATAAGCGCGGCCCCACCGGCCATCCTGTGGCACTGTTATCGTCGGCGCAAATGTCCATTCCATGCCTGTCGATCTCAGCTCGAGCGCAGTCGCCTCGGCGATTCGTTCGATCAGATCGGGATCGCGCATTGCGCCAAGCCCCACATTGTGCGGGAATATTGTCGCGCCGACGATATTGCTATGGCCGTGCACCGCATCGGTGCCCCAGATGATCGGAACAGCCGTCCGGTCGCCGCTGGTGTCGACTGATGCATCATAAAAGGCGTCTGCGAGTGCCAGCCACTCGCCGGGAGGCGCAAATTCGTCATTCTCCGGTGCCGAGTTGCCGCCGTTCAGGATTGAACCAAGATGATAGCGCCGTGCTTCCTCGGGCGTCACGCTGGCGATATCCGCCTGAATGACCTGGCCCACTTTTTCTTCGATGGTCATGCGTGCGATGATCGCATCGATGCGCGCTTCGACCGAGGCGTCCTCGGGATAGGGCCAGTCCGCGCGCGGCCAGATTTCCGGATGGACGGTGGCCGCCAGATTTTCCTCAGGTGCAGCGACATTTTTGCCAGGTGAGGGCAAGGCAACGCACGCCGTGGTCAAGATCGATGCCAGTAACGGGCTAACCAGATGGTGGCGTGCTCTAACGGTCAATTTTGATTCCTCTCACAACGTCTGCGCCACTCATCGGTAGCGTTCTTCTCTGCCAGTAAATATATTTGACAGCGTTATCAACTATTTTTGACAAGGTTGTCAATTTGTCGTTGACAACCTTGTCAATTTTTTGCAGATCAGAATGCGAGATGGAGACTATTTAGATTTTCTGACTCCATTGGTGCATCGGGGGCCTGCAATTTGGCCCTTTAGGGCTTGTAAGTCGTAAAGACTGCAAGTGAATTGGATTTAAGTGATCGCGCTTCAGGCGTGACATTTGGGAGGATAGCAGAATGATCGGTCGGAAGTTTATATCGCGGCATAGTTTGATGGCAGCCGCATCCTTATACGCCATCGGCAGCGCGAGCATCGCGATGGCGCAGGACGCTGATGCGCAAGACGCAGCAACTCCGGAAGCCGGCACGACTGCTGCTTCGGATGATGTCATTGTCGTAACCGGCTTTCGCGCCTCGCTGGAAAATGCCCTGGTCGCCAAACGGGATTCCAATCTGATCATTGAATCGGTCACTGCCGAGGATATCGGCAAATTTCCCGATCAGAATATCGCTGAGTCGCTTCAGCGCCTGCCGGGTATCCAGATTGATCGCGAAAATGGTCAAGGCACCAAGGTTCGTATTCGCGGGCTCGAGCAAAATCTCACTCTTCTGAATGGTGACCTGTTCGTCAGCGGACAAGAAACATTCAAAGTCGGCGAGGGCAATTTTGTCCGTAACGACTCGCTTGAAGGTGTGCCATCGGAACTGATCGGCGGCGTCGATGTATTCAAGTCGCCCAATGCTTCTCTGATTGAAGGCGGTCTCGGCGGCGTCGTCAACCTGAAGACGCGCAGCGCGCTCGACATGAAAGACGGCTTTACCATCGCCGGTAACGCCCGAATGAACAAGGGCTCTGAAATCGGCGGCTGGGAACCATCGGGAGCGTTGGTCGCAAGCTATAATCTTAACGACCAATTCGGCATTATCGCCTCTTTCAGCTATGATAAAACCAACGACCATCATAATGTGCTCGGAGGCGAAAATCGCGGAAACTGGGCATTTGCCGATGGACGCCGCGATACGGTGACAACACCGACCAATTATTATGCGCCCGAATATCGCTATATTACCGACCGCGATCAATATCGCCGGCGCTGGGGTGCCTCGCTAGGTATCAACTATCGCCCGGTCGACGAACTGGAGCTAAGCGCGACCTATATCCACTCCGACCTGAAGGTGGACACCCGCGAAGCCTCGGCCAAATTCCCGTTCGGACAGGGCGAATTGCTGCAGTTGAGCCCGGATGCCGTGATCGACGCCAATGGCGTTTTGCAAAGCGGCACCGTGCAGGCGAATTCGGCCGAGGTTATCTCTCTGGTGGATGTAACGAACATTACGTCGGACAATCTGCAATTCGGGATCGACTGGGACAATGGTGATAATTTCCGCGTCAATATCGCGGCAAATTATTCAACCGCGGATCTCAATCGCGAAGTGGCCAATGCTGACGTTCGCTATACCCAATATGGTGTTCGTGCGACCGATCCCGGCGGGGCGTTGATCAACGGCGTGCCAGGCAATCCGGCGGCTCCGGCGACATGGGATTTCACCTATAAAAATGGCAAATTCCCGACCTTCGGCTTTGGCGCCGGCACGGCTGACGATTTGTTCACCAATCCGGCAAATGGCTATTTCAAATCGCATTGGGCTTTTGGCGATCGTTCGAAAGTCGACGGTCATTCGATCAAGGCGGATTTTGCCTATGATGTCGACAATAGTGATGACAACACGATAACCCTGAGTGCCGGTTTCCGTTATGGTCAACGCACCGTCGAATTCGGTTCGGGACGTTATCTCGCGGACTATTCCGGCAAGGGTGAACTGGATGCAACGGCGATTCCTGATGCCGATCGGGTGGCAAATTTCCAGTATAACTGGACGCCATATGGGTATTTTCAGGACGGCGCGATCGGTTACAAAATCTGCGACCTGCCCGAGGCCAACAAACCAGCAGCCTTTGCCGGTTGCAGTCGCTTTGGCAACTCTCCGGCTCTGATCACTCCGTTCCAGTCCTTTATTTCCAATCCGGAACGGGTGGAAACGATCGAAAACTTTGCCGGCGGTGGCAATATTCCGGGCAATAGCATTTCGGTGCAGGACCGCGCCCAGATGACCAATGCACTGGCCTGGATACAGGCTCTCTATCCGGACACGCCGTTCAGCTATTTTGAAGATCCGCTGCAAGCCTATCTGGTCAAGGAAGAGACAAAATCTGGCTATGTGATGGCCGATATGGGCGGAACGGATGATCCCTATCATATCAATGTCGGTCTGCGCATCGTGAACACCCGGTTGCGTGTGGACCAGAACCAGCCGGCCAATGCCGATCCCAGCTATTGGGGGACGGATAGCTGGAACGGCGTTTTGCGCGACTTCCAGACGGATACGATCGTCCGCAGCACGACAGATTTTCTGCCGAGCATAAACGCGGTGGTAGACGTGGATGACGGCAAGAAAGTGCGCTTCTCTGCCGCTCGGGTGGTTGCGCGGCAACAGCTGGATGATCTCGGTCGCGGCTTCTCGACGCAATTCACCAGAGATTCCACGGTCGGTTCGCCAACAGAAAATCTGTTTCTGTTCACCAACGGCTCACGGGGTAATGCCGAGCTGGAACCCTTTCGCGCCTATCAGTTTGACCTGGCCTACGAAATGTATTTCGGCCGCCAGGGTCTGCTGTCAATTGGTGCTTTCTGGAAAGAAGTGGACTCGTTCATCGTGACGGAGACCGTTCCGGTATTCGTCAATGATCAGGGCGGCGGTCGACTGGGTCCGGTCAGTCAGCCGGCCAACGGGACCGGCGGCCGGGTCCGCGGATTCGAGGTTGCTGGTCAATATGCCTTCGACTTCGGTCTCGGTTTTACGGCCAACTATACCTTCTCCGACACCAAGACCGACGGTTTCAACGACTTCGACGACAATCTGGCATTGCCGGGCGTCTCGAAACACTCGTTGAACACGCAGTTATACTTCGAGAAAGGCGGATTTGCAGCGCGCGGGTCTTACACCTGGCGGTCAAAGCAATTTGTCGGAAACTTCGGTTTTGGCGATGGCGGTGTGACGCGCACGCTCGGGATATACCAGCGGTCCTACGGTCAGTTTGATGGACAAATCTCCTATGACATCAACGAGAATTTCGGTGTGTTCGTAGAAGGGATTAACCTGACCAAGGCAGACCAGTCCGCCTATTTGCAGTTTCCGGAATTACCGTTCCGTTATGAATCCGGCTCCCGCAGGATTTATGTCGGCGGCAAGTTCAAATTCTAAACTCCCTTGATACGGGCCCGTATTCACAGCGGATACGGGCCCGTTTTTTTGCAAATTTGTTTGCCGGTTCGACAACTGCTAAGGCACAGTCAGGCGGCCGGGAGTGCGGAACACGGTCATGAGTGAAACGCGTCAGATCAGAAAAATCGCTATTGTCGGCGGCGGGACCGCCGGTTGGTCTGCGGCCTGTTTGCTGGGCCGGATTTTCGCCCGCGACAGCACCGAGATCACGTTGATCGAATCATCGGCCATACCGACCATTGGTGTGGGTGAAGCAACGATCCCGCCGGTCTTTGAATTTCTCAAACTGCTCGAAATCAATCCCGTCGATTTTGTCAAAGAAACCCAGGCTACTTTCAAATTGGGAATCGAGTTTCGTGACTGGTTAAAGGTTGGTCACCGCTACTGGCATCCGTTCGGCAACTTTGGCGTCACCATCGATCGTCGGCCCTTCCACCATTATTGGTGGAAGAACGAAGCTCAGGGTCATAAAGGTAACGTGGCGGACTTCTGCCCATCGATTGCATTGGCCGAGCAGAATAAATTCCTCTTCCCGCCAGCGGATGGCCAATTTCCGGGCGGCGCTCTCTCTTATGCATTGCATTTTGATGCCGGTTTGGTCGCCGCCTATCTGCGCCGCATCTCCGAACAGCTCGGCGTGATCCGTCTCGACCGTAAAGTCGAACGGGCTACGGTCGATGATCGCGGTCATATCGACCAGCTATTCTGCGACGATGGCTCGACCGTGTCGGCCGATCTCTATATCGATTGTTCGGGCTTTCGCGGGTTGCTGATCGAACAGAGTTTGAACGCCGGCTATGAAGATTGGACCAACTGGCTGCCCTGCGACCGCGCCGTGGCCGTGCAAAGCGAGGCGGTCGGGCCGCGAACGCCCTATACAATATCAACCGCGCGCGAAGCGGGCTGGCAATGGCGCATCCCGCTGCAGAATCGGGTTGGCAATGGCTATGTCTTTTCCAGCGCTTTCATCAGCGATGCCGATGCGCAGGAACGATTGGTGGGATCGTTGGATGGCAAGCCCTTGGCGGCCCCACGGGTGATCGGTTTTACCGCAGGCCATCGCAAGAAATTCTGGGACGGCAATTGCGTGTCGATCGGACTGTCGGCGGGATTTCTGGAACCGCTGGAATCGACCAGCATTCATTTGATCGTGACCGGCCTCAACCGTTTGCTCGACTATTTTCCCGATCGCAATTTCGAGCCTGCTCTGCAAGCAGCCTATAACCGGGAAACACTGACCGAATACGAGCATATTCGCGACTTTCTGATGCTCCATTATTACTCTAACCAGCGCGTTGGCGAGCCGTTCTGGGATCATGTCCGACAGGCACCCCTGCCGGCCAGCCTCGCGCAAAAAATGGAATTGTTCGAGAATAGCGGCCGGATCATATCACGGCGGCGTGAGCTATTTCACGACCTGAGCTGGTTTTTTGTCGCGAGTGGAATGGGGTTGAAGCCGAAAAGCTATGATCCATTGACCGATATCCCGGATTTCAATGATGTCCGGGATGTTATGGGGCAGGTGAGTGCGGCGGTCGGGCAGCTCGCCAGCGCTGCGCCGTCGCACGATCAATTTCTGGAAGCGCTGATCACGCCAGGGGATCACCGGCGTCCGGTCTTCCACGCACCGTCGGTCAACGGATTCGGGCGCTAGCGGGCATTTGGGCGGCGCGGATGGCAGCTATGGTTGCAAAACCGGCTGTACGACATTGCGACCATTAGTCGTCGGGCGATAGAGGATGATGGTAATAGCGCATATCAACGCTGCCAGGATCATCCCCGGGAGAACCGCACCACCCTTTATCGTCGCGTCGCCGCCTCCCGTCAGGGCAAGGCTCAAGGCGATGATTTGTGGAGCCAGCGCTTGCCCCAGTTTGCGGGCGACATTGGAAAGGGCATAGACGCGAGCGGCGCAACCGGTCCCGTCGGGCGCTGTTTCGAGATTGCGGATGGCGATGGGTACCATCGACCAGAACATGACCGACATGCCGCATGTCGCCGAGATGGCAATCGCCAATAGGACGGTCGCGACCGCCAGTCCGTCGGCATAGAAAATTGTCAGCATCGCCAGCGCCGTGACATGCAGCAGGACCGCCGATATGAGGGTTGTCACCAGTCCGATGCGCGATGACAAGGCGACCCATAACGGGGTTGATATCAGCAAGGCCGCCGAAGGTAACAGGGCCGCCCAATAGCCCCATTGCGGGTGCTGCAAATCACGGTCGAACAGGAACAGGATAGACTTGGCGGTGACGGTCGTACTCAATCCCGCAACGACGATTGTCAACAGCAAGCGGCGCAAACCGCTATTGCGTCCGATTAGCCTGAAATAATGCGAGACTTCCTGAGCTGGGGGCAGGGATGATAACGGTGGCGAGGCAACGCGCTCCCTGACCCCCAGCCAGGTAATCAGGAAACAGGGCTGGGCGAGAATGCCCAATATCAGGGCACCGACCAGAAATGGTGTGTCGCCTCCCGAGGCCAGCGCATAAATCGTCGCCGCCGTCAGCCCGCCTAGTGCTGCTCCCTGCATTCTCAGGCCCGTGAGCTTCAGCTGCTCGGACGGATCATCGGTAATCCGCGCGGTCAGCACCGCGTAAGGAATATTGCCGCAGCCATAGGCGAAACGCAATCCGACATGGGTAACGGCTGCGTAAATCGCGAGATTCAATCCTTCCAGTGGGGGAGACCGAAAGGCCAGCCACAGTGCCACGGCGATCAGCGGACCGCTGAGCAGGACCCATAATCTCATCGGATATCGCGCCGCCTTGCGATCGGCAACGGCGCCAATGAGAGGATCGAAAAGCCAATCAACCGCAGCGCCGACGAGAAAGATGCCGGCCGCAATACCGAGCGGCAAATGCAATATCTGAATATAGAAAAACAGCAGGTAGAGCTCGATCGATTGCCAGACGAGGTTGAAACCCAGGTCGCCTGCAGCGTAGCTCAGCCGTTCGCGACGCCGGATCACGGCTTGGCCATCACCGGCTTGCGGGCGGTGCTGTTGATTGCCGGATAATCAACTCGCACACATGTGTTCCCAGCATGTTGAAAGGTTTTTTCTCGAGCTTTGCGATCAGGGCATCGGTTGCGTCGCGCGCCATATCATATACCGGCTGGTGAACGGTTGTAATCCGCGGCCAGACGATTTGCGCGATCGCACTGTCATCGAAGCCGGAGATGGAAACGTCATCGGGCACATTCAGTCCCAGATCGCGGGCTGCCATGATCGCTGCGGCGGCCATGTCATCATTCTGGGCAAAAATTGCCGTAGGACGATCCGTTCGGTTCAGCAATTTATGGGCTGCCGCGAGACCGGATTCATATGTGTAATAGCCTTGCTCGACCAGATCCGGTGAATGGGACAGTCCAGCGGCTTTCAGAGCTTCCAGGAAGCCGGTCAGTCGCGCTCCGCTGGAAGGGTGGGTCGGATCGCCTTTGATGACTCCAATCCGGGTATGGCCCAACTCCAGCAGATATTCCGTCATCTTCCGCGACGCTTCGATATCGTCGGTTGTCCGGCAGGGGCCAATATCGAGCGACTGGGTCGGCGCAATCCGCGCAAACGGAAAGTCATATTGGCGGAGTTCACTCAAAATTCCGGGATGGTCGGAAGCTGGCGGAGAGAGGATGACGCCATCGAGCGCGGCCGCGCGCAAGACGCTCATTATCTTTCCCGAGACCTCGACAACCGATTGCACGGGTAACACGAGCAGCCGGTATTTCTCTCCGTGTAGCCGGTCGAGAGCGCCGTTCTGCAATTCTACAACATAGTTGGGGCTGGGGTTCTCGTAGATCAGACCCAGCAGGTAAGACCGTCGTCCGACCAGACCGCGGGCCATGATATTGGGGTGATAGTCAAGCTCGGCCGCTGCTTTCAGAACCTTGTCCCGCAATATTTTGCGAACATGCGGCTCGTCGTTGAAAACTCTGGAGACCGTTTTTGTCGAGACATTGGCTGCTGTCGCGACGTCAATGATCGTGGCCCGCTTTCTGGAGTCTGACATTATGCGGGCAATCTCTCGTTGATCTTCCAGCTCCTCGGCGCAATATCCAACATATGCAGACCCCGGGTTTCTAGGTTCTTTTTGGCTGTTTTGCAACCAAATCAGTCCGATCCACCATAAAATTGACAACGAAAGTCATATAGGCTGGCTGATTCATAAAATTGAACAAGGGACAGGGGCAATGATGTTCACAACAAGATATCACATCCCGATGGCGGCGGATCGAAACGGTACCGCGGGTGCATCAACTGCCCGAAAAACGCAGCGACCATTTTACATGGTGCCATTTGCTCGACGCGGATCATGATGGGTTTGGAATGGGTGCATTACTCCGGTCCTGTAGTGCCCGAAAAAATGCGAATGACGTTGATCGGCCGCTGCTTCTATTGCCTACCGGTATGACCTATATTCTGGTTGGAGACCTTCCGGGCGAGCCGGTCAGCGCGTCTGCGTTGTTTTTTTTCGAGGATTTGGCGGCTCGCTTCGCCCAGAACGACGGTGTCTGCCATGACCGCGCCGCGTTTGCCGATAGGACGGTCTTTCCCCGTCGTTGAATCCTGGAACGTCTGGCGTTCCGTCTCCGCATTTATTTCCGCTCCGATCAGAACCGAATAAGCTGACAGGAACAGCCACATCAGGAAAATCACGACCGCCGCGAGCGATCCATATGTAGCGTTATAGTCGCCGAGATTGGCGGCATAATAGCCGAAACCTATGGTGATCAACAACCAGAGCAGAGTTGCCACAACTGACCCCAGAGAGAGCCAGCGCCATTTTGCGGGCCGGCGATCGGGCGCATAGCGGAAGAATAAGGCAAAGGTCAGGCTGACCAGAAAACCCGCCATCAACCAGATCGCCAGTTTCAGAAAGACCAGCACGCTATCGCCGAGATAGCCCTGCAGGAAATTGCTGATATAGGTGAATAGCGAGATTGCGATCATACCGACAATCGCGACCCCCGCCATGCCGATGGTAATTTGCGCGCCAACCAGCGTTGTCATGAAAATATTACGTGATTCATGTTCTTCATAGATGATATTGAGCGCTTTCATCATCGCGTTTGCCGCTCGCGTCGCGCCATAGGTCGAGACAAACAAGGCGAGCGCCAGGCCCAGACCCTGCGCGGCCTTGTTTGTGTTGACGACCGACAGCAACTGCTCGCGCAGGATGGTAAGCACGGCAGTGGGTAGGATGGCAGACAATTGTTCGATGCTGTCGGTAACCGTATCGGGGTCGCCGACGAGGCCATATAGCAGCACGATGACTGCGATCAGTGGCACAAAGGCGAGAAAAGCGAAAAATGCAACGCCGGCCGATAGCAACGGCAGATTGTGGAAATCGTTCATCACATATAGGCGCTTCAATATTGCCCACCAGGCTCTCAGCGGGAAATGGAGCGGAGACCGGGCATTTGCTCCGGGAGTCTGTGCCTCGATATCGCTCAGGTTGAGATTCTCATCAAACCGGTTGTTTTGCGCTTTGTCATCGTCATGCTCAGCCATCATCGGGCCGCCTCGTTTTGCCTTTGGATTGCTTCGTCCGGTTGTCCTGCGGACTCGATGATTTTATCCGCCTTGCGTCCCTCGGCCAGATGTTCGTTGACGCCGGCCTCGATCGCCTTGGCTTCTTCGTTCAACTGATCAAGATTATCCTGATATTTTTCATCAAAATCTTTCTCGCAGGCGCTCAACGATAGTAGCGAGGTTGCCAGAAATATTATTCGTCCGCGCATCAATAATCCTTCCGGTATCGCACATTGACGTTCGAGCCGCCAAAGCTGCCGACCGAGCTTAGGACGGACAAGGCAGGCGTCAGGCTGATTTCCAGCTGTGTCGCGGTGTAGCCACGGGCATCGGTGACAATTTCGACATAGATATCATTGGATATATATTGGCCGGCAGCAATTGACGTACTGCGACCCGTGTCTTCGTCTGCACCTAATATGCGGAGACGATCGATGCCCACAGAGGACTGCAGCACACCAAGCGGATTAAGCCCGCCGCCACCGCCACGCAGGCCGTTGAGGGACGATGCCAGTTGCACGGCTTGAATCGGGGTCAATTCGCCGATCGAATTGCCAAATAATATGCGCGCCATAATCTCGTCCTGCGGCAGGCTGGGCGTTGAACTGAATGCGATTTCCGGATCTTCGGCGCTGCCCGTGATATTGATGTTGACGTCCACGTCATCCGCTTCACCGCTTGCCACGAGCTTCAGGGTCGGGTTGGTCATTGAACCCCCGTTAAAGCGCAGTTGCCCCGATTGCAGATCGAATGATCGACCGGCAAAGCCGAGTGTTCCGCGGATCAGGTCAATGCCACCGGTCAGCACAGGCTTGCCGGTGGTGCCGCGCACCTTGATATCGGCGGACCATTCGGAATCGAGTCCCATTCCGCTGACATAAATCTGGTTGTCGGCCATCAGGTCGATATCCAGCTTCCAGTTGCCGGGAACTCCGCTGATCGGATCGGCATCGCCGGTGATTTTCTTGCGACCCAAAGCAGGCTTGCGTCTTACGCCTGTAAGCGTTGCGACTTTCGCCGAACCTTCATACACGATCTTATAACGCGTTTCGGGCAGGCGAATTCGACCGCGGATCGTCGCGGGGGTCGTCGCATTGTTGACGACCTGAATCGCTCCAGTGGCGGATGCGGCAAGATCGCTGCCTTTGGCGAGCGTTGCATTATCCAGATCGAGTGCCAGTTGCAGCGGATAGCCCTTGGCGGAACTCAGAGAGACAAAACCCTTGCCGCTGATCGTTCCCTCTCCGGCATTGGCGGTCAACTCGGTAACCTCGAGCCGGTCATTGGTGAATTCGCCGCGTATCTTCATATTGGTGAGGCGGGTGCCATAGGCGTTATTCTCGTAAACCAGTTTGTTCGCGCGGACGACACCGGTCAGCACCGGTGCCTGTACCCGGCCGGAGAAATCTGCGGCCACGCCGATCGGACCGCGCAAATCCTGATCAGGAAGCGCCGCGAGCGAAAACAAGGTGCTGGCCGGTCCATTATAACGCAGACCTCCGGATAGCGGCGCCGCAAGCAACCGCGTCGTCCATGACCCGGCGGCGGGTGGAAGCGGCGTCAGGTTTACATGCATCCGGCCGATAGCGGCACCCCTACGCCGGAATATTGCCCTAGCATTCCCGCCATCAGCCAGCAGCCGTCCGACAAAGTGCAGATCGACTGGCTGAGATACCGACGCCAGACTGGTGCGGGTGAAATTGTCGATCCGCAAGCGCGCGTCCGCTTCCGGAAAGGCGCGGGGCGAGCTTTGGGAAAAATCGAGGCTGCCGGTGGCTGTCCCTCCGAGGCCAAGGCCGGGCATCATCGGGTTGATGAGAGCCAGATTGACGTTGTTCAACCGGCTCTGGATATTGAGGCCGCGCCCGTAATCCCCGGCCAACTGGATACTGCCTTTCGACAAGTCGATGGTCGTTGGCAGCAAGCTATATTTGTCGCTCCCCGGAATAATCCGCGCGGCTTTACGGGTTTTAAACTGGACGCCATTGGCTCGCCCATCAAGCGCCACTCGCCAAAGCTCGGGATTGAGGACGGCGTTTGCCGCAAAACGGAAAGGAACCTGATTTCGGCCCTCCGCCATGATTTTTGCTGTACCCTGTCCGGCGCGATAATCGATTTTTGTTCGCGCCGCAGCAATTTGCAACTCTTGCATTTTCAGGCCCTGGATCTGGACATCGGCGATGATCTGCGGCTGGTCGTAAAGAATGATATCCGCATCGATGATCGCCCGCTCGATCGCGAGGCCGGCGGGACCGGGCAACAGGGTGTTGACGGCGGTCGCGTCGATGATCGCGCGCTGCTTGCCACTGAAAGCGCTGAGGATCACATTGCCCTCTATCCCGGAACCACTGGCGGCCAGTTGCCCGGAAAAGGGACCGGCCCCGGTCTGCCGGATCCGTCCGGTCAAACCGACGCCGGCAAACCGGGTTCCCTCGTTCACGTCAACGGTCAGCGGTCCGCTACCCGCAAGAATATCGACATTGGCGTCAAATTGTCCGTAATCGCTATTGCCGTCAGCGACTATGGCATAACCCTTTGCATTGCCCCTGATGGTCGCAACAACATTGTTCATGCCTACGCCAAGGCCAGGGCGCGCAGCGGCTATTGTGGCAACCGGACGGGCAACGCTGCCGCTGACTTTTACGCCAATCGGGCCATATTGGTCGGAGACGCCCTTGGCTGCGAAACTGATCCCGCCAGACGGCGTATAGCTGCCACTGCCTTGGGTCAGCCGGAAAGATGGAG
This sequence comes from uncultured Parasphingorhabdus sp., assembly GCF_963975555.1. Lineage (GTDB taxonomy): Bacteria > Pseudomonadota > Alphaproteobacteria > Sphingomonadales > Sphingomonadaceae > Parasphingorhabdus. Next base: position 212,280 of record NZ_CAXBHH010000001.1, on the reverse strand, counting down.
CGGCGACGTTCAGGCTGCTGACCCGGGCGATGCCGTCAGTGTCATAGGATAGTTTGGCGACTATCAGGCTGTTGCCGCCGAGAAATTCGCGAGCGCCGTCGTTGAATATCTGGCTCGACCGCGCGCGGACGGTGCCGGTCAATGCAAAGGCGCCATTGCTCCCGGATTCCAGGTCGATATCGCTATCGACATTGAAGACACCCACGCTTTCGACCCGGTAGCCGTTGATGCGCCCCTTGAGGCCTCCGGTATAAAGTCCTTGATTGAGATCAGCAACGACGACCGCTGTGGCGTTGATCCGGTCCGAAACAATCTTGAGATTGTCGGATAGCAACCTGCCATTGGCATAACCGAAGTCACCATCCAGCCGGACATTGGTAAGCAATGCGCCGACGCCTTCGTCGAGACCGGCAATCCGTTGGGCCCGCGCCTGTAAAGGAATGCGCCATTCTTCTTCTTCCAGCTTCACATTGCCGCTGGCGCGCAGGCCGATCACCGACGTCTCATCAAAGCCGATCCGCGCTGCATTGATGGTATATGCGATAGTGGGGGCGGCGAAATCGCCGTTCAATATCATATTGGCGGCAACGCCCGCGCCATTTAAATTGGCCGCAATCACCGATGGTCGGAGCAGCCGGAAATCAACGTTAAGGTCGCGTAGCTCATTGTTGCCCAAATCTACGATACCGTCGGTCGCCAACACGAAATTGTCACTGCCGATCTGTCCCTTGATGTCGAACTTCCGGTCCGCACCGGCGGCGGTAAAATCGATATTGGTGACAGGTTCCAGCATATTGCGACCGGGTCCGGAAACAAACAACCCGGGACGCGCATCACCGCGCACAGTGAATGTACCGTTCCGTGCAGATATGGCGATGTCGGCGAGCATATCCCCGCCGCTTTTGCCTTTCAAGGCACCGTTCCATTGGGCCCAGTCACCCTTGCCGTTCAGCGCGAGGTTCATTGGCTGACCAGTGCCGGAGATACCGGCTACCAGTCCATTTGCCGGAGCATCCAGATTGAGCGCGAGGTCGAGCTTATTCTGTTCAGGCACGGCGTCGATCCTGAATGTCAAACTGTCGCCGCCAGCGATGCCGGGCCTGGCAAGCGTCCGGGCATCGCCGGTTAGAAGGGCGCGGGCGTCGGCAATTTTGACATCCGCAGACACGCTAAGCACATGGCGTTCGCCGGTTATTGCCTTGGCAATATCCAGCTCGCCGACCTCCAGTGTCCCGACATCTATATTGAGGTCGGGCAACAACGGGCCTTCGGAAGAAGTCGGCAGCAGTTCGGGGAGGCGGAGCAGGCTAGCTTTCGGTATGATTAGCGAGCGAATATCAACATGGCTGCCGATGAAAGCGAAGGGTCGCCAATCCATTCTGACCGCATCGGCAGTAGCGAAAACACCTTTCGGATCGCGGATTTTCAAACTGGCAATTTCCATGTCGCCGTAAATGGAACCGTCGATCTTGCCGACCTCCAGTTGCATGCCGTTTTCAAACTCTAGAGCTTCAATCTGCTTTTCGACAAAGCGGTGTCCGCTGCTGCTGTCCAGCCAGAGATAACCGGCGATCAGGATCGCCAGAACCAGCCCGAACAATGTCCCCGATCCGATCGCGATCTTCTGAGCCAGACTCCTCTGCTTGTCTGGCCCGTCCAGGGTTTCGGTCTCCGTCATCAGAATGCCTGACCGATCGAGACATATACCGATACCTGCGATTCACCCGGCTGCCGGTTTATAGGGGTGGCAACATCGACTCTCAGTGGTCCGAAATTGGTGTAAAAGCGCCCACCTATGCCGACCCCATAGCGTAAATTGTCAAAGCCGGGAGTCGAGCTCGTATAGACTTGACCTGCATCGACAAAACCGACGATCCCGTAATCACCAAAGCGATAGCGGACTTCCGCCGCCGCTTCGACCAGGCTGCGTCCGCCGATCGGACGGTCTTCGATGTCTTTGGGCCCCAGCTCCTGATAGCCAAAGCCGCGCACCGATCCGCCACCGCCAGCATAATAGCGCCGCGAAGGTGCGATCAGTTCCCGATCCGCGCCCGCGATAGAACCGACGCGTGCCCGGCCTGCGATGATGATGCCGTCATCGACCTGGTAATAAGCGGTTCCTTCCAGAAGGCCGCGGCCGTAGATTTGCGCGCCGCTGCCAAGCGACGCTTCGGGGGACAGTTTCGCCGACAGACGGAAGCCTTGCGTCGGGTCAAGCAGGTTGTCCGTTGTATCAAATGTTACCTGCCCGGGTAGAGCGGCGACATAAAATGTGCGTCGATCCCTTTCGCCGGTTATGAAATTGAAATCCTGTTCGTTGGACCCCAGAATCTCGAAGCCGTAGCTATACGTTAAACGTTTTTGCCAGATTGTCGTGCTGTCATAGGAAATACGTCCGGCTAGCCTGCCCGTAAACGCTTCATAAGCTTCAAAATCGCTGTGCAGGGCGGACATGCCCAGTTCGACCGTTCTGTCGCGACGACCGGCATTGCTGCGCCGAAAGGTTAAGGATGCGCCCTGTTCCTGGGTTCCGGCGACCCCGCTTGCGATCACCGCGCCTTCAGGCGGGAAAAAATTGCGGTGGGTCCAGCTGCCTTCCAGACGGAAACCCTGCCCGGTGCTGTAGCCGGCACTGCCTGCCAGGGTGCGCGGCGGCCCTGACATCTGCTCGACATTGATCGTCGCATATTCGGTCCCGTCCGGCGCCATTTCTCCGCTCGCAGTCGGTTTGACGGAGACGATCGAAAACAGACCGGTAGCGATCAGAGCCTTGCGCAGATCATCGACCATGCGGCTGTCGTAAAGTGCACCTTTCTCAAATCGGCTCAGCACGCCAATATGATCGGCATCAAAAGCGGTTGTGCCGGTGGTGACAATTTCGCCATAGCTGCTGCGCGGGCCGATATTGACGGGCAGCGTATAATCGCCGGTTCCGGTTTCGGGGTCGAGCAAAATATCCCGCTGTCCGGTTTCGGCGAAAGGATATCCCTCCTGTGGCAGAACCACTGCAATATTGGCTTCCGCGGCCAAGACCCGCTCGGCAACAATCGGTTCGCCCGTTTTGGGTATAAAATTGCGAGTGATCAGGTCATCGGGAACAACGGCATCGGCTTCAAATGATATCGTGCCCAGATTATAACGTCTCCCGGGTTCAACCTGGAGCACAACGGTCAGCTTCTCGCCTTCGGTTTCAGGAAGCTCGAGCGCTCCGTTCACCGATACGTCAAAAAAACCCTGACCGGTCATGATGTCGACCAGCAATTGCTGATCCTCTTGCATCCGGGCAGAAACCATTGCGCCGTTCGCAGCCTTGCCGTCAGCCTCTTCGAGCGCAGAGAGGTCTTCAAATCGCCCGCGGATATCATCGGCACGGATCGGACGGATGTCCGCCTTGCTAATTTCATCAAGCGATTCGAGGCCATCTATCCGGTAATCATATCGCAAGGACGCGGACGTCTCGCTGTCATCGGCTTCCGTATACTGGCTCTCGTCGAATGGCTCGACATCAAAACTGTCGATCGGTGTCAGCGGATTGTCGATTTCAGGATCATTGACCGGCGCGTCGGCAATCAACTCGTCCGGATCGGCATCTTGCAGCGCAGGCAACGTCGATACGCCATCCTCCGCATCTTCCAGCTGAGTCTCGCGTTCCAATCTTTGCTGTTCGGCATCCCAGTCTTCGACGCTTCCCATGGGGGCATCGGGATTATCATCAATCGACGGGATGGTCGCATCAAATTCCGAATCGTCGATGATCGGCGCTCGCCGGTCGGTTGGCGATAAAGCGGCTTCGGAAGCTTGAGCCAGAGCGGCCGTCGAACTAAAGCCAGATAGCGATAAAATTGCGGTGACGGCGGGGAACATGTTCTTATTGCGCATTCTGGCACCGCACCTACTTGAACGCATATCAGGGATGAAATGCTTTGATATTATTTGTTAAAGCGAGGTCACCGCAGATTTCTGCAAACCATAGCTTCACTGACATTACGTCTGGACCGTCGACTGGTTCCCTGTCGATAACATATTTGGATGCAGCGACGATTTCCTAGCGTGCCATTTACTCGACTCGGACCATGATAGGATGGCGGGACACGTCACTAAATATACCCCTTAATATTTTTCTCAGAAGCTGGCGCTGGCGTAAAAATGCAAAATCGTCAGATTAGCGGACAAGATCGGCCAAGGTTTGGCGCGAAACATACCTATTATCCGGCTGTTGCGAATGTGCGCAAATGAAGAGGAAGCCGTCATCGTGATGCGCGACAGCTCAATGTCCACTCGTCATTCCTGATCTTTGACTGTTTTGCCCGCGCAAGAAGGTCGGTTTCCCGGTAAATGACTGTAATGGTGCGGTCGAGAAGACTCGAACTTCCACGGGGTATTAACCCCACAGCGACCTCAACGCTGCGCGTCTACCAATTCCGCCACGACCGCACTGTCTCTAGCTTGGGACACTTGTGTCCCGGGTAGGCGCGAGCCTCTAGCAAAGGGGTTGGGCAGCCGCAACAGATATTCGCTGCCATGTGTCTTGCCTGTTAACCGGGGCAGTGATTTTGTCCCGTAACCGCACAGCAGAAGCCATTGTGGCCGTTACGTCCGCAGAAACTTCGACGAAGGAGTCTGTTAACCTTTTATTGACCTTGTCCGGACCAGCTCCATTGCGTTCTACTCTGCGCTATGGACAGCCTGCTTCTCATTTTTCTTTTACTCGGTTCAACGCCGGGCGTATCATCTGATGAGCTGGCAAGCCCCCGTGCCCGCGCGCAAGCGGTGGCGAGCGCGACCATCCTGCGGGGGGAAGAGATTCATTTGGGAAAGCTGGCCAGCAGGGTTGCAGCGAAGGACAGCAACAATATCTTCCAGATCGCTACGATACTATCTGCTGGCAAGACGGCTGGCGTGGGTGGCCGGACAATCGAGCTTCAGGAATTCCACTAACCGGTTTGTCCGGTCTGGCCCGTGCGGGTGACTATTCCCTGATTTCGTCAGCCCATCCGACTTCCAGCTGGCTGGCCGCGCGCGGCACATCAAGCTTGGCTTCGTTGAAATTTATCTTTGCCCCGGGCGAAAGCGATTGCGCCGGTGCTTTCATTTTCCAGCTATAGACGATCCGGCCCCCGGCATCACGCAGGATCACGAGCATTGGCGGAACCGCCTGGTCGGTTTTGGTCGGGTTGATGATCGTGCCGCTGGCGGCAAAATATTCGGTACCGTCCGGCAGCGTCCGGCGGTCCTGTTTCTGGCTCAGCTCAATGAGCAGCGGGGTTTCTTCGGCCGAGGCGAACTGATAGTCGGAAATCCATTGCGGTGGTCCGAATATGAACAGCGCAGCGCCTGCCGCCAGAACGACAGAAGCGAAAGCTACGGCGGCGATAGTCCATAATTTTGCCGGATTCCGGCGGGGCTTGAACGGTGGCTCGTGCGCGAAACTGCTTGTTTCTGCGGCATAGTCAGGTGTGACGGAAATCGGTGGCGGCGGGGTCGAACGACTGACCGGAGAGGCTGGTGCCGAGGGTGCCCCGGTCTCGTCAGCGACGGGTTGCGGCTTGACGACCGGGGGTGTTTCTCCGGAGGCGTCCGCGGTGACCAGTTCTTTTTCCGGAATCGCGGCTTCCTGAAACCAGCTGTGGCGACAGGACGCGCAGCGTACCGAACGGCCATTGATACCAATGGCGCTGTCGGGCACGAGATAACGGGTTTTACAAGCCGGGCAGTTCAAAATCATGACACAACCTCTAAACACGCCATGACGCCAAACTGCAAGTGGCTGCATGGCTGATTTGAGACCGAAGCCTTTTTTTTCGCGTTTTCCCGCAAAATAGAGTCGCGCCGAGGATAGCGGAGTTGATTTGGAAGGTCTTCCCGGCCTATTGGTTGCGGGGCCGCGCAATATTTGGCCAGAATATTGGAATGTAGCATATAAATGGACGAAATTGTTCGATTTGAAAATGTTGGTCTGCGCTACGGTACGGGCGCGGAAACCTTGGCTGATCTCAATTTCACCCTCTACCCGGGCAGCTTTTATTTCCTCACCGGTGCGTCGGGAGCGGGAAAAACATCGCTGTTGAAGCTGCTTTATCTGTCACAGCGTCCCAGTCGCGGCGTGATCCGGCTTTTCGGCGAAGATGCCGTCACCATGCCGCGCGAGCGCCTGCCCGGTTTTCGGCGCCGGATCGGGGTGGTCTTTCAGGATTTCCGTCTCGTTCCGCATCTTTCGGCCTTTGACAATATCGCGCTGCCGCTGAGGGTGGCGGGTGTCCGCGAAAAGGATCTCGAGACGCCGGTGACGGAGATGCTCGAATGGGTTGGTCTCGGTGACCGGGCATCTGCACGGCCAGCGACATTGTCAGGCGGCGAGCAACAGCGCGTGGCGATAGCCCGGGCGGTGATCGGCCGGCCGGAGATATTGGTAGCCGACGAACCGACCGGTAACGTCGATCCGGAAATGGCCATCCGCTTGCTGCAATTGTTCGAGGCGCTCAACACGCTGGGCACAACCATCGTCGTGGCGACCCATGATATCCATCTGCTCAGCAAGATACCCGGCGCCCAGATGATGCGGCTGGAAAAAGGCATGCTGGCCGATCCGACCGGGTCGCTGCGCCATCCACCGCTGCCCCAAGACCAGACGCAATAGGGCGCAGGGGGCATGTTCAAATTCTTTGTCATTCCGGGCCATGACCGGCGGCTGATCCCCGAGGGTCGCTTGTCCGGTCCGATGCCCTGGGTCATAGCGATCATGATTTTTCTCACGGTTCTGGCCGCAGCGGCCGGCCTCGCGATGACCCATGCGATCGGCGATGTGTCGGACGAGCTGTCGAGCCGGGCGACGGTGCAGATTATCGAGGCCAATCCGCAAGTCCGAAGCCGTCAGGCCGACGCGGTTGCCGGACGATTGCGCGCATTGCCGCTTGTCGAAGAAGTCCGGGTCTTGCCGCCCGAGGAGATCGAGGCGCTGATCGAGCCGTGGCTGGGGACGCAGAATCTGGCGGATGATATACCCCTTCCCGCGCTGATCGATGTGAAACTCGCCCGCGCAGCGACCGACGCCGAATATCAATCGCTGCGGAGCACGCTGCAATCGATTGCGCCAAATGCCCGCGTCGAGCCGAGCAGCGGCTATATCGCACCGGTGATTTCTCTGGTGCGTTCCTTTCAGTGGATCGCCCTTGGTCTGGTGGGCCTGCTTGCTCTCGCGACGGGTGCAGCCGTTATCATTTCGGCGCGATCAGCCCTCAATACCCATACCGAGACCATCGCGGTCGTGCATTTGCTGGGCGGTACGGATCAGCAAATCAGCCGTCTGTTCCAGCGGCGTATCGCGCTGGATGCGCTTCTTGGCGGGTTGATCGGCCTGGCTGGCGGTGCGGTGATTATCTGGCTGATCAGCGGACAATTGTCCGCGCTTGGATCCGGTCTGGTGCAATCGGTTGGTCTCGACTGGTGGAGCTGGTTGATAATTGCTGTCATTCCGATATTGGGAATGTTCCTTGCCATGGTGACCGCCAAATTAACAGTCACCGGCGCCTTGAAAAAGATATTGTAGACCCGCTGGATGATTTTGCGCTTTTTCTCTTTCCTGATCCTGTTGTGGATCATCGGTTTTGCCTGGTTTGCCATCGATTTGCCGCGCCCGGCGGACGATGATGCGCATACCGGCTCTGTGGTCGTGCTGACTGGCGGGGCAGGCCGTATTGACCGCGCGCTGGATATACTTGAAGCAAAAACAGCGGGCAGGCTTTTGATCTCCGGCGTAGACCGGGATGTGAAGCCTGCGGAGCTGGCAGCGGAATATGACCGGCCGGACGCTTTGTTTGATTGCTGCATTGATCTCGGCTTTCAGGCGGTGGACACCCGCTCTAATGCGCTTGAAATTGCCCGCTGGGCGGCGAGGCGGGGCGATAAATCGGTGCGTCTGGTGACCTCTGACTGGCATATGCGGCGGGCCCGACTGGAACTGGAAAGAGCGATGCAGCCGGATGTACTGATATTGTCCGATGCGGTGCAGACGCAACCATCGCTACGCACGCTGTTTACCGAATATAATAAATATCTGATGCGCCGTCTCGCGGCATTGGCAGGCGTCTGAGATGCTGGCGTTCATCCGGTCCCTGATCTTCATGGCGGTTTTCTATATCGGCTCCGTACCGATCATCATCGCCACATTTATCGGCGCGTTTTTCTGGCCGAAGACCATCTATTATATGGCGCAATTTTGGAGCCGTTATCATTATCTCTGCGCGCGCCTGATCCTCGGCATCCGGGTCGAGGTCAAGGGCAAGCTCCGCAACGAGCCTTTACTCTATGTGTTCAAACATGAAAGCATGTTCGAGACGATTGATCTGCTACGCCATTTCGACAAGCCGGTGGTCATTGCCAAGAAAGAGCTTCTGGTCATTCCTCTATGGGGATGGGCAGCGACCAAACATGGTCTGCTCGGCATCGATCGCGACGGCGGTGGCGCGGCGATGCGACAAATCATCAAGCAGGCCAAGAAGGCGGTTGCAGAAGGCCGGCCGATCGTCATTTTTGCCGAAGGCAGTCGTGCCCATCATGGTGAGCGACCCGAATTGCAGACCGGCTTTGCCGGCATCTACAAGCTGATGGGCATCCCCTTGGTGCCGGTGGCGCTGAACAGCGGGATCGTCTCCCCGCGCGATACATTCATCCAGAAAAGCGGTGTGATTACCTATGAGGTGCAGCCGGAGATTGAGCCCGGCCTCGACCGCGATGATATCCGCGACCGGGTGCACGCCGCGATCAACATGCTGAACGACTGAATACAGTTGAATTTCCCGCAAATACGGTGTCAGCCGATTTTGTCTGCACCAGCCCGTCTGCATATCGCAAAGCGACATCTAAGGGAGATTACGTGGTTCTCGACAACCGATGATGGCTTATGGAAATCAGGAATGATTTCGAACGGGCGGCTATCAGATATTATCTCATTTCCCCCCTCGGAGCTTATCCGGAGAAGATGAAATGACAGAACAAGAAAACCCCATTGTCCGCGAAGCGGTCGGCGTCTTTCAATCCGAACAGGCGCTTCAGGCTGCCGTCGATGACCTGTTGTCGCACGGTTTTGATCGGTCGGAACTCAGCTTGCTCGCTCCGCTTTCTTCCGTGAGAGAGCAACTGGGCCACAGCTTTACTTCGTTAAACGAACTGGAAGATGATGCGGCGGTTCCGACCACCGCTTATGTCTCGACAGATGTGATCGGCGATGCAGAAGGCGGCGTTTTTGGCGGCTTCATCTATGTCGGCGCGCTGGCCACGCTCACCGCAGTGGTTGCATCGGGCGGCGCCATCGGCGCGGCTATCATAGCAGCCGCGGCCGGCGGGATCGGCGGCGGTGCCATTGGCGCGGTTCTGGCGAAGCTTATCGGCGAGCATCACGCCGATTATGTCGAGGACCAACTCGAACGCGGCGGCCTGCTTTTGTGGGTGCGGACGTGGAATGCTGCTGATGAAAAGCATGCCGTGGAGATTCTGACCGTTCATTCCGGGACGGATGTTCATGTTCACGACCTTCCCGCGACCCATGATGTTCTGGAAGACCGTTATGGCGGCGACACATTCGCCGGCGAGCTGCAAGCATATCGTGGCGTGCCTTATACCTATCTCCCGGATGGGGAATATTATATCTCCGGCGAAGTCCTGCCTACGGAACGTGACGTCAAGGCGCGTATTGACCGGGATATCTATCTCGAAACATTGCAGTCCGAGGCGAAAGCACAAGGATGGGATATCGAAATTGTCCTGGCCGATCCCGCCGGTGTTTTCCACACGCCGGCCAAACTGTTGGCAGGGGACCTGCCGGATGCCATCAAGGCAGATATTCTCAGACGCTGGGCTTATGGCGAAAAGCAACTCGAAATCGCATCCGATGATGGCATGAAACCGGCCAAAAACGGCGATCGTCTTCAGGAAATCAATCTGGCGCTCGAGCGGCTGTAAGCGGGTCAGTCGTTCCCGTTCGTGGCTCTGTAGCAACCGGCAAGCAAATTTCCCTGACGTTGACGGTCGCGCTTGCCGCTTCGTTCAAAACGAGTTGGCCCGGGCTTCCGGATATGGAAGCCCGGGCCAGTCAATATGCAGCACCTATGTTCGCTGAATCAGGGAGGGAGGGATCCCCGCGTTCCGCTAGATGTGCCCGGTTGATTACAGTGCCTTTTTGAAGGCGGACTGGGTTTCATCGAGCGCTTTGTCGAATGCCGCGCGCGATGCAGATAATGCGTCGCGTACCGCCGCCCATGATGCATTGCCTGCTGCGTTCAGGTCCTTCAGCTTTGCGTTGGCAATTTCCGCATTTTTCTCAAGTTTTGCAACGGCAGCATCTACTTCTGCCTCGCTACTCGTCCGGAATGTCTTGGCCGATTTCCTGACGCGTTCCATTGTATTTTCCCAGGCGTCTTTCAGCGCCTCAATACGCACCTGGAAATAAGCTTTGTCTTGTTCGTATATTCCGGCGGCGGCATCAAAATAAGCCATGACATTATCTTCGAATTTGGCCCATTCACCTTCCAGATCCTTGCGTGCCTCGGCGGTGATCAATTCGCCGATTTCCTGATTTTCGGCGACCCACGCCCGATAGGCGTCACGGTTGGCTTTCATCTTGGCGATCGCTGCGTCCGCTTTGGCGCGGGCATCGGCCTGCACATCCTGTGCTCTTGCCTCAAAGTGCGCGACGGAGGCATCAATTTCGTCGAGACGGTTTTTAGCCCGCTCGACATAGCTGTGAATATGGCTTTGATCAGTCATGTTAATTCTCCTTGGGGTTAATCGGGGGTCGGGTTTTTGTCGATCCGGAACAATGGAAACATGCCAGCCGCAAAGTGGTTGTTCCGGAGCTGATGAGGGTGGCGGCTGATGGCTATGATCAGGACATGCTTTTTGCGGCAGCCGGAGGCTCCGTCGATTTGCCAATAGCGCTGGCGAGCATCACCAGTGTCCAGCCGGAGATGAGGATGTTGATTCCGGCCAATAGTCCCAGCGCCCAAAGTGCGGAGGATGGAAGCTGCCACCAAAGCAATATGCCAACGGTAGCCGCGGCAATTCCATTGAACAGCATCCAGCCCCAGCCAGTCGCCGGACGGATTTTGAACGCGAATATTGTTTTCAATATCCCTTCAGCCAGAAAAGCCGCTGCGACAAAGATGGTCAGGACTAAAACGCCTTCCATTGGTCGTGCCAGCAGCACGATACCAGCAAATAGCCAAAGGATACCGACAAGAAGCGCCAATAGAATCTTGCCCCATGAGGGATAGCTAAATGCGTGTATGATCTGAACAAACCCGGCAATGGCGAGCAAAATGGCAACGCATATCGCTACGCCGAAACTGGTGATCAATGGAAAGACGATTGCGCCGGTACCGGCAAGAATCATGATGATGCCGGTGGCAATCATCCAGCCGCGACTGCTGGATATATTTGCTTCAAAATCCGGTAAATCATCTTGGATAATGGTAGCCATGTCTTTCTCCGATTAGAAACAGGACGCAAACATCGCCGCACATTCCTGGGGATGGCAGCAGCGTTCGAAAATTTGTTTCCTGTCGAGCCACGCCGTCGTTGCAATCAGGATTGATCAAATTTTCCCGCTCCGTTTACCGGCCGATGCCGACTCCCAAAATCCGTAAATCCACTTAGTCGCTGCTCTGCCATATTGGCCCGAAACCCGCTCACTTCCGCGCAGTCTGGAAATCGCCAGCCGATTATATTTAGTGGAAATTACGTAGTTACAAAATGGTCTGCATATTGTTTTGAGGTTCTACCCCACGCGATAATTATATCTCGCCGCCAACCTCATCAAGGAGCCCCAACCATGAAAAAGACAATATCCACAGTCGCGACCGCATTGACACTGTCCCTGGCAATTCAGGGCTGCTCGCCGAAAACGGAAACCGGTGAAAAAGCTGAATGCGTCACATCCGAAAATGATGCGATGGGCGAAGCGCAACAGAATATGGACGATGCGAAGCATGATGCGAGCAAGGCGGCGCTGGAAGCGCATAATGCTGCAAGAATGTCGGTGACGGCGGCCAAGCTGGCGGTGTGCTCCGAAGCCCAGAAGGACAAAGAGGCTGCCGCTCAAATGGCGATCAACACGGAGGCAGCGGTCAAGCAGGCACAAGCGAAGATCTTGGCGGCCAATGCCAAATTGGATCTGGCGGTAAATGAAAATGCCCGGAAAGCCCAGGAGCTGGTGAAAGAGGCTGTAGCCGTAACGGGGCAAGCCGTTCTCGAAACCAACGCGTCGGTCATGGCGGGACTGGAATCCGATACGGCTGCCGCCAAAGAAGCGGCGGACTCGGCGCAGGCAGCCGTGATCAAGGCTGCTGCCGCGACCGCCGATGCCAGCAAGGCTGCACAAGTTGCAGCTAGGGAAACATGGGAAAAAGAAATGGCCGAAAGCGGCGAAACCGAATAGTCATTCGAACAATCCAACCGGTTCACCCACGAAAGGAAATATTCAAATGCAAGGATTTGTCGACAATATCGAAGCTCTGACGGAACAGAATGATGACTTCCGCCGCGTACTGTACACCGGCCACAATCTGCAACTTGTGCTGATGACCCTCCAGCCGGGGGACGAGATCGGTATGGAAGTCCATGATGACCGTGATCAGTTTTTCCGGATCGAAGAGGGAAAAGGCCAGGTCTGGATAGACGGAAAAGCCAATGAAGTAAAAGCCGATGACGGCATCATTGTGCCGCAGGGTGCTAGCCATAATGTTGTGAACACCGGCAAGGAACCGCTTCGGCTTTACACTATCTATGGTCCACCCGAGCATCTCGATGGAACCGTTCATGCGACTGCCGCAGACGCGCAGAACGAGCATGAGCATTTTGACGGCAAGACCACCGAATAGCTGTAATACCCTTTATGGTATCAGAATCGGATGACGGAGACTTTGCCGCAGTGGCAAATTATCTCCGTCATCTGATCCGGATATTAGCGGCCCATGTCGCGTTGGATGGTCCGGCTGGCCATATAGAAGTGAAATATAGCCCATAGATACAGGCATTTGAACAGGATCATCGACCATTGCAGTCCGTCGGCATTGGCTGAATCGCAAGCGGCTTGGGCAGCAACGGCGAGATTACTTGCCTTGCAGGCCTCCAGCGTCAGCGCAGGATCCAGTCCCGACAGGAATGTCGCGTTCAATATCGTCGATAGCCCGCCGATCAATGGCGGCCCAAGACCATAGCCGAGCAGGTTGACGATGAACAAGGTGACGGCCACTGCCGTTGCTCTCATCCTGCTGTCGACCACACCGCTCGGCACGGCATAGAGTGGGCAGAGATAAGTGTAGAGCAGCATTTGTCCGACCATCATCAGCGGTACCGCCAGCCACAAGGATTCCGCCAGATAGCCAACGACGTGCAAGGGTATGACGCCGAGCAGCGCAAACATCGGTATCAATGCCAGTGCCTTGGGAAAACGCTCCGCATATTTATCGGCCAGAAAACCCGACATATAGGTCCCGATCGACGCCATGATCGCCAATGCCAATCCGACTTTGACCGACGCGTCAAATATCGACAGTTCATGGGTGCGGATCAGGAAGGATACGAAAAACTGGCCTACGCCATAGTTGACGAACGAGGCAACGGTAACGCCAATAGTGACGTGCCAATAAGCCGGCTTTTTAGACAATATCCTTAAAACCTCGCGAAACCCGACTTGTTCCTTATTCTGCATTTCCAGTGGGTCGGTATATCCGCGGGGCGGTTCCTTGATCGTCATTTTCACTAACATAGCGACGATGATTCCAGGGACGCCGACCACCACGAAAGCAACGCGCCACCCCTCGATATTTTGCCAGTCAAGCGCGTTCGCCGCCCAGGTCCAGTTCCAGCTGTTGAACATTGCGGCGATAGTGGCGCCATCCAGATTGCCGACAATGAAGCCACCAAAAACATAGGCGACCATGCCGCCCAACGGGATGCCCAGCGCGTAGACCGATACGGCGGTCGAGCGTTCCTTGGGAACGAAATAGTCTGCGATGATCGAATTGGCGGGTGGTGAGCAGCCTGCTTCCCCGATACTGACGCCAATCCGGAATATGAATAGCGCGATAAAGCTCGTCGCAAAGCCGCATAAAACGGTCATCAGACTCCACAAAGCCACCGACCCGGCAATGATCCAGACCCGGTGGTTCTTTTCGGAGAAGCGCGCGATCGGGATGCCGACAAATGTATAGAGGATCGCAAAAGCGGGGCCGCCGAGCAGGCCCATTTGCCAGTCTTCAACCCCGAAGCTTTCCTTGATCGGCTCGGTCAATATGTTGATGATCGTACGATCGATGAAATTGAAAATATAGACCGAGAGCAAGATTCCGAGAATATATTTGCGGTAGTTTTTACTGCCATATCCCGTTTCCGGGCTTCCACCATTATTGGCACCACTGTTGGAATGTGCGACGTTGTTGATTGTAGCTTCGGCCAAATTCAGACTCCTATAGCGTTTCCCAACTGATTGTTACCGTTGGGTATTCTCGCATGGTACCGGATTTCTGGGCATTGTATATGCCATTGTAGAACTTGGCTTTCGATTGTCGTGGCTCAAGGTAACGGGGGAATAGTCCCTCAGTTCATCACCCAGATAGCGCTGTCCTACACCCTGCTCGATCGCTTATTATCGCCATTTATTCTGCGCCATAGTCAGGACTGGCTCTTTGACAATCTGGATAGAATTACCGCGTCTACTGCTGTCCACATATTTTTGGGAGACCTGCTCGAGCGGCAATTTGGAAGGTTACACTCGACAGGTGGATGACGATCAATAAAGATGAGAAATCCGAGGCCTTGGGCCAAAAGTGACGAAAAATAAAACCGGTCTCGTCTGTAAAGTTCCTGGCAGGTGTTTTCCGTAACAAGCGCGCAATCAGTCGTGCGTGCGCCCGAAGTCTGGCGCGGCGTCATCCTGGCCTTCTTCGATAATCCGGCGGCGGATGGCGCGGGTCTTGGTGAACAGGTCGAACAGTTCGTCGCCCTTGTCCCAACGGATGGCGCGCTGCAGAGCGGAGAGATCTTCGGAGAAGCGCTGGAGCATTTCCAGCACCGCATCCTTGTTGGACAGGAAGACATCGCGCCACATCGTCGGATCGGAGGCGGCGATTCTGGTAAAATCGCGGAATCCGCCAGCAGAATATTTGATCACTTCGCCACGGGTCACGTCTTCGAGGTCGGATGCTGTGCCGACAATCGTATAGGCAATCAGATGCGGCAAATGGCTGGTCACGGCGAGCACCAGATCATGATGTTTGGTGTCCATGATCTCGACATTGGCGCCGAGTTTTTCCCAGAAAGCCTTCACCCGTTCGACATCGCCTTCGGCAGCATCTTCCGGCGGTGTCAATATGCACCAGCGTTCCTGAAACAGCGTCGAAAATCCGGCATCCGGGCCGCTATGCTCGGTGCCCGCAACAGGATGGGCCGGGATGATCCGGGCACCGGGAAGGGCTTTGGCCAGAGCGGTCAGCACGCTTTCCTTGGACGATCCGACATCGGTGATGATGGCATCGTCAGGCAAGTCGGGGGCGATTTCAGCAGCAATGTCTGCCATTACGCCAACCGGTACACAGAGAATGACAAGATCGGCACCGGTGACCGCTGCTCCGGCACTGTCGCTGACATCGTCGCAAATGCCCAGTTCGATGACGCGCGCCAGCACCGCTGCATCGGAGTCGAAGCCGGTAATCCGGGCCGATGGCATCGTCGCCCGCACCGCATGGGCGATGGACGATCCGATCAGCCCGATTCCGATGATAGCAATATTGGCAAAAGGCAACATCAGTCGGAAACCGCCAATATTTCGCGCAAGGCTTTGGCGAGGCCGCGCGTTTCTTCCTCGGTACCGATGGTCATGCGCAAGCCGTTAACCAGACCCTGTCCGGGCAGCCAGCGCACGGCATAGCCTTTTTCCATCAGCGCTGCATTGACCTGTTCGGCGGTTACTTTGCCCTCGAACAGGACAAGCAGAAAATTGGTGTGGCTCGGCACGACCCGCAAGCCGTGATTTCCCAGCGCACTCATCTCGTCGCTCAGCCATTGCCGCCATTTTGCATTATGCGCGCGGCTGGTGGCAACAAAATCATCGGCCGCCAAAGCGGCGAGAGCGGCTTCCTGGCCTGCCGTCGTAACGTTGAACGGCAGTCTGATCCGGTTCATCGCACCGATAATCTCGGCCGAGGCATAGCCCCAGCCGATCCGTTCGGCGGCAAGACCGTGGATCTTGGAAAAGGTGCGGGTGACCAGAACATTGGCTTTTGTTTCGGCTAGCTCCAGCGCACCATCATCCTCGTCCGCTACGAGATATTCGGCATAGGCGCAATCGAGCACCAGCAAGACGTGCTCCGG
This sequence comes from uncultured Parasphingorhabdus sp., assembly GCF_963975555.1. Lineage (GTDB taxonomy): Bacteria > Pseudomonadota > Alphaproteobacteria > Sphingomonadales > Sphingomonadaceae > Parasphingorhabdus. The sequence continues at coordinate 195,915 of NZ_CAXBHH010000001.1, read as the reverse complement.
AAGTTCTGTCTGCAAGCGTGCGATTTCTGCGCGGCTTGAAAAAGTGCCGGTGGGATTATTGGGGTTTGCGACAAATACGACCCGCGTCCGGTTATTGACCTTTGCCAATATCGCATCGACATCGGTGCCATAATCCTTGTCATCGGCAATAACCGGCGTGCCGCCATAGCGCCGCGCCGCGATATCATAAACGGCAAAGCCATATTTGACGTAGATCACTTCATCGCCCGGTCCGCTGAACGCATTGGCGGCGAGATGGAGCACGTCGTCCGAACCCGTTCCGCAAATGATCCGCGCCGGATCGAGGTCAAATTTTGCGGCAATCGCCGCGCGCAATCTGGTCGAGCCGGGATCGGGGTAACGATCGACTGCGCTTGATGCGGCGTTCAACGCTGCGGTCGCTTCCGGACTGCATCCTAGCGGGTTCTCGTTGGCTGACAGCTTGACCAGCTTCTTGCCGTCATCGCCGCTCGATTTACCCGGGACATAGGGTGCGATTCCCATGATCCAGTCTTTTGGTTTTGGTGCATTCATTGCCTTGGCCTGTTCGTCTGGAGATAATATCTGTCGCCGGACTAACCTTTGCGGCCTGTCAGTCAACAGCATTATCAATTGACGCTCCCGATTTCGCCGCTTAGCCCCTATCATCATGAGCGAAGATGAGCGTTTTGGATTGAACAGACAGGTCCGTTTGCTGGGGCCGCTGCCACTGGACAGCGGAGCCGCACTTGCGCCAGTCGAATATGCCTATGAAACCTATGGCACGCTCAACGCGGATGCCAGCAATGCCATCCTGATCTGTCATGCGCTGACCGGCGATCAATATGTCGCCTCGAAACACCCGCTGACAGGCAAGGATGGCTGGTGGGTAAGGATGGTGGGGCCGGGCAAGCCGATCGATACCGATCGGCATTTTGTCATCTGCTCCAATGTGATCGGCAGCTGTCTCGGCAGCTCTGGTCCCGCGACGATCAATCCTGCTACCGATCAGCCCTGGGGGATGGATTTTCCGGTGCTGACCATTGCCGATATGGTGCGGGCGCAGGCGATGCTGCTCGACCATCTCGGGATCGAGCGGCTGCATGCAGTCGTTGGCGGTTCAATGGGCGGGATGCAGTCAGTAAGCTGGGCTGCACTCTATCCGGACCGGGTCAAGTCGGCGGTGATCATCGCCTCGGCTGCACGGCATAGCGCCCAGAATATCGCCTTTCACGAGGTCGGGCGGCAGGCGATCATGGCCGATCCGCGCTGGCGCGGCGGCGCTTATTATGCCGATGACGATCCGCCGAGTAGCGGTCTCGCAGTAGCGCGGATGGCGGCGCATATCACCTATCTGTCGGAAGCCGGCCTGACCGAGAAATTCGGACGGCGGCTGCAGGACCGGGAGGCCAAGACCTTCGGTTTCGATGCCGATTTCCAGGTGGAATCCTATCTCCGCCATCAGGGGATCAGCTTTGTCGACCGCTTCGACGCCAATAGCTATCTCTACATCACAAGAGCGATGGACTATTTTGATCTTGCCGAGGCGCATGGCGGGGTGCTGGCCAATGCTTTTGCCGGTTCCAAAACCCGCTTTTGTCTGATCAGCTTCGATACCGACTGGCTCTATCCGACCAGCGAAAGCCGGACGATGGTCCACGCGCTCAACGCTGCGGGTGCGGAAGTCAGCTTCATGGAATTGTCGAGTCCGTTCGGTCATGACAGCTTCCTGCTGGAAAACCCCGAGATGAACCGGATTGTTGACGGGTTTCTGAAGGCGGGAGAGGGGAAATGACCAAACTCCGCCCCGATTTACAGATCATCGCCGACAATATCGCTCCCGGCAGCCGGGTGCTTGATATCGGCTGCGGAGACGGCGCGTTGATGGTGGCGCTGCGCGACGAAAAAGGCTGTGACGCCCGCGGGCTGGAGATTGAGCCCACCAATGTCGCCAGCGCGGTCGCCAAAGGGCTGTCGGTAGTGCAGGGCGACGCCGATACCGATCTGGCCGCCTATCCCGATGGTAGTTTCGATTATGCGATCCTCAGCCAGACGCTGCAGACCACTCATCGACCGGATGTCATGCTCGACCAGCTGTTGCGTATCGGCCAGCAGGCCTTTGTCAGTTTCCCCAATTTCGCTCATTGGCGTGTGCGTAGCTCGTTGATGTTCGGCGGCCGGATGCCGGTTACCCGCCTGATTCCGCAAAGCTGGTATGACACGCCCAATATCCACCATGTCACCATCGACGATTTCCGCGCGCTGGTGCAGGACGGGAAATATGCGCAGGAAGGGCAGTGGTTCCTCAGCGGAGACAAACAGACCGGGCGCGGCTTGGCGAACCTGCTGGCGGAACATGCGGTATTTCTACTGAGGGGTTAGTGGTCCTGCGCTGGTGGCGAGGCCGTCATCTCGGGCAGATTCAGACAATAATCCCATTTCGGCGACTCAAGACGGGAAAAAGCGACCGCGGAGCCGGGATCGGTTTTGCAAAAGTTCACCGTCATTGATTGCTCTGAGCCTCTGGCATCGCCCTGCATCTGTACCCATAAGGTCGCCTTGGGTGCGCCTACCGTGACACTGGTGGTTTTGATCCCCAGGCTTTGAAGTTGGCCGTTGATTGACTCCGGCGCGTTTCGGGAATGATAATTGCCCGTCAATATGAAGGCATGTTTCGCAGAGCCGTCGAGAAGCATCGCAATACGCTTGGCAGCATCGGAATCAAAACTACCCGGTCGTTTCTCGTCGTCCATGAAAAGCAATTTCAAGTCATCGGCGGCGGCTAGCGGTTTCAGGGTACAGATCAATTCTGCCATCGCGAGGCTCGTTCTGCCATCCTGATAGTCGTTACGCCAATAGGGCGATAAATTGTCGGCGCTGACGAACGGGCAGTCTAGTGTTCCCGCAGATGGCGGCAGCTCGAGGGCCACTATCGGTTGTTTGCCTTCTGCAACATAGTCCTGAACCATTGCAAGGAACAGCCCGGGAACTTCCCGGGACCCGTGAAGTTCTCCAAGCACAAGTGCACCACCAGATGGCGGTAAGGGCGGCTGCGGTGTTTCTGGAGCTGCAGCCATCACGGCAAAAGAAATGAATAGCGTCAACACCGTCTTTGAAATTGCCTGCACAAGCCTCTCCCTCTTATCAGACAGAACTAACGTTCTCCGCTCGTGTCAAACATGATCTGCTGATTGCGCTGTTCTCGACACACTGTGTTTTACGGCAAACGCAAGATTGTATCACTGCTGAACTTCTTCCAACCCCCAGGCAGCCAATATAGCCAGCCCGCTCATTCCCGCCATGACCGCCAGCACAATCTCCCCGCCAAACCAGTTAGCGACCAGACTGAAAATACCTCCGGCCAGCAACAGCACGCCGATGACCGTATTTGACAGAGCAGTATAGGCAGCGCGGGTATCTTTACCCGCCATGTCGACGAGATGGGTTGATCGTCCGAGGCGCACGCCCTGATAAGCGATCATCAATCCGAAGAGCAGGACCGGCAATATGATACCGCCGCCCAATGTCCCTGCAAACGCGAGCCAGCTTGTCGCCGCCAAAATGCCAGCGCCGACCATTGCCGAGAAAATCAGCACCTTGCGGCTGGAGCGATCGGACAGCCGCCCCCAGACAAAGCTGCTGCACAGGCTCGCCAGAGCAGAAGCGAGCACAAGAAAACCAAGCTTGTCATAGCCTTCTCCAGCCTCGCTTCCCACGGCGATCATGAACGGCGGGGCCAGCGCGGTCGCCGTCAACAGTCCCCGCGTCGCGATAAAGCGGGTAAGCTGGGGATCGTCCCTTAAATATGTGAAGTTTTTCAACGCTTCTTTGAACGCCGACTTTCCACCTTCGGTAGCGCCCGCTTCTTCGTTCAAAGTCGCGAACAACAGCGCGCTCAATATCCACGCCCCGCCGGCCAGAAACAGGCCAACGGTTACCAGCATCATCCGGTCAACCAGATTGAAGGATAAGGAAAGCGCGAAGATAATAACACCAATCGACGCAATCGAACCGGCCAATCCGGTCGCGGTGCCGCGCCGGGATTTGGCGATGGTTTTGCCGAGCACGTCTTTATAGCACACAGAACAGACGCTTCGCGCCAGAGCCAATATCGCCAGCGCGATGACAATCGCCCAGCCTGCGGCAACACCGGTCATAGTGATGGCGACAAATCCGATAGCAGCGGCCGCGAGACCCTGCACCAGCGCCCCGCCCACCCAAGCCCATTTGCGCCGTGGCAGCCGCCGCAAGAAACCGGCCGTAAGAAGCTGTGGCAACAGAGCTCCAGCTTCCCTTACCGGCACCAACAGCCCTATCAAGGCAATTGGCGCACCCAAGGATGTCATCAGCCAGCTGAGCACTAATTTGGGGTCAATCAGCCCGTCGGCGATTTTTGTCAGGGCTAGCGAGCCAACATGGGTGAAGAAATTCCCGGGCTCCTGTTTGCAGGCGCTTTCCGGAATATCGGCGCAGGCGCGGCCTTCGTCATCGATGATGATAGACTGGAAGGCTTTTTCGGTCGTTGATCTGCTGGCCATGACCGAGTCTACCGGATTAACGCTCTCGCGTCGTGCTGAACTTTAAGTCAGGATTGCGCTCTTCCTGATAGCCGACATCCCATGCGCTTCTTGCCAGAAACACCAGATTATTATCGCGGTCCTTGGCGAGCGCGCTCTGGTTGATATTGGCAAAGGCATCGACCGTCGCTTCGTCGCCGCTGATCCAGCGGGCAGTTTCGAACGGGGCCTGTTCCAGATAGGCATCGACTTTATATTCCGCCTCCAGCCGCGACACCAGCACCTCGAGCTGCAACTGCCCGACCACGCCGATGATCCAGTTGGCACCGATTTCGGGATAGAAGACCTGCACCACGCCTTCTTCGCTCAGATCATCCAGCGCCTTGCGCAATTGCTTGGTCTTGGTCGGATCGCGCAGGATGACGCGGCGCAGAATTTCCGGGGCGAAGTTTGGCAGGCCAGTGATCCGGACCTGATTTTTCTCCGACAATGTGTCGCCCACCCGCAAGGTGCCGTGATTGGGGATGCCGATGATGTCGCCCGGCTCGGCGGTGTCGGCAATCTCGCGGTCCTGCGCGAAGAACAGGATCGGCGAGTGGATCGCAATCGGTTTGCCGAGCCCCGAAGGCGTCAGTTTCATGCCGCGTTTGAACTCGCCCGAGCAGAGCCGCATGAAGGCAATCCGGTCGCGGTGCTGCGGGTCCATATTGGCCTGAATCTTGAAGATGAAACCGGTGACATCGTCGCTGGCCGGGTCGATCGGAGCAGGATCGGCAGGTTGCGGGCGCGGCGATGGTGCATAGTCGGCAATCGCCTCGATCAGTTCCTCGACGCCAAATTGCTTGAGCGCAGAACCAAAGAAAACGGGCGTCAGATCGCCGTTCTGATAAGCCTCGAGATCGAAGCTGCTATAACCGCCCTGCGCCAGTTCGCCTTCGCTGGTCAGCCGCTCGAGCGCGCTTTCGCTGAGAACTTCGGCCAGTTTAGGATCATCGAGACCGGAAAATTGCTGGGTCACGCCATCATATTGTTTGCTGTCGCCGGTCGGCTGGTGCAGCTGATTATTGACCAGATCATAAACGCCCTCAAACTGCCCGCCCATGCCCGCGGGCCAGCTCATCGGACAGACATCCAGTGCCAGTTTGTCGGCGACCTCGTCGAGCAGTTCGAACGGATCGCGGCCTTCGCGATCGACCTTATTGATGAAGGTGATGATCGGCACGTTGCGCATCCGGCAGACTTCAAACAGTTTCAGCGTCTGCGCCTCGATGCCTGACGCAGCGTCGATCACCATGATTGCGCTGTCGACAGCGGTCAGGGTGCGGTAGGTATCCTCGGAGAAATCCTCATGGCCCGGTGTATCGAGCAGGTTGAAGACAATGCCGTTGCGCTCGAAGGTCATGACGCTGGAGGTTACCGAAATCCCGCGCTGTTGCTCGATCTTCATCCAGTCCGATCGCGCCCGCCGGTTATCGCCCCGCGCCTTGACCTCGCCCGCCAAGTGAATAGCGCCGCCTTTCAGCAATAGCTTCTCGGTCAGCGTCGTCTTACCCGCATCGGGGTGGGAGATGATCGCAAATGTGCGGCGTGGTTTGGTCATCAGTTTCTGTTTCTCGTTTCCGCGTCAGCGGAGCTCTAGTAAAATTTATCACGCGAAGCCGCGAAGACGCCAAGATTTAACGGTTATGCGAATCTCTTCGTGTCTTCGTGCCTTCGCGTGAAACCCAAAATGATCGGTGCAGCTATCGCTGCAGATGGTTGATAAAACTAGCCCCTCAATTCCGCGCCCAATTTTGCCGCGTTTGCCACCACTTTGTCTGAAAGCGCCTTCAGATCTTCTTCGGTCAGTGTTGTGTCGGTCGGTTGCAACGTCACTTCCACCGCCAGCGATTTCTTGCCTTCGCCCACGCTTGGCCCTTCGAACAGATCGAAAATCCGCGCATCGGTGATCAGTTTCTTGTCCGCGCCCTTGACCGTACGCACCAGATCGTCCGCTAGCATGTCTGCATTGACGATGAAGGCGAAATCGCGAGTCACCGCCTGCAATGCCGGTGGGGCAAAGGCATCGCGCATATGGCCCGATTTCTTCTTCAGCGGAATCGCATCGAGGAAAATCTCGGCTGCAACGGCAGAGCCTTTGAAACCCATCGCCTTGGTTGTGGATGGATGGAGCACGCCATAAGAGGCCAATATCTTCTTCGGACCCAGTCGCAAGGTGCCCGACTGGCCGGGATGATAATGATTACCCGCTTCGGCGAAATCCATCAGCTTGTCGACTGGCGCGCCAGCGGCGCCCAATATCGCCAGCACTTCCGCCTTGGCGTCATAAGCGTCGAACTTCGTTGCTGCACCAGCCTGCCAACTGCGAGCGCGGTTTTCGCCGGTCAGTACTAGGCCGATGGTCGGGTGCTCGCTGCTTTCCAGATAGCGCCGCCCGACTTCGAATAGACGGATAGACGATGCGCCCCGCGCTGCGTTGCGCTGGGCTGCTGCGATGAGGCCTGGCAACAGCGATGGCCGCATGACCTTCATGTCTTCGCTGATCGGATTGGCTAGCGACCAGGAACCACCGCCGAATGGGGCAGCTTCTTTCTCGGATATAAAGGACCAGTTGACCACTTCATTCAGCCCACGCGCTGCTGCTGCCCGCCGTGCCTTGCGTTCGGCCAGCTGTTCGGGAGAAGCGGTGGGCTTGGCCACGCCCGCTTTGCGAGGAAGCGGTACCGACGGGATCTTGTCCAGTCCCTCGATACGGATGACTTCCTCGACCAGATCCTGCCAGCCGGCGACGTCACGACGCCATGTCGGAACTGTGATCTGCCAATCATCACCGATGACGAAGCCAAGGGCTTTCAAAATACCCGTCTGTCGGTCTGGGTCGACATCCAGCCCGCCCAGAGCGGCGCATTGGCGTGGGTGATAATCGATCACGCGCTGCTCCGTCGGTGCTTCGCCGACGCGGGTGATCTCGCTGGCATTGCCGCCGCAAAGCGCTTGGACGAGGGCAGTTGCTATTTCTACGCCTTCTTCCAGGAAAGCCGGATCAACGCCGCGCTCGAAGCGTTGCCGCGCATCACTTGTCAGCATAAGCTTCTGGCCGGTCCGGGCGATATGGGCGGGGTCGAAATAAGCGCATTCGATCAGCACATCGGTTGTATTCTCGTCGGTGCCATTCGCCGCGCCGCCCATGATGCCGCCAATACCGTGCGCGCCGGTTTGATCCGCGATCACGGTCATGGTCTCGTCGAGCGTATATTCCTTGTCGTTGAGCGCGACCAGCTTTTCACCGGCATGGGCTTTGCGCGCAACCAGCTCGCCGTTCAGCTTGGCAACGTCATAGACGTGCAGCGGACGGCCCTGATCGAGCGTGACATAATTGGTGATATCAACCAGCGCCGAGATCGGTTTCTGGCCGGCGGATTTCAGCCGCGCCTGCATCCAGTCCGGTGAAGCGCCGTTGGTAACTCCGCTAACGGTGCAGCCATAAAAAGCGGGACAGCCTTCCGGATCGTCAATCGCGATATCGGGTCCGGCGCCGTTACGGGCGATGGATGCTATGTCCATCGGCTTGAGCATCCCCATACCAGCAGCAGCGAGATCACGGGCAATGCCGCGGACGCCCATGCAGTCCTGCCGATTGGGGGTGATGGCTATATCGATAACCGGATCATCGATCTGTGCATAATCAGCATAGCTGGTGCCAACCGGAGCGTCCGCCGGCAATTCAATGATACCGTCATGATCTTCGCCCAGTTCAAGCTCGCGTGCGCTGCACATCATGCCAAAGCTTTCGACATCGCGGATTTTGGCCGGTTTCAATGTGAAATCGCTACCCGGAATATAAGTGCCGGGAGGACCAAAGACGCCCACCATATCCTTGCGCGCATTGGGTGCGCCGCAGACGACTTGCCATGGTTCGGCGCTGCCGTCGTCAACCTTCAGCAATTGCAGCTTGTCGGCATTGGGATGCGGGCCGGCTTCGATCACCTTGGCAACCCGGAATGGTCGCAGGGCATCGGCGGGGTTTTCTACGCCCTCAAGCTCCAACCCGATATCGGTCAGCTTGTCGGTGATTTCGGTGAGGCTTGCGTCGGTATCGAGATGGGCCTTGAGCCAGCTTAACGAGAATTTCATGCGCCGACTCCTCCGCTTAACGTGGGGACGTCGAGTGAATCAAAGCCGAAGTGATCGGCCCAGCGCAGATCGCCGTCAAAGAAAGCGCGCAGATCGTCCATGCCATATTTCAGCATCGCCAGCCGGTCGATGCCGCAGCCGAAGGCAAAGCCCTGCCAGACATCGGGATCAAGCCCGCAATTGCGGATCACATTGGGGTGGACCATGCCGCTGCCGAGAATTTCCATCCAGCCGCCATTATCGCCGCGCGGGTCTCCGCCGATGATCCGGCGGCCTTTTTCAACCGAAAAGCCGACATCGACTTCTGCGCTTGGTTCGGTGAACGGAAAATAGCTCGGGCGCAGGCGCAATTCGATGTCGTCACGCTCGAAGAAGGCGCGGATGAAAGTCTCCAGCGTCCATTTGAGATGGCCCATATGGATGCCCTTGTCGATTACCAGACCTTCGACCTGATGGAACATCGGCGTATGGGTGGCATCGCTATCGCTGCGATAGGTGCGGCCGGGAGCGATCAGATAAATCGGTTCGCCGGCGCCGTCAGTTTGCTTCGCAACATCCATCATCGTGCGGATTTGCACCGGTGACGTATGGGTGCGCAGCAATTTGGCCATGCCGCCCTCATCCGTCTGCGGGAAATAGAATGTGTCGTGCATCGCCCGCGCCGGGTGGGTTTCGGGAATATTGAGCGCGGTGAAATTATGCCAGTCGTCCTCGATTTCGGGACCGGTGGCGACCGAGAAGCCGAGATCAGCGAATATTTCGGCCAATTCGTCCATCACTTGGCTGACCGGGTGGATGCTGCCCTTTGGTGCGCTCGGTGGCGGGAGGGTCATGTCGAGTTTTTCGGTAGCGAGGCGTGCGTTCAGCGCTTCGCTATCCATCGCGTCTTTGCGCGCAGCGATCGCATCGGCCACGGCTTGTCGCGCTCCGTTGATTTTTGGGCCTTCGGTCTGCCGCTCTTCGGGTGTCATTTTTCCCAGAGTCTTGAGCAACAGCGAAATCTCGCCTTTCTTGCCCAGGGCCGCAACGCGAATGGCTTCGAGAGCATCGCCATCACCAGCCGCTGCTATCTGTCCGAGATATTTCTCTGCAATTTCTTCACTGGCACTCATGACTATACCCTATTTTCCCTGTCGACCGTCTAAAGCAGGCTGCGGCGAAAAACCCAATAAAAAAGCGCCGCGAGATTGCTCCCCGGCGCTTCTTTGAATTTCTGAAAATGCTTAAGCCTTCGCTAGAGCATCCTGCGCCTGTTTGATGATGCCGCTAAACATAGCAGGTTCATTCATCGCCAGATCGGCCATTACTTTACGGTCGAGTTCAATACCGGCCAGCTTGGTGCCGTGGATGAACGTGCCATAGGTCATGCCCTCTGCGCGAACCGCAGCGTTGATACGCTGGATCCACAATGCGCGGAATGACCGTTTCTTGACCTTCCGGTCGCGATACGCATATTGACCGGCTTTTTCGACAGCCTGCCGCGCGATGCGGATGGTATTTTTGCGACGGCCATAATAGCCCTTCGCCTGTACCAATAATCTTTTATGTTTTGTACGAGTGGTCGTACCCCGTTTAACACGTGCCATAATCTATATCCTGTAAGTTTTAATGTCGCTGCGGCGGGGTTAACCCAAACCGTATGGCGCCCATTTCTTGACTGTCCGAGCATCCGCATCACACAATTTCTTGGTGCCGCGGTTCTGGCGGATATATTTGCTGTTATGGCTCATCAAACGGTGGCGTTTGCCGGCTACGCCGTGCTTGACCTTACCGGTTGCGGTGATTTTGAAGCGTTTCTTCACACCACTTTTGGTCTTCAACTTGGGCATTTTGGTCTCCTCTAGAAGTTACCGTTACGGATACTTGTGGCAGCCCAACACTGGCCAGAGCATCACATAGGAACGGGGTCTTTAGCGCGATTCGGCAGAAAAGCAAGGATATTAGTGCATTTCCCGATACCATTCTTTTTCCGAACCCAAGCCGCATGGATGCCGACCAGAACAGTTGAGCTCCTGATCAATTATGCCTTGGACTTCTTTGGCTTTTGAACAGTCTTTGGTAGAACCGTTGGATAGGATGATTCCAGGCAACGGAGCTAGCTCCCGGACTATTCTTAAGTTCTTTCGTAGATCGCTGTCAGACAGAGTTTCTCCTAATTCGGAAGCTTCCCACCGCCAACCTATATTTTGATCGGATACGGTTACGAATATCAGGGGGGTGGAGTGGTATCCAGCAGGGCTTGGCTTGTCCCACCCAGGCTTACTCAAATCACAGATTTGCATTCGTTCGAAATTTTGATCACCGCAAGATATCAATAGCCCGCAGGCTATAAAAGTTCCAAAAATGGAGCTTAATGATGGCAAGCAAGCGCCTCCAGCACATCATCGATCCGCGCGTGATCGCCGATCGCCAGAACATGACCGTCTGATTCCGCGTGCAGCGGCTCGCCGTTCCAGTCGCACATCATCCCGCCGGCGCCATCGACTATCGGGGCGAGGGCTGCGAAATCATGGAGCTTCAGGCCTGCTTCGCAGACCACATCGACATGGCCACTGGCGACCAGGCCGTAATTATAGCAATCGCCGCCATAAATGATCTTGCGCGGGGCGACCTTGCTGGCCAGGCTCATGAAATGTTCGGCATCATGTTCGTCAAACTGGTGCGGTGTGGTGGTGGCAAGGACGGCGTCCTTGAGCTCGCGGCACGGCGCAGATTTTGCCGGCTGGCCGTTGAATATGGTCGGGCGGCCGATAACGCCGACCCAGCGTTCTCTTGAAATCGGTTGGTCGATGATCCCGATCAAGGGAAAACCTTCCTGCATCAGCGCGATTAAAGTCCCGAATATCGGGCGACCGGCGATAAAGCTGGTGGTGCCGTCGATCGGATCGAGCACCCATTGGCGCGATGCGCCTTCGTTGCGGGTGCCGTACTCCTCGCCGATAATCCCGTCATCGGGCCGCTCGGCCTCGATGATCGTCCGCATGGCAGCTTCCGCTGCGCGATCCGCTTCGGTTACCGGGGACGAATCCTCCTTGGTTTCCTGGTCAAATTTCGCCCGGAAGAATGGACGGATAGCTTCGCCCGCGGCTTCAGCGAGTTTTTGCGCGAGATCGATGTCTTTTGGAGTCATTGGTCGTCCCTTAATATCAAAAAATGCTTTTGGCGAGCATCAACCAGACAATGACCAGGATAGCCGAAAAGGCCGGTATGCCCAGAGCAAACCAAATCCTGTAAAGCCGATAATATTGTGCTGGTAACACCGTTCCGTCTTGTACGGCGGTCTTTGCCAGATTTCGCAAGCGAATCTGGATCCAGACGACTGGGAGCCAGCACAAGCCAATGAAAACATAAAGGGTTAGTGACCAGACGATCCAAGGGGTCAGAATCGGCCATCCGATCAAATGGGCGAGCCAGAATCCGGTAACCGGTTGGACAACCACAGCCAGCGCGGTGAACAGAAAGTCCGCAATTACAACCGTCTCGGCAACATGGGCCACAAGCTTTGCGTCGCCGGTGCGGTGAGCCATCAACATGAAAAACGCGATACCTGCACCGGTCCCGATCAGAACCGTTGCGCCGATGATATGCAGCCATTGGGCGAAGAGAATAGTGGTGCTCATCTCTTGTCCAATGCAATCAGGCAGGTGATGGACAGGCCCATGGCGGCTAAAGCCTTGATCAACGGCGCTAATGGATCGAGCCATAACTCCGGCGTGAAAAGGGTTCCGCCAAATATATAAGCGAGAGTGATTATAACGGTTCCTGCGAGTGCCAAGCGCGCGGTGCTACGGAACAATAGGCCAAGGCCGAGAATGATGTCGGTCAGTGCCCCGCCGATGACTAGTAATTCTGCTGTCTGGTATGAAAGGGGGGATCGTGCCAACAAGGCAGCAGCTTCATCAACCTTGAGAAGACCCAATATTCCGGACCCCAGCCACAACAGAACAAGCGCAGCGAGAAACAGCGGGAACAGGAGCATCAGTCGCGCGTGGATGCGGTCCTGTTTGCCTGAAGGGAACCCATATAGAGTCTTTTCCAAAGGCATGGCCGGGCGACCAAGCAATTCTTCGGTTTGACGAGGATCGCCGTGCACGCCTCCCGCAAGCGCCTCCATTGCGTTGCTACGCATGGGCGAGCGCCACCCCAGCCAACCCAACCCGTCCGAAATTTTCGATGCCAGCCTCATCAAGCTTTGGGGGATCCGGACATGATGTCGAGCCGGAGCGAAGCTCAGCCATTCTCGATGGTGGGTAATGATGGCGTTCAATGAATGAGGCTTTTCCTCGACCAAATCAAAGGATCCGGATGATTTTTCGGGAACGGCGATTGCGTGCGCCACCGCTTCGACGACCTCAGATAGAGATATTGTTTGTATCTCGCCGAAATCCGCCAGATACGGCGCAAAATAGGGAATCGCCGCTGTCATCCGGATAAGCTCGGTCCCGCCGTAGCTGTTACGGCCGACGACCAATCCCGGGCGCAGGATTGTTGCGTTCAGCGACGAGGCGAGCAAATACTGGTCGGCCTGGGCTTTGCTATGCATGAAATCACTGGAACCCTGATCAACCGCTCCGCAGGCGGAAATCTGGATGAATTGGGAAATGCCAGCTGTTTCGCAAGCTTTGGCTAGTGCGATGATCGCCTTGGCCTGAGTGACGTTCACGTCATCCCTTGGGCCGGACTGCAAAACCCCACTCGCATTGATTACTATATCAAAATTTCGCACAAGGGGTGACCAGCTTTGCGGGTCGCAATATTGACCCAGATCGCCTTGGTGCCAGTCGATTTGCGGAAGAATGGACCGACCATAGGAGATGTTACGCCCAAAGCCTGTGACTTGATATTTTGCGTCTGAAAGCTCACGGGCAATGGCGCTGCCTATAAAACCATATGCCCCCAAAATCAGGATTGATTTTGGGGCTCTATCCATCAAGCCTTCAATCCCACAGACTGCTCACCGAGCTTTCATCCGCGATCCGCCTGATCGCTTCGCCGAGCAGCGGGGCAATCGGAAGAACACGGATTCTATCGGAATCGAGCGCTGATTGCGGCGCCTTTATCGTGTCAGTGATGATTAGCTTGCGCAGCGAAGATGCGTTAACCCGCTCTACCGCTTTGCCGGAGAGAACGCCGTGGGTGATATAGGCAGCGACGTCGGTGGCACCCGCCGCGATCAGCGCATCGGCTGCGTTGCAGAGCGTGCCGGCGCTATCGGCGATATCGTCGATCATGACGCAGAAACGGCCTTTGACGTCGCCGATGATGTTCATGACTTCGGAAACGCCGGCTTGTTCACGGCGCTTGTCGACAATGGCCAGCGGCGCGTTGTCGAGCCGCTTTGCCAATGCCCGGGCGCGAACAACGCCGCCGACATCGGGAGAGACAACCATGATATCCTTGTCGCTATGGCGCTTGATAATATCTTCGCTGATCACCGGCGCGCCAAAGAGATTGTCTGTAGGGATATCGAAGAAACCCTGGATTTGTCCGGCGTGGAGATCGACGGTCAGCACCCGGTCGGCGCCGGCTTCGGTAATCAGGTTCGCGACCAGCTTGGCCGAAATCGGTGTCCGTGGTCCCGGCTTCCGATCCTGTCGTGCGTAGCCGAAATAGGGAATGACTGCAGTGATCCGCTTGGCCGAAGCGCGGCGCAGGGCGTCGATACTGATCAGCAGTTCCATCAGATTGTCATTGGCCGGGTGGCTGGTCGACTGGACGACAAAGACATCCTCGCCGCGGACATTTTCGTGGATTTCTATGAAAATCTCGTCATCGGCAAAGCGCTTGACGCTCGCGTCGGTGAGTGGAATGCCCAGATATTCAGCGATTTCAGTAGCCAGCGGCAAATTGCTGTTGCCCGACATGAGTTTCATAGTAGCGTTCCTTGATCTGGCGGCCCGCAAGAATTTCGAACGGAACCTCATGACAATTTTGCGACCCTGTTAGACAGATGGCGGTCGAATCAAAAGTCCGTATTTGCGTTTATTTCGATTGCTCCGCACTGTGGCCCTTTCTATCAGGGCGCGATGACCGAGAAGCTTATCATCACCATGGCGCAATTGACCCAGAGCGTTGGCGATTTGCGCGGCAATGCCGACGCGATGATCGCGGCGCACGGCGCGCGGCCGGATAGCGACCTGATCGTGTTTCCCGAACTGCAGCTGATCGGTTACCCGCCGGAAGATCTGGTGCTGAAACCATCCTTGTGGGAGCGCGCAGAAGCGGAGCTTAACCGGCTGGCGGCGGCGACCGCTGGGCCGGGACCAGCAATGCTCGTCGGGTCGGTGTTTCGCGAAGATGGCAAGCTGTATAACGGTATCGCGCTGCTCGAAGGCGGGCATATCAGGGATGTCCGTTACAAGGTCGAGTTGCCGAATTACGGCACGTTCGATGAAAAGCGACTATTCGCTTCAGGCCCGTTGCCCGAGCCGATCATGTTCAAGGGCTGCAAAATCGGTCTGCCGATCTGCGAGGATGTCTGGTTTCCGACCGTCTGCAACCATTTGAAATCGCAGGGCGCGGAATTGTTCGTGTCAGTCCACGGCAGCCCGTACGAAATCGAGAAAGACGATATGCGTCTGGGGCAGGTGGCTACCCGGCGGGTGCGGGAGACCGGAATTCCGCTATTGTTCCTGAACCGGGTTGGCGGACAGGACGAAATTGTTTTCGACGGCGCCAGTTTCGTACTGAATGGTGACGCGGCTGTGATGCACCAGCTGCCCGACTGGGACGAGGCGATAGTCGATACCCACTGGTCGCGCGACGGTGGCGCATGGACTTGCGCGCCGGGAGAAATCCACGAACTGGATGACCATCCCGCCGATATTTACAATGCGATGATCGTTGGTCTGCGCGACTATGTGAACCGTAATCGCTTTCCCGGAGTTTTGCTCGGTCTGTCGGGTGGTATCGATAGCGCCTTGTCCGCTGCGGTCGCGGTCGACGCATTGGGCGCGGACCGGGTGTGGAACGTGATGATGCCATCGCGGTTCACGTCGCAGGAAAGCCTCGACGATGCCAAGGGTTGTGCCGATATGCTGGGCACGAGGCTGGACACGATACCGATCGGCCCGGCTGTCGAAGGCTTTGATGCCATGCTCGAGGACAGTTTTGCCGACAGCAATGTCGATATTACCGAGGAGAATATCCAGTCGCGGATTCGCGGCGTGACGCTGATGGCGCTCTCGAACAAATTTGGTCATATGCTGCTGACCACCGGTAACAAGAGCGAGATGAGCGTTGGCTATGCCACCATCTATGGCGATATGGCGGGCGGCTATTCGGTATTGAAAGACGCCTATAAGCTGACCGTTTTCAAACTCTCGTCATGGCGCAACCGCAACAAGTCGAGCCTGGGCCTGGGTCCTGACGGACCGGTGATGCCGGAAACGGTGATCACCAAGCCGCCAAGCGCCGAATTGCGCGAGGATCAGAAAGACAGCGACAGCCTGCCGGATTACGAGATTCTCGATCCGTTGTTGCACGGCCTGATCGAGGAAGAATTGTCGGTCAACGATCTGGTCGGACGGGGTTTCGACCGGGAAACAGTGGTGCGGATAGAGCGGCTGCTCTATATCGCCGAATATAAACGCCGACAGGCCCCGCCGGGCGTCAAGCTTGGCACCAGAAATTTCGGCCGCGACCGGCGCTATCCGATAACCAACGCATTTAGGACCGTATGACCATAAAAACCCGCTTTGCTCCGTCTCCCACGGGCCACCTTCATGTCGGCAATATCCGCACTGCGCTCCACAACTGGATGTTCGCGAAGAAAGAGGGTGGCACATTTCTGCTGCGGCTCGATGATACCGATGCCGAGCGGTCGAAGGAAGAATATGTCGAAGCGATCCGGGCCGATCTGGCATGGCTCGGGCTGACATCCGATGAAGAGCAAAGGCAGTCGGCGCGTTTTGACCGTTATGGGGAACATCTTGCGAAGCTGAAGGCGGATGGACGGGTCTATCCTGCCTATGAGACGGCGCAGGAACTCGACCTCAAGCGCAAGATCCAGCTCGGTCGCGGAAAGCCGCCGATCTATGATCGCGCGGCGCTCGACCTGACCGCAGAGCAGGTTGCTGCCTATGAAGCGGAAGGGCGTAAGCCGCATTGGCGCTTCAAGCTGGATCACGAAACGCCGATCACCTGGACCGACCTGATAAGAGGCGACCAGAATTTCGATCCGGCACTGCTGTCCGATCCCGTCATCCTGCGCGAAGACGGCAGCTGGCTCTATATGCTGCCCTCGGCAATCGACGATATTGAGATGGCAATCACCCATGTTGTGCGCGGCGAGGACCATGTTGCCAATACTGCGGTGCAGGTCCAGATGTTCCACGCGCTGGGCGCAAAGCCGCCGGAATTTGCCCATGAAGCATTGCTGGTCGGCACCGAGGGCAAGCTGTCCAAGCGGCTGGGTTCCCTGGGAGTCAGCAGCTTTCGCGAGAAGAATATCGAACCACAGGCGATTGTTGCCTTGCTGGCCCGCATCGGAACCAGTGATCCGGTCGAACCGATTGCCGATGTGCAGCAGCTGATCGCCAGTTTCGACTTTGCCCGTTTCGGCCGCGCACCAGCGCGGTTTGACGACGAAGAACTGGCCCAGCTCAACCAGAAGATCGTGCACCTGCTGGATTATGCGGATGTCAAAGGCCGCTTGCCCGAAGCAATGACCGCCGAGGCTTGGGCTGTCATCCGTCCGAACCTGCACGATATGGGCGATGTCGACCAATGGTGGCAGGTGGTAACGGGACCGATATCCTTGCCCGAATTCTCGCCGGAAGACCGGGAGTTTCTGTCGATCGCCCATGATAAAATGGAAGATTTGGAAGCATCTTTTGACATATGGAAAGACCTTACCGGAGCGCTCAAGGGAGCGACGGGTCGCAAGGGCAAACCATTATTCATGCCCCTGCGTCAGGCGCTGACCGGACTCGATCATGGTCCGGATATGAACGCCTTGCTGCCCTTGATCGGTCATGAGGGCGCGCTTGCCAGACTGGCCAAAGCCGCCACCTAACTAGTTTTATAATAAGGATTTTCTTCCCTCGCAGACACTTGTTTGCAAAATCTAATGTAATGGTATATCATAACTATTGACGATGGGGTCAGATAGTCAAACAGGCACAGGCCGCTTCGCCATTTCTTAGGATGGTTGAGAGGATAGGATCATGAGCTATGTTTCCGTTTACGAGAACAAAACGCCCCGTTCGAAAGGCGCGGCTATGGCGGTTGCCGTTCACGCGCTGATCATTGCCGGCGCGATGGCGATGCCTGAAATAGTGGCACCGGAGAAATTCGAGGGGACGATCTTCGCCTTTCCGGTGAAGGTTCAGACGCCACCCGAGCCGGTTATCGAGGACAAGAAGCCCGAGGTCGAAATAGCGAGTCCGACAAGGCAAACGCTGCCTGAACGGCCGATCAATATCGATGTTCCTGATCCGTTTGTTCCGGTCAACAATTACGGCGATGTCGAAATCAAAGCCGGGTTGGGCGGGCTTGGCGACGCCATTCGCATCGATCCGATAAAAATTGCGCCGGATCCGGTGATCGTCGGGGCCAGTCTGAACAGGCGCTATGCTGGCGATTTCCAGCCTGCTTATCCTGTCGGTCAATTGCGCCGCGAACGGGAAGGTATAGTCAGTGTCCGGGTGCTGGTCGGCACCGATGGCCGGGTGAAAGACATCCAGCTGATCGAATCACCGCATGAGGATTTCTGGACCGCAACGCGCAAACAGGCACTGGGAAAATGGCGTTTCACCGCTGCGACCCAAGACGGAAAGCCGATTGAAAGCTGGATGACGTTGAAAGTCCGCTTTGAAATCAACGGTTGATTGCCGGACCGGATGGCCGGTCCCACTTTTCCCGGCTCAATTTTTCGGGAAGGGCTGGT
The DNA here is from genome assembly GCF_963975555.1 of uncultured Parasphingorhabdus sp. Classification (GTDB taxonomy): domain Bacteria; phylum Pseudomonadota; class Alphaproteobacteria; order Sphingomonadales; family Sphingomonadaceae; genus Parasphingorhabdus. Next base: position 177,396 of record NZ_CAXBHH010000001.1, on the reverse strand, counting down.
CATCCGGCTGCGGCCGCACTATTTGGAGCGAATGGGCCTGTTGAAAGATGTATCAGTAACCGGCGGCTTTGGCGACCTGATCGCCGTTTTTCGCCAGAGTGAACCGGGGGAGCGTCTGCTCCCGGCGGCGTTGGCGATTGCCTGTACGTCGCTCATTCTCTTCCTTTTCTGGCTCGATCCCCAGGTAAATACGTACACTTATGTACCGCAGGAGGTCATTTATGTCGAAAACTGGACGACTGACCGCACCGATGAGGAAATCCTGAAAGACCGCTGGGAAATCCAGTGTCTGAAGGACGAACTGGAAGCCAAGCGGGTGGAAGCGGTGAAATCGCTGGGACGGATGTCCGGCATGGATGTTGATGAAATCGAACGCGAAGCGATCGCGGCCCGTCTGGCGCGTGGTGAAGTTGAGGTGGAACGTCCCGCCGGTCTGCAATGCTAGATCCCATTGGTGATGCACAATATATGGCAGTGGCGCTGGCTCTGTCGGAGCGTGGCCGTGGCCGTACCGGTGCCAATCCCAATGTCGGCTGCGTCATCGTCAAACATGGCATAATCATAGGCCGCGGCTGGACCCAGCCTAGCGGTCGGCCGCATGCAGAGGAAATGGCGCTGGCTCAGGCTGGTGCCGCCGCCAAAGGCGCGGATATATATGTCACCATGGAGCCCTGTGCCCATGAAAGCAGCCGGGGGCCGACCTGCAGCAATTCGATCATCGACGCCAAACCCAAAAGAGTGATTGTCGCGACGCTTGATGCGGATGAACGGACACGGCGCAGAGGCATTGACCGGCTGGGTGATGCAGGCATTCCTGTTTCAGTCGGCATCCGCGAGCCAAAAGCGCGCCGCGCAATGGCCGGTTTTCTCTGCCGTCTTGAAAATGCCCGGCCGTTTGTCACCCTCAAACTGGCGATGTCGCTGGATGGCTGCATCGCGATGGCCGACGGGTCGAGCCAGTGGATCACCGGCGACCGGGCGCGGGCGCACGCCCATCTCGAGCGCGCACGCAGCGATGCCATTTTGGTCGGAGCCGGAACGGCAAGAACCGACAAGCCGGGGCTGGATGTCCGGCTTGAGGGCATGACTGATCGCTCGCCGCAACCAGTCCTGCTCGGCAATGATCCGGATATGCCGGCGCATTGGCTGCAGATTTCCGAACCGGCGGCGATAGCGGATCTCGCCGATATCAACTGGCTGCTCGTCGAGGGCGGCTCCAAAACCGCGACATCTTTCCTGCAAGCCGGTCTGGTAGACCGGCTGTTGTTCTATCGCGCGCCGATCATCATCGGCGGCGGCTTACCCGGCATTGGTGATATCGGGCTGGAAAAGCTCGGCGACGCCCACGGTCAGTGGCGGCGTAGCGAACAGCGCCAACTGGGGCAGGATATGCTTGAGATATATGACCGCGCAGCCTAGGTTCCGCTCGGTTTACGGCAAATATAGGCATAGAAAATAGGATCGCCCATGTTCACAGGCATTGTTTCAGATATCGGCATGATTTCGTCGCTCGACCAGCGCGGCGACCTGCACATGCAAATCCAGTGCGGCTATGACATGGCCAGCGTCGATATGGGCGCGTCCATTGCCTGCTCCGGCGTCTGCCTGACGGTGGTTGAAAAAGGCCCCGACTGGTTCGCGGTTGATGTCTCGGGCGAGACTCTTTCGTGTACGGCCCAGGGATTGTTTACCGTCGGAGGGCGGCTCAATCTGGAACGGGCGCTGAAGGTCGGCGATGAACTGGGCGGTCATATCGTCACCGGCCATGTCGATGGTGTTGGCGAAGTGGTTTCCAGCAAGATTGCCGGTGATTCGAGAGAGGTTGTCATCCGGGTGTCAAAAGACCTGGCACCGTTCATTGCGGCCAAGGGGTCAATCACGGTCGATGGAGTTTCGCTCACCGTGAACGCGGTCACCGATGACGAAGCCGGCGCGCTGTTCACCCTCAACGTCATTCCGCATACCGCTCAGATGACCACATTGGGCGATCTCGACAGCGGTCGCCCGGTCAATCTGGAGATTGACATATTGGCGCGTTATCTGGCGCGGATGGAAAAGGTCCGTTCGACAGCCTGACCCGGGGGCAGGCGACCCGTCAGTCCCTCAGAACGGCAACCATTTCTGTGTCTTGCTGAACTTCATATAGCCGATATTCGCGCCAAGCCTTAGGCCGGCTCCGAGCCGTACCGGAATCAGCACCTTGTCGCCGCTTCGCAAATAGCTGACGTGGAAGCCGCCGATGAAATAGGCCGCGCCTTCGCCAGCCGGGAAGCGCTGGTATAATTCTTCGCTATCATAGAGATTATAGACCAGCACGAAGGTATTGGCTGCGTTGCCGCCGAAATCAAAACCGATCGAAGGTCCGGTCCAGTAGACCGGGCGCTCGCCTTCTACCTTGTGGTAGAGTTTGCCCGAACCGTAGCGCAGGCCGACAACAAAAGCGCCGCTGGCTTCGCGTCCGGCGATATAGGCATTGGGACGGCCCTGCTTTTTCAGAATGTCTTCGATGACTTCAGCGAGGCCTTTCGCGCCCTTGCCGAATACGCCTTCCGCTGCGCCGATCAGATCATCGTCCTGATATGTATCGCTGTCGTCGGCGGGCACATTCGCTGCGCCGTTTGTCTGGGCCGCGCTTGTGGACGGATCATAAGGCGCAACAATATCCGCATTGATATCGCTGTCGAGTGCAGGATCGTCGACCATGCTCGGTCCCAAACTATCGGACGAAAAATTTCCGTCATAGTCGGGCGTCGCCAGATCGGCATCGATCGCATCATTCGGATCGATATTTTGCACCTGGGCGAATGCCGGCGACAGATTAGGTGCAGTGGCAAGGGCCAAAACAGCAAATAGCCCCAAAAATTTCTTCATGCACAACGGTAACATGGGTAAACTCCTTCCCAATACCAGCCAGTCACGGCCCTCGGCTGTTGCACATGACCACGCAATGAACGGACGACGAAATGAGTCGATTCTGCGGCGGTTCGAGTCTCCTGGTTAAAACCGCACGGATTACCGCCTTTTTTGATCCGTTTTCACAAGGACCACTTTACCCGTTGCAGCGAAGGCTGTGCATGGTTATAGCGCCTCCTCTAGCCAAGCTGCGTGGACACGTGGGTGAGCGGCTGAAACCACCTCCCTGCTAAGGAGGCAAGGGCCTCACGGTCCTTCGAGGGTTCGAATCCCTCCGTGTCCTCCATTTTTCTATTGAATCTTAACCGCCTCACGCATTCTGTCCTATTTGCCAGTCTGCCCGTCTCGCGATTTTTCCAAAAATCCGACCGGCCTTGATTCCATTCTGAATATTTTTCTGCTGGCGTCGTTGTAGCTCAATAGCCCTCCGGGGCCAGGGTTCAAAAATATCCTGTGCCACCTCGAGTTAAAACGGGCCGATAAGGACAGAGTTTTGAAACCGCTTCAGTTTCCCGAGCATTGTCAATTTACCGCGCTGGCATGAAACTGAAAACTTGATCATTATCTGGAATTTCTCTAGCAGCCGCTGTCAATCTCTCGCCTGTTATGGATAAAGCGGGCAGCAAAGATGCGGATCGGTTAAATGCCCAAAAAGAAAAATAACTATGTAAGTCGGTTTAGCCATGACTGGCAATTTTGGCTATTGTGCGGGTTTCTCGTAGCCGTTTTTCTAGTCGGAGGTAGCTCACGTGCTGACGTTTCTTCGCTAATTCTTCTAAGGCCTTTGGCTATAGTGGTCTGCGCAATTGCCCTGATTGGGTTGCGATGGGATGATGTCAAATCGCACAGTTTTCTGTTTGCAATTGCGTTCGCTATTTTGCTCGTACCCGTCATTCATCTGATCCCGCTGCCACCATCGATTTGGCAACATCTGCCGGGACGTGATCTGGTGGTTGAAATTGATAAAATCACTAATCTGCAAAATCAATGGAGGCCAATTTCACTCGTACCGACAGAAACCTGGAACGCTTTTTACGCGTTGTTCATTCCCTTAGCGGTCTTTCTTTTGGCGGTGCAGCTTGATGCAAAGCATAGATTTAAGCTTTTGCCGTTGTTGATCACGATCGGATTGGTTAGCGGTCTTTGGGGGATTATTCAGATAATCGGCAATCCGCACGGACCGGCATATTTATACCGGACAACGAATAGTGGTTCGGCGGTCGGCTTGTTCGCGAACCGCAATCATCAGGCAGTATTCCTCGCAATGCTCTTTCCCATGCTGTCTCTGTATGCCAGTACAGGAATTAAGGGTGAAGCGCAGATGAAGTTTCAGACTGGTGTAGCGCTCTCCATTGGCGCGCTGCTTATTCCTTTAACGTTGATTACCGGATCAAGGGCCGGTCTTGCCGCAGGAATTATAGGAATGCTGTGCGCGGCGTTGCTTTATCGTAAGCCGAAACTAAACACACCAGTCAAGCGCAAGGTGCAAAAATTCAAATGGCAGTATGCCGTGGGCGCTTTTGTTGTTTTATGTTTGACGGCGCTTACTGTACTAATGTCGCAGGCGCAGGCCTTGCAGCGTCTCGCCCAGTCGGACCAGTCAGAAGAGCTGCGCTTTAAAACCTGGGGCTTGATTGCCAGCAAGGCATGGGAATATTTTCCTGCCGGTTCGGGTATCGGTTCTTTTGTCGAAGTGTATAAAATATTTGAACCCGCTGCATTGCTCAGGAGCAGCTATTTCAACCATGCGCACAACGATTGGCTGGAACTTTATCTGACTGGCGGACTTCTGGCTTTGGTTGTTCTTATCATCATAATTGTCGCCTTTACACGCTGTGTGAAACTTTCACTCAGCGAGAAATTGACGTCGGGTCGACGGGTCGCATTCAGTCGGTTGGGTGCTGTTGTGATACTGATTTTTGCCTTGGCGAGTCTGGTCGATTATCCACTACGAGTTCCGTCTTTGGCATGCGTTCTGGTGATTGCAGCGCTGTGGCTCGGCGATATTACCAAGCCAGCGCGGCAAACCGTCAGTAGCTTCTAACATGTTCTTTTTTCTAACTTTACCCCGTTATAGAATTTGGCCAAAACATAAAATCTTGAGGCTATCCTTGACTGTAACTATAATAATCTCAAGAGGTCTGGCATTGGCGTAAATATTGTCAATAACCCAATCACGCGCCGGCATTTTGAAAATTCCAAACAGGTCGTTGTTTCCGAGTACCATTCTTAAATTTTGCGCTGTAAAAAAAATGAACGTACACAATCGCTTTGTGATATCGAGATTAAACTTATGTTGAAGAGTGCCCCTGAAATGGCTGATATAGTCGATGACCATGATGAAAGTCGGGAGGACAGTATCGCGCCGCCAATATTGTTACAATATTGGGAAGCTGCGAGGCGCTGGAAGTGGGTACTTGCAGGAATTATAATTGCAGCATTGGTCATGGGGCTAATTCTCACTTTGCTGGCGACCCCTAAATATACGGCCACTTCACGGATAGAGATAAGCCGTGAAGACAAGAAGGTCACAAATGTGCAAGGGGTGGAATCGACCGACGCCAGCGGTAACTTGGAGTTTTACCAGACCCAATATGCTCTGCTCGAAGCCCGCTCTCTTGCAGAGAGGGTATCACGGCAACTGAGATTGGCGTCGGACGACGATTTTTTTGCTAAGCATGGGGTAAATCCCGATGATGAACTGGGGCTTTTCACCCGGAAGGCAGAGTCGCTGAGCGCTGAAGATCGCGCAAAGCGCGAGGCCAAGGTTGTAGAGATATTACAAGATAATATCAGCATCACGCCGGTTCGAGGTTCTGCGCTTATTGATATTAGCTATACAAGCGCTGGCAGCGGTCTTTCCGCCCGTATCGCAAACGCTTGGACACAGCAGTTTATCGAAACCAGTATGGATCGTCGCTTTGCATCGACTGTCGACGCCCGTAACTTTCTCGAAACGCGTTTAGCAGAGCTGCGCATCCGGCTTGAAAAATCGGAACGCGATTCGGTTGGCTATGCTTCCAGAAAGGGCATTATCAATTTAGGCGGCTCAGAAGACGGATCGCAACGCGACGGAACGCTTGTTTCAGCCGATCTACAGGCGCTGAATACTGCTTTATCGGAGGCTATTGCCGACAGGGTCAAGGCAGAAAGCAAGGCAAGTGTAGGCGGTGAACGTGGAGCTACAACCGAAGCGCTCAACAACCTCGCAATTGGCCAATTGCGTCAAAAGCGTGCGGAGGCAGCTGCTCAATATGCTAAGCTGTCTGTGCAGTTTGAGCCGGGTTACCCAACACTCAAGGCGCTCGCTGAGGAAATCAAGGTACTAGATGCCAATATTACGCGAGAAGAAAATCGCGTGACTAGTAGCCGTAGTGCTGAATATCGTGAAGCAGTCCGGCGCGAAAATAAACTACGCGCTAAAGTAGAATCCATAAAAGACCGACGTGACCTGGAGCAGCGGGATAGCATCCAGTATAATATCTATCTGCGTGAAGCTGATACAAACCGTCAATTATATGATGCCCTATTGCAGCGGTTCAAGGAAATCGGAATCGCGGGAGTCGGCACCAACAATATTGCAATCGTAGACGCCGCCCAGCCGCCTGAAAAACCGTCATCACCAAAAATGCTTGTCAATATGGCGCTTGCCCTTCTCGGCGGGTTGGGCCTAGCTGCGGCCACAGTTTTTGCTCTGGAACAAGTCGACGAAGGGCTGCGAGATCCTGGTCAGGTTGGCCGGATATTCAAATTACCGCTTTTGGGCAGCGTGCCGGATGTCGGAGACGAAGACGTATTGCAACAGCTCAAAGATCCGAAGTCCGCATTGTCGGAAGCCTATCTCAGCATACGTTCGAACCTCGCCTTTTCAACTGACCATGGGGTCCCGCGGTCACTTATGGTGACGAGTACACGTCCTGCTGAAGGAAAAAGTACCACAAGTCTGGCCATCGCCACTATGCTTGGTAGAACCGGGAAGAAAGTGCTGTTGCTGGATGCCGATATGCGTTCTCCTTCCATGCACGTATTCCTGAGCTCTTCAAATGAGGGAGGGGTTAGCAATTATCTGGCTGGCGAAGATGGCTGGCAGCAATTAGTGAAGCACACTGAAATAAAGGGCCTCGACTTGATGCCTGCGGGTCCCATGCCGCCAAGTGCTGCTGAATTGCTCAGTAGTGATCGCATGTCTAACCTAATGACGCAATTGTTAGAAAAATATGACCATATCGTTATCGACTCACCTCCGATATTGGGTCTCGCGGATGCCCCTCTTCTTTGTCGTACCGTGGAAGGATGTATCTTTGTGGCCGAAGCTGAGGGTGTCGCAATACGTGGCATAAAAGCTTCGCTCGGTCGATTGCAGTCGGTTCAGGCTCATATTTTCGGCTTTGTGCTTACCAAACTCGAGCACCGTCAGGCTGGTTATGGTTATGGCTATGGATACGGCTATGGCTATGGGCAGCCGGAAGAAGCAAAGGGATAAATTGAAATGCGTTGGCTGCGCTATGTAGTAATTGCTATTCCTGCTTTGTGGCTTGCTTACGCTTCGGCGAGCTATGCGCTCACGCGACTGGTGCCGGGTCCGGATTATACCGTCGGAGCATTTGGCAGTGGGTTTGCGCCAATGATTTACGCAGACCGTCAATTACCAACCACATTGGATGATATCGATGCGTCGAAACTTTTGAAGACTGCCCGACGGTCACTCGAAAGCGAACCGCTGAACCCGCGGGCGGTTAGAGCATTCGCATTGAATGCTAGGAGCCAAAAGAACACCGAAAGTCTTTTGCGTTACGCCGACCTGTCGCAACGGCTATCGCGACGGGATGTACTCAATCAACTCTTGCTAATTGATGGAAAAGCGAAGGATCCGGGCACCAAAATAGAAGATATTCTGGTGCATTATGATAATATTCTACGCGTCGCCCCCAGGCTGACTGAGCAGCTATATCCAGCATTGGTAGGGGTAATGGCCAATCAACAAGCGTTCGATGGAATTGCGGCATATGTGATAAAGAAAAGGCCTTGGGCAGAAAGCTTGATGTTTGAAGCCTTGCCTACGGAATACGGACCGAACGCTGTTGTCGAGATTTTAAAGCTCGCGAACAAGGGAAAAAAAATTGATCCCTCTGACCGGTTAAGCAAGACATTGTTCGACCGGCTATATGCTCAAGGTGATTATTCGACTGCAAAGTCTCTGTTTCTCCGAATGAAAGATGTAGAGCCAGAATGGTTGTCTTCGACGAAATTCGTCTCTGCCAGATGGCAAGATAAATATGGGCCGCTGGTATGGCAATTCAGCAATGATGCGAACAGCGGCGCCGATCTGGTGCCGGGGCGTGATGCTGGTAATCCGGCCATCGAGGTTTTTGCATTAAGTGGCGTTCGTGGGACACCTTTACGCCGGTTACTGTTCCTAAAGCCGGGCAACTATAAGTTCACGCAGGAATATGAAGTGTTTCAATCCGGCATGAATGCTGATGCCGGTTGGACCCTGGTCTGCGTCGGAAAAGCGTTTGAATCAGGGCAAGCGAACGAACTCATGTCCGTATCCACCGACGTCGGCAATACTCAAAAGAAAATGACACATGCTTCCGACGTAAAAATAACCTGTCCGGTTCAACATTTGAGATTCTCGGTTGCGGGCGGCGATGGTCAATCTGGTTTAACCATGCGCTTGTCAGAAGCGAACTTCACGGAATCCTGACGCGCTTTTTGGTCGGAATTGGCGCTTGTGTCTGATCAATTAACGTAGGCAGAATCTTAAAATATTTCAGTCTATTTGATCAGGTGCCGTATAGTAAAATCGAGTCCGCACTGAGAATTGTGCGACCCGAACCATCGGTGATAATGCAGAACCGCTGCCACCGTTTTCTCGATGGCTTGCATCGTAAAGCCTTATCGCAACTGGAGGCGGTGAACGAAATGCGCAAGATTGGCGAACGGAAGCCCCAGGTTCAGCCCACGAACGATGAAGATGGGATTCTCGATCACAACGGGACAACAAGACGAAGACTGTTTTATGGAATTGCCGGCACGATGGTACCTGTGTTCACTCAAGCGAATACAGGCAATCGTGTCGCCGCCCCGATCGCCTATAACAGCGTCGAGGATTTAAAATCGGCGAGTGTGGCGCTGAAAACCGCGACGCTCGTCCAAGATGGGCAACGCGCTGAATATTGCGTCACTTCCGCTGATGAAAGCGCCAACCCACTGGCGATAGCATCCGATACCGCAGGCTATTATTGGGTGCCTCTAGGAGCCGATGTTATCGGCTTTAAACAAACGGGTGATGAAGCAACACCACATTCTATAGAATCTAGGATGCAGAAAGTATTTCTGGCTACGGATCATGGTGCGGTTGGAGATGGTAGTGATGAGTATAAAAAGATTGCTAGCACCCTGAGGGAGCTTGACACTCAAGATGGTGGAATTTTGATATTCCCCATGACTGCGTCTGGAGGCGTTTTCGGATTGAGGGAAACGCTACAAATTCCCGAAAATGTGACGGTTAGCTTTCAAGGTGGCTGTGCCAAAATACTGGGAACAACTACTTATGATGCGGCGTTTATCGGTGTCCCGGGGGCAAAAAATATCAGAGTGGAAAATCCGCAAATCGATTGCAACGATATTCCCGGTGCCTGCGGCATCATTATGCGCAGGGATAACCCGCAATTTATTGTCGTCGGCGGCGTCATTCGAAACTGTGCCCATGACAAAATCCGAAAAGGCGGGCGCGCGATCAATATCGAAGCTGGTGTTAATACGACGACTTACGGTTCTCGCAATGCTGTCGTCTTGGGAACCGTTGCTCGTGATTGCTATGAAGCAATTTCGGTCTCGGGTGGATCACCATATCAGAGAGAAAGCAACATCCGCGTGGATATGGTCGCAGAAAATTGCGAAAGCGCGATAAGTGGGTTCGGTAACGCCGATGGCTATCCACACGGTCCCAGAGATATGGGCGGCCACATAACTATGACAGCCCGCAACTGCGGCAAGGCGCAAACCTACGATCGAGAACACGGGGTAATAAACTGCGACAGGGCAGCAAATCTCAAAATAGACATTCAAGTCATGAATGATGCGGACTACGGCGCAGTAGGCTCTCTGTTCCGTGGGGATGCTTCCAACGTCGTTCTCAATGCACAAATGACCGGCGATATCTCACGAGCCCTATGTGACTTTGCCAGCTATCAGGAAGCGGATGCGATTGATGAGGATGCTACATGGACTGCTTCAAGCAAGAGATTAAGCTCATTGGACAGCTCTTTCACTATTAAGCACACCGGCACCGCAGCCGATCTGGTCAACCTACCCATATTTGCTGAAAACTTTCTAATCAACTGCCAGTTCTACCTTTATACTGACGTGGTCCGCACCATAAAGCCGATCAATGCACAGATGGCAAACAAGTCGACATGCTGGCTATTCGTGCAAAATAAAAATTCAAATGCCATAGTCCAGGGTCACGCCAGCAACATTGGTTCGACGTTGACGTTTGCCGATGTGGCGAATCTTCGGTGGGACGCCGACCCTGGTTCGTTAAAGGCGCGACTTGTATTCCAGGGAGCCACAGGATCTATATTGGATAGTTATAACATATCTGGCTTGAAAAAAAACGGCCCTGGAGATTTTTCGGTTAATCTGACCGTCCCTGCGCCCAACAATCATTACACAGTCCATGTGAGTGCAACGCCAGAGTCGACCTCAACTTTTCAGAACGATATCGTTGTCGGGAAGGTTAGGGCTGAATTTCAAATTGGTACATTCAGCGGTGGAGTTGCCATAGACAAGGACACGACCGAAGTATCTGTTTTCTGGTGACCAGGAACCGAGGAGCGTTGGAAGTAAACTGGTTAACTCTTGGAATATACGCGAGCGCAACAGCGAGCATATCGGCCTCTCAATTCTGAAGGCTGAGCCGTATCAGAATTGTTCTGCGTATCGACATCTTGCGCCCGTCGTTTTTTCCCAAACTGGAGGAATCAGGAGGGTTGAATTTCGGACGCGCTCGAAACTCCGGCTTGCTCAAGAGGCAGGTATTTTGACCTTGAAACGGCCAAAAATTCAGACTAGTGACATGCCCCATAATCCATGAAATGGCTGCTTGCGCTATAACATTTGCGTCTCTTGAGTGAGGGCAATTCAAATAACTCTAGAGATAACGGGTGATCGGCTAAAAATGAGTGATGCTAATAAGAGAAAAGGTATCGTCCTGGCGGGTGGTTCGGGAACAAGATTATATCCATCGACGCAGGTGATTTCCAAACAGCTTCTTCCAGTCTATGATAAGCCAATGATATATTACTCGCTGACTACATTGATGTTAGCGGATATTAAAGAAATTCTTATTATTTCAACGCCAGAAAGTATTGATCAGTATAAAGCATTATTAGGATCGGGCGAGCAGTTCGGGATATCGCTACAATATATGATTCAAGAAAAGCCAAATGGATTGGCTGAGGCCTTTTTACTTGGTGAAGATTTTGTTGGTGACGATCCATCGGCTCTCATTCTCGGGGATAATATCTTCTACGGGAATGATCTTCAGACTTATTTGACCACTTCTAGCCGCAGGTATGACGAAGCGACTGTTTTCTCTTGCCGTGTCAACGACCCGGAGCGCTATGGGGTTGTTGAAGTTGACGAAATGGGGCGTGCGATTTCCCTTGAAGAGAAGCCCGCTGTTCCAAAATCCAACCTCTGTGTCACAGGTCTCTACTTTTACCCTCCAGGTGTTGCGGAGTATGCCAAACAAGTGGAATATTCGCATCGTGGCGAGTTGGAGATCACCGATCTGAATCGGCTCTATATGGCAGAGTCGCGTTTGAATGTTGAGGTGCTGGGCAGAGGATTTGCTTGGTTTGATACGGGAACGCACCAATCTCTCTTGGATGCCGCTCAGTTCATCGCAACGATTGAGCAACGCCAGGGTCTGAAGGTGGCTTGTCCGGAGGAAATCGCTTTCCGTAAACATTGGATCGACCACGCAAGGCTGCTGGCGGCGACCGAGCGTTATGCCAAGTCCCAATATGGCGATTATCTGAAGCTACTTAGCGACGGTGTCGTTTGATGATTGTGGAAGATACGCCGCTTGAAGGCGTCAAAATAGTCACTGCGACAGTCCATGAAGATGACAGGGGTCATTTTTTCGTAAGTTATAATGACGCCGAAATGGCAAAGCATGTCGGAACTCCGCCTTTTGTGCAGGATAATATCTCATTTTCAAAACGGGGTGTATTGCGGGGGCTGCACTATCAGACGGTACACCCCCAGGGGAAGCTGGTGCGCGCTATATCCGGAGAGATTTTCGACGTCGCCGTTGATATTCGGGTGAATTCGCCGACGCGAGGGCAGTATGTAGGCGTCGTTTTGTCGGCAAGCAATAAGCTAGCCCTGTGGGTGCCGCCCGGATTTGCGCACGGGTTTCTGACCATTTCGGATTCGGCGGAAGTCTTGTATAAGGTAACAGATTATTGGGACCCGGCTTCCGAGCGCACCCTCAGATATGATGATCCGTCGGTCGCGGTGAACTGGCCAGAGCTTGCGAGCTCTGACTTGATACTGTCGCCAAAAGACGCAGATGGGTTGTATTTTGAAGATGCGATCCAAGAGCTCAAAGATTTGGGAGTTTAGCCAAAATGACGATAGCTGTCGGTACGAATGTCAATTTCAATAATGAAGGCCCACTGGTCGTAATCGGCGGCGTCAATGTGCTTGAAACCTACGATATTTCTGCGCGCGTTTGCGAAGCATTTGAACAAAGCTGCAACGAGCTTGATATCGGTTATGTTTTCAAGGGAAGCTTCGACAAGGCTAATCGATCCGCGCATGATTCCTTTCGTGGTTTCGGGATCGACGAGGGTCTCAATATTCTATCGAAGATCAAAAGTGAATTTGGCGTGCCTGTGATCACGGACGTTCATGAAAGTGCGCAGGTACAGCCCGTCGCTGAAATCGCTGACATCCTTCAGTTGCCTGCTTTTCTAGCACGTCAGACTGACCTGGTGAAAGTGCTTGCCGGCGCGGGCCGGCCGGTTAATGTGAAGAAACCCCAGTTTATAAGCCCCAGTCAAATGAAGCATATTGTCGATAAGTTTTCGGCTTTTGGTTGCGACGATGTCATTGTGAGCGAGCGCGGTAGTTGCTTCGGATATGATAATCTGGTCGTGGATATGCTCGGTTTCGGGGTGATGAAGAAGCAATCTCCGCAAGTGCCTCTGGTTTTTGATGTTACCCATGCGCTGCAGATGCGTGATCCTAATGCAGCAGCATCTGGTGGGCGCCGTGACCAGATATTCGAATTGGCCCGCGCTGGTGTGTCCGTGGGCCTGGCCGGCGCTTTCATTGAAGCTCACCCGGATCCGGATAATGCAAAATGTGACGGGCCGAGTGCCATTAACCTCGAGACTATCCCTGTCCTTCTCAAGCAGATTAAGGCGATTGATGATATTGTTAAAAACGCTCGTTAAGGGTCGTTGATTTGCTCCGCCGATTACAAATTTGGCCCTATCGCCAGAGACTGAAATCGCTAGAGGTTGTGTTTGTTGACGTTGACGGGGTGCTCACAGACGGGTCCCTTTTTTATGGTGCGCACGGGGAGGAGATCAAACGATTTCATGTCCGTGACGGAGCAGGAATGAAGATGCTCCAGGCAGCTGGTGTACATGTCATCATGATCTCGGGCAAAGATAGCGTTGCGCTACGGTCGCGCGCAAAAGATCTGGCAATCGAGCGCAGTGAATTCGGCGTCGCCGACAAGGAGGAGGCCTGTACAAGGATCATACAGGCTCTCGGTACGCATTCAGACCGCTGTGCTTTTGTCGGTGATGACACTATAGATCTTGGCGGATTTCGCGCATGCGGCCTTGCCCTTACCGTTGCCGATGCACCGAGTTATATTAAACGACAGGCTGATTTGGTGCTTAAACAACCGGGAGGTGGAGGCGCATTCAGGGAGCTGTCCGATTTGATATTGCTCGTCAAAGGTCTGTCCGCAGTATATCAAACGCATAAAGGTTATCTCGAACAGATAGATAATATGGGACAATGATGATTTCAGAAAAAAGTGTAAAACCTATCGAGTTTCAAGACATTCTGAAACTGGGAACCCAGACGATTGATGACGAAATAGCTGCCCTCGCAACAATGCGGTCGCGTATGGGCGATAGCTTTTCGGAAGCTGTCGATACGATTATTCGATCTGAAGGGCGGATCGTAGTGGTCGGGATGGGCAAATCCGGCATTATCGGAAAGAAGTTGGCGGCAACCTTTGCCTCCACGGGAACGCCGTCCTTCTTTGTGCATCCCGGGGAGGCATTCCACGGTGATTTGGGAATGATTCAGCCTGCTGATGTAGCGCTGCTCATTTCCAATTCAGGTGAAACCGAAGAAATTCTCCGGATACTTCCGTTTTTCGCTCACCAGGAAAACAAAGTAATCAGTCTTACCGGTAAGCCCCAGTCAACTCTTGCGGAACATTCCGATGTCGTTCTTGATGTCGGTGTCGAGCGGGAAGCTTGTCCTAATGATTTGGCGCCTACCAGCTCGACCACATGCACATTGGTCATGGGTGATGCTCTGGCGGTAGCGCTGACCACCATCCGTAATTTCCAGCCTCATGACTTTGCAAAATTTCATCCAGGCGGTCTGCTCGGGCGTCGTTTGCTATCCCGTGTGAAGGATGTGATGATCAAGGAGCCCCTTCCCTTTGTCGCAAAGCACAATGGCGTTTTGGATGTCATCAACACGATGACAAAATCCCGTTTGGGCGTTGCACTGGTCATCGAAAACGACCAGTTGGTCGGTATCATCACGGACGGTGACTTGAGACGTGCTATTGAAACGAGCGGATTTTCAGCTTCCGTGGTTGCTTCGGATATTATGAATCAAGACCCTCAGACTATCATGTCCGATGAAATGCTGGTCGCTGCTGAAGATCGCATGCGGGAAAGCAGAATTGGTTGTCTGGTTGTGGTCGATGATGCCAAGTCTGTCGTTGGTGTACTCCAGATTTTTGATTGAGAGAATAAGATGATCAACCTTTTTGAACCTAATCTAGGTCAGCCCGAATTGGCAATGCTGGAAGAAGTGGCGGCTACGAAATGGCTTGGTAGAGGCAGCTATGTCACCCGGTTTGAAGAACTATTTTCTGACTTTCAGAAAGTCGGCCGCGATCAAGTCCACACGATAGCATGTTGTACCGACGCCATTTTCGGCGTTCTTGATATATTGGGAATCGGCGGGGATGATGAAGTTATCGTTCCGTCGATTTCCTTTCCCGCGATCGGTAGTGGTGTGGTCAAGTCCGGTGCTAGGCTTGTCGTCGTTGATTCCTGTGCGGAGACCGGCAACGTCGACCTCAAGGCTTTGTCGGAAGCGCTGACCAAGAAAACGAAGGCGGTATTCATAACCCATTATGCCGGCATTCCTGTTGATATTCAGCGTATCCGGAAAATGGTTGGCGATGATATTTTTATTCTGGAAGATGCAGCCTGCGCTTTGGGTTCTTTTAAAAATGGCCGGGCTGTAGGTACCGAAGGCGACTTTGGCTGCTGGTCTTTTGACGCGATGAAGTTGCTGACTTGTGGTGAAGGCGGCGGTCTTTATTTTTCAAACCCCGAGCATGTCATGCAAGCCAAGGAATATTTTTACCTCGGGCTGCCTGCTCAGTCCAAGAGCGGTATTGATCGTCAGGGGACGGACGATCGCTGGTGGGAATATCAGCTGACAATGCCCGGCCGGAGGTCGGTTTTCACAAACGTCAATGCAGCTCTCGGAATTCCACAGTTCAACACTCTGGACGCTGCGCTGGAGAAACGTGTTTCTATCAGGGAGCGCTATGTTGCCTGTTTGGACAGCGTCGGGGCCAAATATGTCGAGCAATCTGAAGAAGGGGTTACCTATTCCAATTACTTCTTCACCGTTTTGACGCCTGATCGAGACAAGCTCGCAGGCCATCTCAAGGAGCATGATATCTATTCGACGTTTCGTTACTATCCCCTACATCTGATCGGCATTTTCGACCAATATTCGCGCGAATGTCCCGGGGCGTACCAATTTAGCGAAACGGCACTCAACATTCCCATCCATCAGAACCTGTCCGACGACGAGGTGAGCCAGATATGCGAGGCTTTGGTGGAGTTTTTTCGGTGAGAATGCCTCCACTTGATTCCCGCATATTCTGGGGGGTCAGACATTTGTTTTACAAGATGATAACGGGGCGGTTAACGGGGGTCGGGTATATAGGGCGCCCGATTTTCTTTATCGGACGCCGCAAGTTTTATGCTGGAAATGGTTTGGGTCTTTTCCCCGGTGCGCGGATTGAAATTACAGACGGCACTTTGGAATTTGGCAACAATGTCAGAATCGGGCATAATCTGTTTATCAGTTGTGCCTCTTCGCTCAAAGTCGGGAGCAATGTGACAATGTCTGCAGGTGTCTTTATCAGCACGACTGAAAATAAAGTACAGAATGACAAGTTAACCCCGTTTTCCGAATGGCCCATCTTTGAAATGCCTGTTGAAATAGGCGATAATTGTTTCATCGGATATGGAGCGGCAATTTTGCCGGGCACGCGGCTCGGGAAAGGTTGCATTGTCGGGGCTAACGCCGTTGTTCGCGGTGAGCATCCTGACGGGACGATAATTGCGCCAGCTAAATCGGAACCCATAGGAATACGAAGTTGGACGTAATTTTTTTCGGCCACGACATTACTTACAGTCGGCTGGCTCGGGCGCTCGCAGACGAATTGCCTCCGGAATTCAGGCTGGTCTTCTACTGTAATAAACCAGGTCTTGCCTGGTTCGCCCGCAGGATATTGGGACTACCGACGATAAGGGCGGGCAGCGGACGCTTGTCAAGCCGACATAAGCCGGTTGATAAGCCGCCGTTTGAACTGGATTTGCGGTTCTATTCTCCGGCGCCGGACATGGTCCCCTATTGGAATTCTGTCGCCCAATGGCATCATGCCAAGGCGTCCGCAGCGCTGCGAGACACAAAGCCGGCTATTTTCGTATCTCCGGGAGAATATCGCGTTACCGAGCAAGCCTTTCAAGCGATTGCCGAAAAACAATATCCCGAGACACCAATCATATTTTTTGAAGCCGGGCCGGGGCCGTATGTTTATCTCGACTCTCGGGGGGTGAACGCAAACGCGTCTTTTGCCCATGGTATGAGTGCACCTCGTGACGAGAAGATGATTGCGACGAGAAATACTGGCAATCAAGACCATAGCGCGGTCAACGGACATGCCTTTGCGTCAAAAATGGCAAAAATTATCGACGTCGCGTGGGTACTGGCGATTGAAGCCATTTCTTCTGTGAACGAATTCTCCGAATATCGCGCCGCGATTGGGAACCGGATTAGAATACAGCTCAATAAATGGCGTCCCAAAAAACCTGAGATAGATTCTGAGACACGAATTTCAGACAATTACCTGCTGTTCGTTGACCAAGTCGGGACCGACGTTAATGCCACTCATTTCGGCTGTTCCGAAAGTATAATTGTCGGTCAAATATCTGAGCTTATGGATGAGAATCCCGACTGGAGGCTTGTCTGGCGCCCTCATCCGCTTGAGCGAAGGGAAGATTGTTTTAAACAGATATCGGATCGCTTCCCCGGCCGAGTTTTTCTTTCAAGCACCAGTTCATATAGTGAGGAGCTAAAGGGGGCTATGGCGGTATTAACGGTAAACTCCAACGGCGGGCTGGATGCATTGTTGGTTGGTCTACCGGTGCTGCTTTTTGGCGCGAGCTATTACCAGCGGTTGCTTGGCGTGACGCGATCGCCGAAAGAGCTGTCTGAAATGATATTATCCAGTGATCTCTCGTGCTCCGACATCTCGAATGCGGCAGAACGGTTTATTAGTGACAGCTTTATACCTCTCGACTACCGAGGACAAAATTTCGCAAACACCGGTGCTTTGGCGTCTAGCTTGCTAGCCCATATCAGGCATCCAGGAGGCTTAGATTGATTGCTTTGGATATTAACAAGGTTGCAGTGATAGGCCCAAGCTTTTTCGGCTATGTCCAGGCTGTGGCCCAGAATATTTCTTCGCGAGGATATGACGCGCAATATTTTGACGAGCGCCATTCAAATTCGATTTTCTCCAAAATATTCTATCGCCTCGGTATGAACTATTTAATTCGGCGAAACCGCAAAAATTACCTCGATGCCATCCGGCATCAGATTCTGTCAGAAGGATTTGGAACTGTATTGCTCGTCGACGTTGAAGTCATTGACAGGCAGTTCGTGGAATCCCTGACGGCGCAGGGTTTGAATGTTCACCTATATATGTGGGATAGCGCTAAGAATAAGCCAGGTTTTGTCGATATGATTGGATCGGTCAATTCGGCGGCTAGTTTCGAGCCGGTTGATTGCGAAGAACTGGGAATGCAATATATTCCGTTGTTTGCAGAAGATCTTTTTTCTTTTGATAGATCGGAAAGCGGGCGAGTTCAGAACAATATCGGTTTCAACGGGACAATGCACTCGCTGCGGGCCAAGCAGCTAGCCACGCTTGAGGGCCTTATCGGTAACGAGTATAGAATATCCAAACTCTTATACTATCATTCTATTTTACTGTACTGCATCAAGTGCCTCTCGAACCCGATTGGCTGGAGATATATTTCGGAGATATCGACGCAGCCGTTCTCCAAAGCCCAGATTGCTGAGCTTTACCGGCAATCTGCCTATGTTCTCGATATCCATCATCCTGGTCAATCCGGGCTTACTTCTCGCACATTTGAAGCGCTGCGATCTGGTGCTATTC
Source organism: uncultured Parasphingorhabdus sp. (assembly GCF_963975555.1). Lineage (GTDB taxonomy): Bacteria > Pseudomonadota > Alphaproteobacteria > Sphingomonadales > Sphingomonadaceae > Parasphingorhabdus. Next base: position 158,708 of record NZ_CAXBHH010000001.1, on the reverse strand, counting down.
TCATAACGTTCAATCAAAGTGTGAAGTCGCTCCCGCCATCGTTGGCCGCTCGTTGTGTCTATATTGAAGATATATCGGACGTTTCGAAGGTTTTGAAAACCATAAAAGCTGAAGCGAAACTAAGTGAGAGTGATGACCACTTTTTGTCGCTTGAACGGTTTGTCAGCGATATCCTGGACTTGATGTCGCTACCCCAGAAGAGACTCAACTAGGATATTTGATCAAATGATTACCATAATGATTCCAGCAAGACAGGGCTCAACGCGCTATCCAGGCAAGCCGCTAGCTTCGATCACGGGTGGAACGGGTGTGGCGAAATCATTAATAAGGCGGACTTGGGAGGCGGCATCCAAAGTCGACCCCACATATGCGGTATATGTCGCGACAGACTCCGATGAAATTGCCGACCATGTCGCTTCTTTTGGCGGAAAAAGCGTGATGACTGCGTCGGAATGCCGAAACGGAACAGAGCGGTGCTGGGATGCATCTTCCCGGCTTGGTGGCGATGACGACGATATTATCGTGAATTTCCAAGGAGATTCGCTTCTGACTCCACCAGCTTATCCGAAACAGCTGGTTGACTACCTGATCGCCAATCCGGAGCTTGATGTCGCGACTGTCGCTATCCCCTGTGAAGAAGAGCATTACAGGAAGTTAGAAGCCGATAGCCGTAATGATATTATCGGCGGCACGTTTGTCGTAATGGATATGAACGGCAAGGCGCTATATTTCTCAAAAAGGATGATTCCTTACCGGAGTGGCTATGACGAGAGCCTCGGAAAATCTTATCTTCACGTTGGAATATATGCGTATCGTCGGCGGGCGCTACGCAGCTATTGCGAGCTTCCCGTTTCTGCCTACGAGCAATGTGAAGGTCTCGAGCAACTCAGATTCTTATATAATTCGATCAGCATTGGAGTTGTAAAATGCCAGAGTCCCGAATGGGAGCTGTGGGAGCTGAATAACCCTTCCGATCTCGTCCATATAGAAAAGGCACTCTCGCTGGCGGGGATCGAATGACATCCGACGGCGATCAACTTTCTTCCGGGGCAGCAAGCTCTGCAGTAGTACGAAACGTATCGAATATATCGGGTAAACTGACGCAAGCCTTTTACAGGTTGCAAGGGCGGAAGCTTGTCCGCTCGCTGCGAATTTCGAAAAGCTTCCGGGTGTTCGATTTGGGAAGCGGAAGCGGTTTCTTGAAACCTATTTTTGAAGAATATGGAGCAATCTATCATGGCATCGATACCGATGAAAAATCGGTCGCAATGGCAAGAGAGCTATACGGTCCAGAAGGTTTCCAGTGCGGTTATTTCCCACAAGATGTGAGACTGGAAGAAGTCGATTTGGTTATTTCGCTTTCTTGCATTGATGAAGTGCCCGATCCGGTCGCCGCGCTGAAAGCGATCGGAGGGCTGATCGGTCCATCGAGGGGGCGGGCCGTTATAGCCGTCAGGAACGGCAGCTTCCCGGCCTATTCACTGAAAATGCTTGTCGAGAGAGTTGGATTTAAAAGACCGTCGTTGGTTCGTGATGCGAGTTATGACTGCTGGATCGAACGTATGAAAGAAGCGGGCCTGCGGATCGTTCACGTCAGTCCATATTACCGGCCTTGGTTCACCGGTTTCAGTGTGAGTGGGGTGAAAAACACTCTCTACAGAATAGCAAACTGGGTTCTGCCAACACGCTACTGTTACATGTTGCAGTTTTCTGTAGCGAAACCCTAATGTGGGTATCTCTAGTTTCCGTTGCATTAGGAAGCATCGTCACGTTGCTTCTCTATTTTGGATTGCATTACCTATTACCAGAGCAGCAATTTTTTTCTGCAAGAGCGGTCATCAACTCTATGAACTTGGTCGCTCCATTTTTGTGTCTGGGGCTTGATAACGCAGCGCCCCGTTTGGTTCAAAAGGGATCGAATGGTTCATATGTCTGGGGGTTTCTGGTTTATGCGGCGATCGGGGCATTGGCACTCGTTCTGCTGGGTTGGGGAATTGGGGAGTGGAAATATTCACCATTCATTATTGGCGCCGGCTTTGCTCTGACACTTTCTACTACTCTGGTGGCCTCGAACTTTCTACGCGCGCAGGGCGCGCATCGGCGCTATTTTTTAAACGTCAATATATATGACCGTTTTGCTCGCACATTCATATTGCTTGGAGCAGCTGTTTTTTTCGACGAGTTTCTCTTTTGGGCGTTGGTCGTCGTTCCGGCTTTCATCCTTTATTCAGCTAGCGTTGTAATGCGCAGTGGTGCGACGCTGAAAGGATCTCTCAGGTTCCCTGCAGAGGAGGCGCGTAGCTCGCTACCCTTGATATTGTCTTCTGTGGCCATAATTTTGCTGACGCGGTCACCCTATTTCGCGGCATATATAAAAGATGGCGTCATCTCGGCGAACGCGACCGATCTGATCTTGCTATTTTCCCTACTTATTCTGTTGCCGGTGCTGAACGTGCAAAAGATAGACGAAGTCATATTGAAAGGAACCGAAACTGACGGGCATCGGAACAAAGGGCGTCACTTAGCGCTCGCCGAGTTTGTAATAGTTTCCGGGTTTATTGCCTTTTTGTTTCTCGCGGACATAATAGGATTTTTAAGTCGTGCTGATCTAATCGGGATCGCGATGCCCCTAGGCATTGGCATGATATTGATATCGATGATACCAAATTACCCCCATATCCTGCTGTTAGTCGGCCGCACGAAGGCTGGATTAGCAGTTACCGTTATTGCGACCTTGCTAGCAGTAATTTCATATACAGCGGTGTCAGTGATTACCGACACGACCGCCTGGGGCTTTGTGTTCGCTGCACTGGCATATACATTGACCGGGGTTGTATTTGCGCGGCGGTATATTATCGCTTACGTCTCGGCAGGAAGAATTGTGCGTACCGTTGCTTTGGTGGCTTATCTGGTGATTGCTCTAAATTGTGCAGTGTTGCTCGATTTGCCCGATATTTTTGAGCCTTTGGTATCAAAAGTGAACTTGGTGATCAATAGATGACGAATAGTAATATCAACAGTGATTTCTATCTACGCAGGCTTCCTGTATTAGCTACTATATTATTGTTTTTGTCATCTTTATTCTATTTATATTCATTCTCTTATGGCGTACTTGTCTGCTTGGTGGCGATGTCTTTTTTACTTTGTCTTTTTAAGGATGAAGTGGCCTCTGCCGTGGGTATATTTTTATTAGCCAACAATGTCATTCTCGCGATCGCTTTTTTTATGCAGGACGGCATCGTGAGTTATTTATGGAATGGCCAATTTGACCAGTACTATATAAAAGTTCTATTTCTGGAGAGTATTTTCTGGGGAATATTCATTATAGGTTGTGGAAAGAAGTCCGGCTTATCGGGAATGAATGGAATTATAAATAAAAAGAATAACTTTCTTATGGTATCATCCATAATATTTCTATTCATCGGTATACCATTTCTTGTTTCTGATATAATTATTAGTTCTTCGTCATATTTCATTTCGTATGTTGAGTTCTCTTCTACTGGAACAGTCGCTTATGAATCGGGTGCTGCTTTCGTGGCTTTTGCTATATTTCTACGAGTAGGAAAAAAGGTGCCGACCTACCATTTGCTGCTGGAGCTATTGGCGGTCTTGTTAATTTTATATATTGCCATCGGTTCGGGTAAGCGGCTGCCTCTTGCCTACCCCATTTTTGCATATACGGTATGGATTGCGTACACATATGGCAGGCTGCTGGCGGGACTGGTTTACTTCGGCATTGCGTTGAGTGGATATATTTTCGGCATCGTGCGTGATGCAATGGTTTTGCAATCTGTATCCGCTGATGTGCTTCTTTCCGGTCTTAAGTATACGAATCAGGGCGCGACTTTGCATGCTTCGGCGGTTTACGTCCGCATTGTCGACGAGAATTTGATTTCGACCACGGACCAGTTGATCTCGTTTGCTTCCAATCTAATCTTGGCGACTTTTATGTCGTTAAGCGCATTACCTGACGTAGCTCGGATCAACGAGTATGCAATGAGCTATTATGATGTTCAAGGAAACGGCGGAGTTATCGGTGCTTACTCATATTTCTTCCTGGATTGGATTGGACCATTTGTTCTGCCATTATTTCTAGTCTGGATGTTCAGGTCCCGTGGCGCGACTGCTGCCTTGGCCTTCGGATTTGTGGCTGTGATGAGCCCCCGCTGGACACTCTACAATATCGGACCTGCCCTGCGGGTGCTGGGACTAGTAGCAGGAATGATTTTCCTTTTGATCATATTTGATGTCCGGCGCTTTACCTCAAGACGTAAATTCAGCAGGCATATGCCATGAAAATACTGCTGACGGGTTATTCGGGTTTTGTCGGACGGCCGTTGCTAGAACGACTGGAAAGCGAAAAGATCTCGGTAATCAAGGCTGGCAGATCCGCCGATAGCGATTTTCGATTGACGACGATCGGCGAAGAAACTGTGTGGGATAAGCGAGCCCTGTTAGTGGACGCTGTTGTGCATTTGGCAGCGCATGTACACCAAATGTCCGAACCGGACCTGTCCCGATATTTTGAAGTGAACGTTCGTGGCACCTTAAATTTGGCGGAGCAGGCAGCCAAGGCCGGCGTCAAATTGTTCATTTATATGAGTTCCGTGAAGGCGTGCGGTGAGGCTAGCGAACCCGGTTCTCCGTTAACGATGGATAGTCACTGCTGTCCCACGGACCCTTACGGGCAATCAAAATTGGAAGCGGAAAAAGCATTACAACAACTCGGCAAAGATTACGGAATGCGGGTTATCTGCCTACGACCCCCGCTTGTTTACGGGCCTGGAGTCGGAGCGAATTTCCGTTCATTAATGAAGCTAGTCGGCCGAGGCATACCTTTGCCGTTAGGCGGGCTTACCAACAAACGAAGCCTTGTCTACGTTCACAATCTTGTTGATTGTGTGATCCAGTCTTTGAAAAGCAAAAATGTTAGCGGCTCCTATTTCGTTTCGGACGATAATGATCTGTCGACCTCTCAATTGGTTGAGTTTATATCGAGTGGATTGGGAAAGCGGCCATTGCTTTTCAGGCTTCCCGACTGGTTCTGGACGATAATCGGGAAAGTTGGTTTTTTGAAGGGTCCAGCGCAGCGGTTGACAGGCGACCTCCAAGTTGACATTGCCGCGACCAAGATCGATCTGGATTGGGCGCCACCCTTTTCGACACAAGAAGGCATTTATGCAACGGCTTACCACTACCAAAATGCGCTCCGTTAATTCTTATCCGTTTTCCACCCGTAAGCGGGTTTTTGACATCACGCTTGCTGTGTTTGCATCGATTGTGTTGATAATACCCATCATATTGCTGGCGCTGTGTGTGAAGCTAACGTCCAGTGGTCCGGTTTTTTTCTCTAGCGATCGGGTCGGGCAGAATAATGTGATTTTCAGAATGGTGAAGTTTCGTACTATGCGTGAAGGCACGCCAATTGTGGCTACGGATAAGCTGGCATCTCCTGCAAACTGGATTACCCCATTGGGCCGTTTTATGCGGCGCACCAGTTTGGATGAACTTCCGCAATTGCTAAATGTTCTAGTGGGTGACATGTCAATTGTCGGGCCGAGGCCGGCGCTGTTCAATCAGGAGGATTTGATACAGGAGAGAACAGCGCGCGGCATTGATGCATTGTTGCCGGGAATAACCGGTTTTGCGCAAATTAGTGGAAGAGATGAGTTAAGCATACCTCACAAGGTTGAGGCTGACGCCGAATATTTGTCATTATGCAGCTTCTGGATGGACATGAAAATTATCCTTATCACAGCCTGGCAGGTGATTGCTCCACGCGGGGTTCAACACTAGAGCCTGATGGTTCATAATATTATCTGCGGACCAAATTAAATTTAATTTGGTTTAGATCGAGCAATTAGGCCTTTGCCTTTGGAGATGACTCAATGCGTATAATTGTAACAGGTGGAGCGGGTTTTATCGGTTCTGCGCTCGTCCGTTATCTCGTGCTCGAACGAAACTATGAAGTCCTGAACATTGATCTGCTGACATATGCAGGCAATTTATCATCGTTGGATGCATTGAGCGACAAGAAAAACTACCAGTTCCTTCAGGCTTCAATTTGTGATCGCGCGGCTATGGAAAGCGCCGTAAACGAATTTAAGCCAGACCGTATCATGCATTTGGCAGCTGAAAGCCATGTTGATCGATCAATCACTGGCGCCGCCGATTTTATCCAGACCAACATAGTAGGCACGTTCACCCTATTGGAGGCGGCGCGTGGTTATTGGGAGGGTCAGGAAGGTGCTGCGCGTGAGAATTTCCGTTTTCTACATGTATCTACCGATGAAGTTTACGGATCTCTTGGTGCGGATGATTTGTTTAAGGAAACCACAGCTTATGATCCTAGTTCGCCCTACTCGGCATCTAAGGCATCATCCGACCATCTAGCTATATCATGGCACCGGACTTATGGTCTGCCGGTTATCATATCGAATTGTTCAAATAATTACGGCCCTTATCATTATCCTGAAAAGCTAATTCCGCTTACGATTTTGAATGCCCTTTTCGAAAAGAGCCTCCCGATCTACGGAAAAGGAGATAACGTTCGGGACTGGCTCTATGTTGATGACCATGTGAACGCGCTGGATATGATTGTCGAGCGCGGGCGACCTGGCGAAGCATATAATGTAGGTGGGCGTAATGAACGTGCAAATATCGATGTGGTGCGCCAGATTTGTCAGGAACTTGATAAGCTGAGACCCCAGTCATTTCGGTATGAGACATTGATTGAGTTCGTTACCGATCGACCGGGACATGATGCGAGATACGCGATTGACGCGACCAAATTAGAAACAGAACTAGGTTGGCGTGCTCGCGAAACGTTCGATAGCGGGATATTGAAAACTGTTCAGTGGTATCTGGATAACAAATGGTGGTGGGAGCCGTTGCTGCAGAAATATAGCGGGCATCGTCTGGGGCTGATTCCGGAAAAACCCGAAACGGAATGAATATTCTTTTTCTGGCCAACTGCTCAATATGAAGTTGAACCGCGTAGTCTCCAGAACATTGGGTTCCGTGAGGGTGCCGCTGAACCTTATTCAATCCGCTCTTGCATTGACGCCGTGAAACATTGTTGATCGGCATTAATGCCGGGGCTCGCTATCAACAGCAGAGGGCATACTGGAGCGTTCCAGCTCTCTGCGCCTTTAGTGTCGTTTGCCTTGAAATTGGCTGATATATGATTGCGACACACGGGCGCACTACGCGGGCATAAATTCCCATAGATGCAAGCGCGTCGCTCACCATCATAACACAAAAGCTTTCATAGCCGGATCCCGGCAACAAAAACTCATGATCGCACGAAAGTCGAACAATCCAGTGGTTTGAGACCTTACTGCCTAAACAATATGATCAATGGCGTCGTTATAAGCGGCGAAGCTTGAATAAGAGTTTGGAACAAGCGCCTTGCCTGAGAATCCCCGACAACGATCACATCGTTAGCAAAAACCTCCGGATCGTTATACGTGCCACGACGAATTGCTTTTAGGTTGTACAGGCCGGCTAGCTGTTGGCCATTTACGCTCCGAAATATTACAACATCTTCGAGTTTAGCGAATTCCGAAGCGCCCTCAGCAGTAGCAACTGCGCGCATCAAGGTCATACGGCCAATGACCGGATAAAGACCAGGTTTCTCGACCTGTCCATCAACCGTAATGACTTGGCTGATCGTTTCTTCAAGATTAACAGTTACTTGCGGGTCACGTATAAATCGGCCTTGCAATTTATTTTCCAAAAGATCGGCCAGTTCCCCTGGTGTTAAACCAGAAGCCTCGACGACTCCGATCAGTGGAAATGACAAACGGCCGCTTGCGTCGATCTGTACTTCCTTGTTGCTCAAATCTTCAATGCCGAAAACATCTATTTTTAGTTTGTCAAAGGGGCCGATCAGATACGGGCGATTGGAAGAGAGTAAATCGACGCGTGTTGGTTCGGGCAGTCCGTCTGCTGCAACAAGCGTTACGTCAGGACTTCCACCTAAAATACTCGGGCTCCCGCAAGCTGAAAGAAGAAGGGTCGCCATCAGCAGGAAAAATCGTTTACTCATCGTCTTCTATATCCCATTTTCTCTCTTTTAGGCTAACTGATTGATCAGGTAAACCGCTGATGTCCAGACGCCTGTCTGTTAGCAATTCTTTTGTGAAGGGCTTTCGTTGAAATCGATAATATTGGACAAAACACAGGACATAATTTTTTCTACCTGACCATGACGTGAGCCATTAAAATTCGTCCATCTATAATTCAAGTCTGTTCATAGAAATGGGACCAGACGAATGAAGGGATGACGGTTTTAGTACGAAGCAGTGCTTGGTGCCAAGACGGCTGATCTCGCGTGCAAGCATGGAGTATCGAAAGCGACGCTAAGCTTTAGCCATGTCAAGTCGGGGTATAGCTGGGAATTATCTTGGTCATTCTACCGAGATTTTAAGTTGCTGCGGCGATGTGGAACTCGTCTTTTACTCTGTTGGGGTCGCATAGGCGCACGCGGTCCAGCTTCAGGATGCGTTTGAGTTGAGCGAACGGCATTTCAAGCTTCTTTCGCTCGCGGCGTGACACAAGATAAGCATCGGTAGTGGCGATATTGCGTGCCCCATCACGATAAGCTTCGTGGAGGGAGCGGATATCCTTGCGGGAAGGCATGTTGGGCGTGCGTCGCTGTCGGTGCTTACAACCCCGGCAGTCCTGCTGATACGCCTGACATCAAAAAACAGTCAACTGGCAAGCCGAAGGCCGGTTACCGCCTGCACATTGTCGGGCTGATCCGGCCAAATGCCGCGCGTGTCGTAAACGACTTTCCCGGCGCGTTCATCCAGCGGAATGGATTTGAATATATCATGGTCCGTTAGCGTAATCATGACCGGACAATTTTCGAGAGCCGCGTCAATATCGATTAGCTCTGCGCCTGTTCCGTCAAAGGCTGCCGGCAATTCACTGGCATAGGGCTCAACAATCTTGATCCGTCCACCATATTGCTGCGCCAGCTTAGCGGCGATTTTCAGCGCAGGACTCTCGCGAAAATCATCAATATTGGCTTTGAACGCCAGACCGAAGCAGGCAACAGACACTCCGGGCAATTCGTCGATCATGCGTGCTGCTTGTTCCAGCACATGGTCGATTTTTGAGTCGTTCACTTCCCGGGCGATACGGATAAGCGGGGTCTGGTTGGGTGCGCCGTGGATGATGAACCATGGATCGACTGCGATGCAATGCCCGCCTACGCCAGGACCGGGCTTCAATATGTTGACCCGGGGATGGCGGTTGGCCAGCCGGATAACCTCCCACACATCGAGCTCCATTTCGTCCGCCACGATCGAAAGTTCGTTGGCAAAGGCGATGTTGACGTCGCGATAGCTATTCTCGACGAGCTTTGTCATCTCTGCCGCGCGTGCGCTTGTCGTCACGCATTCACCCCGGACAAAGCGCCGGTAGAAACCCAGTGCCTTGCGGGCGCAGCGCGGCGTTATGCCGCCGATGCATCGATCATTATTGGTAAGCTCTTCCAGAATTCTTCCCGGCAACACCCGTTCAGGACAATAGGCAATGGCAACATCCGGGACATCATGGGTAAGTCCCGGTATCTTGAGGTCCGGGCGCAATTTTGCAATAAGGTCCCGCATTTTTTCGGTCGTCCCGACCGGAGAGGTGGATTCCAGTATAATCGTATCACCCGCTTTCAAGGCAGCGGCAACATTGGTGGCGGCTTCCATTACATAGCTGGTGTCCGGTACATGATTGTCACCAAAAGGAGTCGGCACCGCAATGACGAACACATCGGCAGGTTCAATATGCAGAGATGCCCGTAATGTTCCCCGCGCGACCACGCCCTGGACGAGGCCTTCCAGATCGACTTCTTCAATATGAATTTTGCCGCTATTCACGGTATCGACGACATGGGCGGTTACATCAACGCCGAGCACTGCGCATCCGGAGCGCGCGATGACGGCTGCTGTCGGCAATCCAATATAGCCAAGGCCCAAAACGCAAACGGAAGGTTTCTCGTCGGAAAGCATATTAAAAAATCTCCTGAAGGCGCCATATTGGGCGTAAATCTCAGGTTCTTCTGTAGTCGGACATCGTAAATATTTCGGTAATGCGGGCTAATCCGATTAGTTTTTACGATATGCGCTTCAGGATATCAGACTTTGCTCGATAATGGCGGCAATCCGCTCGCTAGCGTGCCCGTCACCAAAGGGATTATGGGCTTTTGCCATTGAGTCGTAGTATTTCTTATCATCCAGCAGCTTGTTGGCTTGTTTAACGATCACATCTTTGTCGGTCCCCACCAGCTGGGCCGTTCCGGCCTCTAAGCCCTCAGGTCGTTCCGTGGTGTCGCGCATCACCAAAACGGGCTTCCCAAGCGCGGGAGCTTCCTCCTGCACGCCGCCGCTATCGGTAAGCATCAAGGTGCAGCTATTCAACAAGGCAACAAAATTGGGATAATCCAGCGGTTCGATCATCGCAACATTGTCGAGACCTCCCAGAGCATCGTTCATGATCGCGCGCACATTGGGATTTAGATGCACCGGGAAAATTAGTGCAACGTCATCGCGGCGGGCGATCTCGCGAAGGGCAGATGCGATATTTGTCAAACCGTCACCAAAATTTTCGCGCCTATGACTGGTAACACCGATAATTTTTTTTCCGGAGAATTTGGCGAACAAGGTCTTCAATTCCGTGCTTATAAGGTGACCTTCCCCGTTTTTTTCTCTGGTGGCCAGCAACGCGTCAATTACCGTGTTGCCCGTCACGCTGATTTGCTGGTCGGGAATATTTTCTTTACGCAGAGCTGCAGCAGATGTTTCCGTCGGTGCAAAATGCTGATCAGCAATGGTGCCAATAATTTTTCGATTCACTTCTTCCGGCCACGGGTGATAAATATTGTAACTGCGAAGTCCCGCTTCGACATGGCTAACGGGGATTTTCCGATAATAGGCGGCGAGCGCGCCGCACATGGCCGTGGCAGTATCACCCTGTACAATCACCCTCTGTGGTTTGATTTCGTCGAGAGTCTGTCCAATGCCAGTAAGAAGGCGGCCCGTCAGTTCATCAAGGCTCTGGTTGGCGCGCATCAGATCGAGATCGTAATCGGGTTCGATGCCGGCAATTTCCAAAACCTGATCGAGCATTTCGCGGTGCTGCGCGGTCACGCAACTGATGGACTTCAGGCTGTCGCGTTTTGATAAGGCCCGGATCACCGGAAATAGCTTTATCGCTTCCGGCCTAGTGCCGAAAATCGTGACAACCTTCGGTTTGGATGTTTGACGGGTTTTCATGACTAGCTGACTAGCCTATCTTGGCTAATATTTTCTAAACCAATCTTCATGCTGAGCGCAATTGTTGGAAAAAATCACGCAATGTCACCGGGTTGATTACGAGGGCTGGTCTGTTCACAATATTGGATGGCTCGCCGGACGCCTTGTTCTGGCTAGGCGGAGTCAAGGCCATGCGGGTTATCCCCCCTGTGCACCTACCGCTTCGGTCACTCCGACCCGGTTTTCGCCCGAAATATTTCATAGCTGGCTTGCACAACCGCCGAGACCGGATAGCCGTGATCGGCCATCCCTATATGCTGGAACCTGTGCCCAGCCGCCCAGAATGTGGGGGTATAGCGGCAAATCCTGAACGTCTCACCAATCCCGTTTGACATCCGCTTACATTAATATAATGACTGTCATTATATTAATGTAAGCGGAGCGAGTCGATTGCCGAAAGCCACTACGCCATTGCGCGGCAGACCGCCGGGAGATGCTCGAGAGCGGATATTGCAGGCTGCCCGGCAATTGATCGGAAATGCGGGATATGATGCAACTTCGGTGCCGCAAATTGTCGAGGAAGCTGGCGTTGCTCAGGGTACTTTCTACCGATATTTCAAATCCAAGGCGGACCTGTCGAAGGCGCTTGCGGAAATTTTCAACGAACAGATGAAAAGCAAATTCGATGCGGCTTTCGAATCCCAGTTGCCGATGTTCGAGATAATGCCGACGATTATCGGAAAGCTGCTTGAATTTTTTCAGAGCTATCGTGACATCATGCCGTTTCTGGAAGAGCATACGATGCCCTTCGGTACGTCCGCCCATGCAGCGGACCTGCGGGAAGAACATTATGCCCGCATGGCGATTGCCATCGCACGGGACCAGAAGAGCGGGCTCATCCGTGATGATATCGTGCCGGAGCTGCTTGCGCGCATCGGCGGTGGTGTCTTCATGAATCTCGCGCGCATGGTTGCGCTGGAAGAGAGCGATCTGGAACCCGCCGAAATTTTCATGAGCGGAAAGGCCTTTGTCATGGCCGCGCTCGCGCCGCAGGAGAATTAGACATGCCAAAACGCGTAATCATCATTGCGGTGGTCGCAATTGCAATCGCTCTGGCTGCGATTTTTACATCGGGCTTCGGACTGTGGTCCGGGCAAGATGCGCCGGCTGAATATTATGGCAATGTCGATATCAGGGAGGTGAATCTCGCCTTTGAACAATCGGGTCGCATTACCCGGATGAATTTCGAAGAAGGCCAGCGCATTGAAAAAGGGGCCATCCTGGCAGTCATCGACCAGCAGTCGCTCGGCGATGATCTGAAGGCGGCTGAGGCGCGTCTGGCGAGTGCGAGGGCGCAACTGGTCAAAAGCCGCAATGGCAACCGCCCGCAGGAAATCGGTGCGGCTGCAGCACAGCTTGAGCAGGCGCGCGCGCAGCACAGGCAGGCCAAATCGGAATATGAACGGCGGGCCGGACTGGTTGCCAGCGGCGCTGTCTCCCGCGCTCAATTTGAACAATCGCGCGCCGTGTTTGAAATCGCGCAAGCTGCCGTGAACACTGCCTCGCAGCAGCTGTCTCTTCTTCGCGCCGGAAGCCGGCAAGAAGATATCGCGGCCAATGCTGCCGCCGTTGAACAGGCGCAGGCCGATGTCGCACAGGCGCGGACGCGGCTTGGCGAAGGGCAGCTTGTCGCTCCCTCCGGTGGCATCATTCTTTCGCGTGTTCAGGAACCCGGCGCAATCGTATCGCCCGGCGCGACCATTTACACGCTGACGATCGACAAGCCAGTCTATATCCGCGCTTATGCTCCGGAATCGCAGCTCGGGTCGCTGGTGCCGGGAGCCAGAGTGAACGTGACGACTGATAGTAGCGAAAAAGTCTATATGGGTACGATCGGCTATGTATCGCCGAGCGCCGAGTTTACACCGAAAACAGTCCAGACCGAGGACTTGCGCGCAGATCTGGTTTATCGTTTCCGCATAGTGGTGGAAAATCCCGACAACGGCCTTCGCCAGGGACAACCGGTAACCGTCGCATTGGCCCGCACCAATGCCCAGGATCAGGCGGCGGATTGATGACCAGCGTCGTCGCCACTGCCAGCAATATCGTCAAGAGATTCGATGCTGAATCGGGCAAGAGCGAGGACGTGATAACCGCCCTGGATGGCGTTGATTTTGATGTTCGCGCCGGTGAGATAACCGGTCTGGTGGGCCCCGATGGTGCCGGGAAAACCACGCTGATCAGGCTGCTGGCCGGGTTGATGAAGCCGGATGACGGCGAAATCCTCGTCGACGGGATCGATGTCATCGCAGATCCTGAATCCGTTTATCAGCGTATCGGTTATATGCCGCAACGCTTCGGGCTTTATGAAGATCTGTCGGTTCAGGAAAATCTCAACCTCTACGCCGATCTGCGTGATCTAAGGAAAGAGGAACGGCAGGACACCTTCGCCCGTCTGCTTGAGTTCACCGATCTTGATCGTTTCAAGGACCGTCTAGCGGGCAATCTTTCGGGTGGCATGAAGCAGAAGCTCGGCCTTGCCTGCGCGCTCATCAATACGCCGAAGCTGCTTTTGCTCGACGAGCCCGGTGTCGGTGTCGATCCGGTCTCCCGCCGCGAGCTGTGGAAGATGGTAAAAGATCTGACAGGCGAGGGTATCGGCATCGTCTGGTCCACCGCCTATCTCGACGAGGCGGAAGCTTGCGACCATGTGCATTTGCTCAATCACGGCAAGAAATTATTTGGCGGAAAGCCGCAAGACCTGACCGGATCGGTCAGGAACCGCGTGTTCAGGCTGGAAGGTTTTTCGGGCAATAAGCGGAAGGTGCTGGCCAGCGCGCTCAACCGCGAGGGCGTGCGGGACGGCACGATCCAGGGGAATGCTATCCGCCTGCTATTTGCCGAAAATACAGAGCCAAATCTCGACGGGCTCAGCGGCGCGGAAAAGGCGACGCTCACTCCGGTTGAGCCCCGTTTCGAAGATGCTTTCATCGACATACTCGGCGGCGGGCCTGATGGGCACAGCGCCTTGGCGAGCGACTATCGCGAGATTGAAGAGACCGACCGTCCGCAGATTGTCGCGGACAGGATGACCAAGAGATTTGGTGATTTTACCGCTGCGCATGACATGAATTTCTCCGTCAAGCGCGGCGAAATTTTCGGGCTGCTCGGTCCGAATGGCGCCGGAAAATCGACGACCTTCAAGATGCTGTGCGGATTGCTCAGCCCGACCGAGGGCAATGGCAGCGTCGCCGGATATGATTTACGGCATTCACGCGCCGATGCCCGTGGCGCGCTCGGCTATATGGCGCAGAAATTCTCGCTCTATGGCGAATTGAGCGTGCGGCAGAATCTCGAATTTTTCGCCGGAATTTATGGCCTGTCCGGACAAACCGCGAAACATCGTATCGCGGCCATGATTGATACGTTCGAGTTGCGCCCTTTTCTGAACAGCGATGCTGGCGGCATCCCTCTGGGCTTCAAGCAGCGGCTGGCGTTATGCTGTGCGGTGATGCACCAGCCACCGGTGCTGTTTCTCGATGAGCCGACCTCCGGCGTGGACCCGACGACAAGGCGCGAATTCTGGCAGCATATCAATGGGCTTGTCGAGAAAGGTGTCACGGTTCTGGTCACCACCCATTTCATGGAGGAAGCGGAATATTGTGACCGGATTGCTCTGATCTATCGCGCCGAGACGATTGCCTTTGGCACACCGGATGATCTCAAGAAAGAAGCTGCGCAAATGGCCGGGGCAGGGGCCGATGACAATTTTACCATGGAAGATGCCTTTATCGCGATGATCGAAAATGCCGATCTCGTCCGCGAAACTTCGGACCAGACGAAGGAAGCAGCCTGATATGGCGGCTCAATTCTCTTCCCGGCGGCTTCGCGCTCTATTCGTCAAGGAAGTGCTGCAAGTGTTGCGCGATCCGTCGACGATTCTCATCGCCGTTTTTCTCCCGATCATGCTGGTTTTCCTGTTTGGCTACGGTGTTTCGCTGGATACCTCGGCTGTCAAACTTGGCCTGGTGCAGCAGAGCGGAGGTTCCGCAAGCGTCAGCCTGACATCCGCTTATGTGAACTCGCCCTATTTTGACGTGAAGCAGTCCAATGACAAGGATGCGCTGTTCGATGACCTGACCGCTGGCCGGATCAGGGGTATAGTGACGATACCGTCCGATTTTGACCGGCTCTACGCTGCGACCGGGAAATCCGCACAGGTTCAGGTCATTACCGATGGCAGCAACCCCAACACAGCCAATTTTGTCAGCGCCTATGCGCAAGGTGTACATGCACAGTGGCTGGCATCCGAAGGCGCCCAGGATGACAGCGCACGAAGCGGCGGGATTCAGATGTTGCCGCAATTCTGGTATAATACGGCGCTGACCAGCCGGAATTTTCTGGTTCCAGGCTCCTTTTCCGTGATCCTGACGATGATCGGCAGCCTGCTGACGGCTCTGGTTGTCGCGCGGGAATGGGAGCGCGGAACGATGGAGGCGCTGATCGCAACGCCGGTTACCATTCCGGAATTCATAGTCACAAAAATGACCCCCTATTTCATTCTTGGTCTGATTGCGGCGACGATCTGCACATTAATGGCGGTCTACATATTCGACGTTCCCTTTAGAGGATCGATATTCGCATTATACGCTCTATATGCGGCTTTTCTGATGCCGGCGCTCGGTCAGGGACTGCTGATATCCGCAGCCCTTAAAAACCAGTTTGTTGCTTCTCAGGTCGCGCTGCTTACGGCCTTTCTCCCCGCCTTTCTGCTCTCCGGATTTATCTTCGAGATCAGTTCGATGCCCAAGTGGATCCAGGCGATCACCTATCTCGTGCCAGCCCGCTACCTGATCCCGCCGCTGCAAAGCCTGTTCCTGACCGGGAATGTCTGGGCGCTGTTGCTTCCCAATATCGCGATCCTGCTCGGATTCGGCGCGCTGTTCTTCATCCTGATATTCCGTGTTACGAAAAAGAAGCTCGACTGATGGCCGGACCTGCATTTGCGACATGGCCTGCCTGGGCGAGGATGAAGGCGCTGGTAATCAAGGAATTGCTCGCGATGCTGCGCGACAAGAAGGGACGGATCACTCTTGTCGCACCGCCGATATTGCAGCTTGTACTGTTCAGCTTCGCATCGACGCTTGCGATCGAACATGCCGATATCGTGTATCTCGACCGCGATGGCGGGACCGCTACTGCCGAAATCATCCAGCAAATCCAGGGGAGCCCGAATTTCAGATCAGTGACACGCGTGGCTTCTGAAAAAGCGATGGAAAATGCAATTGACGAGCAGAACGCGGTCGCCGGAATTTATTTTCCACAAGGTTTTACTGCAGATTTGAAGGCGGGGCATCCTGCCCCGATCCAGATAGTCTATGACGGCCGCCGGTCCAATGCTTCGCAGATCGTGAATGCCTATCTTGGGCAAATCCTGGCCAGTGCCAATATCTCTATCAATTCTGCCGGGCAGAGAAACCAGGGGACGCCGCCGAGCGAGATCGTCCCGTCCAATGCATTCAATCCCAATCTGGAATATATGTGGTTTGTCCTTCCCAGTTTGATCGCGATGATCAGCGCCATTACAACCCTGTCGGTAACGGCGCAGTCGGTTGCGCGCGAGCGGGAACTGGGAACTTTCGATCAGCTGATGGTGACACCGCTGAGGGTGCATGAAATCCTGATCGGAAAATCAATCCCCCCTTTTCTGGTCGGCCTGTTAAACTCGACAATCTTCATCGTCGCAGCGGTATTCGTCTTTGAAGTGCCGCTCCGGGGTTCGCTAGTTCTTCTGTACGGCGCGATCATTTTTTATCTGCTGTCTGTCATAGGTGTCGGGCTTTTCATCTCATCGCTTTCCAAAACGCAGCAACAGGCCTTTCTCGGCACATTTATCTTCATCACGCCCGCGGTGCTGTTGTCCGGCTATGCTTCGCCGATCGACAATATTCCCTTCTGGCTGGAGCGGATTTCGCTCGCCAATCCGGTCCGGCATTTTATCGTGATCGTTCAGGGCGTATTTCTCAAAGCCATGCCGCTCATGGAAGTGCTGGCGAACACCGTTCCGCTCATCATCATTTCTATCTTTACACTGTCCGCGGCAGCTTGGCTGTTCCGGCACAGAATGGAGTAATCGCAATATGTCCCAATCATCCGGAATATTGGTCGCAAGCGTCGCGATATTTCTATCATCCTGTACCGCTGTTGGTCCGGAATATGTGCGTCCGGATATTGCGCCGCCAGCACAATTTTCTTCGACAAGCGATCGCTCCGCCGTGGAAGAGAACTGGTGGCAGCAATTTCATGACCCACTCTTGACCGCGCTTATTCAGGAAACGGCCACGCGCAATCTTGACGTTGCCGAAGCCGCCGCCCGGGTTCGCGAAGCGCGTGCGCTGCTCGAAGCGGCCAGAGGTGGCCGTCTCCCGGAAGGCGCGTTGACCGGATCGGTCACCAGCAACCGGCTGAGCGAGGAAGGACAGATACCGGTCGGCAGTATTCCCGGCTTTGAACGCGACTTTACATTATTCGATGCCGGTTTCGATGCATCATGGGAAATCGATCTGTGGGGTCGCGATAGCAATAATATCAAGGCGCGCGCCAATGATCTTGCGGAAAAGCAGGAGCTGCAACGCTCCGTCCTGCTCAGCGCTATCGCCGAAACCGCAGCCGCCTATGTCGATTTGCGCAGCGCCGAGGCTTCGGCAAGCGCGATAGCGGAACAGGCCGAAGCCTTGCAGGAGAAATTGCGGTTATCGCGGCTTCGCAGCACAAGCGGGGAAGCGCCGAAATCCGAAACGGTGCAAATAGCGGTCCAGGCGGAGGAAGCTGCAGCGCAATTGCCGACAATATTGGCCAGCGCACGGGTTGCGGCCTATCGTCTGGCGCTGCTGACCGGGCGCAACCCGGCTGACCTGCTGGAACGCGTCAATGACGCGGCAGCCTTACCAGATCTGCCGACCACCGTATCGGCAGGCACACCTTCAGACGTCCTGCGCCGCCGTCCGGATATTCGTGCAGCGGAATATCGCCTCGCTGCTGCAACAAACCGGGTAGGGGCCGCAACCGCCGATCTCTTCCCCCGATTTTCGTTGCTCGGTAGCGTGGGTCAGCAGTCGCGCGATGGTGAGGGGCTGTTTTCAGGCGGCTCGACGCGCTTTGCCTTTGGACCTTCCCTGTCATGGCCGATCTTCCAGATGGGAACGATCCGGGCCCAGATCCGAGCGGCAGATGCCCGCAGCGAGGCTGCAGCCATCCATTACGAGCGGACGATCCTGACCGCGCTGAACGAAAGCGAAACGGCGCTCACGCGCTATACCCATGCGGTCGGCAGGGTCGAAAGAACAGGCGCGGCTTTGGCCAATGCCATGGAGAATGAAGTGCTGGCGCAAAAGCGCTACACGGCAGGCGAAGATAACAAGCTCGCGCTCATGGACGCTGTCGCGGCGACCGCCCGTTCGCGGTCATCGCTTGTCAGTGCCAAGGCCGACGCGCTCCGGCAGGCCATTGCCGCTTACAAGTCACTGGGCGGTGGCTGGCAAGATTTCGAGCAAAGCGGGGCCGAGTCGCAATAGGCACCTCAGCCTGCTAGATTTCGTCGATCATCTCGGCCAGCGTGGCGAGGCATTCGCGGGCAAGCAAAATGCTGCGTTCTGGGGACCAGCCCTGCTCGTCATCGGGCAGTTCGTGATTGTCCTTGAACGGCATTTCCAGAGTCATTGTGACAGCACCGAAACGTTCGGCCAGGTGATTGGTCGACATCGCCAGATTGGCTTTGCCCTTGGCGGCGGTCGGATAGCCGAGCGTGGTTTGGAAATCCGGCGTCCGCTGCGCCAGGCGGTTGCGGTAAGTGTGATATTTCTCCAGCTGCGCGTCGGTGATCGACGGAATGCCTTCAAAGCCGGCGATGAAAACTGCGGGAATCGCTTCGTCTCCATGAATGTCCATGGCAAAAGCAAGGCCGCTTTGGTCCATCGCATCGCGGACACATAATACTTCCGGCGATTTCTCGGCGCTGGGCTCCTGCCATTCGCGGTTGAGATTTGTTCCGGCGAAATTGGTTCGTAAATGCCCCCTGCGCGAACCATCTGGGTTCATATTGGGGATGACATGGAACCGGCATTGTTGCAATAACAGCCGTGCATGGGGATCGGCGGGATCGGTGAGCATTTCCAGCGCGCCTTCCATCCACCATTCGGCCATGCTTTCGCCCGGATGCTGACGGGCGTAAAGCCAGACTTGTTTGTCGCCGCTGCCCAGTTCCAGACAGTCAATCGGCTGGCCTTCGAGACTGTGCCCCAAAGTCCGCACCGATATGCCTTCAAATCCTGCGGTTTCGGCGATCAGATCGTGATGACGTTCCATGCTATATGGCGCGAAATAGGCGAACCAGATGATATTGCTGCTTGCGGTATAGCGAATCGACAGGGTGCCGCTGGCTTCGTCGTAACTGCTCGCCGCGCGGCACCAAAATTCCCGGTCTTCGCTGACGCAGGCGTTATAATCGGGCCAGCCCTGCGGATAAGCCGATTCCTTCAGGCCGCCGATGTTCAGTTCCAGTTCGTCGCCAATTTCACAGGCCACCCGGAAATGGAACCATTGGAAAAACTCGCTATCCTTGTCCTTGCGGATGGAGAGTTCTGCTTTGGTGCCGGTGATGGCATGGACTTCGATATTGCCGCTATCGAACGCGCTGGTGATTTTTATGGTCATGGTACCCTGATAGTGGTTCCGGACTCTCCGGGGAAGTCCTTGAATAAGGCTTCAGCCAATTTAGCGGCGGCGAGACCGGGCTGGGACGCAGGCGAGCCATCCTTGGCCTCGACCGATGCACGGCCTTCCCAGACAATGTTGCCGCTTTCCCGTTTGGTCAGGCGCACGGAAAGCTCGGTTACGACCTTGTCTTTGGGCGGCCCGCTGAGATCGATGCCAATGCCCAGGCCGACGCCGGAGCCACGACTGCCGGTGCTGCCGCCGACACCGACCGAGACCGGTGATCGTGATCCGCTGGCGCTCAAGACCGCTCTTTCGAGCGTGTAGCGTATAATATAATCGCTGTTTTGCTTGTCATCGCGCGCTTCGGAAAATCCGACCCGCTGCAATTCGCGCAGCAGTGCCGCCGAGTAGGTTGCATATTCGATGCTGCGACTGTCGCCTTCGTCGACCATATTGGGTTGGATGATGACGCTCCCTGGCACGATCGGAGTCACTTGCGCGTTGTGGAAACGGGTGACATCGACAGGCGGTGTCATCGCCGTACAGCCAGACAGGACCAATGCTGCCAAAGCTGTCGTTGCAAATGATTGAAAACCGGCCATGATACTCACTCCTTAAACTGCTTAGCCCTATAGTTAGCGCATAAACTCCGAGACTGCGGTAAAAAAATATATCTGCAGCTGGCCGTGGTTAACCGATTGGAGAGACCAGCGCGTTAAACAGCCGATATAGGGAATATATAGGAACGTAAGATTAATGGCGAAACCGTTTACGATATTGGTCACCGGCGGAGCAGGCTATATTGGTAGCCACGCGGTGCTGGCGCTGCTGGATGGCGGATGGCCGGTCGCGGTGATTGACAATCTGACCACCGGGTTTCGCTGGGCGGTGCCGGAAGGTGTTGCTTTCTATGAAGGCGATATCGAGGATGATGCTCTGGTGGCGCGAATCATCAAGGAAGAGAATATCGGGGCGATCATGCATTTCGCCGGCTCGATCATCGTACCGGAATCGGTAGAGAATCCGCTCAAATATTATCACAATAACAGCGCGAAGAGCCGTAGCCTGATCGAATCGGCGGTGACCGGCGGTGTCCGGCATTTCATTTTCTCGTCGACCGCTGCGACATACGGTATGCCCGAGGAAAGCCCGGTCAGCGAAAGCACGCCGCAACTGCCGATCAATCCCTATGGCATGTCCAAATTGATGACCGAATATATGCTGCACGATGTGGCGGCGGCGCATGATCTGAATTTCTGCGCGCTGCGCTATTTCAATGTCGCTGGTGCCGATCCGCAAGGTCGGACCGGACAATCGACAGCCGGTGCCACCCATTTGATCAAGGTCGCGGTAGAAGCGGCGCTGGGCAAGCGCGACAGCGTCGCTGTCTTTGGCACTGACTATGATACGCCGGACGGCACTGGTGTTCGAGACTATATCCACGTTTCGGATCTCGCCGATGCCCATGTGCTGGCGCTCGACGCACTGATTGCCGAGCCGAATCGGAACCATCTGCTCAATTGTGGCTATGGCCGCGGTTTTTCGGTGCTCGAGGTTCTTGATGCGATCGACCGGGTCAGCAACAAGACAATTGTCAGGAAAATGGAGGACCGGCGCGCCGGCGATCCCGATTCGCTGATTTCCGACAATAATGCGATCATGCAGCGCTTCCCGTGGCAGCCAAAGCATGCCGATCTCGATGAAATTGTGGCTCATGTGCTGGCGTGGGAACGCAAACTGATCGGAATTCGCGGAGAATAGCGCTGGTCGCTTGACTTTAGCGGTTGTCGACCGTAATTGCCCTGCTTCAACGCAGCATGCGCTGCTTTCAAGAAATTCAGAAAATCAAGGCGTGGTACCAAAATGAAAGTCCGCAACTCACTGAAGTCGCTTAAAAACCGTCACCGGGATTGTCGCGTAATCCGTCGCCGTGGTCGCACCTATGTGATCAACAAGACGAATCGCCGGTTCAAAGCGCGCCAAGGCTAATTGCCTGTTTATGGCAGAGACTTCTGCCATTTCCAAAATTGACACCGTCATCTTCGATATAGGCAATGTCCTGTATCGCTGGGATTTGCGTTGTTTATTTACAAAATTGATTGATGATTCCGAAGATCTGGACTGGTTTCTGGCTCATGTCGTGACGCCGGAATGGCATTTCCAGCATGATGCCGGACGGCCGTTTGCCAACATGGTCGCGGAGCGAAGCCGCGAATTTCCCGAATATCGTGATCATATCATCGCCTATTCCCGCCGATTCCCGGAAACCATTCCCGGGCCAGTCGATGCCATGCTCGACATCGTGCGTGCATTGGCGAATCGCGGTGTCCCGCTATTTGCGATCAGCAATTTCGGGGCCGAATCCTGGGCGCAGTTCCGACCATCGGCACCAATATTCGAACTCTTTACCGATATTGTCATTTCCGGCGAAGAAAAGCTGATCAAACCGGATGCAGCGATTTACGAACTGGCGCTGGAACGCTTTTCCCGCCGCGCCGACCAATGTCTTTTCATTGACGACCGGTCGGACAATA
This sequence comes from uncultured Parasphingorhabdus sp., assembly GCF_963975555.1. Lineage (GTDB taxonomy): Bacteria > Pseudomonadota > Alphaproteobacteria > Sphingomonadales > Sphingomonadaceae > Parasphingorhabdus. The sequence goes on along the minus strand of NZ_CAXBHH010000001.1, from coordinate 136,204 downwards.
TCGAGGCAGGTCAGGCTCTCGGGATCGCCGGGCATCATTTCAAGGATGCACCACGCCTCGAATCGCATTTGCAAGCGCTGGATCTGCTCTAGCTGCGCTTGAGCTCGTCCCCGGAGAGGCGCACGATATGCAGCAGATTGGTCGAGCCTGGTGTGCCAAAGGGTACGCCGGCACAGACAATCAGTCGGGAACCCGCCTCGCCGAGCTTGTGACGCAACGCCATCCGCTTGGCCTTGGCGATCATTTCCTCAAAATCGGAAACGTCGCGGGTGACCACGGCATAAGCTCCCCATAATAGTCCGACACGCCGGGCGGTGTGGCGGTTCGGAGTCAGCACCATAAGCGGCACAGAAGGGCGTTCGCGCGCCATCCGGCGGGCAGTCGAGCCGGACGCGGTATAGCAGACGATGGCAGACGTCTCGATCGTGCGGGCGATATTGTAACTGGCGGCGGCCAACGCGTCCGCAGTCGTTTCATCGGGCACGGTTTCGGTGAAATGAACCCTGTCTTCATAAGACGGATCATTTTCCACCTGGGCGGCGATCCGGTCCATCATCGTCGCCGCCTCGATCGGCCAGTCACCGACAGCCGATTCGGCTGACAACATGATCGCGTCGGCGCCGTCATAAATCGCGGTTGCAACATCGGAGACCTCGGCGCGAGTCGGGGTGGGCGATTTGATCATCGATTCGAGCATCTGGGTGGCAACCACTACCGGCCGCCCGAGTGCGCGCGCCGCAGCGACAATTTTCTTCTGCAGTGGCGGCACCTGTTCGGGCAATAATTCCACGCCGAGGTCGCCGCGCGCAACCATAACCGCGTCGGACAATTCGAGTATTTCGTCGAGCCGGTCGATCGCGGCGGGTTTTTCGATCTTGGCCAGTAGGGCTGCTTTGCCGCCAATCAGCCGCCGCGCTTCGGCGACATCCTCGGGGCGTTGTACGAAACTGAGCGCGATCCAGTCGACATCCTGCCCCAGCGCGAAGGTCAGGTCCTTGCGATCCTTGTCGGTCAGCGAACTGACCGGCAGTACGACTTCCGGTACGTTGACACCCTTGCGGTCGGAAATTTCACCGCCGACAATCACTTTTGTCTCGACGCTTTTACCGTCCGCCTTGGTCACTTCCAGCCGGATCTTTCCGTCATCCAGCAACAAATTATGGCCTGGCTGCAAGGTGCTCAATATTTCCTTGTGCGGCAGGGTGACGCGTGTCGCGTCGCCCTTTTGCTTGAGCATGTCGAGCGTGAAGCGCGCGCCCTCTTCCAGCATCACCGGCGGCTTGGCAAAGGTTCCGATGCGCAGCTTCGGTCCCTGAAGATCGGCGAGAATAGTGATCGGCCGACCGATTTTCTTTTCCAGCGCCCGGATCGATTTCACGTTGACGGCATGGGCGGCATGTTCGCCGTGGCTCATGTTCATCCGAAAGGCGTCGACCCCGGCGCGGTACATTTTTTCGATCATTTCCGGGCTGCCACTCGACGGTCCCAGGGTCGCCAGCACTTTGACCTTGCGGTTACGGGAGAAGATCGGTGTTGCCATGCGTAAATTCCTTAGTGGCGCTTTACCTGCGGGTTGCTTATCTCCAATTCATGACAGGATAAAAACAAAAAACAACGGAAACGAACATGACCGATAAAATAACTGATGCCGCCGCCGCCGCTGCCTTTCGCCGTCTGGTTACCCATCTGCAATATCGCCACGATGCGGAAAATATCGATCTGATGGGTCTGGCGGGTTTCTGCCGCAACTGCCTCGCCGACTGGGTGATGGAGGCGACGGTTGATGCCGGCGGCTCGATGACCAAGGATGAAGCCCGCGAAGCAATCCACGGCATGCCGATGAACGAGTGGAAGGGAAAATACCAGACCGAAGCGACACCGGAACGGCTCAAAAAGATGAAGGAAAGCGTGGCCAAAAACGCCGACGCGTCTTAAAGGCAGGCTTCGAATCCGAATATAGTTTTAAAGGAATGAAAGAATGAGCGAAGGCAATGTTGCCGCAGACCAGCTGCGTCTGTTTATTGAACGTATCGAGCGGCTGGAAGAAGAGAAAAAGGGCATGGCGGACGATATTCGTGACGTTTATTCCGAAGCGAAATCACAAGGCTATGATGCGAAAATCATGCGCCAGATCGTTCGTTTGCGGAAAATGGAAGCCCATGACCGTCAGGAAATGGAAGCCATTCTCGACACCTATAAAGCGGCGCTTGGCCTGGCCTGATCAATAGGCTAATAGCCAGTCTTTAGCGGCAGGAGAGCATTGATGATTGTCACCACGACACCCAGTATCGAAGGCCGCGCGATCCGTGACTATCGCGGGATCGTGATTGGCGAGGTAATTGTCGGCGCGAACCTGTTTCGCGATCTGTTTGCCAGCATCACCGACATTGTCGGCGGCCGCTCCGGTAAATATGAAAATGTCCTGAAACGCGCGCGCGACGAAGCACTGGCGGAGATGGAAGCAGAGGCGGTGAAAGCCGGCGCCAATGCGGTTGTCGGAGTTGATCTTGACTATGAGGTCGTTGGCGACAAAGGATCGATGTTGATGGTATCCGCATCGGGAACCGCGGTAATTGTAGAATGATCAAATCGGGAATTTGAGGTAAAATGGCAGGCCATAGTAAATTTAACAATATCAAGCATCGCAAGGGCGCTCAGGACAAGAAGCGTGCGGCGCAATTTTCGAAGCTCTCGCGCGAGATAACCGTGGCGGCCAAGTCGGGCATGCCGGATCCGGATTTCAATCCGCGTCTGCGCCTGGCGGTCAACAGCGCCAAAGCGGTGTCGATGCCGAAGGACAATATTTCGCGCGCCATTGAAAAAGCGACGGCGAACGAAGGCGATGATTATAGCGAGATCCGCTACGAAGGCTTTGGCCCCGGTGGTGTGTCCCTGATCATCGAGACTCTGACCGATAATAATAACCGCACTTTTACCAACGTTCGTACGATCATGTCGCGAAATGGTGGCAATCTGGGCGAAAGCGGTTCGGTTTCTCACGGTTTTGACCGGGTCGGCTATATCCAGTATCCGGTCAGCGCCGGCGACGAGGAAAAGGTCCTCGAGGCCGCGATGGAAGCCGGTGCCGAAGATATTTCTTCCGATGAAGACGGTCATGAAATCTGGACGGCGATGGAAGATCTTCACGAAGTATCCACTGCTCTGGAAAAAGCACTGGGCGAAGCGGCAAGTGTCAAACTCGCCTGGCGGCCTTCGGTTCAGGTCGAAGTCGATCAGGAGCAGGCCGAGACCTTGCTCAACCTGATCGACATGCTGGAAGAAGATGACGACGTCCAGACCGTCTGGGGCAATTATGACGTGTCCGACGAAATCATGGAAAAACTGAACGCCGAGTGATGTGGGAATTTGCCGCCAAAGCTGCGCTCGCGGGAGTGATCGTGGCAATGGTGGCAACCATCGCGCAACGCCAGCCCAGCTTCGGCGCGCTGGTCGCCTCGCTGCCCTTGATCTCGATATTGGGCATGATCTTCCTCTGGTATGCGCGGCCTGACACGGAAAATATGGCGTTGCATGCTGAAGCGACCTTCTGGTATGTTCTGCCATCTCTTCCGATGTTCCTCCTGATTCCGATGATGTTGCGCAATGGTATCAGCTTCTGGCTGTCGCTGGCGGCGGGATCCCTGCTGACGATCGGCCTTTATCTCATAATGGCCGTTGTCGGTCGCCGTCTCGGGCTGCCCATTTAAGATGATCATTCTCGGCCTCGATCCGGGTCTCGGTACCACCGGCTGGGGCGTGATCGTGGCGGACGGTAATCGCCTGTCCCATATTGCCAATGGCCAGATCAAGACCGATAGCAAAATGGCCTTGGCGACCCGTTTGCTCAAGCTCGATCTCGAACTCACCGACCTGCTGCTCGAATATAAGCCGGATGGCGCGGCGGTCGAGGAAGTCTATGTCAACAGCAACCCGCAGAGCACGTTGAAACTGGGTCAGGCGCGCGGCGTGGTGCTGCTTGGTGCTTCTCGGACCGGAATTGAAGTCGGCGAATATTCGGCGCGGACGGTGAAGAAGTCCGTGGTCGGCGTTGGCAATGCCGACAAGGAACAGGTGCAGGCGATGTTAAAGATCCTGCTGCCCGGCGTGAAGCTGGCCGGTGCGGATGCTGCCGATGCGCTGGCCGTGGCGATCACCCACGCGCATCATCGGAAGAGATAGCGGAGCAAAGCGCCGTTCGTCCTGAGCCTGTCGAAGGACCTTGGAGCGCGCAAATTCGTACTTCGACAAGCTCAGCACGAACGGAACTGGACTTGTGCCGCCCTTGCATTAATACACAGCTATGATCGCAAAACTCACCGGCACCATCGACGAAATCGGCTCGGACAATATCGTGCTCGATGTGCAGGGCGTCGGCTATCTGGTTTTCTGCTCGTCGCGCACCATCGGTGCCATTGGCGGCAAGGGTGATGGCGCGACCATCTATACCGAGATGCAGGTCAGCGAGACCGACATGCGTCTGATGGGCTTTGCCAGCAGATCGGAGAGAGACTGGTTCCGCTTGCTGATCTCGGTGCAGGGCGTCGGAGGCAAGGTGGCGCTGGCGATCTTGTCGGCGCTGGAACCAGGCGAAATTTCACGCGCCATTGCAATGGGTGACAAGGCAATGGTCAGCCGCGCCAATGGCGTCGGCCCGAAACTGGCGCTGCGGATCGTCAACGAATTGAAAGACAAGGTCGGCGGCATCGCGACCGATCCAATTGCTGGCGGCGGTACGGTCCACGCGCCCTCGAACAACAGCGCCGATGCCGTCAGCGCGCTGCAGAATCTTGGTTTCAAACCGGCGGATGCGAGCGCGGCGGTGGCAGCGGCCGATTCCGAGATAGGCGATGGTGCAACCCTGGATGCGCTGGTACGGCTGGCGTTGAAGAAGGCGGCGCGTTGATGCAGGGGAATGAACACGTACGCTGTCAGCCCAGCATATATAACGTCGCAGTTTTTAATGGATCACGCGAAGCCGCGAAGGCGCAAAGGGGGCAGGGCTTGCCGCACTATCTTTGCGCCTTCGCGGCTTCGCGTGAAAAACTATTCATTGGTGATACAAAGAACCGGGTTCCCGCTTTCGCAGGAATGACGGATGAGCTAGGCCGCCTTCATGACTGAAGACCGGCTCCAATCTCCCGAACGCAAGGTCGAAGACATCGACGCGGCGCTGCGCCCTAAAACGCTCGACGAATTTATCGGGCAGGAAGCGGCGCGTGGTAATCTTCGGGTGTTTATCGAGGCGGCCAAGGGGCGCAGCGAGGCGCTGGATCATGTGCTGTTCTTTGGTCCTCCCGGATTGGGCAAGACCACGCTGGCGCAGATCATTGCGCGCGAACTGGGGGTTGGTTTTCGTGCTACTTCCGGGCCGGTCATCGCAAAGTCCGGCGATCTTGCGGCCCTGCTGACCAATCTCGAAGAAGGCGATGTTCTTTTTATAGACGAGATTCATCGGCTCAATCCGGTGGTCGAGGAAGTGCTCTATCCGGCGATGGAAGACCGAGCGCTTGATCTGATCATTGGCGAAGGCCCGTCGGCGCGCTCAGTGCGGATCGATCTGCCGGCTTTCACCCTGATCGGCGCGACAACGCGTCAGGGCCTGCTGACCACGCCGCTGCGCGACCGTTTCGGGATTCCGGTGCGGCTCAATTTCTACTCGACCGAAGAACTGGAAAAAGTCGTCCACCGCGCCGCGAGGTTGCTCGATCTCGAGATTGCGCCCGATGGTGCTACTGAAGTCGCTCGTCGCGCACGAGGCACGCCGCGTATCGCCGGTCGTCTGCTCCGCCGGGTGCGGGATTTTGCCAATGTCGCGGGCACTAGGCTTGTCGACCGGGAAATTGCGGATGCGTCCTTAACCCGGCTGGAGGTCGACAGCATCGGCCTTGATGCAATGGATCGGCGCTATCTCTATATGATTGCGGATGTCTACAAAGGCGGGCCGGTTGGCGTGGAAACGCTCGCCGCGGGCCTGTCGGAACCGCGCGACACGGTGGAAGAAGTGATCGAGCCTTATCTGATCCAGCTCGGCCTGATCGCCCGGACAGCACGCGGCCGGACACTCAATGATCGCGGGTGGAAACATTTGGGACTGGCCCCGCCTGCGGGCAAAGAAACGGGCGGCGAACTGTTTGATTGAGGGCATCCTCTCCCTTTAAGGGAGAGGATTTCATGCCTCTAGTTCACCCGCGTCTCTATCAGTCGCGCAGCAATTCGTTGATACCGGTCTTGGACCGTGTTTGCGCATCGACCGTCTTGACGATCACGGCGCAATAGAGGCTGGGTCCGGGGACGCCGTCAACATTGACCTTCGGCGGCATCGTACCGGGAACCACGACCGAATAAGGCGGCACTTCGCCGATCCAGATCTTGCCGGTGACCCGGTCGACGATCTTGGTCGAAGCGCCGAGATAGACACCCATGGAGAGCACTGCGCCTTCGCCGACGCGCACGCCTTCGGCGACTTCGGCGCGGGCACCGATGAATGCGCCATCCTCGATGATCACCGGACCGGCCTGCAAGGGTTCGAGAACGCCGCCAATGCCGGCACCGCCTGAGATGTGTACGTTCTTGCCGATCTGCGCGCAGCTGCCGACGGTGGCCCAGCCGTCGACCATCGTGCCTTCATCGACGAAGGCGCCGATGTTGACAAAGCTGGGCATCAGCACGACGCCCTTGCCGATAAAGGCGCCCTGACGGACGATCGAGCCGGGTACAGAACGGAAACCCGCCTCGCGAAACCGGTTCTCGCCCCAGCCGGCAAATTTGCTTGGCACCTTGTCCCAGTGATTGGCGCCACCGGGGCCTTCGATCAGCACATTGTCGTTGAGCCGGAAGGAAAGCAGCACCGCTTTTTTGAGCCACTGGTTGACCACCCACTGGCCGTCTTTTTTCTCGGCGACCCGTGCGGTGCCGTTGTCGAGCATGGACAGGGCCAGATTGACCGCATCACGCTCCGGTCCCTGCGACGTGAGGCTCAAAGATTCCCGTTTGTCCCAGGCGGCGTCGATTACGGTCTGCAATGCTGCGGTCATGTTGATATTTCTTCCTTTGCGCTATGGAGGCCAGTGACCCAGCTTTCCAGATCGGTGATTTCGTGATCAATATAGGCAGGATCATGTTCGCGGCCAGCCCATTCTGCACCGGTATTGATCCATATTGTTGTCATGCCCAATGTTTTCGCGGGACGCAAATTGCGCGCCATATCTTCGACAAACAGGGCGCGAGTCGGATCGATGCCGGTTGCGGCGATCAGGCTTTCGTAAGCGGCTGTCTGCGGCTTGGGTATAAGGCCTGTATCCCGAATGTCGTGCATCTGATGGAAAAGCCCGCCGAATCCGCGCTTTTCCAGAACCCGCTCGGCATAAGGCCGGTCGGCATTGGTGAAAATCAGCTTCTCGCCCGGCAGTGCTTCAATGGCGGCACGGACCAGAGGCGCAGGCGAAAGGCGGTCCATATCGATATCATGCACAAAATCGAGAAAATCGGCGGGATCGGTGCCATGATGATGCATCAGGCCAGCCAGCGTGGTGCCATGATCGTGAAAAAATCCCTTCTGGATTTTCCGCGCTTCGACCAGATCACAATCCAGCGCCCGGGCAATATATTCGCCCATCTTGATATCGATCAGCGCGAACAGATCGCACTCCACGGGGTAGAGCACGTTATCGAGATCAAATATCCAGTGATCGATATGGGAAAATTCCGGTGGCATGGGGCAATCGCCTAAAGGCCGTTTCGGCCAATCACAAGCGGCAATATCGGCTAGGCCCGTGTTCCGGTATTTTCGACGCTCGCGCTATTGTGACGCAGTGCTTTCAGGACGGTTTCGACTATACCATCGGCGTCTAGCCCCGCTTCGGCATATTGCACGTCCGGCTTGTCCTGATCCTGGAATATATCGGGCAGGCGCATCGTCCGGATTTTCAGGCCGGCGTCGGTGAGGCCATTGTCAGACGCATAAGTCAGCACATGTGCGCCGAGGCCGCCGACCGAGGCTTCCTCGACCGTCACTGCGACTTCATGGGTTGTCAGCAATTTGCGGATCAATTCTTCGTCGAGCGGTTTGGCAAAGCGGAGGTCGGCAACGGTTGTGCTGAGGCCCTTGGCTTCGAGCCGCTCTGCTGCCTTCTTGGCTTCTTCGAGACGGGCGCCAAGCGACAGGATCGCGACCTTGGTACCCTGTTTGACGATCCGGCCCTTGCCGATTTCCAGCTGTTCGAGTTTTTCCGGGATCGGCACGCCGGTGCCATTGCCGCGCGGGTAGCGAAAGGCGATCGGACCGCTGTCGTGCAACGACGCGGTATAGGTCATATGCGCCAGCTCGGCCTCGTCGGCTGCGGCCATCACCACCATATTGGGCAATGTCGCCAGATAGGTGACGTCGAAGGATCCGGCGTGGGTGCTGCCATCCGCGCCGACCAGACCCGCCCGGTCGATCGCGAAACGCACCGGCAGATTCTGGATCGCCACGTCATGGACGACCTGATCATAGGCGCGTTGCAGGAATGTTGAATAGATCGCGCAAAAAGGCCGCATGCCTTGTGCAGCCAGACCGGCGGCAAAGGTCACGCCATGCTGTTCGGCGATCCCGACATCAAAGGCCTTGTCCGGATGCGCCTTGGCAAATTTGTCGACGCCGGTGCCCGAAGGCATGGCCGCGGTGATCGCGCAGATTTTCGGATCGCTGTCGGCCAGCTTGGCGAGGGTTTCGCCGAATACATTCTGATAGGCGGGTGGTCCGCCGCCGGGACCCTTGTTCTGCTTGCCGGACACCACGTCGAACTGGGCGACGCCGTGATATTTGTCATCGGCTTCCTCGGCGAATTTATAGCCTTTGCCCTTTTCGGTGACGACGTGGATCAGGCAGGGGCCTTCTGCCGCATCGCGCACATTTTCGAGCACGGGAATCAGATGTTCCAGATTATGGCCGTCGATCGGGCCGACATAATAGAAGCCCAGTTCCTCGAACAGGGTCCCGCCCATTGTCATGCCGCGGGCATATTCATCGGTCTTGCGCGCTGCGTCGTACAGGCCCTTGGGCAACTTTCGGGCGATGCGCCGCGCCAGCTGGCGGACGCCGAGAAATTCACGGGAAGAAACGATTCGGGCGAGATAGGCCGAAAGCCCGCCGACCGGCGGTGCGATCGACATGTCATTGTCGTTGAGAATGACAACCAGCCGGTTGCCAGCCGCTTCCGCATTGTTCATCGCTTCATAGGCCATGCCGGCACTCATCGCGCCGTCGCCGATAACGGCAATGCCGCGACCTGGTTTGTCGTTCAGCTTATTGGCGATCGCAAAGCCTAAGGCTGCGCTGATCGAGGTCGAACTATGGGCCGCGCCGAAGGGATCATATTCGCTTTCCGACCTTTTGGTGAAGCCGGATAGTCCGCCGCCTTGGCGCAGGGTGCGGATCCGGTCGCGGCGGCCGGTGATGATCTTGTGCGGATAGCATTGATGGCCAACATCCCAGATCAGTCGGTCTTCGGGCGTGTTGAAAACATAATGGATCGCTGTCGTCAGCTCGACAACACCCAGACCGGCGCCCAGATGGCCTCCGGTAGTGGACACCGTGTCGATGACTTCGGCGCGCAACTCGTCGGCAAACTGGCGAAGTTGGGTCGGCTTCAATTTCCGCAAATCCGCCGGAAAGGAGACGTCATCCAGCAATGGTGTATTCGAAACTGGCATATTCACTCCCTGATTGGTCCCAGCTTTAACGGCATCGCGTTGCTCTGTCGAACTTTCAGCAGTCCGTCTGTGAACCTTTGCTGACACGCGGAAACAATTAGCTGCATTTCTGGCAAATGCCGCGCACCTCGATTACCGGGCGAATAGAGCTAAAACCCTGACTTTTTGCAACCGTGCGCACTTGCTGGGACAGGGGGTCATCATCAATATGCGTTGCCTCTCCGCAGGTGTCGCAGACCAGAAAGATGCAATCATGGGCGCAGCCCGGATGGCTGTTGGCGAGATAGGCATTGGCGCTTTCTACCCGCATCGCGAGGTTATTCGCCACGAACAGGTCGAGAATCCGGTACACACTATTCGGTGCGACACGTTTGCCCCTTGCCGCAGATACCAGTTCGGCGATGTCATAGGCCGAAGCCGGACGGGAGAAGCCCGCCAGCGCGTCAAATATCGCGGCCCTTGTATCGGTCCATTTCTCACCGGATTTTTCCAGATTGGCGCGTGCCGCGTCGGCTAAGGACTCGCCTTCATGCTCATGATGATTATGTTTTCCCATAGGGATAATTTAGGGATGTTTCGCCGCAAGGGCAATGGGGCGCAGTTTAATGGGTGGCGCGGTAGTTCAGATCATGGCCTAGCGCGAGAACGCCTACACCGAGCATGGTATAGAGAACCTCCGCTCCGTTATGGCCGCTTTCGTGACCTAGGGAGATCGCTCCAATCATCATGCCCAGGCCCAAGCCGCCTATTGCCGCTGGCATCATATAACCGTGGTCCAATACACCCCGGCCGAGGGTGAACAGGCCCAGTGCGATTGCGATACCAAGGCCGATTTCATGAACCAGCGGATCGAGCAGCATGCCGCCCGCCGAGGAAAGGATGGCAACAATAGCGATGGTCGAGACGCAGTGAACAAGGCAGAGGCCGGACACCAGCACGGCCAGACGATCCCACAGGCCGTCCTTGATCAAAAGACCATTTTTGTTCCACAATTTTGCTGCCGTAAACACGACTCACTGTCTCACTTGTTGTTTGCGTAGGACGGATATAGGGAAAGGCGTGTTAAGATACAACATATCATTTCCGAAATTTCGGGCTTTTTGCGGGCGGTTTCCGCGTTTCCAGTTGTCAGATGGCGCTTTTGATCCCAAATAGCGGCCCATGACCGACACAAGCATATTGAAGCAGCGGGAAAGCAACGCAAGCAATCGTCCGATCGCTATCGCCAACTGGCTTATTGGCGTTGCGATTCTGGTGTTCATCATGGTCGTCGTCGGCGGCATTACCCGGTTGACCGAATCGGGTCTGTCGATCACCGAGTGGAAGCCGGTGACCGGCGCGCTACCGCCGCTGAGTGAAGCGGACTGGCTGTCGGAATTTACCAAATACCAGCAGATCCCCGAATATCTGGAAATCAACGGCCCGGCCGGCATGACACTGGCGGATTTCAAGTTCATCTATTTCTGGGAATGGGTGCATCGCCTGCTCGGACGTTTGATCGGTGTGGCCTTTGCGCTACCGCTGCTCTGGTTTGCAGTGAAGCGGGCGATCCCGTCCGGCTATGGCTGGCGGTTGGTGGCTTTGCTCGCGCTCGGCGGACTGCAGGGTACGATCGGATGGTGGATGGTCAGTTCGGGTCTGAGCGAGCGGACGGATGTGAGTCATTTCCGGTTGGCGGTGCATTTGCTGACCGCTCTTTTCATCCTTGGCGGTCTCGTCTGGACGGCGCTTGACCTGCGCCAGCTTGCTGCAGGTAACCCGGGGCCGGCGCGGATGACGGGGCTTGGCATAGCGGTCTTGGCGGTACTTTTTTTCCAGCTGTTGTTCGGCGCCTATACAGCGGGCCTGGATGCAGGCTATGTGTCCAATACATGGCCGCTGATGAACGAATATTTCGTCCCCGGCGGGATCAACTGGGCTAGCGGCACGTGGGCCGCACTCAACTATGATCCCTATCTGATCCATTTCATCCATCGATGGTGGGCCTGGGTCGTCGTCGGCTTCCTTGTTATATTGGCGCGAAAAGCGCGACCGATAGATCGCAGGGCCTCGGTCGCGATCCATATCGCTTTCGGTAGCCAGATATTGCTGGGCATTGCCACCGTGATGACCGGTATAGATATTCATCTGGCGGTATTGCATCAGGCGGTTGGTGCTCTGGTCGTCGCTTCGTCCATATGGGGAGTGCATCTGATCGGCCGCCAGCCACGGTAGCCAATAACCTGTTTTCGCGATAGGCAATTTCGGAGGCCGGATTTTCGCTTATCGAATTGTGAAAAATCGTCATTCGACCAGTTCCAAATAGCCCTTCGGTATTATTATACCCGTTGGCAAAGCCCCGCTTTCGCTTGACTTGCCGGAATAACATCGCCAATAGCGCCGCAGTCGGCCGGATCTTTGCGTCCGGCTTTTATCATTTTTGATTCAAATCATTCTCCCAGAAGGAGCAAACCCCATGAAGGGTATCACCAAACAGACCCAGTCGGCGAAGCCTGCTGAAGTCGAAAAGAAATGGCACATCATTGATGCCGAAGATCTGGTCGTTGGCCGGGTTTCGTCGATTATCGCCAATATCCTGCGCGGCAAGCATAAGCCAAGCTACACCCCGCATGTCGATTGCGGTGATCATGTCATCGTGATCAATGCCGAAAAGGTGAAGTTCACCGGCAACAAGACCAAGCAGAAAACCTATTACAAGCACTCCGGCTATCCCGGCGGCATCAGCGGTACGACCGCGGAAAAGATCCTCGAAGGTCGTTTCCCAGAGCGTATCATTGAAAAAGCTGTCGAGCGGATGATCCCGAAGGGCCCGCTTGGCTTTGCCCAGATGCGTGCATTGCATGTTTTCGCTGGCACCGAGCATCCTTATGCTGGCCAAGCACCGGTGGCGCTCGACGTCGCTTCGATGAACCGTAAGAATAAGGTGGGCTCATAATGTCTGATGTAAAAACCGATCTCGCTGATCTAAAAGATATCGCTGGCCCGGCTGTTGTCGATGCACCAGTTGCTGCAGACGCCGAAGCAGAAACCGTGGTTGCTGAACCGCCCGTTTCGACCATGCCTTTGCGCGAGCAAGAGCTGGACAAATTCGGACGCGCTTATGCGACCGGTCGCCGGAAAGACGCGGTTGCCCGCGTATGGCTGAAGCCTGGCAAGGGCAAGATCACAGTCAATGGCCGCGATCAGGAAACCTATTTTGCACGCCCGACCCTGCGTCTGGTTCTCAATCAGGTTTTCGCAATCACCGAGCGCGAAGGTCAATATGATGTTGACGTGACCGTCAAAGGTGGCGGTCTTTCGGGACAGGCTGGTGCGGTCAAGCACGGCATTTCGCAAGCCCTGACCAAATATGAACCGGCTTTGCGGTCGGCAGTGAAAGCCGAAGGCTTTCTTACCCGTGACAGCCGTAAGGTTGAACGTAAGAAATACGGTAAGGCCAAAGCGCGTAAGAGCTTCCAGTTCTCCAAGCGTTAAGCGAAACCAAATCGAAATTCGAAAAGGCGGCCTGCGGGTCGCCTTTTTTTATGAGGGTTTCTATGACGGGGGAGATTTGGGAAGGCGCTGACGGGGCTGTCTGATCGCGGACCGGCTCGAAATGAACAATATGATGCTTGTCAGTATCGCGGAGATCAGCATCACCCATGCGGCACCTAGCGTACCAAAGCTTGGTAAAAAGAACGCCATAAGCAGGCCGAGCGCGATTAGCCCCGCGACCCGGGCGACGAGTGCATTTCGGGCTCTACCGGCTGCCTGAAGCAGGGGCTCGAGACCAAGTCCTGCCAGACTGATGATGGTCGCGGCACCCAGCAGCAGCAATATCGGGAAAGCGGCGAGATATTCCGGGCCCGATATGAGGGAGATGATGTTTTTTCCCAGCAATAAAAGACCAAGAAAGAGAACCCCGCCGCTGATCGCCGACACCCGTAGTGATCGCCAGAACAGGGTCCGCAATTCCTTCGTTTGACCGATGGCGAACAATCGGGACAGCTCCGCAAACAGCGGACGGGCAAAAACTTCGGCGAGACGATTGAGGCTGTTGGCGACCTGGTCGGCCAGGCGGAACAGGCCGGCCGCTGCCGGGCCGACGAAAAAGCCGACCATGACCACCACCAGCCGTTCGCGAATAACGCTGACCAGATAGGCGAGATTGGTGAACAGCAGGAAGGCCAGAAATTCTTTTCGGCTCGGCGGTTCTGCAGGGGTAGCGGAAGTCTTGCGCAGCGGATGATCGGTCTCGTGCCGGCGCCAGACCATTAACCACATTACCACAAAGCTGATAAATTCGGACAGCCCCCAGACGATCAGAAATCCCGTCATCGAAGGCAGGGTTGCGACCAGAATCAACGCACCGGCAAAGCGGACAACGGGAATGATCGCATCGCCAAAAGCGTTGCCGCCAAAACGATCCTGCGCGCGCAATATGCCGATAGGAGTGGACCGGGCCGAGAGGAACACAATCACGCCATAGCCCATGATCGCGGTGACAGTCGGATCGCTCCAGCCAAATTGGGATGCGCCATAAGGGAGCAGCAGCCACAATGCCCCGCAAGCGGCAAGCCCGCCGATCAATTCGATCCAGAAATTTTGCGCCGACAATTTCCGGAATGCCCGATCCTGGCCGGCCAGCAAATAGGGTACTCCGAACTGCACAACGGCCTGCCATGTTTGCAGTTTCAGAACCGCTGTCAGCACCTGAACCGCACCGACAATGACCATGAATTCGCCAAAGCCCGCAACGCCCAACGTCCGGGTCAATATAGCCAGATAGAAAATGCTCAGGATAGCACCCAGACCTTTAGCCGAGAAAAGCCAGCTGCTGTTGCGGAAAACTCGGACGAGTGAATCCTCGCTGCGAGACCATCTGGTGAGTAAATTACGCGACACTGGTTTTGACATTTCCGATTTATGATCCGGCGGTAGTGCTACTCTTTATCTCAAAATCCGGTTATTTCTATCTCTCTATTACCGAATTTCCTCTTGAAAAAATTTGGTGTATTATTCAAAACTAACAGATGATTGCCAAATTCGACGTAATATTGCTTGCGGCGCAGCGAACGGGGGTTATCAACCCGCTCGCTCAAGCTCATGGCGTCAGCCACAAATGCCTGGTCCCGATTGTAGGCGAGGCACTGATCTCCCGTACATTGGCATCGGTCTCCTCTCATCCCGGTTGCAGAGCCATTTATATTTTGATCGAACCCGATGGGGAACGCGCTGTGCGTCCCGTTGCCGAAACATTCGTGCGAAAAGATCTCCCGATCCATTTTGTCACTTCAGACAAGAATATTGCAGAGAGTGTCTTACTGGGGTGCGCGGAGGGAACCGCGCCATTCATCGTTACGACCGCCGATAATGTTCTGATCCGGCACGATAGCATCGACCGGGCGATAAAGGTGATGAACGACGGAGCGGATGCGGTAGCCGCCCTCGCCAATAAAGACGATATCCGGGGCGTGCATCCTCAAGCCCAGCGGTCTTATTACGAATTTCGTGATCACGGCTATGCCAATTGCAACCTGTACGGGATCGCTGATCGGAAGGCGCTGAATGCAGTAGAAATATTTCGGGAAGGCGGGCAGTTCATGAACAATCCCCGGCGTCTTGTGACCGCGTTTGGACTGCTCAACATCCTGATAATGCGTCTGGGCCTCGTTAATATCGACCAGGCTTTTCGCCGAATCTCCAAGCGTTTTGGCATTACGTTGCGGCGCGTGCCGATCAGCGACGGCACACAAGCCGTCGACGTCGACAACGAGACCACCTATCGCGTCGTGGAGGCGATTTTGGAAAACCGTGTTCAAACGCTTGAAATCTGATTGACTGACGACGTAACGCTACAGATTGGCGCGCGCGGATGCCGCCCGAAGCGCCATTGCCAGCGGATGAGGGGCTGGCTAAGGATCAATTTATGAAATGGCTCGTCATTATCGGTGTGTTGCTGCTGGCGTGCGGCGGCTTCGCGTTCTGGTTTTTTTCGCAGCCCGGGCCGAAGCAACTGGATATGGTCAATAATTTCATGCCGGGTGACAGCGACGCCAGGCTGTTGGTGCAGGACAAGATTTACGACGAGGCGCTGGGTCTCGGACTTAATATCTGGGCTCCAAAAACCGCTGCGACAGGGCCGCTTCCTGTCATCGTCTTTATCTATGGCGGCGGCTGGCGCGACGGGGCCAAGGATCAATATGCCTTCACCGGACGGGCGCTGGCCAATCGCGGTTATATGGTGGTGTTACCAGACTATCGGCTATTCCCTGATACCCGCTTTCCCGGTTTTCTCGAAGACAGCGCCAAGGCGCTGGCCTGGGTGGATGATCATATCGGCGAACATGGCGGTGATCCGAATCGGATATTCCTGTCCGGACAATCCGCCGGCGCTTATAATGCGATGATGCTGGCGCTCGACCGGCAATGGCTGGGTCGCGAGGGCAAGTCGCCGGACCTGATCAGAGGCGTGGCGGCGCTGGCCGGGCCCTATGATTTCTATCCGTTTGATTCCGAAACCACGAAACAGAGCTTTGGTGATTATCAAAAGCCCGAAATGACCCAGCCGGTCAATTTTGTCCGCTCGGATGCGCCGCCGCTGTGGCTTTCGACCGGTACCAATGACACTCAGGTCAGGCCCCGGAACAGCAGGATCTTGCGCGACAAGATGCTCGAGGCGGGTGGTGATGCCGAATATGTCGAATATCCCGATGTCGACCATCTCGAGATCATGATGGCGCTATCCAAGCCGTTTCGACACAAGGCTTCGGTGCTGGATGACATGGTCGCCTTTTTTGAACGACATGAGTGATTGTACGATTTGATAGGGGAACCGCTGTTTTTGCAGTGCAAAACGGTTGAGATAATGGCGCTTCTTGGTTATGCGGTTCGGCAGAACAAGGGAATCCGATAGACATGGCTACTTTTACGCTCCCCAAGAACAGCAAGATCCGTAAAACCGGTGAGTTGCACAAAGCTCTGACCGGTGGGAAAAAGCGGCCGTTTAAAGTCTATCGCTACGATCCCGACAAGGGCGAGAATCCGCACTACGACACATTTGAAATCGATACGGACGAATGCGGGCCGATGGTTCTCGACGCGTTGATCAAGATGAAGTCGGAGCAGGATGCTACGCTGACCTTCCGCCGCTCCTGCCGCGAAGGTATTTGCGGGTCCTGTGCGATGAATATCAACGGCAAAAATGGTCTGGCCTGTACCACTGCGATCGAAGATTGCGGTAACAAGGTCACGATTACCCCGCTGCCGCATATGGAAGTGATCAAGGATCTGGTCCCTGACTTTACCCATTTCTATGCGCAATATGCTTCGATCCAGCCTTGGCTGAAGACGGTCACACCAACACCATCGGGCAAGGAACGGCTGCAATCACCGGCTGATCGCAACAAGCTGGACGGGCTTTATGAGTGCATTTTGTGCGCTTGCTGCCAGACCAGTTGCCCCAGCTACTGGTGGAACAGCGACAAGTTCCTCGGCCCCGCCATCCTGTTGCAGGCCTATCGCTGGCTCGCCGACAGTCGCGATGAAATGACCGGTGAGCGGCTCGACGAACTGGAAGACCCGTTCCGGCTCTATCGCTGCCACACGATCATGAATTGTGCCAATGCCTGCCCCAAGGGCCTGTCCCCGGCCAAGGCGATTGCCGAGATCAAGAAGATGACCGCCTCGCGCGAAATCTGATTCGAACACGGGCGCCAATTCATGACTGAAGCCGAGCGCAATTTTGACATCAGCGGTCCCGATCCCGAGCATCCGGGCTGGAATATATGGCAGCTGAACGATCCGGATTGCTATAATAGTTTTCTAGGCAAAATGGTCGTCCGCAGCGGTGGCGACGGAGTGGGCGACAATATCGCCCGGGTGCGCATGTTCCCCGAACGCAAGCACCGCAATCTTGGCGATGCGGTCCATGGCGGGACGATGATGGGCTTTATCGACTGTTCCCTGTTCGCCGCGATGCGGGTGCTGGACCTCGGCGCGGCCGGCTATGCTGTAACGCTGGAATTGCAGACGCATTTCCTCGGTTCTGCGCGGATCGACGAGCCGCTCGAGGCACAAGTTGAGATTACCCGCGAAACCGGCCGCTTTCTGTTCATGCGCGGGCTGGTGGTGCAGGGCGAAAATGGTCAGGACAATATGGCTTCCTTTACCGCCATCGTGAAAAAGGCGCCTCGCCAGAAAACAGATCTGCAATGAGCAAATTCTATCAGCGCTATCTGGCTTTGATTGCGCAAGGGGAACTGAAACCCGATCCCGATCAGGATGCTTGCGCGAAACGGCTTGCCCGTTTGCAGAAGGAACTCGAAGCGGTGCCGCCGCGGGGCAGCATCCTGTGGCGTGCCTTTAGCAAGAAGCCGCAGGCACCGCAGGGTATCTATATGTGGGGCGGCGTCGGGCGCGGCAAGTCGATGCTGATGGACCTGTTCTACAATAGTCTCGATATTAACCGCAAGAAACGCGCCCATTTCCACGAGTTCATGCTCGACGTGCACGCCCGGCTCAACGAAGAGCGCAAGAAGGAGCAGGGCGATCCGGTGATTCCGGTGGCCAAGGCGCTGGCCGGCGAAGCGCGTTTTCTCGCCTTTGACGAAATGGTGGTCAACAACAGCGCCGACGCGATGATCATGTCGCGGCTTTTTACCGGGCTGGTCGAGGCGGGCGTGACGATTGTCACCACGTCCAACCGGCCGCCCGACGACCTGTACAAGGACGGCCTCAACCGCGAACATTTTCTGCCGTTTATCGAACTGCTCAAAACGAGGCTCGACGTGATTTCGCTCAACGGTCCGACCGACTATCGCCGCGAGCGGCTGGGTGACGTTGATCTCTGGCACGTACCCAATGGCGAGGCGGCAACAAAAGCGCTGAGCGAAGCCTTCTTCCGCCTGACCGACTATCCGCCGGAGGATCGTGCCCATGTCCCGTCGGCGGAGATAGAGGTGCAGGGCGGCCGGATGCTGACCGTGCCGAAGTCGCTCAAGGGCGTCGGCGTATTTTCGTTCAAACGGCTTTGTGCGGAAGCGCGCGGTGCGCAAGATTATCTGGCGATCGCGCGCCATTATCATAGCGTTATCATCGTCGGAATTCCGGTTCTGTCCAAGGAAAATCGCAACGAGGCGGCGCGCTTTGTCACGCTGATCGATGCGCTCTACGAATATCGGGTCAAGCTGCTGGCCAGCGCCGATGCGGAGCCGGATTCACTATATCCTGCGGGCGACGGCGCCTTCGAATTTGAACGGACCGCATCGCGGTTGCTAGAGATGCAGTCGGATGACTATCTTGCCTTGGGTCACGGGGCCGCGGTCTAGAGCAGACTCAAGCTGTCCAGTTCCATTGCCATATGGGCCGGCCGCTCGGCCATCGCCGCGAACATCCGGTCTCCACGCTCGGTTCGTTCGACATGGAGCGACGCGTTGATAGCCATGATGAATCCGGAAAACGCATAGCGGCGGTATTCGACCCAGAAGGCATCAAAGTCCGGCGCGTTTGTGCGGCGGTCGAGATATTCGCGAACAAGCTGCTCTTCATGTTCCCGCCGAGCCGCCGGATCGGCGAAGCTTGTGCCGATCAGATAGGCGACATCATGCGCTGGGTTGCCCAGGGAGCAGGTCTGCCAGTCCACCAGCGCAGCGATGTGGCCATCGTCGTGGAATAATATATTGTCGAGCCGCATATCGCCGTGGGTGATCGCCGGCTGGTCCGGCTGGAATGCTATATAGGCGCTGATCCGATCCACCAGCTGTTGGCCCAGATCCAATATGTCCGGTGAGAGCAAGGACGAGAAACGCTCGCGAAAGACAGGATAGCCGGCGGACAGGCTGTTCTCGAGAAGCTCGCTGTTGCTATCTCCGTGATGGAGCCATGGCAGATTGTCGAAACCGGCTTCCGGTTCGAAACTATGCAGAGCGGCGGCTTCCGCCAGTGTGGTCCTGACCTGGTTCAACGAAGCGCCCGCCAGTTGATCGCCCTGCGATGCAGGTGCCATGTCTTCGAGCAGGAGCACGAATTCCTGCTCGTTTTCGGCAATATCGGCGTGATAGGATCCCGGGCAGAGCGCCTTGCAATGATCCGCAACATCCCGGTACCAGCCGACCTCCATATCATAGAGATGGAAGAATGCCGCTGCAGCCCGGCTGGTCGGATCGGCGCTTGGGCATTTGGCGATGAAGGTCGCCGGATGATCGCCCCCGGACCAGTCGCAGGTGAAGCGGTAACTGTCGCAGACCTGGCCGGTACCGACCGGTTCGTGGGTCAGGGATTTGAGTGATCCCGGTGCTGCATCAAAGACCTGCTCGATAAACGCGATCTCGAATTCTTCGGGTCGTACGGGAAAGCGGCGACTCATACTGCGGGGTCCATGAGCCCGCTGAGGCCGGTGGTGGCGTGCGGCCCGATGAACAATTGTTCGACCACGCCGATGCCGTGATGCTCCCGGCCATTGACGGTCAGCACCGTATCGCTGAGCGCCTGGATATGGATGGTGGTCATATCGATGGCTGGGGCCGGATCGAGGAAAATGACATCATGGGCGACTTCGAGATCGCCATGATCCATGCCGTGGCCCCAGACCGGATGGAGATAGCCGAGGCCGGACATATAGAATGAACGGGCGGCATTTCCAGTGCGGGGTGTGATCGAGAGCGATCCGTTGCCGGTTGCGAGCCGGACCTGTTTGATCCGGCGGGAACCGCTGTGATAGCTGAGGTCGATAGTCTTCGGCTCGAACTCGGTTACACTGCCGGAGATGGCGTCGACCACGCCGCGCCGGTTCCACGGCAGGCCGTCGCCGTCGTCGTTGCTGTGGAAGAAACAGGCATGGTCATCGAAATTGAGCGGGGTCCAGAGCCACCAGAACTGCGGGAAAGCCCCGGCTGGCGGCGGCTGCGATTCCGATGCGCCGACTTGCCGGATGCCCCAGCTGCGGTCGCGGGTGCCCCGGCAATTGCCGATATCGATATCCTGGCCATCGACGGTAATTGTGCCGGACCAGTCGCCGTTTTGCGTCATTCTGGTATAGTCCATCAGCAGGCGCGGGCCGTCGCGGCGGATGAAGCGGGGCTCCTCGATCGGCTGGTGGCGGGCGGTGAAGCGGATTTCGGCGGTGATCGCGCTGTCGTTGCCGGTGACGGTCAGGCCAAGCTGCTGAAGCGGTTCGATGATGGTGACGGTGACCGGTCCGACGGTCAGATCGAGCCGTTCGCTGGACATTCTCTTCGAGGCGCGCAGATTATGCTGTTTGCCGTCAATCGAGACACAAAAGGCGGCGTCCATGATATCGAGCTGCGGGTAGATACCGAGGGCTGCGGCGAAGAAGATGTTGCCGTCGGGCGAATAGCCGTTGAAGAAATAACGGTCGTAGAAATTGCGGTTTCCGCCCGATAGCGCCATCGGTTCCGGTGTCTGGTGCAGCGGATATTCGTCGCCTTTTGTCAGCATATTGGCATCCTCTTTTTCTTTGCACCATGCCATTTCAATTTCACTTTGCAACGCAAAAGATTGGAAGATTTGGAAGCATGTTTTCCGGTTCGTCGGCATGCCAGCGAAGGCTGGGACCCAAACCAATCTTTGGGGCGACTCTGACAATTGGATTAGGCCCCTGCCTGCGCAAGGGCGACGGCATATTTTCAGGAATCAAGCTGTCATTATTGCTACTGCGAACCAATTGCAAAGATAGAAGGTAAAATGCTGCTATATGCGGTTGAATTTGTCTTAATTGCGGCCTAATCCGGTCGTTAATATCCTTTTTCGACTCTATTCTATCAGGAGAATTTCCCAACATGGCCCGTAACAAGATTGCGCTGATCGGCGCAGGCATGATCGGCGGCACGCTCGCCCACCTCGCAGCTTCCAAGGAAATGGGCGATGTCGTCCTGTTTGATATTGCCGAAGGCATGCCAGCGGGCAAGGCGCTCGATCTGAGCCAGGCGGCTCCGGTCGACGGGTTCGACTCCAATCTCAAGGGCACCAGCGACTATGCCGATATTGCCGGCGCCGATGTGATCATCGTGACCGCAGGCGTCCCGCGCAAGCCCGGCATGAGCCGCGACGATCTGCTCGGCATCAATCTGAAAGTGATGAAGGCTGTTGGCGAGGGCATCAAGGCCCACGCGCCGGATGCTTTCGTTATCTGCATCACCAACCCGCTCGACGCGATGGTCTGGGCGTTGCGCGAATTTTCCGGACTGCCGCATAACAAGGTTGTCGGCATGGCCGGCGTTCTCGACAGCGCGCGCTTCCGCACCTTCCTTGCACAGGAATTCAACGTCTCGGTTGAAGATGTCACCGCCTTCGTTCTTGGCGGCCACGGCGATACGATGGTTCCGGTTCCGGCTTATTCCACGGTTGCCGGTATCCCGATCCCCGATCTCATCAAAATGGGCTGGACCACGCAGGAAAATATCGACGCGATCGTCCAGCGCACCCGCTCCGGCGGCGGCGAAATCGTTCAATTGCTCGGCAATGGCTCGGCTTATTATGCGCCGGCGACCAGCGCGATCATGATGGCGGAAAGCTATCTCAAGGACAAACGCCGTGTACTGCCTGCTGCGGCCCACCTGACCGGTCAATATGGCGTCGACAATCTCTATGTCGGCGTGCCGTGCATCATCGGCAAAGACGGCGTCGAGAAGATCATCGAAATCGAACTGAGCGAAGAAGCGCAGGGCAATTTCGACGTGTCGGTCGACGCGGTCAAGGAATTGCTGGCAGCTTGTAAGGCACTGGATCCAAGTCTGGCATAAAAATCAATATCCCGGCGAACGTCGGGGTCTCATGGGAAAGCCCGGCTTTCGCCGGAGCGACGAGGAAGTAGTTTTATGAGCATTTTAATCGACAAAAATACCAAGGTAATTACCCAGGGCATGACCGGCAATACCGGTACGTTCCACACGGAACAGGCCTTGGCTTATGGCACGCAGATGGTTGCGGGCGTTACGCCGGGCAAGGGTGGCACGACCCATATCGGGCTGCCGAACTACAACACCGTGGCGGAAGCCAAGGAAGCCACCGGCGCGACGGCCTCGGTTGTGTATGTTCCACCTCCGTTCGCAGCGGACTCGATCCTCGAAGCCATTGATGCCGAGATCGAGCTGATCGTTGCGATTACCGAGGGCGTTCCCGTTCTCGACATGGTTCGCGTCAAGCGCGCGCTGCAGGGCAGCAAGTCGCGCCTGATCGGTCCCAACTGCCCCGGCGTTCTGACTCCCGGTGAATGCAAGATCGGTATCATGCCAGGCAGCATCTTCATGAAGGGCTCGGTTGGCGTGGTTTCGCGCTCCGGTACGCTCACCTATGAAGCCGTGCACCAGACCACAGCGGTTGGCCTCGGTCAGACGACAGCGGTCGGCATCGGCGGCGATCCGGTCAACGGCACCAACTTCATCGACGTGCTCGAACTGTTCCTTGCCGACGACGAAACCAAGTCGATCATCATGATCGGTGAAATCGGCGGCAGCGCGGAAGAAGAAGCAGCGCAATTCCTGGCCGACGAAGCGAAGAAGGGCCGTTCGAAACCAACGGTCGGCTTTATCGCCGGTCTCACGGCTCCTCCGGGACGCCGCATGGGCCACGCCGGTGCGATTGTTTCCGGCGGCAAAGGCGGCGCGGAAGACAAGATCGCGGCGATGGAAGCAGCGGGTATCCGTGTGTCGCCTTCGCCAAGCGAACTTGGCACGACATTGGATGCGATGCTGAAAGAGCTGGTCTAGATTATTGGGCCCTCTGCCAGCGCAGAGGGCCACCCTCCCCCAAGGAAATGATCATGGGTTTTGAAGGTCAAGAGTTTCTCGAATCCGAAAAGGAAGCCGGCCCGAGCTGGCAGCGCAAGCATTGGCCGATTGATGACGCCGACGAGCTGAACAGCGCTCTCGATCCCACGCAAATGGGCATCGAGATCAAGGCAGCAGCGGAGAAATCCGGCAAGTCGATGTCCAATGCGGAAGTTGCGCGGGCGGCGGAAAATTCTATTCGGGCAATGATGCTGATCCGCACCTATCGGGTGCGCGGGCATCTCGGTGCCAATCTTGATCCTCTGGGCCTGTCCAAGCTTGAAGAACCGGCTGATCTTACGCCTGAATTCCACGGTTTTACTGCAGAAGAAATGGACACGCCGATTTTCCTCGGCGGGGTCTTGGGTTTTGATACGGCTACCGTCCGCGAAATCGAAGCGGTGTTGCGGGCCAATTATTGTGGCCCGGTCGGCCTCGAATATATGCATATAGCCGATATCGAGGAGCGACGTTTTTTGCAGGACCGGATGGAAGGCAAGGACGCCGAAATCCACTTCACGCCGGAAGGCAAGAAGGCAATCCTCAACAAGGTTATCGAAGGCGAGGAATATGAAAATTTCCTCGGCAAGAAATATGTCGGGACCAAGCGTTTCGGGCTTGATGGCGGTGAATCGATGCTGCCGGCGCTTGAAAATATCATTAAATATGGCGGCCAGGTCGGTGTGCGCGATATTGTTTATGGCATGGCCCATCGCGGCCGTCTGAACATTCTCGCCAATGTGATGGCCAAGCCTTACAAGGTTATCTTCCACGAATTCCATGGCGGCTCGGCCAACCCTGACGATGTCGGTGGGTCGGGTGATGTGAAATATCATCTGGGAACCTCCTCCGACCGCGAATTTGACGGCATCAATGTCCATATGAGCCTTGTGCCCAATCCGTCGCATCTCGAAGCGGTCGATCCGGTGGTGCTCGGCAAGGTTCGCGCCCAGCAAGTTGCGCGCGACGATCTGGAAAAACATGATCAGGTCCTGCCGGTCCTGATCCACGGTGACGCGGCCTTTGCCGGCCAAGGTATAGTCTGGGAATGCCTCGGCTTCTCCGGCATCCGCGGTTATAACACGGGCGGCTGCATCCATTTCGTGATCAACAACCAGATCGGTTTCACCACCAGCCCGCAATTCGCGCGCTCTTCACCTTATCCGTCGGATGTCGCCAAAGGCGTGCAGGCACCGATTTTCCACGTCAACGGTGATGACCCCGAAGCGGTGACCTTCGCTTGCAAGATCGCGATCGAATTCCGCCAGCGTTTTGGCCGGGATATCGTGATCGACATGTGGTGCTATCGCCGCTTTGGCCATAATGAAGGCGACGAACCAAGCTTCACCCAACCGATCATGTATGCCGCGATCAAGAAACATCCCAAGGTCAGCAAGCTTTACGAAGCCCGCCTGGTTGAAGAAGGTGTGATCGACGCAAAATGGGCAGATGATACGCGTGGCGCATTCGCCGATCATCTCGAAACCGAATTTCAGGCGGCAGCAACCTATAAAGCCGACAAGGCGGACTGGTTTGGCGGTCGCTGGCAAGGGCTGCATATTCCGGCCGATCCGGAAACCGCGCGCCGCAATGCTGACACCGCGATCGACACAAAATTGTTCGACAGCCTGGGCTGGACGCTGACGACGGTTCCCGAAGGCTTGCGCATCCACAAGACATTGGGTCGGGTTCTCGAAGCCAAGGCGACGATGTTCAAGTCGGGTGAGAATTTCGACTGGGCAACCGGCGAAGCGCTGGCTTATGGCGCACTGGTCTCGGAAGGCTATAATGTACGCCTGTCCGGACAGGATAGCGGACGCGGCACATTCTCCCAGCGCCACGCCGTATGGGTCGATCAGGACACGGAAGAAAAATATGTGCCGTTGAGCACCGTTCGTCATGGCCGCTTTGAAGTGCTCGACAGTCCGCTCAGCGAATATGGCGTGCTCGGTTTTGAATATGGCTATGCCGGTGCCGATCCGAAAACTCTGGTATTGTGGGAAGCGCAATTTGGCGATTTTGCCAATGGTGCGCAGATCATGATCGACCAGTTCATTGCTTCGGGCGAAGCCAAGTGGCTGCGTGCCAACGGCCTCGTCATGTTGCTCCCCCATGGCTATGAAGGCCAGGGTCCGGAACATAGTTCGGCTCGGCTGGAACGGTTCCTGCAACTTTGCGCACAGGATAATATCCAGGTGGCCAATATCACCACCCCGGCCAATTATTTCCATGTGCTTCGTCGTCAGATGCTGCGGTCCTTCCGCAAGCCTTTGATCATCATGACGCCGAAGTCGCTGTTGCGGCACAAGCTGGCGGTGTCGAAAGCCGAAGATTTTCAGGGCAATCAGCATTTCATGCGGATATTGTCCGACACCAATCCGCCGGCCGACAAGGATGTGAAGCGTGTGGTGCTCTGCTCCGGCAAGGTCGCATATGACCTGATCGAAGCGCGGGATGCGGCCGGTGACAAGAATACTGCGATCATCCGGATCGAACAGCTTTATCCGTTCCCGGGCGAACCTCTGGTGGTCCGCCTCAAACGGATGAAGAATCTCGAGACGATGGTCTGGGCACAGGAAGAGCCGAAGAATAACGGCAGCTGGCATTTTGTCCGGTCCTATCTGGAGAAAGCTCTTGCCCTGGCGAACGTCGGGCCAAGCGAACCGGTCTATGCCGGACGCGCTGCTGCCGCCTCGCCGGCAACCGGACTGGCAAGCCGGCACAAGCAGCAGCAGGCACAGCTGATTGCCGAAGCGCTGGGTCACGAAGTAGAATAATATAAGGGCCGTTCTCCTGTTCTGGCAGGAACATGACAAGCTACGAAAGCAGAGATGAAATTATGGCAATAGAAGTAAAAGTCCCGGTACTGGGCGAATCGATCACCGAAGCAACTTTGGGCGAATGGCTCAAGCAGCCCGGCGATGCGGTCGCCGCCGATGAGCCGATTGCCAGCCTGGAAACCGACAAGGTGGCGCTGGAAGTGCCCGCGCCGCAAGCCGGTGTGATGGGCGCGCATCAGGTTGCGGTCGGTGATACGGTCGAAGTCGGTGCGGTCATCGCGACGATCGAAGCGGGAAGCGGCGCGGCGACCGCTGCCAAAGCTGCTCCGGCTCCGGCCAAGGTCGAAACCAGTGTAGAAGAGTCCGATACCACGATTACCCTGTCACCGTCGGTCCGCCGGCTGGTGCTTGAACATGGTGTCGATCCGAGCAAGATCAGCGGCAGCGGCAAGGATGGTCGTCTGACCAAGGCCGATGTCGAGCAATATGTGAAATCCGGTGCCCAGAGCAGCCAGCAGGCCCCGCTAGCGGAAAAAGGCGCGGCCAAGGGCGCGCAAACGCCGCCTGCTCCGTCAGCGACCGGCAACCGCAACGAAGAACGGGTACGCATGACCCGCTTGCGCCAGACCGTCGCTCGGCGGCTGAAAGAGGCGCAGGATACGGCAGCCTTGCTGACCACGTTCAACGATGTCGACATGACCGCGGTAATCGAAACGCGCAGCAAATATAAAGAGCTGTTCGCCAAGAAACACGGCATCAAGCTTGGCTTCATGGGCTTTTTCGTGAAGGCGGCCTGCATGGCGCTGAAAGACGTGCCCTCGGTCAACGCGCAGATTGATGGCGAAGAAATCGTCTATCATGATTATGCCGATATTTCGGTCGCAGTCAGCGCGCCCAATGGTCTGGTCGTTCCGGTTATCCGCAACGCCGAAGCGATGAGTTTTGCCGATGTCGAGAATAGCATCGGCGATTTCGGCAAGCGCGCCAAGGACGGCACGTTGACGATGGCGGACATGCAGGGCGGGACCTTCACCATTTCCAATGGCGGTGTGTTCGGTTCGCTGATGTCGACGCCGATCATCAACCCGC
The DNA here is from genome assembly GCF_963975555.1 of uncultured Parasphingorhabdus sp. Classification (GTDB taxonomy): domain Bacteria; phylum Pseudomonadota; class Alphaproteobacteria; order Sphingomonadales; family Sphingomonadaceae; genus Parasphingorhabdus. The sequence goes on along the minus strand of NZ_CAXBHH010000001.1, from coordinate 108,876 downwards.
CGCAATCCGCCGTGCTCGGCTTGCACCGGATCGAGGATCGCGCTGTCGTTGTGGATGGCGAGATCGTTGTCCGTCCGATGATGTATATGGCGCTCAGCTATGACCACCGTCTGATCGACGGTCGCGAAGCGGTGACCTTCCTCGTGCGGATGAAGGAAGCAATCGAGGATCCGGCGCGGCTTTTGATTGATTTGTAGGATTTTTCGTCATCCTGAACTCGTTTCAGGATCCCCCAAGATGCTGAAACAAGTTCAGCATGACGAGTATAGAGGTGATGTATGACCGACAATTTTGACTATGATCTTCTGATAATCGGCTCCGGCCCAGGCGGCTATGTCGCGGCCATCCGCGCGGCGCAACTCGGTCTGAAAACCGGCTGCATCGAGAGTCGCGAGACGCTCGGCGGCACCTGCCTCAACGTCGGGTGCATCCCGTCCAAGGCGATGCTCCACGCGTCGGAACTTTATCACGAGGCCCATAGCGGCGCGCTGGAGAAATTCGGCGTCAAGCTGACCGGCGCCAAGCTCGACCTGAAGCAGATGCTGGCCGAGAAACTGAAGGCGGTTGAAGAGCTGACCGGCGGCATCGCGTTCCTGTTCAAGAAGAACAAGGTCGACTGGATCAAGGGTCGCGGCGCGTTCGAAGATGCGCACACGGTCAAGGTTGGCGACAAGAGCTACACCGCGAAAAACATCCTGATCGCGACGGGCTCATCGGTTACTCCGTTGCCCGGCATCGAAGTCGACAATGACAAGCAAGTCGTGGTCGACAGCACCGGCGCGCTCGAACTGTCGAAAGTGCCGGGTCATCTGGTCGTCATTGGCGGCGGCGTGATCGGGCTTGAACTCGGTTCGGTCTGGCTGCGGCTCGGCGCGAAAGTAACCGTTGTGGAATATCTCGACCAGATTCTCCCGGGAATGGACGGCGATATCCGCAAGGACAGCGCCCGCATGTTCAAGAAACAGGGCTTTGATATCAAGACCGGTACCAAGGTCACCGGCTGCTCGGTCAAGGGCAAGAAAGCGACCCTGACCATGGAACCGGCCAAGGGCGGTGACAGCGAAACGCTGGAAGCCGATGTCGTGCTGGTGGCGATCGGCCGCAAGCCGAATATCGACGGTCTCGCGCTGGAAAATTCCGGCGTCGAAACCAATGATCGCGGCCAGATCGAGGTCGGGCATGACTTCCAGACCAAGGTTCCCGGCGTCTATGCGATTGGCGACGTGACCCCTGGTCCGATGCTCGCGCACAAGGCAGAGGATGAAGGCATTGCCGCAGCCGAATTTATCGCCGGACAGCAGGGCATCGTCAATCACGACCTGATCCCCGGCGTTGTCTACACCTATCCCGAAATTGCCAGCATCGGCAAAACCGAGGAAGAGGTGAAGGACAGCGGCGTCGAATATAAGGTCGGCAAATTCCTGTTCGCCGCCAACAGCCGCGCCAAGACCAATCGCGACACCGAAGGCTATGTGAAGATCATTGCCGACGCGAAGACCGACCGCGTGCTTGGTGCGCATATCATCTCGTCGCTGGCCGGCACGATGATCGCGCAGGTTACCCAGGCGATGGAATTTGGCGCGACCAGCGAGGATATCGCCTATACCTGTCACGCCCATCCGACCCATTCGGAAGCGATCAAGGAAGCGGCAATGGCGGTACAGGGCAAGCCGATTCATATGTAGTGTGATGGCCAGTCAGTTGATCCGTCTGTCAGGTTTGGCTTTCGCAGTCCTGATGGGCTGCATCTATATGCTGTCAGCCGGTGCACCGCGTGAGTTTTGGATCATCAACGGTGCGGCTCTTGCTTGCGCGATTGGCCTGTCTGTTTTTCTAAAACGGCTAGATCGAGGCTTCGGCGTAGTCGCTTTCACCGGTTTTGCGTTGGCGCTTTTTGCCGCAACGCTGTTCAGCGACGCGGAAATTGACGGGATTCATCGCTGGATTGCAGTCGGCCCGGTTAGATTGCATGTCGGTTTGCTTTTGCTGCCTGCGACTATTTCGCTCTTGCCAGACCTGCGGAGAGAATTGGCGCTACTGACGGTCATCGCCATCAGCCTGATCGTTTCATTGCAGCCTGATAGAGCAAGTGCATTTGCGTTGCTCTCAGGCGTGTTCGTGCTTGCGATAGCAAAGCGCGACAAGTGGTACGTCGGGATGCTAGCTATTACCGTAATCGGTTTCTCATGGACGTTGTCGCAAATTGATCCGTTACAGCCGGTTCGATTCGTGGAGTATGTGATCAGGGATGCTTGGGAATTCCATCCATCAGCCGCTGTCATTCTGGCAGTTTCGCTAATTTTGGCATTGGTGATGCCTTTATTTGGTTTGAATTCTAGGAATCAAATCCCCCTCATCGCTTCGTTGGCGACTATCGGTGGTTTCGTCATTATATCACTTTTTGGACCATATCCCATGCCGCTTATCGGATATGGTGTTTCAGCCATTGTCGGATATGGTCTCGCTTTGGGATTTTCGGCGGTTCGCGAAACAGGGGCCTGATTGGCATGAACATGAAACATCATAAACTCATGCGCTGGCATGTCTGGCTCGGCTGGCTGATCGGGGTGCCGATCATCATCTGGACCGCCAGCGGATTGTTGATGGTCGCGCAGCCGATCGAAACCGTGCGCGGCAATCATCTGCGCAGCGAAATGCCGGCGCTGGATGCGATCAAGCCGGTCGCGCCATTGCTCGAAGGACGTCAGACAAAGAGCCTGACCCTGCAGCAGAATGAAGCCGGACCCTTTTGGGTAATTGCCTATGCCGATGGTGGCAAGCGGCGAGCGGATGCCCTGACCGGCGCTTTGCTGCCACCGGTTTCTGCTTCCGAGGCCGATGCATTGGCCAGTGCTGCCCGTTCCGACGGTGCTGCGATCCGCTCTGTGACACGATTTGATGCCGACAAGGCGCCGAAGGATCAACGTAGCGGACGACCCGCGTGGCAGGTGGTGTTTGACGATGATGCGCGCTTCTATATCGATGCCGATACCGGCGAACTTCTCTCTGTCCGCACCAAATTCTGGCGCGCCTTCGATTTCATGTGGGGACTGCATATCATGGACCTGCAGACCCGCGAAGATACCAGCCACCCGATATTGATCGGATCGGCCGCGCTTGCTCTGCTCGGATCGATACTCGGTTTTGTCATGTTGTTCACCCGGCGCAGACGAAGGAAAGCATCATGAATTCGGTCTTTCTCTATAGCGCGCTTGGCTGGCTCGACCTGTTCGGGATCGCGGTATTTGCGATTTCCGGTGCGCTGGTCGCAGCGCGCAACCGGCAGACCTTGGTCACCTTCGGTTTTTTCGCGCTCGTCACCGGTGTCGGCGGCGGTACCGTCCGCGATCTGCTGATCGGCGCGCCGGTCTTCTGGGTGCAGGATGCCCGCGTACCGATCCTGTGTTTGAGCATTGCTCTGCTGGTGTGGCTGACACCAGTCAAATTCTGGCGACCGGCAGCGGTCGACTGGTTCGACGCCATCGGTCTGGCCGCTTATTCGGTTTTCGGTGCGGCCAAGGCGATGCAACTGGGGATTGATCCGGTCCCCGCCGCGATTATGGGGATCATTACCGCCAGCGTCGGCGGCGTGATCCGCGACCTGATTTCTGGCGAACCCTCGATCATCATCCGGCCGGAACTTTATGTCACCGCCGGGGCGCTTGCTGCCTCGATCTTTGTTCTGCTGGTGCAGTTCGGGGTGCAGGGATTTATCGCCGCGCTGATCGCCTTTGCCGCCGGCTTTGCATTGCGCGCGCTGGCGATCATCAAGGGTCTGTCTTTACCCGCCTATCGCGGTGCCGGAGAGAAGGAATAGCCGAACAGCTGGTTGATCCAGCCGGCGGACGCGAGTTTGTTCCGCTGTACTCCGGTTCCGCATTCCAGACATAATGCCTGGACGTCTTCGCGGACCAGCAAGCCTTGTGCGGTTGCGATGGCTTGACCAAAAATCGCCTTCTGCCGCTGTGCGGCCCAGCCGGTCACACCGGTGATCGGCGCGCTTTCCTGCCGGACGAACGGAATGCCATCAAAGGGAAGCCATGAGAGGTTGACCTGCGGATCGAGATATTGCGCGTGATAATCGCCTTCTGCCAGTCCGGCACGCTTGGCCGCCTCGGCGAGGGCTTCCGTCATGCCGCCAAAGCCGTCGACCAGACCCAGTTGACGAGCGGTGCCGCCGTCCCAGACTCGGCCTTGCCCGATTGTGTCGACCTCGGCCGGCGTTTTGCTTCGCGCAGCGGCGACCAGTTTGATAAAGTCGGCATAGCTGTTTTCAACGCCTGACTGCAGGATGGCATTTAGGTCTTCGCTGAAGCCACCGACAAAATCGGGTTCTCCGGACAATGGAGTGGTCTGGACGCCGTCGGCGGTGACGCCCCATTTGGCCAATGCTTTTTCAAAGCTGGGCAGAACCGCGAACACGCCGATCGAGCCGGTGATCGTATCGGGTTCGGCGAAAATATGATCGCCGGCCGTTGCGACCCAATAGCCACCGCTGGCCGCGACATCGCCCATGGAGATGACAATCGGCAGCTTCTTTTTTCTGGCCTCGAGCAGGGCGAGACGAATTTCCTCGCTGGCGAAGGCCGATCCGCCGGGCGAATCCACCCGGACAACCAGAGCCTTGATTTGGTCTTCATCCAGAGCCTTGTAAATCAGCTCGGCAATCCGTCCGCTGGCGGCCATGCCGGGCCCGGTATCGCCGCCGACAATTTCGCCGGCAACGGTGATGACGCCAATAGGGGAGCCATCGGTATCCCGCGGGTGTGCGGCAACAAAGTCATCATAGTCGATGCTTTTGAAACTGTCCGGTGAGGGCTTTTCGTCAGCGCCGACCTTTTCGGCGACAAAGCGTTCGAAGGCGGTCTTGTCGCCGAGCTTGTCGACCAGCTTCTGTTGTATCGCGACCGAGGCGATGTCGCCGCTTGCGGCGGTGATGAATGTAGCGGGGTCTTCGGCAAATGGCTGGATGATTGCCTGCGGCCGGGATTTTTTCACTTCGGCCTGCCAGCTGTCCCACAGCACCCCGTAAAGCGCTTCGGATGCCTCCCGCGATGCGGGCGACTGGTCAGCGCGCATATAGGGCTCGACGGCACTTTTATAGGTTCCGACGCGATAGATATTGGCGGTGACGCCAAGCCGGTCGATCAGGCCTTTGTAATAAAGGCGGTTGCCGCCGGGTCCGGCAAAGATGATTCCGCCCATCGGGTCCATCCAGATTTCTGTCGCATGGGCGGCAAGCTGGTAGCTGTCATCGCTGTAGAAACTGGCGAAAGCATAGATTGGCTTGCCAGATTTCTTGGCCCGTTCAAGCGCCTCGCCGATATCGGTGAGGCTGGTCTGCCCGCCACCGACAAAACTGCTGAGATCAAGGACAATCGCCTTGACGCGGTCATCCTCGACCGTCGCATCAATGGCGTGCACGACATCGCGCAAGCGATATTCGCGCGGGCTGTCGCTACTATTGCCGGCCAGAAAATCCTCGAAGGTCGGCGCAGCCGGTTCTTCGACAATCACGCCGTTCAGGTCGAGCAGCAAGGCACCGTTGCGGATTGCGCCGCTATTGGGTTGCGTCGACAGCAGGGCATAAAGCGCGCCGAAAAACAGCAGCATGGCGATCAGCACCATGCCATCCTTTAGTGCGACCAGAAATCTCCACGCCGCTCGCGCAAACTGCATATTCATATCCCTGTTTTGACCGGATTGACCCCACCTATATGGGATCGGGACAGGATATTACCAGCGGATAAGACGGGGGACGATCAGCCGGCCGAGAATTGCACAGATGGCTACCGCCAGCGAGTACCAGAGTCCGATATAGAATATACTGTTGAACGGGCAGTGCAGGCTATAGGCGGCCGCACCCAGAGCGCCGGAGGACATGCCGACGAGCCAGCCTGCGCGGTCCAGCGCGACCGGTGCGCCACGGCGAAGCCAAAAAACCTGTGCTGCAGCTATGCCCGTACCCACCAACATGCTGATAGCGAGGCATTCGACGCCATAGCGCGGCACGAATATCGACATATTATCCGGTGCGGCTATCATTGCCATGACGGCGGCCGTCGCTGGAAACAGCAAAGCGGCAAATAATGCCCAGACCCAGCCTTTGAAACTGTTGCCGACGGCGGGCTGGCTCATCGCAATGACGGCGTAGCTGCTGGTCAGGCCAAGCAGGAGCAAGGCCCCGCCCCGCAGGAAGAACATCGGATCCGGAATACCCATCAATATATCACCGCGGATTCCGCCAAACACGGCAACCAGCGCCGCAAATACTGCGGCGGTCATCAGGGTAAGCGCGAGCCCGTCCCGGGCTTTCAATGGTTTAACCGGCGTCAAGTCGTCGACGAGGCGATCTATCATCTTGTCTGACATCATTTACACTCTTCTATCATCATTCTGTTTCGACCATCGCAGAGAGCTTTTTCAGCCCGCGATGGATGTTCACTTTCACCAAAGATTCCGACTGGCCGGTCATCGCCGCCGCCTCGTTGATACTGAGGCCTTCAATCTTCACCAGGCCGATCACTTCGGCCTGTTTCGGCGGGATCATGCCGAGCAGTCGTTCGAGGCTGACCTTGGCGGTCACGTCCCCGTCCTGCGGATCGGCAACCATTTCTTCGTAGAGCTGGTCATGCTCGTGCCGATAAATCTTGCGCAGACTGTCGATCCAGCGGTAACGGCCGATGGCGGCGAGCCATGGGAGAAACGCTCTCGCCGGATCATAGCTCGCCCGCTTGCGATGCAGCGAGATCAACGTCTCCTGCACCAGATCATCGATCGCCGACGGGTTGATCTTCCGGCCATAATAGCGACGCAGCCATTTTTCGCATTCGGTCAGCAGGCTGGCATAGCATTGCTTGTCGCCGCCCTGAGCCTTGACCATCAACAGTCGCATGGTTTCTTCATTGGCGATCATCAGCTCAGCCGAACTTGTGGCCGAGCAACCGGTCCAGCGAGAACATCCCGCCGCCCCGCACGATCAATATGCCGGCCAGCGCAACCCAGATGATATGGGTCTGCCACCATGCCTCGGGATAGACGAACAGCTGGATGACCAGGGTCATGACCAGCAATCCGGCTGCACCGAGCCGTGTGAACAGGCCCAGAACAATCAGTATCGGCAGAAAATGTTCGGCATAGGTCGCGAGCAGGCCGGTGATTTCCGGATAGGGCATGCCATATTCTTCCTGAAACAGGAAAACCGTCGTGTCGCTCATCTGCAGCCAGCTGCCGTCTTCGACCTTGGTCCGGGCGGAACGCCAGAATATGCCGGCGAGCGCAACCCGCGTGAATAGCAGGACAACGGCTTCGGGCAGCGAACCGCTGACCATTTGAATTAGTTTTCTGATCAATTTCATCATTTTTTTATCCCCTGGACCTTGTCAGTACGCCTGCTTCTATCAACGTCACGATATGCTGCATGGCGGATGTTTCATCACTCAGTTCGAGCGCTGCGTCCAAAAGGTTACCCAGAGTCGTAATATCCGTTATTTTTCTGGCAATATCATATTCGGTCCCGGTCAGGGGATGGAATAATACCTGTGCTTCGGGGCGGGCTACCAGCAGAGCATGAGGCGTATTCGGGCCCAGTTCGGCGAGCTGTGGTGACAGCGCACCGGTCAGATCAATCAACCGCATGGCAGGATGGGCTTCGATGGCAAAGCCGAGCAGGCTTGCTTCGTCCAGCGTGGCGATGTCGCCCAGCGCCATCGGATCCGCCTCCGCTGCGTGATAGCTTTCGATCCAGGCCCATTCCACGCGGGCAAGGTCTGTTTCGGTTCCGTCGCATTTTCGGCCCGTCAGAAAATCGGCGAATCCGGCCGCGATCATGTTGAGATCGCAGGTCAGGATATGATCCTGTTCGACATAGTCGCGCGACAGGTTGTGAAATCTGTCATGGCCCATATGCTCGTGCAATTTCGGAAAGGCATTTTCGAGCGCGACCAGCCGGGCGTGGGAAATGGTATTGGCGTGCGCCTTGAGACCGAGCAGCGCGCGGGCTCTGTCCTCCGCAAACATATCATCGGGAAAATGGGCTGGTCCCTTTTGCAGGCAGGCGATGAAGCGTGACTGGTCTTCAGCGAGCGAGGGCATGACGTGGCTCCTCTGACAGGGGAGCGGCCAATATGACATTCGCTTTACCGACTTCCGCCATCAGCACATCATATTCGGGAATATCCGTGTCCCATTCGATCAACGTGGCAATCGGGCCGGCCCGCTCGATGAAGCGGCGATACAAGGCCCAGGTGATATCGCTGACGATCGAGCCGTGATCGTCGATCAGCAGCGGGCCGCTGTCATGGCGTTCGGTCGCGTGGCCAGCGAGATGGATTTCGCCGACGATTCCCGGATCGATGGCGTCGATATAGGCGTCCATGTCGAGGCCGACATTGGTCGCGGTCACCTCGACATTGTTGATGTCGAACAGCAGGCCGCATCCCGCTTCTTTGCATAGGATCGAGATAAAGTCGGTCTCGCTCATCTCGTCCTGTCTATAGCTGAGATAGCGGGAGGGGTTTTCGATCAGGATCGGGCGTTTCAGCCGGTCCTGCACTCTGGCGATTTGCGCCGAGAAATGATCGAGGCATTCCCGGGTATAGGGGATTGGCAGCAGATCGGGGTAGCGGTCATGGGCATTGCCGCTCCAGCTGAGATGGTCGGAAACCATTGCCGGCTGATAGCGGTCACAGAGCGCGGCGATCTTTTCGAGGTCATCGGTGTTGAGGCCGTCTGCGCTGCCGAGGGACAGGCCGACGCTGTGAAAGCTCAGGGGATAGACCCCGGCGATGGCGGTGAGCCAGCGGTGTGCCGGACCGCCATCGCCGAAGTAATTCTGTGGATGAACCTCAACCCAGCTTGGGCGTTTCGTAGCCGCATTGTCATCGAGTACATTGCTATAATGTACCGATTTCAAGCCTATGCCACCCATGGGAGGGAGGGAGCGCGGCACAGGCAGGGCCGACGAAACGTGAGGATCAGGAATTGCGGGCATCCACGGAATTTAGCGCACTCAGCCCTTTTTGGGAACCGGTTTCGCATTGCCCTTGTGCGCGGTCAGCGTGCCGCCGATTTTAACGCAACTGTCTTTGGCAACCATTTTCCAGGCATTGCCCTGATAGTCGGCAGTGGATGTTCCGGCGCAGCTGGTACCCGGACCGGCCGCACAATCATTCTTGCCGGCGAGCGCGACGCCATAGCATTTTTCCTTGGCACCGGCCGCCTCTGCAGCGGTGGCGGAAAGGGAAAGGCTGGCAAAGGCGGCCAGGGTCGCGGCTGCAGCGGTTGTTTTCATCAATGACATAATATTTCCTTCTTGAAATTGGGGGAACTAGTCCGAACCTGCCGAAGCGGGCTCACACTGACATTCGCCCAGCCCCTTGATCCGGTTACACCGCAGCGATCAAACAGCGTGGATTGGTGGTGAAGCGAATCGGAATGCCTAGGAAATCCAACAAAAATGCGAAGAAATATTTTCCGCCCTTTCCCTTGACGACCGATGAATAACTACTACATGGGGCCTGTTAGCACTCGGAAGTAGAGAGTGCTAATTCACATATATTCTGCTCTTCCGGTCGGCGGCAAACCGTTGGCATGAAGAGATTTGGATGGGACAAGAAAGGGAAATCTATGAAATTTCGTCCATTACATGACCGTGTACTGGTGCGCCGCGTAGAAGCGGACGCAAAGACCGCGGGCGGCATCATCATTCCGGATAGTGCTCAAGAAAAGCCATCAGAAGGCAAAGTTGTCGCAGTCGGCAACGGCCTGAAAGACGATAACGGCAAGACCACAGCGCTTGACGTTAAAAAAGGCGACAAGATCCTGTTCGGCAAATGGTCCGGCACGGAAGTCACCGTTGACGGCGAAGAGCTGATCATCATGAAGGAAAGCGATATTCTCGGCATTATCGAGAAGTAAGCGCTTCCCCGAACATAATTTCAATCAACTAAGCAGAGGAAAATATCATGGCTGCTAAAGACGTAAAATTTGGCCGCGACGCCCGCGAACGCATCCTTAAGGGTGTGAATACGCTGGCTGATGCCGTTAAAGTAACCCTCGGCCCCAAAGGCCGTAATGTTGTGCTCGACAAGAGCTTTGGCGCACCGCGCATCACCAAGGACGGTGTTTCGGTTGCCAAGGAAATCGAACTGAAAGACAAGTTCGAAAATATGGGCGCACAGATGCTTCGTGAAGTTGCATCGAAAACCAATGATGTTGCTGGCGACGGCACCACCACTGCTACCGTATTGGCTCAGGCCATCGTCAAGGAAGGCATGAAATCCGTTTCTGCCGGCATGAACCCGATGGATCTGAAACGCGGTATCGACCAGGCGGTTCTAGCCGTGGTTGCGGATCTCAAGAAACGTTCGAAAGACGTCAAGGGCACCGAAGAAATTGCCCAGGTTGGCATTATCTCCGCCAATGGCGATCGCGAAGTTGGCGAGAAAATCGCTGAAGCGATGGAAAAAGTCGGCAAAGAAGGCGTGATCACGGTTGAAGAAGCCAAGGGTCTCGACTTTGAACTTGAAGTTGTTGAAGGCATGCAGTTTGACCGCGGTTACCTGTCTCCTTACTTCATCACCAACCCGGACAAGATGATTGCGGACCTCGAAAATCCTTACATCCTGATCCACGAAAAGAAGCTGACCAACCTGCAGCCATTGCTCCCGATCCTGGAAGCTGTTGTTCAGGCCGGCCGTCCGCTTCTGATCATTGCTGAAGATATTGAAGGCGAAGCGCTGGCTACTCTGGTAGTCAACAAGTTGCGCGGCGGACTCAAGATCGCAGCGGTCAAGGCTCCTGGTTTCGGCGATCGTCGCAAAGCGATGCTCGAAGATATCGCGATCCTGACCAAGGGCGAAATGATCTCCGAAGATCTCGGCATCAAGCTGGAAAGCGTTACGCTGAACATGCTCGGTGAAGCCAAGAATGTCACGATCGACAAAGACAATACCACGATCGTCGACGGCGCTGGCAAGAAGAGCGACATCAAGGCGCGTGTTGAAGCGATCCGTAACCAGATCGAAAACACCACTTCCGACTATGACAAAGAAAAACTGCAAGAACGTCTGGCGAAACTCGCTGGCGGTGTTGCCGTGATCAAGGTCGGCGGCGCATCCGAAGTTGAAGTGAAAGAGAAGAAAGACCGTGTCGACGACGCGCTGCACGCAACCCGTGCTGCTGTTGAAGAAGGCATTGTCCCAGGCGGCGGTGCTGCGCTTCTCTATGCTACTTCGGCTCTCAAAGGCCTTGAAGGCGTCAACGACGACCAGACCCGCGGCATCGACATCGTTCGTAAGGCGCTGCAGGCTCCGGTTCGTCAGATCGCTGAAAATGCGGGCTTTGACGGCGCGGTTGTTGCTGGCAAGATGCTTGACCAGAAGAGCAAGGAATTCGGCTTCAACGCATCGACCGATGTTTATGAAGACCTTGTCAAAGCTGGCGTCATCGATCCAACCAAGGTTGTTCGTGCAGCATTGCAGGACGCTTCCTCGGTTGCCGGTCTGCTGATCACCACCGAAGCGGCTGTGGCAGAAACGCCATCAGACGACAAATCCGGTGGCGGCATGCCCGACATGGGCGGCATGGGCGGCGGCATGGGCGGAATGGGCTTCTAAACCCAACCACCCAGCTACGGCTGAACCAAACAAGAGGGGCTGGAAGGAAACTTCCGGCCCTTTTTCATGGTCGCTTTGGCAGGGTTTTGAACTTTTCCTCGAGAAAGCTGGTGAATAATTTTGTTCGTGCGGGCAGGACGGGCGAAGCAGGTCGTACTGCCCATATGTCCCAGTCCGGCAGAATGCGCAGTTCGGGTAACAGGATTTTCAGACGGCCGGACTCGAGATGGTCCTGAACGTCCCATAAGGACTTCATCGCGATTCCGAGGCCATCCAGTGCCGCGATTGCCACTGCTTCACCGCTATTGGTCTGGAACGATCCCGAGATTGCGATCTTCTTTTGCCGTTTGTCCGGCAGTTGAAACAGCCAGTTCTGACCGCCGCCCTGCATTATGCAATTGTGATTTTTCAGATCATCGAGATCTCCGGGAGAGCCGCGCTTCGCAAGATATTCTGGCGAGGCAACGAGCGCTCGGGGACTTTCCGCCAGCTTGCGTGCCCGCAGACTAGATGGTGCCAGCGCACCGACCCGGATAGCAAGATCGTAGCCCTGCTCGACAATATCTACGACATTGTCCGACAGATGCAGTTGCACTTCCGCTTCGGGATGATCGGCCATGAATTCGGCGATATGCGGAGCGATATAGCGATGACCGAAGGTCGATGACGCGGTGACCCGCAGCAGACCCTTGATCCGGGTCTCGCCGCCCGAGATGTCCAGCCGCGCTTCTTCCACCGCATCGATAATCCCCTTGGCGTGGGTCAGGAAACGCTCGCCATCCAGCGTTAATGTGACCGATCTCGTGGTGCGATTGAGCAAGCTGACACCAAGACTCGCCTCTAGAGCCTGTAGGCGCTGGGTTGCCGTAGCCGGCGAAAAGCCGAATTCTTCACCCGCTTTGCCGATGGCCCGCAACGCGGCGACCCGGAGGAATAGCTGCAGCGATAGAAGGTCCCAATCCATTATTCGGATATATCAAATAGTGATTTCAATAATCAACCAATTATTCTGTCTGATGAATATTATATAGCGGAGCACACAGTCGGAACGCCGGCATCAGAAAAAGGAAATATGTAATGAAAGCCATCGGTCTCACCCGCTATCTACCCATCGAAAATCCGGAATCGCTGGTCGATGTTGAGTTCGACAAGCCCGTTGCCAGCGGCCGGGATATATTGGTCAAGATCCATGCTATCGCCGTTAATCCGGTTGATGTGAAGGTTCGCGCGCCCAAAGATGGTGTCGAAGAAACACCCCGCATTCTAGGATGGGATGCCGCAGGTGTGGTAGAGAGCGTCGGTACGGACGTGACCCTGTTCAGCCCCGGTGACGAAGTCTATTATTCCGGCGATATTACCCGGTCCGGTGCCTATGCCGAATATCAGCTTGTTGACGAGCGCATCGTCGGCCGCAAACCGAAAACGCTCGGCTTCGCCGAGGCAGCCGCTCTGCCCCTGACCACGATCACCGCCTATGAAGCCTTTTTCGAACGGCTGGGTATCGACCGTGACGGCGGCAACAAGGGCGAGACGATATTGATCATCGGCGGCGCTGGCGGGGTTGGCTCTATTGCGATCCAGCTGGCAAAAGCCGCAGGTCTGACAGTGATAGCAACCGCTTCCCGCGAAGAAACATCGCAGTGGGTCCGCGACCTTGGCGCCGATCATGTGATCAATCACCGAGAACCACTACGCCCGCAGGTCGAGGCGCTGGGGCTGCAATATGTCGATCATATTGCGATCTTCAACCATACTGACGGTCACTGGGATGCGGTTACCGACCTGATCCGGCCACAGGGACTGATCGTGACAATTGTCGAAAATGAAAAGCCGCTAAGCCAGGATATGCTGAAGACCAAGGCCGCCGGTCTGGTCTGGGAATTCATGTTCGCCCGCTCGATGTTCCAGACGCCGGACATGATCGAACAGCATAAATTGCTCAGCTATGTCGCCGACGAAATTGATGCGGGCAGAATCCGGTCGACGGTCAGCGAAATATTCACGCCGATCAATGCCGAGAATCTCCGCAAGGCGCATGCCCTGCTGGAAACCGGACGGGCGACCGGCAAGATCGTGCTCGAGAATTTCGGTTCCTGAAATAACCCGACGAAAAGGACATAGAATGACATTGGTAATCAACGCCCATATCCACGCCGTAGCCGAGAAACGCGATCTGGTGATCGCCGAACTCAATCTTCTACTCGCGCCGACCCGAGCCGAAAAAGGCTGCATCGCCTATATCCTCCATCAGGATAATCTCGACCCGAACCATTTCATGTTTCAGGAACAATGGGAAAGCCGGGAACTCTGGCAGGACCATATGCAAGGGCCGGGATTGCAGCGCTGGTCCGAAAAGACCGCCGGAGCGGTTGCCGAGTTCACACTCTACGAGATGACCGAAATGGGCTAGAATTTCTGGATAGAAGAAGGGGCTGGAAGGAAACTTCCGGCCCCTTGTTTGTGGTCGCTAGATGCATTTCCAAAACCCGTCACTTGTGCAATGGAGGCGTTATTGAAAATCACAATGACAGGATGAATGAATATGCGGATCCGGTTTTTTCTTTTCAGCACAACGTTACTGAGCGGGCTGGCTACTCTTCCGATGGTGCCAGCGGCGGCGGCAACAGAGCTAGGCTCAACCGAAGCGGCGAGCGAGACCGATCGCATCAACCAGTGGTTCGACGAAAAATATGAGGAAGAGATCGCGTTCAGTCCGATCGAACAGACATTTCTCGGGCGCAAAACCAATTATGGTTTGATCGACGATTATAGTGATGAAGGTGCGGATCGGGAACTCGCCTGGAAACGCGCTGCTGTTGCGGAGATGAAAAGCCGTTTCGATTATGAGAAGCTCTCGCAGGATGCGAAAATCTCTTATGATATCTGGGTCTATAATCTGGAACAGGCCGAAGCCGGTCTGGCGTACCGGACCAATCGCTACGCGCTGCATCAGCATAATGGCCTGCAATCTTTCTTTCCGACCTTTCTGATCAATACGCACAAGGTCGAATCCGAAGCGGATATGCTCGGCTTTATACAGCGCCTGTCCGGTGTCGCGGTGGCTCTCGATCAATTGCTTGATCGCGCGAAAACCAACGCAGCCGCGGGAACTCGTCCGCCTCGTTTTGCCTATGAGGGTGTGATCGACCAGTCGCGCAAAATCATCAGCGGCGCGCCCTTTGACGACGGCAAACCATCGGCGATGTGGGTCGCAACCGACGAGAAATTGCAGGGACTGGTCGACAAGAAGGTGATCAGCAAAGCGCGGGCAGAAGTTCTGCGTGGCCAGGCGCGCACCGCCCTGACCGACGCATTTGCACCTGCCTATCAGAGGATTATCGCCTGGTATGAAGCAGATCTCCCCAACAGCGATGCCGAGCCGAAAGGGGCAGGCGCTCTGGCGAACGGGAAAGCTTATTATGATTATCGCCTCGCCAACCAGACGACGACGAAGCTGACCGCCGACGAGATTCACAATCTCGGCCTGGCAGAAGTGACACGGCTGCGTGCCGATATGGAAGCGATCAAGGGCAAGGTCGGGTTTGATGGCGATCTCAAGCAATTTTTCAAATTCATTCGCGAGGACGATCAATTCTATTTCTCCGACGACGATGCCGGAGCGGATCGATATATCGCGGCGGCCAAGGAACATATCGAGGCGCTGAAACTGAAATTGCCTGACTATTTCGGTATACTTCCAAAGGCCGATCTGGAGGTGCGCCGCGTCGAATCCTTCCGCGAACGCGATGGCGCAGCCCAGCATTATCGCAGTGGCACGCCCGACGGTTCGCGGCCCGGCATATATTATGCCCATCTCTCCGACATGCGGGCCATGCCGATCCCGACGCTGGAAGTGATCGCCTATCACGAGGGCCTGCCTGGCCATCACATGCAGATTTCGATTGCCCAGGAACTGACCGGCATCCCAGTCTTCCGCACCCAGGCGGGCTATACCGCTTACAGCGAAGGCTGGGGCCTCTATTCGGAGAAGCTCGCCAAGGAAATGGGCGGCTATGCCGATCCCTATTCCGAGTTCGGCCGGCTCACCAGTGAGATCTGGCGGGCGATCCGGCTGGTGGTTGATACCGGATTGCACAGCAAGGGCTGGAGCGAGGAACAGGCGGTCGCCTATTTCCTTGCCAATAGCTCGATCCCGGAAGCGGCGGTGCGTTCCGAAGTGCGCCGCTATCTGGTCAATCCGGGCCAGGCAACCAGCTACAAGATCGGGATGATAAAAATCCTCGAGTTGCGGGCAAGGGCGCAGGAGCAGCTGGGCGACCAGTTCGACATCCGCAGTTTCCACGATGTGATTCTTGGCGGCGGCGCATTGCCGCTCGGCATCCTGGAACAGCGGGTCGACCAGTGGATCGCCGAAACGCTTGGTTCGTAAAAATCAGGATAGGCTATGGTCTGCAGCACGTTTGAACTGTTCAAGATCGGCGTCGGGCCGTCGAGTTCTCATACGATGGGACCGATGCTGGCAGCGGCGCAATTTGTCGAGCGCGTTGCCGATAGTGGCAGGCTGGGCGAGGTCACCCGGCTCGAGACATTGCTGTTCGGTTCTCTGGCGCTGACCGGCAAGGGCCATGCGACCGACCGGGCGATATTGCTCGGTCTCAGTGGCCAGCGACCCGAGCATATCGAGCCCGATGCAGCGGATCTGCTGATTGGGAAAATCCGGAAATCGAACCGGATTCGCCTGAACGACGCCCATGAAATTGCATTCGATGAAGCCGGTGATGTGATCTTCGACCAGAAGAAACGGCTCGATTTCCACAGCAATGCGATGCGGTTCAACGCGTTCAGCGGCGACGAACTGGTCGCAACCCGTGTCTATTATTCGGTCGGCGGCGGCGCGATTCTCGACGAGGACCAGATCGGCAGCAACAATCCGGAAAGCGGCCTGTGGGATGTGCCTTATCCTTTCTGTTCGGGCGCGGACTTGCTTAAAATTACGGCAGACGAGAATATATCGATCGCCGATATCATGCGTGCCAACGAACGCACCCGTCAGCCAGATGAGCAGACCAGCGCCGGTATCCGCGCCATTGCCGATGCGATGTCCGCCTGTATAGATCGCGGGATATTGCAGGGCGGTATTCTGCCCGGCGGCCTGCGGGTAAAGCGCCGCGCGCCGCTGATCCACGCACGGTTGATGGAGCGGCAGGAACGCGCCTTGTCCGATCCTCTGACCATATTGGACTGGGTCAATCTCTGGGCACTGGCAGTGAACGAGGAAAATGCCGCCGGTGGCAAGGTGGTAACCGCACCAACCAACGGGGCCGCCGGAATCATCCCGTCGGTGCTGCGCTTCTATCAAAGATTCGCGCCCAAGGCCGATGAAGCGGGTGTGGAAACGTTCCTGCTGACCGCCGCCGCGATCGGATCGCTGTTCAAGGAAAATGCCTCGATTTCCGGCGCCGAAGTCGGCTGTCAGGGTGAAGTCGGTGTCGCCTGTTCGATGGCCGCAGCCGGCCTGACGGCAGCATGGGGCGGAAGTCCGTTGCAAGTTGAAAATGCGGCCGAGATCGGCATGGAGCATAATCTCGGCCTGACCTGCGATCCGGTCGGTGGCCTGGTCCAGGTGCCCTGTATCGAACGCAATGCGGTCGGCGCGGTCAAGGCGATCGAAGCGGCGCGGCTGGCAATTCTCGGCGATGGTACCCACCGGGTCAGTCTCGACGAAGTCATTGAAACCATGCGCAAGACCGGTCTCGATATGTCGGAGCGCTACAAGGAAACCTCGCAAGGTGGACTTGCCGTCAATTTGGTGGAATGCTGACCGGAACGGGAGAGGATATTGATGAAGAAGCTCGGCATAGGTTTGTTGGTTCTGGTGCTGATCGGCGTTGCCGCTAGCCTTCTGTTTCAGGAGCAAATTGGCAAGCGGCTTTTTGCCAGCGCGGTGGAAAAAGCGGTGGCGCGCGATGTCATCGGTGATCTGCCCGATGGCATCAATGTCGCGCTTTGCGGTTCCGGTTCGCCGTTGCCCGACCCGACGCGGGCCGGTCCCTGTTCGGCGGTGATCATTGATGGCAAGATGTTCATTGTCGATATCGGTGGCGGCGCGGTGCGTAATCTGGGTCTGATGGGGCTCAATCCGGGCGCGACCGAAGCCTTGTTGCTAACCCATTTTCACAGCGATCATATCGACGGCATGGGCGAACTGATGCTGCAGCGCTGGGCTGGCGGTGGCCGGGAAGCGCCGTTGCCGGTGATTGCGCCGGAGGGCGTTGAGGTGATCGTCGACGGGCTGAACGCCGCTTATGCTGCCGATGTGCAATATCGCATCGCCCATCATGGCAAAGCGACAATGTCGCTGACCGGTGCGGGTGGCGCGGCCCAACCATTTTCCATGCCCGAGGGCCAGCAAGAGATGGTGGTCTACGAAAAGGGCGGTATCAAGATCACCGCATTTTCGGTGGACCACAAACCGATTGCGCCCGCAGTCGGCTATCGCTTCGATTATAAGGGCCGCTCGGTTGTGTTCAGCGGCGATACGGTCAAATTGCCGATTGTCGCGAAAATCTGCAACGGCTGCGATCTGCTGGTCCACGAAGTGTTGAATGCCGAGATGGTGGGCACGATGGAAACCGCTCTTGAAAAAGTCGGCCGCAAGCGGCTGGTCAAGATAATGGCGGATATTCCGGACTATCACACGACACCGGTGGAGGCCGCACAAACCGCCAGTGCGGCCAAGGCAAAGATGCTGGTCCTGTCGCATATCGTGCCGGCGCTGCCGCTCGACTATCTCGACGCCTATTTCATGAAAGGCATGAATAGCGCCTATGATGGTCCGACAGTGCTGGGCAAGGACGGCATGCTGTTCAGCCTTCCCGCCAATAAGGATAGTATCGGACAGGACGATTTGCTTTAATTCGGGGGCAATCCAAGGAGGAAGCACCCGTGACCACAAATCGATTCTGGCAATTGAACAACCGTCCCGAAGCGCAGGATGTCTCGGGCTCGCTATCGCTGGAAAGCGAAGCGACGCCAGAGCTTGCCGATGGCGAGGTGCTGGTCAGGGCGGCCTATCTGTCGATGGACGCGGGCACACGCATGTGGATGACCGAGCGCGAGGACAGCTATCAGCCGCCGCTTGAACTGGGCACCAAGATGGTCGGGCTGGTGCTCGGTCATGTCGCCGCTTCGCGCCATGACGGCTTTGCCGAGGGCGATCTGGTGCGCGGTTTCGG
Source organism: uncultured Parasphingorhabdus sp. (assembly GCF_963975555.1). Lineage (GTDB taxonomy): Bacteria > Pseudomonadota > Alphaproteobacteria > Sphingomonadales > Sphingomonadaceae > Parasphingorhabdus. The sequence goes on along the minus strand of NZ_CAXBHH010000001.1, from coordinate 90,062 downwards.
GCAATGGGCCGAATATAGCGTGCTGCAACCGGAACTCGCCGGCCTGATGAAGGTCGATGACAGTATCACCGATATCAAACAGCATTTCGGCGTGCTCGGCTTCAACGGATGGACGGCGCTCTGGGGTGTGCAGGAAACCGCGGGCGTGAAGGCTGGCGACAATGTGCTGGTCTCGGCAGCGGCCGGTGCAACCGGTTTGCTGGCTTGCCAGATTGCGAAGATATTGGGCGCGAATGTCTATGGTCTGGCTGGTGGCCCGGACAAATGCCGGTGGCTGGAGAAAGAGCTCGGGATCACTAGGGCGATTGATTACAAGAATGACGATATTGCCGCCCAGCTGGCCAAGGTCGAAGGCGGCATCAACGCCTATTTTGATAATGTCGGCGGGCCGATACTGGATGCCGTTCTGCCCAATATGGCACTTTATGGCCGGATCGCGCTTTGTGGTCTGCTCGCGCAATATGAAGGCGACGGGCGCGGTCGGGGACCGGAGAATTTCGACCAGATATTGATGAAGCGACTACGCATCGAAGGCTTTTTCTCGCCCGATTTCGCGGATCAGGGCGAACGGCTGACGGAGGATCTCAAGACGTGGCTCGAACAGGGGCTGATCGATACGCCCTTCGATGTCACCGATGGCATTGAAAACGTCCTGACCGCTTATGCAAAATTGTTCACTGGCGGCAATATCGGCAAGGTACTGGTAAAAATCTAGGCCTTGTCTTGCCGGAAGCGCAAGCCCCACAGCGACAGCCCCATGATGGTCAGCGCATAGCATATGGCCATGATCGAAATGCCCGACCAGCCGGCATATTCATAAGTAGCGGCGCCGAGCCAGCTCGATATGCCGCCGCCGATAAACATGATGACGATATAGATGGTCATCAGCCGGGTCCGGATTTCCGGTGCGCGGCTGAACAATATTGTGCGGCTGCAAATATCGACCGATGCTCCGCCGATGCTGTTGAAAATTATCGCGATCACCAGAAGCCAGAGATTTTGACCGGCAAAGGGAAGGAGGCAAACGCCAATCAGCTGAGAGAGGGAGAAATAGATGCGAGCCCGTTCGGCCCCGATATGGTCGGCGAGCCGGCCGGCAAAGGGTGAACCCAGCACATTGACGATGGCGATGATCGCCAGATAGCCAACCGTATCGACGCCATAGCCATTGCGCGGCAAATGCAGGCCTACCGCCAGCCAGATCGCCAGAAACAGCCCGAAGGAAAGCGCCTGTATCAGCCCGCCCAGCGGTACCTCCGGCAGGGACTTCATGATCGGCCAGAGCGAGCGGAGCAGTTCCCCATAACGCGGCGGCTCGACGCCGGAAGGTTCCTCGTCCTGCCTGCGCTCCATGATCGAAGGCAGGAGAATGACCAGAAATGCCATGCACGCAGCGCCGACCCAATAGGCCGAGCGCCAGCCGAAATAATGGCCGAGCAGACCGCCGCCGACCCGGCTGCCCAATATGCCCAGGGTCACGCCGGCGGTCATGATCCCGGTAACATGGCCGATACGTCCGGGAGCAACCCGCCGGGTCACATAAGCGGGCAGCAGATAGGGCGCGATGGTGACAAAGCCGAGCAGGGAAGAAGCGGCGACAAATGTTGTGAAGCTTCCCGACAGCGCCATCGCCAGCATCGCCAGAAATTGCCCGGCGACAAATATCGTTACAAGCTTGCGGTTGTTGATCCGGTCGCCGAGTGGCAGCAGCAACAATATGCCCAGCGCGAGCGCTATCTGGTTGAGCGCCGGAGCAAGCCCGATGGTCGCGCCGCTGACGCCGAATTCTTCGGCAACCGGCGTGATCAGCGGATGAATATAATAGGCATTGGCCACCACCGCCGCAGAGGATAGCGCGAACAGGAAAAGCTTGAGCTCGCTGATCCGGGCGGGCGGGTTGCTTTCAATGGATTCGGGATTGCTCATTTCGGTCTGCGCCTACGCGATAACTGCTTAGGCGGAAAACAAAATTCGGTATTATAGCCTATCAATAATATCTGCCAGATCGGCTGCCTGCTTGTCATAAACCCGATCCAGCAGCGCGGCGAGCGTATCGGGATCGGCGACATCGGGATGGCCGCTGTTGAAAGGCGGATGCGGATCATATTCCAGACTGAGCTGGATCGTTTCGGCCACCTGTTGCCCGGCTATTTCCGCGACAACCGTCAAGGCAAAGTCGATGCCGGATGTCACGCCGCCCGCCGTGATGACATTGGCATCTTTGACCACGCGGGCTTTTTCATACGTGGCGCCGAATTTTTCCAGTAGAAGGGTATAGGCCCAATGGCTGGTCGCGCGTTTGCCTTCGAGCAAGCCCGCCGCGCCGAGCGCCAGCGAACCCGTACAAACCGACGTCACATATTTGGCCCCGGCGGCCTGATTGCGCAAAAATTGCAGGGTGCTATCATCCTGAATCACATCTCTGATGCCAAAACCACCGGGGACGCAGAGCAGATCGGCTTGCGGGCAATCAGCAAAATTGGTCGAGGGGAGAATGGCGAAACCACTATCGGTCTGTATCGGCTTGATTGTTTTGGCCGCCGTGTGGACCACGGCACCAGGAATCCGGCAGAGCACCTGCGCAGGACCGGTAAAATCGAGTTGGGTGATGCCGTCAAACAGCAGGAAGACGATGTGGAAGGGCTTTGGGCTATCGGTCATGGGGCTACTCCAGATTCGAGAGATGCCCAGGCGATCGGCTATAAAATATGTCCGCTCCCCGATGGTATCCCGTCTTGTTCTCGCCAGTCACGGTCAGAGGCCAGTCTAATGCTGTTTATCTGCGAGATCAATCAGGACCTGCGTCCTTGCCAGCGAATATTCATCGGTTCCATGCTATGGTCCGGACATGAAATATAGAACGGAAGATGGCTGGTCAGATCGCGCGAAATCACTTTTTGCCGTGGTCATCATTCATGCCGCTATCGGCTATGCGCTGGTGAGCGGCCTGGGGACGGATATGGCGAAAACCGTGTCCGCAGGTTTCAAAGTCATCAATATAACTGCTCCGCCACCACCAGAACCGGTTCCGGAAGAGCAGCCGACCGAAGCGGAGGAACAGGCGGCTTCGCCCGAAAATCTGAAGGCTCAAGCGACCCAGATTGTCGCGCCTGAACCGCTGGTCAAACTGGAGATAATCTCACCGGTGGTTGCCGCACCGATTGCAGGATTGGGAAATGAAAATGACGCCGGTGCTTCCGACCGGCCGGGTTCCGGCTTCGGCAGCGGCGGGCAGGGCGACGGTTTCGGGGGTGGAGGCATAGCCTCCGGTCCACGCCACCTGTCCGGCACAATAGCCCGCAAGGACATCCCGCGTTCGGTCTGGAAATCGGGGAATCGTGGTAACGTCGTGGCGCATTTTACGGTTGGGGTTGATGGCCGTGCAAGCGATTGCACTGTTCGGCAGTCGAGCGGCCATCCCGCACTTGACGCGACCACCTGCCGGTTGATCGAACAACGCTTCCGCTTCGAACCGGCGCGGGACGCGCGTGGCCGACCGGTGGCCCGCCCTTATGGCTGGCTGCAGGAATGGTGGCAGGACGGTCGCGGTCCGCAGCGGGCGGACTGATAGAGACTTACATCCCCATATAATCGCGTTTGCCGATCGCTACGCCCTGCATACGCAGCAGGTTATAGGCAGTGGTGACGTGGAAAAACAGATTGGGCAGGAAGAAGCTGAGCACATAGGTCTCGCCGTCCAAGTCCATCGTCTTTCCCGGACCGACCGGCATGGAGATTTTCAAATCGGCATTGCCATCGATAGCGGAATCATCCGTGGCTGCGATTTTTTCTGCACATTCGTCGATACGGGCGATGAGCGCATCAAATGTATCGCCTTCCATCGGCATGTTGGGCAGGGCATCAGGTGCTGTGCCGCTCATCCGCGCTGCCCCGCGAACGGCAAATTCGGTGATCATTTGCACTTGCCATTTCAGGTCGCTCATGTCCGGGAACAGGCGCCCGCTCAGATAGGCCTCTTCTGCGGTTCCGGCGGCTTCCGCCGTTGCCTTGGCCTTGGTGAGAATATTGGTCAGGCCGCGAAACGCCTGAGCGGCCGAACCTTTGAGAATATGGGAGAGAGATGTGGTCATAGTGGTTCTTTCCAAAATCGGGTTGAGCGTGAATATCTAGAATATGCCGGCGAGCAGGTAGCCGCCCAGCGCGATGAAGCTGCCGAAGGTAGCGAAGGCGCCAATCGCCCGGAAGGCCTGGAAAATCTTGCCCTTTTCGGCGCCATGCGATCCGGCGACGGTCGACAGGGCGATTGCGTGCAAGATACGGCCCGCGATGAATATGAGAGCGATGATTGCAACAATATCATTTGGAACCACGGTCATCTCGGCCAGCGCCAGTACGACGATGAACAGGGCTGCATTTTCCGCCAGATTGCCATGACGACGGATTTTGCGTTCCAGCGCCGGATCGTCGCCCGTGCCCAGGTTGATGCGGTTTCGGATGCGGTGTATGCCGACAAGGATCATCAACAGCGCCTGCAGGATGATGAGCACGGCTCCGGCAACAGCCGCGATAATCGGTATGGTCATTCGGCAATCTCCCGGTTGCTATTATCTTCTGGAACCTGAGGCAGTTGGGCGAGGAGTGCAAGCCTATTAGCGGGCAGGGAAATACTCCACAGCCCGCGTTGCGAAGGCCACGCGCCGATTGCAATATATCCATATTGATACCCAGTTTGGGACATATTCAGCGGCATATGGAAACGGAGCGTTAACCATGCGCTTGCACTAGCGTTCAACCTATTCGGGCTATTGAAGGGTTTCATGAACGCAATCCTTCATAATTTGTCGCCAGTCCGGCAGACCGCCATCATCTCGGCGATCGCAGTGCTGCTGTCGTTCACGTTCACCGGATCGCTATATCTGCTATTTTTCGGGATGGACGACCGGTTCTGGCAGGCTTTGAGCATGGCGATAATCATCCCCTGGGGGATCACTATTCCGCTGGGCCTCTATACCTCCAGACAGCGTTTCAAGCTTATCGAACTGGCCAACAGGCTTAAGGAAGCGCAGAAAAAATTGCGCAGGACCAACAAGGCGCTCGAACTGCGGGCCAATTTCGACGGCATGACCGGTCTGCTCAACCGCGACAGCTTTTTTGGCCGGGTTGATAAATTGCGGACGGATCAGAATAGCAATGTACTGATGCTCATCGACGTTGACCATTTTAAGGATATCAACGACAATTTCGGTCATCCCGTAGGGGACCAGGCGCTGAAGATGCTCGGCAAGATATTCCGCAATGTTTTGCGCAAAAATGATCTGATCGGCCGTATTGGCGGTGAGGAGTTCGGCGTATTTCTGCCCGAGACAAGCGTGCCAGAGGGGCAGATTATCGGAGAGATGCTCCGCTACGAGATCGAGAATATGATTTTCGAGCCCAGTCGCAATATGCGCCATGTGATCACGGTCAGCATCGGCGTAACCGGCATTGACCCGCATCAGGCGCGTTCGGTCCTCATGGAGAATGCCGACGCGGCGCTATTTTCTGCCAAACGGAGCGGGCGTAACCGGGTTGTCATGTTCGAACCGGGTATGCGCGCCAGTCCTGTCCCGGGCCGTGAAAAACCGCGTGCTGCGAACTTTATAATGTCGACATCAAATTTACGACCACGCGGGATTTGAAATGACGAAGGCTGCTGGCGCTGCTAGTGCTGGCCGCTATGACGAACACTTCAGACAGCAAACCCAACCATCTCTATCTGGTTGACGGATCGGCCTATATTTTTCGCGCCTATCACCGTCTGCCGCCGCTGACCAATATCCGCGGTGAGCCGGTCGGCGCGGTCTATGGTTATACCACCATGTTGTGGAAACTCGCCGACGAACTCAACAAGGCCGACGGCCCGACTCATATGGCGGTGGTGCTGGACAAGGCGGGCACCAGTTTCCGCAATGATCTCTACGATCAGTATAAGGCCAACCGACCGGAAGCGCCGGAAGACCTGAGGCCGCAATTTCCGATGATCCGTGATGCCACACGCGCTTTCTCGCTGCCGCTGATCGAGGAAGAGAATGTCGAGGCGGATGACATGATCGCCTCTTATACCAAGGCGGCGCTGGCGGAGGGCTGGAAGGTCACGATCGTGTCGTCCGACAAGGATCTGATGCAGCTGATCGAGCCCAATGATGAAGGCCGGGTCGACATGCTCGACACGATGAAAAATGCCCGAATGAACCGCGCTACGGTTGAAGAGAAATTTGGTGTCGGGCCGGAAAAGCTGGGTGATGTGCTTGGTTTGATGGGCGACAGTTCTGACAATATCCCTGGCGTGCCCGGGATCGGACCGAAAACCGCATCGAAGCTGATCAACGAATTTGGCGACATCGAAAGCGTGCTGGCTGCTGCGCCGGAGATGAAGAAATCGAAGATGCGCGATAATCTGATCGAATTTGCCGAACAGGCGCGGCTGTCGCGGGTGCTGGTGACTTTGCGGGAGGATTGCCCGCTGCCCGATACGCTCGAGAGCTTCCTGATCCAGGATATTCCCGACGCGCCGCTGCGCGAATTTCTAGCCGATCACGGGTTCAACAGCCTGCTGAAGAAGCTGGGTGGGGACGGCCATGCCGAGCCGCAAAATCCCGATGTTGCGGATGATGCCGCAGCCTCGAATGCTGTGAAAATGCCAGATGCCCCTGCGATTGACCGGTCAAAATATGAATGTGTGCAAACGGTTGCAGCGCTCGACCAGTGGATCGCGCGCGCTACCGAACAGGGCGTCTGCGCGGTCGATCTGGAGACGGACAGTCTGGAAAGCGTGACGGCGCGCGTTGTTGGCGTTTGTCTGGCCACCGGACCCAACGAGGCCTGCTATATCCCGCTCGGCCACGGTAGCGGCGACATGTTCGGCGAGACGCCGGAGCAGATCGGTCTCGATGAAGCGCTGGCGAAGCTGAAGCCGTTGCTCGAGGATGACGCGGTGCTCAAGGTCGGGCAGAATCTGAAATATGATATGGGCGTACTGGCCCAGCATGACATCAGGATCGCGCCTTTCGACGACACTTTGGTGATGAGCTTCAATCTCGATGCCGGTCTGCACGGCCACGGCATGGACGAACTGTCCAAACTGCATCTCGGCCATGAATGCATCAGCTTCAAATCGATCACCGGCACCGGCAAGAAGGCGATCGGGTTCGCCGAAGTACCGCTCGACAAGGCGACCGAATATGGCGCAGAAGATGCCGATGTCACGCTCCGCCTCTGGGAAATCCTGCGCTTGCGGATGGTCCCGGAACGGGCGACCCGCGTCTATCAGATGGTTGACCGACCGCTGGTTCCGGTGATTGCCGGGATGGAAGCCACCGGCGTGCTGGTTGACCGCGAAGAACTGGCGCGACTGTCGAAGACATTCGCCGAGGAAATGGCAAAGCTGGAACTGGAAATTCACGAGCTGGCCGGTGAACCCTTTTCCATCGGCAGTCCCAAGCAACTCGGAGAAATCCTGTTCGGGAAGCTCGGTCTGAAGGGCGGCAAGAAGGGCAAGTCGGGACAATATTCGACCGATGTAACCGTGCTCGAACGGCTGGCCGGTGATGGCGAACCGATTGCGCAAAAGATCGTCGACTGGCGGCAGCTGGCGAAGCTGAAATCCACCTATACCGATGCGCTGCAGGAGCAGATCAATGCGAAGACCGGACGTGTTCACACGTCCTATAGTCTGAGCGGCGCTCAGACCGGGCGGCTGTCCTCGACCGAACCGAATCTGCAGAATATCCCGATCCGCACCGAGATCGGTCGGCAGATAAGGCAGGCTTTTGTTGCCGCGCCAGGCAATGTCATTCTGGCTGCCGATTATAGCCAGATCGAACTCCGGCTGGCCGCGCATATCGCCGATGTCGAGACATTGAAGGATGCTTTCGCGAACGGCGAGGATATTCATAACCGCACCGCACGGGAATTGTTTGGCGCCGAAGACCGCGACGCACGCGCCCGCGCCAAGACGATCAATTTCGCGATTCTCTATGGTATCTCCCGCTGGGGCCTGGCCAAGCGACTGGAGGTCGATCCCGACGAAGCGCAGGCGATGATCGATACTTATTTCGAGCGGTTCCCGGGTATCAATCAATATATTTCCAAGACGCTGCAGTCGGTTCGCGAAACCGGCTATACCGAGACCTTATTCGGCCGCAAGACCTGGTTCGAGCGGATCAAGTCCCCCAATCAGGCCGAACGGCAGGGCAGTGAACGCGCTGCGATCAACGCGCCGATTCAGGGCACCAGCGCCGACATCATCAAGCGAGCGATGGCGCGGATGCTGCCTGCGCTGGCCGAAGCGGGACTGGATAAGGTCCAGATGTTGATGCAGGTCCACGATGAACTGGTCTTCGAATTGCCCGAGGGTGATGTGGAAGCCGCCAGTGCGGTGATCCGTTCTGCGATGTCGGGCGCGGCGGAACCGGCGGTGAAATTATCGGTGCCGCTGGATGTGGATATCGGGACGGGCAAGAGCTGGGATGAGGCGCACTAAGCGGATAGCGGAACGGTCCGGCCTCAGGTCTTGATCCAGAAGCGGATGAAATAGCCGACCGTACCGACGACCGCCACGCCCATCGCCCAATAAGCCAGCATCCAGAGCAGGCGCTTGGGCAAGGGCGCGCCATCGGCAGTTTTGCCGTTGGACGAGAGCGGATCAAAAGCCACTAGTGGTAACCGTCCGATCCGACCTTGCCGCGGAACACCCAATAGGCCCACGCGGTATAAGCGAGAATGACCGGCACCATGATGCCCGCGCCGACCAGCATGAATATCTGGCTCTCATAAGGGGCCGCCGCTTCCCAGATCGTGATCCGGCCGGGGATCACATCGGGCCACATCGAGACCGCAAGGCCGACGAGACACAGCCCGAATAGTCCGAGCGCGTAGAAGAAGGGTGCGGCTTCCTGCCGTTTGGACAGGCTGCGGAAAAATAGTACCGAGATGACCAGCGTCGCGAGAGGAATTTGTGCGGTTGCGATGACGCCGGGATAGGCGAGCCAGCGGCTATAATATTCTTCCTCGAGGAATGGTGTTGCGGCGCTGACCACGGCGATCGCGATCAGCAGCAAGATACCGAGGCGGCCGGCATAGCTGTAGCACTGACGCTGCAATGGGCCTTCGGTTTTCCAGATGAGCCAGCAGCAGCCGAGCAATGCATAGCCGGCCAGTAGCGCAAAACCGGTGAGCAGGCTGAACGGCGTCAGCCATTCCCACCAGCCGCCGGCATAAGCGCGGCCTTCGACCGTAATACCCTGAAGCAGTGCGCCGAGCGTGATTCCCTGCGCGAAGGTCGCGATCACCGATCCGGCGGTAAAGGCGAAGTCCCAGCGCGCCCTGTGCGACGGATCGCGCCAGCGGAACTCGAAAGCTACGCCACGTAATACCAGTCCCAGCAACATGGCGATCAATGGTGCGTAGAGCGCAGGCAAGATGATCGCATAAGCCAGCGGGAAAGCGGCCAACAGGCCACCGCCACCCAATACCAGCCAGGTCTCATTGCCATCCCAGACCGGCGCGATGCTGTTCATCGCCGTATCGCGGTCTGTGCCGACCTTGAAATTGGGGAATAATATGCCGATGCCGAGATCAAAGCCGTCCATGATCACATAGACAACAACGGCAAAGGCGATGATCGCCGCCCAGATGACGGTCAGGTCGATGCCGTTCATGGCGCTGCTCCTTCTTCATGATCCCCTTCGAGCACCGCCGCTGCAGGCGTAATGCCTGCCGAACGGATGGGGGCGTCGTCCGGCGTCGGTTCATGCGCTTCGGGCGGTTTCGCGGCGAGCTTGAACAAATAGACAATGCCGGCGCCGAAGACGACGAAATAGACGACAACAAAGGCCAGTAATGAAGCGGCAACTGCTGGGGCGTCAAGCGGTGCCGCGCTCTCGCTGGTGCGCAGCAGGCCGTAAATGGTGAACGGCTGGCGCCCGACCTCGGTCGTAACCCAGCCGGCGAGCACGGCGATAAAGCCGGATGGCCCCATCACCAGAGCCGCGCGGTGCAACAAAGGCCAGTCATAGAGTTTCTTGCGCGACCGGGCGAGCAGGCTCCACAGCCCGATGCCGAGCATCGCAAAGCCAAGCCCGACCATGATCCGGAACGACCAGAAGACGATGCCCACCGGCGGTTCGTCCTTGTCGGGAATCGTATCAAGCCCGGCCAGTGGCGCATTGAGATCATGTTTGAGGATCAGCGAAGATGCCTTGGGTATTTCAATGGCATAATCGACCCGCTTTTCCTTGCTGTTGGGAATGCCGAACAGGATCAGCGGCGCACCATCGGGATGGCTGTCAAAATGGCCTTCCATGGCCATTACCTTTGCCGGCTGATGCTCTAGCGTGTTGAGGCCGTGCAAATCGCCCATGAATATCTGGGTTGGCGCAACCAGCGCCGCCATCCACATAGCCATGGAGAACATCTTGCGGGCGCCGGGGTTGGTCTTGTCTTTCAGCAGATGCCAGGCACCGACTGCACCGACCGCGAAAGCGGTGGTCAGATAGGCCGCCAGCACCGTGTGCACCAGACGATAGGGGAAGCTGGGATTCCAGATGATGTCCCACCAGCCGGCAGCCGGCACATATTGCCCGACTTCGTTGATCGCAAAACCGACCGGCGTCTGCATCCAGCTGTTCACCGACAATATCCAGAAAGCGGAGATGAAGGTGCCGATGGCGACAGCCAGTGTAGCGACGAAATGCAATTTGCGACCCACCTTGTTGATGCCGAACAGCATCACGCCGAGGAAACCGGCTTCGAGGAAAAAGGCGGTCAGCACTTCATAGGCCATGAGCGGCCCGATAATCGGTCCGGCCTTGTCGGAGAAGACCGACCAGTTTGTGCCGAACTGATAGGACATGACGATACCGGACACGACGCCCATGGCGAAGACGACTGCGAAAATCTTGAGCCAGTAGCGGTAGAGATTGGCGTATACGCCGTTATCGGTTTTCAACCACAGGCCTTCCAGGACCGCGAGATAGCTGGCGATGCCAATGGTGAAGGCGGGGAACAGGAAATGGAAGCTGATGGTGAACGCAAATTGCGCCCGCGCCAGATTGATGGCGAGATCATTTTCTATCATATCATGCCTCTTGCATTCCAAATATCAACCGGACTGTCGGCTTTGTCTTCGCTGTCTGCAATTGCAATTAAAGCAGAATAAGCTTCGTTTTGCGAAAGATAGATTTTGCCCGACAATTGTTCGAGAAAATGTGACTGTTCCAGCCGGTCCATCACCGGCCCTTTGACTTCGGACAGATGCAGCGAAATGCCGCCATCCTCGAGCCGGTGGTTGATCGCCTCGATGCTTTCCAGCGCCGAGGCATCGATTGCATTGACCGCCGAGCACATCAAGATGACGTGGCGGACGCTCTTCTGTTCGGCGACCTGTTCGAGAATAAATTCTTCGAGCCAGCGCGCGTTGAGATAGGTCAGGCTTTCATCGATGCGGATTGTCAAAATGCGGGGGTCTGTAAAAACCTTGTGCCGGTTGACGTTGCGGAAATGTTCGGTCTCCGGAACCCGGCCGACAATCGCCGCATGGGGCCGCGAGCTGCGCCACAGGAAAAGCGCCAGGCTTAGACCGACACCGGCGATCACGCCCGGTTCGACGCCGGCGAGCAAGGTGACACCAATGGTCGCCGCCATCGCGGCAAAATCCATTTTCGAATAGCGCCAGATGGTTTGCGGGGTTTTGAAATCAACCAGACTGAGCACGGCAACGATAATAGTAGCGGCCAAAGTAGCAATGGGAAGTGACGCGAGCAGCGGCGTGAGAAACAGCGCCGCCAAAGCGATCCCGACCGCGGTGAAGGCACCGGCAGCCGGTGTCTCTGCGCCAGCGTCAAAATTCACTACCGACCGTGCAAATCCGCCGGTCACCGGATAGCCACCCGAGAAAGCCGCCGAGATATTCGCTGCACCGAGGCCGATCAGTTCCTGATCTGGATCGATCCGCTGACGGCGCTTGGCTGCCAAAGTCTGGCCGACCGAGACGGACTCCACAAATCCGATGATGCTGAGCAGCAGCGCCGGTATCGCCAGCGTTTTCCATAGCTCCAGATCGACCAGCGGAACCGAGAAGGGCGGCAGGCTCTGCGGGATATCGCCGACCACTTTGACCCCCTGCGCCTCTAGTCCGAAGGCGATCGTTACAATGGTCGAGACGGCGACGGCGGCAATCGGTCCGGCCTTGGCGATCAGCTCGGCCGGGCGTGCGGGAAGACCAAAACGCATCAGCAGCGGCTTCAGCCCCTTGCGGACCCAGAAGAGAAAGGCGGTCGCGGAGACGCCGATGATCAGCGTCGGTATATTGGTGGTGCCGATTGTCGCGGCAATAGTGGAAACCAGTTCGGGCATGGCCGCGCCGCTCGCCTTGATACCGAAGATCGATTTCAGCTGGCTGGTCGCGATGATGATACCGCTGGCGGTGATGAAGCCCGAGACAACCGGATGGGAGAGCAGATTGGCGAGAAAGCCGAGCTTGAAGATACCGAGCAGCAGGAGGAACAGGCCCGAGAGCAACGCCAGGACCAGGGCAGCCGCGATAAACTCCGCGCTGCCCGGAGGCGCAATGGCGCTGGCGGCGGTCAGGGTCATCAGTGAGACCACGGCCACCGGTCCGACTGCCAAGGTCCGGCTGGTCCCGAATATCGCATAGGCAATCAGCGGCAGGATCGAGGCGTAGAGTCCTATCTCCGGCGGCAATCCTGCGAGCATGGCATAAGCCAGACTTTGCGGAATCAACATGATCGTGACAATGATTGCGGCGACACCGTCGTTGGTCAGCGTGGTGCTGTTATAGCGACTGCCCCAATCGAGGATCGGCAAATAGCGGGATATTTTCATCGGGCTGGCTTATTCCGCGCCGATGCGGTGTGGCTTGACCATCCATTCACGGCCCTTGAGCATGCCATGCCAGTAGACCGGCGGCAGGATCGTGTCCTTGAGCAGCCACGAAAGCCGCGAGGGTCGTGTGCCGTCGATCAGCCAGTTTGGAAAGCTTGGTAGCAGCTTACCGCCATAGCCGAATTCGGCGAGCACGACCTTGCCGCGTTCGACGGTCAGCGGGCAACTGCCATAGCCGTCATAATCGGCTACAGGCGGCTTGTCTTCTAGGGCGGCCAGAGCATTGACGGCAACGACCGGCGCCTGTTTGCGAACGGCCGCCATCGTCTTGGCATTGGGGGCGTTGCAGGCATCGCCTAGTGCGAAAATATTGGCATATTTGCTGTGCCGCAGGGTGGCTGGATCGACATCGACGAAACCGCTTTCTGCGGCCAGCGGGCTGGATCGAACAAAATCGGGAGCCACTTGCGGCGGGACGACATGGATCATGTCGAACTTTACCTCGACCCTTTTGGTTTCCTCGCCACGTTTCTGCTCGAATGTTGCAATTTGCGCTGGACCGTCGACAGCAACCAGTCTCGATTCAAGCTTCAGATGGATATCATATCGCTCCACATATTCCATCAGGGCGGGCACATATTCCTTGATACCGAAGAGCACTGCACCCGTATTGTGGAACTGAACGCCGACATTGCCCAGGACGCCCTGCTTTTCCCACTTGCTGCAGGACAGATACATCGCCTTCTGCGGCGCGCCGGCGCATTTGATCGGCATCGGTGGTTGAGTGAACAAGGCCGTCCCGCCGGTCATATGTTTGACCAGGTCGAACGTATAAGGCGCGAGATCGAAACGGTAATTGGATGTAACGCCATTTTTCCCCAGCGTCTCGGGCAGGCCGTCAATGGCTTCCCAGTCCAGCTTGATACCCGGGCAGACGATCAGCACATCATAGCCGATTTCCTGTCCGTCGGCTGTGGCAACGGAGTTATTCTCGGGGTCAAAGGAACTGACCGCGGATTTTACCCATTGTGCGCGGGCAGGAATCAGATCCTTTTCCTTGCGGTGCGTGAATTCGGGAGAAAAGGCGCCGCCGCCAACCATTGTCCAGCCGGGCTGGTAATAATGATCGTCGGCCGGGTCGATAATCGCGAGCGATATTGTCTTGTTCCGCTTGAGCATGCTGGCAGCGGTCGCGATACCGGCGGAGCCGCCGCCGACGATGACGACGTTGAAGCGGCTGGATTTTGATAGAGTCTTCGCTGGTTTGGCCTGTGCCATTTCGGTCAATTTGGTCGATCGGGCACCGGACCGGCAATAGGCAAGGACCGGCGCTGGAAGATCAGCCAGCGCTGCGGCCATTTTTCTGCCGTCCCGATCGGTGATCGCACCGGACACTGCCGGGACATATGCGAATTTCAGGCCGGATTCTTTCGCTGCTTTTGCCACTGCAGCAGAACGGGGATGGTCGCCAGCCTCGTCGTCGGGCCGGTTGCAGATGATCGATTTGAAGCCGGCTTTCGCCAGTTCCGTGACATTGCCAAGCTCCAGTTGCGGCGATACGCTAACAGCGTCGTTCAACTTCGTGATTTGTGGCTTGTTCGTCATTGGACATCCTTCATTTTCGTGTCTCTGCTTAACTTGTCACCCGATGCGCGATCATGCCGGACAGTAAAGCGCCGACGAAGGCGAGGGCGGGCAGGGGATTGATCGCCAGGTCGGCCAGACCCGGCCCCGGGCAAAGGCCGCTAATGCCCCAGCCAGCGCCGAAAAGGACCGCACCGATTGTCAGCTTGCGATCGATGAGCGTGGTGCCGGGCAACGAGAAATGCGCATCGGCAAAAGGCTTTTCGAGCCGCCGCTGAATGATCCAGGCGAACGCCATCGGGATCATGGCGCCGCCCATGACAAAGGCAAGCGTCGGGTCCCATTGACCGAAGAGATCGAGAAAACCCTGTACCCGCGCAGGATCGGCCATGCCCGAAAAGGCGAGGCCGGCTCCGAACAAGGCTCCGGCGAAAATAGCGACCAAAATCTGTCTCACAAGAAACCTCCTGCACGCATCAGCGCGACCGTGACAAAGCCGCTAGCCATGAAGATGCTTGTGGCGATCAAGGAGCGCGGGGACAGCCTCGACATGCCGCAGACGCCGTGGCCGCTGGTGCAACCTGAACCCAAGCGGGTGCCGTAGCCAACCAGCAGGCCGCCGATGATCAGAGGGATGATGGAGGACGGGAAGCGGGTTTCAATACCGCCGGTGATTGCGGAGATGATCAGCGCTCCGAGCGGCAGGCCAATAACAAAGGCTATGGCTATACCGCGCGGTGCTCCGCCATCGGCAATCCCGGTGGCGCGCGCGGCGAGGCCGCTGACTCCGGCGATACGGCCGAGGCCGAGCAACATCACTGCGGCGGCAACACCGATCATCAGTCCGCCGATCAGGCCTTCCAGCGGCATGGCATGGGGAAATGCAGCGAGCATCAGACGCCGTTCAACGGAACTTTGAGGTAGCGCACGCCATTATCTTCCTCGGGCGGCAAATGCCCGGCCCGCATATTGACTTGGACGGAAGGCAGGATCAGCCGCGGCATATCGAGCGTCTTGTCGCGCTCGGTGCGCATTTTGACAAATTCGTCCTCGCTCACTCCGTCATGGGCATGGATATTGCCCTTCCGTTCGTCGGCAACGGTGGTTTCCCAGACATATTCGGTCCGGCCTGCGGGCAAATAGTCGTGGCACATGAACAGGCGAGTGGTGTCGGGCAGCGACAATAGCCGCCGCATCGACCGGTAAAGCTTGCGAGCGTCGCCGCCGGGAAAATCGGCCCGCGCCGAGCCGTAGTCCGGCATGAACATCGTATCGCCAACAAAGACGGCATCGCCGATGACATAGGCGATGTCCGCAGGCGTGTGGCCGGGTACGTGCATGACCGTCACATCGAGCTTGCCGATCTTGAACGTGTCGCCATCGGCAAACAGATGATCAAAATCCGATCCGTCGCGCTGGAATTCGGTTCCGGCATTAAACAATTTGCCGAAGACATCCTGCACAGTCACGATATGCTCGCCAATGGCAATCTTGCCGCCAAGCTTTTCCTGCAAATAAGGTGCAGCCGACAGATGGTCGGCGTGGGCATGGGTTTCGAGCAGCCATTGGACCGTCAGGCCCTGATCTTTGACATAGGCAATCACTTCATCAGCGGAATCGAAGGAGGTACGACCGGAAGCCGGATCGAAATCGAACACGCTGTCGATGACGGCCGCGCATTTGGTCTCCTTGTCATGCACGACATAGGTCACCGTGTTCGTCGGCAGGTCGAAAAAAGCCTTGATCACGGGGAGGTTCTGCTGCGCACGGGAGATCTGTTCCGTTGCATGAATCAGTGCCGAATCAGTCATAGAAAATTCCTCAAATTCATATTTACATAAACTATGTAATACATTATATGTGTTGCGTCAATATATCAACACTGTCAATTCTCGGGAGAGGTGGAAATTAATGTCGGACGAGCTGCAGGTAAAGTCAGGATCATTGCGTATCGGTGACAGGGCGCCCGATTTTGAGGCGCGCTCTACCCATGGCGTCAAAAGGCTGTCTGACTATCGTGGCCGGTGGCTGATCTTCTTTTCGCACCCCGCCGATTTCACGCCTGTCTGTACAACAGAATTTGTCGCTCTGGCGCGCCATCAAGAGCAGTTTGAAGCCATGGACTGTGCCTTGCTGGGCCTGTCTGTGGACAGCCTCTATGCGCATCTTGCCTGGGCCCGCGCCATCGAGCAGAAATTCGACGTCAAAATACCCTTTCCGATCGTTGAAGATCCAAGCATGGCCGTAGGTCACGCCTTTGGCATGATCGACGAAAACGCGGCCGATTCGGCGGCGATGCGGACCAGCTATTTTATCGATCCCGAGGGGATTGTCCGGGCGACGACTTGCTATCCCCACAATGTAGGACGATCGGTTGACGAGATGCTCCGCATGCTGGCGGCGCTGCAACTCACCGACAAGGAAAACGTACTGACTCCCGAAGGGTGGCAACCCGGAGACGATGTGCTGGCGATACCGTCGCTATCGGCACAGGATATCAGCCAGGACGAGGACTGGTTCTGCCATGTGGTGAAGGCCCCGTGACCGCAATTTTCGAAAGCCGGGTCCGGGCCGATGCAGCCACCGAGAAGCTGAAAATCTTTGCCCAGCCGCAGCGGTTGATGATCCTGTCCTTTCTGCTCCGCGGAGAAAGCAGCGTCAGCGACATTGATGCCGCAACGGGCATCGGCCAACCGGCGCTTAGCCAGCAGCTCGCTGCGCTGAGGCAGGCAGATGTCGTGAAAACGCGCCGGGAAGGAAAGCAGATCTGGTATGATCTTGCCGATGACTCCTCGCGTCTCTGCGTGAGAACGATGGAGGCCTTGTTGACCGAGGAACCTGATCCGCAGCGCATCATGGCAGCAGCGACCACGCTCGCCGCTCCGGCAAAAAAACCGCCGACCGGAACAGGAACGGCCGGCTTCGCAAAAATATTATAGGATAGGAAAACCATCATGAGCAACGACAGCACCGATCAGGGCCAGGAACCTCAAGAACTGAAGCCGGAAGACTGGGCGGGTGATATGGGGCTCAAATGGCTGGCCAGTCTTTCCAAGTTTGAAGAGATGATCGCCCCGATTGGCGAAGCCTCGCTGGCCCGCGCCAATTATCAGGATGGTGAGACGGTGATCGATCTCGGCTGCGGCGGCGGCGCTACGACGCTTGTTATTGCCAGTGCGGTTGCGCCTTCCGGCAAGGTCATGGGCCTCGATATATCTCCCGATCTCGTGGCCGCCGCGCAGGAGCGAGCGGCTAAAAACGGAGCAGCCAATATCCAGTTCACCAATGCCGACGCCGCCACAGCCCGATTGCCGGATGCGCCTTATGACCGTCTCTTCTCGCGCTTTGGCAGCATGTTTTTTGAAGACCCGACCAGCGCCTTTACAAACCTACACGGCCTCGTCCGCAAAGGCGGGCGGGTTGATCTGGCGGTTTGGGGACCGCCACGCGACAATCTCTGGATGATGGAAATGATGGGCGTCGTCAGAAATCACATCGAAATTCCGCCAGCGGTGCCGCGCGCGCCGGGGCCGTTTGCTTTCGAGGATCTGGAATATCTGGGTGAGATATTGGATGGCAGCGGTTTCAGCGATGTCGATGTGGTCGCCTATGAAGCTCTGCAACCCGTTGGTGGTGTCGGCGCAACGCCTGAGCAAGCTGTCGCTTTCGCCTTTGCCTCTCTCGCCGTCGGTAGATTGCTGAATGAAAAGGGCGAGGCTGTCATTGCAGCCGCCAGCCAAGAACTGGCCGATCTTTTTGCCCGCTATCATGTGCCCGGAAAAGGCGTGATGATGCAGGGAAAAGTCTGGTTGGTCTCGGCAATCGCCTAAGATCATGGTCCCGCAGGATTGAATCTCCGGTCTGGCTTGTTGCCCAATATATAGGGAAGCAAGTCAGCCTTGCTGCCGGTTCGCGCCCTGAACGCAGTAAAATATCGGCGAAGCGGATGTGCTCGTCCGAATAAGGCATGGAAATAACTACATTTACTTTGGCGGGTTTTTCGACAATCCTTCGTGTTGGGTTGTGACCACGTAAAATTTAGGGATGGGTAAATGAACAACGAACAATACGGAGCCTCGCTGTTGCAGCGGGTGAAAGCCATATTATTGCAACCACGTGCAGAATGGCCGGTCATCGAAGCTGAAACGACCAGTATCGCTTCACTCTATAAATCCTACATCTTGCCGCTGGCGGCAATCGGGCCGGTTGCCGGGTTCATCCACGCTGTTGTCTTTGGCAACAGCTTCTTCGGGATCACGCACCGGCCGTCTTTCATGTCGGCCCTGTCATCTGCGGTGGTCAGCTATATATTCACCCTGATCGGCGTTTTTCTGATGGCATTGGTGATCGACTTTCTGGCGCCCCGTTTCGGCGGCACTGCGAATCGGAATAATGCTTTCAAGCTGGCCGCATATAGCGCCACTGCGGCCTGGGTTGCCGGAGCGTTCCAGCT
Source organism: uncultured Parasphingorhabdus sp. (assembly GCF_963975555.1). Lineage (GTDB taxonomy): Bacteria > Pseudomonadota > Alphaproteobacteria > Sphingomonadales > Sphingomonadaceae > Parasphingorhabdus. The sequence goes on along the minus strand of NZ_CAXBHH010000001.1, from coordinate 71,182 downwards.
GATCCCAGGCCTCGGGATGCTCGCGATATTGGGGCTATATGGATTATATCTCCTCTTCGTCGGTATTCCGGTGATGATGAAAGCACCGGAAGACAAGGCGCTCATCTACACCGGCGCCATCCTTGCTGTCGGCTTCGTCGCGGGGCTGATCTTCAGCGTGATTCTGGCTCCGCTGATGCTTTTGACCAGTTCGGTTCCGGAAGTCGGCAATGGCAGTCTTTCCGGCAGCGTCAATGTGCCGGGTGTCGGATCACTCGATTTGGGCGAACTGGAAAAAGCCGGCGAGAAAATGGCGGCTGCCAATGAACGGGCGCAAAGCGGCCAGGCCACTACATTGCCGTCAAAGCAGCTGGCTGCAATGCTCCCGGCCGCGTTGCCGGGCGGGTTGGTCAAGACGAATACACATTCCAGCGGAACGTCGGTTGGCGGTGTCGGTGCCTCCAGCGCCTCGGCCAGCTATGGCGATGATGAGAAGCGGATCGATCTGACCATCACCGATCTCGGTATCGCCGGAAGCCTCGCCACGTTGGGCGGTGCGATGAATATGGAATCCGAAAGCCAGAATGGCACCGTGATCGAGAAAATGGGCAAAATTGACGGACGTCTCACGACAATCCGCTATGACAGCGCCAGCAAGGACGGCCGCTACGGGATGATTGTCGGTGACCGATTCAATGTGCAAGCCGACGGATATGCTGATTCCATCGCGGACCTGCGCGCGGTGCTCAATCAGATCGATCTGGACGCATTGGAAGCGATCGGAAGATCGGGCGAGTGAAAATAATATTGCGAGGAGGCCGGCGCTTCGCCCTCGGCTGGTTGCTGGCCCCTTCGCTATTTTCTCTGGCAAGCTGTGCAATGGCGGACAGCGGCGCAAAGACCGCTTGCCCCGAGTCACAAGCGATGCAGGTAGAAAATTATCCATCTTCGATCCTGTTGCCGCAGGGCGCTATCATCGAACGGAAAACTGCGGGTCATCCGCCGGAATATGCCAGTGACAATTATGCCGTTGTCGCAACGACAGCGGGGACGGTTGAGGCTGCATTGGCTTTCTATCGCTGCATGTTGCCGCGCCAGAATCTGTCGATCATCAGAGAAGAGCAAGGCAATGTTCTGCTCATTCGCTTCGCTGGCGATGCTATTGATGATGGCTCGGTCACGCTTAGCGACGACGGTGAAGGGGACGGAACCCGCATCGAGATATTCGTCATCGAAAAGGAAAAACCGAACCTTCCCATCCGCTAAAATCGCGGGAATGCAGAAAAAGCCTTGCTATACCAGCCACATGCACGAGAATAGAATCTCCTTCCGGCGCCTGTGCCCGGAATTTTGCATGGGAACATTGAATGGGGAGCAATCGCCGTGAAAGTGAAGCTGAAAGCCGCAAGCTAAACCTGTCCGAAGAACTGATCGCGGAGACCTATGACGCTTTGCGCCGGATAGCGTCCCGTCAGCTCAGCCGGCAGGCCACTGGTCCATCGCTCAACACCACCATGATCGTGCACGAAGCCTGGCTGAAATTATCCGCCTCCGAAGGATCGTCCTACACCGACCGCAACCATTATCTGGCAACGGCATCTCGGGCCATGCGGCAGATATTGGTCGACCACGCCCGCCGCAAGACCGCTGGAAAACGGGGCGGTGGCGCTGCCCATGTCCAGCTGGACGAAAATCTGGTTGCAGACACTGCGCCATCGGAAGCCATATTGACGATTGATGAAGCGCTTGGCTTATTGTCTGATCGCGTTCCGGAACTGGAGGCGGTGGTCGAATGCCGGTTCTTCGCCGGTCTGACCGTCGAGGAAACCGCCCACGCTTTGGATCGGTCCACGCGGACCGTCGAACGACAATGGACGCGGGCACGAATCTATCTCGCGGAACATTTTGTGGCGGATGATGGCGCTGTTTGACGTTATCAGACCGACAAGGAAATTCATGGTCGCTTATGAATTCTCATGGAAACAGGATCGCAAACAAATCCTTCCAATCTAGCGGGTCGCATATGACAACGGACGCAATATGAAGCAGGATATAGGCAAGTCTGATTGGGAAAGGGTGGATTACGCTCTCGACCATGTCTTGTCATTGGTGTCCGGCAAGCGTGCTTCGTGGATCGAGAAGCATTTCGCCGACGAACCCGCACTCGGTTTGCGGACGAAAATATTGCTCGACAAGGCGGCCAATAATGACGCGCTGTTCACCGTGCTGGAGCAAAAGCGCGACATGTTCCTCGATATGGTCGTGCCGGAATTCGCCAGTGATTCCGAGGATCCTCGTCTAGGCGCTCATTATGGCCCGTGGAAGATCGTCAGCCATATTGGATCGGGCGGACTGGCCGAGGTCTATCAAGTCGAACGGGATGATGATCGCTACCGGCAAAAAGCGGCGCTGAAGATCATGCGGGCGTCGATCCTGAGCGACGATCTGGTCAAATTATTCCATCGCGAACGCAATGTGCTGGCCAGTCTGGATCATCACGGCCTGGTGAGGATCATTGACGGCGGCGAGACGGCCACAGGATCACCCTGGCTGGTCATGGAATATGTCGATGGTCTGGCGATTACCGAACATTGTGCGACAAATGAGCTGCCTCTGGCGGAGCGGCTTGCACTCGTCGCACAAGCGGCGGATGCGTTGCAGGCCGCTCATAACCGGCTGGTCCTGCATGGCGATATCAAGCCAGAGCATGTCGTGGTTCAGGAAGACGGGTCGATCAAGCTGCTGGACTTCGGTATCGCCCAATTGCTCGACGAGGACGGGCTGGGTGGTCCGGCCATTGCCGTGTCTCCGGCTATTGCCTCGCCGGAACATCGTGCCGGAACAGCATTGACCATAAGCAGTGATATTTTCCAGCTGGGCCTGGTCCTCAAACAGCTGATATCCGATTTTGACCTTGATGCCGATCATATGGCGGTGGCGGAGATGGCAACGGCATCCGATCCGGCAGCCAGATATCCGTCCGCTGCGCAATTTGCCACGGATCTGAGAAAGCTGATCGACGGTCAGGCAGTTATGGCTGCGCCGGATAGCAAAGCGGCAGGGTTATGGCGCCTGATCAGGCGCAATCCATGGACGGCAGCCCTGGCGGCGTCCTTGTTACTGGGTCTTGCCGGCTGGGGATTGACCGCTTCGATCTATGCAAACCAGATTCGCGAACAGAGGAATATCGCGGTTGCGGCTCTGGACCGGGTCGAACGAGGCAAGGATATGCTGCTCAATCTGTTCCGGCGGTTCGATCCGCTGGAAATGGACGCGGTCGGCCCGCAATCGGCGACAACGCTGAGGATGCTTGAGGCCTCTCTCGCCGACGCGCGCGAGAATCTGGCGGATGATCCGGCTTTGATTGCGGACTTGCTGGGCTGGACCGCGCGCGGCCACCAACGGGCCGATGACCTGCCGAGTGCGGAAAAACTGGCCGCAGAAGCTGTGGCCTTGCTCGACCGTGCCAAGGTCCCGCAAGATAATGCCTATGCCTCTGCTCTTGCCTATCTGGGCTATCTGCAAAGCCTGGGTGGCGACCGGAAAGCCGGTCAGGCGAAGCTGGACAAGGCGATGGTCTTGCTGGACCGGAACCGGACCGAAGATATCCACGCACTCGACACGATGTTGGTGGTGGCCTGGCGTCAGGAAGGACAGTGGACAGAGCAGAAAAAGCTGTTCGAACGGGTGGAAGCCCTGGCCGGGAAGCTCGACCAAATCCCCGCCGTTGTCGAAGCCGGCTCGGGGCTGGGCCGGTCGCTGACTGGTCTGGGTGAAGGGGCGGCTGCGGAAACCCAGCTGAACAAAACTCTCGACGTGGCCCGGAAATATTATGGCGACGATCACCCGCGCCTGTCGATCATCTATTCCGATCTTGGCCGGCTGGCGGCATCGCAGGGAAAACCGCATGCGGCGATAGAATATCATCGCAAGGCTCTGGAATTATCAGTCGCGGCCTTTGGCCCCGATTATTCGTCTAATCTGTCCCATCGCAGCAATCTTGCTCTGGCTCTGGTCGAGGCAGGGCAGATCGAAGCGGCGATATCCCAGTTTCGGAAAATTCTGTTGCAAACGCAATCCGAACATGGGGCCGGGACTCTGGAAGTAGGAGAGGTTAAGCAGAATTTGGCGGCGGCGCTCGTCCAGACAGGGCAATTTGCCCAAGCCGAAAGGGATTTGCGGGAGGTTGACAATATTTTCGCGCTCCATCTTCCGGACGATCACCCTCGTCGTGCCTTTCCATCGCTAACCCGCGCCGAAATGCGTATCGCGCAAGGCCGTTTTGCAGAAGCGAAGGTTGACGCGCAGCGGGCATATGACTTGCTCTCCCGGGTATTGCCTGCCGGTCATTTCGCCACCGAAGTGGCCCGTTGCCGGATCGGGATATCGCTATTGGGGCAAGGAAAGCACAAGGAGGCGAAACCGCTTATTCAGACGGCCTATCGCGGTCTGAAGGCATCCAAAATGCCGCTGCCGGACCGGTATCTGCTCCCTTGCAAGGCTGCCGCAGCGAAATTCTCTACCTAGTTCGTTCCGAAAATTGGCGGCATTTTCCATTGCTTTGCGTTGGAGGGGTGATTGGCGATGATCTTGACGATCACCCCGCCATTCGTTTGATGTTTCAACGGCAAAGGAATCCTGAAATGCCATTATCAAGCTTCAGATCGATATTAACTGCTTTCGCATTCGTTTCAGCTTCTTTGTCTTCGTCGGCAATGGCCGCGCCGGCCAGTCAACCCGGTCCGATGCAGGACGCGCAGGATATAGGGATGTGTGCTGCTCCCACCAGCTGGGCGGGGACGGACATGGTCCTGACCTGCACATGCCCGGCGAATTTCGACATTTCGCCTTCGCTGTGGGGCACCGACATTTATACGGCGGATTCCTATATCTGCTCCACAGCACTCCACGCCTCGGTTCTGGATCGCAGCGGCGGACGCGTGACGATCGAAATGCTGCCGGGTCGGAATAGCTACACGGGCACGAAACGAAATGGTGTGGCGACCCGAAGTTACGGAGAATATGACGCGAGCTACCGGTTTGTGAACCCGCGAGACACAGATTCAAACACGGCATCGGTCAGTGACCGCAACCGGTCTAATGCCAATGCACGGAAATCAAGGTCCGGGAGTTCTTTCGAACGAAATGCCGCGGCCATATTGGGCAGTCTTGGTTTGGGCAATTTGGGTCAGACGACTAATCAACTGACCGGCGAAGATATCGGGGAATGCCGCGCGGCATCCAAATGGCGAGGAACCGGCAAAACGCTGAGTTGTTCATGCCCAGCAAATACCGAGAACACGGGGTCAGTATGGGGAACCGACATTTACACGGATGACTCCTATATCTGCAAAGCCGCGCTCCATGCTGGACGGATCGGCCGTTCCGGCGGGCAAGTGTCGATCCAGATGCTCCCGGGGCAATCCTCTTATGCAGGAACCAGGCGCAATGGCGTCACGACAATGTCCTACCGTAGTTATGCGGGCAGCTACCGGTTCAATTGACGTGAACGGGCGGGCCGCGAGCAGGGCTTGAGGGCCGTCCCGCATTTATAAGATTAACATTCGGCTTGGCGCAACGGAGAGAAGATATGAAAAATAGCAGAGTAATTTTGACGATAGCAGCACCGATATTGCTGACGACCGGATGTTCCGATGATCCGAAGCCGTCAGAGGCCGTCGCCAATGGCCCCTTGGAAATCAGCAAGGTGGAGTCACCACCACCAGCCTTTTTACCCAAGGATATGGACTGGATGCCAAAGGATATCTGGCTTCCCGCCGACTTCGAACCGACGCAAAGCCAGAAGATGAATCCGATGGCAGAAACCTATCTCCTGCGCGGCAATACACAGACCAGCGCCGCAGACCTTCTGGCAGCCTATAATGATCGCATGATTGCAGCCGGCTATGAGCTGTTTCCCGTGGAAGAACCAAAGCCCGGGATGATATTATTTCGTGGGAACGGTCATGGAATGGTCATCATCGATGTCAAAGATGACGGTCTTAAAAGAGTGCTGGTCGTCAGCGTTGAAAATGCGACTGGAAACTAAAACCGGTTTTCATGCCGACGGATGACCCGGCTGCCCGCTACGGGGTCCAACCATATTTTTATAATATTGTAAGGAAATATCTATGAAATTTCGTATCGCGCTCGTTCTTCCTATGCTGCTTGCTGCCTGCGGTCAGGCAGGAGACAAGGACGCGACATCTGCCGAAGCAGCGAATAGCGCTGGCGTAGAATCGGCACAAGCTGCGGGCCTGACCCCGGCCTATCTCGAAGGCCAATGGTGCTTTTCCCATCTCCTCATCGAGGGAGAGCGGACCGATGAACAGATCAACTATATTTTCTCGCCTGACGGGACATTGCTTTACCAGACCAATTCATCGACGGAGATCGAGGAACCCGGGACCTATGTCATCGACGGTAACCGTATAAAAATCAAACCCACTCTCGCTTTCATGGACATGCAGCTCGAGAGTCTTTCTCAGGACCTGCTCATATTCAAAACTCCCTATGGACAGATGTTCTGGCCTCGCGGTGCCTGCGCGCCACAGACTTAGGAAACTGCCACACAATATGCCTGTAGCGCGGTATCAACACCGTTCTGTCGGGAATATCGTTTGTGCAGATCAGGCTGGTATCGCTCCAGAATAGGCCTGTGTGCGGTTTATCGCGCTCAGGCAGTTGGAAAACTGTGCCGTTCGCCGTTGGACATCTTGACATGTTTCCAAATAGAATTAGGCCGTCACAAACAAATGTGATCCAGTCGGAAAACCTTCTGTGACAATCAAATGGAGATTATAAAATGCGTGAAGCAGTCATCGTATCCTATGCTCGTACCGGGCTTGCCAAAGCTGGTCGCGGTGGCTTCAATATCACGCCTCCGATGACAATGGCGGCGCATGCCATCAAACATGCGGTCGCCAGGTCCGGTGTCGAAAGCGACTTTGTCGATGATTGCATCCTTGGCAATGTCGCGCACGCGGCCCCCAATATCGGGCGCAATGCGGCGCTTCTCGCAGGCCTTCCCAAAACAACCGCCGGGGCAACGGTCAACCGTTTCTGTTCGTCGGGCATGCAGTCGATCGCGATCGCCGCTAACCATATTCGCGGCGACGGAGCGGATTGCGTGGTCGCGGGCGGCGTCGAAAGCATCTCGATGCAGGGGAGCCGGGCAGACGAAGGCAGCATTGACCAGGAAATTCTGAAAATTGCCCCTGCGCTCTTCATGCCGATGATCGAGACCGCCGATATTGTTGCAGAGCGTTATAATGTCAGCCGCGAATATCAGGATGAATATTCCCTGCAATCGCAGCAGCGGATGGCCGCAGCGCAGGAAGCCGGGCTATTTGCCGATGAGATCGTTCCGATGCAGACCAAAATGAAAATGGTCGACCGGGAAACCAAGGCAGAAACCATCGTCGACTACACCGTCGACCGCGACGAGTGCAATCGGCCGGGCACCACATTGGAAGGCCTGTCCAGTCTGCAGCCGATCATGGGACCGGACAAATATATCACGGCCGGCAACGCCAGCCAATTGTCAGACGGCGCCGCTGCCGTCGTGTTGATGGAAGCGAAAGAGGCGGAACGTCGCGGACTGAAGCCATTGGGCCGTTTCGTATCCTGGGCCGTGGCCGGATGCGAGCCGGACGAAATGGGTATCGGCCCGGTATTCGCCGTTCCGAAACTGCTCGCACGTCAGGGCCTGACGGTTGACGATATCGATATCTGGGAATTGAACGAAGCTTTTGCGAGCCAGTGTTTGTACAGCCGTGACCGGCTGGGCATCGATCCCGAGAAATATAATGTGAATGGCGGGTCGATCTCTATCGGGCACCCGTTCGGCATGACTGGTGCTCGCTGTGCCGGGCATCTGCTGCAGGAAGGCCGCCGCCGCGGCGCAAAATGGGGCGTTGTCACCATGTGTATTGGTGGCGGTCAGGGCGGTGCCGGATTGTTCGAGATATATCCCTGAACGCTCAAGTCAGTCACGCTTTAGCGCAATTTAAGGAATAGAAGCAGTTTTGGATCAGCTAACAGACGAACAAGTCCAGCGCCGGTTATCGCAGGCGCTGGCCCATCGCTCATCCGTGTCTGCTGAGAAGCTGATCGGCGGATTGCTGCGTACCCTTGATCTCACGGCAGATGCTGACGACGAGTTTACATATCCGGCGCTTGCGTCAACCGCGCGCGAACGCATTTTTGGCGGCCAAGTAATTGCCCAGGCGATTGTCGCTGCGGATCGCACGGTTGATGCCGAGAAGAATATCCATTCGCTCCATTCCTATTTCCTGCGGGCGGGGGATGAAACAAAGCCGCTGCATTTCCGGGTTCATCGCGACTTTGACGGCCGTAGCATCTCCAATCGCAGGGTTGTGGTCCGGCAGGATGACAAGGTCATATTCAACCTGACGGCGTCCTTCCAGAAGCCTGCCGAAGGGCTGGAGCATCAAATAAAGATGCCGGACGTATTGCCGCCCGAGCAATGTATGAGTGCGATGGAGCAAATCGCCCGCAACCCTCAGGTTCCGGACGAGTATATCGAGCGGATGAGTATGCCGCGCCCGTTTGATGTCCGCAGCGTTCGCCCGGAAGGCAAATGTCAGGAGGCGCGTCAATATCAGTGGCTCAAGACGGTCGCGCCGTTGCCGGATGATCCGCTCATACACCGGGCAACCCTGGCCTTTGCTTCCGACATGGGATTGCTCTCGACGTCGATGATTCCACACGGATTGCACTGGACGACGCCCGGTCTGTTCTCGACCAGCCTCGACCATGCCATGTGGTTCCATGATGATTTCAGGGCCGATCAATGGATCTGTTACGTCATGGACAGCGACTGGACCGGCCATACGCGCGGTCTCAATCGCGGATCACTCTATACGCAGGACGGCATATTGGTCGCCTCGGCGGTGCAAGAGGGAATGATCCGCCTTGCACCGAAAAGCGATTGAGCTTTAGAAAAGCGCCTTAAGATCCTTCTTCAATATTTTGCCGTTGGCGTTGCGCGGCAAGCCGTCTGCGCGGAACAATATCTTTACCGGCACTTTAAAGTTCGCCAGCCGTTCGCGGACCCATTCCTGCAATTCCGCTTCGCTGGCGGTTTTTCCCGGGGCCAGCTGGACAATAGCCGCTGGTTCTTCGCCCAATGTCCTGTGATCGATCCCGATCAACGCGGCATCCATTACCGCCGGATGATCGTAGAGAACATTCTCGACCTCGGATGAGTAGATATTCTCTCCCCCGCGAATGATCATGTCTTTTGCGCGGTCGACAATATAGCAGAATCCCTCGTCGTCCAGTCGCGCCAGATCGCCGGTACGGACCCAGCCATCGACGAAAGTCTCGGCGGTTGCCTCGGGACGTTTCCAATAGCCTTTTGCGACCATCGGTCCACGCGCCCAAAGTTCCCCCACTTCGCCAATCGGCATTTCCTGGCTGGCATCGCCGCTCATGACTTTCAGATCGGCGGCGGCCACTGGCGGTCCACAACTGGTCGGGCGATTGAGATAATCCTCGGCGCTATGGCCCGTAACGGTCGCCATGGTTTCGGTCATGCCCCAGCCGTTGCCGGGCAACGCGCCAAAGACTTCATATATTTTCCGGGCCAGTTCGGGCGCCGACGGCGCACCGCCATAGCTGATCGAATCGATCGAGCTCAGGTCATATTTCTCGCGGTCGGGATGTTCGATCAATTGCCAGGCAATAAACGGCACACCGCCGGTTGCATTGACCTTTTCCCGTTCGATAATTTCCATCGCCTTGACCGTGTCCCACTTGTGCAGGAAGATCATTTTGTGGCCGCCATGAACCGTTGGCATCATGGTTGCGGAACAGGCGGTGCAATGGAACATGGGGATGACCGTCAAGCCAACCCGGGTGGTCGGTTCGGGCATTTCATTGCCCCGGCGCAAAGCTGCGACCGCTCCGCCATAGCCGGCAGAAACAGCGTTGGTCGTCAGGTTGCGGTGACTGCCGAGGGCGCCCTTGGGTTGCCCGGTCGTGCCACTGGTATAAAAAATTGTCGCGGCATCGTCCGGTGCAATGTCGACCGCGGGCAAATCCTGATCCGGCAAATCGCCATAATCATTGGGGCGACCGATAATATCTTCGAGCGGACGCGCCGGTGCTGCCAATGCGCCCTGGCTGCGCGCCACGATGACATGTTTGAGTTCTGGCAGCTCCGCCAGATGTGGAGCAATCCGGTCCCATCGTTCGGCATCGCACAGCAATATACTGGATTCTGAATTCTCCAGTCCGAAAACCAGTTCCTGATCGGTCCACCATCCGTTGAGCGGCACAGCAATGGCGCCGATGGATGTCGCGGCGAAGAAAATCACCGGCCATTCCGGCAGGTTGCGCATGGCAAGCGAAACCCGGTCACCCTTGGATACGCCCATTTCCTGCAGTTCCACCGCAAGAGCGGCGACAGCGCGATACCAGTTGGCATAGGTGACGCGTTCGTCTTCAAATATCAGAAATTCGCTGTCGCCATGACCGCGCGCATGTTCCGCCAGAGCAGCGAGGCTCGGATGGGCGTTTTTCCAGACCCGGGTTGCGACGCCGTCGACATCGACCATTTCCATTTCAAATGGCTGGCCGGGGGCACATAATAATGCTTCTACTTCATCACGCGACCGCAGCGGCCATCCATTGCTGGGCGTCCACTTTTCCAGTGGATCTATTGCTTGAGTTGCCAATTTATTCTCTCCTATTCGATATACGTAAACCTACCCGTTGAATTTTTCGCCTTTGCTGGCCTTGTTCCGCAGCATATCGGCGACCGGCAGATTGTGTTTCTCCAGTCCGGCAACGACTTTGTCGAGACCGACGGTATCGGCCCAGAACATCGGCCCACCGGTATAAAGCGGCCAGCCGTAGCCGTTGATCCAGACGACATCGATATCGCTGGCGCGTTGTGCCATGCCTTCTTCGAGGATTTTGGCGCCTTCATTGACCATCGGATAGAGCAACCGCTCGCGGATTTCGTCCTTCGAAATGTCGCGCTGCTGCTTGCCGGCCTTGGCAGCAAATTCGGCGATGATCTGTTTGACCTCATCGGAGGGCGTCCGTTGACGCGCCTGATCATAGTCGTAAAATCCCTTGCCGACTTTCTGGCCCCAGCGGCCGACGGCGCACAAGGCGTCGCGCATGGATTCGATGCGCGCCGGATCGCGATGCCATCCGATATCGATGCCGGCCAGATCGGACATCTGGAATGGTCCCATCGGGAAGCCGAATTCGAGCAGAACATCGTCGACTTCCCAGTAATTTGCGCCTTCCATGAGCAACGCATTGGCCTGTTCCTGACGCGGGCTGAGCATCCGGTTGCCGATGAAGCCGGGACAGACACCCGAAACTGCGGCGACCTTGCCTATTTTCTTGGACAGCTTCATCGCCGTCATCAGAACATCGTCAGCGGTCTTCTCGCCGCGCACGATCTCGAGCAATTTCATCACATTGGCTGGCGAGAAAAAGTGCAGGCCCAGAACATATTCGGGGCGCTTGGTCACCGCTGCAATCTCGTCGATATTCAGGTAGCTGGTGTTGCTGGCAAGGATCGCACCCTGCTTCACAATCGCATCCAGCTTGGTGAACACTTCCTTTTTGACATCCATATTCTCGAACACCGCCTCGATCACCAGATCGCAATCGGCGAGATCGTCGTAGGACAGGCTGGGTGTCAAAATGCCCATCGCATCCTCGACCTGCTGCTCGATCATGCGGCCGCGCTTGGCGCTATTTTCGTAATTTTTGCGGATCACACCGACGCCGCGATCCAGCGCTTCCTCTTTCAGCTCGACGATGGTCACGGGAATGCCAGCGGACAGAAAGTTCATGCCGATGCCGCCACCCATGGTGCCGGCGCCCAGAATCCCGACTTTCTTGATAGGGATAAGATCGATTTTGGGATCAATACCGTCAATCTTGTTGGCCGCGCGTTCGGCAAAGAAATAATGCTGCATGGCAGCCGACTGTGTGCCGGTCATCAGCTTCGTGAACAGCTCGCGCTCTTTTGCCACGCCGTCGGCATAAGATAGTTCACCCGCCGCTTTGACTGCCTGGATACCCGCTTCGGGTGCATCGAAGCCGCGAATTTTGCGGCCGCTTTGCTGCCGGAATTCGTCAAATATAGCCGGGTTCTTGATGCCGTCTTCGTTGGCTGTGCCTTCGGAAGAGCGCGGAGGCGCTTTGCCAATCTGCTCGCGGGCAAAGGCTATCGCATCATCGGCCAGACTGTCTTCGCCGACGATCTTGTCGATCAGGCCAATGGCATGGGCCTTTTTGGCCGAAATAGGGTTCCCGATCACCACCATCGGCAAGGCGGCTTCCGCGCCAACCACGCGTGGCAGGCGCTGGGTTCCGGCGGCACCGGGAATCAGGCCCAATTTGACTTCCGGCAGCCCCATTTTTGCAGAGGGAACGGCAATCCGGTAGTGGCAGGCCAGAGCAACCTCACAGCCGCCGCCGAGAGCGGTTCCGTGGATCGCCGCAATAACCGGCTTGCTGCTGGCCTCCAACCGGTCGAGAGCCGCGCCGAGATCGGGGCCCTTCATCGGCTTGCCAAATTCGGTAATGTCGGCTCCGGCGAAAAATGTCCGACCATCACAGCGGATAACCACGGCCTCGACTTCGTCGTCGGACAGAGCCTCGTCAATGCCGTCGACCAGTCCCTGACGAACGGCTGCGCCGAGAGCGTTGACCGGGGGATTGTTCGCGACAATGACCAGAATATTATCGTGTTTTTGAGTGGTTACGACAGACATTTTTTTCTCCTAAAGACCATGCTTTCGTGGCGAAGCATTGCGGTAAAGCGTGATAACAGACCGCGATTATCGGCTAAGCGGACCGGATATCACAAAGGCTCAGGATTTGAAAACAGGCTTTTGTCCCGGTGGAATTCAAATCGACTATATTAATATAGGGTCGAGCGATTTCCGTCGGATTCCCTAACGGATATCAGGTCATGCGACTCCCGCAATTTTTTTAGCCAGATTCGTCAGGCGGCGCGCAATGACGCGGTCTCAGTCGTAACTGGTCTGATGTATATCCTGCAGAGCCCTGAAACTCTCCGCCTGTGCCGCTGCCCAGAAACGGGCATAAGGCGTGGCTTCCGGCGTATCGACCAGCGCATTGGCTTTGAGGAACGGATAAATTTCGTCAATCGAACTGGATTTCACCGCGTTCAAGCGTTCATGCAGATGGTGTGGGCGGATTTGCGAGGGATTCTCCAATCCCATCGAGACCACGATATCGCGCAAGGCGGCTGCGGTTTGCTGCTGAAACCGGTGCACGCGCTCGGCCTTATCCTCGACGACCAGACCGCGCTGCCGCGACACGCTCTGGGTCGCGATTCCGGTCGGGCACTTGCCGGTATGGCATTGCAAGGACTGGACGCAGCCCAGTGAAAACATGAAGCCGCGTGCAGCGTTGGACCAGTCGGCACCCAGTGCCGCATTCATTGCGAGGCTCGCCCCGCTGATAACCTTGCCCGATGCCGCTAGCCGGACATCGCCGCGCAGTCCTGCACCGATCAGCGCATTATTGACGAGAATCAGGCCTTCGCGGAGCGGCATGCCGACGCGGTCGGATAGCTCAACCGGTGCTGCTCCGGTTCCGCCTTCACCTCCGTCCACCACAATGAAGTCGAGCTTTATGCCGCTTTGCAGCATGGCTTTCATCACCGCGAAAATCTCGTGTGGCTGACCAACGCATAATTTTATACCCACGGGCTTTCCGCCGGAGAGCGTCCGTAGCTGCCCGACAAAATCGAGCAATTCTAGCGGGGTGGTGAAGGCCGTATGAGCGGCGGGCGATATACAGTCTTTGCCCTCCGGAATGCCCCGGGTCGCCGCAATTTCGGCGGTGACCTTCGCGCCGGGAAGCATCCCGCCCTGGCCGGGCTTGGCACCCTGGCTCACCTTGATCTCGATCATCTTTATCTGATCGAGCGCCGCGGTTTTGGCGAATTTTTCGGGGTCGAAATTACCATCGTCGGTACGGCATCCGAAATAACCGCTGCCGATTTCCCAGACGATATCGCCGCCATGTTTGGCATGATAGGGGCTGAAGCCGCCTTCGCCGGTGTCATGATAAAAACCGCCTTTTTGCGCCCCTAGGTTCAGGGTTTCGATAGCCTTTGCGCTGAGCGAGCCAAAGCTCATCGCCGAAATATTGAGAATCGCGGCCGAATAGGGTTTTTGGCATTGGGGACCGCCTACATTGACGCGGAATTCTCTGGCGGCCCGTTCATTGGGCATCATCGAATGATTGAGCCAGTCATATTCTTCGGAATAGACATTCAATTCCGTGCCAAAGGGGTGGGTGGAATTGTCGCCCTTCGAGCGGGCATAGACGAGCGCGCGGTCGTTATGATTAAACGGCCTGCCGTCCAGATCGCTTTCCACGATATAGGAGCGCAGATAAGGACGCAGGTCCTCAAAGAACCAGCGCATATGGGCAAGGACCGGATAATTGCGCCGCAGCGTGTGGCTGGTCTGGATAATATCCCATAAACCGACAGCGAGCAGAATGATCACAGGCACCAATAGCCATATCAGCCAGGGATTCGCCGGAAGCATGAAGCCGAGCAAGGCTGCAGCTGCAAAGAGCAATATCGGAACCACAAATCGTATCATTTTCTACTCCGCATATTGCGTTTGCATATCTGCTGCCGAACCTCTGACAGACATATATTAAGATCAACCCTGCCGACGAACCAATTCACCTGTGTCGATAATTTCGAACGTCATCTTATCGATGTAACGAACAGGTTCGTCATTTTCTGTCACCAGCCTCCGCGCGCCGGGATATTCCCGGACGCCAATGTCCATATCGACTATCCTGAAATGCTGATATTCGATAATGTCGAGACAGGAGCCATCGTCGGTCATGCATCGATAGCGAACAAGTTCTTTCTCCATGATTTCAGTCCGGGCTTCCGTTCGGATGATCGGGTGGCGTGACGGCCACGATGCGCAACATCCGTTCGGTGCCGCTCCGGTCCGGCCAGGCAATGGTCTCGCCAGCGACCATCCCGATCAGGCCGGCACCCATCGGGGTTAATATTGACAGGCAATCATTCTCGATATCCGAGTCCTTGGGATAGACCAGCTTCACCATCCGGCGCAGTCCGCTCGTCTCGTCGATAAACTCGACCGTGCAATTCATAGTCACGATATTATCGGGCATATCGTCAACGCTGTGCAGCGTTGCGCGGCCAAGCTCTTCGTAGAGCATTTCCGCCACTTTCGGATTGCGGGCCTCCAACGCCATCGCGAATGCCTCGATCGCGTCGCTTTCATGGTCGATCATATGGATCACCGGACGCATCGCGCCCGGACTGATATTTGTATTTTTCATGACATTGTTTCTTTTTAAAACTGGCCGGGAAGCTACGCGAAACGCGAAGTTCTTCTCTCAATATAGATTGTGGAAATCCCGGACCCCGTTTTGTCACCCCGTTCTATCGAGGCCAATAGCGCAGATCCGGGTCAGCTTCCTGCGGCGAGCTGTCCCGAAAGGTGGCGATATCGCCCGAGAGGAATGGTCATGGCCATCGAATGAATATGGTGGAGCCCGGTGATGTTGTCAATCCGCCGCAAACGTGGTTCGAGCGCTAGTGAAGCAACGCACTGTGCAGCCCATAGGCGACACAGGATTTGGACTGATCCGCGATGGTGACCGGAACGCCGATCCTGTCGGTCAGCGTCTGGCCAATCAGATTGATTGCCGCGCTACCGCCGGTCAATATGATCCCGTTGGAATAGATGTCGTCGCATAGTTCGGGCGCTGTATCACCCAGAAGATTGGCCGACATATCGGCGATTGCATCAATATGTTTGCCCACCAGGACGGCCAGTTCCTGAACCGGAATGGTTCTGGTCTCGGGCAGACCGGTTGCCATATTCTGTCCTTTGACCTCGATAGATCCGGCACCAGTGACATCGGTGACCATCTGCTCGACCAGTTCGAGCTTTGTTTGCTCCGCCATATTCTGCCCGATCAGGAATTTATGCTTGAAATGGAGATGGTCCATAATCGACTGGTCCATACTGTCGCCACCCTTCCGGATAGCGACGCGGCCACATAGGCCTCCCAGCGACAGCACAACCGCTTCGGTGACTCCCGCACCGCATTCGACGACCATTGCGCCCGTCGGGCCGTCGATCTCGATTCCGGCGCCATGGGCCGCCGCGATCGTTTCATCGACCAAGGTTACCGAAGATATGCCGGCGTCTCGCGCCGCAGTCATCAAGGCATTGCGTTCGGCGCTGGTGGCGTCGGTCGGAACGCCGATAGTAGCGGTCACGCCCCCTCTGGGCAGCTTGCCTATGCTGGAGCGAATGGCATATCCGAGGAATATCCGCGCAGCATCGATATCGTTCAGAACGCCGTAGCTAAGCGGCCGGATGATCGTCAGGTCCGCCGAGTCATGACCGCGCATTTTTCTGGCTTCAAGCCCTGCCGCGACCAGCTTTTTCCTGCCGCTATCACCGGAAAAACAGCATAAGGACGGTTCGTCAAAAACGATTCCCTCCGCCGCCGTCATGATACGCGTGTTAGCCGTGCCGAGATCAATGGCGATGTCCGGCTTATGTTTTCTGGTCAGGATTCTGTACATCAACGGATTTTAGACTGCATCAGCGAAGCTGTCAGCATTATTCGTGATAGGGGCATCGTGGGCAGTTATATTCCGGAACCCGGCTTGACTAAAAAAATCCCCATCCTATCTTGAGGGCATGGCTAAGAAACCATCATCTCTCTGGCTTGGTAGCATGGAAAAACTGCTAACACTCTAGCCCGCCCCGATCGGGAGACAAGAGTCTTCCGGCACCGGGGACAGGCGTCTTTGACGCTCACCGCAGCCAAGACTTTCGATAAGCCGTCTGCGTTCTCAATAATCGATATGTGAAAAGCAATCGCTGCAATTCTTGCGGAGCTTTTCGCTGGCGTATCGCGCTGACAAACACGGACCAGTGCGAGCTGGTGGTGATTGGTCGCGCGCTAAAAGGACTGGAAAATGATACAGGATATGGCAGCACACAGGACTCATGCTGCGCAGATTTCTTCGCGGACTCCCTCGCTTGGCGAAGGCCAATTGCGCGCCATCATGGGCATATTCGCGATTTCGATAACCCTCTCGATAATGGCCTTGATCCAAACGAGCATGAACATGTGACGCACGCGACGAGGAGGAAGCCTTAATCTCGGCTGGTAGTCCCTGACCGGTAAAAGGCCTCCGATCCGATGCTGGAGATATCACCAATGAACTACAGAAAAATACGACCTTATCCACCCGAACCGATTGTTCTGGCCTGATCCGGAATGTGGCATTGCCATCCGGGTCAGGCGCATATCCGCAGGAGCATCAGCTCTTTGATATGAACGTAATCGACAGGATAATAAAATGGCAAAGAAGAATAAATCAGGAAACCGGGAACCGAGAAAACCCAAGAAGCAAAAGGCAATTTCCGAAGTAGACAATAGCGTATCCGGTGCGCTCCAGCGGAAAATGCCCGGCAGTATGAAATCCGGACAGCCAAAAATGGCCTAGCCGTATTTGGTCCACAGGGCAGGGGCTGCCGCTCTCTACCTCCTCTGGCAGCTCCTGTCCGACGAATTCACATTGTCGAACATCTCAACTTTAACGGAGGACAATATGTCCAAATCATTTCTGCGTCGGCTCCGGAAAAAGCACGACGTTATTGATCGCAAGATTGCGCAAAAACAAAAGTCACCGGGTCAGGATCCCGAAAAGATCAGCGAGCTGAAGAAATTGAAGCTGTCGATCAAGGATCAGATCGCTCGTATCGAAGCGGCATCAAACAGTCCGGCTGTGCCCGCTTCCTGACAGTGACACGACGGAGCCATTTCGTGTGGCTCCGTCACCCGGAGTACAAATGTGAATGAGGAATATGACGATGATGGTACAATATAGGGATGATTGCAGGCCGTCAATATTCAGGCCGTCCGCACTGGTTCGCGTGGCAATCGCGAACTGGGAAAATGAAGGCGGTGCAATATTGCCGGTGGCCGGGAAATCAGATCGTGAACGGTCTAAGCGGGCGAAACATCCCGAGCGATTGTCTTGTCCAGTGGGCAGGCACTAGCGCTTAACCTTGGTCAGGGACGGTAAGACCTGTTTTTTCCCTGCCACAAATATGCCAGCGAAAATAAGCGCAATTCCCGCCATATGGAATATATATAGTTGCTCGCCGAGAAACAGCATGGCGAGGCCTGCTCCCATGACCGGCAGAATGTTCAGGAATTGCCCGGTCGAGGCCGCCCCGATCAGTTCGACTCCTCGGTTGAAAAAAAGATAGGCGAAGAAGGACGGAAAAATCGCCACATAGGCAATAGCGAGCGCGCTGTTCCTTGAGGCGACAATCAAATGTCCACTGGCGATTTCTGCTGCATAAAATGGCGCGATAACGACCACGCCGATCATCAGGGTTGCGGCGAGAAAACTTAGCGGGTGGACGGCCGGGCGGCGGCGAAGCGCCACGGTATAAATCGACCAAAGCAATACCGCAAAGGCGATGATCGCATCGCCTCGGTTCAGATTGAAATTCATCAGCGTGGCCACGTTTCCCCGCGAGATAATCGCAAGCACGCCCGCCAGCGATATGATCACCCCGGCAATCTGCCGGGTGCTGGTACGCTCTTTCATCAATATGGCGGCCATGATGAGGATAAGGGCCGGCTGGGCCGCTTGCAGGAGCATCGCATTGAGCGCGGTCGTGCTTTGGAGGCCGGTATAGAGCAGCGTGTTGAACGCGCCGATGCCCAGTGTTCCCAGGAAGAGCATGATTTTCCAGTTCGCTTTCAATGTCGGCCAGTCCCGCTTCAGATGTGGCCACGCGAGCGGGAGCAAAAGCAATAATGCCAGGCTCCAGCGCCAGAAGGACAGGGCTGCAGGAGGAGTCAGGTCCCGCGCCGCCCGCCCGACAATACTGTTGCCCGCCCAGAATAATGCCGTGAACGAAAGCAGGATATAGGCATTCGACCATATCGCTAGGCCGGTTCTTCGGATCCGGGAGGCTTGCGGTGAATTGGTCATGGAAACTCGATATTATGACTGTCGGCCTGGCCTACCGGTTGAAGACATGTCTGCCGATGCCACGTTGCTTGAGACACGATGCCTATTATGACACCCGCTAGGATAAGCAACCCTCCGGCCGCTTGTCTTCGCTTTGGCCATAGCCCGTTGGGCATACCCGGCAGCAAATGGTTTGTTTTAACATGGGATTGGTGGTGCGCGACGCAGGCCGTAGCGGACGGGTCTCTCCCTCTCGATATCCTGCAAATTCCCTAACGCGGATCACGAATTATGAGATGCGATCCAACTGGCACGGTCTTCGGAAAGCTGGGTATCATCGCGGAGTATGTCACTGACACGGCGGCCCACGATCTAGCACAGGATTAGCATCCATTTCTTTGAAGAGAACGAAAGATGCAGAGGTTTAAATCGGTAACGAGAATATTGATGAAATATTTGCTATGCGAGATAGCTCTCTATAGCGGCAACCATAGCTGGATCGTTAGGCGGCGTGTCCGGTGCAAACCGGGCAACGACTTCGCCCTTGCGTGAGACGAGGAACTTCTCAAAATTCCACAGGACCTCGGGCGCATCCCAGATCGGTATATCTTTGCTCTCTAGACGCTCGCGCATGGCATTGCCATTGGGGCTCGCGGCTTCGGGTTGCTCAGTGGTTAACGCGGTATAGAGCGGGTGGCGATCATCGCCGGCGACGCTGATTTTCGAGAACATCGGAAAGGTGACATCATAGGTCAGCGTGCAAAATTCGGCAATTTCCTGCTCGGTGCCAGGCTCTTGAGCGAGGAAATTGTTGGCCGGGAAACCGAGAATGACGAATCCCTTGTCCTTGTTCGCGCGATATAATGATTCAAGGCCCTCATATTGAGGGGTGAGCCCGCATTTCGAGGCAGTGTTGACGAGGAGAAGAACGGAGCCTGCATAGTCAGCAAGCGTAGTCTCTTTGCCATCGATCATCTTTAGCGGTATGGTTTGAATGGCAGTTGTCATGCTCGGTCTTCTTTCTGATTGTGGAGGAACCGCTCAGTAACGGATGCCCTTGGCGGCCAGTCTCTCATGGAGCGCAGGGTCGACCGCCGCTTCGTGGGCTTCGCGCAGCTGGACGATCGAGGCGAGTGGAGATTCAGCATAATGGATGGCCTGCCAACCCGCTGCCGTCTTGCGCAGCACCATCGTAATCCGGACCGGCCCGCCAAACGGTTTGGGATAGAGCCGGTTGCCCGGGATATAGGTACTCCAGTTCGCATGGAAGAAGGCGATCGCGACATCGTTGCTAGCCTGGGTGACATGAAGATCATGCCAGGTAAGTAGTCGTTCGGATTTCGTGCGGTCGACTCCCCAATAGGCAAGTATCTCGTCCCATCCGTGGTGCGGTTCGCATTCCTCGGCGAGATAGGTCGCATTCTCTTCGCGCTCGTCCCACAATGAACGCATGGCAGGTACATCATAGCCGTTCCACGCCTCGAAATAAGCAGTGAGAAAAGCCGAAATCTCGTCATGTAGCGTCGTCACGCCGTTTGACCCTCGCCAAGCTTTGTAAGGGTCAACGGCTTGCATGGCATGCTGACCGTTTTTTGGTGCATGTAGAAAGATTCTGCTGCGCGACCGCCCTCGGCTCCAACACCTGACTCGCGAAAGCCGCCGAAGGGCGCGCGCAATTCGCGCATCATTGGTGTGTTGCACCAGACCGTGCCCGCCGAGATTTTTGCCTGCGCCTCCATGATGGTGGCGATATTCTGCGACCAGACATAACCGACCAGACCGAAACGGGACCGGTTGGCGATGGCATAGGCTTCTTCTGCAGTATCGAAGATCTGCACCGATGCGAATGGCCCGAAGATTTCATCCTGACACAGACGGTCGTCATTGGATTCGACCAAAGCAATGGTCGGTTCGAAATAGAAGCCCTTGTCGAATGCGGGAGGGCGTTTGCCGCCAGCCAGCAATTTGGCCCCATTTTTACTCGCTTCGGGAACGAAGCTCATCACGTGCTCATAATGGCGTCTTGAGGCGAGCGGCCCCACTTCGGTGGCCGCATCGCGCGGAGATCCGACCCTGATTCCCTTGGCCCGTTCGACAAAGGCTTCGATAAAGCGTTTGGCGATACTGCGCTGAACGAGAATCCGCGAGCCAGCCAAGCATTGCTGGCCATTGTTGGTAAAGATACCGATCAACGCACCGTCTAATGCTTGTTCGAAATCGGCGTCTTCGAAAATGATATTCGCGGACTTGCCGCCGAGTTCCATGATCGTCGGTTTCAGATTCTCTCCGGCCGCAGTCATGATCCTTCGTCCGGTCTCGGTACCGCCGGTGAAGGAAATGCAGTCAATGTCGGGATGACGCACCAGCCGGTTGCCCGCCGTCGCACCATTGCCGTTAACAAGGTTCAGGACACCTTCGGGCAGGCCCGCGGACTGGATGATTTCAACCAGTTTGGAGAGTGCCAAAGGTGCCTGTTCGGCAGGCTTCAGCACGCAGCTATTGCCGAAGGCGATAGCCGACGCGACTTTCATCGAGCCCAGCGTGATTGGTGAGTTCCAAGGGGAAACAAGCGCCGCTACGCCTACCGGTTCGCGCCGGACAAAGGTCAGATAGTTCGGATCCTGTTCGTAGAGCTCAGCCGTCATTTGGCCGATATAGTCTGCGAAGAACCGAAAATTGTCGGCGGAACGACCGACCTGTCGACCGCGAACCTGACTATAGGGTATGCCCGTGTTCGCACATTCGAGATCGGCGATTTCATCAGCAGCCGCATCGATCGCATCGGCGCAGCTGCGCAATATCTTCTGGCGCTCGGCGACACTCATATTCCGCCATTCGCCGCGTTCAAACGCTGCGCGCGCAGATGTGACAGCGCGGTCGACCAGTGCGTCCTCGGCGTCCGGGATTGCAGCGATGACCTCTTCGGTCGCGGGATCGATAACGGAGATTGGCGCGCCGGTTCCGGCGACGGGTTCTCCGTCGATAATGGCAGTGGGTGCGGTTATCATCGGACAGGTTTTCCTTTTGTTGGTTCGCAGGCTTCGGCAAGGCGTTCGCGCCATTCGGAGGTTATTGGCACCGGCAGGCCGACAAGGTCACATAAGCGGTTGGCAAGGCAAAGATTGGAGGAAAATATGGCCGGGCCGTTGCTGCCGGCGTCGTCGATAAGGGCCAGTGAGGGCATCCCGGTGCCGCTTAGCAGCACCGCATCGACGTCGAGCCCCGACATCGCCTCCGCGGCTGGTCGCGCGTCTTCACTGCCCAGCGTATAGATGCTGCGAGTATCGGCGCTGCCCGTATTGATCCGGCGAACCTCAACGAGATCGAAACCAGCGCCGCTCCAATAGGCGCTAGCCGCTTCCGACAAAGCGGGCGGATAAGGGGAGGCGAGAGCTATACGCTTTATGCCCAGTTTAGCGAATTGCCAGCGGATCGCGGCGGTAGCAGTGACTACGGGATAACCGAGCCGCTCCTGGATCCGTTCGACGATGCGTGCTTCTGCATCCGTATCGATCATGTAAGACGAGCCGGTGCAGCCAAAACCATAGGCATCCGGGCGCAGCGTATCGAAATCCTCGAGGCTCGTCTCCAGCCGTTCGATATAGTCGCGCAGCCGCTCCATCGGATCGTTCGAAGCACTTGTTAGGCGATTGACGACAAGGGCGCAGGCGGGAGGCAATATAATCCTCATTTCCGCCTCAACCGTAGGGTTGGCCTGGGGCGTGCCGATGCCGATCATCGCGTCCCGGCCATAATCGTACCGCCGCCCGGTCATGCGATTTCTGCCGCCTTGCGCAAGCCAGCGATCATCGAGCTGCGTAGCAAGTGCTCGCGCGCGGCATCCGGATCGGCGACCGTGCGTTGCAATGCCTGGAGCGATTCAAGTCGTTTGGCCGGATCGCGTTCCTGCATGCGCGCGCGGTTACGATCAGCTTGGGTGAGGATTTCCTGTTCCGCAATGGGCCGCCGTCGGCGCGTATAGCGATCAAGCCGGTCCAAGGCCGCCCCGTTCAGTATCTCTTCAAGCGTATTAACCAGTTCAAAAGCATCGTGAATGCCGCCATTCATGCCCATCCCGCCAGATGGCGAATTGAGGTGCGCGGCATCACCGGCGAGTAGTACTCGGCCGGACCGATAGTCGTCCACGATCCGCATATGGATGCGATAGGGACGGATTTGATCGACCTTGTGGCCGCCGTCGACCTTCACGATCTCCTGCAGCTTGCGTTCGATGCTCGCCGGTTCCAGTGCGTCTTCGATACTCTCTTCGCCGTCCGGGTACAGGCTGCAGCGCCACAGGTCCGGCAGGCGGAGCAGGCTGAACGTGCCGCCCTCCTTCCAGACATAGTTGACGTTGGAAAGCCCTTCGAGATGTTCGTCGAAGGGAAAGTGCGTCGTCGCAAGAATAGTCGTTTCGGGATAGGTTTTGCCCTTGAACGGAAAACCAAGCGCCGAGCGAACCACACTACGTGCGCCGTCAGCGGCGATAAGGAAGTCGGCTTCATCGGTTGTTGCCTCGTTTTTGGAATCGCGCAGCGCGACGCGGACGCCGTGATCGTCCTGCTCTACGCCTTCCACTTTGACGCCCATGCGGATATCTGCGCCTTCGGCTATCAGCATGTCCAGCATGATCCGGCAAAGCTTGGATTGTTCGCACTGGAGCCGATAGGGATGGTTCGTTGCATCGCTGATTACGCTCAGATCGAATACCGCGCGTTCGCCGCTTGGATGCATGCGGACCTGCCAGGTTGGACTGACCAGCCCTTGCGCAACCAGCGGCGCAGCGACTCCGAGCGTTTCGAGCATGTCGAGAGTGGGCGGATGAAAGGTCGATGCGCGCAGATCATCGGGCAATTCCGGCTCTGCTTCGTAAAGGGTAAACGGGATTTTTCGTTTCTGCAGCAACATGGCTGCTGTAAGACCTACGGGCCCCGCACCTACGATTATAATGGGTTTTACCTGTTTCATCTTGTTCAAACTCTTGCAATCTGATTTGTCTTAGATATAAGACTATTCAGCAGCTGTAATTACAAGCCGCGAAAATCGCAAGGAAGATTTGGCATTCACGAAATACGGCATCCCGGGGTTCGATAGGAAGATTGATGGTCAGTACAGTAGACGCGCTGTTCAAGCATAAAAACTCGGCCATCCCGGACATTGAGGCGCTGCCCGAGTCGAATCTCGAGGAGCGGGGTCGACAACGTTTTTGTAGTGCGCTTCGCCGTTTCGCTATCCAGGAAATGCCCGAAATGGTCCGCAAGGATTTTGACGAGCGTGTCGCACCGGCACACAAAGCCAAGGGTGAGTTGATCCGGGATGCGGTGGCGATTGAAGAGGTGATGAAGGACGAAGCCTCCTATCGTTTCTATAGTACGCTTCGTTATAATGCGCAGGAAATGTGTTTTCAGTCGGTTCAAGAGCCGATCGAGCGCGCGCTACCCGGAATGATTGACGTGGCCAAGGCTGCGATACAACGCAATCCGGCCGGGGGCTCACTGAAGCTCGATCCATCACTGGCCATTCCCGATTATGTATCCCAGCTTGATGTCCATCTGACGCCGGGTTGCTTTCACAGTGAGTGGGTTGAAGATGATGTGGCTCAGGGAGCGGTTGTTTCCCTCGGCGCACGTGTCTTTTCTGCTAGTATGAGCCATCGCAGTTGGGGCGGCGTCGCGAAAGTAATCAGTCGTTGGCTAAAGCACGAACGTCCTGATTTCGCGCCAGTTCGCATCCTTGATATCGGGACTTCATCGGCCAAGAATCTTGTGCCCTATGTCGAGGCCTTTCCCGGCACGGAAGCGCATGGCATCGATGTCGCCGCGCCGCTTTTGCGCTACGGCCATGCTATTGCGGAACATGAAGGTATCGCTCTCCACCTCAGCCAGCAAAATGCCGAAGCTCTTGATTTTCCGGACGGGCATTTTGATTTGATCGTTTCGAGCTTTTTCTTTCACGAAATCACGGTCGACGCGACCCGGAAAGTGCTGAAGGAGTGCCGCCGCCTGCTCCGGCCAGGGGGCATCATGGTCCATCAGGAACTGCCCGCAACCTGCCTTGTCGATGCCTGGGAAGATTTCTTCTGGAACTGGGATACCGAGCATAATAACGAGCCAAACTATACCAATTTCCGGGCGCAGGACCCCGCTGTCCTCTTGGAAGAGGCCGGTTTTGGCGCGGCCGAAAATTTTGCCCATCTCTTGCCTGATCTTGGTACCTATCCCGACCGGGCAAAGGCGTTCGGCTGGGATGAGCCCGGTCGCCCGCGCCATGGCAAGGGTGCCTGGTATGTCTTCGGCAGCAGCCTTCCGTCCTAGGGCGATATACGAATCTCAACGAAACGCGCGTCAGCGCCCCTGGTAAGGAATGCTTAGTGAATATTGATCGAAACAGTGGCTGGTATCGCTGGTATGTAGTGGTTCTGCTTCTCCTCGTTTTCATTCTTTCCTATTTTGACCGGTTCATTCTCTCGCTGGTGGTCGAGCCGATCAAGGAAATGATGGGGCTTAGCGATTTTCAGATTGGGCTGCTGCTCGGCCCGGCCTTTTCCATCTTTCATGTCGCGGTCGCGATTCCCCTGGGGTTGCTCGCTGACCGGTGGAGCCGCAAATGGCTGCTGATCGTGGGTCTCGTGATCTGGTGCACGATGACAACGATGAGCGGCTTCGCGATGTCGTTCCTGCCGCTGTTGATTTTCAGGCTCGGTCTGGGCCTTGGTGAAGCGGTGGTCAGTCCCTGTTCGGTGTCGATCATCAGCGACTATTTCAAGCGCGGCGAACGCGCTCGCGCGATCAGCCTTTACATGGCCGGGCCCTATCTCGGGGCCGGTATGGCATTTCTCGCTGGCGGGGTTTTGGTATCCGCGCTGCACGACGTTGGCGATGTTGAGCTGTTTGGGCATATGTTCGCACCATGGCAGATGACTTTCCTCATGGTGGGCGCTCCGGGAATTTTGTTCGCGCTACTGTTGATGACAATCAAGGAGCCTCCCAAGACCGACACGATCGCAGCCAACGCAGAAGGCGGCTCGAAGATCAGCGCTGTGCGCTACATGCTTGATCGGTGGAAGGGCTTTGGCGTCTTGTTTGCCGGTGCGACATGTAATTTTGCGATGGCGACGCTGACGTTCTGGAATGTGCCTTTATTCTCGCGCGTATATGGCTGGGACGTGATGACAACCGGTGCGGTCACCGGTCTATTTTACTTCACAGCCGGCCCGCTTGGGACCGCGCTCGCGTTATGGGCGAGCAAGCGGCTGGGCCGAGATGGTGATATGGGTGGGATGTATACGCTGATCCTCGGCCTGTGCATCACCGTTCCGATGAGTGCTCTTTATCCGATCATGCCGACTGCGCAATTGGCCGTTGTGGCCATGTTTATCGCATTCATCGGCAAATCTGCCGCAACGGCTGGTGGCCCCGCCGCGTTGCAGATGATTACACCGGGCGAGATGCGGAGCCGTTCGGTTGCTATCTTCAACACCGTGATCACGTTGGTTGGCCCGCTGCTCGGACCGCCGCTGATCGGTGCCGCAACTGACTGGTCCGGCGATCCAAGGTCGATCGGGGTCGTGCTCTGCGGCTTTGTCCTATTTGTAGGAATACCGACGATTCTGGTGATGATTTTCGGCCTCAAACATTACCGTGTACTCGCCAAGGAAATGACGGTCTTGACGACCGCGATGGACGAAAAGGAGGCGGCCACTGCGGCGCTCGGGCCCAAGGGCGCTGTCGCCTGATTAATTGATTTACCAATCGCACAAATAGTCACCGATATATGGGTGGCGTGCGGAAGGTCCAGGGATGCTCGACAATCAAACTCGGGATTTTATTGTCGAGGAGGGCAGATCTCTTTTGCCAAAGAAATTAGGTGACGCAATGACCCTTCCCATCATGACCGCCTTGCCGCGCGAACGCCGCGGCTATGTCGATGGACCCGATGGACAGCTCCATTATCGCAGTTTCGGCGAGGGTGTGCCGGTGCTGCTCGTCCATCAGGCACCTTGGTCGTCGCTGCAGTTCCGGCACGTGTTGCCAATCATTGCCGATGCAGGCTTTCGCGCAATCGCAATTGATCTGCCGGCGCACGGCATGTCGGATCCGCCCATGCAACCGGGCATCGAATGCTATGCCGCAAATCTGGCTGCGCTACTGAAGGCGCTTGGCGTCGGGCCAGCGATCGTTCTCGGCCATCGCGGCGGCGGTCTTGCGGCGGGCAGGTTGGCTGCCGAGCATCCAGAACTGGTCAAGGCGTTGATTTTGGACAATGCGCCCTTCTATACCGAGGAAGAGAGAGCATCGCGGATCGGGAAATTCCCCGATAATCAGGCGATTTCACCCGACGGCAGCCACATCACCGATCGCTGGGCCTGGGTTCGGGAGAAGGGTGACCCTGACTGGAGTGACGAGACCATCCATATCTCGGTACTTACCTATTTCCTTCATGGTCCCTGGAAGGAACATGGCCACAGCGTGATCCCGCTCTACGATTTTCGGGCAGACGTGCCGCGAATCTCCTGTCCGACGCTCGTTATCGCGAGCCGGACGGACCCGATCTATCCCTGGGGCAAGCAGATCGTCAAGACCCGGTCCGATTGGGCCTATGCAGAACTGGCTGGTGGGGCAGGCATGGTGCTTGACCGGGCCGCCGAATGGAGCGCAGTCGTGTTGCCGTATCTAAGACAATTTTCAGTTTCTGATTCATCTGATTGAATTTCTCTAGCTGAATCCACCCTATTAGCGCCCAACGGTGAGCGCATTAAGCTCATGTTAAAAAACAAGATTCTGAGTCAATTCCACTCGGAAACAAAAACTATTGGACTATGAAAATTATTGATATATAAATAGGACAAATGAGTTTCAGTTCGAGCTTGATGGACGATGGTAGTCGAGTTTGATCTAGAAAGATCTGTACACCAGGGAAGGCTAAAATGATGAATTACAAAACTACGGGGCGCGCCCTTCTGATCAGCGCGACACTTCTTTCGTCAACATCGGTATGGGCGCAGGTTGCCGCTACAGATGAAGGAGCGTCAGACGCACCGCAAGAGATCATCGTAACCGCGCAGCGTCGCGAGCAGTCGCTGCAAGAAGTGCCTTTGGCCGTGTCTGCTTTCGGTGCGGAAGATCTGCAAGCCAGACAGATCACCAATACGCTGGACTTGGTGAATTACGTTCCCAACCTTATCGGCCATCACAATACCGCAGTCGGCACTGCCAACGCCTATTCGATGCGCGGCCTTGCCAACTCCGAGTCGATCTCGACCTTCGATCCGCCCGTCGGCACTTATATCGACGACATTTATGTCTCGCGCCAGGGCGCCAACAATTTCTCGCTGTTTGATGTCGAGCGCGTAGAAGTATTGCGCGGGCCGCAGGGTACGCTCTTTGGCCGCAATACCACGGGCGGAGCGATTAACGTCATAATGGCGCGTCCGCAGGAAGAGTTCGGCGGTTTTGCCGAGGTAGGCTACGGTCGGTTCAACCGCGTTCAGCTGCGTGCTTCAGTCGATGTGCCGGTGATCGAGGACAAGCTGCTCACCAAACTATCCGGATATTATATCGAGTCCGACGGCTATGTGAACAATCTGAGCAACGGCGACCAGTTGAACGGCGAAGAGAATTGGGGCGTTCGCGGCGCTGTTCGCGCGCATCTGT
The DNA here is from genome assembly GCF_963975555.1 of uncultured Parasphingorhabdus sp. Taxonomy (GTDB): domain Bacteria; phylum Pseudomonadota; class Alphaproteobacteria; order Sphingomonadales; family Sphingomonadaceae; genus Parasphingorhabdus. Next base: position 42,505 of record NZ_CAXBHH010000001.1, on the reverse strand, counting down.
CCGATAACGTCATGTGGGATGTATCGGCTGACTATATTCACAATTCGAACGCCAATCTTCCGCATTTCTACGATCCAACGACCGATCAGCGGATTACCTACACCAAGATCAGCGCTGAGACCCCTCTCGGGACCGGGCTGGTTTCATCGCGGCTCGCCGACAACACCGCGGGCAACCTCGCTGAAAGCTATTCCATCAGCTCGAATCTCGAGGTTGGAGTGGGCGACAATGCAACGATCAACGTGATTTCCGGCTACCGTCATCTTTATCAGGAATTCCTGACCGAGAGTCTGGCCGGCGCAACCGGCGTTGTAATCGATGGCGTGAATCTCGTATCGGCTTCGCCCGGAGCGGGCATCCCGCTGGCGAGCGACAGCTGGCATAGCCAGTTCAGCCAAGAGATTAAATTCAGCGGCGAGGCCTTTGGCGGCCTTCTCGATTATGTCGCCGGTGTTTATTACATCAATGAAACCAACGAGACAGACTTCGCGAACTTGCTGATCCTGTCCAGTGGAACGGCGTTCGTGAATGGTGATCGGGTCATGACCAATGATACCGAAGCTTATGCCGGCTATGTCCAGGGCGACATACATGTGACGCGGGATTTGACGTTGACGGCGGGTGTGCGTTACACGGACGAACGGAAGACCATCGCCTATTCGCCCAATGCAAACCCGTTGCCACTGACCTCATCGTCGGTTCCCTTTGATACGCAGGATCTGATCGATCTCGGCATACCTGTCGAGCAGCGTTCAAAGGTTTGGACGCCGCGGTTTGCTCTCCAGTACCAAGCGGCCGATGACATCATGGTGTTTGCTTCGGCAACGCGTGGTTTCAAATCTGGTGGCTGGAATGCACGGGCCTATTCGCCTGACAACGCAGATGCTTTCTACCCAGAAACGATCTGGTCGTTCGAAGGCGGTGTCCGTTCGCAATGGCTCGACCGTCGTCTTACCGTAAACCTGACAGGTTTTTACTTTACCGATTACGATCAGCAGCTTCCGGGCGGCGGCCTCAATCCATTGACGGGTTCGATCACTTATTTGACTCGTAACGTCGCCGACATGGAAAATTACGGCCTCGAAGTAGAATTGTCGACGACACCGGTTCACGGGCTCAACCTCTTCTGGTCATTCGGTTTGCAAAACGCGAGCTTCAAAAACGTCAACGACATCACGCGTGCGCAGCAGGCGAGTTGCCAAACCGGCGACGTGACCGCCTGTAACGTCAGCATCATCACCCCCGACGGGCAGATCGCGGAACCAACCCGTGCTCCGTCATTCACTTCGACGGTGGGTGCCAGCTACAATTGGGAACTGGGCAACGGATTGTCGGTTCAGCCCGCAGTGAACTGGAACTATATCAGTTCAACATGGGTCTCGACGTCCAACGATCCACGGGGCTTTCAACCGGGGCACAGTGTCCTCAACGGAGGCGTTACGTTGCGCTCGGAAGAGGGCTGGTCGCTCGGGGTCGAATGCAACAACTGCTTCGACGATCTCTATATGACGTCCTTCCTGATCTACCCTTATCTCAGTGATCCGGGTCGTTGGATGGCGCGTTTGCGTTACGACTTCTAATATTTTGGTGTATTGGGGAATGGGCGGCAATTATGCCGCCCATTTTCTATTCTCCCGGGCAAGGATTCCATGGCAGACAATAGCGCCGACAAACCAATGAAAGACGTAAAGCTGCCCCGTTTCAGCAAAGGCGCGCGTTCGCGCTTTTTTGACGATCCCGCGGTCGACCAGATAATGACTTTCCTGCTCGAACTGATGGCGGAGACGAATGCGCTTCGCGAACGCGCAGACACGATCGAAAGACTACTGGATGAAAAGGGAACTATCAGCCGAGATGAGATCGAGGCCTATCGCCCCGATGCCGAGGGCGAGGCTGAGCGTTCGGCCTGGAGCCAGGCGTTCATCAAGCGGGTGATGCGGTTTCACGAACCCGATTGAGCGTGACTGCATATCCTAATCTCTTCTCGCCTCTGAAGGTCGGAACCCGGGAACTTCGCAACCGGGTTGTCCATGCCTCTACGTCGACCCATTTTTCCAAGGATGGCCGCGTCACCGACCGGTTGATCGCTTATTTTGCGAACCGCGCCAGGGGCGGCGCAGCGATGCTGATCAGCGAGCCTATGGCCATGTTGAGCTGGCAGACGCTTCCGACCCGCCCCCAGATTCTCTCGGGCTTAAACGCTGATATGTTGCCGCGCTGGGCCGAAGCTGTAGCGCGCGAGGGCAGTCTGATGATTGGCCAGATCCAAGACAATGGACGTGGTTTTCGCGCCGGACATCGCAATCTTTCGGCACGGGGGGCGTCGGCACTTCCTGACGATCTAAGCTGGACGGTGCCGCAGGTGCTGGAGACCGGTGACGTTCACCAGATGATTGATGAATTCGTTACTTCGTGCGGGATGCTGGCTGATGCCGGATTTGCCGGAGTGGAGATATCTGCCGGACATGGCCATATTTTTCATCAGTTCCTTTCTGCCCGTTCCAATCGCCGCGAGGACGAATTTGGCGGCGATCTAGAGGGTCGGGCGCGGCTACTGGTGCTGCTGATGCAGGGCATACGCGCGCGTTGTGGCGCCGATTTTCTGATCGGTGCCAAATTGCCGGCGGAAGATTTTTCCGAAGGAGGTATCGGGCTCGAGGAGGCTGAGGCCATTACTGCGCTGCTCCACCGTGATGGAGAAATGGACTATCTCACCTACTGCTGGGGCAGCCATTCGGAATCGCTCTATACTCATCTCCCTGACAATCACGGGCCGCGCACCCCTTATGTCGAAACCATTCATCGGCTGGGCCGCGCCGCTGCACCGGGTGTACAACTCGGCGCACTGGGCCTGATCACTGATCCGAATGAAGGCGAGCGGATTATTCGCGACGGGCTCGCTGATCTCGTCATGCTCGCCCGTCCGCTGATCACCGACCCGGCTTGGCCGATCAAGGCGGAACAGGGGCGCGAAGCCGAGATCCGCTATTGTGTCTCGTGCAATACCTGCTGGCACATGATCACCTCTGGCCGTGCGCTACAGTGCGACAATAATCCCCGGGTCGGCTTGGACGACGAGGCAGACTGGACTCCCGCAGCGTCGCCGCAACCAAAGCGTGTCGCGGTGATCGGCGCGGGCATCGCCGGTATGGAGGCGGGCTGGGTTGCCGCAGCGCGCGGTCATACGGTCCGCATCTTCGGAGCTTCGGAACAACCCGGAGGCAAGACCAAGCTCCATGCCGGTTTGCCAGGCGGAGAAGGGGTCAGCAGCATTTACGATTACCAGCATCTTGCCGCGCAGCGCCATGGTGCACAAATGCACTTTGGCTATAGCGCGTCCGCGAAGGACGTACTTGCATTCAAACCGGAAATCGCGGTTCTGGCAACCGGATCTACTCCCGCGTGGCCGTCTTGCCTGCCGGAGGAATGGAAGGACGAGGGCATTGTCCCGGATATACGGGAAGCTGCAGCGCTGTTCCTGGATCATAAGGCGCACAACTCCGGCACGGCGGTGATCTATGACGAAGATAGCACTGCGTTTGTCTACGATACCGCTGAATTGTTGATGGAACGGTTTGACAAGGTTGTGATCCTCACGCCGCGGGAAAGGCTGGCGAGCGATGAATCCCTGATTGTCCGGCAGGGCATCTATCACCGGCTCTACCGTAAGAAAGCGCTGATCGTCACGTCGGTCCGGCCACTGGCAACCTCGCGTCTCGAAGATGGCGAGATTGCCTATGAAAATATCTATAGCGGTGAGGAAGGTGTGATCGAAGATGTCGCTTTTTTCACCTATGCAACCGCGCGAACGCCGAACGATGCGCTGGTCGCTCCGCTCCGGAATGCCGGTGTCACCGTGTACAGCATTGGCGACGCCAAGGCTCCACGTATGGCGCTGAGTGCTACGGGCGAGGGCTATCGGCTCGCCATGGAAATCTGACGAAAGGAATAGGGCATGTATCCCGATCTTGAAGGAAAAGTAGCCATTGTGACCGGCGCGGGTCGCCACAAAGGACTGGGTGAGGCCATTGCCCGCAAGCTCGCTGCCGATGGCGTGAAGCTTGTCATCCACGATCTCGGTGAGGTCGACGGCGAATTGGCACCGGCCCATGGCGTCGGCGCGTCAAAGGAGATGGCCGAAGTCGCCGAGGGAATTCGCGCGACCAATCCGGATGTCAGCACATTTCAAGCGGACATGCGTGAAGAGGCGCAGGTTGAAGCCCTTATTGGCCATGCCGTCACTACCTATGGCAAGCTCGACATTCTCGTGAACAATGCCGGTGTCGGCTATTTGTTCGGGCCGCTTGTCGATGCGACGCAAGAAATGTGGGATACGGTACTCAATGTTAACCTGCGCGGGGCGTTTTTTGCCATGAAACATGCCATTCGCCAGATGCAGAAACAGGAAATCGAAGAAGGCTGGGGACGCGGAAGAGTTGTTTCGGTCGGAAGTCGAGGTTCAAAATCGGGGTCGGCATTAACTTCTTCCTATATCGCTTCCAAACACGGCCTTGTCGGCCTTACCCGTTCGGCGGCGATCGAACATGGTGGCGAGCAGATTACCGTGAATGCGGTGTGCCCCAATCATGTGACGACGGGCCTCGGGTCCTGGCAGAATGAGTTTATGGCCGAGAAGCGCGGCCAGAGCGTTGAGGACTATCTCGCTGCGATGCGCGACCGGATTCCGCTCGGTCGGGTCGGCGAGGTCGAAGACACCGCCAATGCCTGCGCATTCCTGTGTTCGGGGCAGGCCCGCTATATCACTGGCGAGGCGATGAACGTCTCGGGCGGTGAGGAAATGCACTGAGCGGGCCATTCCGGCGAATGGGCTGGCCCGGACCGCTTCGCCACTCGCCATTTCGTGCTATATGGGCGACCACCGTCCTCTCGCAGCTGGGCAGCTTTATCCAGATTGTAGCGATCAGCTGGACAATGGCATCGCTCAGCGCATCAGCCGCGATGGTCGCGCTGGTCCAGACGGCCGCGAACTTTCCGATGATACTTTTAGCGGTAGCAGCGGGGGCGCTGGCCGACATGTTTGATCGGCGTCATGTGATGTTGACCGCACAATTTCTGATGCTGCTCTTGTCGCTTGGCCTCGCACTTTGCGCCCTTCTTGACATGTTGACACCTGTGCTGCTCTTGAGTTTTACTTTTCTGATCGGATGCGGCACCGCTCTGCACGCTCCTGCCTGGCAGGCATCAGTAGGCGAACTGGTGCCGCGCAATCAGATATCCTCCGCAGTAGCGACCAATGTATTTGGCAATAATATTGCGCGCAGTATTGGCCCGGCACTCGGCGGCGCGATAGTCTCCGTTGCAGGCGCGGGGGTTGCATTTGCCATCAACGCTTTTTCCTATGCCGGGGTAATCGCGGTTCTCCTGCGCTGGAAGGGGCCGGGTGTCCTGTCTGGGCATAGGCCAAACTTTATCCAGATGGTCAGCGGCGGGTTCGGATATGCGCTCGCGCAAGTTCGGGTGCGGAACCTCTTTTTACGGACATTTGCATTCGGGTTCGGTGCAGCCGCAATCTGGGCCTTTATGCCGCTGGTTGCGATCAGGCTGGGCGGAGGCGCGCAATTGCTAGGTGTGTTGTTTGCCTGTTTTGGCGTTGGCGCGATGTTCGGTGCGATAGCGAGTATCGCTATTCGAAGCCGCTATGGCATCGGCGCGCTGGTAGGCGTCGCCGTAATGGCTGTCGCACTACCTCTGTTCCTGCTCGGACTCACTCGATCTGTACCGATTGCGGTTTTCGCGCACCTGCTAGCCGGTGCCGGATGGGTGGCGGTGCTCTCCACCTTCAACGTTTCGGTGCAGCTTGCGGTGGCACGCAGCCATGTCGGGCGCACGCTTGCGATCTATCAGATGATGGCGTTCGGCGGCGTTGCACTTGGCAGTGCGACTTGGGGCGTAATGGCCGATTATGCCGGTATGCCGACGGCGCTTGTCGCCGCCGGCGCGTTCCTCGCGATGAGTGGAATGTTTGGTGCGCTGTTCGCGCTTCCCGAACCGACTGCAGAACAGGAGAATTAATCCAGACGCATGGCTTCGATCCCTGCCTGACCCGTCTGTTCGTCCTGCTCAGGTGTTCCGCCGGACACGCCGATGGCGCCGATGCAGCGCCCTTCAGCCATAATCGGCAATCCTCCGGTCATAGGCAGATAGTCGGTCAGACGAAGAAGGGCCGGATCGGCGGCAACGCGATCGGCCAGAACCCGGCTCGGCGCGCGCAACAAAGCAGAAGTCCGAGCCTTTTCGCTAGCCACTTTCGCCGTCAAAAGACCGGCTCCGTCCATCCGTTCGAGGCAGAGGGGATAGCCGCCGTCGTCGACGACGGCGACGGACATTGTCAGCCCGTTTGTGCTTGCAGCGCGAAGCGCAGCATCAAGGGCTGAACGAGCGAGGGCGGCATTCAATGTCGGTTTATGCGATAACATGTGGGTTTCCTTTTCGGTGCAATGGTGCCAAAGATTTGAAATGAAATCGCTAACATGCGATCAATAGAGCTAGCCGCTCGTCTTGAAAGGGGAGAATAGAACAAGTGACCGGAAAGAACGGCGGCAAAGCGGGTGTGGATCGTGGACAAGCGGTGCCACTGTACCACCAAATATTTCTGCAACTGCGCGAAGAAATCACGAGTGGGGAGCGCGCCTTTGGATCGCGGCTGCCGACCGAGCAGGAACTGACCAAAGAATATGAGGTTTCGCGCATCACCGCGCGGCGGGCCCTTGAAGAACTGGCTGATCACCAACTCGTCGAACGCAAGCGACGGGTCGGGACCCATGTGATCTTTCGTTCGCCGGCGCGCCCGATCCACGGCAATATCGAGCAGGCGCTCGAATCGCTGCGCAATTTTGGCCGCGCAACGCAGGTCAAACTGCTTGAGGTCGATATGGTCTCTGCGCGACCACCAATTGACGAGGCGCTTGATTTGCCAGCCGGGACTGAGCTTCTGCGCGTGGTTCGTACCCGCTGGCTCGACGGTGAGCCGCTCGGTCATTTTGTCAGCTACATCCCTTCCGATCTCGGCAAGGCAATGACACGTGCCAATCTCAAAACGACGCCGATGCTGACGTTGCTCGAGGACGCGGGCGCGCATATTGGCGCCGCCCATCAGACGATCTCGGCTACACTTGCTGATGCTGCCGTTTCGGCGAGCCTGCACGTCGACATCGGATCGCCGATCCTGCGAGTGAGCCGGACGGTCTTCGACGTCAATGAACGGCCGGTGCAACACATCCTCGCCCAGTTCCGCCCTGATCGTTACCAGATTCGCCTCGATCTGAATTCTCCCCGTATTCTGGAACCGCAGATTATCTGACGGTCTTTCCAGTTTCTTGGATTATTGATATAGAAATATAACAATTAAATCGCTACGATGCTAGCATCATAGTGGGGAATCTGGAGAATGAACGACTGGACCAGCGATACTGAACCGCAGCTGCTGAGAATTTTCGGCACGACTGCGACCGTTCCAGACATCGCAGCTGCCGAATCCTGTTATAGCGAACTGCTTGGATACCGGGTGTTGGAAAGAGGCCGGATCGATCAGGCACTCGCCAAGCGCTGGGGTGCGCCGGCGGCGGCCGGTGCCGCCTTCTGCACCTTGCATCCCGAAAATGATGACGATGTCTTTATCAGACTTATCGAAGCACCCGCCGTGCCGGACTATTCACCGCTGACCAGCTTTGGCTGGACGGCATTCGAAATCATCGTGGATGATGTCTATGGGTTGGCGGATCGGCTGGACGCTTCGCCCTTTCGCCATCTCGCAGGGCCGAGTCCGCTCCAGTTCATGCCATCAATCGTCGCCATGCAGGTCGTGGGCCCGGGTGGTGAATGCCTCTATTTTACAATGGAGAGTGGCGACCGGAACACATCAATCCTGCCCGGGCCTTCGGGCTTTGTCGGTCGACCATTTATCGTCGTAGCCGCAGGATCCGATTTTGATCCGATGCTTCGCTGGTATGTAGATCATTTCAGATTACGGGAAAGACCGATGCGCAAGAGCAAGGTAGGAGTGCTTCAGCATGCTCAGAATCTTCCTGCTGATCACGCCTTTTCGCTCAGCGCAATCGGCATGGCGCAGCACGGAAATCTGATCGAGCTCGACGAATATCCGACCGGTGGTGACTATATCGCCGGAGTTCGGCCCCGGGTTGAAGGCTATTTGCCACCCGGCAATGCGATTGTCAGTTTCGAGGTTACCAGCCTTTCGCCCTTCGCTGACCTTGCGCATGGACCCGAGGCTATCTCGGCAGGGGCCTGTTACGGTGGCCGACGCTCGCTTGTTCTGACCGGGCCGGCGGGCGAATTAATTGAGTTGATCGAATCGCGTTGAATTGTGATATAGATAGAACAATATAGCCGAGATATGGATTCCGCCCTTTGGGCGAAACAAGGAGTTAGAGATGAAGGTTCGTGACGTTCAACATGCCGTTCTTCCCCGCACGACTGCCGAGGAAGGCAGTAGGCAGAACGCGGTAGTTTCGCTGCGCCGGCTGCTAAATAGCAAGGTCAGGCCAAGAAACGTCGGGATATTCGAATCCGAAGCCGCTCCCGCGTTCGCCGAACGTCATGGTCGTCAGCCTCAATCGCACGAAGAGGTACGCGAAGCCTTTCTGATGTCCCCCGGCTATCGGATGTGGAGCGCCGCCAACCGGTCCGCTCAGGAAATGATATGGGTTTCGGTCGGAGAGCCAACCTATCGTGATCTCGAACGCATGGAGCAGGCGACGAAGGAGCTGATCGAAGCCGATGACAAGCTTGGTAGTCTCTCGCTGGATTCGTTCTATGATCCCTCGCCGGAAGTGGCTGATGTCGACATCCATCTCCAACCCGGCGGATATGCGATGAATCGCAGCGACTATGATGTTGTTTCGGGCGCGCTGTACGAATGTGGTGGCAATGTCTTTTCCTTCGGCCAGGGCATCGGTCGCGGCGACAGCAAGGCGGGTGTCATCATGCGGCTACTCAATGAAGAATTTGACGGGTTCAAACCAGCCAGGATGCTCGATATCGGTTGTTCAGCGGGAGCTGCCTCTGCCGCCTATCCCGCCGAATGGCCTGACGTCGAAATTCATGCGGTCGACCTCGGTGCCGGCATGTTGCGTTATGCCCATGCCCGCGCGGAGTCGCTCGGCGTTGCCGTGCATTTCCATCAGATGGACGCTTCGGACATGCGTTTCGAGGACGAAAGTTTTGATCTTGTCGTGTCGCACAACCTGATGCACGAAATCGGTGAGGAAAAGCGTCGGGCGATGATCCGCGAATCTTTCCGTCTTGTCCGGCCCGGAGGCGTAGTCATTCATCAGGATGTCGCTATCCGCAACCAACCGACACTGGTGCATGAAATCGAGCGCGATTGGGATACGCATTTCAACGGTGAGGTGCACTGGAACACCTATGCAACGGCCAATCTGCAGGCTGATATGATTGCCGCCGGGTTCCCCAAGGATAATGTCGTCGAACATGATCTTTCGGCGCTACATGGCATGGCAAATAATCGCTGGTATGCGATCAGCGGCAGGAAACCTCTCTAATGACAAACCAAGCTCAAGCCATTGCCGCGCTGATCGAATCTGCGCGTGGACAGCGTCCCCAAAGCCTCGACAATCGCGAAGCCGAGGAGACGCTCAATATCGCTCTGGCGCTACTCGTCGAGCTGTCAGTCGCCAATGACAAGATTGACAGGCTTGAGAGGGTGGTCGCGGAAATGCGCGGCGAGGACGTCGCGACGCTGCGCGATATCCGCTATGAGGGAGAGGTCGCCGAACAACGTCAGGACGCGACTGACGCATTGCTGATGCGCACACTACGGGTTCTTATAGATCCCCGTGCCCAGGCGAACGACTAGGTTAGGTTCAGCCCGTCTGGCCCTGCCAGCTGTCCACGACTTCGCAGGCGGTCGCGAACCAGCTCTTGCTGGATCCGGTCAGCTTTCCGAGCAGCTGTTCGAAAGCGTCCATCCTGTGGGGCAGGCCAGTGATATAGGGCGTGATTGTAAACGGTAACACGCGACCGCCAAACCGGTCCGCCTCGATGCTCAGCCAGTCGAACGCGTCCTCGATCTGCCGGGCGACGCCTTCCATAGAATGCTGCTGCAGGGCTATCATCTGCCGGTCGGAAAGTTCGTGGTTGAACGGCATGCTGACAATCGTGCCGGCCTCGGTCGTCGCGAGATAGGGCAGATCGTCGTTGACCCAATCGCACATATAATCGAAGCCTTCTTCGACCAGCAGGCGCGGCGTATTCCAGCTCTGCGACCGTGCGATCGACTGCCAGCCTCGTGGCATCGTGCCCATCGCCTCGGCCAGCGTATCGCGTGCCTGAGCGATCAGTGCGCGCTCTTCCGCTTCGGGTAAGCCGGTCGCAATAGTTCCGTTCATGTCCGTCGAATGGGCGATGATCTCATGGCCTTCAGCCAGAATATCCGAGATGATGGATGGGTAGCGTTCGGCAATGGCGGCATTAACCGCGATAGTCGCATGTACCCCGGCCTTCGCAAAGGCGTCGAGCAGGCGGTAGAAGCCTACCCGTGTGCCATATTCGCGCGCTGTGTAATGGCGATAGTCGGGATAAGGGGTCACCATATGACCGGGCGCGCGGAAAGGCGTATCTTCCGGTGTGATCGGGAACCATTCGAGGTTGACCAGCAGCGTGACCGCCACCGTCTTGCCATCAGGCCATGCAACCGGTTTGCGTGTGGGCAGAGGAGAGGGGATATAGAGGTCGTGGTCCATGCCTTCACGGCGCTTGGGATATTCGAGATAGGAGGGGTCGAGGCTCATCCTGCGTCCTTCGCATAGCGGGCGGCGTCGGCCGCGGTCGCGTCATAATAATCGTTGGCGAGAAAATGGTCGGCAATATCGCCCGAGCGAGTGATCCAAGCGCGCCCGTCTGCGGCGATATGCCTGAGCACCTCCTCGAACGGACCGATCCGGTGCGGCTGGCCGATCAGATAACTGTGCAGCGGGATGCACATGACGGTGCCTGATTGTTCACCCTCGGCTGCAAGCCGTTCATATTGCCGGATCAGCGTGTCAGCATATTCGCGCGGGGACATATTGTAGACGAAGAAGCCATAATGGTCGTTGACCTCGATACTGTACGGCATCGAGATCAGCCGTCCGTCCTCGACGTGGACCGGTCCGGGCTGGTCGTCATGATAGAGGTCACAGGTATAGGTCATGCCATATTCGGCGATAAGGTCGAGCGTGCGCGGTGTATGGGTGAGCGCGGGAGCGAGCCAGCCCTTGATCGTCTGCCCCGTCGCATCGCGGACGGTCTTGATCGAATCTTCGATGATCGCGCGTTCTTGTGCTTCGTCCATCCCATAGCTGTAGCGGGTGTTGTAGATTCCGTGGCTGAAGAACTCCCAGTCCAGCGCGTTGGCATGGGCGACAATTTCTGGATGGTGTTGGCACAGCGCGACCGACAGCGAAACCGATCCCTTGAAACCGTGCTTCTCCATCACCTCGGCCATCCGCCAATGTCCAATACGGTTGGCATAGTCACGATGCCCGTAGGGGACGATGTCGGGATGCGGCCTCGGCCAGCTCTTGCGTTGGGGATTGGCTGGCGGATCGATCTCGTAATATTCGAGATTGGGCGAGACCCAGACCGCGACGGTCTTGCCGTCGGGCCATTCGATCTTCGTTCGATCGCGATAGGGCCGGAAATCGTAGAGTCCGGGATCTTTTTCGCCTTCGCGCATCAGCGGGCCTCCAGCCAGTCGATTACCGTCTGCACCGGTTCGACATCGGCATATTTGAGCTGCAGGTCAATCAGATTGGCGAAGTGATAGCTTTCATGCTTGTCGGCGCAGGTCTCGATCGGGACGATGGTCCTGTAGCCGTGGCTGAGACTGTCTACCGCAGTTGCGCGGACGCAGCCCGAGGTCGAACCTCCGGTCACGACGACGGTGTCGACCTTGTGCCATGACAGATAGCTGGCCAGCGGTGTTTCGAAAAAGGCGCTCGGCATCCGCTTGGTATAGACGAGGTCATTCTCGTCGATGGCGCAACGCTGATCGAAGGCATGTCGCTCGCTTCCATATTTGATGTTTTGCAGAGAATCCTCGGTATCGGTCCGGGTGCCCCAGATTCCGGCATCGCCCGCATCGGCCTTATAGGCGACATGCGACCAGATCACCGGCATGTCGCGTTCGCGGGCAAGGCGCGAAATCGTGTTGATATGTTCGATCTGGCGTGGATCGGTTTCATAGGACGTCTTGAACATGTCGAGTCGGGTATAGGCCTGCTGGACGTCGACATTGACGATGGCGAGTTTCTCGCCAAAACCAAATTTCTTGCGGGCCGGGTTGGCCATTACCTCGTCGAACAACTGACGTGCCGTCTTGTCCTCGCAGATCATCTTGGTGCCGATCGTCATATAATAGTTTCCAATTCTGTTGGGCCAGCTTCGCCTTGAAAACCGAGCGGCAGCCCGGCATCCGGTGTGAATCCGTAAAGCTCTGCATCCGGCAGCGCTTGCTGTACAATTTTTCGCACCGCCAGAAGTTTTTCGAGATCGATTCCCGTTTTCAGCCCCATCGCCTGTAACATGAAGACGAGGTCCTCGGTTACGATATTGCCACTGGCACCTGGCGCGAAGGGGCAGCCGCCAATTCCGCCGAGCGAACTGTCAACGGTAGTGAGTCCGACGTCCAATGCAGCGAGCACATTGGCAAGGCCGAGGCCGCGCGTATTGTGTAGATGGATGCCGGTCAGCGCCCGGTCGCCGACAACGCTGCGCACCGCTTTTACCATATGCTTCACTGCGTGCGGATCGGCGTAGCCAGTGGTGTCCGAGAGACCTACCTCGTCGCAGCCTGCCTCCATCAACCGTTCGGCCAGGCGCAAGATCTGGGATTCGGGAATGGTGCCTTCAATGGTGCATCCAAAGACGGTTGAGAGGCTCCCCTCGAAATGCGGGCGCTTGCCTTCCGGCAAGCTTGCAATCGCCGTGGCTATGCCGGTCGCTTCCTCGATCACCTGATCGTGCGTGCGGCGCAGATTGGCGAGGCTGTGAGATTCCGAAACCGAAAGTGGCAATGTGATTTTATCGGCGCAAGCCGTTATTGCATCGTGCGCGCCACGCAGATTTGGTACCAGTACGGCAACGGTCAGGCCGGGAATTGTCTTGGCGAAGGCAACAATTTCGGCTGTGTCTGCAAGCTGGGGCAGCAACTTGGCGGGGACGAAGCTTCCAACCTCTATTTCGCGCACGCCCGTGGCTGATTCGGCTGCAATCCATGCCTTTTTGGCAGCGGTCGGCATGACTGCTGAAATGTTCTGTAACCCGTCGCGTGGGCCCACTTCGCTAATAAATATTTCTTGGGACATAAACCTCTGCTTGCTTTAATGTCCTATTTCTATATCAAATAAGATCAGGATGTCGAGAGACAAGATTTTGATGATGAGATTTGAAAGAGTAGGGGTATAATGGAGCGGTTGCCGTTGGAAGGGATAAAAGTTGTCGAGTTCACCCATATGGTGATGGGCCCGTCGATCGGCCTGATGCTGGGTGATCTTGGTGCTGACGTTATCAAGGTAGAACCGGAAGGCGGCGATCATACCCGCCGTCTGCTGGGTTCTGGTGCTGGCTATTTTCCGATGTTCAATCGCAACAAGCGCAGCGTTTGCCTCGATCTCAAAGGCGAGCAGGGTAACGCCGAAGCCCGCCGTCTGATCGATGAAGCCGACGTAATGATCGAGAATTTCCGGCCGGGTGCCTTGGCGAAGCTCGGGCTTGGGCCGGAAAATTTTACAGAGAGCAATCCGCGCCTCATTTATTGTAGCGCCAAGGGTTTTCTCACTGGCCCATACGAGAACCGCACCGCACTCGACGAAGTCGCGCAGATGATGGGCGGACTTGCGTATATGACCGGTCCCCCCGGGCGGCCTTTGCGTGCTGGTGCTTCGGTGATTGATGTAACCGGGGGTATGTTCGGGGTTATCGGTATCCTTGCTGCGCTTGAACGGCGGCACCGGACCGATAAGGGCGGCGAGGTGAAATGCTCGCTGTTCGAGACAACGGCCTTTCTGGTAGGCCAACATATCGCGCAAAAGGCTGTGACTGGCACGACCGCGCCGCCGATGCCCGCCCGCATTTCGGCCTGGGCGGTCTATGACGTCTTTGAAACATCGAATCAGGATGAGCAGCTCTTTGTCGGCGTCGTCAGCGATCCCCAATGGGTGGCCTTTTGCGAGGTCATGGGACTGGAGGACCTTGCCGCCGATCCGACGCTTGCGGTCAATAATGAGCGCGTGCGCCAGCGCGAACATATCCTCCCGGTGATTCGGGAACTTTTTGGCCGCATGACACGCGACGAATTGGTTGGCAGGCTGGAATCTATCGGCTTGCCTTACGCACCGATCATGCGTCCCGACGATCTGCTCGAAGATCAGCACCTGCTCGCCAGCGGTGGTTTTGTTGAGGTAACTCTCGACGATGGCAGCCGCGCGAAACTTCCTGCCCTTCCGCTTGAAATCGACGGGAAAAGGATGGGCTTGCGGCATGATTTGCCGCGGGCTGAAAATAGTAATGGCATCGATTTCAATTAGGTGAGGGCGTCTTGGAACGGACTATATTCGATAAAATCTGGGACGGTCATACGATCGGTCCCCCTGCTGGCGAGACCGATCTTGTTCTCGTTGACCGCATTTTGCTCCACGAGCGAACGGGCGGAGTAGCGCTGAAAAGCTTACTTGCACGTGATATTCCCGTTCGTGATCGCGATCATGTTTTTGCGGTCATGGATCATATCGTCGACACCTTTCCAGGGCGCACCAGCAAGACGCTGATGCCGACGGGAAAGGATTTCATTGTCGCGACCCGCGAGGGCGCCCGGGCAGCGGGCATCCGGCTTTTCGACCTCGACAGTCCCGATCAAGGAATCGTCCATGTCATATCGCCCGAACTGGGCATTGTACTGCCGGGTACGACGCTGATTTGTCCGGATAGTCATACCTGTTCGCAGGGCGCGCTCGGCGCGTTGGCCTGGGGCATCGGATCGACCGAGGCCGAACATGCGCTCGCCACATCGACCTTGCGTGTCCAGCGGCCCAAGCGAATGCGCCTCACTATTTCGGGCAGGCTCGCACGTGGGGTAACCGCCAAGGACTTGGCTCTCGCTTTGCTCGGCCGTTTCGGGGTCGGCGGCGCCGCCGGGCATATCGTCGAATATGCGGGCAGTGCGGTAGAAGCACTTGATATCGAACAGCGGCTGACCTTGTGCAACATGGGTACGGAATTTGCCGCGTTCAGCGCGATCATCGCGCCCGATGCAACCACAGTCGATTATGTGAAGGGGCGCCGATACGCGCCAGTCGGCGACGATTGGGATCGCGCGGTGAATGACTGGCTCGCTCTGCGCAGCGATGCCAACGCGATCTTTGACACTGAACTGACCTTCAATGCGAGTGATGTCGCGCCGATGGTCACTTGGGGTACTACGCCACAACAAGTGGTGGCGATCGACGGCGCGGTGCCAGCCGTCGGGGAAATTGGAAAGGCTATGGCCGAAGGTTACCAACGTGCGTTGCACTATATGGGTCTGGAGGCAGGCACTGCGCTGGAGTCGCTGAAAATTGACGCAGCCTTTATCGGTTCTTGCACCAACAGCCGGATTAGCGACCTGCGACGGGCTGCGGCTATACTCGACGGTCGAAAAGTTGCGCCCGGCGTGAAGGCAATATGCGTTCCGGGATCAAGCAATGTCAAACGTCAGGCGGAGGAAGAGGGCTTGCACCGCGTGTTCCAGCGTGCCGGCTTCGAATGGCGCGAATCGGGTTGCTCTATGTGCTTTTTCGCGGGGGGAGAAAGTTTCGGCCCGCAAGAACGGGTGGTGTCGTCTACCAACCGCAATTTCGAAAGCCGTCAGGGGCCCGGCACGCGCACGCATCTCGCCTCGCCGGAAACCGTTGCCGCCTCGGCCATCGCCGGGCATATCGCCGATCCGCGTAAGCTGGAGATCTAAGATGGAGCCATTCACCACCTTCACAGCCATCGCGGCTCCCCTGATGCGGGACAATGTGGATACTGATGCAATCATCCCTTCGCGAGAGATACGGCAAGTATCGAAAAGCGGTCTGGCTGATGGTCTGTTCGCGGGTTGGCGCTATTTGTCGATTGGCGAACGCGATCCGGATCCCGATTTCATGCTCAATGATCCGGCATTAAAGAATGCCCGGATATTAGTAGCCGGGGAGAATTTTGGCTGCGGATCGAGTCGCGAGCACGCCGTATGGGCGTTGGCCGAATATGGCTTCCGAACGATTATTGCGCCCTCATTTAACCCGATCTTCCGCAAAAATTGTCTGGCCAATGGTGTGTTGCCGGTGGTGCTTACAGCTTCGATTGTCGAACCTATCGCTCGCGGGCTTGCCGCGGCACCCGGTTCCCTCCTGACGGTAAATCTCGTAGAGCAGGAATTGCAAGACGAAGTTGGCGGTTGCTGGACCTTCGAGATCGACGGTGATGAAAAGCGAGCCCTGCTTTCTGGCCTTGACCCAATCGACCTCACGCTGACCTTGTCCGATACAATCGCCGCCTTTCGCGACCGTGACAAGCGGGAGCGGTCATGGGCCTATTCCACACTATCACGTTAACGTGATGTCGTCGTGCTGATGTTCGAACGATTGCCCGAGTTAAGTCACCGTGTATGGCAAGTGAGTTGAGGGGATGCAACGACTGAGAGTCAAAAGCTCTGATGGGCAATAACTATTACCCCCAACCCACGCCATACCCATGAGGGGCCCACGTTTTGGCACACTCAACAGCAAGAGCGATTTTACTAAGCTGAGAGTGATAGTGCGCGAAGCAGTCCACAGCGAACAGGTTTCAAGTGTGATTTCCCTGACATTAGGTAATTAACGGGAAATTTGCTCTATTGAGTACCAAGCCAGTGCGCTTCACGCTGCACAGACAAGCAAAGCAGGATGTCGGTAGCCGATGAACAGCGCTACTTCGTGTCCGAGGCCAGCGTTTAAGCGATGATCTGATCCAAGAGTGTTCTAATGTCGATATTCCGGCTATATGGTTTAAGCCTGATATTTAAGGTGGTCCAAATATTAGTCACGAGCGCTTTGGCTTAATCAGGGTGCGACATATCAAACACGCGGCGTGTGGACCAAGTCACGGATCCATCGTTTGGGGAAGAGAAGGAGCAGATGTGCTAATCGGATTTTTTGCAGCTATTTCGGCTGCGGTGGCAGTTGCTGCAGGTGCTTTCGGGGCTCATGCTGCACCAGGACAACAGGAAGCGGAATGGTTTAGAACAGGCGGGCTTTATCAATTGGTTCATGCCGTTGCGGTACTGGCGATTATGGGCGTCGCTAGAGGCCCAGCGACCTTGCTTCTTCTCGGCTCTGCAGTTTTCGCTCTTACATTATACGCTATGGCGCTTGGCGCACCACGGTGGCTAGGTGCTGTAACGCCAATTGGAGGGGCCTTCCTGATTGGGGGATGGCTATGGGCTGGTTGGATATATTACCGCGGTTAGGAAATATATTCATTTTCAGAACGATCCGATTTCGCAGTTCATTAACGCCGAACAAACTTAAGCTAACGATCGCAGGTGGTCATCATAAGTAGTTTAATGATGTGTGCCGCGTTATTACGAGGTGCGGCCACATAGCTCTAAGTTCAACTAGTTTGGATTGGCCGTCCGAACACTGTCGTGAACAAGACCCAGAGGCTGCACCGGTCGCTGGCACTCTGTTCACCCTTGGGCTTCCCGAGGAAGGCCTCTTGCTCCGACACATTCATTCGTGTCGCGTGGTTCTTGAATCGATGAACACGTCCCTCCCGCAGCTCTAAGTCAACAGGGTTGTTAGGGAGATTCCGATCAACCAATCGATGCCAATAGAAATGAAAATCGAGACCTTCTTGACCGACAGATGTTGTAGCCAGAACGAGGGTAGAAATATTTGGCGGTGCGCAAAAAATATGCCTGACAAAAAGAATCCTGGCTAGAGTTTCCCCGCCGCCTGTTTGATCGCACGTCTGATGCTCATATATGTAGCGCATCGGCAGATATTGCCGCTCATTGCCGCATCGATATCGGCATCCGTCGGGTCGGGATTTTCGCTAAGCAAAGCGGTCGCTGCCAATATCTGGCCAGATTGGCAATAGCCGCATTGGGGCACATCATTCTCCACCCATGTCTCGCGTATCACATCAGCCGCGCTTCCTCCCAATCCTTCGATGGTCGTAATCTTGGCATCGTCGAGACTGTCATGCGGCGTGATACAAGCGCGTGTCGGGACGCCATCCACATGAACCGTGCAAGCGCCGCACTGCGCAATGCCGCACCCGAATTTTGTGCCGGTCATTTTCAGATGATCGCGTAGTACCCAGAGCAAAGGTGTTCCGGCTGCCGCTTTGACGGTTTCATTTTTGCCATTTATGTTCAATGTAATAGTCATGAAATGCTCCTCAATCAGCTTGCTGCGTTTACTGGAATATCCAGCTTGCTGCGACTTGCGCCCATAAGCGGCAGGCTCCTGATCCGTTGTCCGGTCGCATTGAATATCGCGTTGGCCAGCGCCGGGGCAGCAGGCGGCGTTCCCGGTTCGCCCACTCCAGCAGGCGCACTATTGGACGGCACAATCTCGACCTCGAAAGCTTTTGGCGCTTCGCCCATACGCATGACCCGCCAGTTGGGGAAATTGTCCTGAACGACTGCGCCATTTTTTGCAGTAATCTCGCCAAATAGAGCATTGGACAGCCCGAAAATAGTGCCGCCCTCCATTTGCGCACGGGTATGTCGGGGATTGATGACCGTTCCGGCATCAACGGCGAGCCATATGCCTGGAATGCTCAACGTTCCATCTTCGGCCACCTTCACTTCAATCACAGTAGCTATATAGGACAGGAAGGATCTGTGCGCGGCGATACCAAGGCCGTGACCGGCCGGGAGCTTCCGCCCCCATTTGGCTCTTTTTGCGGCCAATTGGACAACATTGGACAGACGCCCAGTTTCAAATGGATATTCCTCTGCCGAGCCACCGTAGTTGGAATAGGTGGCTCCTTCAGCATTGGGATCAATCAATCGGGAATCTCCGATCAGTTCAAGCAGATAATCCTTCTGGTCCCTGCCAGCGGCATGGGCCATTTCCGCTGCAAAACTCTGGACTGCAAAAGCATGGTAGATATTCGCAACCGATCGTAACCAGCCGATACGCAAATGCGCCTTGGCACTGCCTGATTCGACCTGCAGGTTCGGGATTGCAAAGGGTACATCTGTTGCTCCCATGCCCATTTCGCCGTCGGATGGCACATCCATGCCCGCGGTGAATGTGGAGCCAATGGGCGGGAAAACAGTCCGATGACGATAGGCATTACACTTGCCATCGGCGTCCAGTCCCGCTTCCAGTCTTTGCGCACTAGCGGAATGATAGAAACTATGCCGGATATCATCTTCTCTGGTCCATGTTACCTTGACCGGTTTGCCCACCTCTCTTGCAATAAGAGCAGCCTCTACAACAAAATCCGGTTTGGATTTGCGCCCGAATGCACCGCCCAGCCAGGTTGCGTGGACGGTAATATTTTCCTTATCGATGTCCAGCAGATCGGCCAATGTTTGCCGGGTCGCTTGCGGATCCTGAACACAGGCCCAGCATTCCAGCTTGTCACCGGTCCAACGAGCCGTAGCCGCTGGTGGCTCCATCGGTGATTGCGCCAGATGCGGGGCGTAATATTCGGCCGTGATCCTTTTCTCTGCGCCAGCCAGGGCAGTGCCTGCATCACCTCGACTGCGCCGAACAGTGCCGGGGAGTTTTGCCTTTGCTTCCATTGCCGCACGAAAATTATCCGAGTCATAATTGGCATTCGGTCCATCCAGCCATTCGACCTCCAGCGCGTTGCGACCCTGAATCGCGGCCCAGGTATCGACCCCGACTACCGCCACACCGCCGAGCGCCTGAAACATTGCGGGCGGTTTTGCATCCGGAAGTTTTACGGTTCGCAATACGCCGGGAATTGCCAGCGCCTTGGCATCGGTGACCGTTCCGGTTCGACCAAAGACCTGGGGTGGCCGGGCAACGACGGCGTAAACCATGTCGGGCACATTGACATCAATGCCAAAGGTCCCTTCCCCTCTGGTGATCCGCGGAACAGTCAGCGAAGGAATTTCCTTGTTTATGAAGCGCCAGTCCTTCGGCTCTTTCATGACAATATCGGCTTCTGCCGGAACCTGCAGTCTGGCGGCAAGCTTCGCCAGATTGCCGTAAGACAGGGTATTGCCATTTTCGCTGTTCGAGACTTTGCCTATTGCGGCGCTGCATTGGGAGGGCTCCAATTTCCAATAAAGGGCTGCGGCAGCGACAAGCATCTGTCTCATCGCCGCGCCGGCAAGGCGCAGCCGGTGAAAATTATAACGGACCGAACGCGATCCGTCGGTGTTCTGGTCCCCATAGCGCTCGTGACCTTCGGCCTGAACGATCTCGACATTCGGCCAATCTGCCTCCAGTTCATCGGCAATGATCTGAGCCATAGCGGTCCAGACCTGCTGACCCATTTCCGAACGATGGCAAGTAATCTTGACCGTCCCGTCTTTTTCGATCGCAATCCACAATGCTGGCGTTGCATCCCCGCCGTCTACATCGGTAAGCGGGCTGGGACCTGCTTTGGGCACGTCCATATTATCAGCATCGATAGCGGGTTCCGTGTTGGAACAACCCGCCAGTGTGACGGCGACAACGAAAAGTCCGGTTCCAGCAACAAATCCGCGGCGCGTGAGGTTGACAATAGAAGGGGACTGTTCGCCCCGTATCGGATTTTTCTCACGCGAGGGAATGATTCCAATATCTTCTAAGAACATTTCAAACCTCTTCAAATATGGCAATAAAGCCGGCGATTATTGGTTCGTGCGGCACGTAGAATCAACCTATCACAATTTATTACGAAAAGAAGATTATTTATTACGAAAAGCGATGGATTTCATGTTTGACCAGCCGGTTCGCTTTGACAGTGCCCGATTAGCGGCTAATAAGATAAGCCAATGGAATATTCCGCAGCGCAAACCCTATCGACACATCCAGAGCAAACCATGGTGACTGACAATCCATGGATCGCGATCCCGTTTTGACGCTGGAAGCGCAAGCGAGGGCAGCTTTGAAGCGCGGCGATATCCCCGCTGCGGCGGCTGCCGCGAAATCTATGATATTGGCTGATGAGGCCCAACCCGCAGGCTATTTCCTGCTGGGGATTGCCGCCGCCGAAGCCGGCCAGATCGTCAAAGCCGTACCCCTTATCGAGGCCGCAGTAGACCGCGGACCCGAGGCGGAACATCTGGCACAGCTGGCGAAGCTGCTCATCCTCCTCCGGCGCGATGGCGAAGCCGCCAACGCCGCGCGAAAGGCGATGGACTTGACGCCCGGCGACGCTCGGACGCTCGATACAATCGGTTGCGTTTTCACGCGGCTGGGAGACCATGAGGGTTCGGTCGAGCCTTTTAGATCGGCGGTCGCGGCCGATCCGGTCAATCTCGACTATCGTTATAATCTTGCCGCGGCGAGCAGCTTTACCGGCCGGGTCGAAGAAGCCCGCACGCATTACGAGGCAATAATTGCCGCAGACCCCGGCAATGCGCGGGCCCATTATGCCCTTGCTATCGCCTCGCGCCAGACATCAGACTCCAACCATGTGCCTAGGTTGAAAGCCGCTCTCTCCGGAGCACAGAAACCTGGCGATGGCCTGCGCATTCGCTATGCGCTGGCAAAGGAACTGGAAGACATCGGCGACCCTGAGGCCTTCACGCATCTTTCTGCCGCCAATGACGAACACAAGCGCTCGCTGCGATATGATTTCACGCAGGACGAGGCGATTTTCGACGCCATCGAGACCTTGTTCACGCAGTCCGGGCAAACACATTTGCCCGGCGCAGGAAACTCCGGCAAAGCGCCGATATTCATAGTCGGAATGCCCCGCACGGGAACAACGCTCGTCGATCGAATTCTCTCCTCACATCCAGATGTGGAATCGGCGGGAGAATTGCAAGCCATGCCGCTAGCGGTCAAGCGACTGGCAGCGACATCGTCCCGTAATGTCATCGATCCGGAAACCGTCATGACGAGTGGTGATATCGATCCGGCGAAAATTGGTGACGCTTACCTCGCCCAGGCCAGCCATCATCGTCACCTGGGTACAGCCCGTTTTACCGACAAGTTGCCTGCCAATTTTCTCTATATCGGCCATATCGCGCGTGCGCTGCCCCATGCGAAAATCGTGTGCTTGCGCCGCAATCCTATGGATACGGTCTGGAGCAACTACAAAAATCTGTTTGCCAGCCAGTCCGCTTATTACGCCTATTCATATGACCTTCTGGACACCGCGCGTTACTATGCCCGCTTCGATCGACTGATGGCTATGTGGGACAAGTTGTTCCCCGGACTGGTGCTGCAGTTGTCCTACGAAAAACTGGTCGCAGACCAGGAAGAGCAGACACGGAGTCTGTTAAAGCATTGCGGCCTTGACTGGAACGAAGCCTGCCTGACTTTCCATGAAAATAGTGCGGCCGTGGCCACGCCCAGCGCCGCGCAGGTTCGCCGCCCCATCAATGCTGACGCGGTCGGCAAATGGCGCACGCATGAAGCGGCGCTGCAGCCGGCACGAGCCTTTTTCGAGGAACAGGCTATCCCGATCGAATAGAGTGCCGCTGCGCCGGTGAGGCCACAGCGAAACGGGCCGCTAATATGACAGGGGCACCTGTCGTTTCCGGCAGGTGCCCCTTTCTCTTCATTCGTGAACTCCGACGATCAGAACTTGAATCGTCCTTCAAGGCCGACGGTCCGCGGATTGAGAATGGCCTGCCGGTAATAGCGCACCGTAACACCGTCATTCACGCCAATTCGCGAGCGATCATTGGCGACTGACACCACGGCATATTTGTCGAAAACATTGTCGACGAACAGACCTACGGTGAACCGCTCTGTGTCATAAGAGATCGATGCACGGTTCAGGATATAGCTTGGAATCTTGTCCCCATAGGCGCGATCCCAACCGATCCGGGAAACAACATTTCCGCGGTAGGTTGCCGTCCAGTTCGCAATCACGTCACCACCCATGACCGGTTTGACATAGGTTACACCAAGGCTGGCTGTATTCTTGGCCGATCCCGGCAAACGATCACCTGCCAGAGCGTCGAGTTGAAGGAACCGATTGGAATAATCCCCTGGTGTCTCGCGAATGGTGATGATGCCGGGCACGTCCTCGGTCAATTTGGCGTCGGTATAGGAATATGTTCCCTGAATCGTCAGTTCCGGCGTCGGCTTGAACTGGAACGAAGTCTCGAAACCCTTCGACTCCGCTGAACCGCCATTCACCGTAATACCGGTTGCACCGTAGAGCGTGGACGAATTGACCTGGATGCCAGCCCATTTGATCTGGAAGACGTTGAAATTGAATGAAAACATGTTTTCAAACAATTGCGCCCGCACACCAAGTTCGAGATTCTTGGTCGTGTCCGGTCCATATTGCAGTTCTTCGGGCAAGGCACAGATGATTTGCTGGCCAGGTACGATGTTATCCGGGCAAGGCGCGACACGGTTCGGGCCGCCAATACGATAACCCTTGCTGTAGGTGAAATAGGCCATCAGATTCGGGGTGAAATTATAGGAAGTGTTGAACTTCCACACCCAGCCGTCTTCGCCTGCGTCCCCGCCGTTCGCCGGCAGATCGTAAGGACTGAGCGGGTCTCCCAGTACCGGTAGGGCCGCCGCGCCAGCGATCGTGGAGCTATAATCGAAGTATCGGGCGCCAGCAGTGACCTGCCATTCGGGCGTGACCTCGAACGTGCCTTCTCCGAAGATCGCCTTCTCGGTCACCTTTGAGTTAATATAGCTGACATATTCAAGCGCTTCGGGATTGGTTACTGCGTCGACCCACGGGTGGTTCGGAATATGCTCGGCATAATCGCTCTGATATTTAATCTCGTTGTAAAAGCCGCCAAGTACCCAGCTAAACGGGCCACCGTGCCTTGAAACGAAACGGATCTCGGCGTTTTTCTGTTTGCGGGTGGTATCCGATTCATTCCAGGCTGCGAAAGCGGGGAAGAGCTCATAATCATAATCCAGATCGAGCAGCAGGTCGGTAACGTCACTCTCGCCCCGGTATTTGACCTCGGTATAGGCGCCCGTCGCAACGATATCGAAGATATCCGCGACATTGGCATTGACCTCGGCGCTAACAAGATGAGCATCGCGTTTGACCGGTTCAGTGAAACGGCTGGCGTTCTCATAGCGGCCAGTCCCGAGCACGCCCGCACTGTTCGACTGCGCGCCACCAGTCTTGGTCTGCTGATAGGCGTAGGTAAGAATCAGCTTCAAGTCTTCGGTGGTCTGTAAGAGCAACTGGTTGCGCGTGGTGAAGGTCCGTTCGTAGTTGAGATCCTTCTCCCTGGTGAGATTCGCGGCATAGCCATCGGCAGTGATGCTATCGGGACCATCCGGTTGCGGAAGGGATACACCCGGCTCTTTGACCAATGTCGTATAATCGATGAAGCCGGGATCGAAATAATAGCCGGTGGCAGAACGGAACGCTACGTGATCCTCCAAGATCGGAATATTGATCATACCGTCAATCTGGACACCAAAGGAGTCGCTGTGGGACTTGGCGTAGACGCGACCGTGGACCTCTCCTTGGACCTCGCTGGTATTGGGGCGGTTCGGAATGTAACGGATCGCGCCGGCCAATGTGCCGAGGCCGTATAGCGTCCCTTGTGGTCCGAGCAGCGTCTCGACGCGTTCTATATCGATAAGCTTGAAGTCATAATAAAGGGGGACTTCGCCCAGGTAGATGCCCAGCGCGTCGTCATAGGTTGCACCGCCATCGCCTACTCCGGAGGCATTGAGACCGCGCAGGACGATCGTACCTGTCGAGCCCGGGCCCGTATCGGAAATTGTGAGGCCAGGTGTGAAATCGGCGAGATCGCGCACATCGTCGATCCGGTTGCGTTCGAGGTCCTCGGCACTGACAACCGAAATGTTGACGGGTGTTTCCATGAGTGTCGTCGCTCGCCGCGTTGCGGTGACGATGATCATATTGTCGGCACCGGCCTCTTCAGCGGCGATATCTTCCGACATTTCCTGTGCGAGAACAGGTGCGGCAATCATAGTGCTGGTCAACATTGTTGCTGAAAGCAGGCCCAGCTTGAGTCTTGCGTCCTTTATCATTATTCTTATCCCTCATTTTAAATGCCCCCGCGGGCCAGACGTTTGTCGTTCATCCTGCGACTTTGTCTTGAGGATCTTCCAGTTCGCCCGCTTACCGTTATTCGGCTTTCAAGCTGGCGTTTCTGAATTTGCGGTTATGATTCCGCCCGATTTTTGCGATCCCGAACCTATTTTTCTAAGTGTTCTCCTCCTTGAATGTTAGCCGACGATAATTTGTCGCGCCGGGCCTTGTATTTGTTGATCAGTGGTTGAAACGGGAAGACGAACTGCTCGTAAATCGACAGCCGCTTGCGGTCATCCTGGCCCACCTCTTCGGACTCCCCTTCGCGAAACGTGCCGAAAATCCGGTCGAGCAAGATCAGGGAATTGCCGTAATTGCACCGCGTATCTTCGTAGCTCAGCGCCGTGTGATGGAGACTGTGATGCCGGATGGTGGTGAAGACGTAGGAATAGAATAGAGGCGGGTCCGAGCGCACATTGGCGTGGGCGAATGTGGACACCACGGTGAGCACGTTGAAGCCGCAGAACAGCGCCGCCGTGTTCAGATCGAAGATCGCAATGACGCTGAGGCTGATCAGGAACAGTTCGATCGGATTGCCCACGGACCCTTTCATGGCATTGAGCTGGGTAATGTGGTGGTGCGGGGCATGAGTCAGCCAGGCCGGATACCAGTCGTGCATCAGTCGGTGCATCCAGTACTGGCCGAACTCGTAAAGGAAGACCACAAACGCAACTTGCAACAGGAACGGCATCTGCATTGCCCATTCCGTGCTGATGCCGATGGATTCCTTGAACGAGGCCAGTGGTTTGTCGGCCAGTGTCTCGGTTGCCCACCCGATCGCGGTATATTGGAGAGCGAGATAGAAAAGATCGGTGGCAAATTCCTTGCGCGTCAGACGCCAGCCTTCGTGGCGCTCGAGCAGTTGTTCGAGACCCAGGACGAAAAAGCTTATGGCAAGGCCGGTTACAACTATCGACCAGGGGCTTCCGGTCACTGATGCTGGCGCAAACATCCAGAACAGGATGACAGCGATTATGGTTGCGGGAGGGATCAGGTTGACCAATGTCCGCTTGATTGGATTCTCGCACTTGTCAGGAGCAGATATTGTGCAGGAGCGAACAGTAGCGGCGCTGGCCGACCCGCTCTCTTTTGCTGCTTCGCGATCTGATGATCGACCCATAGAAAACCTCCTATCAGGCCGGAAATCGGCCTAATGCCTCAGGTTTTCTTCTCCCAATGGATGCCGTTCTCAATCGCGACACAACCTACGATATAGATATTACCTAATGCGTCAAGAGTAATAACCATGGTTTGTTAGCATGTGCACAATAAATTTTCCAAACGCCCGAAAACTCTGGTTTTTTGGTGTTCAGCAATACTCTCTGGCGCGCTGGACATGGCTAGTGGCTGCGTCGCTTTCCGCTTTTGCCTAGCTTCAAAACAAGGACAGCGAATCAGGACGGGCGGCCACAGCCAGCCGTTTTCCTTATTCGGCTTCCGCCCCGGCGTTGCTCCACCAGGAAATAGAGTGTACGTCGTGAGCGCTCGTCCAGATGCCATCCGGTGTATAGCGTATGGCACCACTACCAGCGGCAGCACCCGGACGTGCGAGGATCTCCAGAGTTTCCGCATCAATGGCGACGAAGGTCTGGTCGTCGGTTGTCCGCAGCCAGACTATGCCACCACCGGTGTCAATGTCACCATAAAGCAAGCTATCACCGACTTTGATGCGGCCAGTGACCGTGACAGTTTCGGGATCGATCCGCGCAACCGTGCCGTCTCCCTGTTCCTGTACCCAGACGCCGCCTTCGCCAGCAGCGAGAAAACCGGGCTGTTTGCCGAGTTCAGTCGAACCGGTCACCTTGTTGGTCGCCGGATCGATACGCTCGATCGACCGTCCTTCGCTGCTCACTGCCCACAATGCGTCTAGGCCATAAGCGAGAAAAAATGTTTGCGGGGCAACATCGATGGTTGCGATCACTTCATTTGTTTCCGGATCGACGCGTGCGATTTTTCCTTCCGCATCGCTCGGCACCCAGATCGATCCCGCGCCTGCGACCACATTTGTTTCGCCTTTCGGGTTGGCAATGCCAGTGGCGATCATCGCCTCCACTTCCGCTGTCTCGAGGTTGATTCGATAGAGGTTCGCATCTTCGCAATTGGCTACCCATAGCGAATCGGCGAATATGGCCATCGTGCCGCATGGGCGCGGCATCTTGACCGACACGAGCATGCCTCCGGTCGACCACTGTTCGACCCGGCCCCGATTGGTGGCCCACACCGTGTCACCGTCGACGGCGAGAAAATCCGCAAAATCGGGCACTTCAATCACCTGTTCTACCAGGTTCGCCGGTTGCAGCGCGGTTGGCAAATCAGTCGATTGCTGTTCAGTTGGAGAGCAGGCCGCAGCAAAAAGCAGCATCAGGGTGATTGAACGTTTCATGTGAATACTCCTGCGAAGCGCCGGTATTGGCATATCAGTAACGATAAGGATTGGTATCGATCGTGGTCGTACTGCGCGTCTGGTTGCAGAGAAAAACCGTGCCGGTGAAATAGATGCCCGGCTCGGTAATCGTCTGCGCATAGGCGAAGGCCTCGCGCAATTGCTTCACCGTCATCTGCACCGGCGCTTCGTCCGGTTGATGGGTGAGTCCGTAGGGATAGTCTTTGCCATCCGTGCTGATCTCGACATGGCAACCCATGACGTGCGTTACGGGATGCGTGTCAACGAATTCGATCAGCCGCTTCATGCTGTCGAACCAGGGCTCCCAGTAGGTTATGTAGCAGCGCCCGCGATAGAACATATCGCCTGTGTAGAGAATCTGGGTGTAATTGTCATAATAGGCAAATTCCGACACCACGTGGCCGGGTGAGCCCCAGATCTCGATCTCGCGTCCGCCAAGATCGAGCTTCACATGCTGTTCCGGATAATTGGTCATGCCCCAGAACCCGAGCATTTCCTCGTGGGTCAGGCCCATGTAGCGCGTGTTTGGCCGGTCTGCGAACTGATTGACCGCGGCATAATGGTCGGAATGAAGATGGCTGAAGGCCACCAGCAACTCCAGGCTCGCAGGGTCCCGACCGTTGCGAGCGCACCAGTCTTCGATACACTCGTCTACCACGCCGCGCAGGTCCCAGTCGTTGCGCAACTGGGTGAAACCTTCGTCGAGCAACAGGACACGATCATTACCGAAATAGAGCGGCGTGAACGGTGCTTCGAAACTATAGGCTTTGTTCTGGCGCAGGATCGCGGTGTGCGCATTATACCAGTGGACCTGGACCGGCGGATCGGTGTTGTCCATGCAGGAAGCGGAACCGCAGATCCAGCGCTTGGGAAAGCCGCCCGGAGCGGGAACATTGCTCTTGAAATCTATTGGCGCCGGGCGCGTGGCGGCCATTGCCGAATTGCTGAACGTGGTAAGCGCATTACCGGCAACCGCAACCGTGGCGGCAGCGGCGTTATATGATATGAAAGTGCGACGATCCATGACAGTCCTCTCTGATTTTAAAACGGCCGGGGCGGGTTGATCTGGGGTACGTCTGCGGGCCAGACCGGTGTCCGCTGGTCGGGGCTGACTCCGTTGAAAAGCACGAAATCCGGCCGGATGAGCAACATGTCCTTGCCGCGGATTTCGCGTGCATATTGCAGCACTTCGTCGATCACGTCCGGTTCGAGCTGCAATATCCGTTCATAAGGCTTGTAGGTTGCGAAGCGCGGGTAATATCTGCCCGGCGCGAACATCATTTCGACATGGCCGCCCAAAATCCATTTTGGCGAACGGTCCGCCGCGAAAGTCTTCAGCCGCTCGAGCGATGTCACGAAGTCGCGGTCATTGCTGATATTGATCTTGCCGGGATACAGGAAGTCTCCGGTGAACAAAATCTGGCAATAGGGATCGTAAAATGCGACTCCATCCTCATGGGTGCCGGGCGTGGGAATAACTTCGATCACGCGGTCGCCAAGATCGATTGCACCGGTGCCCGAAGGCCAGCTGCTGCGAAATCCATAATGTTGTTTCATCACATCGAACGGTGTGGGCACGATGGTTGTATCGGGTCGTCCGGCAAATTGCACCAGGCCCTGATTCTGCGCAATATCTTCACCCGAAGTCAGGGCAATGGTCAGCGGCACCTTGCTTCTTCCTCTTGCCTGACCCCAGCGGGTGATGATGGCATCCACTGTCTCGCGCAGGGGGTAATGTTTGGCGTTGGCGGTCGCGCCGCTGTCGATCAGCAGAGCCCCCTTGTTGCCAAAGAGCAAATAGGTGAAGGGCGCTTCCCAATGCACGCAGACATTTTGTCGCAGGACGAAACTGTCCTCATTATATTGCACCACTTGTACACGTGGGTCGCGGTTCTTCGCTGCCACGTTGGAGCCGTAGGTCCAGCGAAAGGCAAGTCTGCCCGGGGCCGGTCCGTCGCTGCTATAATCATGGACCACTGGTTCCGAGGGATGCAGCGGCACCGCTGAATCGGTGTTGCGGACGCCGGGAGTATTATAGCCCAAATCGGGATTGCCGTTGCCGGAGGCGGTAGGATTAAGTGTCGGTGTTGACGTTTGCGGCATCGAATACTCCTGACTAAAGGTTCCAGTACGGCGTTAACCGACTGCTTTCGATGCATACTCCCCCGAGACGCCGCGTTTCACCCGATTTCCGGATGATTCGGCATGCGTATTCAGCAAACATACGGATATTACTAAATATATCAATGGTAATAAATATAGATGGACAACGAGTCGTTTTGCCGCAATGCTGCAACTGCGAAAGGAAATCGAATCATGATCAAAGGGATACGTCGCGCGGGGGCATTGGCAATGCTGGCATGTGCATTCATTATAACGTCGTGCTCGCCAACGGCTGAGGAAACGGCAGCACCACGCACTGAATTCAATATTGGCTGGTCTATATATGCCGGCTGGATGCCTTGGCCATATGCGGAACAGGCCGGCATTGTTAAGAAATGGGAAGACAAATACGGCATCAAGATCAATATCGTTCAGGTCAACGATTATGTGGAATCGGTGAACCAGTATACCGCTGGCCAACTTGACGGCGTTACCGTCGCCAATATGGATGCGCTTACTATCCCCGCTGCAGGCGGCAAGGACACCAGCGCAATTATCGTTGGCGACTATTCGAACGGCAATGATGGCGTCCTTTTAAAAAGTGCCGACGACCTTCACGCAATCAAGGGCCGGAAAATCAACCTCGTTGAACTTTCCGTTTCTCACTATCTGCTGGCGCGCGCGCTTGACGCGGTTGGACTGTCGATGACCGATGTCAGCACCGTCAATACTTCGGACGCGGATATAGCCGGTGCCTTCTTGTCGAAGGATGTGACAGCCGCAGTAGCCTGGAACCCACAGTTGTCGACGATGAAGCAAGCGCCTGGCGCGAAAATGGTATTCAGTTCTGCCAATATTCCGGGCGAGATTCTCGACCTGTTGGTCGTCGATACCGCAACGCTTAAAGCCAACCCTAATCTCGGCAAGGCGCTCGCTGGAATCTGGTACGAAACGACCGCATTGATGCAAAAGCAGGATGAAGAAGGCAAGGCGGCGCGAGCGGCAATGGCTGCGCTCGCCGGCACAACGCCGGAAATGTTCGACGGTCAGCTTGCAACCACCTTCCTTTATGCGGATCCCAAGTCTGCGGTTGCGGCAACATCGGACAAGTCACTGATCGAAACCATGACCCGCGTGCGCGACTTTAGTTTCTCTCAAGGACTGTTCGGTCAGGGCGCAAAGTCGGCAGATGCTGTGGGTATGGCTTTCCCGGGTGGCAAAACGCTGGGGGATAAGAATAATATCACCTTGCGCTTCGACGAGACATATATGCAAATGGCCGTTGATGGGGCGCTGTAATCTGACGACATATGGAAACAGCAAGATCGGGATAGGAGTATCATGCGCTGGGTGAATCGTCGCATAAGTCGAGGCAATAATCTGCTCTTGGGCTCCATTCCGATCTTGATACTGGTCATGATCTACCTGTTTGCGGCTGCCGAGCGCCACTCGATCAATCCCAGCGACAAGCTTCTCCCGCTACCCGGCGCAATGGTTCAGGCCATGTGGGGACTGTTGTTCGAACCCGACCAGCTTACCGGCCGGTTACTCTTCTGGGCGGACACGCTCGCCAGTCTCCAGCGCCTCGGACTAGGGCTCGGCATCTCGACCTTGTCAGCGCTCCTGGTAGGGTTGCTCATTGGTATCCTGCCGCCGGTTCGCGCTACCTTCGGCATGCTGGTGACCGGCATCGCGGTCATCCCGCCCATTGCCTTGCTGCCGATATTGTTCATCGCCTTCGGTCTTGGGGAGGCGTCCAAAGTGGCGCTGATCGTCATCGGTATTGCGCCGTTCATGATCCGCGATATCGCTGCCCATATTGGGGGGTTACCACGAGAACAGATCGTCAAGGCGCAGACTTTGGGCGCAAGCACCTGGCAGCTAATATTGCGGGTCGCTTTGCCCCAGGCCATGCCACGGCTCATCCAGGCGGTGCGCCTTTCGCTTGGACCGGCCTGGGTGTTCCTGATCTCTGCCGAGGCGATCGCGTCTGATATCGGTCTCGGATATCGTGTCTTTCTCGTCAGGCGCTATCTCGCGATGGATGTAATTCTGCCTTATGTCGCGTGGATTGCGTTGATCGCGGTGGCGATGGACTTTCTTCTCGCCCGCTCCAGCCGCAGCCTGTTTCCATGGGCACATGGAGCAAGCCGTTGAGTACCGTACTCAGCTTGCGAAACCTGTGGGTCGAATATGGCGACAAGGTGGTTCTGGAGCGTATCAATCTCGAGATTGAAGAAGGCTCTTTTGTTTCGATCATCGGACCTTCAGGGGCAGGCAAGAGCAGCCTGCTTCGGATAATATTGGGACAGGAAGCACCGACGTCCGGTTCGATCCTGCTCGATGATGTACCGCTGAATCCCGAATGCGGGCCTGACCGTGGTGTCGTGTTCCAGCGCTATTCTGTATTTTCGCATCTGACGGTCCTCGGCAATGTATTGTTCGGTCTCGAATGTGCCCAGGCGCCGTTAACGGCACGACTATTTGGAGCGCGGCGGCGCGTAGCGGTTGCGGAAGCGGAAGAGATGCTGGCGGCGGTTGGCCTAAGCGACAGTCTACACCTCTACCCGGCGCAGATGTCGGGCGGCATGCAACAGCGTCTGGCAATCGCGCAGGCGCTCATAAAACGGCCACGTATCCTGTTGCTTGACGAACCTTTCGGAGCACTTGATCCGGGCATCCGGTCGGACATGCACGCGCTGATAACCCGGTTGTGGAGCGAATATTCCCTGACTATAATCATGGTTACCCATGATATCCGCGAAGCCTTTTCGCTTGGAACCAGAGTCCTGGCCTTGGACAAATTGCGCCAGGATCCGCACGCCCCGCATCGCTATGGCGCATCCGTGGCCTACGATATTCCGATCGAGAAAAAGAACGCGCTACCGGAAGATCTGGGCATCGACGTTGTGAGCAATAGCAGCGTCGAAATTGTCGGCAGTATTACTATTGACACAACTAATAATAACTGAGAGGAGTAATATCATGATTTCGGAACCCACAAAACTAGCCCGGCTTAGTATGAGCCTCCCTGCAGAATTATTGCTCCATCTCGACAATATGGTCGAAGAGCGCGGTCTGCCGTCACGGTCGCAGCTGATGTCAGAGCTGATCCGTCATGCGCTGGCAGAGCACGAAGCGCTGACCCGGCCCGAAGAGATGCTCGCCGGTACTATTACGCTGGTTTATAGCGGCGACCACGCAGGCGTGCGCCAACAGCTCGCGACGACCCAGCTACATTATCTGAAAGAAGTCATCTCCTCGCAACATGTCTTCCTTGAGGATGACCAGTCCCTTGAAGTGTTGCTGGTACAGGGTCCAGCGGTGCGGCTCGAGGGACTGTGCGATTCCTTACGGCGCATTCGCGGGGTGCATCAGCTACGGCTTGTCACCACCACAGCCTTGCTGCCGCCGCTTCACGAACAGGACGAGGCAACTGAAAAGAGCAAAAAGACCAGGAGCGCTGCGGCATGACCAAGCCACTGGCCGATCCTATGGCGGCGCGCGATCATGCGCGGGCAATGGCTGGCACGAAGGTAGACGCCATGCCTGTCTTGCCTCCGGTCGCCGAGGATCTGCCCGCGGATGTAGCCGCCGAAGATTTGCTTTGGGAAGAAACGATAGCGGCCGGCGGATATACCACTCGCAGGCTGACACGAGGCTCGCGCTTGCGCCTCATCGACCTTGAGGGCGACGCTTGCGCTTCGGTTCTGATTTTCAATGCAGAAATGCCAACCGAACGACTCAATATCGCGGACACGGTCAAGATACAGTGGAATGCCTATCTCGGTGCCGGAAAGTTTCTGCTCTCGGATATGGGCCGGGTCATGATGAGCATATTGAAGGACGATGCGGGTACCCATGACGCATTTTGCGGCACGTCCAACGCCGCGACCAACACAGGAAAATACGGAGAAGGTCACAACAGCAGTGCCTTTCCCAACGGTCGTGACCGTCTTTTGCTGGGATCCGCCAAACACGGGCTAGAAAGACGTGACGTACATCCGTGCGTCAATTTTTTCAAAGGAACGAGGATCGAAGCCAACGGGACTATTACCCCGATGGTCGGTCCCTTTGAGGCCGGGCGGGAACTGGTCCTGCGCGCCGAGATGGATGTGATTGTCGTTATCGCCAATTGCCCGCACATTCTCGATCCGCGCGAGAAATGGACAGTTACCCCGCTGCGTATTTCAGCGTGGCGCGGGGCCGTGACGTCCGACGACGACGATATTCGTAATGCTACGCCAGAGGGCTTGCGTGCCTTTCAAAATGTTGAAGATTATTTCCGTCGCTAGGAAGGGATAATGCCTCCAAAATGACAACTCCCCTAGAAACACCCGAACTTTCCGGTACCGTCGTCCATGATGAAATCGTGCCCGCCCGGGCCCCTTGGCTTCATCATCTCGCTGCCGGTCAAACCCTGCATATTGTTGATCTGGAAGGCAATCAGGCGGTCGACTTTCTGCTCTATTCATCCGCCGACGACTCCGAACGCTATAGCGCTCAGGACACCGTCGCAGCGCAAGGCAACCTGTTTCTTCGCGCCGGTACTGTTCTGCGGTCGAACGAAGGGCGCGCGATGATGACCATCCTCGCTACTTCGGTCGATTACCACGACACGATCGGTGGCGCCTGTTCCTGCGAGTCCAATACGCTGCGCTACGGTCATCATACCAAGAGCCAGCATGCCTGTGTCGAGAATTTCCTCGAGGCCAATCTGACCGAAGGGCGCGGCAAGCGCGACATTGTTTCCAACATAAACTTCTTCATGAACGTGCCGGTCGAGGAAGACGGGGCGCTGGGGATCGTCGATGGTATTTCGGCCCCCGGGCTGACGGTCGACCTGCGCGCGGAAATGGACCTGATCGTGGTTGTGTCGAACTGTCCGCAAATCAATAACCCGTGCAACGGTTTTGATCCAACCCCGGTGCGAATGATCGTCACCGCATGAGCGTTGAAACGGTTCTTATTGCCAACCGCGGAGCGATAGCCACCAGAATTATTCGAACGATACGCGATATGGGGATGCGATCGGTTGCGGTCTATTCCGAGGCGGATGCCGACTCCCTGCACGTATCGCAGGCGGATGTGGCTGTGTGCATCGGTCCCGCGCCAGCAACGGAAAGCTATCTCGATATTGCCGCGATCATAAATGCCGCACGCGAGACCGGCGCAGGCTTCATCCACCCGGGATATGGCTTTCTGGCGGAGAATGCCGAATTTGCAGAAGCATGCGCTGCTGCCGACATTGTTTTCATCGGCCCCACGCCGGAAAATATGCGAACATTCGGTCTGAAACACAGCGCCCGTGCGCTGGCTACAGAACATGGCCTGCCGCTTGCGCCCGGTACCGGACTTCTTGACGATGAAGACGATGCCGCACGCGCTGCAAACGAGATCGGCTATCCGGTCATTCTGAAAGCCACGGCTGGCGGCGGCGGCATTGGCATGCATATTTGCGAGGATGAGGCGGCTGTACGCAAGAACTGGGACAGCGTTGCTCGTCTCGGTGCCGGGAATTTCGGCGACGCCGGTGTATTCCTGGAACGCTATATCGCCCGTGCGCGCCATATCGAGGTGCAGATATTCGGCGACGGGATCGGCCGGGTCATGCCGCTCGGCGAACGGGATTGTTCGCTACAAAGACGGAACCAGAAGGTCGTCGAAGAATCGCCAGCGCCTGATCTCGACGACGATGTGCGCCGCAAACTCATCGAGGCAGCGGTCCGTCTGGGTGCAGCGGCCGAATATCTTTCCGCTGGTACAGTAGAGTTCCTGTTCGACGCCGAGCGTCAGGAATTTTTCTTTCTGGAAATGAACACCCGGCTGCAGGTCGAACATGGCGTCACCGAAGAGGTGATGGGCATTGATCTTGTTGAATGGATGATCCGCGGGGCAGCGGGAGACTTTTCGTTTCTCGATCGCGAGCCACCGGTGTCAAAAGGCCATTCGGTCCAAGTCCGCCTATATGCCGAGGATCCTGCGCTGGATTATCGCCCGACCAGCGGCATCATCACTGCCATCAATTTTCCTGAATCTATTCGTGCCGAAACATGGTGCACGGCCGGCAGCGCGATCAGCGCCTGGTATGATCCGATGATCGCCAAGCTCATCGTTCACGCCGATACAAGAGAAGCAGCCATTGCGGCGATGCAGGTCGCGCTCGACGAAAGTCGCGTGGACGGGCTCGAGTCCAATCTCCGCTGGCTGCGCGCTGTCGTCCGCGATGATCGATTCATTTCCGGACAGGTCGCGACCAGATTGCTGGATACGATTGTCTATAATCCGCACAGCATCCGCGTGGTTTCCGGCGGCACAGCAACCACGGTTCAGGACTGGCCGGGCCGCGTTGGTCTCTGGTCGGTCGGCGTCCCGCCCTCCGGCCCGATGGACGACCATTCCTTTCGTATCGGCAACCAGCGGCTTGGCAATCCGGAAGGAACGGCAGGGCTCGAGATTACGTTTACCGGCCCAACCCTGTATTTCAACGCACCCGCACGCATTTGCGTCACGGGAGCCGATTTCGGTGCCCGGCTAGACGATGAGCCAGTGGAACGGGGCGTCCCGCTCGACATCGCTGCAGGCCAGACGCTCGCGCTTGGCCGCGTCAGCGGCGGCGGCATGCGCGGTTATATCTTGATCGCCGGTGGGCTAGACATTCCATCCTATCTTGGCAGTCGCAGCACGTTCGAACTGGGTCAATTCGGAGGCCATGCCGCACGAAAACTGGTGGCAGGTGACACGCTGCATCTGGCGGAAGCGGAGGTCAGCGCGCCCGCACCGGTTTCCGAAATATCGGATTTCGGCAACCACTGGACGCTGCGTGTCCTATACGGTCCCCATGGCGCGCCGGACTTTTTCACCGGAGATGACATCCGCGCGACCCTCGATGCCGATTGGCGTGTGCATTATAACAGCAACCGCACCGGCGTTCGTCTGGTCGGACCCAAGCCGCAATGGGCAAGGGCCGATGGCGGCGAGGCGGGCTTGCATCCCTCCAACATCCACGACAATCCTTATGCTATCGGTGCGGTCGATTTTACCGGCGACATGCCGATCATCCTCGGCCCCGATGGACCATCGCTCGGCGGATTCGTCTGTCCGTTCGTGGTGATCGCTGCGGATCAGTGGAAAATCGGGCAACTGGCCCCGGGCGACCGCCTGCGTTTCGTACCGGTCACGCTTGACGATGCCAAAGCTGCCGACCGCGCTCCGCTAGAACTGACGGCGAACCCATCCCGCACAGGCCCGCAGCGCGAGATCGCCGATCTTTCCCCGATCCTCGCTGACACACCAGCCCAGGGGCTGCGCCCCCGCACGGTGTACCGGCAGCAGGGCGACCGCAATATATTGGTTGAATATGGACCGATAGTCCTCGACATCGAACTGCGCATTCGCGTTCATGCCCTGATGACGCTCCTCGAGGAAAAAGCCTTGCCAGGCGTGATCGATATCGTGCCCGGCATCCGCTCCTTGCAGCTGCATTTCGATGATGACATTCTTGACCAGAGTGGCGCGCTTGCTGCGCTCATGGAAGCCGATAATCAACTGGGCGATCTCGAGGACTTCACGGTTCCTTCCCGGATCGTGCATCTGCCACTCAGCTGGCGGGACCCGGCGACGCTGGAAACGATCGAAAAATATATGGCCGCCGTCCGCGACGATGCACCATGGTGCCCGGACAATATCGAGTTCATCCGGCGTATCAATGGCCAGCCCGACGCGGATGCTGTCGAGGATATTATTTTCGACGCGAGCTATCTCGTAATGGGGCTGGGCGACGTCTATCTCGGTGCGCCCGTGGCGACACCGGTCGATCCCCGGCACCGGCTGGTAACGACCAAATATAATCCGGCCCGGACATGGACCCCGCCCAATGTCGTCGGAATAGGCGGCGCCTATATGTGCATTTACGGCATGGAAGGCCCAGGCGGCTATCAGTTGTTCGGCCGCACCATTCAGGTTTGGAATACCTATCGGCAGACCGATGCCTTTGTCGACGGCAAGCCCTGGCTGCTGCGCTTCTTCGATCAAATCCGTTTTTTCAGCGTGAGCGCCGAAGAATTGGTCGAATGGAGAAGAGATTTCCCCAATGGCCGCCGGTCGATCCGGGTCGAGGAATCGGAATTCCGTCTCGCCGACCATCGCGCCTTTCTGGCCGAGAATGCAGAATCCATCGAGTCATTCGAAGCAACGCGCCAGTCCGCATTTGAGACCGAACGCGCCGAATGGCAAAAAAGTGGAGAATTCGACCGTGTCACACAACTGGCAGAAGACCCCGCAATCGGCGCTCCCATTGCTCCCGCGATAAAAGTGCCCGAGGGCACCGACCTGATCGAGGCCCCCTTTGGCGGAAGCGTGTGGAAGCTCTTGGTTGCAGAAGGGGATGAGGTAAAGGCAGGGGACGTAATTGCCGTGATCGAAGCGATGAAGATGGAAAGTCCGCTCGAAAGCCCCGATAATGGCACGATTGCAGCACTCTATATCCGCGAGCGCCAGTCGCTGGAACCCGGCGCGCCAATGCTGGCGCTGAGGAGGCATTAATGACCATGCTCGACCGGCAAAGCCCTGCGGCGATCGCGTCAGCCGTAAATGGTGGAAAAACAAGCGCGCTGGCAGTGGCGCAGGAAACGCTCGCCCGTCTCGAGGCGTATGACGTGGTTCAGCCGCAAATATGGATCAGTCGCGCCGCGCCCGCCGACATGCTTGCCGCGGCCCGCGAGGTCGATGCCCGCATTGCGGCAGGGGAACAGCTGCCGCTGGCCGGCGTGCCCTTTGCGGTAAAGGACAATATCGATGTCGCCGGGTTTGAGACCACGGCAGGTTGTCCGGCATACGCCTATTCTCCCGCGGATTCTGCAACCGTAGCCGAAAAGCTGCTCGAGGCGGGAGCCATTTGCGTCGGCAAAACCAATCTCGATCAATTCGCTACCGGTCTTGTCGGCACGCGCAGCCCTTATGGCATTCCCCGCAACGCCTATAATCTCGCTTATGTCAGCGGCGGTTCGAGTTCGGGGTCGGCGGTCGCGGTCGCGGCAGGCCTCGTCGGTTTTGCGCTTGGCACCGATACCGCCGGTTCCGGACGGGTGCCCGCGGCTTTCAACCATCTTGTCGGGCTCAAGCCAACCAAGGGCCGCTGGAGTACACAGGGCCTCGTGCCGGCATGCCGCACCATCGACTGCATTACGGTGTTTACCGACAATCTGTCGGATGCACGGCTGGTCGATGATGTGCTCGCTGGCTTTGATGCAGCTGATCCTTATTCAAAACCGCTGGCCGACGTTGCATTGCGACCGAAACGCGTCGGTGTGCCGCGTCGTGATCAACGGGCCTGGTTCGGCGATAGCCAGTCCGAATATCTTTACGACCGGGCGATCGCCCGTTTGGGAACCAATGCGGAAATAATCGAGCTGGACATATCGCCCCTCAACGAAGCGGCGAGTCTTCTTTACAATGGTCCATGGGTCGCTGAACGAACGGCAGCCATCCAGGATCTGCTGGCCAGCAATCCCGATGCGATCCACGAGACGGTACGTCAGATCACAGAGGCCGGTTTGAGCAAGAGCGCTGTCGATGTGTTCAACGGCATGTACCGGCTAGCCGAACTCAAACGTCAGGCGGACGGACTATGGGACGAGGTCGACATGCTCGCCTTTCCCACCACCGGCACGACCTATCGCGTCGCGGAACTGTTGGTGGCACCGATCGCGTTGAACAGCAATCTCGGCTTCTACACCAATTTCGTGAACCTGCTCGACATGGCAGCAGTCGCGGTGCCCGCCGGCACCCGTTCGAACGGGACCGGCTTCGGTATCACCTTGATCGGCCCTGCCGACAGCGACCAGGCCCTGCTCGGCGCAGCCGAAACTTATCTGGCGGTAGCAGACTTACCTGCTCCGCCCGCACTCGATCTGGAGGGAAAAATGGAAAGCGTGAAACTTGCCGTCGTCGGCGCCCATTTGAAAGACATGCCACTGCACTGGCAGCTGACCTCTCGCAAAGCCGTATTCGTCGGAGCCTTCGAAACCGCTCCCACCTATCGCCTTTATGCGATCGCCGACAGCGTCCCGCCAAAGCCGGCACTGGTACACAGCGAAGACGGGGCTGCTATCAAGGTTGAAGTCTACGAACTCGACGTCGCCGCCTTCGGCAGCTTTGTGGCAGAAGTTCCTGCCCCGCTTGCAATCGGGACTGTTACCTTGGCCAACGGCAGCAGCGTCAAAGGCTTTGTTGCCGAGTCTCGCGCGACGACAGGCGCACAGGATATTACGGATCTAGGCGGCTGGCGCGCCTTTATCGCCGCGAAATAGCGCGCTAGTTACCCGTTAAGCGGTCGAAAATTGGATCACCGCGAGCAATGTAAATATTACGCTTGACGTGTTTGATAATATCAATACCATAGCAGTCATACCAAAAAATAAGAATCGTTCACAGGAGAGACACTGCAATACCGGGCCGGTTTAGCGCTCGGGCAGTAGCTATTCTTGGGCCTCGGCCCTCAGGTTAAAGAGGTAGGTGGTATGAACGGAGTTCGGGTAGGAAACAGGATCATTGGAGCTGAAGCGCCGGTCACTGTCGGATGGGAAAACATCGGCAGGGTCGAAGGCGGACCGGCCAAGCAATTCATTTTCACATATTTCCAGCCCACTGTGCTCTTCGCCGTTCTCGCCTTCTGGTATTATGCACCCAATTCCATTGCTGTAGCATCGACGGCCATCTGGCTCGGCATCAGTTTCAAGCTATTCTTGCTGGGACTCGAATGGGTCAATCCGCGTTATGATAGCTGGCGGCTCACCTGGAAGGAATTGGCCACCGACCTGTTCTATGTCGGACTCGGTTACACATTGCTCCGCATGGTCGACAATTACATCGGCGACGGCGTCATCATTGAAGCCATTCAGGGCTCATTTGACTGGGATAAATTCTCATGGTTTACCGATTTGCCGCTGCTGGTGCAGGCCCTGATGATCTCGCTGATTTTCGAATTCGGTCAATATTGGATGCATCGCGGCATGCATAATTGGTATCCGCTCTGGCTGACCCATGCCCCGCATCACTACATCACCCAATTGAACATCAACAAAGGCGCGGTCGGCAATCCGATCGAGCTCTTCCTGATCGGGCTTGGCATCGGCGGTTTCTTCGATTTCATCCCGCGGGCCTTTCTGCTGGCAGGCGCGATCGGACTGACGGTCGGCATCTACCAGCATATCAATGTCCGTTTCAATTCGCCGCGCTGGTGGCGGTTCCTGTTCAACACCACCGAGCACCATAGCGTGCACCACTCCCAGGATTATGAAGCCACTCGCAGCAATTTCGGCGCCAGCTGGATTATATTCGACCGCCTTTTCGGTACCTGTGTCGACGGTGAGGCAGAATTGCTGGGAATGGAAGGCGGACGCCGCATGCCGATCAACGAGACCATGACCTTCCCGTTCACCGAAGGCTATAAGTCGATCAAGTCCCGGATCAAGGATCGCCGGCAGCCACCGACCGCGATACCGGCCGAATAGTTGACCGTTTTGTCCCTGCCTGAAACAACTTTCTCTCGGCAGGGGTTAAATTTGCCACTGCGCGGCGCAAAGCGACAGGCTCTCTTGTTTCCCGGAACTTGCTGGAGGAATTGTAAGTGAAATTGCCTTTCATTG
Source organism: uncultured Parasphingorhabdus sp. (assembly GCF_963975555.1). GTDB lineage: Bacteria > Pseudomonadota > Alphaproteobacteria > Sphingomonadales > Sphingomonadaceae > Parasphingorhabdus. The sequence continues at coordinate 1,111 of NZ_CAXBHH010000001.1, read as the reverse complement.
ACTGGATTTGGCGCGCGAAGGGCTCGCTGCCCCTCGAAACGCCAATGTCTCCGGCAAACGCATTCGACAGGCTTGACCCGCTGTTCCAGACGAATGGAACAACCTACGAGATCGAAGGTGATACGCTGACGTTCAGCAAGCATAATCCCGCCGCCCAGGACAAGTTGGCCACATTCACCCGCGGAACGCTGATGGTCGTCGAGCGGGAAGGGCGTTCGGTGCTCACATATAACGTGACCAGCCCGGCATTGCTGGCTTGCTTTCTCGCCCCGCTGCTCTTTCTGGCCTTGGGCCAGGTTAACGTGGCCATTGGCGAGTATGAAAAGTCCAAAGCCGAAGCAGCAGAAAAGTCCGGAAAAGACGCCGACAAACCGGAAAAAACTGACGAAGAGGACAAGGATATAAAGTTGCACTGGTTTGACGCAGCCTTGGGCGCACCCGCACCGGAAAGGCCGGACAAGAAAGACAAAGAAAAAGACAAATATAAAAAATACTCGCCGAAGACTGCCTATATTTTAGCTGCGATCTTCGCGGCCCTCTATCTTGTAGGCCGCATTCTCGAGCCATGGCTAATCAGGTCTAGGTTTCGCAAGAAATTGTCAGATATGCCGTCGATTAATGACATAAATTCAGTCGAACGACTTAGTCAGGAATGATATTCGAACTTCGTTCCCATCAATAGCTGCTGCACCCTTATCAATTTGCCGATTGAGAAGTTCGAGATATCAATGGGCCGAAATACCGCGAAAACAAGCCTGAAACAGACTTTTGCCGCTCAGAACGGTGAATATATATTATAACAGGGATATCTTTCTCAGCTTTGCGAAGGCGCAACCATTCCAAGTGCTGCCTGCACCTTGCTTTTCAACTTTTTCCGGGATCCGGAGTATTGCGAGTCTAATGATTTTTGCGATCTGGTTTTTTGATCGCGTCAAATTTTTCATCGTTATCCATGTTCCCAAAAAGGCTCGTCTCCCTGCGCACGTCCAGCAGCACCTTTTGAATTATTGCAGACAAACCACTGGACAGCAGCGTTTGTTCGAGCATTGTCGTTGGTGTCGTTGGTGTCGTTGGTGTCGTTGGTGTCGTTGGTGTCGTTGGTGTCGTTGGT